>NZ_JAHWQX010000003.1 GCF_019334345.1 Neohoeflea coraliihabitans
ATCGCTGCCCACGAAGGGGTCGTAAACGTTCGGGCGCACGATACCCGACCGCTCACGCTCTCCAAGATGCGACAACCTTATACGCTCACCCTGGAGCCGGAACTGGTGGAAAGGTTGAAAGCGTGGATCGCGCGGCAGGATTTCCCGCCGGCGCAGAATGCTGTCGTTGCTCGCGCGATCGAGAAGTATCTCGAAGAGAATGGCGGCTAGGATCAAGTCTCAAAACCCAATCCAGACCGATGGCGACGATGGCGAAAAGCGGTAAGGAAACAGCGTCCAAATCCGAGAACCCGCCCCGGCGGATGATCGGCTACGCTCGCGTCTCCACCGCTGACCAGAACCCCGACATGCAGGTCGCCGCGCTGCGTGCCTACGGGGTGCCAGAAGCCTTAATCTTCGTGGATAGAGCGAGCGGCAGCACCTTGGACCGCCCGCAATTCATCCGCGCTCTGAAGTTCGCGCAACACCCCGGAACGGAGTTCGTCGTCTGGAAGCTCGACCGCCTCGGTCGCACGCTGGAAGGCATCATCGAAGCCCTTGCCCTTCTCGAATCTCGGGGCCTGAAGTTCTTCAGCCTGACCGAGCGGGTCGACATGACGACACCTATGGGCAAGGCCATGCTGCAGATGATGGCAGTCGTTGCCGAGCTTGAGCGCAACCTGATCGTGGAGCGCACCAAGGCGGGAATCGCCCGTGCCCGTGAGCGCGGGGAGCGAGGCGGCCGGCCCATCGCAATGACCGCGGCGCGCGTCGAAGTGGCGGACATGATGCTGCGCCTCGGCCAGCGCGGCAATGAGGTTTGGGAAGCCCTCAAGCCCCTGTCCGACGTGCCGATCAGCCGGGCGGCTTACTTCGCCTGGCAGAAGCAATGGGATGCCGGGGAGGTTACGGATCTGCCCGGCGATGACGAAGTCTGAAAAGGAGCAAGGGCGATGAAGAGTTCGGATTATATTTGTGATTTTTCGTGGTTGGTCTATTTCGCGTTCTTCGGCATGGCCTGCGGCGCGCTGTTGCTGATAGGCGCGTTGGGTGGCCTGATATGGTTCATCGTGAACCATGTGCAGATTGTCTGAAAAGGAGCGAAGGTGTTGGAGCGACTGGCCATCTCACTGCAAGAAGCGAATGATTTTGTTGCCAAGCATCACAGGCATCACCCGCCTGTGATCGGGCACAAGTTCAGCCTCGCGGCGGTGAAGGGTGGCGAGGTCGTCGGGGTCTGCATAGTTGGTCGCCCGGTGTCGCGCATACGCGATGACGGCGGAACGCTCGAAGTTACGCGCCTTTGCACAGACGGCACCCGCAATGCTTGTTCTTTCCTCTACGGCGCAGCTGCCAGAGCGGCCTTTGCACTCGGGTATCAGCGGCTTGGGACATACATCATGTCGTCGGAGGGCGGCGCGTCTCTTCGCGCTTCCGGGTGGCGGCTTATTGGGTCAGTAGCTCCGCGCTCTTGGAATACTCCAAGCCGTCCGCGTGTCGACCGGCACGAGATTGCCCAGCGTGAGCTTTGGCAAGTCGAATCCAGATAGGAGCGAGGCGATGCAGCCGACCAGCGTTGCGCCACTCGTCGCTTGGCCCTGGCGGCTGCGATGGCTCGGCCCGGAAGGGCGAGAGCGGGGCGGTCGGTGCATTCACTGTGGGCGTGATGTTGCGATCTCTGGCCCTTGCCGCCCGGTCTGCATCTATTGCGGAATAGATCGCGGTCTTGTTGATCCTCAAGATCACCCAATCCAGTAAAGGAGCAAAGGCGATGAAAATTCTAGATGCCGCGGCATTCCTCGACATGCCCCCCGGCACGGTCTTTGCCTTTGGCCCGGCCTTTGCGTTCTCGGGATTGAAAATCAAAGAGGCTTCGATCCGTGGCGACACGTATTGGGGCTTTTGGGCCTGTGATCCATGCTGGGTGGATGCCGGCGATAGCGGCGAGGCGGTCGACCGCCTGCGCGACATGCAGGAAAACGGCGCGTCTTTCCCTATGGATGCCAGCGGCTCAAAATACATGAGTTATGATGGCGATGACTTTGAGTGCTTCTTGGTATTTGAGCCCGCTGATCTCGATCGGTTGCGCTCGATCATGGGTAACGGTGATTGGGGATAATCCAACAAAGGAGCAAAGGCGGTGCGATTGGACCCCTATAACCGGATCATGAGGGCAGCAAAGGACGGGGCCGGTGTCCACCTAGACGCGGAAGAGGTCCGCGCGCTAGCGATGGATTCCGCAATTGTGACCCGCGCTGGCGTTGTCGCTGAAGATCGAAAGTTGTGGCTGGAGCAGTTGCGGCTAGGCCAGCCTGTGCCGCGCTACTTCGGCCCAGAGTAGGAGCCGATCCGCACAAAAACGACACAGCATCAAGCTAAGTCATTGCATCTGGGGAAGGTTCTTCGCCCTTAGCAGGGGAGCGCCTTCGACCACTCGGCCACCTCTCCGCGCGGCCCGTTTGTTAGCGGAGTGCGCGGCGCTAATCAACCGGTTTTACCGTAATCGAGTTTTACCGCTGCCGCGGCGGTTTTCGGTTCCTGCAGCGCATCGAGGGCGCGGGCGCACTGGTCGAGGTCATTGGTCGCTAGATGCGCATAGCGGATGGTGATCTGAATCGTCTGATGACCGAGAAAGGTCTGGACGCGGCGCAGGTCGATACCGGCCTGGACGAGGCGCGAGGCGCAGGTGTGGCGCAGAATGTGCGGCACCATGTTGGGATCACCGGCAAAGCCGCATTCGACGCGGGCCTTGTTCCAGTCATACTTGAAATTCTGATAGGCGATGGCGGCGAACGGTCCCTTGGGATCGGAACGCCTGATCGCGGCCAGTGCGAGACGGGCGCGGCGGGTCAGCGGCACCGAGCGGCTGCGGCCGGATTTGGTGATCCAGAAGGTGACGGTGTCGCCGTGAATATCGTTCCATTTCAAGGCCAGAGCCTCGCCGACGCGCGCGCCGGTGTCGACCAGGAAACGGCACAGCCGGGCGTGGTCGGGATTGCGGCGCTCGATGGCGGCAAACATCGCGGCCTCTTCGGATGCGGTCAGGAAGCGCACCCGGGCATTGCGTTCCCGCAGCCGCAGATAGGTTGGCAAACGTGCGATCTGTCCCGCCCTTTCCGCCTTCTTCAGCAATTTGAAGAGGGCTGCAAGCTTGCGGTTGATGGTGGAGTTGCGGTTGCCCTTTTCGCGGAAGTAACCGACCAGGCGGTCGATCACGGCATCGTCGATCGCCTTGATGCGATGCCGGTCCAGGAAGAGAGCGATCTCGTCGATGAAAATGCGACAGGAGTTCTTGTGCCTGCCATTTTCCCACAGAGCACCGGAATGCTCCGTCCACAACCGTCTCAAATCAATTTCGACGTCGTGTTTGCTTGCACGCTCGTCAATTAAACTATGATTATACAGCAATATATAATGATCCAAATCAACAATACTGTCGCTATAAACATCAGTTTTCAATTTGGAACAACTTGTCTTGGCTTTTGATCAGGAAGCCGCCGCGGATACAGGTCTGGGAACCGGCGGCTGTCGCCGCCGGTCCCGTGTCGTCAAAGGGTCTTAGAAGGTGCGCTGGACGCGGACGCCGGCGCCGAAGTCCCCATCGTCGGTGCCGCTAGCTTCGTAGAAGCCGACTTCCGGGGTGATCGTCAGGCCCGGAACCAGTTCATAGGCGACGTTACCGACGAGGGACCATTCGTCGTCAGCAGCCGAGTTGCTGTCCGCCCAGCCGGCCTGAAAGTTGAACGTGGCGCGTTCGGAGACGACGAAGGAGCCGCCACCGTAGATGGCGAGGGTTTCGTCGGTGTCGGGGCCATTGGCCCAGGTGGTGTAGGCGGATTCGTTTTCACCGTACATGACCATCACGAACATGGAGAGCTGGTCATTGAAGGTGACGTCGGCACGAACCTTACCGGCAAGGCCGCCATACAGTTCACCACCGAAATCGTCACGGCTGTCCCAGCCGATGACGGCAGCAAGATCAACCATGCCGAAGGTGACGCCAAGACCGGCCACCACATGCGGCATGTAATCCTGAATGCCCCAGCCTTCCTGGCCGGAAGTGGTGTCCGTGTCGGTGAAGCTGTCATTGCCCTGCTCAACCGCGATACCGGCGCGCCAGTTGCCGCCCGAATAGGTGTAGCTGATCAGGTTGGTGTCGAACGGACCGTAGCCGCCGCCCATTGTATCGTGGACCACCGCGCCGGCATAACCGGTCCAGGTGGTGAAGAACGAGTCGGACTTGCCAAGGCGCAGACCGCCGAGCTGGATCCAGGCATGGTTCAGGTCGTAGGAGTTGTCGTTGACGTAGCCATCGGCAGCGCCCGAGCTCGGATCGTCACGGTCCTCGGCTTCAGAGGTATTCCAGTCGTAGCGCAGCTCGGCATAGGTGCGCAGGGTGCCCAGTTCGGTCTCGGTGGCGGTGTTGACCTGCAGCGAGAAGCGGACGTCCTGGTCGTAGGTGCCGTCACCGGTGGCCGATTCGGCTTCCCAGAGATCAGCGCCGAAGATGTCGTAACGGACATAGCCGCCGATGCTCAGGCAGGTTTCCGTGCCCGGGATGTAGAAGTAGCCGGTGCCGAAAGCGTCGCAGACGCGGACATATTCGACGGGCTCAGGCTCGATCGCGACGATAGCGTCGGCGGCGCGAGCACCGGAAACTGCAACCAGGGCTGCAGCGGAGCCGAGGAGAAGGCTCTTGATGTTCATGTTTGACCTCCAGTCAAATATGAAGGCGTCGCCGGCCAGAACAGGCTAAAACATTGAAATTATTAAGTTTTCATTGGAGATGTGCTGAAAAAGACCGTGTTCCGGCCGCCTCGTCTCGCGCGCACCTTATTATAGGCGCGCTCGCGGAACGGCGCGTCAGAGCCGGACTTGACGCTGCGCACCAGTCAAACAGAGCTGCATCATTGCCGCTGCTTCTTGCCTGATGAGCAGCCCGACATGGCCCCCGCCTGGCCCCCACCTGACTTGAAAGCGTGCGCGGCGACGTCTGATTCCCTCCCGGTGCCGCGCGGCTGTCTTTTCGGCCGCGGGAATCGGCTGATTCCCCCTCCTGTCAGCCAAAAGCTGCGATTCTGGCCGGTGAGACGCACGCCAATTCCTAATGCTTTCCTAACAAAACCGCTGGCAGTCGCCGAATTCGTGTCATTTGTGCAACAGGGTGGGGGGAAGGGGTATGTGCGGCGGCCTGCCGGGCCGTGTTCGTCGTTGCAAGCCCGGCGGCTGCGAGTATGGTCGATCTCGAAGCCAAGGCGGACATCGTCTTTCTTCGTCTTTTGGGGATGGGGTTGGGGACAGCTCCTAGCAAGACCCAAGCCCGTTAAACTTTTGACTGGAGGTCAAACATGAACATCAAGAGCCTTCTCCTCGGCTCCGCTGCAGCCCTGGTTGCAGTTTCCGGTGCTCGCGCCGCCGACGCTATCGTCGCGATCGAGCCTGAGCCCGTCGAATATGTCCGCGTCTGCGACGCTTTCGGCACCGGCTACTTCTACATCCCGGGCACGGAAACCTGCCTGCGTATCGGCGGCTATGTCCGTTACGACATCTTCGGTGGTGATCTCTGGGAAGCCGAATCGGCCACCGGTGACGGCACCTACGACCAGGACGTCCGCTTCTCGCTGCAGGTCAACACTGCCACCGAGACCGAGCTGGGCACCCTGCGCACCTATGCTGAGCTGCGTTACGACTGGCGCACCGCTGGCGCCACCGATCGTGACAACCCGATCGAAGACGATGCTGACGGCTACGTCAATGAAAACGTCTACGACCTGAACCATGCCTGGATCCAGCTCGGCGGTCTGCGCCTTGGCAAGTCCGATTCGTTCTTCACCACCTGGACCGGTTATGCCGGCGCGGTGATCCACGATACGATGGGCGGCGGCTACGGTCCGTTCGACACCAACCTGATCAGCTACACCTATTCGGGTGCCAACTGGCGCGCCGGTATCGCGGTTGAGCAGGGCAACGACAACTTTTTTGACACTGCCGGCGGCGCTACCCGCGTTGGCTGGGGCATCGACGACTACATGCCGCATGTGGTTGCCGGTCTCGGCGTGACCTTCGGCATGGTTGATCTTGCCGGTGTTATCGCCTGGGACAGCCGTGATGACATTGGTCTGACCGAGTATGGTGGCTGGGCCGGTAAGTTGCGCGCCGACGTCACCTTCAATGACCAGCTCTCCATGTGGGTGATGGCCATGTACGGTGAGAATTCTTCGGCGTACACCACTTGGGCTAACGCCGGTGACGACGAAACCTTCGCCGTTTACGGTGGTGGTTCCTATGCGTTCTCCGACCGCGCCAGCTTCAACTTCCAGGCTGGCTGGGCTGAGAGCAACTCGGCTCTTGACGATGAATGGTCGATTGTGGCCAACGTTGCCTATGAACTGGTTCCGGGTCTGACGATCACCCCGGAAGTCGGCTTCTACGACGATGGCACTGACGATGACGGCGACTTCGGTGCCGGCGTCCGCGTCCAGCGTTCGTTCTAATTGAACCCACGGTTCAGTTAAAAGAAACCCGGCAGCTCGCGCTGCCGGGTTTTTTCGTTTTCGCTTTCCCCGTCATATGATGGAGGGGCGCGGACAGCCAGTGGCAGTCAGGTGGCGTTGCTCGCATCAATGGCGCGCAGGAAATCCATCACGCGTTCGCCCACCCCGCCGAGATGCAGGAACGGCGCATGGCCCTGGCCGATGGCGGTATAGCTTTCGCCACCGGGGGCGCGCTGCAGCATCTCGCTGACGGTTTCTTCTGACAGCAGGGTCGAGTTCTCGCCGCGCAGGATCAGCAGCTTCCTGCCTTCGGCAAGAGCGTCGAATTGCGGCCAGAGCGTCGGCAGCGGCGCATCGAAATTCATGGTCCGCAGCGGCTCGAGCAATCTCGGATCATAGTCCGGGCGCAATGTGCCATCTTTTCCTTCGACATAGACGCATTCGGCGAAGTGGCGCCAGTCGGCGGCGCCCAGTGCCGGAAAGGCCTTGGCGTGCACGGCCCGCTGGCGCGTGGCGGCAGCATTCCAGTCGCCCGGGGCCGTGCTGGCGTCGGCGGCGGCGAGATAGGCCTTGATCTGCGCCAGGCCGGCAGTCTCGATGACCGGGCCGATATCATTGAGGATTGCCGCTGCGATAAGTTCTGCGTGTGTGGCGGCGAGGGCGTGCAGGATCAGCCCGCCGCGCGAGGTGCCGAGAAAGATGGCGCGATCAATGCCAAGCGCCGCAAGGCCGGTGAGAAGGTCCTCGGTTTCCTGGGCAATGGTGTAGGTGGCCGGATCGGCGCGCGCCGAGCGGCCGCGTCCGCGGTAATCGAAGGCGATGACGCGCCGGGCGATGCTGTCATCGGCAGCGATCATTGCGGCAAGGCGGGCGAAGTCGCGATGATTGCGGGTCAGCCCGGGAAGGCAGATCAGCGGCAGGCGGGAGGCCTCGGACGGCTCGGACGTGCCGTAGTTGCGGGCGTAGAGCCGCAGTCCGTCACTGCTTTGGTACCAGACATCTTCGGCGCGGGCGGCAGGCATGGCCGGTCTCCTTCAGGTTGAAGGCTGATGCATAGGCCATTTGCCGGTGCGCCGATAGCGGGAAGGCGGCAATGGAGCCCCCGCCATGCTTGGCAAAAAGCGTGAACAGCGCCGCGGGGTCAGCCGCGGCGGCCGAAACGCAGATCCTCGGCAAGGTTGGCGGGCTGACCGAGGCGGGCCTTGTAGACCTGGTAATTCTCGAGCACGTGCTGAACGTAGTTGCGGGTCTCGGGATAGGGAATCTTCTCGACCCAGTCGATGATGTCGGCGAGCGGCATGCCGCGCGGGTCGCCAAAGCGCTCGATCCACTCACCGACGCGCCGCGGGCCGGCATTATAGGCAATGAAGGTCAAGATGTAGGAGCCGTCGAAACGGTCGATCTGCTCGTCGAGATACAGCGTGCCGAGCGTGGCATTGTAGGCGGCGTCGGAGACCAGACGGTTCGGCGAATAGGCAAGGCCATTGCGGCCCGCCACGGCGCGGGCGGTTCCGGGCAGCAATTGCAGCAGGCCGCGGGCATTGGCGGGCGAGACGGCGGCGACGTTGAAGGCGCTTTCCTGGCGGGCCACGGAATAGGCGAGGGCGCGCCCGGCCCCGGCGGTGTCGGCATCGGCCGGCAGGGCACCGAGCGGGAAGGCGAGCGGGGCGACGTCGAGACCGCGATTATAGGCGATCTTGCCGATCTGCAGGCACAGGCGATGGTCATCGCGCTGCTGCGCCAGTCCGACCAGTTGCGCAATCTCCGCCGGGTCTTCAAGGGTTTGCGCCAGACTGCGATAGAGCCGGCGGGCGCGCTCTTCAAAGCCCAGTTCCTGCAAACGCTTCAAGGCACGAACGGCGGGACGGGCGGAAAATTGGGCCTCATCTGCGGCGGACACGTCCGGCTCGGGCAGATCAAGCGTGTCGATCCCGAGGGCTGCCGTGGCCAGTTGCCCGTAATAGCTCCCCGGGTGTTTTGCCGCTTGCGCATAATGCTCTTGCGCGAGGCTGTGGCGGGCCTTTGATTTCGTCTCATCGCCGGTCTCGGCCGGGGCGGCCTCAAGGCTGCGCGCCGTCCAGTAGGCGGCGCGGGCGCGCGTGGCGGGGGTCGTGGCGATGGCCGAGAGCCGGTTGAAATGCACCAGCGCCTTGTCGGGATCGTTCAGGCCGCTCAGGGCGACCCAGCCGGCATGGAATTCCGCCTCGGCGGCAATCTTCGGTTCGCTGGCGCGATGCGCTGCAAAGACGCGGTAAGCGCGCTCGGGATCTCCGGCCTCCCACAGAGTGCGGCCGACAATGCGTTGCTCGACCCACCATTCCTCGGGATCGACAAGCGCCTCATCATCCTCCGGCATGGTTTCAAGCAGGGCTGCCGCCGCTTCGATATCATCCATCTGGCGCAGCCTGCGGATGCGCAGGTAAAGAAGCGCCGGGTCATCGGCGAAGGCGGCATCGACCTTGTCGATGGCGGCTTCGGCCCGTTTGGGCGAGCGGATGGTCTGCACCCAGGCCTGGTAGAGCGATTCGGCTCCGGCGAGGCGCGCCGGTGCAAGCGCCGCGGAAATGCGATCGCGATACAGCAGCCGCTGCATGCGGCGGAGATGGTCGGAGGGCTGGAGATAGTCGCTGAATTCGCGATTGAACACCGTGGCGGTCGCGGGGTCGAGATCGATGTCGGCCCACAGGGCGCGCACGCCCGCCTCGGCCTGCTTCGACCGTCCCGCCTTGCGCAGGGCGCGCAGCAGGGCAATGCGGCCGGCAAGGGTTTCGGGCTGGCGTTCACCGAAATAGGCGAGCGTCGTGGCGGCGTCCGGATTGCCGCGGTAAAGGGCACGTTCGAAGTTGGCGGCGATGCGTTCTTCCTCGGGCCAGTCGGCAAAATCCTCGCGCAGCGCGCTGAGGGTCTCGAGATCAATGCGGCGATCGCTGGACAGCGCCAGGCTGAAGCTCAGGACGCGGCGGTCGAATGCGTCTTCGGCCATTGCCGCATGAATGTTCAGGGCCGTCTCGAGATCGCCATCATCGAGCGCCGCCAGAGCATTCTTTAGCGTCGGGACGATCACCACCTTGCCGTCGGCATCGAGCTGCGGCTTGGCGACGGGCACCGGCATCGGCACTTCCAGGGCGCCGGCGATCGGAGGCAGGGCAGGCACGATGGCCAGCGCGACAAGCAGCGACAGCACGGACGCCGGCAGGCGGATGCAAGTTGAATGACGGCGATTCGGCATATGGTCTCCTGGACAGTGCCGCGGCGGCAAGCCTTTGATCAGCCCCGTCCGCCAGTGTCGCGCAGGGGTGTTAACAGGGGCGTTAACGGGAGATTTCGCGGCGGCGGTCCCCGATAAACAGGGGCAATCCGGCAGAATTTTGATTTCAGGCAAATCCGCCGGTGGCGTCAGCGGCGGCCGGGTGTCCCTTTTTGGCCCGTTCGGGCGGCCAAATCTGCCGCTGAACAGACGGCAAACCTTTCGCATTCGGGGAAATTCCTGTAACGGCAGGACTGTCCGAATTCCGGCCGCTCTGGCCGGGGCGGCTTTCGTGTGCGTTATCTTGGAGACTGCCATGTTCAAAGGGTCAATTCCTGCCCTCGTCACGTCCTTCACCGCAACCGGGGCGGTGGATGAAAAGGCGTTCGCGGCGCATGTTGACCGGGTCATCGTCGCCGGCAGCCATGGCGTCGTGCCGGTGGGTACGACCGGCGAATCGCCGACGCTGAGCCACGAGGAACACAAGCGGGTGGTCAATCTCTGCGTCGAGACGGCCGGCGGCCGGGTGCCGGTGATCGCCGGGGCCGGCTCGAACAACACCGTCGAAGCCGTCGATTTCGCGCGCCACGCGGAAGCGGCCGGGGCGGACGGGATCCTCGTTGTCACGCCCTATTACAACAAGCCGACGCAGAAGGGGCTGTACAGCCATTACGGCGCGATCGCCGATGCGACGCGGCTGCCGATCATCATCTATAATATTCCGGGACGCTCGGCGGTCGACATGAGCGTCGAGACGATGGCGGCGCTCAGCCGCGACTTCAGGACGATCGTCGGGGTCAAGGATGCCACCGGGCGGCTCGAGCGGGTCGCCGAACAGCGCATGGCCTGCGGCGCGGATTTCGTGCAGATCTCCGGCGAGGATGCGACGGCGGTCGGCTACAATGCGATGGGCGGTGTCGGCTGCATTTCGGTGACCGCCAATGTTGCGCCGGAGCTGTGCGCCGAGATGCAGGATGCGACGCTGTCCGGCAATTACGCGCGGGCGCTCGAACTGCAGGATCGCCTGATGCCGCTGCACAAGGCGATTTTCCATGAGCCCGGCGTCTGCGGCACGAAATATTGCCTCAGCCGGCTCGGCTATATGGAAGGAACCGTCCGCTCGCCGCTGGTCGATGTCGGTCCGGAGACCGCCGCCATGCTCGATGCGGCGATGACGCATGCGGGTCTGACCGGCTGATGGCAGCAAAGAAGAAACCGTCCAGCAGCAATGTCGTCGCCGACAATCGCAAGGCGCGCTTCAACTACGAGATCGTCGAGACGCTCGAAGCCGGATTGCAACTGACGGGCACCGAGGTCAAGTCGCTGCGCGAGGGCAAGGCGAATATCAGCGAATCCTATGCCAGCGCCGAGGACGGCGAAATGTGGCTGATCAATTCCTACGTGCCGGAATATCTGCAGGGCAACCGCTTCAACCACGATCCGCGGCGGCGGCGCAAGCTGCTGCTCAAGGGGCGTGAAATCGCCAAGCTCGCGGCGGCGGTGGCGCGCGATGGCATGACGCTTGTGCCGCTGAAGGTGTATTTCAACGATCGCGGGATGGCCAAGCTCGAGCTGGCGCTGGGCAAAGGCAAGAAACTGCACGACAAGCGCGAGACCGCCAAGGAGCGCGACTGGAACCGCCAGAAGGCGCGTCTGCTGCGCGACAACGGCTAAGTCCCGACCCCAAGTCGTCCGGCCGCTCAGCCTAAAAAGCGCGCCACATTCTGAAAGACCGCGTCGAACATCTCGGGTGTCAGACGGCCGGTGTTGGTGTTGTAGCGTGAGCAGTGATAGCTCGAGAAAATGCGCAGGCCATCGATCTCCGTTTCGGCAGCATGGCCGAAGGGATGCGCGGCGAGGCGCCCGCCGAGCGTGCGGATCGTGCTGTCGTGGGAGATCTTGCCCAGCGTGACGATGGCCCGCAACCGCGGCAGGGCCTCCATGCTGGCGCTGAGAAACTGGCGGCAGGTGTTGATCTCGGCGCCGACCGGCTTGTTTTCCGGCGGAACGCAGCGCACGGCATTGGTGATCGCCGTGCGGGCCAGCTGCAGGCCATCATCGGGGCGGGCGGCAAAGGTGCCCCTGGCAAAACCGTGGCGGATCAGTGTCGCATACAGAAGATCGCCGGCGTAGTCGCCGGTGAAGGGGCGGCCGGTGCGATTGGCGCCGCGCAGGCCTGGCGCCAGGCCGATGATCAGGAGTTCGGTGGTGTCTGCTCCGTCGGCCGGATACCAGGTCGGCACCGGCCCGTTGTGCCAATCGGGATGGGCTCGCCGCGTGGCGAGAATATAGGCGCGCAGGCGCGGGCACAGCGCGCAGTCGTGCGGCGGTTCGATGACGGCGTCGGAGATGCTGCGGGCCGGGTTGCCGGATTTATCGGGGTTGCGGTGTGCACGGTCCGGGCGGGCCATCTCAGTCCTCGTAGGCGTCGTCCTCGGCCGCTGCGGCCGGTGCCCGCATCGGACGCTCCGACGGATCGCGCCCGACTTCCTTTTTCAGTGAAGCCAGGTCGATGAAGTGGTCGGCCTGGCGGCGCAAATCGTCGGCGATCATCGGCGGCTGGGTGGCCAGGGACGAGACGACCGAAACCTTGCGGCCCTTGCGCTGCAACGCCTCGACCAGCGTGGTGAAGTCGCCATCGCCGGAGAAAATGACGATGTGATCGACGACCGCGGCCTGTTCCATGGCATCGATGGCCAGTTCGATGTCCATGTTGCCCTTGACCTTGCGGCGGCCGGCGGAATCGGTGAACTCCTTGGCCGGCTTGGTGACGACGCGGTAGCCGTTATAGTCCAGCCAATCGATCAGCGGACGAATAGAGGAGTATTCCTGATCTTCGATCAGCGCCGTGTAATAATAAGCACGCAACAGATAGCCACGCTGGGAAAACGCCTTTAGCAGGCGTCGGTAATCGATATCGAATCCGAGGCTCTTGGAGGCGGCGTAAAGATTGGCGCCATCTATAAAGAGGGCAATCTTTTCGCGGGAATCGAACATTGGAGGCTCCTGAAATGGCGGAAGGGATTAGGTTTCGGTCAGGGACAAGGTCGGATTTCAGCAAAAAGCTGGCTAAGTGCGTGTCCTGTAAGGATTTCGGTCCAAGGGGGTATCGCGTATGCTACCTGCGCGTACCTTGCAATACGTAAATAAATGGGTGACGTCCCGTAGGCTACTATAACCATTTTCGCATCGATGCGGGCCGATATCTGCGCAAAAAACCTGCCGTGGCCTTGAAATTGCCGCGTAAGGCGTTTACCGAGCAGGTTGATCCCGAAAAAACCGTTTAAGAAGGACAGGCCATGGCCCGCGTCACAGTCGAAGATTGCATCGACAAGGTCGAAAACCGTTTCGAACTGGTGCTTCTGGCCAGCCATCGTGCCCGCCAGGTGTCCCAGGGCAGCCAGATCACGGTGGACCGCGACAATGACAAGAACCCGGTTGTCGCCCTGCGCGAGATTGCCGATGAGACCCTGTCTCCCGGCGATCTGAAGGAAGATCTGATTCACTCGCTGCAAAAGCATGTGGAAGTCGATGAGCCGGAGCCCGATCACGCCACCAGCCTGGTGCAGCCGGAAGCGGCCTCCGAAGAAGCGCCGGCGGCTGAAGAGCCCGCCGATGAAGGCATCTCGTTCTCGTCCATGTCGGAAGAGGAACTGCTGGCCGGCATCGAAGGGCTTGTCCCGCCGGAGAAAAGCGACGATTATTGATCGGAACACTGTTTCGACACTCAATTTCACGAGTGAATGCGCCGGCGGTTCTCCTTCGGCGCATTTTTACTTGTGACCTCTGCGGAGCCGATTTCCCATGATGCGCCAGTACGAGCTCGTCGAGCGCGTGCAGTTCTACAAGCCGGACGTCAATGAAGCCTTGCTCAACAAGGCTTACGTCTACGCAATGCAGAAGCATGGCAAGCAAAAGCGGGCGAGCGGCGATCCCTACATTTCGCATCCGTTGGAAGTGGCGGCGATTCTCACCGAGATGAAGCTCGACGAATCGACGATCGCCGTGGCGCTGCTGCACGACACCATCGAGGATACCTCGGCGACCCGGCAGGAGATCGACGGTCTGTTCGGCGAGGACATCGGCCGTCTGGTCGAGGGTCTGACAAAGATCAAGAAACTCGACCTGGTTTCCAAACGCGCCAAGCAGGCGGAGAACCTGCGCAAATTGCTGCTGGCGATCTCCGACGATGTGCGGGTGCTGCTCGTCAAGCTGGCCGATCGCCTGCACAACATGCGTACGCTGGAGTACGTGCCGGAAGAAAAACGGGCGCGCATCGCCGAGGAGACGATGGACATTTATGCGCCGCTGGCCGGCCGCATGGGCATGCAGGACATGCGCGAGGAGCTCGAGGAACTGGCGTTCAAGACGCTGAACAGCGAAGCCTACGAGACGGTGATCAACAAGCTTGACGAGATTTCCGGCCGCAAGGAAGGTCTGATCCGGACGATCGAGGAGGAACTGGGCGGCCTGTTTGCGCAGGAGGGTCTGGAAGCCGAGGTCAGGGGGCGGCGCAAAAAGCCCTATTCGGTGTTCAAGAAGATGCAGACCAAGTCGCTGTCCTTCGAACAATTGTCGGATATTTTCGGCTTTCGCATCCTGACGAACTCGACCGCAGACTGTTACCGGGCGCTGGGGATCGTGCACATGCGCTGGCCGGTGGTGCCGGGCCGCTTCAAGGATTACATCTCGACCCCCAAGCAGAACGACTATCGCTCGGTGCATACCACGATCGTCGGTCCCTCGCGGCAACGCGTCGAGCTGCAGATCCGCAGCCATGCGATGCACCGGGTGGCGGAGATGGGCGTTGCGGCGCATGCGCTCTACAAGGACGGCGTGGCCAGCGATGACGGCAAGCTGCGTTCGGGCGACTCGCGGGCCTATACCTGGTTGCGCAAAACCATCGAAGCGTTGTCGGAGGGCTACAATCCGGAGGAATTTCTCGAGCATACCAAGCTCGAACTGTTCCACGACCAGGTCTTCTGCTTCACCCCGAAAGGACAACTCATTGCCCTGCCGCGCGGTGCCACGCCGATCGACTTTGCCTATGCGGTGCACACCGATATCGGCGACACCTGCGTCGGCTGCAAGATCAATGGCCGGGTCATGCCGCTGGTGACTCGCCTGGCCAATGGCGACGAGGTGTCGATTCTGAGATCAGACAAGCAGGTGCCGCCGCCGGCCTGGGAAGAGGTGGTGGTGACGGGCAAGGCGCGCGCAGCCATCCGCCGCGCCACCCGGACGGCCGTGCGCAAACAGTATTCCGGTCTCGGGCAGCGGATCCTCGAACGCGCATTCGAGCGGTCGGGCAAGGTGTTTTCGCGCGATGAACTGGGGCCCGTCTTGCACCGGCTGGGCCAGAAGGAAACCGACGATGTGCTGGCCGCCATCGGGCGGGGAGAGATTTCTTCAGACGACGTGCTGCGGGCCATCTATCCCAACCATCAGGAAAGCCGCGTCGTCAAGCAGAAGCCGACGGATGAAGGATGGTTCAACCTGCGCAACCGCGCCGGGATGATTTTCCGCCTGCCGGGCTTTTCCAAACGCAAGGCGGGAACACGCAAGGGGGGGCGGGAGACATCGGCCGTGCCGATCCGCGGGGTCGATGCCAACACCAGCGTGCGCTTTTGCACCGGCGGCGCCGTGCCCGGCGATCGCATCATCGGCATTCTTGAACCGGGCGCCGGCATCACCATCTATCCGATACAGTCTCCCGAGCTGACCGCCTTTGACGACGAACCGGAACGCTGGGTGGACATTCGCTGGGATATCGACGAGCACAATCGCAACCGTTTTCCGGCGCGTATCTGGGTTTCGGGGATCAATGCACCCGGAACGCTGGCAGAAATTACCGCGCTTGTGGCCGACAACGACACCAATATCGAATCAATGACCATGCGCAAGGTCGCGGCAGATTTCACCGACATGATCTTTGATCTTCAGGTCTGGGATCTCAAGCATCTCAATCTGCTGATCACGCGTTTGAAGAATCTCGAATGCGTGTCCAGCGTCGAGCGTCTTTACGAATAGGTCCCAGTATCGGTGTGGCGCTTATCGTCATCGGGATCGCGGCCGGGTGGGCGCGGAAGCTTAAAATGTTTACAGAATCTTGGGTGGCATGCGTCATAGTCGGACAGAGCCGTTGATTGCGCCGCCTCTGTCTTATCGTTGACATAAAGGATTAGAATACCGGATCCATGCTGTTTCGCCGACGCCGACCTCTGAGATTTTGGGGCAAGTTGCGCATTGCGCTCTGGCCCAGCCG
This sequence comes from Neohoeflea coraliihabitans, assembly GCF_019334345.1. GTDB lineage: Bacteria > Pseudomonadota > Alphaproteobacteria > Rhizobiales > Rhizobiaceae > Pseudohoeflea > Pseudohoeflea coraliihabitans. Next base: position 15,986 of record NZ_JAHWQX010000003.1, read on the forward strand.
CTCGTTCTCGCGCTCGTTTCAGTATTTCATCAAGCGCGTGCTGCGTTTGACGGCGACGCCGCATGCCATCGCAGCCGGGGTCGCGGCCGGCGCTTTCACATCCTGTACGCCGTTGCTCGGGTTTCACTTCCTGCTGTCCTTCGCATTGGCCTATGTCATTGGCGGAAACCTGGTGGCGGCAGCGCTCGGCACCGGTTTCGGCAATCCACTGAGCTTTCCGTTCATCTGGGCTGCGACCTACAAGACCGGCAATTTCATGATCGGCGTCGAGGGCAGGCGGGCCGGAGATCATATCGACCTCTACAGCCTGCTCAGGCACATGGATATGAGCCAGATCTGGGGTCCGGTGTTAAAGCCGATGCTGATCGGTGCATTGCCGCTCGGCCTGGTGGTCGGTTCGATCTTCTATCTCGTCACCTACTGGTCGGTGAAGACCTTCCAGCTGCGGCGACGCACGCGGCTGGAAGAGCAGGCGCGGGCGCGCTTGTCGCGCCTGTCGAACGGATCACCGGCCTGAGGGCGATCATTGCGCCGCATGCTGCAAGGAGTTGAGAGATGATTGTCGGTATCGGCAGCGACCTGATCGATATTCGCCGGGTGGAACGGACGCTGGCGCGGTTTGGCGAGCGGTTCACCACGCGCTGCTTTACCGAAATCGAGCGGCAGAAGTCCGACCGTCGACGGCTGCGCGCCGCCTCCTATGCAAAGCGGTTTGCCGCCAAGGAGGCCTGCTCCAAGGCGCTAGGGACCGGTCTGGCCCAGGGTGTGTACTGGCGCGACATGGGCGTGGTCAATCTGCCGGGTGGCAAGCCGACCATGCGCCTGACCGGCGGCGCCGCGGCACGTCTGGCGGCGATGATGCCGGCCGGATGCGAAGCGGTGATCCATCTGACGATTACCGACGATTTTCCCCTGGCACAGGCCTTCGTGATCATCGAGGCGGTCGCGGAGCCTAAGGCGGGCCCGGCCTGAGCCATTTGCACAGCCTGGATAGCTGAATGGCCGGGGAGCGGTCCGCTTGGCGCGAAGGCGGTTGCCGTTGCGCGAGCAAAGGAGTAGACAGGCCGCAATCCGCGCCGGGCGCGCATTTGATGCCAGAAGCCGGGCGGTGGAACGTCGCCGTCACGGCCCTCGAAAAGGGATAGATCGGACGTGTCGGAAGAAGCCAAGTCCAGTTCCAGCAGTTTGTGGGAAAATATCAAGGTTCTGATCCAGGCACTGCTCCTGGCGCTGGTGATCCGTACCCTGCTGTTCCAGCCCTTCTCGATCCCGTCCGGGTCGATGATGTCGACCTTGCTGATCGGCGATTATCTGTTCGTCTCGAAATACTCCTACGGCTATTCGAAATATTCGATCCCGATGTCACCGGATCTGTTCGATGGCCGGATCTGGGGCAGCGAACCCGAGCGCGGCGATGTCGCCGTGTTCCGTCTGCCGAGCGATCCAAGCGTTGATTTCATCAAGCGGGTGATCGGGCTGCCGGGGGATCGCGTGCAGATGCGCGAGGGCCGCCTGTTCATCAATGACGAGCCGGTAGAGCGCGAGCAGGTCGGTACGTTCGAGGCCGATGACGGCAGCGCGGGCGAGGGCGTGCCGCTTTATCGCGAGACGCTGCCGAACGGGGTAAGCTACAACACGCTCGACCTGACACCGAATTCGCCCGGCGACAACACCCGCGAATTCGTCGTGCCGGACGGCCATTATTTCATGCTCGGCGACAATCGCGACAATTCGTCCGACAGCCGCTTTTCCGTGGGCTATGTGCCGCTGGAAAATTTCATCGGCCGGGCGACGATCATCTTTTTCTCGATCAGCGATGACACTTCGCCGCTGGAAATCTGGAAGTGGCCAAGCGAGTTGCGCTTTGACCGCTTCTTCAAATCCGCGCAAAGATGAGTGCCCCGAAAAAAGCGGCTGACGAGATTGTCGACGCGGTTGCGGCGCGCATCGGCTACCGGTTCACGGACGGGGACCGCTTGCTGCGGGCGCTGAGCCATTCGAGCCTGCGCGATGGTGGCGGCGGCAATTATGAACGCCTCGAATTTCTCGGTGACCGGGTGCTCGGCCTGTGCGTCGCCGAGTTGCTGTTCAAGCATTTCGGTGATGCCGACGAGGGCGAATTGTCGGTGCGCCTCAATCATCTGGTGTCGGCGAAGACCTGCGCCGAAGTGGCCGATGAGTTGAAGCTGCACGAATTCATCCGAACCGGCGCTGATGTGAAGAAACTCACCAGCAAGCGCCTGGCCAATGTTCGCGCCGATGTGATCGAATCGCTGATCGCGGCGATCTATCTCGAGGCGGGGCTGGAGGAAGCCCGGCGGTTCGTGGCGGCGCAGTGGAGCGAGCGGGCCCTGAAAAGCGGCTCGGCGCAGCGCGATGCGAAGACCGAATTGCAGGAATGGTCGCATCAGAAGTTCGGTTCGACGCCGGTCTACAGGGTTGCCGAGCGCAGCGGCCCGGATCATGATCCGGTGTTCAAGGTTGTGGTCGAGGTCAAGGATGGCCAGTCGGCTAATGGCGAAAGCCGCTCGAAGCGGATGGCCGAACAGGCGGCAGCCGGCGCTTTCTTGCGGCGCGAGGGCATCTGGAAACAGGACGATGGCGATGAATGACAGCGGCGAACCGACAGCAGAAAATGATGGCGGTTCCGGCAGCGCCGGTGACACCGAGGCGCCGACGCGCTCGGGATTCGTGGCGCTGATCGGTGCCCCGAATGCCGGCAAGTCGACGCTGGTCAACCAGTTTGTCGGCGCCAAGGTGTCGATCGTCTCGCACAAGGTGCAGACCACGCGGGCCATCGTGCGCGGCATCGCCACGATCGAGCGGACACAGATCGTCTTTATCGATACGCCGGGCATCTTTGCACCGCGCCGGCGGCTGGACCGGGCGATGGTCACGACCGCCTGGGGCGGGGCCAAGGATGCCGATGTGGTGATGGTCCTGATCGATGCCGAACGGGGCCTGAAGGGCGATGCCGAGAAGCTGCTCGAGGCGCTCAAGGACGTGCGGCAGCCGATGGTGCTGATTCTCAACAAGATCGACCAGGTCAAGCGCGACACGCTGCTGGCGCTGGCTGCCGCCGCCAATGAAAAGGTCAGTTTCGAACGCACCTTCATGATCTCGGCGCTGAATGGCTCGGGGGTCACCGACGTCGGCAGCTACCTGGCGGCGCGTCTGCCGGAAGGGCCGTGGTATTACCCCGAGGATCAGATTTCCGATCTGCCGATGCGCCAGCTGGCTGCCGAGATCACCCGCGAGAAGCTGTATCTGCGGCTGCATCAGGAACTGCCCTATTCGTCGCATGTCGAAACGGAGAGCTGGGAGGAGAGGAAGGACGGCTCGGTGCGCATCGAGCAGGTGATCTATGTCGAGCGTGAAAGCCAGCGCAAGATCGTGCTTGGCAAGAATGGCGAGGCGATCAAGGCCATCGGCCAGATGGCGCGCAAGGAAATCGGCGAGATTCTCGAGCAAAAGGTGCACCTGTTCCTGTTCGTCAAGGTGCGGCAGAACTGGGGTGATGATCCCGAGCGCTATCGCGAAATGGGCCTCGAATTCCCCCGTTGAGGAGCCGATGAGGCATGGAATGGCGTGACGAGGGCATTCTTCTCGGGCTTCGCAAACATGGTGAGACCTCGGTGATCGCCGAGGTGATGACCCGGTCGCATGGGCGTCATATGGGGATTATCCGCGGCGGCCGGTCGCGGCGGATGCAGCCGGTGCTGCAGCCGGGCAATTCCGTATCGCTGGTCTGGCGGGCGCGGCTCGACGAGCATCTCGGTCAGTATCAGGTCGAGCCGCTGGTGGCGCGGGCCGGCCGGTTGATGGAAAGCGCCATCGGGGTGCACGGCGTGCAGGCGATGGCGGCGCTGCTGCGGCTCTTGCCCGAACGCGACTCGCACCAGCGGCTGCACGATGCATTCGCGATCATTCTCGACAGTTTCGATGACCCGGCCCTGGCGGGTTCGATGTATGTGCGCTTCGAACTGGCGGTGCTCGAGGATCTCGGCTTCGGACTTGACCTGACGCGCTGCGCGGCGACCGGCAGCCGTGACCGGCTGATCTTCGTGTCGCCGAAATCCGGGCGGGCGGTGTCGGCCGATGCGGGCGCGGCGTGGGCCGATAAGCTGCTCGCCCTGCCGAGCTTTCTGCACAGCGGCGATGCCGCCAGCGACACGGCGGAAGGCCTGGCCGCGGCGTTCGCGCTGACTGGCTATTTTCTGCGCCGGCATGTCTTCGAACCGCGCGGCCTGCCTGAACCGGCGGCGCGCGCCGGGCTCGAGACGGCGGTGCAGAGACAGCTTGGCGCCAAGCCGGCATCCGATCGAGACAACAGAACCACACCCGAGGACGAGAACCTGTGAGACAAGACACTGCAAAAGTCGATCGACGCGGTCGCGAAGTCGGGGTCATTCCCCTTGCGACGGTCGCCGAGGAAGGCGGGCTTTCGGTGATGCGCGGCATGCTTGAGGGGCGCCTGGCCAATCCTCCGATCGCCCGCACCCTGGACATCTGGCTGACGGAGGTTGATGAGGGGCGGGTGGTGTTTGCCGGTGCGCCGGCCGCAGATCACCTCAACCCGCTCGGGACGGTGCATGGCGGCTGGGCGAGCACGATCATGGATTCGGCGCTGGCCTGCGCTGTGATGACGACGCTGGCGCCGGGCGAGGGCTACACGACGGTGGAGTTCAAGGTCAATCTGGTGCGGCCGCTGCTGGCCGGAATGGGGGAGGTGAGCTGCGAGGGCAAAGTGGTGCATCGCGGACGCACCATCGCCACGTCGGAAACTTTCCTGCGCGACGGCACCGGCAGATTGCTGGCGCATGGCACCGAGACCTGCGCGATCTTTCCAATCGAACGGCTGAGCCGATCCGGCAAGTCCTGACGTTCCTGATGCGCCGTGGACGGCGAAAGGCGCCCCACCCGGGGCGCCTTCCAATTGCGTACATTCGGTAGGGCGGGTCAGGCCGCGCCGATCTTGCCGCCACCCTTCTTGGTGATCGTCACGACGGCGGGGCGCACCGGCATGTCATCGCGGAAATCGGGCCAGCGGGTGGCGGGCGCTTCATAGGTTGCCAGTCCCTCGTCACCGGGGTGCTGGACAGCGCAGAACAGCGTTTGTCCACTGGGGTCGAAGACCGGACCGCACATTTCGGCGCCGACCGGTACGCGGAAGAACAGCCGCGATGTGCCGCGCGCCGCCCCCTCCGTATCGACCGCCCAGAGGCCATCCGTGCGGCCCGTCTTCTTTTCGGAATTGCCGTCGGTGCTGACCCAGAGACGGCCATCGGCGTCGGTGGCGCAGTTGTCCGGCATGCCGAACCAGCCGTTCTCGGTGGTTGCCGGATTGAAGGAGGCCCCGACCTCGGCGATGGAAGGATCGCCGCATTTGAGGAGGATTTCCCAGGTGGAGCGGGTTGCCGCGAAGTCGCCGTCCGGCTCGGTGATCTCGATGATATGGCCGAAGGCGTTCTCGGCGCGCGGATTGGCGGCGTTCTCGTCGCCAGGCTGGCGTTTGGTGTTGTTGGTCAGCATGCAGTAGACCTTGCCGGTAACCGCATTCGGTTCAACGTCTTCCGGCCGGTCCATCTTGGTGGCGCCGAGCAGATCGGCGGCTCTGCGAGTCTCGACCAGAACGTCAGCCTGGCTTGCAAAACCGTTCTCGGCGGTGAGGCCGTTGTCACCGAAGACAAGCGGCATCCAGTCCAGCGTGCCATCCTCGTTGAACTTGGCGACGTAGAGCGTGCCGTCATCGAGAAGATCCATATTGGCGGCGCGATTGTCCGGATCGAAAGTGCCGGCGGTCACGAATTTGTAAATGTAGTCAAAGCGTTCGTCGTCGCCACAATAGGTGACGACGCGTCCGTCCTTGTTGACGACGCTTTCAGCGCCTTCGTGCTTGACGCGGCCGAGGGCGGTACGCTTTTTCGGCTTTGCGTTCGGGTCCTGCACATCGACCTCGACGACCCAGCCGAAGCGGTTGGCCTCGTTGGGTTCCTTGCTGACGTCGAAACGCTCGTGGTGCTCGCCCCAGCTGTACCAGCCGGCGGGCACGCCATAGCGTTCATAGTTGGCGGTTTCGCGATGTCCTTCCGGCAGGGCGCCGCGGAAATAGCCATGGAAGTTCTCCTCGGCCATGAGGAAAGTGCCCCAAGGCGTGACGCCGCCGGCGCAATTGTTCAATGTGCCCTTGACGAGTTTGCCGGAGGGATCGGCGTTCGTCTTGACGCGGTCATGACCGGCGACCGGCCCGCTGAGCTCCATCTCAGTGCCAAGATGGATGCGCCGGTTGTAGCGGCTGTCGAGGACCGGGTGCCATTTTCCGTCTTCATCGCGGCGGATCTCGATCACGGTGCCGCCATGCGCCGCCATCTCGATGTCGACAATTGTGCGCGTGAATTCGCCAAGCTCGACCTTTTCGCTGGCTTCGATGCCCTTTTCCTTGTCTTCCTCGACCTTCACGATCCTGGCGAATCCGGGGAACATCAGTTCGGCATTGGTGTATTCGTGGGTCACGACCAGCAGACCACGATCATCGGCGCCATCGAGCGGAATGAAGCCGACATAGTCGTTGTTGTAGCCGAACTGCCGGAGCTGGCTTTCAGGCGTCTGGTTGTCCGGATCGAATTCCGGGGAATCGGCAAACACCTTGTCGCCCCAGCGCAGCAGCACGTCGGCGTCATAGCCCTCGGCAACATGGTGGGTTTCATCGACCCCGGCTGTCACCTCATCGAAGGTGAAGGCCGATCCGGAAGCGGCGTGGGCCTCGCGCGCGGCCATCAGGGCCACCGGGCTGACGGCGGCGCTGATGGCGCTGACTGCCAGGGCACCGCCGAGAAAACCGCGCCGCGACAGGCGCCCGTTGATGATATCGCCCATCGTCGGGTTGGCGGACGGGTTGCGGCCGATGTCCTCGCTTGCCTCGCGGATGTCAGTCAGGTTGATCAGATCGGTTTTCGGTTGTGTGTGCTTGGTCATGGTACCCTCGTTCAAAGCGGCCTCGACGGTGAGGTTCGTTTTCGAGGAGATACATGCCGGCGCCATATAAAGACCGTATGACAGTCAGGCGACCGCAGCTCGGAAACAGACAGGGCGCCGTAAAGGCGCCCTGTCTCGATCCTGGCGGCGCTGTCCCGCAGCCTTGACGGCGCGGCGCGCAGCCCATTGCGTTTTTGGCCTACTGCATCTTGGGGATGACCAGGGTGGTGCCGATTTCCAGATCATCCGGATTCACGGCCGGATTGGCCTCGGCAATCAGCGTCCATTTACGGGCATCGCCGTATTCGGACCTGGCGATGTTCCAGAGATTGTCGCCCCGCTTGACGGTGTATTCAGACGCATCCGCGCCGGCTGCCTCCTGCATCGCAGTGCTGGCGCTTTCGCCTTCGGCATCCGTGTCCGCAGACATAGAGTCATCGGCTTCGGCAGTGTCGTCCATCTCGGTTTCGGTGCTGCTTTCCATTTCGGTTTCGGCTTCGACTTCGGGAGCGGAAGAGCTCATCGTTGTCGCGCCTTCGGGAAGTTCCGGCAGCGTCACGCTGCTGCTGTCGTCGGAAGATGCGCTGTCTTCGGTGGACGCCTCGGCCTCGGTGCTGGCGGACGCATCGGCTTCGCTGGACATGTCTTCTGCGCCGGCGTCTTCGGCGTCGGTGTCTGCGGCGTCGGTTTCCGCGTCCATGCTGCCCTCGCTGTCTTCCTCCGCAGCAATGGCTTCCTTAACGGCTTCCGGTGCCGTCTCGGTGATGTCGCTGGCTTCTTCCAGGGGCTTGGGTGCCTCTTCCATGGCCTCGACAACATCCGCATCGCTGGCCATGTCCGCATCCGTTTCGGCGCCCGCATCAGCGCTGGCGTCGCTGTCGCTCTCCATGTCCGCGGTGCTATCTGCCGTTGCCGAGGCATCGGTCGACGCGTCCTCTTCGGTCACGGCGTCTTCCCCGGAGCCGGCCGAGACTTCGGCTTCCACCTGACCTTGCGTTTCGACCTCGATCTTGGGCGCGGACTGGCTGATTTCCATGGCTCCGGCGAGCGGTTCGGGCATCTTCGGCGCCGCCTCGTCTTGCGCGAGTGCCGAACCGGCAGCAAAACCGAAAGCGGAGACCGTCAGAAGCAGGCGAGCGGACAGGGTTTTCATGTGTTCCTCCAGGAGATCAACAGGGTCGTTTGTTCGTGAATGCAAAATAGCGCGAAAAGGCCGTCCCGCAAGCACAATGCCATTCTGCAAGGCAGGGGCTCGGTCAGGCGTCGTAGTCGCGTTCGTCGGCGATCACCTTGCCGTCATTGGGGAGACTTCCGGCGGCAACGATTTCAACCTCGCCCTTCATCTTGGTGTGGCTGGCAAGGGCGGCGGCGATGGCTTGCGCATCAGGCTCTGCCGCGGGTGCCGGTTCGATCTGAAGGCGCATTGCATCGGCGTCGCCCTGCCGGCTGACGACGAGCCGGGCTTTGGCGATCTGCGGAAATTCGGCAACCAGCGCGGCGATCTGCTTGGGATCGACAAACATGCCCTTGACCTTGGTGCGCTGATCGGCGCGGCCCATCCAGCCGGCAATGCGCTGTCCGGTGCGGCCGCAGGGGGAGGGGCCGGGCAGGATTTTTGACAAATCGCCGGTGCCGAAGCGGACCAGCGGGTAGCTGGCGTTCAGCGTCGTGACCACCACCTCGCCGACTTCACCGTCGGGCACCGGATCATCGGTGCCGGGGCGGACGATCTCGACGATCAGATTCTCGTTGACCAGCATGCCGGGAAGGGCGCTGCCGGTCTCGTCCGCCGTCTCGTAGGCGATGACGCCGATATCGGCGGTGGCGTAGCATTGCAGCGTGGCGATGCCGCGGTCGGTGTAATAGGTGCGCAGGGCTGGAAACAGGGCGCCGCCCGAGACCAAAGCGCGGGTGATGGAGCTCAGATCGCGCTGCATCGCGTCGGCTTTTTCGAGAATGACCTTGAGATAGTCCGGGGTGCCGGTGTAGCCGGCCGGCTTGAGGGTCGCCGCCGCTTCGACCTGCTGCTCGGTGTTGCCGGTGCCGGCGGGAAACACCAGGCAGCCAAGAGCCCGGGCGCCCTCATCGAGAATGAAGGCCCCGGGTGTCAGGTGATAGGAGAAGGCGTTGTGGACGATGTCACCAGCACGGAAACCGGCAGCATGCAGGGCGCGCGCCGACTGCCATGGATCGGCCCCCTGGCCCTGCGGTTCCCAGACCGGACCGGGGGAGAGAAACACCCGGTTGCCGCGCAGAGCCTCTGGATCGGCGAGCCCGCCAAACGGCGGCGCCTTGCTCTGCATGTCGACGAGATCAGCTTTGCGCATCACCGGCAGCGTCGCCAGGTGCTCGCGGCTGTCGAAGGCCTGCGGTTCGGGATGACCCAGCCAGTTGGCAAGCGCCGGCAGACGCGGCAGCTTGTCGGCCATCAGGGCGGAGAGAGCGGCAAAGGTGTCGCGCTCGCGCTTGTCCGGCGACCGGGTTTCCAGGGCGTCGAGGAATTTCGTCACGGCTTCCTCTTATGTCCGAGGCGTCAGGCGCGGCGGCTCAACGTGAATTGCGATCCGCTCGAGGACGTGCAGTTGAGACGGTCGCGCGAGACCTGTGCGCAGTTCACCTTGGACGTCGTGTTGCGCAGCAGCGAGGTCAGTTCGATCTCGACGAGCGAGGGTGAGACCTGGGTATAGGAGCCTTGCGCCAACAGCGAATTGGTGTCCGTGGTCCGCGTCTCGAAGCGCCCGCTGTAGAAACTCGAGACAATCCCGTTCGGGTCCACCCACTGGCCTTCAATGCCGGCGCGACGCGGCTGGTTGAAGCCGCCACTGTTGTAGCCCGGCGCGTAGCTGATCGCCTGGCAGCCGATCAATGTCAGCGACAGCGCGGCGGCGCCGGCGAGGTGCAGTCTGTTCATGGCTTCCCCCTCTCCATGGGTTCGATGTTTTGACCATGCCGCGCCGTCGCGGCGAAAGCAAGGCTTGCGCGGCACCGGCGGGGGCAATGGTCTGGGCGTGGATCAGAATTTGACCAGTATGTTGCGAAACTGCCAGGGATCGTCCTGATCAAGATCTTCGGGAAACAGGCCCGGACGGCCATCGAGTGGTGTCCAGTCCGTGTAATGACCTTCGACCGGACCGAGATAGGGGCGCTGAACTTCAAGGCAGCGCCGGTAATCCATCTCGTCGGTGTCGACGATGCCCGAGCCGGGATTTTCCAAGGCCCAGACCATGCCGGCCAGCACCGCCGAGGACACCTGCAGACCGGTGGCGTTCTGATAGGGCGCCAGCGCGCGTGTCTCTTCCAGCGACAGGCGGGACCCGTACCAGTAGGCATTCTTGTCGTGACCGTAGAGAAGCACGCCAAGCTCGTCGACGCCGTCGACCAGCTCATCTTCATCGAGCACGTGCATGACCGGCTGCGGTTTGCCGCCATTGCCGAACATTTCATGCATCGAAAGAACGGCGTCATTGGCCGGATGATAGGCGTAATGGCAAGTCGGGCGGAAGACGACATTGCCCTGGTCATCGCGCAAAGTGAAGAAATCGGCGATCGAGATGGATTCGTTGTGGGTGACTAGAAAGCCGTATTGCGCTCCCGGCGTCGGGCACCAGGTGCGCACGCGCGTATTGGCGCCGGGCTGCTCGAGATAGATCGCCGCACCGCAACCGCCCTCGTGATCGCGGGCGTTTTCCGGACGCCATTTCTCGTGTGTGCCCCAGCCAAGTTCGGCGGGCTGCAAGCCTTCCGAGACAAAACCCTCGACCGACCAGGTGTTCCAGAAAGTGTCGAGCGGCTTGGGCTCGCGGGTGCGCTGGGTATCGCGCTCGGCGATATGAATGCCCTTGACACCGAGACGCTGCATCAGTTCGGCCCAGCCCTTGCGGTCGGCGGCAGCCGGCTCCTCGATGGCCAACCCCTTGTCTGCGGCCAGATTGACCAGGGCCTGTTTGACGAACCACGACACCATGCCGGGGTTGGCGCCGCAGCAGGAGATGGCGGTGGTGCTCCCGGGATGGGCGCGCACTTCCTCGCGGACGGTCTCGCGCAGCGCGTAGTTGGTGCGCGAGGCGTTGGAGGCATCATTGTCGAAATAGAAGCCGAGCCAGGGTTCGACCACCGTGTCGATATAGGGGACATCCAGCTCACGGCACAGACGCATCAGATCAAGAGAGGAGGTGTCGACCGACAGATTGACGCAAAAGCCCTGACCCTCGCCGGCTGTGAGAAGCGGGGTCAGCAGCTCGCGGTAGTTTTCCTTAGTGACGGACTGGCGAAGAAAGCGCACGCCATGTTCGGCCGCGATTTTCTCGTTGTCCCCCTCGGGATGCGGATCGATGATCACCATGCGTGACTTGTCAAACTTGAAGTGACGTTCGATCAGCGGCAGCGTACCGCGTCCGATCGAGCCGAAGCCGATCATGACGATGGGGCCGGCAATTTCGGCGTAGACGGGATAATCGGGCGCGGCCATGGCGGGTCTCCATCGGTCGGTTGGTTGAATTGGGCACGGGGCACGGGCGGGTGAAAGCGCGGCCCCCGCGCCTTAATCACACTTTACCCGGACAATAAAGGGCGTTCGTTTGCAGTTTAAACCGCCGAGGCTGCGATTTCATTGAGTCGCGCGACGACCGGACCGGCATCCTGGCCCAGGCCCTTATAGGCGCGTTCGGCGGGTTCGAGGCCCTCGAGCCAGGCGGCGATGGCGGCGGCGTGCCGCCGCCCGGCTGCGGTGGCGGCGAGGGCGCCGGCCGGGGTGACCGCCACATGAATGGTAAAGAGAATGTGGGCGGCGTCGAGCCGGCTGAGCGTCTGGCGTTCCTCGCGCAGGAAGAGCGATCCGGCCACATGCCGCGCGCCGACGCTCTCATGCGGCTCGGGGTGATGCAGGCGATCATTGTGATAGATCGACCAGTTGTGCCGCAGGACCGGAACGCCGGCGGCAAGATTGTCGAAGATGCGGGCGATCAGGGTGGCGTTGCGGCTGCCACGGCCGAAACCGGGGACCGGCGCATGCACATCGTCGAGCGGCCGGCTGAACTTCTCGGCCAGCCGCCATGAGGAGGGAAAGTGTAGGGCGGCGGCAGCCAGCCGCCATTCTCCCGCGTCCCTGCGCATGATCACGAGGTCCTCGGCGCACAGATCGGCGGCGCGGGCGAGCGGGGGGCGACCGTCATCGAGATCGACGCTGTCCGGAACGCCGGCGATATGAACGTGCTCGCCCTCGCGGCGAAAGAAAACAGGATGGCGGTCGCACTGATGCGCCAGCACCCGGTCCAGCACCTCGCGCTGCGCCGGCAGGGTGGCCGGCTCGGCGGCGAAGACCCTGTCCGGATGGCTGGCTGCCACACGGCGCTTTTCGGCGAGGACCGCCGGGAGGTGCGCGTCGACGAGCAGCCAGGGGCGGTCCGCCAGCGGCGTCAGGCCGATGGCGAAGGGCGCGGCTGCATCGGCGCCCGGCGTCATCTGTCGAGCGCCTCGATTTCGTCAATGAAGCCCTCGAGCATCTGCAAGCCGCGGCCCCAGAACTCTGGATCGCCGGCGTCCAGCCCAAAGGGGGCGAGGAGTTCGGAATGATGTTTGGTGCCGCCAGCGCGCAGCATGTCGAAATAGCGCTGCTGGAAACCGTCCGGGCTGCGCTCGTAGACGGCGTAGAGCGAGTTGACCAGGCAATCACCAAAGGCATAGGCATAGACGTAGAAGGGCGAATGCACGAAGTGCGGAATGTAGGCCCAGAAGGTCTCGTAGGCTTCCGACAGACGCACGGCGGGGCCAAGGCTTTCGGCCTGCACATCGACCCACAGGCGGCCGAGTTGCTCGGCGGTCAATTCCCCCTCGCGGCGCGCCGTGTGCACTTCGCGCTCGAACTTGTAGAAGGCGATCTGGCGGACAACCGTGTTGATCATGTCCTCGACCTTCTGGGCGAGCATCGCCTTGCGCTGGCCGGGGTCGGTCGTCTCGGACAGCAGCCTGCGGAAGGTCAGCATCTCGCCGAAAACCGATGCGGTTTCGGCCAGTGTCAACGGCGTAGCGGCCATCAGGGGCCCCTGGCCGCCGGCCAGGACCTGGTGCACGCCATGGCCGAGTTCGTGCGCCAAGGTCATCACATCGCGCGGCTTGCCCATGTAGTTCACGAGCACATAGGGATGCACCGACGGAACGGTCGGGTGTGCGAAGGCGCCCGAGGCCTTGCCGGGACGGACCGGCGCATCGATCCAGCGGCGATCGAAGAAGCGTCCGGCGATATCAGCCATTTCCGGCGCGAAGCCGTGATAGGCGGAGAGCACGGTTTCTCGCGCCTCGTCCCAGAGGATGGTGCGCGTCGGGGTTTCCGGCAGCGGGGCATTGCGATCCCAGAATTCCAGCTTTTCCAGACCGAGCCACTTGGCCTTGATGGCGTAATAGCGATGCGACAGGCGCGGCGCCGCCTCGGTGACGGCCTGGACCAGCGCCTCGACCACCGGGCGCTCGACGCGATTGGCGAGATGGCGGCTGTCGGCGATGTCGGCAAAGCCGTGCCAGCGGTCGGAGATCTCCTTGTCCTTGGCCAGGGTGTTGGTGATCAGCGTGAAAGTGCGGATGTTGTCGGAGAAGGTGGAGGCGAGCGCCTCGGCCGCCTTGCGGCGCGCCTCGCGATCGGGATCCTGCAGCAGCGACAGTGCCGGTTCGATGGCCAGCTCTTCGCCATCGATAGAAAAGCGCAGTGCCGACATCGTCTCGTCGAAGAGCCGGTTCCAGGCGCTGTGCCCGGTGATCGATTTTTCATGAAACAGCTGCTCGATGCGGTCTTCAAGCTGGTGTGGCCGCGCCAGGCGCAGATCGTCGAGCCAGGGCTTGTAGCGGGCGGCACGCGGGTCGTTGTCGACAGCGCCGGCGATAACCGCATCGTCGAGACGGTTCAGTTCCAGCCCGAAGAAAAGAAGATGAGTGGAGATATCGGTGATGGTGCTCTGGGCATCGCCGTAGAACTTGGCGGCCGCCGTGTCGGTGGTGTCGGAAAAATAGTTCAGGCCGGCGAAGGACATGATGCGGCCCATGACCTCCTCAATCGCCTCATAGCGCTCGATGGCGGCGCCAAGTCCGGCTTTCCCCGTCTGACCGGCAGCCTCGGCCAGCTTGCCTTTCCAGGCGTCCTCGAAGGCGCGGGCTTCGCTCGCCATACGCGCCATATCCGCCTTCAACTGCGGATCGCCGATGCTCTTGTAAAGGTCGCTCAGATTCCAGACGGGCAGATCACCCAGATCGGTGCTGCCAGCGGGTTCCGGCGCGGTGGATAGCTGGCGTGAGAAGACATGGCTTGGCGCCATCGGGCGCTCCTTTCGCGGTCACACGGACATGCGGGCGTTGTGCGGTACGAAAACCTAAAATGCAATCGTTTCCGGAAATCCGCCTTTCAGGCTTTTCTGCAAGGATGCGTGAATACAACACAAGGTGTTTGACGTGCCAAGCAAAGGATACGCCGTGCCCAGCCATGTCCTCATAGTCGATGATGATCCCGTCCAGCGGCGCCTGCTGAAAGGCACCTGCGAGCGCAGCGGCCTGAAGGTCGATCTGGCGGAGGACGGCGAAAGTGCCATGTCGATGATCAAGCGCTCGGCGGGGGGCTTCGACGTGGTCGTTCTCGATCTGGTGATGCCGGGTGTTGGCGGTATCGCGGTACTCGAATGGATGGCGGAAAACGCCCCGGACATACCGGTGATCGTGCAGACGGGACAGGGCGGCATCGAGACCGTGGTTCGCGCCATGCGGGCCGGGGCTCATGATTTTGCGGTCAAGCCGGTGTCCCCGGAGCGGTTGCTTTTGGCGATCGGCAATGCCGTGCGTTCGTCCGGTGGGGCGAAGGGCGGCGATACGGAGCGGGCCGGCGGCAAAAGGGTCGGCGGGTTTGACGACATCGTCGTGGCCAGCCCGGCGATGGACCGCATTCTCGGCCTGGCGCGGCGCGCGGCGGTGTCCGACATTCCGGTTGTGCTCGAAGGCGAATCCGGTGTTGGCAAGGAGCTGATCGCCAAAGCCATCCAGTCCGAAAGCGCGCGCCGCACAAAGCCCTATGTGACGGTCAATTGCGGGGCGATCCCGGAAAATCTCGTCGAGAGCATCCTGTTCGGTCACGAAAAGGGGGCCTTCACCGGCGCCGTCGACAGCCATATGGGAAAATTCGCCGAGGCCGACCAGGGCACGTTGTTTCTTGATGAAATCGGCGATCTGCCAACCGATGTGCAGGTCAAGCTGCTGCGCGCGGTCCAGGATGGTGAAATCGAGACAATCGGATCGCGAACCAAGCGCAAAGTCGATATCCGGCTGATTTCAGCCACCCACAAGGATCTGATCGAAGAGGTTAAGGCGGGGCGCTTCCGCGAAGATCTCTACTACCGGCTGAACGTCTTTCCCATCCACGTGCCGCCGTTGCGCCAGCGAAAGGAGGACATTCCGGAACTGGCCCGCCACTTCACGCGCCGCTTTGCCGAGGCCACCGGCCGTTCGCCGACGCTGACATTGACCGCCGATGCCATGGCGCTGCTGACCGCGCACGACTGGCCGGGCAATATCCGTGAACTGGAAAACGCCGTGCATCGGGCCGTCGTTCTGAGCGAGACGGACCGGTTGACGGCCGATCTGTTTCCGCAGGTCTCTGACAGTTGCACAAGCTATCGCGTCTCGGAACTAGCGGACCGGGACCGGGTGAGCGCCGGGCAGGCGGCGAGAAGCGAAGCGAGCAGAAACGAGGCGCAGGCGCCGGCATTGCAGCCGGAAGATGGCTGGATCGGGTCAGCCTATCCGGCGCGAGAGGCCGGTCCGCATACGAGGCAGGATGCTTCGGCTGTATCGGCGGGTGAACATCCGGCGGTGCGAGGGAGCGACATGGCGGGCGCCCTGGCGGCCATCTCGCCGACAGGCGATGTGCGCCCCCTGGCTGATGTCGAGGAAGAGCTCATCCGTTTCGCGCTGCATTTTTACCGCGGACAGATGAGCGAGGTTGCGCGCCGGCTTGGTATCGGGCGCTCGACGCTGTACCGCAAATTGAAGGATTACCAGATCGATCCGGGCGATCCTCTGCGGGTTGCCGCCTAGGGCGGGACCCTGGCAAAAGCCGCTGAACGCCGGCGCGATCGACCGTTCTGACGTCCTCTTGAATGTGCAACCGGCCCGCCAATCGGCGGGGCGGGCTTGACGCGTTGTCGACATGGTCTAATTCCCTGATAAGATGGGAACACGACAGAGTTCACGACTCGTTAAAGGACTGTTCACTATAGTGCCAGTTTGAGACGTCTTGCCAGCAAGATGCGGCGGCAGCGAGAGGCGATTGGCTTGAAGTGCCATGGTGTTACCGCATTTGCCGCGCATAGAGCGGCGCAGGATGTCGAGTAATTGCGTAGTAGGCGGGGCCTTTGGTGGCAAGCGCTAGGGACAATCAGGAAAACCACATTTTGAAGACAGGTTTCAATCTGATAGCTGCATTTGCGTTGCTGCGCCGGGTGCCGCGTCCCGTCGGTCTGGCTGTGCAGATGGGATTCTGGATTATCCTGGCCGGCCTTGCCGTATCCGCTGTGCCGGCAACGGCGCAGGCGGAAACGCGTTCGCTGAAGCTATATTACACGCATACCAACGAGCGCGCCGAGATCGTCTTCAAGCGCAATGGTCGGTATGACCGTGCCGGCCTGAAGAAACTCAACCGCTTTCTGCGTGACTGGCGCCGGAACGAGCCGACGGAAATGGATCCGCGCCTGTTCGATCTGATCTGGGAAGTCTATCGCCAGACCGGCGCGCGCGATTATGTGCATGTGGTCAGCGCCTACCGGTCGCCGGCAACCAACGAGATGCTGCGGCGCACGCGCGGCGGCCAGGCGAAGAAAAGCCAGCATATGCTCGGCAAGGCGATGGATTTCTACATTCCCGGCGTCAAGCTTTCGAAGCTGCGTGCCGTTGCGATGAAACTGCAGGGCGGCGGTGTCGGCTATTATCCGAAATCCGGTTCGCCCTTCGTGCATCTTGACGTGGCGTCGGTGCGCGCCTGGCCGCGCATGAGCCGGCAGGAACTCGTGCAGCTCTTCCCGGACGGCAAGACCCTGCATCTGCCGCCGGATGGCAAGCGTCTGCCGGGCTATTCGCGCGCATTGGCGGAGTACAAGGCACGTGGCGGCGCCATTGCCAGTTCCGGCGGATCTTCGGGCCGGTCGGGTGGCGGCAATCTTCTGGCCGCCCTGTTTGGTGGCAGTGGCGACGAGGATGAGGAACCAACGCCGTCCGTCCGTCCCGCCGCGCCACAGGTGCAGACCGCTGCTGTTGCTGCCGCGCCGCAGGAAGCCGGGGGCTTGTTCCCGCCATTGCCGCAGACGGCGCCGGTTCCGGCCAGCCGGCCCGCACCGCAGCCGGCGGCTGCCATTCCTGTCACCGAGACGGCGCTGGTGGCGCCGCCCGCCAATCTTCCCGCCGAGGCGCAGGTCAACGCGTTTGCCGCTGCCGCTGCAGCCGTGCCGCAGGATCCCGTAGCGGCGAGTGCCGAGGTGTTTCCCGATCTCGATTCGCTGCGTGTCCCGGTCCCGCAACTGCTGGCCGAACGTTCGCCGCGGCCGCCGCGGCCTGATGATGCGGGAACCGAAGTCGCCGCCCTGGCGCCGGCCGACGCAGATGCTGTGACCTCACCTGCGGTGGCGGCGACGCTGAGCGCGCCTTCCGACACTGCCGCTTCCGACACGGGCACCGAGGTGGCCGCCTTCGTGCCGCTGCCGATCCGCCGGCCCGGTGACGTCGCCCCTGCCGCATCCAGCGGCGAGGCGGGTGGGACTGCGGCTCCGGCGGTTGCATCGCAATCAACGGCTGACGAGCCGGTGCAAGTTGCGGCGCTGTCCGCATCCGAAGATGCCGACATGCGGCGCATGGCGACCAGTGTGCCGAATGGCGGACGCATCGTCTCGGCATTTGCATCCGGCATAGCGCCGCGCAAGGGTGGCCGGCCCGGCGTGGCTGATGCCAATAAGGGGCAGGTGGTTGCCCGTACGGCCGAGCCGAAGCTGACCGAGAAGATCATTTCAAGATGGGCGATGGGGCGGCAGCGCTCGCTTGGCGGCGTGCACACGGATGATGGCGGCCAACGGTTCATCGCCAGCCAGTTGCAGGAGGCCCCGGCCGAAGTTTACGCGGCTGGCTTCACGCGCGGCGGCGGCGATCTGCCCCACGACCGGTTCACCGGCACCGCGGTGAATTTCATGCAGGTGGCGCGCTTCGGCCCGTCGAGCTGAGGCCCTCGGCCGCGCCCCTGGTTCGGCAGACTGCGACCGTTAAAAACCCGCCGTACTGGCGGGTTTTTCTATTCAAAGAGTAATCTTGCATGGGAGCAGCCTGGCCGCCCCGGCAAGCTTACTCGGCGCCTTGCGGTTCTGGCGCCATGCCCAGCGCATGCAGATAGGTGTCGAGGATCGCTTCCTGCTCCATGCGATCGTTCTGATCCTGCTTGCGGATGGCGATCACCTTGCGCAGCACCTTGGTGTCATAGCCCATGGCCTTGGCTTCGCCATAGACATCCTTGATGTCGTCGGCGATGGACTTCTTTTCCTCCTCGAGGCGTTCAATTCGCTCGACATAGGAACGCAACTGGTCCCGGGCGGTGGCGCCGGCGTCGGACATGACATTCTCCCTGACATGGTTCGATTTGCGCTGACACCTGCCCGAAGGCGGGCATGGGGTCAAGCGTCGCGGCAGCGAAACCGCACATGCGATGAGATTCTTCCAAGGTGCCTGTCGCAGGCGCGTTGACATTAAAGGGCATGCGTCGCAAAACAGCCATTCCGTTAAGTGAGAAGGGGGCCAAGACACAATGCTGACAGGGTGGCTTTCCGGACGGCTTGCGGCATTCGTGACGCCGGCCGGTGCGTTGATGCTGACCGTGATGGCGGGGCTGTTTCTGTTTGCGGGCAGCGGCACGGCCCGGGCCGATTTTCGCGTCTGCAACGGCACACAATCCCTGGTCGGCAGCGCCATCGGCTATCGGGCCGAAGAGGGCTGGGTCACCGAAGGCTGGTGGCAGATCCCGGCCAATTCCTGCGCCACGCTGATCGAGGGACCGCTGCAGTCACGCTATTACTATCTTTATGCGGAGGATGCGGCCGGCGGCGGCCGCTGGGGCGGCGCCATCAACATGTGCGTGGCCGACAACGAATTTCGCATTGTTGGCGTCAAGGACTGCTTCGCGCGCGGCTTTCAGCGGTCGGGCTTTACGGAATATGATACCGGGCGGCAGCGCAGCTGGATGGTCCAGTTGTCGGAAGCTCCGGCACCGGTGGAAAGCCAGAACTGATGAAACGACATCGCAAGGTCAAGATCCTCGCAACCCTTGGCCCCGGCTCTTCGGACGAAGAGATGATCGGCAAGCTGCATGATGCCGGCGCGGATCTTTTCCGAATCAATATGAGCCACACCAGCCATGATCTGATGCGCACGCTGATCGGGCGGATCCGCGCTGTCGAGAAGAAGTTCGGTCGACCGATCGGTATCCTCGCCGACCTGCAGGGGCCGAAACTGCGTGTCGGCGCCTTCGCCAATGGCAGCGAGACGCTGAAGGTCGGTCAGACGTTCACCTTCGACAACAAGGATGAGCCTGGAACCAACGCGCGCGTCTACCTGCCGCATCCCGAGATTCTCGAGGCGGTGCAGGCCGGCGACCGGCTGTTGATCGATGACGGACGGCTGCAACTGAAAGCGGAGAAGTCCGACGGCAAGTCGATCGTCGCCACGGTGGTCAGCGGCACCAAGATCTCCGACCGCAAGGGGGTCAGCCTGCCCGATACGGAGCTCGGGGTCGGGGTTCTGACCGACAAGGATCGCAAGGATCTCGATGCGGTGCTGGCCACCGATGATGTCGACTGGGTGGCGCTGTCCTTCATCCAGCGGCCCGACGACCTGGCCGAGGTGCGCAAGATCGCGCGCGGCCGCGTCGGTCTGATGTCGAAGATCGAGAAGCCTCAGGCGCTCGACCGCATCGACGAAATCATCGAACTGTCGGACGCGCTGATGGTGGCGCGTGGCGATCTCGGCGTCGAGATGCCGATCGAATCGGTGCCGGGCCTGCAGAAGCAACTGACGCGCGCCTGCCGGCGGGCCGGCAAGCCGGTGGTGGTGGCAACGCAGATGCTCGAATCGATGATCTCCGCTCCCGTGCCGACGCGTGCCGAAGTCTCGGATGTGGCGACGGCGGTGTTCGAGGGGGCCGATGCCGTGATGCTGTCGGCGGAATCGGCGGTCGGCGACTATCCGGTCGAAGCGGTCTCGACGATGGCGTCAATCGCCCGCCGGGTGGAGCGCGATCCGAACTATTCCGGCATCATTCATGCGCAGCGGCCGCAACCCGAATCCACGGGCGCGGATGCCATATCGCTGGCGGCGCGGCAAATCGCCGAAACGCTCAACCTGTCGGTGATCGTCTGCTACACATCGTCCGGCTCGACCGGACTGCGCGCGGCACGTGAACGCCCGCAGGTGCCGATCATCGCGCTGTCGCCGGTGATCAAGACGGCGCGGCGGCTGTCGGTGGTCTGGGGCCTGCACTGCGTTGTCACCGAAGATGCGACCGATCACGAGGACATGGTCGATCGGGCGTGCCGGATCGCCTTCCGCGAGGAATTCGGCAAGGCGGGCGACCGCATTATCATTTCGGCGGGTGTGCCGCTCGGCACACCGGGCTCCACCAACATGCTGCGCATCGCCTATATCGGTTCGGACGGGATGAGCGGACACTGAGCCAGCTTTCCCTGCCTTCCGCCCGGATCTATTTCTCGATTTCCGCATCACCGGGGCAGTGCGCATTGTCGCCTGCTATGCGGGCCTCGACTGCGGCCGCGATTGCCGCGAGATCGCGCGGCTGGCCGGCCACATGCTCTATTGCGGCGACGGCCAGGTCGGTTGCCACATAGTCCGGCTTGTGACCGAGATTCTTGACCCAGACCAGTTCGGACCCTGCGATCGCCTTGTTGAGGCCCTCGGAATGGATCTCCGGTAAGACGACGCCGTCGCGATCGCCGGTGATGATCACGGTCGGTTTGGCGATTTCCGAATAGCGCGGCGCGACGCGGCTGACATAGTCTTTCAGCCCGGCGATGTCGGTGGCGTTGGCGCGAAAATTCTCGGCCCGGAACAGCAGCGGAATGGCGGCATTGTCGATGTAATTGTCCGGCACCGGATTGGGCGCGAAGACGCAGGCGACGCCATCGGCAAGCCGCGATTTGCCAAACGGCGCGGCAATCAGATTGGCAAAGGCCCAGCCGATCACCGGCAATGCTGTCAGGGTATTGTACCAGGCGACGCCGCCGGGCCAGGGGTGAGTGGCGGGCGCAAGAAAGACGAGGCCTGCGGTGCGCTCGGGGAAGGCGAGGGCGAAGCTGGCGGTGACGGCACCGCCGAAGGAATGGCCGATGATGATCGCGCTGTCGATGTCAAAGGCCTGCATGGCGGCGGCAATGGCGCGGGCCTGCCCGTCCGGCGTGGCGTTTTCCGTGCCGCCGCGTTCGGACCAGCCATGTCCGGGTCGGTCGACGAACAGCAATTCGGCGCGGCCCTCGAACTGCGGGCGGAAGACGTTCATCAGGTCGCGCAGGTTGCTGCTGGCGCCATGGATGAAGATAAGCGGCGGCAGGACGGTGTCATCCGGACCCGGCACATGGACGGCATGCAGCCTATAGCCTCCGGCATCGACCATGTCACCGATCGGCGGATAGGTCGCAGACGCCGGCGCCGTGCGGCCGGAAATTGTGGTGGCCGGAAGCAGGGCAGCAACGGCTGCGGAGACAATCAGGGCGCGGCCGAGGGCGGGGGCGATCAAGGACATGAGCGGGACATTCCAACGAGGAGGCTGCCGGCCGGAGACCAGAGCCGAAAGCAGTCAGGAGCGGGGTGTGGTCAGGGGAATAACGGCCAAGGCGGCAAAAAAGTTTCGCGGGCTGTAAGCGCACTTAAATACGCCGGCCGGTCAGCTTGTCTTCCAGTTCGACGACGCGCGACTGAGCAGCGCGGTTGGCCGGATAAATGGCGAGGATCTTCTTCCAGGCTTCAAGCGCCAATGCATCGCGATCGGTCCTTTCGAGAATGGCGGCAAGACCGGCAAGGGCGCCGTAGTGCCGTGGTTCAAGGCTCAATACGCGGTTGATGTCGGCCATCGAGCGGCGCAGATCACCATTCATGAAATGCAGGGTGGCGCGGCGGTTCCACCCCTCCGCGAATTCGGGGAACAGCACCGTGACCTGATCGAGGAAATCCAGCGCAAGCCCGGCGTTTTGCCGGGCAATCGCTTCGGTGGCCCATTGCATCAGAAGATTGCCGGTGGCGCTTTGCGAATCGTTCCAGTGCACGGCGATCTGGCGGGCGATTTGGCGCGCGGCAGCGCCATCGCTCTCCCGCCGCAATTGCGCAAACAGCGCGTCGAGCGCCTCGTTTCCGGCCTGAGGCGCGGACGCCGGCGTTCCTGATTCGGCTGTGCGGTCTGGCGCTTCCGCCGCGGTTGCGGGCGTTTCGTCAGCGCTTGCGGCGGCAAACGATACGGGCTGCAGCTGCAGCAAAGCCTGCAGGATGATCGCGGAGAGGGCGATCCGGGCGGCGTGAGGGGACAACGAGAAAAGGCGCATGACAGCAAGATAGGCCGTCAGCGCCATAATTCAAAGAGCAAACGCATCAATTGCAAGGCCGGTGGCAGGGCCGATTGCCGGTCCCGACGCCATCACATGTCGCGCTGCGCCCGGCGGCAATCAGTCAAACACGGCCGAGGCCGGCCTGGTTCAGCCCTGGCGTGCCTTGAAGCGCGGGTTCTGCTTGTTGATGATGTAAATGCGGCCCTTGCGACGCACCATGCGGTTGTCGCGGTGACGTGCTCTCAGGGCCTTCAGCGAATTCTTGATCTTCATGGTCTTTGTCCGCAATCTGCTGGGCCTGTCGCCCGGTCAATCAAAAGCGCGCCGCGAGGGCACGCTTGAAGTTGGCACGCATGTAGCTTCGATGCCGCCCGATGTCAACCGCGCCGGCGGATGTCAGGCAAGCTGGAAGCGGCGCTCAGCTCTTGCCGACCAGCCGGGTAAAATGCCCCATCTTGCGGCCCGGTCGCGCGTCCTTCTTGCCGTAGAGATGAAGGAATATGGCGGGATCATCGGCCAGTTCGGGGAGACGGTCGACCTCTTCGCCGATGAGGTTTTGCATGACGCAGTCGGAGTGACGCAAGGCCGGCTGCAGCGGCAGACCGGCGATGGCGCGAATGTGCTGTTCGAACTGCGAGACGACGCAGGCCGCTTCGGTCCAGTGGCCGGAATTGTGCACACGGGGCGCGATTTCATTGACCAGCAGGCGATGGCCGGTCTCGGCGGGAACCGCGAAGAATTCGACCGCCAGGACACCGACATAGTCGAGATCCGCGAGAATCGCCGCGGCAATGCGCGTTGCTTCCTGGCGCGCCGCCGCATCAATGCTGGCCGGCACCGTGGAGCGATGCAGGATGTGATTGCGGTGCTCATTTTCCACAAGGTCGAAGGCCGTGACCGTGCCATCGATCCCGCGCGCTGCAATCAGCGACACTTCGCGGTCAAACGGCACAAAGGATTCAAGGATGGCCGGGCCCCCAGCCATGGCCTCAAGAGCGGCGGCCGCATCCTCGCGGGAGGTCAGGCGCGCCTGCCCCTTGCCATCATAGCCGAAGCGGGTGGTTTTCAGAATGGCCGGGAGACCGAGGCTGGCGATCGCCGCATCAAGATCGGCACGGTTTTGGACAGGCGCAAAGGCTGCCGTCTCGGCGCCGAGCCGCCGGGCCATTTCCTTTTCGAGGATGCGGTGCTGCGCCGTCTCGAGGGCGCGCGCGCCGGGGCGCACCGGCACTTTTCCAGCCAGATGCCGCACCGTCTCGACCGGGACGTTCTCGAATTCATAGGTCACGACGTCGCACGCCTCGGCAAGGCGGTCGAGGGCGGATTGGTCGTCGTAACCGGCGCAGATATGCGCGGAGGCAAGTTGCGCTGCCGGGGCGGCGGCATCGGGATCGAAGATGATGGTGCGGTAGCTGAAGCGCGCGGCGGCCATGGCCAGCATGCGGCCGAGCTGGCCTCCGCCGAGAATGCCGATCGTGGCGCCGGGCCGAAGCGCGTCCATCTAGGCCTCGTCCACCGGATGATCGGCGACAGCGGCGGTGCGCGCGGCGCGCCAGGCATCGAGGCGGTCAGCCAGGGCCGGGTCGGACAGGGCAAGCACGGCAGCAGCGAGAAGGGCGGCATTGGTGGCGCCGGCATTGCCGATGGCCAGGGTGCCGACCGGAATGCCGGCGGGCATCTGAACGATCGACAGCAGACTGTCCTCGCCGGACAGGGCGCGCGATTGCACGGGAACACCGAACACCGGCAGCGGCGTGAGAGCCGCCGTCATGCCGGGCAGATGCGCGGCGCCACCGGCTCCGGCGATGATCACCTTGAATCCCTGGTCGCGCGCCGTGCGGGCGAAATCATACATGCGCTCGGGCGTGCGGTGCGCCGAGACAATGCGCGGCGCATAGGCAATGTCCAGCTGGTCGAGCGTCGTGGCGGCATGTTTCATGGTTGGCCAGTCGGACTGGCTTCCCATGATGATGGCGACCGGGGGGGCGTTTAGGGCGGTCATCTTTTCACCGGATCCTCGTTGCTTGCACCGCGCCATCGTTTGCCGCGGGACTGCTGCCGATCACCCGCATTGTGCGACGGAAGCGATGGTGACGGCTTTCTTGACGATCAGCACGGCAAATGCAAGCCGTGCTGAGCCTCGACCTTCAGGCGATGATGTCAGGGATGATCTGATCTTCAAGTTGCGAGAGCTTGTCCTTGATGACCAGCTTCTTCTTTTTCATGCGCTGGATGCGCAACTGGTCGCATCCGACCTTGAGCATGGCGTTGATTGCGGCGTCGTAGTCTTCATGCTCGTGGCGCAACCGCGCCACCATCATTCTCAGTTCCGCCTGTTCCTGATCGGACATAGATCCCGCACCCTGTCTTACGGTCGCCAATGGAAAGCCGACGCCCTGACGGCATCGCATCAAAGGCGACAAAACTGAGCTGCACCTATCATGAAACAGTTTTAACGGGAAGTTATCCAGCAGGCGAGATTTCGCCTTCGACAACAGAAGTTTTTGGTGGCAAACTGATCCTGCCCATCAACCAGTTGCGCTGGTTTCGGACCGGCGCGACCTACAAGGGAGTTGCCTATGTCAATCGAAGCGCATCTTGAAACGCTTGAGGAAAAACACGGCCAACTGGATGAGAAACTGCGCAGTGAGCTGAGCAGTCCGTCTGCGGCCGATACGACAATCGTCGCTCTTAAACGTGACAAATTGCGCATTAAGGACGAAATCGTCCGGTTGAAGTCTGGAACAACCCAACACTAGTTCCGCTTCACGACAGGCATATGACCGCTATCGGTCGAAGTGCAACACTCTTTCAAGTTCCGCGTCCCCCGCACAACTATGCCAGCCGCCCGCCATCAGCGGGCGGTTTTTTGCCGGCCATATCCCGCCGTCAGGTCCAGAACTGGTCAAGCCAGATATTGAGATGCAGGAACCCGTCCTCGTTGATCGCATAGACGCGCCGGGTGCCGTTGGCATGCACCGTGACAAGGCGGTTGTCGAGCAATGTCTTGAGATGCTGGGAGACGGCCGGCCGGCTGATCGGCAGCCCTCTGGCCAGCTCATTGACCGTGCAGGGGCGGCGGCGCAACTCCTCGAGGAGGTGGCGTCGATTGGGGTCCGCTATGGCCGCAAATGCATCTGTTCCCATGCCCGCAGGCTAGGAGATTCATCGTGCCGCGACAAGCTTTTTTGTGCACTGCGAAATGAACCGGTGTGATGCTCTGCAAAGCGGGTGAAAGCGGTGCTCACAGGCCCTCGCGCGCCTGCTGACGCAGAATGTATTTCTGGATCTTGCCGGTCGAAGTCTTCGGTACCGCCTGGAAAACGACCGTGCGCGGGCATTTGAAGCGCGCCAGCAGGCTGCGGCAATGGGCGATCACCTCGTCGGCGCTGAGCGCCGCGCCGGGTTTCAATTCCACGAAGGCGCAGGGGGTCTCGCCCCATTTTTCGTCGGGCCGGGCGACGACGGCGCAGGACTGGATGGCCGGATGCTTATAGAGCGCGTCCTCGACCTCGATCGATGAGATGTTCTCGCCGCCGGAAATGATGATGTCCTTCGAGCGGTCCTTGAGCTGGATATAGCCGTCGGGATGCATGACGCCGAGATCGCCGGAATGAAACCAGCCGCCGGCAAAGGCCTCGGCGCTGGCGTCCGGGTTCTTCAGATAGCCCTTCATGACGATGTTGCCGCGGAACATCACCTCGCCGATGGTCTCGCCGTCGGAGGGCACCGGCTGCATGGTTTCCGGATCTCGCACGGAGAGGTCCTCGAGGGCCGGGTAGCGCACGCCCTGCCGCGCTTTCATGCGGGTGCGGGCCGCCGGGTCGAGCTCGTCCCATGCGGCTTTCCATTCATTGACGACCGCCGGACCGTAGGTCTCCGTCAGGCCGTAGAGATGGACGACCTCAAAACCTGCATCGGCCATCTGTGAGAGTACCGATTCGGGGGGCGGTGCGGCGGCGGTGTTGAAGCTGACCGTGTGGGAGAAGTCGCGCTTTTCCGCATCCGGTGCGTTGATCAGCGTCGACATGACGATGGGTGCGCCGCACAGATGCGTCACGCGATGATCGGCAATGGCGTCGTACATCGCCTTGGCGCGCACCCATCTGAGGCAGACATGGGTGCCGCCGAGCACCGCCAGCGTCCAGGGAAAGCACCAGCCATTGCAGTGGAACATCGGCAGGGTCCAGAGATAGACCGGGTGGCGGGCCATGCCGGAGGCAATGATATTGGCGTAGCCCATCAGGGCGGCACCGCGATGGTGATAGACAACGCCCTTCGGATTGCCGGTGGTGCCGGAGGTGTAATTCAGCGAGATCGAGTCCCATTCATCCACCGGGGCGCGTCGCTCGAAATCCTCGCTGCCGCCAGCGAGGAACTCCTCGTAGTCACGGGTGCCGATGCACGGACCCTTGGCAAAAGGCGCGTCCTCGGGAAAGTCGGGGTCGTCATAGTCGATCACCAGCGGCTTGACCTTCGCCTGGGCCAGCGCGTTGCGCACCAGTTCCGAGAACTCCCGATCGACGATAAGCACCTTGCAATCGGCATGGTCGAGCTGGAAGGCGAGGATGGTGGCATCGAGCCTGGTGTTGAGGGCGTGCAGCACGGCCCCGGTCATCGGCACGGCATGGTGCACCTCGAGCATTGCCGGGGTGTTGGACAACATCACGGAGACCGTAGAGCCGCGGCCGATGCCCTCATCGGCCAGCGCGCTGGCGAGTTGCTTGCAGCGGGCGAAGAAGGCGCGATAGCTGCGCCGCAGCGTGCCGTGAATCATGGCGGTGTGATCGGGAAAGACCAGCGCGGCGCGTTCGAGATGGGTCAGCGGGCTGAGCGGCTGGTAGTTGGCCGGGTTGCGATCGAGATCGGTTTCAAACGGATTGGACACGGGTTTCCCTTCCCTTGCTTCGGCCAGCGGCGCTCCTCCGGTCAGACGCGATCTGTCCTCACAAGCCGCCCAGTCCGTCATAAATCAGCTTGAAGGCCGTCACCAGCACCATCGCATACATCAGAGGATAGAAATGTTCGGCGCGGATGCGGCGGACAACCACGGCGCCGAGAACGGTGGCGCCGACGGCCAGCGGCAGCAGAACCGCTGCGGTCTTGAGATTGGTGGCATCGAATTCACCGAGGGCAAAATAGGGCACGACCTTGAGGGCGTTGACGACCGCGAAAAAGCGCACCGAAGCGCCGATAAAGGCCTTTGGTTCATGACGCAGCGGCAGGGTGTAAAGCTGGTAGGGCGGGCCACCGGCGTGCGAGACAAAGCTGGTGAAGCCGGCAAGCGTGCCGCAGAAGGCGCCGTAAAGCGGCCGGTGCGGGCGGGGCCCGGTCGGCACGGTCCTGTCGGCGCGGCGATCCTGATACCGGCGCCAGAAATACTGCGCCGAGAAGATCAGCGCGACGCCGCCGACGATCAGACGGATGGCATCCTCGGTGACCCAGGCGGCGGTCAGCCAGGCAATAAGAATGCCGAGAGCGGCGCCGGGCAGCATGATCCGCAAGGTGGTCGCCTCATTGTGGCGGCGCCAGATCCACAGCGAGATGATGTCCATGAGAATGAGAATCGGCAGCATGATGGCGGCGGCCTGCACCGGCGATATGGCAAGCGCCATCAGCGGCACGCCGATCAGCGCCATGGCGCCGCCGAGTCCGCCCTTAGAGAGGCCAACGAGAAACACCGCCGGCACGGCATAGAGATAAAAGACGGGGTCGGAGATCATGCGCCTGCTTGTAAGTTGCCGGCTGCCGGTTTATCCCCAAGCCGACTGTTTTGCCAGCACCGGAAGCGGCGCCAGTTTGATTTTTCCGCCCCCGTTATGAGGACCTGCCCGACCATGACCGATATCCAGAACCGATGTCGTCTTGTCCTTGTGGCCCCGGAAACGCTTGAGCCGCAAGAGCTGGCAAGCCAGTTGCAAGATGCGCTTTCCGGAGGTGATGTGGCTTCGGTGATCGTGCCGCAACGGGCAATCGAAGAAGGGCTGTTCCAGGACTTGTGTGCCGCGGCGGTGCCGGTGATCCAGGCGGCGGGAGCGGCGGCGCTGATTGACGGAGACAGCCGCATCGCGGGACGGGTGAGGGCCGACGGTCTGTTCATCGCCGGCGGCTTTGACGATCTGGCGGCGGCGGTGGAGAAACACACGCCGGCGATGATCGTCGGCGGTGGCAATGCGCGCGACCGGCATCAGGCGCTGTCGATGGGTGATCTGGAACCGGATTTCCTGTTTTTCGGCCGGCCGGACGGCGATATCAAGCCCGAGCCGCATCGCAAGAATGTCGATCTGGCTGAATGGTGGGCGTCGATGGTTGATATTCCCTGCATCCTCATGGGAGGCAACAGCATCGAGCATGGCGAGGAGATGGCAGCGACCGGAGCGGAATTCATCGCGTTCGGCAAGGCTGTGTTTGCTGCCGATACGCCCGCCGGCAGCCAGGTGACGCTGATCAATCGCATGCTTGACGAAAAAGCGCCACGGTTTGACGATTAGTGGGTTTTCATGATCCGAGATCGAATCCTTGTTGTCGCACTGCTCGTGCCGCTGTTCAGCCTGCGCGGTGATTTCGCTTTTGCGCAGACTGCCGACAGTCCCTTAGCGGGACGATTTGGCCCGGAGATCGGCAAGTCGGAACGCGCCGGTTCTCCCGGTTCCGATGGTGAGAACGACATCCGGCCTGATTTTCGCTCCCTGTCGCAGCGGCTCGGTCCACCGCAAGCCCTGAAGTCCGACCGGCTCGGGGCACCAGAGGCCGAGGACGCGGAAAGCGAGGCGATCTCGGCCCGGTTCGTAGGGCCGGAAAATGAGGGTGATGCGGACGGTTCGGGGGTGGCGGCGAGCCGCGGGCCGGTGCTGGTGGCCCCGACCGACGATCCGGCTCTGGCCCTGTTGGATGATAGGATCGACGCCACCAAGCGCGCCTACAGCGCCTATCAGCGCGGCTTTTACCTGACGGCGATGGATCTTGCCGTACCGCGCGCGCAACTGGGCGATCCGGCGGCGCAGACACTGATTGCGGAACTGTTCGCCGAAGGGTTCGGCGTGGCGCGAAGCATGGACGATGCGGCGTTCTGGTACGAGCAGGCCGCCAAGGGCGGGGATGCCGCGGCGCAGTTCAAGCTGGCGATCATGCTGCTTGAGGGCAAGCATGTGCCGCTAGATGCCGAGCGGTCGCGCACCCTGATGAAACAGGCGGCCGATTCCGGCAATCCCTTCGCGCAATTCAACCATGCCCAGAGCCTCCTGGCGCAGCATCCGGGCGACGTCGGCTTGAAACGGGCCTTGCCCTATTTCGAGAAAGCCGCGGCGCAGGGCGTGCCGGATGCACAATATGCGCTGGCCCGCAGCTACATGAACGCGCTTGGGATCCCGGAGGAAAAGCGAGCCCAGGCACGCAGCTGGATGCGCAAGGCAGCGCAGGGCGGCTACGATACGGCGCAGCTCGATCTGGCGATCTGGCTGATTGATGGCGTGGGCGGGGAAAAGGATTACGAGCGCGGGTTCCGCTGGATGCAGACCGCGGCGCTGCGCGGCAATGTGGCGGCGCAGAACCGGTTGTCGGTTCTGTACATCCATGCGATCGGCACGCGCCCCGACCCGATTGAAGCTGCCAAGTGGTACATCCTGTCGAAACGGGCCGGCTATACGGATCCGGAGCTTGAGGACTTTTACCTCGGGCTCACCGCCGAGGAACAGAAGGCGGCGCTCGACCGGGCCAACCGGTTTGCCCGCCGCTAGTGCCGGGACAGATCCTGCAATGCGCAGGCAGGCTTGAAAAGCGGCGGCTTTTGTGGTCTTGAAGCCGTCATTCCACCCGCTGGTGCGTGGCTTTGTGCCGCACACTCCCGTTCCGCATCTTCCGGTGCCGGACACAGGCGGCAACTTCAATCGCGGACAGGCTCATGAAAATCAACGGCAATGAAATTCGACCGGGCAACGTGCTCGAACACAATGGCGGGCTGTGGGCCGTGGTCAAGACCCAGGCGGTCAAGCCGGGCAAGGGTGGCGCCTTCAATCAAGTGGAGATGAAGAACCTGATCGACGGGACGAAACTCAATGAGCGGTTCCGCGCGTCCGAGACGGTCGAGCGGGTGCGTCTTGAGCAGAAGGATTTCCAGTTTCTCTATGAGGAAGGCGATGCGCTGGTGTTCATGAACACCGAGACTTACGATCAGCTGGAACTGCAGAAAGAATTCGTCGGCGACCGGCGCGCCTTCCTGCAGGACGGCATGATGGTGACGGTCGAACTCTACGAGGAAAAGCCGATCGGCGTGACGCTGCCCGATCAGGTGACGCTCGCCATTGCCGAAGCCGATCCGGTGGTCAAGGGACAGACGGCGACGTCGTCCTACAAGCCGGCGGTTCTGGAAAACGGTGTTCGCGTGATGGTGCCGCCGTTCATCTCATCAGGCGAGAAGATTGTCGTCGATACCAATGAACTGACCTATCTGCGCCGCGCCGACTGAGCGGCATCCGACCTTTTCTGACCCGTTCTTCCAAGGACAATTTGCATGGCGCGTTCGGCCCTTCTCAACGTAATGGTACAGGCGGCGATCAAGGCCGGGCGGTCTCTGGCGCGCGATTTCGGCGAAGTGCAGAACCTGCAGGTGTCGATGAAAGGCCCGGCCGATTATGTCAGCCAGGCCGATCGCAAGGCCGAGGAGATCATCCATACGGCGCTGATGCGGGCGCGTCCCACCTACGGGTTTCTCGGCGAGGAGAGCGAAGAGGAAAAGGGCAGCGACGGCGCGCATCGCTGGATTGTCGACCCGCTCGACGGCACGACGAATTTCCTGCACGGAATCCCGATGTTCTCTGTGTCGATCGCGCTTGAGCGCAATGACGACATCGTCGCCGGGGTGATCTACAATCCGGCGGTGGACGAGTTGTTCACCGCCGAGCGCGGCGGTGGCGCCTTTGCCAATGACCGGCGGCTGCGCGTTGCGGCGCGCAAGTCGATGAGTGATTGCGTCATCGGCACCGGCGTTCCGCATCTCGGTCGCGGCCACCATGGCAAGTATCTGGTGGAACTGCGGCATGTCATGGGGGAGGCGGCAGGTATTCGCCGGGTCGGATCCGCTGCTCTTGACCTCGCCTATGTCGCAGCAGGCCGGTTTGACGGATTCTGGGAAGATGCCCTGGCCCCGTGGGACATGGCGGCCGGTATCCTGATGATCCGCGAAGCCGGCGGTTTTGTCAGCGACAAGCGCGGCGGTCGCGATATATTCGGGAGCGGCGGGATCGTGGCCGGCAACGAGCATATCCACAAGAGCCTGCTGGAAATTCTCAAGCGGCCCGTTCCGACCAGCTGAGTGTGCATCTGCGCCCAAAGCGGGGGTTATCGCGCCCAAAGCGCGGCTTATCGCATGCCAGGTGCTTCCATTCGCGCCACAATATCGGTTAGGCTCCGCTGCGAATAGGCCGGCGGCAGCGGGCTGACTTCATTTGCGAAAAGTCATGGCAGCCGCAAGGGTTGCGGGAATGGGGATCGGAACCGGCATGGAGAAATTTTCGCTTTCGGGCTGGGGCATTTCGGATGATGGCGGCGGTGCGGATCCGCACAAGCTCTCAAGTCCGATGGTGTTCTTCTGGAGCATGGTGATCTTTCTGATCCTCACCGGTTTCGTTGCTGCCATCCTGTATCGCCAGGTCCAGACGGCCTTCATGTCCAATCCCGGCCTGAATGGCCTGATCCTCGGCGTTCTGGCGGTCGGCGTCTTTCTCGTCTTCATCCACGTTCTGCGATTGCGGCCCGAGGTGCGGTGGGTGAACTCGTTCCGTGCGGCCGGCAGTGCCGACAAGGTCGGTCGCGAGCCGGTGCTTCTGGCACCGATGCGGGCCCTGATGGGACGCCGGCAGGAAATGGCGCTGTCGCCGACATCGCTGCGTTCCATTCTCGATTCGATCGCGACGCGGCTCGACGAATCACGCGACATCTCGCGCTATCTCATCGGGCTTCTGGTGTTTCTCGGCCTTCTCGGCACGTTCTGGGGTCTGCTCGGCACGATCGGCTCGATCAATCAGGTGATCCAGTCCCTCGATCCCGGCAGCGGCGGCACCAGCGACGTTCTGCAGACCCTCAAGAGCGGCCTTTCAGCGCCGCTCGGCGGCATGGGTACGGCGTTTTCCTCGTCGCTGTTCGGTCTGTCCGCATCGCTCATCCTCGGCTTTCTCGATTTGCAGGCCGGACGGGCCCAGAACCGGTTCTACACGGAACTCGAGAACTGGCTGTCGAGCCTGACCGATCTGGATTTCGATGGGCCGGTGCCGGTGACCGGAGACGGCAAGGGCAACGATATCAAACAATTGTCCGAACGGGTTCAGGAACTGGCGCAGGAGGGCGGGTCGAGCCGGCGCACGACTGCGGCAATGGCCAGCCTGGCGGAAGGAATCCAGGGTCTGGTCAAGAACATGCGCAGCGAACAGCAGATGTTGCGCGACTGGATCGAGGCACAGCAGCAGGAATCCGTGAAAATGCGCGAGACGCTCGATCGGCTGGCCGACAAGGTTGAGAGGGACTAGCCGATGGCGCTAGCGCGCAACCGCCGCCGTGAGCGGGGTATCGACTACTGGCCGGGTTTTGTCGATGCGCTGGCAACCCTGTTGCTGGCGATCATGTTCCTGCTCGTCGTGTTCGTGCTGGCGCAGTTCTTCCTCAGCCGGGAAATATCCGGGCAGGATCAGGTGCTCAACCGGCTTAACAGCCAGATCGCCGAGCTGACCGAGCTGCTGGCGCTGGAGCGCTCATCCAGCCAGGATCTCGAGGATGCGCTTGCCAATGTCCAGGCGTCGCTCTCAGCGGCCGAGAGCGAACGCAGCCGGCTGCAGCAATTGCTGGATTCGGGGAGCGGCGCCGTATCGGCCGCGGAGCAGAAAATCGGACGTCTGAGCGCCTCGCTCGATGAAGAGAGGCAGGTTTCGCAACGGGCTCTGAGCCAGGTCGAATTGCTCAATCAGCAGATCGCCGCGCTGCGCAGCCAGCTGGCGGCACTGGAGGATGCGCTGGAAGCATCCGAGGCGAAAGATGCAGCCTCGCAGACAAAAATTGCCGATCTCGGCAAGCGGCTGAACGTGGCGCTGGCGCAGCGGGTGCAGGAGCTAAACCGCTACCGCTCGGACTTTTTCGGACGGCTGCGTGAAATTCTTGCCGGGCGCGAGGATGTGCGGGTGGTCGGCGACCGGTTCGTGTTCCAGTCGGAAGTGCTGTTTCCCTCGGGGGGGGCCGATCTGAACCCGCAGGGGCAGGCGGCCATGGCGCAGCTTGCCGAGGCGATCCTCGAACTGGCCGAGGAGATTCCCGAGGAGATCAACTGGGTGCTGCGGGTGGACGGGCACACGGACAATGTGCCGCTGTCGGGTACCGGGCAGTACGCCGACAACTGGGAATTGTCGTCGGCGCGCGCCACATCGGTGGTCAAGTTCCTGATTTCACAAGGCGTGCCGGCGCGCCGGCTGGTGGCTGCGGGCTTCGGTGAATTCCAGCCGATCGCCGAGGGCGATGCACCCGAGGCGCGGGCGACCAACCGGCGCATCGAGCTGAAATTGACCGAACGGTAAATTGCCCCGCAGCTATTTGGCGGCGGCGATCGCCTCGGCGCCACTTTCGAATTGCAGGCGGGCGAGGCGGGCGTACAGACCGTTGCGGGCGACCAATGTTTCGTGGGTGCCCTGTTCAACGATACGGCCCTTGTCCATGACGAGGATGCGGTCGGCCTTCAGCACCGTGGCGAGACGGTGCGCAATGACAAGCGTGGTGCGGTTCTGCATCAACTCCTCGAGAGCCACCTGCACGAGTTTCTCGCTTTCGGCATCGAGCGCCGAGGTGGCTTCATCGAGCAGCAGCACCGGTGCGTCGCGCAGGATGGCGCGGGCAATGGCGATCCGCTGGCGCTGTCCGCCCGACAGCGTGATGCCGCGTTCCCCAAGCGGCGTGTCGTAACCATTCTGCAGATTCTGAATGAAGTCATGCGCCTGCGCGGCGCGCGCGGCCGCTATTATCGCTGCCCTGTCGGCTCCGTCCTGGCCGATGGCGATGTTCTCGGCAACGGTGCTGGCGAAAATTGTCACATCCTGCGGCACAAGCGCGATGCGGTCGCGCAGCGGCTTCGGGTCGGCGCGGCGCAGATCGACACCATCGATCTTCACACTGCCGGTGGCGACGTCGTAATAGCGCAACAGCAGGGAAAAGACCGTGCTCTTGCCGGCCCCGGAGGCGCCGACGATGGCGACGGTTTCGCCGGGGGCGACGGTGAAGCTGATCCCGTCGAGGGTGGGCAGGTCAGGGCGCGCCGGATAGGCAAAACCGACATTGTCGAATTCGACCTCGCCGCGGGCCGGCTCAGGCATCTGTTGCGGATCAGCCGGGGCGGTGATGGCCGGGTGTTCGTCGAGCAGTTCGCCGAGGCGTTCCGCAGCGCCGGCGGCTTGCGAGACTTCGCCCCAGACCTCGGAGAGGGAGCCGAGTGCGCCGGCGGCGAACAGGGAATAAAGCAGAAACTGACCAAGGCGGCCGGGGGTCAGTTCACCCGCCAGCACGGACTGCGCGCCATACCACAAGACGCCAACCACGGAGCCGAAAGCGATGGCGATGGCAAATCCGGTGAGAATGGAGCGCGCCCTGATGGCGCTGCGGGCGGCGGCAAAGGCGGCGTCGACGGCGCCGGCAAAGCGTCTTCGCGCCTCGTCCTCGGCGTTGAAGGCCTGCAAGGTGCGGGTGGCGCCGATCGCCTCGCCGGCGAGCGTCATGGCATCGGCCAGGGTGTCCTGAGCGATGCGCGAGCGGCGCCGGACACGGCGGCCGAAGCCGACGATCGGGAAGACGATCAGCGGAATGGCGGCAAGCGCCAGCGCCGACAGGCGCGGCGATGTGATGAACATCATGACGATGGCGCCGGCGCACAGGATGATGTTGCGCAGGGCGACCGAAGCGGTGGCGCCGACCGTCGACTTGATCTGCGTGGTGTCAGCGGTCAGCCGCGAGACGATCTCGCCGGAGCGATTGACGTCGTAGAAGGCAGCGGAAAGGGCGGTGACATGCGCAAAGACATCGCGGCGGATATCGGCCACGACGCGCTCGCCAAGCGTGATGACGAAATAGTAGCGGCAGGCGGAAGCGAGCGCCAGCACGGCGGCGATGACCAGCAACATCGTGAAATAGGTGTTGATGAAGCCGGCATCGCTGGCGGAAAAGCCATGGTCGATCATGCGGCGCACGGCGATGGGCAATGTCAGCGTGGTCAGGGCGGCAAGCGCCAGGAACACCACGGCCCCGGCGACCAGATGCGGATAGCGGCGAATATAGGGGAACAGCCGGGCCAGCGGCCGCACTGAACGCGGTGCGCGCGCGTCCGCGGCGTCCGGATTCGGAGTGGCAGCGGCCGGTGTGGCGGAAGCGGGGGACTGGCGGCGGAACACGCCGCCGGAGGCACGGCCGGGCTGCATCTTACTCACGGGGTCTCCTGTCGCGGCAATGGCGAGGCAAATTCGCCGATCGCGGGCCTTGTATCACGGCAGTCCATCATGTATAGGCTCGCCATCGAATTTGGAAGCTGCGGCCCTTCTCCTGTGCCGCTCCACACAAGCAACCGGCCCATTTCCCACATCCGATGCCGGATCTGGCCGAGAGACAATGTCAGGACAAGGCGATGAAGAACGACATTCATCCGGATTATCACATGATCAAGGTGGTCATGACCGACGGCACCGAATACCAGACGCGTTCGACATGGGGCGCCGAAGGCGACACCATGAATCTTGAAATCGATCCGACCTCGCACCCGGCCTGGACTGGTGGCAACCAGCAGCTGATGGACCGTGGCGGTCGCCTTTCGAAGTTCAAGAAGCGCTTCGAGGGCCTTGGTCTCTGATCGGGATCTGACAGATTTCAGGAGGTGCCACCTCCTTGCAGAAACCCCGCTGACAAGCGGGGTTTTTTGTTGTCTGCAGCGCCGTTCCCGGCTCCCGGTGGCACGAGAGCACAGGCCGCGTCACCCGGCGGGTAAGGCAGGGGCATCCCGCTCGATCGGCGCTTCGCGAATCGGCCAGTGCACAAGCGCGGCGAACAGCCCGAGAGCGACGCCGAGCCACCAGACCGGGTCATAGGAGCCGAAGCGGTCATACAGATAGCCGCCGAGCCAGACGCCGAGGAACGAGCCGATCTGGTGGTTGAGAAAAACAAGACCGCCGAGCATGCCGAGGTGGCGGGTGCCGAACATGATGGCCACCAGCGCATTGGTCGGGGGCACGGTCGATAGCCATAAAAGACCCATCAGGATGGCAAAGACGGTCACCGACAGCCCGGTCTGCGGCAGCAGCAGGAACGCGGTGACCAGCGCCGAACGGGCGAGATAGATGACGGCCAGGAAGTAGGGCTTGGAAACGCGCTGGCCGATAAAGCCGGAGGCCAGGGAGCCGATGATGTTGAAGAAGCCGATCAACGCCAGGGCGATCACCGCATAGGAGGCATCGATGCCGATATCGCCGAGATAGGCGGGAAAATGCGCGGTGATGAACGCAACCTGGAAGCCGCAGACGAAGAATCCCGAGACCAGCAACAGGTAGCTCTTGTGGCCGACCGCCTCGCGCAGGGCAGCAGCGGCGCTCTGGGCCACTTCGTCGCGCGACTGGCGGCCCGAGGCGGCATTGCCGCGCAGCGGGATGGCCAGAAACGGCAACAGCATCATCAGAGCCGCCATCCACAGCAGGGCTTCCGACCAGCCAAAGGTCTCGATGAGCCCCTGGCCGAGCGGTGCGAAGACGAACATTCCGGCGGAGCCGGCGGCGGTGCCGATGCCGAAAGCCAGCGAGCGCTGCTCAGGCGCGACATTGCGGGCGAAAGCGGCAAGAATGATGCCGAAGGAGCCGGCGGCGACACCGAGGCCGACCAGCATGCCGCCACCGATATGCAACCACATGACCGATGGCGAAAAAGCCATGAGAATCAGTCCCGCGGCATACATCAGCCCGGACAGCGCGATCACCCGGCCGGTGCCGTATTTGTCGGCAAGTGCCCCGAACAGCGGCTGACCGAAGCCCCAGGCGAGATTCTGGATGGCCATCGCCAGGCCGAAAGTGGTGCGGTCCCAGCCCTTTTCGGCGAGCATCGGCAGCTGAAAGAAGCCCATTGCCGAACGCGGCCCGAAGGTCAGCAGCGCGACGAGGCTGCCGGCGATGATGATCAGCCAGGGCAATGCCGATGGGCCCGCCTGCGGGGCAACGGGCGTGGTGGGGGCGGCGGTGGACATTGTCGGCTCCTGAATGGCGGAAAGCGGCGTCACTTTAGGATTTGCCATGGCAAACTCAAGTCGAATTGTTGCATTGAAAGTTCAATCGCGTTGATGGATGCGTTTCTCGCCGCCGCGCGGTTGCGTGCGGCGGCGCAAGCGCGCAAATGTGCAAGACGCGTCCGGCAGTCTTCGTCCCGGACGACAGTTTCGGCGGAATGTGATGATCCTGTATGTCCTCTTGCTGCTCCTCGGCGTGTCCTTCTGCGGGCTGGCGCTTGTGTCGTGGCAGCGGATCGGACGCCTGGAGCGCGCAGTCAGCGAGTTAAACGCCCGGCTCCCCGCTCCTGATCCGGCAGCCACCGAAGCGTCGCCGCCGGACCCGGACATCGTGGCAACGCAAACCGGAGCGAGCGAACCACCGCCGCTGCCGGCGGGCGGAAATATATCGGCGCACGCGCCCCGACCGGCTGACAGGCCGGCGCTTGCAAGCGCCGTTAGCCGCCGGTGGGACGATCTGCGGCGCGTTGATCTGGAGGAACTGATCGGCGGGCGCTGGACCGTGCTGCTTGGCGGCGTGGCAGTGGCGCTGGGTGCGCTGTTCCTGGTTCGCTACACCATCGAGGCTGGGCTGCTCGGACCGCAAGCACGCATCGTCGCCGGCGTGCTGCTCAGCGCAGCATTGCTTGCCGGCGGCGAAGGGCTAAGGCGGCGGGACCGGCGCGCATCCCTGCCGCCATTTTTCAGCGCCGACATTCCCGGCGCGCTGACCGGCGCCGGTGCGATCGCGGCGTTCGGAACGCTGTATGCGGCGCAGGCCATCTACGGTTTCATCGCTCCCGGGCCGGCGACGCTGTGCATGCTGGCCATTGCAATCCTCTGTCTTGTTCTTGCTTCGCTGCATGGTCCGAAGCTGGCAGCCATCGGCTTGCTGGGCGGATATGGCGCACCGATTGTTCTCGATGCCATCGATCCGAATCTGCCCTATTCGTTGATCCACGTGCTGGGCGTGACGGCGGCGGTGACGGCCACGGCGCGGATCCGGCAGTGGCGCTGGCTGCTTCACGGCGGTGTGGTGGGTTCGCTGGTCTGGTTGGTGCTTGTCTTTTTTGCCACGATCGGCAGCGCGCCGATGACTCCCGTGGTCCTGCTGCTCATCGGACTCGGTGTTCTCTACGCGCTCGGGTTCGGCGGAGCACCCTCCTGGCAGGTGGAGGAGACGGAGACGCTGCGCCAGGACCGGCCGGCTTTTGCCGCATTTGCCATTCTCACCGTGATCGCCACCGTTTCGTTCGATACGGCATCGCCGCAACTGGCCATGGTGCTGGCGCTCGGTTTCGGTGCGCTCCTCCTGGCGCTGGGCCGGCTCTATCCGACGCTGTGTCGCGCTGCGCCGCTGATCGGGTTGCCGGTGCTCGGACTGGCGCTTTCGCTGCCGGTGTATCCGGCGATCTCGCCGGCGCTCGGCGGCGATGCGCTGGCGGGCGAGCGAAGCGCCGACATCTCTGGCTATCTCGCATGGCTGGCGTCGGGTCTGGTGCCCTTGCTGATTGCGGCTGTGGCCCTGGCCTGGAGCGTGGTGCGTCTGGCTCCGCGGCGAGCAGGGCAGCTTGCCATCGCTGCAGCCCTGATTGCCGTTCTCGGGCTGAGCGGTGCTTATCTGCGCGGCACCGATCTGGAGATCGGCACACCGCTGGCTGCGGGCGGACTGATCCTGGCCGCCGCTGCGGTGCTGCTTGCGGAAGCGTTTCTGCGGCAAGCACCGCGCGACTACAGGGCGCCGGCGCCGGCCGCCCTTGCTATCGCCGCCGTTGCACTTCTGTCGCTGGCGCTCGGCTTTGCGCTGAGCCGATACTGGTTGCCGCTGGCGATGGCGGTGACCAGCGCCGGTGTGGCCTGGATCTATAAATGGCGTCCCTTCCCAGCCATGCCGATGGTCGCCGTCGTGCTCGCAGCGCTGTCCTTTTCCGGCATCTATTTCAATGCGCCATTCGAAGCGGAAGCGATCGGCGCATTGCCGTTCTTCAACTGGCTGCTGCTGATTGCCGGACTGCCGTCGCTGATGATCCTGTGGGCCGGTGAAGTCTTTCGCCGGGGCGCAACAAGTCTCCGGCTGCGGCGCTGGGCATCGGGCGAGACGGCCATCGGGCTCGCCTTCCTGGCGCTGTTCGTGGCGTTGCAACTGCGGCATTTCATAGCTGACGGCAATGTGCTTTTCGCGCCGTTCGGGCTTGCCGACATGGCGGTGCAGTCGATCGCCGCCCTGGGTTTCGCGCTCGGCTTGCAGTTCACCGCGATGCGCAGCGGCGCCGCGGTATATGACCGGGCGGCGCTGATCGCCGGCGGGCTTGGTTTTGTCATGCTGATCGGCGGTCTGGCCTTCCGCTACAACCCGGTGCTGACCGGCGCCCCGGTCGGCGAGGGCGCCGTGTTCAACCTTTTGCTGCCGGCCTATCTGGTTACTGGCCTGCTGGCAGGGGGCGTTGCTCTGGCGTCGCGGGGCGTGCGCCCGTGGTGGTACCGCATCGGGTATGGATCTGCCGCGGGGCTGCTCATCTTTCTTTATGCGACGCTGATGGTGCGGCACGGCTTTGTCGGGGAGAGGATGAGCTTGCTTGGCGGCTCCAGCGACGCGGAATTGTGGACTTACTCCCTGGTCTGGCTGGCGCTCGGTGCGGTGCTGCTGAGCGCCGGTCTGATCAGGCGGTCCTTGCCGTTGCGTATCGCCTCCGGGGTGATTCTGCTGATCACGGTGCTCAAGGTGTTCTTGTTCGACATGGCGGCGCTGGATGGCGCGCTGCGGGCCCTGTCATTCATCGGTCTCGGACTGGCGCTCCTGGCGATCGGCCGCTTCTACCAGAAGATCCTCCTGCGACAGGGGCGGGGCCCGGGGCGAAGCGGCGGACAGCCGGACAAGTCCGGCGGCATCGCTGCCGATTGAAGCGCATTCCGCGCCGGAGACAGATCGAGGGCCAGGCCGGTTCGGCGACAGACGAGGCCGCGGGGCCTCACCCCACTTGAAATCGCCCGTGAAAATGCCTATCTCATTGCCGCACCGGCACTGGCCGGTTTCTTTTGCCACCCATTATGCTCAGTTTGAGCAAAATGGGTGAGAGCCAGACAGACAGGAGGGGCGGCATGGCGTTGATGGAACACAGGGTCACACCCGCTGCAGACACCGGCGCACCGGCATCGGCTGCGCAGCGCTTTGGCGTTCTCGCCCGCCCCGACCTGAGCTATACGCCGCAGGTGGCGCGCGAGACCGCGCATCTTTACGAGCGGGTCCGCTCCCACATTCCCGAGTTCGAATGGCCGGTCTATGCGCCCTATGTGCACGCGATCAACCGCCTGAAGAAAGAGCGCGGGGCGGTGATCCTCGCGCATAATTACCAGACGCCGGAGATCTTCCACTGCGTGGCCGATATTGTCGGCGATTCGCTGCAGTTGGCACGCGAGGCGACTTTGGTTGATTCGGAGATCATCGTGCAGTGCGGCGTGCACTTCATGGCCGAGACCTCGAAGCTGCTCAATCCTGACAAGACCGTTCTGATTCCGGATATGCGGGCCGGGTGTTCGCTGTCGGAATCGATCACCGGAGCAGATGTGCGGCTGCTCAAGGAGCGGTATCCGGGCGTGCCGGTGGTGACCTATGTCAACACGTCGGCCGATGTGAAAGCGGAGACCGATATCTGCTGCACCTCGTCAAATGCGGTGGCGGTCGTCGAGAGCTTTGATTCGGACACGGTGCTGTGCATTCCCGATGAATTCCTGGCGCTGAATGTCGCCAAGCAGACAGACAAGAAGATCCTCACATGGAAAGGGCATTGCGAGGTGCATGAGCGCTTCACGGCCGAGGAACTGCTGGCCTACAAGGAGGCCGATCCAAGCATCGAGATCATCGGCCATCCCGAATGTCATCCAGATGTGATCGCGGTGTGCGACTATGCCGGCTCGACATCGGGCATGATCAACTACGTCAAGGATCAGCGGCCCTCGCGCGTCCTTCTGGTGACCGAGTGCTCGATGGCGTCGAATATCGAAAGCGAGGTCGAAGGGGTCGAGTTCGTCAAACCGTGCAATCTCTGCCCGCACATGAAGCGCATCACCCTGCCGAAGATCCTCGACAGCCTGTTGACGATGAGCGAAGAGGTGACCATCGATCCGATGATCGCCGATCGGGCGCGTCTTGCCGTCGAGCGGATGATCAACCTCAAGAATTGATGGCACGCCGGCGGGTGTTGGCGCCGAAAGATTCGACCCGGGAGTGGGGGAGCGGATGGCAGCGAGCGATGTTCTGGATGTGCATCCGCCGGTCTCATGGGCGGGCATCGATGATGTGGTCATCGTCGGTGGGGGTCTCGCCGGGTTGTTCTGCGCGTTGAAGCTTGCACCCCGGCCGGTGACCGTGCTGGCATCCGCCCCGATTGGGTTTGGCGCCTCTTCGGCCTGGGCGCAGGGCGGGATTGCCGCGGCGATGAGCGAGGGCGACACGCCGGCCAGGCATCTGGCCGACACGGTGGCTGCCGGGGCGGGTATCGTCGACGAAAAAATCGCGGCAATGATGGTGGCGGAGGGGCCGGCGCGGGTGCTCGATCTGCTCGCCTATGGCGTGCCCTTCGACCGCGATCTGGAAGGACGCCTGGCGCTGTCGCGCGAAGCGGCGCATTCGGAGCGCCGGATCGTTCGCGTCAAAGGTGACATGGCCGGCAAGGCGATCATGGATGCGCTGGTGACGGCAGTGCGCGATACGCCGTCGATCCGGGTCATGGAAGGATATGTCGTCGAGGAACTGCAGACCGCCGGGCGCTATGTTTCGGGCGTCGTGGCGCGCCCCGATGCCGGCCTGTCAAAGAAGCGGGTGTCGTTTCCGGCGCGGGCCGTGGTCATGTGCTCGGGCGGCATCGGCCATCTGTATGCGGTCACCACCAATCCGTCCGAGGCGCGCGGCGCGGGAACCGGGATGGCAGCGCGGGCCGGAGCGGTCATCGCCGATCCCGAATTCGTGCAGTTTCATCCGACGGCAATCGATATCGGGCGCGATCCGGCACCGCTCGCCACCGAGGCATTGCGCGGCGATGGTGCGCAACTGATAAATTCGGCGGGTCATCGCTTCATGTCGGACATCCATGCTGATGGCGAGCTGGCGCCGCGCGATATTGTGGCGCGCGGTATTTTCGCCGAAGTGCAAGCCGGACGCGGAGCGTTTCTCGATTGCCGCAAGGCGGTCGGCGCGCATTTTCCCGAGATGT
This sequence comes from Neohoeflea coraliihabitans, assembly GCF_019334345.1. GTDB lineage: Bacteria > Pseudomonadota > Alphaproteobacteria > Rhizobiales > Rhizobiaceae > Pseudohoeflea > Pseudohoeflea coraliihabitans. The sequence goes on from NZ_JAHWQX010000003.1 coordinate 59,038, forward strand.
TTCCGACCGTGTACGAGTCCTGCATCTCTGCGGGAATCGATCCCGTCACGCAGCCCATCCCGGTCATTCCGGCGGTGCATTATCACATGGGCGGCATCCTGACCGATGCCGAGGGCCGGACGACGCTTGACGGGCTCTGGGCCGCCGGCGAAGTGACATCGACGGGCGTGCACGGGGCCAATCGCCTGGCCTCCAACTCGCTGCTCGAAGCAGTGGTGTTTGCCGGGCGGATCGCCGAGGATATCCAGGGCATGCTGCCGATGCCGCAACTGACCGACTGGGGCGGCGCGGTGGGCGAATCCGATGAGCTGGTGACGGTGGAAGACAGTGCCGAGCTCAAGCATCTGCGCGGCATCATGAGCACGCATGTCGGCGTGCTTCGCGACCGGGCCGGGCTGGAGACGGCGATCCGCGCCATTGCCCGCCTGGAGCAGAGCAACAAGCGGGTGCGTTTTTGCAATATCGTGGCCACTGCCAAGCTGATCGCCGTGGCCGCCTGGCGCCGCCAGGAAAGCCGCGGCGGCCATTATCGCGCTGATTTTCCCGAGCCGTCACCGAGCTGGAAGCAGCGCACATTTCTAACCCTTGCCGAGGTCGACACGATCGTGGCTGAACTTTGCGAGAAGAGCGAAGCATGACGACAGACAAAGCGCATCTTCCCGAACTGCCGGCCCTGATGGTCGAAGCCCAGGTCCGGGCGGCGCTCGAGGAGGATCTGGGGCGGGCCGGCGACATCACCAGTCAGGCGACGATCGGCCCGGACAAGACGGCGCGCTGCAGCGTCGCGGTGCGGGAGGCTGGCGTCGTCTGCGGCATGACGCTGGCCGCGACGGCTTTCCGGCTGATCGACCCGACGATCCGCTTTGAGGCGCACGTGTTTGACGGAGATCCGGTCGAACCGGGGCATCGCATCGCCTCTGTCGAGGGGCCGGCACGGGGCGTGCTGGCTGCAGAGCGGGTGGCGCTCAATTTCCTCATGCACCTGTCCGGGATTGCCAGCCATACGGCCCGCTTCGCAGCGCTGATCGCCGACACACCGGCACGCATCACCTGCACGCGCAAGACCTTGCCTGGCTTGCGGGCAGTGGAGAAATTCGCGGTGCGCTGCGGCGGCGGCTCATCGCACCGCTACGGGCTCGATGACGCCATCCTGATCAAGGACAATCACATCGCGGTCTGCGGCGGCATTGCAGCCAGCCTGAACGCGGCGCGGGCCTTTGCCGGGCATCTGGTGAAGATCGAGATCGAGGTCGATACGCTCGAACAGTTTGCCGAGGTTCTGGCGCATGGCGGCGCCGATGTGGTGCTGCTCGACAATATGGGTGCGGACCTGCTTGCCGAGGCCGTGAAGATGAATGCGGGCCGGCTGGTGCTTGAAGCGTCCGGCAATGTCGATCTGTCGACGGTGCATGCGATCGCCGAGACCGGTGTCGATTTCATCTCGACATCGAAAATCACCATGGCGGCACCGACGCTGGATATCGGGCTCGATATCGCGATTTCCTAGCCGGATCAAAAGCCTGGAGCCTTGCCTTGATCTCTTGATTCAGGCGCCGGGCCGGCCGAGACGCAGGCCGGGGGCCGGGCGCTCCTCGAGAATGCGCGAGCGGAAGCGATACAGGGCTGCCGGCCGGCCGCCCGTCTTTGCCGCCGTGCTGCCGGTCGGCTCGACAAGCGCAGCCCCCTCGACCAGACGACGGAAATTCTGCTTGTGCAGATGCCGTCCCGAAATGGCCTCGACGGTGGTCTGCAGCTCGGTCAGGGTGAATTGCGGCGGCATCAGCTCGAAGATGACCGGCCGGTACTTGATCTTGGCACGCAGGCGCTGCATCGCGGTGGCGGCAATGCGGCGGTGGTCGAAGCGCATTGCGGAACCGAGCGGCTGCGCCAGGCCGGTCTCATCAAACCGCCCATCGGCAACGCTCTCCTCGACGAGGCCCGCCTCATAGAGCAATTCGTAGCGATCGAGGACGCGTTCCTCGTCCCAGGGAAAATCGTCGATGCCAAAGGCCATGCGCAGGCGCGATTGACGCGGCGCGTGCCGGGCGGCGGGATCGGTCTCGCGGGCCCAGCGCAACAGGCGCGGCAGAATGGCGGCGTCCAGACAGTCGGGCCGGCCGGCGCGCCAGTCTTCCCAGGGGAACAGGTCGTACCAGTTGCGCCAGCGGGCGCCGGCGCGGTTGAGCACTTCGTTCGGCTGGTCATCAATGCGGGTAAGAGCGAGATAGCCGACTGAGACCGGATGGGTGCGCACATCGTCTTCGACACGGTGACGGCCGCGATCGCCAAATGTGTAGAGTTGCTCGATATAGCCGAGTTTCAACGCGGTGCGACTTTCAACGCTTTCGCGCAACCCGGTCTCGAAGGTGCGATGGCGCGCGGGGTCGAAGGCGCCGAAGGGCAGCGTGTTGGCGGTTCGGGCGGCACTGGCCCCGTGAGGTGATCTGGCCTGCGCCGCCGGTGCCGAAATACACAGGATGAAGGGCGTATTGGCGCTGACCGCAACGATCGCCGCGTTCAGCGCGATGTGGACCGATGTGGCAAAGGTCTCAGTCATCAGCGACGGCCTCTCGCGGGTCGACGATCAGCTGGAAGACGTTGCCGTGACGTGCCTCGGCACCACGACCGATGCGCTCGACGGCGCGGACCAGCCTGCCATTGCGTTCAAGCAGCGCGTCTGCCAGCGCGATCAGCCGGCCATTGGGCGTGGCCTCAGGGGAGGCGGCGCGCAGGCGTTGCACCAGAGCGTCGTCGTCCTGGTCGGGGACCGCAGCGAGGGCGGCGATCAGGGCGGCGGCCGGGGATCGGGAAATACCGAGCCAGCAGTGTACAAGCAGCGGCGCGCTGCGATCCCAGCCGCGAGCGAAGGCGATGATCTGTTCGACATGCGCCTCGGCGGGGGCGACAAAGCCGGGGCGATCATCGACAATATCATTGAGCGCGAGATTGAGATGGCGGTCAGCGCGAATGACGCCCGGTCGGTGAAAGGCCTGTGCAGCGGCGACAAGGCTGATCATCTCGCTGATGGTATGGCGCGCCGCCGTTTCGGCGATCTGATCAAGCCGGCACACGAAAATGCTCGCCATCACCGTTCTCCCGAGACCGGCCGGCGTGCCGATTCGATGGCCTTGAAGCGGTCGAGAAAGCGGGCTTCGGCTTCGCGGGCCGGCCAGGGGTCGAGTTCAAGCATGTCGGATGTGACACCGCGCGGCTGGCCGAAGAAAGCGCGCGCCTCGCTGACGGTAAATCCGGCCAGCGTGGTGGCCTCGAAATAGGCGGCGATGCGATCGGCGCGCTTGATCCGCGTTTTCGACGTAGCCGGGGTCTCCGCCGGCAGTCCGAAGCGCAGGTGAATGGCTGCGCTCAGGCGCGCTTCAACTGCCTTGTAGCCGCCGCCGACAATGGACTTGAACGGTGAAATCATATCGCCAATGACATATTCGGGCGCATCATGCAGCAGGGTGAGCAGGGCGAGATCATTGTCATAGCGCTGCCCCAGCCGGGCACAGATCGCCTCGACCATGAGGCTGTGCTGGGCGACCGAGAGAGCATGATCACCGTGGGTCTGACCGTTCCAGCGGGCGACGCGGGCCAGGCCGTGCGCGATGTCGGTGATTTCGATGTCGATCGGCACCGGGTCGAGCAGATCCAGCCGGCGGCCTGAAAGCATGCGCTGCCAGGCGCGGGGCTGAGCCGATCGAGCCATCGCTCAACGCTCGCCGCCGCCGGTCTGATCGCTTTCGTCAGCAGCGGACGGCGCCGGAAACGTCAAGGCCGTCCATGCCGGCAGCGCCAGCGTGATTTCAGTATTGTCGACGGTGATCGGCGCGCCAGCGGCGAGGGCGCTGCCGGCGCGATCAACACGGATGATCGCCAGTGCGGCATCGCCGGCCACGGTGCCGAGGGCACCGATCGGTTTGCCGGCCGCCATGATGGGCGTGCCGGTGCCCGGCAGGTCGGCCGCGCCCGAAACAATGGCCAGTCGCCGCCGTGCGGTGTTGCGGTGCTTCATGCGCGAGACGACCTCCTGGCCGACAAAGCACCCCTTGCGGAAATCGATGCCGCCATTGAGATCCATCAAAACGTCATGCGGGAACGCGTCGGACAGGGCGAAGTCAGCGCCCGATTCAGCCACCGCATTGTGGATGCGCAGCCTGTTCCAGGCGCTGATGTCGGCGTGCTCGCCTGCGGCGTCTTCCGCTTGCGCTGATGTGCCGTAATGACGCGCCACGGGCAGTTCGGCGCCGGTGGCGCGAAAGCGCGCATCCGGAAAATCACCTGGTTTGACGGCGTCGCCCCACCGCGCTTCGATCGGCCGCTCCGGACGCTCGGTGATCTCGACGGCAGCGCGCAGGCGGTACATCATCATGCGGCGCATGAAGTCCGTCGCCAGCGCGCCGGAGATATCGACAAGGAAGCGATCCTCGTGCCTGGTGATCAGAAAATCGAACAGGATCTTGCCCTGCGGGGTCAGGAGGGCGGATGGCCAGGCCACATCTGCGGGCATGGCCACCACATTGCTGGTGACCAGCCGCTCGAGGAAGTCGCTGGCCTCGTCGCCGGCGATTTCGATCAGGGTTCTATCTGGCAACTGAACCGTCGGCACGCTCTGTGTCCTTGATCCGGAAAAGGCCTAACTAGGCGCTAAACGGTCAGCAGGCAAGGGAACGCCGCGGTTGCCGCAAGACGAGTTTACGGCATTTTCCGGCTTTGCTGCGAGCCACTGCTTTCTCAGGGGATCCGGGTCCGGATCAATTCGTGTCAGTCGCCGGCGAGGAAAGACTGCCATTGCCCGTCGGGCGTAATGCCGAGACGGAAGAAATTATAGGCGCCGAAATTCTTCATATCCTCGAGATCACCGGCTGTGACGATGCGCAGGATCTCGACCTTCTGCGCGTTGCTCAACGTGTCGAGATCGCTGATCACGAAATAGGGCCAGACATAGATTTCCTCGGCGGTACCGGCGCCCAGACGCACATAGCCGGCATCGAGAATGTCGAGAATGATGGCGAGGATCTCCAGCCCTTCGCCATCGCCCGAGATCGACTGGAGATATTCGACCGGATCCTCAGCGATATCGCCGATGCTGATCTGTGTGGCGGTCGGACCGCGCCCCAGCAGCGCACGCAAGGCTTGCGGCTCGCCACCAAGCGCGGCGGTGCGAATCAATTCGCGCATGCGCGCCACGGGGGGCGGCAGATTCTCAAGATCGTGGAACACCTCGCTGGCCGGTTGCTGTGGCGCAGCCGGTTCAGTCACCGGCGGCGTCGGCGCGCGCTCGCGATGTTCGGGGCGACGACGGATCGGCGGCGCCGGGTCCGGCAAGCCGCCATCAGGTCCCACCTGTTCGCCTTCCAGCGGCGGCAGGGGCAATCGTTCAATTGCCCTGTCGGGCGGCGGTGTCGTCTGTTCGGTGGGCGATGGCTCCGGTCCGGATGGCAGCGCATCGATCGGAACGGTCTGACCTGTGGTCGGCGATTGCAACTCGCTCAATGCCGCCGCCGGCGGGACCATCGCCAGCGCAAATGGGAAAGCCGCGATGCCGAGAGCCGCCAGAAGGGCACCGATCCGCGCCGGCCTGACCGCCGTGCGGAGGACGCCGTCTGGGATCGACTTGCGACTCATGTGTCCGGTCCGAACTTTCTGCCCGCTCTCTTTTCTACGGCCTGCCTCATGATGCACCGGCGGCGCGGTGGCAGATTGAAACATGCGCGCCGTGTCCGGCGCTATTGCAACGTCCGGTTCGGCGAAAATTCTCCCGCCAGAATGCGTTCGCGCAGTGCCGAAATCAATTCCTCGGCGCGCTCTTCGCCAAGCAGACGCACCGTTTCGCTCAAAGCCATGGTCATGGCGGCGTCGGCGAGGATTTCCGGCTCGATGCCTTCGGCAGCGCCGTCGGCCCAGGCATCATTCTGATATTCCAGTGCCACCTGCATCTTTTCCTGGACGATCAGGTCGTCAAGTTCCTCGGTCGGCAATTGGGTACTGTAGGTCATGCGCTCTCGCCGTTTCTTATCATCTCGTTAATCAACCTAGCACGGGCCGTGCCGTTTCAACACGGTCAGCGCCGTCTCGGAGTTAACAAATCCTCAATTTCCGTAGCGTGCGATGATCTCCGCCGTCAACGTCTCGCCCTCCCGGTGATAGCGGCTCTCGGCCATTCGCGCCGCCTGGGAGCAATTGGCGTGTACCGATGCAAAGGTTCTGAAGCCGCGATTATAGGCGGCTGTCAGCTGCGCCCGGCGCTGCTCCTCCTCGCCGGCCTCGCGGTCAAGCAGGCGGGCCATGAAGCCGCGCCAGATCGGTCGCTCGGCGTCGTTGCACAGGGTGCGCAGATATTGCAGGGAACCGAGGATTTCCGACAGACGCAACAGCTTGTTCTCGTAGGGCGGGGTGCCCGAATCATCGATCTGAGCCGCGCCGGGCGGCGCTGACTGCGCGGCTGCGGGCGTGGCCGCAGGAGCAAGCAGCAGGAGAAGGGCAACCATCAGCCGAAAAGCCGCGGGCGGTCGGATTTTGATCATGTCTGGCGGTATAAACCAGATCCGGGCGCAACGAAACGAGAATCCGAACAGCTCGGTGAATGGTGGCAGGGCGGCGACCGACGGCCCCGGCATGGTTGTGCCTCAGACCTTGCTACGACCGGCTTCGATCTGTTCGAGGCAGTGCACCATGCTGGCCGGCATTGGCAGGCGGCGCGCTTCCTCGATGGAGAACCAGCCGACCGCGGCGGCATCATCGAGCGGGCGCGGCTTGGTATTGCCGCTCTCGCGCACCGCAAAAACCGTGAGAAGATAGGGGCCAGCCTCCGGGGCCTTGTCGGAGGTCAGATCATAGGTGGCGACAGGACGCGGGTCGGTGGCGCGGATGCCGGTCTCTTCTTCCAGTTCACGCAAGGCGGCCTCGGCAGCGGTTTCGCCGGCTTCGATGCGACCCCCTGGAAAGGCATACATGTTCTGAGCCGGCGGATTGGCGCGCAGAACCAACAGATAGCGCGCGCCGCGCCGGACCACGGCCGAGACGGCGCGGCAGCCGACAACGCTTGTCGGTACACAAATATCACTCATCGCTTTGGACCCCTCATCGCCGGGCGCCTTTCGGGCAATACGGAGTGCATCGCGGCCGGTGCGCCGCGACCTTGTCTGTCGAAACCATTTCCGATCCTCTTGCCGCTGCAGTTTGCAGCGAGAATATAGGTCCTGTCGAGACAATCACAACGCGGGTGCGAACATGGCGGGACACGGTCACAATCACAATCACATCGATCCTGACGCTGGTGATGCCCGCGTCCTTTGGGCGATCCTCGTCAATCTCGGCCTGACCGTGGCGCAGGTTGTCGGTGGGCTTTTGGCGGGCAGCCTGGCGCTGATTGCCGATGCGCTGCACAATTTTTCCGATGCGATTTCGCTGATCATCGCCTTTGCGGCGCGCAAGATCGCCCGCAAGCCGGCCGATTCGCAGATGACGTTCGGATATGGACGGGCCGAGGTGGTTGCGGCGCTCATCAACTATACGACGCTGATCCTGATCGGTGCTTACCTGGCCTATGAGGCGGTGATGCGCTTTTTCGACCCGCAGCCGGTCGATGGTTGGCTTGTGGTGATCATTGCCGTCGTGGCGCTCGTCGTCGACCTGGTTACGGCAGCCCTGACCTTCACGATGGCAAAATCCAGCGTCAACATACGCGCCGCCTTCCTGCACAACGTCGCCGATGCGCTTGGCTCGGTCGCGGTGATCGTCGCAGGTGGCCTTATCCTTCTTTATGACTGGCGGCTGATCGATCCCATCGCAACGCTGCTGATCGCCGGCTATATTCTGTGGCAGGCGATCACCGAAATCGGCGGCGTGATCCGCATCCTGATGCTCGGCAGTCCGCCAGACATCGATGCTGAGGCGGTGCTTGCAGACCTGCGCGGCATTGATGGCATTTCCGGTGTGCATCACCTGCACCTTTGGCAAATGCAGGAAAATGAAGCGGCAGTCGATGCGCATCTGGTGATTTTTGAAGGGCAGTGGCACGCGGCGGACGCCATCAAGAGCACGGCCAAGGCGCGGCTTGCCGAACAATTCGGCATCGTGCATGCGACCTTCGAACTGGAATGCGCAGTACATGCATGCCACGACGCGCCGGTCATCGGACATGAAGGCAAGGGGCAGCATGGACACGGCCACGCATTCGATTCGCGCGATCAGCAGCCCGGGTCCCGTTGAATGCGCAAGCTCTTGCGGTAAAAGGAAGAGCGCCTGCGCCAAGGGGAAGGGCGCAGCGACGTGCGGCATCAGCTCGCCGCGCAGAATGACGGCGAGGCGGAGGAAGAACCAGAATGTGCGGACGTTTTTCGCTGACCGCGTCTCCCGAGGAGGTGCAGGAGTTTTTCGGCCTCGACGAGATCGAGGACTTCCCGCCGCGCTACAACATTGCGCCGACGCAGCCGATCCTGATTGTTGCCGGCGACGTGGCGCGGGCGCCGGGGGACAATCGCGCGGCGCGACGGGCGGTTCTGGTGCGCTGGGGGCTGCTGCCCTCCTGGGTCAAGGATCCGCGCGAGTTTCCGCTGTTGATCAATGCGCGCTCGGAGACGGCGGCGGGCAAGAACTCGTTCCGCGCGGCGATGCGCCATCACCGGGTTCTCGTCGCTGCCTCGGGCTTTTACGAGTGGCGGCGCGGCGCCAAGGGAAGCAAGGAGAAATCGACACCGTTCTGGATCCGGCCGCGCCACGGCGGCGTTGTCGCTTTCGCCGGCCTGATGGAGACCTATCTGCCACCAGACGGGTCCGAGATCGATACGGGAGCCATCCTGACGGTGGCCGCCAATCAGACCCTGGCGCCAATCCATGATCGCATGCCGGTGGTCATCGAGCCCCAGGATTTTGCGCGCTGGCTCGATTGCAAGACGCAGGAACCGCGCGATGTCGCCGATCTTTTGACACCGGCCGCAGATGACTTCTTCGAGGCGGTGCGCGTGTCGGATGCGGTCAACAAGGTGGCCAATACGGGCGCGGAGCTGCAGTCGCCGGTGGCCGAGCCGACTGCAGCCAAGACGGTCAGCACGCGTTCCACACCGGCCGCGGCCCCGACGGCCGATCAGTTGAAGCTGTTGTAAGCCTGTGACACTTTCCAGCCTTTTCCTGCCGGCCTTGTCGGGTCTGCTGCTTGGCGGCTCGCTGATTGTCGCCATCGGCGCGCAGAACGCCTTCATTCTCCGGCAGGGCCTGTTGCGGGAACATGTTTTCGTGCTCTGCCTTGTCTGTGCGGTCTCCGATGCCGCCCTGATCGCGCTTGGCGTGGCCGGGCTCGGAACGCTGATCAGCACTTCGCCGCTGCTGATCGCGATCGTGACGCTGGGCGGCGCGGTATTCCTTTCCGTCTATGCGGTGCTCGCCTTGTGGCGGGCTTTTCATCCGCAGGCTCTGCGGGCCGCAACAAGCGGAAGCGGCTCGCTGAAGGCGGCACTCGCCACCTGTCTCGCCTTCACCTTTCTTAATCCACATGTCTATCTCGACACGGTGCTTCTTGTGGGTGGATTGTCGGCCCGCCACGAAGGCGCGGCGCGGCTTGCCTTTGCCATCGGCGCCATGGCGGCATCTTTCATCTGGTTCTTCGCCCTCGGCTATGGCGCCCGGCTGCTGCAGCCGCTGTTTGCGCGACCGGCTGCCTGGCGGGTGCTCGATGTGTTGATCGCGGTGATCATGGCAGCGCTCGCCCTGTCATTGTATCTGCGGTTTTTCTCAGGTGGTGCATAGGGTCGGGACCCCAGGCGCGGCGGTGCTTCGGCCCTGTCTTGACCGTTACGGGGAGAGCGGTCATAAGGGCGGCATGATACGCCGATCCGACGTCGCTGCCCCATGCTCTTGCCGGTTCATACGCCGGCATCACATCCGCTAGCGCCTTGCTGGTCTGGTCGCCTTCGTCTTTCCTTCCGACACCATGAGCGAACCGGCCAGCAGCGGCCGAAGCCAGGAACCTGCTGACCGAGATGCCGACCTCGCCCGCACTCAGATTCCACGATACGCTGACCCGCAGCAAGAAGGTCTTCGAACCCATCGATGCGGGCAATGTGCGCCTGTATGTCTGCGGCCCGACGGTTTACGACTACGCGCATATCGGCAATGCGCGGCCGGCCATCGTGTTCGACGTGTTGTTTCGCCTGCTGCGCCACGTCTACGGCGCGTCGCATGTGACCTATGTGCGCAACATCACCGATGTCGATGACAAGATCAATGCGCGGGCGCGCCGCGACTTCCCGGATCTGGATTTGAACGCGGCGATCGCGCGGGTCACGGAGAAGACGGCGGCGCAATATTTCAGCGATGTCGCGGCGCTCGGGTGCCTGGAGCCGACGGCACAGCCGCGCGCCACCGCCCATATCGACGGCATGGTGGCGATGATCCAGAAGCTGATCGAGGGCGGGCATGCCTATGTCGCCAGCGGGCGTGAGGGGCGCGAGGTTCTGTTCTCGGTGACGGCCATGGCGGATTACGGCCGGCTCTCGAACCGGAAGCTTGAGGATCAGCAGGCCGGCGCACGCATTGCCGTCGAGGCGCACAAGCGGCATCCAGGCGATTTCGTGCTCTGGAAGGAATCGCACCCCGACGAGCCGGGCTGGCAGGCGACATTCCGGGACAGCGGCGATGCGGTGACCATTCACGGCCGGCCGGGATGGCATATCGAGTGCTCGGTGATGAGCGCGGCGCATCTGGGCGAGACCTTCGATATCCATGGCGGTGGTCTCGATCTCATCTTCCCGCATCATGAAAATGAAATCGCGCAGTCGTGCTGCGCCCACGGCACCCCGGTGATGGCCAATCTGTGGATGCACAATGGCTTTTTGCAGGTCGAGGGCCAGAAGATGTCGAAAAGTCTCGGCAATTTCGTCACCATTGCCGAATTGCTGGAGACCGAACGCTTCGGCGGACGGCGTTGGCCGGGACCGGTCCTGCGCCTTGCCATGCTGATGACGCATTACCGCGAGCCGATCGACTTCTCGGTCAAGCGCCTCGAGGAGGCCGAAAACCTTCTGGCGAAATGGCCACGCGGCGCGGCCGGCGATGCGGCGCCCGATGCTGCGGTGGTGGATGCTCTTTGCGATGATCTGAACAGCGTGGCGGCGATCCAGCATTTGCATGCGCTGGCGCTCAAGGCGCACGAGAACGAGACGGCGCGGCAAAGCTTTCTGGCGAGCGCGGCGCTGCTCGGACTCGATCGCCCGGCGGCCGAGATCGATGCCGCTCTGGCCCAGGAAGTGGAGGCCGCGATCGCGCGGCGGCTGGAACTGCTGGCGGCAAAAAACTGGTCCGAGGCTGACAGCATCCGCGATGCACTGGCGGAACGGGGCATTCGGCTCAAGGACGGCAAGGATCCGGAGAGCGGCGCCCGGACCACAAGCTGGGACGTCAAGTTATGAAACCTATGGTATATTCGCTGTGTGGGCCGATTGGCGGGCGGCCGCCGGGTCGAGGGTGGGCCTTGCGGGTAATGTGGGTGGATGACGAGCATGCAATCGAAGTCGGGTGCGGGGATGCGTAGCGGCGCTGGCGGGGTGAACGGCGTGGGCATGGGCGGATTGCGCCAGCTCTATCCGGAAATCGAGCCTTTCGATCACGGACATCTCGACTGCGGTGATGGCCACAGCATCTATTGGGAACGGGTGGGCCGGCGCGGCGGCAAGCCGGCTGTGTTTCTGCATGGCGGGCCGGGGGGCGGCTTTTCGCCGCTGCACCGGCGGCTGTTTGATCCGGACCGCTACGATGTCATCCTGTTCGACCAGCGCGGATGCGGAAAATCGACACCGCATGCCTCGCTCGAGAACAACACCACCTGGCACCTGGTTGCGGATATCGAGCGGCTGCGAGAGATGGCCGGTTTCGACACGTGGCTGGTGTTCGGCGGCTCATGGGGTTCGACGCTGGCTCTGGCCTATGCTGAGACCCATCCGGAGCGGGTCAGCGAACTGATTCTGCGCGGGGTCTACACGCTGACCAAGGCGGAGCTTGACTGGTATTATCAGTACGGCGTTTCCGAGATGTTTCCCGACAAGTGGGAGCAGTTCATCGCTCCTATACCCGAGGAAGAGCGCGGCGATCTGATGGGCGCCTATCGCAAGCGGCTGGTTGGCGCCAATAGCTCCGAGCAGCTGCGCTGCGCCAAGGCATGGAGCACCTGGGAGGGCGAGACAATCACGCTGCTGCCCGAACCGGAGGCGCGGCAGAGTTTCGGGCAGGCCGAATTCGCGCTGGCCTTTGCGCGCATCGAAAACCATTTCTTCGTGCATGGCGGCTGGCTGGAAGAGGGGCAATTGCTGCGGGACGCGCATTTGCTGGCCGATATTCCTGGCGTTATCGTGCATGGACGCTACGACATGCCGTGTCCGGCACGATATGCCTGGGCGCTGCACAAAGCCTGGCCGCGGGCCGAGTTTCATCTTGTCGAAGGCGCCGGTCACGCCTTTTCCGAGCCCGGCATTCTCGACCGGCTGATCTGGGCGACGGATCAATTCGTCACCGAAGAAGCAAAGTCGGCGTGATGACGACGGGCCGGACCGACAGCCGCGCGCGCGGAGTGATCGCATGAGCAAAGAGCGCATCTACCTGTTCGACACCACGTTGCGTGACGGGCAGCAGACACCGGGCATTGATTTCTCGCTGGAGGACAAGATTGCCATTTCCGCGATGCTCGACAGCTTTGGCATCGATTATGTCGAGGGCGGCTATCCGGGGGCCAATCCGACCGATACGGCCTTCTTTGCGGAGAAGCGCACGCAAAATGCTGCCTTTGTCGCCTTTGGCATGACCAAGCGGGCCGGTGTTTCCGCTTCCAATGATCCGGGCTTGGCGGCGCTTCTGCAGGCGCCGAGCGATGCGGTCTGCCTGGTCGCCAAGTCCTGGGATTACCATGTCGAGGTGGCACTCGGCTGCAGCAATGCGGACAATCTCGAATGCATCCGCGCCTCGGTCGAAGCCGTCACCGCCTGCGGCAAGGAGGCAATGGTCGATTGCGAACATTTTTTCGACGGCTACAAGGCCAACCGCGACTATGCCCTGGCCTGCGCCCGCACAGCCTATGAGGCCGGCGCGCGCTGGGTGGTGCTGTGCGACACCAATGGCGGGACGCAACCGGCGGAAGTCGCGGAGATCGTGGCGGCAGTGACGGCAGCCGGCATTCCGGGGGACCGGCTCGGCATTCACGCGCATGACGACACCGGGCAGGCGGTCAGCAATTCGCTGGCGGCGATCTCGGCGGGTGTGCGCCAGGTGCAGGGGACATTGAATGGCATCGGCGAGCGGTGCGGCAATGCCAATCTCGTCACGCTGATCGCAACGCTGGTTCTCAAGCCGCCCTTTGCCACGGATTACGCCGTCGGCATCGATGCGGGCAAGCTGACAGAACTGACCGGCCTGAGCCACGCTTTCGATGAATTGCTCAACCGCTCTCCGTCGGTGCAGGCGCCTTATGTCGGCGCGTCGGCCTTTGCCACCAAGGCCGGTATTCACGCCTCGGCGCTGCTCAAGGATCCGCGCACCTATGAGCACGTGCCGCCGGAAAGTGTCGGCAATTACCGCCGCGTGATGGTCTCGGACCAGGGCGGCAAGTCGAATTTCATCGATGTGTTGAAGCGGCGCGGCATTGCGGTGAGCAAGGATGATCCGCGGCTCGACCGGTTGATCGCCGTGGTCAAGGAACGCGAGGCGTCCGGCTATGCCTATGAGGGGGCGGATGCAAGCTTCGAGCTGCTGGCGCAGCGCATGCTCGGGCGCGTACCGGACTTCTTCACGGTCAACGGGTTCCGCGTGATGGTCGAGCGGCGCTTCAATTCCGCCGGTGAGTTGCGCACCGTCTCCGAGGCGGTGGTGAAGATCAATGTCGATGGCACCGACTACATGTCGGTGGCGGAAGGGCATGGACCGGTCAATGCGCTCGACATTGCGATGCGCAAGGATCTCGGTGCCTACCAGTCGGAGATCGAGGATCTCGAACTGGTCGACTACAAGGTGCGCATCCTGAATGGCGGCACCGAGGCGATCACCCGCGTGCTGGTGGAATCCACCGACCATTCCGGGGCGCGCTGGTGGACCGTCGGGGTTTCCGACAACATCATCGATGCGTCCTTCCAGGCGCTCAGTGACTCCATCGTCTACAAGCTGATGAAGAATCGCGACCTCGCCGGGCGCATCGCCGCCGAATAGCGCCGTTCGCCGCACAGGGCTTTCAAGACCCGGCCGCGCTTTTCCCCGAATGCGGCGCGATCACCCGTTTGCAATGTGTAGCATGCAGGGATATGGCAAAGACCAGCGCCCCGAGGCGGCGCAGCAACCCGGAGCCGTGCCTTGCCGAGTGTCGAAAAGACCGCCCTTGCGCCGCTGCCCGCGCAGATGCCGCCGGAGGATCAGCCGCGCGGCATCGTCCTGGCCCTCATCGCCTATGTCATCTGGGGTCTTCTGGCCGTCTACATGAAAGCCGTGGCGCATATTCCGGTGCTCGAAGTGCTGGCGCATCGTGCTTTGTGGTCGGTGCCGCTGACCGCGGCCTTTCTATTGTGGCTCGGGCGCACGCGTGATGTCAGGGCGGCATTGCGAACGCCGAAGTCCCTGGCGATGGCGGCGTTGACGGCCAGTCTGGTGACGGTCAACTGGGGTGTTTATGTCTGGGCGATCAGCGTCGATCGGGCGGTCGAGACGGCGCTCGGCTACTACATCAATCCGCTGTTCTCGATCTTTCTGGCGGCCGTGCTCTTGCGTGAAAAGCTCGATCGGCTGCAAGTCGGGGCCATCGCCATCGCGGTGGTCGCGGTTGCGGTGATGGCGTGGGAAATGGGCGGCGTGCCGTGGATCTCGCTCACGCTGGCATTGAGCTGGGGCTTTTACGCCTTCTTCCGCAAGACCCTGCCGATCGGCCCGACACAGGGGTTCTTTCTCGAAATCCTGCTGCTTTCGGTTCCGGCGCTGATCTATGTCAGCTGGCAGGCAGCACATGGGGCGGGGCATTTCGGACCGACCGGCGCCAGGGATGTGCTGCTGCTGCTCGGCTGCGGGCTGGTGACGGCGGTGCCTTTATTGTTCTATGCGCATGGTGCCAAGCTGATCCGGCTGTCGACCATCGGCATCATGCAATATATCGCGCCGACACTGATCTTTCTGATCGCCATATTCGTCTTTCGCGAGCCGTTCGGTCTCGAGAAGCTGATGGCCTTTGTGCTGATCTGGACGGCTCTGGCGCTGTATTCGGTCTCGCTGTTGCGCCAGCACCGGGCGCGTCACCGGGATCAGGCCGCGCCGCTCACATCCGGGCAATAACGTCCGAATCGGCCTCCTCGCGCGGCGTTGCCGCGGTCAGGATGGCGGGAAGTATGGCGTGCGGATCAGAGACGACGAGCGGGCGGACGCGCTCGGCGGTGTGGATGAATCCCTGGTTTGTCATGTGGTCGATCAGGCTTTTCAAGGGCGCCCAGAAACCATCGATATCCGCAAGGACGATGGGTTTGGCGTGCCGCCCGAGTTGCGCCCAGGTCATGATCTCGATCAGTTCCTCGAGCGTGCCGATGCCACCGGGCAGCGCAACGAAGGCGTCGGATTTCTCGAACATGAGATGTTTGCGCTCATGCATGTCGCGCGTGATGTGCAGGGCGTTCAGCCGTTCGAGCGACTCGTGGCTGGCCTCCTTGTCCATGAGAAATTCCGGAATGATGCCAGTGACATGGCCATGGCCTTCAAGCACCGCGTCGGCAATGGTGCCCATGATGCCGCATGTGCCGCCGCCGTACACGAGACCGATGCCGCGTTCGGCCATGGCAGCGCCAAGAATTCTGGCGGCATCGCGATAGGCGGGATTGAGACCGGGCTGTGAGCCGCAATAGATGCAGATGGTCCGGATGGGGGAGAAAGATCTGTTCATAGCCGGACAGAACAGCAGTTGATCAGCAGCGTCAAGCCAGGAATGGCGTTAAGGATAGTGCAGCATGCAACCGGGCGTTAAGGCGTTGAATCCTTGTGCGTCCGCCCTAAAAAGTCTAGCGTTTCGCGAAAGATAAGGGCGATACGCCTTCAATGCGGTCCATCCGCCGGAGATACCGATGCTGAAAGGCAGACTGTTCTACATCATCTATTTTGCCCTCGCCGTGCTCGTTGCGGCCGCCGGCTTTTACGCCATACCGAAGCTGGTCGATCTTGACGGCGAGACGCAACGAACCGCGACCTCGACATCCCCTGGCACATCCACTGGTACCTCCACTGGTACATCCACTGGGGAGCCGGGAGAGGGCGCTTCAGATGCCGATGACGCGGACAGCGTGGTGGCGGATGCTGACTCGGCGGCCGAGAGCGACGACGCATCGGACGAGATTGCCGCCGCTGAGGATGACGAACTGGCTGAGCCGGGCGAGACTGCTGACGCGCAGAACAGCGACGAGGCCGCCGAGCCTGAGGAGCAGCAGCAAGCCGCCGCGGACGCAGCGGCTGACGCCGATGAAGCTTCGGAGGAAGCACAAAGCGCGGCAGCGCTGGCGGTGCCCGGGTTCGATCTGCTGCGGGTGGAGCCGGACGGCTCGACGGTGATTGCCGGCACGGCGTCTCCGGAGACCCTGCTCGAAATTTACAGCGGCGAGGAGATGATCGCATCGACCGAGGTGGGGCCGAGCGGAGATTTCGCGGCGGTGCTGGATGAACCGTTGCCGCCCGGTGATTATGCCCTGCGGCTGCGCAGTTCGACGCCGGACGGGCGGACGGTCAATTCCGAAGATGTGGCGACCGTGAGCGTGCCGGACAGCGCTGACGGGGAATTGCTGGCCATGGTCGGCAAGCCGGGTGAACCGAGCCGCATCATCTCACGGCCGGTCGCACCGGTCACGCCGGTGGCCCCCGCAGAGCCGCCGGTGGCGGTTCTGGTGCCAGCTGATGATGCCGAGCCTTCAGAGGATGCGGCACCGGCGGAACCACCCGTGGCGGTTCTCGTGCCGGCAGAGGATGCGGAGAGCGAGGCAGAAGTTTCGACCGATGCGCAGGGCGCTGACGCCAGTTCTGAGGGCGAGATTGCAGCCGCAGCACCATCGGACGAGGGCGTTGATGTTGCCGATAGCTCCGCGGCCGACATGGCGGAGGGGACGACCGGCCCCGAAGCGGCGCCTGAGGCGGATGCCGAGACGGATGCGAGCGGCGCTTCTGAGACCGACACAGCGCAGGCGTCAAGCGAGGCCGCTGTAGGGGAAAGCGAGGCGGCGGATGCGGCGACATCCGGGGCCCCCGGGTCTGTGGAAGGGGATGAGGCGCAGGAGACCACCGAAATGGCCAGCGCGCCACCGGTGCCCGCCGAGACCCCGGCCGCGCCGGATGCTGCTGCGCCAGCGGCGCTGGTGCATGTGGATGCGATCGAGATCGAGGAGGACATGCTGTTCATCGCAGGCGCCGCACCAAAGGGTCTGTCGGTGCGCATTCTGGCGGACGGCGAGGCGATCGGCACGGTCACGGCCGACGAGAAGGGTCGTTTCATTCTTGAAACGCGCACGGATCTGGCAGTCGGCGATCATAAGATCGCCGCGGAATTGCTGAACCCGGACGGCGGCGCTGTCGTCATGCGTTCGCTGGTGCCGTTTCATCGTCCGGAGGGCGACCGGCTGGCCGCCGTTGCAACGCCGCCGGCGGTTCAGCCGGCCGCGCCTGCCGCCGACCAACCGGCTCCCGATGCGATGAAAAACGGACCGGCTGACACTGCGCTTGCCGATGCCGACACCGATACTGCCAGTTCCGCCGATGCGGTTGCACAGGCGGCCGGCGAGGCGATGGTCGGTGCCGCAGCGGGAGAAGAGGGCGCGACGCGCGAAGGGGAGGAAGAAGGCTCGCTCGATGTGGCGAAGGCCGATGTCACGACGCCGGCGCCGGATGCGACCGCAGATACGGGGGTTGCCCCGGAGGCTGGAGAGGCGGCCGGCTCGGACGCGCCGACCGCGGCCGGTGCAACGGACCCTTCCGGTGCTGAACAGGCCACGGACGTGGCAGCTGGGAGCGATGGTTCACAACCCTCCTCCGAGCCAGCCGAGATCGCGGCAGCAGAGACATCCGATGCTCCGGCGGAAACTGTCGCCGCTGATGATGCAGGCTCGGACAGGGCGGATGCACCAACCGAGACCGAACAGGCGGAGACCGAACAGGCCGAGACCAAAGAGGCCGAGATCGCAGTTGCACCCGAGACACCGCAGACAGGGGTCGCGGATGTCGATGGCGCAGGCACCGAGCCTGAGGTGTCAGACACTTCTGCGCTGACTGCCGCGCAAGACACGGACACGACCGGCGCAGGCGCATCGGATGCGGTCGAAGCAAGTGATGCCGGAGAAACCGCGCAGGCCGAAGTGGCGGCTGCCGGCGAAACAGAGCCAACCGATGATGCGGCTGATTCGGCGCGGGAGACAGCGGACGGCGCAATGGAGGAAACGGCAGCGGAGGAGGCGACAAGCGAATCGGCAGCCGCGGCATCCGATGCCATGGCGCCAGCAGCTGCGGACACTTCTGCCGATCGCGCCGATGCGGTGACGACGGCAGACGAAGATGCCGCTTCGGAGCCGGCGGAAATGACACAGCAGGAGGCGGACACCGAAACCGCTGCCGCCGAACCGCCGACGATCGAGCAGGCGCCTCTGACGCCCACCGAGGGGTCGGTGATCATCCGGCGCGGCGATACGCTGTGGCAGATCTCGCGGCGCACTTATGGGCGCGGGGTGCGCTACACGACGATCTATCTGGCCAACGAGCAGCAGATCGTTGATCCGAACTTCATCTCGCCCGGCCAGATTTTCTCGGTGCCGGAAGCGCCGCTGGACAATGCCGAAGCCCTGCACAAGGAGCTGCTGAAAAAACGGCGCGGCGAGTACAAGTGATTGACGAGGTAACTTTCATCGTATATCGCCGATAAACGATGAAAGTTGCCGACCCTTCTTCATGCTGCGATGACGATCGGGTGCTGGCGCGCCAGATGGCGGCCCTGTCGCACCCGGTGCGCCTGCAATTGCTGCGCTGTCTGGCGGCGCGCGATGCCTGTTGTGTCAAGGATCTGGTCTGCCGGCTGGATCTCGCTCAATCGACGGTCTCGCAGCATGTGCGCGTGCTTCTCGATGCCGGGCTGGTGCGCTACAAGGCCGAGCGGCAATCCTCACGCTACAGTCTCGACGGTGCCGGGCTGCAAGCGGCCACCGCGGCGCTGGGCTCCCTTGTGTCCAGCCTGAACACCGCGCGCAGCGATGCCGCATCGTCGCCACCGGCCTGTCCGGACAGCGTGATTGCGGCGGCAGGCGAAGAACCGGCAGAACCCGTTCACAGGACAAATTGACTTGGCTCGTAAAACCGTAAGCGCCGACAGCGGGAACTCGCTGTCGACCGTGATCAATCTGTGGCCTTATATGTGGCCTTCCGACCGACCCGACCTGAAAAGACGGGTGGCCTGGGCCTTCCTGTTCCTGGTGATCGCCAAGGTCATTCTCATTCTCGTTCCCTATTTCTACAAATGGGCGACCGACGCCCTGAACGGCGGAACGGCGGCGAGCGAGTGGTTGCCCGCGATGCTGGTGGCGCCGGTGATGCTGGTCATCGCCTATAACGGCATGCGCATCAGCCAGCAGGGGTTCAACCAGTTGCGCGACGCGTTGTTTGCCCGGGTCGGGCAACACGCGGTGCGGCAACTGGCGCACAAGACTTTCGTGCACATTCACCAGCTGTCGCTGCGGTTTCATCTCGAGCGGCGCACCGGCGGCCTGTCGCGGATCATCGAGCGCGGCACCAAGGGCATCGAGACGATTGTCCGCTTCACCATCCTGTCGACGCTGCCGACGCTGCTGGAATTTGCCCTGACCGCCCTGATCTTCGCGATCGCCTATGGCTGGAGCTATCTGACGGTGACGGCGATCACGGTGGCGCTGTATATCTGGTTCACCGTCAAGGCGAGTGACTGGCGGATTGCCATCCGCCGGGCGATGAACAATTCCGATACCGACGCCAACACCAAGGCGGTGGATTCGCTGCTCAACTACGAGACGGTGAAATATTTCGGCAATGAGGACATGGAAGCGCGGCGCTTTGATGCCTCGATGGCCGGCTATGAGAAGGCCGCGACGCAGGTGTGGACATCGCTCGGCTGGCTCAATTTCGGTCAGACGCTGATCTTCGGCTGCGGCATGGCGGCCATGATGATCATGTCGGCGCTGGCGGTACAGCGCGGCGATCAGACGATCGGCGATTTCGTCTTCATCAATGCGATGCTGATGCAGCTCTCGATCCCGCTGAATTTCATCGGTTCGGTGTACCGCGAAATCCGCCAGGGCCTGGCCGATATCGAGCAGATGTTCGCCCTGCTTGACGTGCATCCGGAGGTCAAGGATGCCCCGGATGCGAAGGCGCTGGAGGTCACGGATGGCGTGATCCGCTTCGAGGATGTGCATTTTTCCTACGATGCGGCCCGGCCCATCCTGAAGGGCATCTCGTTCGAGGTGCCGGCCGGCAAGACGGTGGCGATCGTCGGCCCTTCCGGCGCCGGCAAGTCGACCATCTCGCGGCTGCTCTATCGCTTCTACGACATCGATCGGGGGCGCATCAGCATCGATGGCCAGGACATCCGCGAAGTCACGCAGGCCAGTCTGCGCGGCAAGATCGGCATGGTGCCGCAGGACACCGTGCTGTTCAACGATACGGTGGGCTACAACATCCGCTATGGCCGCATTGGCGCCAGCGACGAGGAGGTGGCGCGCGCCGCGGAGATGGCACAGATCGGCCCGTTCATCGAGAAGTTGCCCGAGGGCCTTAACACCATGGTCGGGGAACGCGGATTGAAGCTGTCGGGCGGCGAAAAACAGCGCGTGGCGATTGCCCGGACAATCCTCAAGGCGCCACCGATCCTGATCCTCGACGAGGCCACCTCGGCGCTCGACACGGCGACGGAGCAGGAAATCCAGGCGTCCCTTGATTATGTCTCGAAGGGCAGGACGACGCTGGTCATCGCGCACCGTCTGTCGACGGTGATCAATGCCGACGAGATCATCGTGCTGCGCGATGGGGTGATCAAGGAGCGCGGGCGCCACGACGCGCTATTGGCGCAGGGTGGCCTCTACGCCTCGATGTGGACGCGTCAGCGCGAGGCCACCGAGGCGGAAGAGCAGCTCAAGCGGATGCGCGAACAGGACGAGTTCGGCCTGTTCGAACGGCGCCGCGCCGGAGAGATGGCGCCGGACCAACCGGGCGATGACGCCAGGGATGCGAGCGACGAGGACGATTCCGGCAGCGGCCGGTGATTATTCCTCCAGACTGTCTTCCGCTTTCTGGTCGACCAGGTCACGTTCGGCCGCCTTGCGCTCGCGGAAGGCCTTGGCATGGGCACCGTCCCGGTCCTCGTCGACGACCTCCTTGGCCTTCGGGAAGATGTCCTGTTCCTCTTCCTCCATATGGTGCTCATACTGCTCCTTGAGCGTTCTGAACCGGGTCAGCCAACCGGAACTGGACGGATCCATCCCGTTGAGCTCTTCCATGATGTCGTCCATCTCCTTGTGCTCGGAGACCGAATGGCGCGCATCGTCCTGACCGTCCGGCTGTTCCATCAGCTTGGCGTAGAAGGTTTCTTCCTCGGCGGCGGCGTGCGACTTCACATCGTAGTAGAACTGCTGCCAGAGCTCGCGGCGCTCATCGCTGCCGCCCTCGGTGGCGTTCAGCTTTTCAAGCAGATCGCGATGATCCTCATGGTCCGATTTGATGGCTTCATAGATTGTCGTGGTCATGGCTCGCGTTCTCCTTTGGCGCCGGTTCGGTCGGAAACCAACGCCGACCGCATGCATTTGGTTGCCTGCAAAAAGCACATGCGGCACGTTGCATGCCCGGCGGCGGTGGCATATCTGGAGGGAAAGCGGAGTATTCCATGAGCCTGATCGACACCATTCGCAAGACGCTCGTCCCGATCCACAAGGAAGGCCGAAAATTCGTCGCCATCTTCGCGGTGGCAAGTGCGCTGCTCGGCCTGATCTGGGAGCCGCTGTTTTGGATCGGCATGATCCTGACGGCCTGGTGCGCCTTCTTCTTCCGCGATCCGGAGCGGTTCACGCCACTGGACGAGGATTGGGTGATCGCGCCGGCGGATGGTCGTGTGTCGGCCGTAACGCGGCTGGTGCCACCGGCTGAGCTGGAACTGGGCGAAGGTGAGCGGCTGCGCATCTCGATCTTCATGAATGTCTTCAATGGCCACATCAACCGCGCGCCCGTGGCGGGGCGCATTGCGCGCATCCTCTACCGCGAAGGCAAGTTTCTCAACGCGGATCTGGACAAGGCGAGTGAGCAGAATGAGCGCAACAGTCTGGTCATCGAGTCCGCGCATGGTGAAATCGCCGTGGTGCAGGTGGCCGGGCTGGTGGCAAGGCGCATCCTGTGTTTCAGCAAGCCGCTCGATGTGCTGAAAGCCGGCGAACGCTTCGGTCTGATCCGTTTCGGCTCGCGCCTTGATGTGTATCTGCCGCTCGAGGCGCAGGCGCGGGTGGCGCCCGGCCAGGCGGCGGTGGGCGGTGAGACGGTGATCGCCGAGTTCAATTCCGCGAAGGGGCCGGTTACGACCCGGCGCGCCTGATCATGGCGGTGTTTCCACCGTTTGATCCCCACGGCCGCGAGGAGAGCAGCGGGCGCGGGCCGAAGCTCAGCCAGATACCGCTGCGCATGCTGGTGCCGAATTTCATCACGGTGCTGGCGATATGCGCCGGGATGACTGGCATTCGGCTGGCGTTCGAGAACCGCTTCGAACTGGCGGTGATGATGGTGCTGATCGCTGCCTTTCTCGACGGCATCGACGGCCGCGTGGCGCGGCTCCTGAAGGCGCAGTCGAAGTTCGGCGTGCAGATGGATTCTCTGGCTGACATCATCAATTTCGGGGTCGCGCCGCCGCTGGTCCTCTATGTGTTCCTGCTTGACCAGGCCCGCTCTCTCGGCTGGATCGCGGCGCTTGTCTATGCCATCGCCGCGGCGTTGCGGCTGGCGCGGTTCAATGTTGCGGCGGACAATCCCGCAACCGAGCCCTGGCAGTCGAAATTCTTTGTCGGTGTTCCGGCGCCGGCGGGGGCGTTGCTGGTGCTCTTGCCGATCTATCTCGGTTTTCTCGGTGTGGCGCCGAGCCAGCCGATGGCGCTGATTGCCTCGCTGTACACGATGCTCATCGGTTTTCTCCTGATCAGCCGGCTGCCGGTCTTTTCCGGCAAGGGACTGGGCTTCCGGGTGCGCCGTGATCTGGCGACGCCGATTATCCTGCTGGCCATGGTCTATGTGGCGCTTCTGATGAGCTTTACCTGGGAGACGCTGACCCTGTCGGCGGTCGCCTATCTGATCAGCCTGCCGATCGGCAGCCGCTACTGGGCGCGCAATTACGGTCCGAAAGCGCGGGAAAAATCCAAAGCCGAGGTTTTGTCCGACGGCGGTGCCGACGGGGCAGGGTCATCCGGCCCGGAGGCGGGAAAACCGGGCATGGATGACGAGCCCGATGCGCCTGATGACAAAGACGCGCAGCGCTGAACTGCCCTTCATACGCAATCAGAAGAGCAAGCGATTGGAATCACTTGCAGGGTTTTGCTGTCAAACTGATTCCGGATGCGGGTGGACTGGCGGCGCCCGGCCGCAGCGTCAGACGGGCTCGCGGTAGCTGAAAAAGCGGTTGTCGCGAACGCGGAACAGCTTGCCGCTCTCATCGGTCTCGGGCAGGCAGAGCGGGATCAGCTTGGCAGCGACATCGGCCGGGTTGGGCAGGGTGCTGGCATCCTCGCCGGGATAGGCGCGCGCCCGGATCGCCGTGCGCGTGGCGCCGGGATCGACAGCATTGACCCGCAGGGCGGTTTTTTCGCTCTCCTCGGCCCAGACGCGGACCAGCGTCTCGAGTGCGGCCTTGGTGGCGGCATAGGGGCCCCAGAACGCCCGCGCCGTGTGGGCGACCGCCGAGGTCAGCACCAAAGCGCGGCCGGCGTCGGCTTTCAGCAGCAACGGTTCGACCGAACGGATCAGCCGCCAGGTGGCGGTCAGATTGGTGTCGATCACCTTGTTGAACACTTTGGCCTCGACATGCCCGATGGGCGAAATGGTGCCGAGTATCCCGGCATTGGCGACGAGAATGTCGAGCTTGCCCCAGCGTTCGTTGATGGCACCGCCCAGCCTGTCAACGGCGGGCATGTCGGTCAGATCCATCGGCACCAGTGTGGCGCCTTCGCCGCCGGTCGCCGACTTGATCGCATCATCGAGCTCTTCCAGCCCGCCGATCGTGCGCGCCACGGCGATGATATGGGCTCCTTCACGGGCGAGGGCCAGCGCCGTCGCATAGCCGATGCCGCGCGAAGCGCCGGTGACCAGCGCCAGTCGTCCGTCAAGTTTGCCCATGAGATCTATCCGTTGTTGGCCAGCAGTGACAGGCTGCGTACATTGTCCTTGTTGTCACCCTGGTCGGTGAGGACGGTGGGGTAGTCGCCGGTGAAGCAGGCATCGCAGAATTGCGGGCTGTCATTGTTGCGTCCCGGCTCGCGCACGGCGCGGTACAGGCCGTCGATCGACAGAAAGCCGAGACTGTCGACACGGATGAACTCGGCCATTTCGGCGATGCTCATGCGCGAGGCGAGCAGCTTGGATTTTTCCGGTGTGTCGACGCCGTAGAAACACGAGGCCATGGTCGGCGGCGAGGCGATGCGCATATGCACTTCACGGGCGCCGGCCTCGCGCACCATCTGCACGATCTTCTGCGAAGTGGTGCCGCGCACGATCGAATCGTCGACCAGCACGACGCGCTTGCCTTCGATCATGCGCCGATTTGCATTGTGTTTGAGCTTGACGCCCATATGGCGGATCGATGCGGTCGGCTGGATGAAGGTGCGACCGACATAATGGTTGCGGATGATGCCGAGCTCGAAGGGAATGTCGGCCCCTTGCGCGAATCCGATGGCCGCCGGAGTGCCGGAATCGGGCACCGGGATGACGACATCGGCCTCGACCGGGCTTTCAAGCGCCAGTTCCTCACCGATGCGCTTGCGCACCTCGTAGACATTGCGGCCCTCGACGATCGAATCGGGTCGGGCGAAATAGACATATTCGAAGATGCAGAAGCGCGGCGACGGCTGCTCGAAGGGAAAATGGCTCTCGATGCCGCCTTCGGTGATGACGACGACCTCGCCCGGCTTGATCTCGCGCACGAAGCGGGCCCCGATGATATCGAGGGCGCAGGATTCCGAGGCGAGAATATAGGCGCCGTCGAGGTCTCCCAGGCAGAGCGGCCGGATGCCGAGCGGATCGCGCGCGCCGATCATCTTCTTCTGGGACAGGCCGACCAGCGAATAGGCGCCTTCGATCTGGGTGATGGCATCGATGAAGCGCTCGGTGATGCGCTGTTTTTCGCTGAAGGCGATCAGATGAAGGATCGTCTCGGTATCGGAGGTCGAGGAAAAGATGGCACCGCGCTTTTGCAGTTCGCGCTGCTTGGTCAGAGCATTGGTGATGTTGCCGTTGTGAGCGATGGCAAAGCCGCCGCCGGCCAATTCGGCAAAGAAGGGCTGGACATTGCGCAGACCCTCGCCGCCGGCGGTCGAATAGCGCGTATGGCCGATGGCCCGGTCGCCAGGAATGCGGTCGAGGACCGAACGCTTGGTGAAGGTGTCGCCAATCAGGCCGATATGTCTTTCCACCGAGAACTGCGTGCCGTCATAGGCGACGATGCCGGCTGCCTCCTGGCCGCGATGCTGCAGGGCATGCAGACCGAGGGTGACGACCGCTGCGGCATCGTCGCGGCCGAGAATGCCGAAGACACCGCATTCGTCGTGAAAACAGTCCGCCTCATGGCCTTCGGCAGTTGCGACCTGGTCATTCATTGTGCAGATCCTTCAAAACGCCGATCAACTCCCGATCGGGAGGCTGATGGTGTAAATGCATGCCTTAAAGCATGGTGCGACATCGACTTCAGTGCCGTTCGGCTTTGCCAGAGGTGATCACTGCCACCGTGCTTGGATGCGGCTGCACCGCCTCTCAGTCACCCGTTCTCAGTCACCCGCTCCCAGTCACCCGCTCCCAGTCACGCGCTCTCAGTCACCGGCTGCCGGGGCCTCTTCTGCGCTGCCGCCAATGCCTTTCAGCCGGTTGAGGATAGCAGCATCGGCATCCTCGGGCAGCAGTTGCACCAGGCGGGCGCCAAGCGAATCGAGCATCGGCTTGGACTTGGCGTCGGCCACCCAGTCCGGCTGCCGCGGGGTTGCCACCAGCCAGTTGAGAAACAGCATGGCGACGACCAGCAGGAGAATGCCGCGCGCCGCACCGAAGACAAATCCGAGTGTGCGGTCGAGCGCGCCGACGCGGCTGTCGATGATGAAGTCGGCAACGCGCATTGTCAGGTAGGATACGACAATCAGGGTAATAAGGAAAACGATGCCGGCGGCGGCAGCCATGGCGAGCTTTTCCGAACTGATATAGCCCGACAGGAGCGGGGTCAGAAGCGGGTAGAGGAAATAGGCCGCTGCGGCGGCGGCCACCCAGGACGCGACGGCGAGGACTTCGCGGGAGAAACCGCGCACCATTGCCAGAACGGCCGAGAACAACGTTACGGCCAGCACGATGCCGTCAAGGAGCGTAATGGGCATGGATCAGACTCTCGTTCCCCGTGCGGACCTGTCGGAACTCATCCGATCCCAAGGCCGCCAAATCAATCTTCGTCGCTCGCGCTGCCAGAAAGCCGTCCTGCATTGCCCCCAGCAATGCGTGCGACCAGTTCCGGCAGCGTGTCCACGTCTGTCCAGTCCGCGCCACGGCCGGAGGGCAGATCCGCGGACCCGGCGGGCAGGACGGCTTTGGGAAATCCGAGCTTCTCGGACTCCTTCAGACGCAATCCAGTCTGCGCAACCGGCCGGACAGCGCCCGACAAGCTGACTTCGCCGAAATAGACGCAATCGGCGGGAAGGGCAAGTCCGGCCAGTGAGGAAACCAGTGCGGCGGCAATCGCCATGTCGGCCGCCGGCTCGGCAATGCGGTAGCCGCCGGCGATGTTGAGATAGACATCGTGGCTGCCAAGCCGTACGCCGCAATGGGCTTCGAGCACCGCGAGGATCATCGCAAGGCGCGAGGAATCCCAGCCGACAACGGCGCGGCGGGGGGTGCCGAGGGAGGAGGGCGCGACCAGCGCCTGGACCTCGACGAGCACTGGCCGGGTGCCTTCGATGCCGGCAAATACCGCAGCCCCCGGCGCCTTGTCATTGCGCTCGCCAAGAAACAGCTCGGAGGGGTTGGCGACCTCGCGCAATCCCTTGTCGGACATTTCAAAGACGCCGATCTCGTCTGTCGGCCCGAACCGGTTCTTGACGGTGCGCAGGATGCGGTAATGATGACCACGATCGCCCTCGAAATAGAGAACGGCGTCGACCATGTGTTCGACGACGCGCGGGCCGGCGATCTGTCCATCCTTGGTGACATGGCCGACAAGCACCATGGCGGCACCGGTCTGCTTGGCGAAGCGGATCATCGCGTGGACGCCGGTGCGCACCTGCGTGACCGTGCCGGGGGCCGAGCCGGCGACGTCGCTCCACAGGGTCTGGATGGAGTCGACGATGACGAAATCCGGGCGCTTGCCGTCGGTGAGCGTTGCCAGGATATCCTCGACATTGGTCTCGGCGGCCAAGAGCACATCGGTATCGGCAGCGCCAAGACGCTGGGCGCGTAGACGCACCTGCGCCGTCGCCTCCTCGCCCGAGACATAGATGACCCGTTGTCCCTTGCGCGCCAGGGCGGCGGCAGCCTGCATCAACAAGGTCGACTTGCCGATCCCGGGATCGCCGCCGACGAGAACGGCCGAGCCGCGGACGAAACCGCCACCGGTGGCGCGGTCAAGTTCGGCGATGCCGGTCGGCACGCGCGGCGCCTCCTCGATTTCACCGGACAGGGTGGCAAGCGTCACCGGGCGGCCCTTGCGCGCCGAGGCGGCACCTGGCTGGCCGCCGATGCCGCCGGAGGGATCCTCCTCGACAATGGTGTTCCAGGCGCCGCAGGAATCGCAGCGCCCGGCCCAGCGGGGGTGGGTGGTGCCACAGCTCTGACAGACAAACTGGGTGCGGGATTTTGCCATCAGCGGGGCCCCTCTGCGCGGCGCCGGCGCTTCGGCACCGCCATTGCGGTGCGACCTGTTTCTCGCATGAGCATCATGAGCCACCTTCCTTGTAGCGTATGTCGGCGCGGGGGCGGGGGCAGGCGAGAATTTCGTAGCCGATGGTGCCGGCGGCGCGCGCCACGTCGTCAACGGCGACCGTCGGCCCGAACAGTTCGATCCAGTCGCCGGCCGCCGCCAGATCTTCGGGCAGATCGGTGATGTCGAAGATGACGAGATCCATGGTCACACGGCCGACCAGCGGCACCAGGTGACCCTTGAAGGCGCCGAACGCGCCGCTCGTTCCGCTGTCTCGCAGGGGAACCCCGGAGCCCGAGGCGGCGCGCGGAAAGCCATCGGCATAGCCGGCACCGCAAACCGCAAGACGGGTGGTGCGCTGCAGGCGCGCGGTCGCCCCGTAGCTGACGCATTCTCCGGCCGGGACGTGGCGGATCATCAGGATGCGCGCCTCGAAGGTCATGACCGGTCGCATCGGGTTCGGCTCGCCGTCGACCGCTTCGCCGCCGTAAAGCGCAATGCCCGGCCGGGTGAGATCGAAATGGGCAGCGGAACCGAGATGGATCCCAGCCGAGTTGCCCAGGCTGGCCGGCGCCTGCGGATACAGTTGGCGGACGGCGTCAAAACGGGCGATCTGCTCAGCGTTGAGCGGATGGCCCGGTGTGTCGGCACAGGAAAAGTGGCTCATTACCAGCGCCGGCGCAAATGCGTTTTGTGCCGCGATTTCCGCGGCTTCTTCGAAAGGGATGCCAAGTCGATTCATGCCGGTATCAATGTGCAGCGCCGCCGGTCTGTCGCGGCACGCCTGCTGCCAGACATGGATCTGCTGAGGTGAATTGAGAACGGGAACGAGCGCGGCATCCCTGAGCAGATCGAGAGCATCGGGAAATGCGCCGTTCAAGACGAAGATCTGGGCATCGGGCAGATGCGTGCGCAGCTTCTGCCCTTCATACGCATCGGCGACAAAGAACGATCGGCATCCTTCCTTCCACAGGCGTTGCCCGGCCGGCGCCAGCCCCGTGCCATAGGCATCAGCCTTGACGGCGGCACCACAGGCGGCCTGGCCGGACAGCTTTTGCATGCTGCGCCAATTGGCGGCGAGGGCGTCAAGGTCGATCGTCAGCCGTGTGGTGGCCGCGCAGGAAGAAGCGCTGGCGTCAACGGGGGGCCGGTTGTTCATGCAGCTTCCTCAAAGCGAGCCATGCCGGGAGCGCGCGGCTTCCGGCCGCCAGCGCGCCACCCGTTGCGACCATCAGTCGTGCGCATACTGATTGTAGGACGAGTCGGCAAGATCGGAGAAGCGCGTGAACTCGGCCTGGAAGCCCAGCTGCACGGTGCCGGTCGGGCCGTGGCGCTGCTTGGCGATGATGACATCGGCGGTGCCGCGCACCTTGCTCATCTTTTCTTCCCAGGCCAGATATTCAGGCGTCTTGATATCGGCGGCAACCTCGTCGCTGGAGCGCCGCGGCTCGGCATTCTTGACGTAGTATTCCTCGCGGAAAACGAATACGACGACGTCGGCATCCTGCTCGATCGAACCGGATTCACGCAGGTCGGAGAGCTGCGGACGCTTGTCGTCGCGGCTTTCGACCTGACGCGAGAGCTGCGACAGGGCGATGATCGGCACGTTCAGTTCCTTGCCGAGTGCTTTCAGGCCGGTGGTGATCTCGGTGATTTCCTGCACCCGGTTCTCGCCGGCCTTCTTCGAGCCGGTCATCAGCTGAACATAGTCGATGACCAGCACATCGAGGCCGCGCTGGCGCTTCAGGCGGCGGGCACGGGCCGCGAGCTGCGCAATCGAGATGCCGCCGGTCTGGTCGATATACAGAGGGATCTTCTGCATCATCTGCGAGCAGCCGACGAGCTTTTCGAAGTCGGCTTCGGTGATGTCGCCGCGGCGGATCTTGGACGAGGGAATCTCCGTCTGCTCGGAGATGATGCGGGTGGCGAGCTGTTCGGAGGACATTTCCAGCGAATAGAAGCCGACGACGCCGCCGTTCTTCGCCTTCATCGACCCATCAGCCTGAACTTCCGGCTCGTAGGCGGCGGCGATATTGAAGGCGATATTGGTGGCCAGCGAGGTCTTGCCCATGCCGGGGCGGCCGGCGAGGATGATCAGGTCGGAGTGCTGCAGGCCGCCCATGCGGGCATCAAGCGCCTGGATTCCGGTTGAAATGCCGGACAGGCCGCCATCGCGCTGATAGGCGGCGCCGGCCATCTCGATGGCCAGTGCCACCGCATCGTTGAAGCTTTGAAAACCGCCGTCATAACGGCCGGTCTCGGCGAGTTCGAAGAGGCGGCGCTCGGCATCCTCGATCTGGGTTTGCGGCGGCATGTCGAGCGGCGCGTCGAAGGCGATGTTGACCATGTCCTCGCCGATGCCGATCAGCGAGCGGCGCAGGGCCAGGTCATAGATGGCGCGGCCATAATCCTCGGCGTTGATGATGGTCACGGCTTCGGCGGCGAGGCGGGCGAGATATTGCGCCATGGTGAGATCGCCGATGCGGCCATCAGCGGGCAGGAAGGTCTTGATGGTCACCGGGTTGGCGGTCTTGCCCATGCGGATGATGTCACCGGCGACCTCGAAGATCTTGCGGTGCACCGGTTCCTGGAAATGCGTCGGCTTGAGGAAGTCCGAGACCCGGTAGAAGGCATCATTGTTGACGAGCATGGCGCCGAGCAGAGCCTGCTCAGCCTCGATGTTGGCGGGCGCCTCGCGAAAATGCGGTGATTTCTCTCCGGTGGCGGGGAGAGAGTCGATTTTGCGGGCAGCGTCGGACATGGAGTTCTCGGTTCTCTTCAGTTCAGGTGTCGGCTCAAGTTCAGGTATTGGCTTACCGGCGACAACCGTCCGGCCGGGACTCAGTGCGGGCGTGTCTGTCGGGCGCTACCGCTTTAGCTGAAAACGACGCGGACGTCATTTCCTCGCGCACACGATGTCGCAGGTGGCGGGTAAAAATACGGCTTCGTGCCCGCTATACCAGTTACCCACAGGCGGCGCTGCCTTGCGGAAATTTCTTTTTTTTCGCCTTGACCAGGCGACAATGGCCGGCGGCGAATCGGGGCGAGGGTTGAAGCCTTAATCTGTTCAATCACTTATCTGATTTCAGGGGTTTACTCTCTTGACGGCTGGCGCCTGCCGCGCAGATTCACGCGGGGGCCAATGGGCGGTCAGCAGCGGGTGCCGGCCACAGCAAGGAAGATGAACCATGCCAGCAGCAGAAATCGGTGTCATCGGGCTCGGCGTGATGGGGGCCAACCTGGCGCTCAATATTTCCGACCACGGCTACGAGGTGGCCGTCTACAACCGGACGGTGGCCAAGACACGCGCCTTCATGGCCGAGGCCGGGGCGCTGTCGGAGAAGATCATTGCCTGCGACACGCTGGAGGCGCTTGTCGACGCAATCCGGCCGCCGCGCCCGATCATTTTGATGATCAAGGCCGGTGATCCGGTCGACCAGCAAATTGCTGCGCTGCAGCCCTTGCTTGACCGCGACGATCTGTTGATCGATGCCGGCAACGCCAATTTCCGCGACACGATCCGGCGCTTTAAGGCTTTGGAGGACAGCGGGCCGACCTTTCTCGGGATGGGCGTTTCCGGGGGCGAGGAAGGGGCGCGGCACGGACCGTCAATCATGGTTGGTGGCAAGCGCGACTCGTGGCAGCGCATCGAAGATGTGCTGACGGCGATTTCCGCGAAATACGAGGGTGAACCTTGCGCGGCATGGGTCGGTGAAGATGGCGCCGGACATTTCGTCAAGACCATCCACAATGGCATCGAATATGCCGACATGCAGATGATTGCCGAGATCTATGGCATCATGCGCGACGGCATGCAGATGGAACCGGCGGCGATGGCTGGCGTCTTCGCCGCCTGGAACGATGGTCCGCTCGATTCCTACCTGATCGAGATCACCGCCGATATCCTGCAGACACAAGACGATGAGAGCGGCAAGCCGATGGTCGACATGATCGTTGACGCCGCGGGGCAGAAGGGCACCGGTCGATGGTCGGCGATCGAAAGTCTGCGCATCGCCGCGCCCGCTCCGGCCATCGAGGCGGCGGTCGGCGCGCGCAGCCTGTCGGCTATGATCGATCTGCGGACAAAGGCCGAGGCTGTCCTCGGCGTGCCGGGGCAGGGTGAATTCGATCTCGGAGCGACGACGCTCGACCTTCTTGAAAAGGCGCTTCTGGCGGGCAAGGTGGCGGCCTACGCGCAGGGATTTTCGGTCATGGCGGCCGCATCGAAGGAATATGGCTGGCATTTGCCGCTGCCGGTGATCGCGCGCATCTGGCGCGCCGGCTGCATCATCCGGTCGCGCTTCCTCGATGACATTGCCAGTGCGTTCACCGCAACGCCGGATGTCGACAATCTGCTTTTGACGCCTGAGTTCGCACAGATCGTGACCGATACCGACCGGGCCTTGCGGGCGGTTCTGGCGGAAGCCATTCGCAAGGGGCAGCCGGTGCCGGCGCTGGCAAGCGCGGTGGCCTATTTCGACCAATTGCGCCGCTCGCGCGGAACAGCCAATCTGATCCAGGCGCAGCGTGATTATTTCGGCGCGCACGGGTTCGTACGTACCGACGCGGAAGGCGAGGCGCACGGTCCCTGGCACTCGGAGGAGTGAAGACGGCAGTTGCGGTCACCGCCGCCAGCAGGCTGGGAAGGTGAAGGGCTTGGCGTCGGCCGGCTGCCCCCCGGACCGGCCGACGCTCGCGGAAACGCAACTCGTTCAACCAACCGTGGTCGGCGAACACAGCGTTTCGATAAGTCCGAAGTCACCTTCGGGCTGAAACGGGACGCAGCAGATCGCCGCTGGGTCCAGATAGACAGCTGGAGTCAGGTCTCGAGCAGGCCGAGCCGTCCGGCCTTGGCGACCGCAGCGATGCGATTGCCGACACCGAGCTTGCGCATCCCGACGCTGAGGATCGCATCGACCTCACTGGCCGACAGGGTCAGCGCCTGACCAATTTCGGCTTCCGTCTTGCCGCTCGCCAGCAGTTCAAGACACCGGCGTTCGGTTTTGGTCATAGGCACGAGGCCAGAATGGGCGGAATAATTCATCCGAGACCTTTCACCATTCGCGTGGTCGCCGAGGGAAGAAAAACTTTTCGGCGACCTGCCAAGGCTGGTTGTGGTGTAGTCAAAACAATCGGCTAATGACGCGAGACCTTGCGACGCAATTCCGTAGTCTTGGCAAAGATATGGAAGATCAGATTCAATATTTCTTTCACCTCATATGACAAACGGGCGCGGCGCCGGGTAAACGCAGTGCGAGCACCCTGGCGAGCATACATGCAAATTTTTGAAGAAAACTGTTACGGGTATTGGTTGTGCCTACTTCAACCTATGGCGGTATTGTTTCGGTGTAACACCGAACCAGCGCGTGGCGGAGCGGGTGAAGGCACTGGGTGCG
Source organism: Neohoeflea coraliihabitans (assembly GCF_019334345.1). Taxonomy (GTDB): domain Bacteria; phylum Pseudomonadota; class Alphaproteobacteria; order Rhizobiales; family Rhizobiaceae; genus Pseudohoeflea; species Pseudohoeflea coraliihabitans. The sequence goes on from NZ_JAHWQX010000003.1 coordinate 92,563, forward strand.
GAAAACCCAAGGCGATAACTGATTTCCGAGAGGGTGAGATCGGTGTCAGCCAGCAGGCGCATGGCAAGATCGCGCCGCACCGCATCGACGATCTCCTGCAGGGAGGTGCCTGCCTCGGCAAGGCGCCGTTGCAGGGTCCGCTCTCCCATGCCGAAGTTCCTTGCCGCTTCGGCCAATGAGGGGGTTTTCTGTCCGATGAGGCCGGCCACATAGTGATGCGTGGCGGTTACCGGATCGGTGACGGGATGCACCATCTCGGCGCTGTTTTCCACATGGCTCACCAGCAGTTCAAACAGCCGCCGGTCGCTGTTCGGGTTCTCGCGTGCCAGCAGGCGCGTGGGAAAGATACAGGCGTTGACCGGGGCATCGAATGTCACTCTTTTGGTGAGAATACGGCGATAAACCTGCAGATTGGCCGGGCGAGGACGCTCCATTTCGAGCCGCAGCTGAGAGAAATCGGAGCCGAGAAGACTTTGAAAATGGCTGAGAATGATGGTGGAGACGAGATCCACGAACTGTGTCCGCTGAATGAGAAACGGCGGGTACGTCCACTCGTAACGGGTGTCCTCTCCCTCGCTCTTGAGGGCATAGAGCGTGCCGGTATCGACCTTGCGCAAATGGCGACGGACGAAATCGAGCGCTTCCCCGAAGGTTGGCGCATGCATCAGCGAATAGCCAAGAAGGCCGGTCGATCCCTTGACGAATGTCGTCGCCGCCTGCAGGCCGAATGTGGGATCACCACTTAACGTCGCGAGCGTCTCGACGAAGCGGCACACCGGCTCGAGCTTGACGCGTTCATTGATCAGGGAGAAGCGCGCCGGGTCCAGACCGCAAGCGCGGGCAATCGGGTTCGGATCGATGCCTATCGTTACCGCGCGGGTCATGGCGGGGACGGCCAGCGCTGCTGATATCTCGAACCGATCTGCCATCCGACTGCCTCATGCGACCCGCCGCGCTGCGACGTGTGAAGATAACACTATGGCGTCCAAGGTGAATTTCAACCCTTAGATCTCGTTGGAGAAGTAAGACGGTAACGGCGGCGCAGAGCGTAGGCTGCAATTTGCCTCGCGCCTATCGCGCGCGGCCAAGCGTCAGCCGCGGCGTGTCGCAGAGTGATTGTTTCTGCGCAGCGGACTTTCCTTCGCCGGGGCAGGTATGCGAAAAGACAATGACGCGCCGACATAGCGGGCAGTGGAAGCGAGGGGCCCTCAGTATTCAAGGGGTACCGGCTCAAGGAGAAGTGATGAACGTCAATCCGGCAGCAGCATCAACCAAAGCGGTCTTCAACTGGGAGGACCCCTTTCTTCTCGCAGGTCAGCTCGAGGAAGACGAGCGCATGATCGCTGACGCGGCCGCGGCATTTGCGCAGGACAAGTTGGCGCCGCGAGTGACGGCCGCCTATCTCAACGAGACCGTTGACCGCTCCATTTTCGCGGAGATGGGCGAGGCGGGGCTTCTGGGCATTACCGTTCCCGAGGAATATGGCGGCGCCGAAGCCAATTATGTCAGCTACGGGCTGGTGGCGCGCGAGATCGAACGGATCGATTCGGGCTACCGTTCGATGATGAGCGTTCAGTCCTCGCTGGTGATGTACCCGATCCAGGCTTACGGCTCGGAAGACCAACGCCGCAAGTATCTGCCGAAGCTTGCAAGCGGCGAATGGGTCGGGTGTTTCGGCCTGACCGAGCCGGATGCCGGGTCGGATCCGGGTTCGATGACAACCCGGGCGCGCAAGGTGGACGGCGGCTACAGCATCAGCGGCGCGAAAACCTGGATATCCAACGCGCCGATCGCCGATGTGTTCGTCATCTGGGCGAAATCAGAGGCGCATGACAACCAGATCCGCGGCTTTGTGCTGGAAAAGGGCTGCAAGGGGCTTTCCGCGCCGAAGATCGAAGGCAAGCTGTCGCTGCGGACATCGGTGACCGGCGAGGTGGTTCTCGACGCGGTGGAGGTCGGCGAGGACGCGCTGTTGCCGAATGTCGCCGGGTTGAAAGGACCCTTTGGCTGTCTCAACCGGGCGCGCTACGGGATCTCCTGGGGCGCCATGGGGGCGGCCGAGGATTGCTGGCTGCGGGCGCGCCAGTACGGCCTTGATCGCAAGCAGTTCGGAAAGCCGCTTGCCGGTACGCAGCTCTATCAGAAGAAACTCGCGGACATGCAGACCGAGATCGCGCTCGGCCTGCAAGGCTCGTTGCGGGTCGGGCGGTTGCTGGGTTCCGGCGATATGGCTCCGGAAATGATCTCTCTCATCAAGCGCAACAATTGCGGCAAGGCCCTCGATATCGCGCGGATGGCGCGTGACATGCATGGCGGCAACGGCATCCAGGCCGAATATCACGTCATGCGGCATGCGCAGAACCTCGAGACGGTCAACACCTATGAGGGCGCGCACGATGTGCATGCGCTGATCCTCGGGCGCGCCCAGACCGATCTGCAGGCCTTTTTCTGACGAAAGGTGCGCGCCACGGGTTGTCATTTTTGTTGCGGCGCACAATATTTGTAGCGGCCCGGTGGTATCTCACCGGGGGAGGTGTTCTCGGGAGGAGTAACCGAGGAAACCGGCATGATCTGCGATCCGCTCTTCCCGACCCAAGCGACCCAAGCGACCCAAGCGACCCAAGCGACCCAAGGAAACCCCTTCACAACTGACGGTGAATTCACGATTCGCCGGCTGGAGCAGGCCGACGCCGCGCTCTTCCTGGCGCATCTGCAGAACTTGAGTTTCGATCATCGGCGCGACCGCTTCAATGGGGTGGTTTCAGACGACTGGCTGGCCGGCTATGTGCGCGAAGCGCTCGACAAGGCGCTGGTGCTCGGCGGCTTTGACCAGGACCGGCTGGTGGCTGTGGCCGAGTTGCACAATAATGGTACCCGCAGTGGCGAAACGGCATTTTCCGTGGCAGCGGAATGGCGGCGAAGGGGCGCAGGCACGCAGCTGATTGCCGCCCTGCTGGCGTTGGCGCGAGAGCGTGGCCTGGTGCGCGTGAGCGTCGAGACCGGTCCGCAAAATCTGGCGATGCAGGCTCTGGCGCGCAAGTTCGGGGCGGACATGCATCTGGAGTCGCTGATGTCGGTCGGAACCATAGATGTGGCCGAGGGGCTCCGGCAAGTGACAGGCTCCGGACTGGCTGCGGGGACAAACCATCCGCCGCCAAGCGGATGAACAGCGGCCCTCGATCGGTGCTGTGAATGCGATTCAACAGCTTCCCGTCCTGATTCCGGTATTCGCTACAACACTTTGTTTTTTCACAAATTTCTGACAGGCTGGGCGGGCTTACTCGGCGCGCGCCGGTTGCGGCGACGCGGCCGCGCATGCATGGTTGTCTTGCGAAAGATTCAGGTCGCGCAAGGCTCAGGATCGTCAAGGAGAGCGTTCATGCAGATCATAACCGGGGCCGATGTCGCCCGCGTGTGCACCTGGCCGATGATCGTGGCCGCACTGCGGGAGGGGCATCAGCGTGATCCGGCGCTCCTGCGCGACAGCCTTCTGGAAGATGGACACCGCAAGATGCTGGTGCGCAGTGCCTGGATCCCGGGTCTTGCCTCCGGAACCAAGGCGGTGACGATCTATCCTGACAACCCTTCGAATGTGCCGGCACGGCCTTCGGTGCAAGGGCAGGTGCTGCTTTTTGACGAGAAGGCGGGCTTTGTCCGCGCCGTGATCGAGGGGGTTGATCTGACCGGATGGAAAACCGCCGGCGATTCGGCACTCGGGGCCGATTGCCTGGCACGAAGCGATATCGCCACGATGCTGATGGTCGGGGCCGGGTCCATGGCAGCGCCATTGATCGCCGCGCACCGGTCGGTGCGGCCCTCGATCGAGCGGGTGATCGTCTGGAACCGCTCGAGGGCACGCGGCGAAGCACTGGTCGCGGACCTTACTTCGCGCGGCATTGCGGCCAGTTACACCTCCGAGCTTGATGCGGCGGTTCCCGAAGCCGATCTGATCTGCACGGCGACGATGAGCGAAGAGCCGCTTTTGCGCGGCGCGCTGATCGCACCGGGAACACATGTCGATCTGGTCGGCGCCTATACGCCGACAATGCGTGAAGCCGATGACGAAGCCCTGCGGCGCGGCCGGCTGTTTGTCGACAGTTTCGAGACGACGATCGGCCATATCGGCGAGGTGAGTGATCCGCTGCAGCGCGGTGTCATTGCGCGCAGCGACCTTGAAGGCGACCTGCACGCCCTGGTGCAAGGTCGGGCCGGGCGCCGCACCGAAGAGGAGATCACGCTGTTCAAGAACGGCGGCGGCGCGCATCTGGACATCATGGTCGCCAATGCGGTGGCCAACGCGCTTTCCGAGTGAACGCGTCGGCTACCGGGCCGTGCGCCGGACTATTCTACTGCTCGCCAACCTTTTTAATGCGGCCTTCGATCTCGGGTGAGACCGACTTCTTCCCGCTGATAAAGGCGATGACATCGTTTGCCATCAGATTGCCGTTGCCGGCATTGACCAGCACCCGTCCGCCGGCGAGGGCGCCATAGCCGTCGCCGCCGGACATCATGTAGTCGTTGGTGGCGACCTTGTAGAGCTTGTCGCGGTCCATCTCCTCGCCATCGATGGTGACCGACGCGACGCGCGAGCCGGCAGGCGCCGAAGGGTCGTAGACCACTTCGAGCCCGGCCACATGCGGAAAGCGCCCGGCGCCCGTCTCGACCTGGCTGAAGCCGTTTTCGAGCGCGGCGAGTATCTGTGAGCCCGGCAGTTCGGTGACGACGGTGACATTGCCGAAGGGCAGTTCCGAAAGCACATCCTTGCGGGTGAGTTCGCTGCCGGCATCATAGGTGCGGTCGGCTCGAATGCCGCCGCCATTGATCAGCGTGATGTCGGCACCGGTTGCCGCAAGCAGGGCATCGGCGATCAGATTGCCCATTGCCGATTCCTGGCTGCGGATGACGTTGCGACGCGAATCCAAGGGGGTCTGGGTCGTGCCGATGACCTCGCCGAGACTGTCATCCAGCCGCGACTGCAGCGAAGCGACGAGCTTGCTGGATTCCGGGTCGGGGTCGACGGTCGCCGTGTCGATGAAGCGGAAAGAGGGGGTCCATTCGACCTGACGTTTGCCGTCGTTTTCGCTGATCGTCACATTGAGATCGAGGGGCGCCAGGTAACGGGCATCCATCGAGGTCTCAACATAGGCGGTGACGCCATCATAGGCCGTTGCATAGGAATGGTCATCGCCCGACATGATGACATCGAAGGCGTGGCTGGCGATCAGCTGCCGGTCATTGGCCATGTCGGTCTGCACGACGCCGATGACCAGGTCGGCGCCGTCTTCGCGTGCCTTTTCCGCCGCGGCGATACCGGTCTCGACGGTCGGCAGAAATTTCAGATCGCCGGAATTTGCCACTTCCGGCGTGGTGTCCTGAGCGATCGGCACAAGCGCGATCTTCAGCCCGGCCATGTCGCGCATCATCGTGCCGCCAAGCCCTTCGAGCGGCGTGCCGTCGGCATTGGTGATGTTCACTGCGGCCCAGGGGTAATCCGAGGCCTTCATCTTTTCGAGAAAGTTCTCGACGCCGAAATCGAATTCGTGATTGCCGGGAACGGCGATGTCGAAAGGTTCGAGATTTGTCAGGTCGACCGTGTTCTGGCCTTTGTCGAGCCCCGACAGGATCGAGGGCGAGAGCATGTCGCCATCAAAGACATAGAGCGTGTTGGGATTGTTCCGGCGCTCGTTGCGGGCCACGGCATTGAGGCGGGCAAAGCCGCCGCGGCCATCGGATTCGTTGAACTGGTAGACGTCGCCAACGCCAAGAATGGTGATCTTGACCTCCTCGGCCAGGGCCGGGAGTGCGGCGGTGGCGCTCAGAAAGCCGGCGCCGAGTAGCAGACAGATCGGGGAGGCGGTTTTGCCGGTTCGCATGGGTTATCTCCAAGACTTGCTGAAAACTTGCTGGCCGATTGCGCTGGCACGAGTCCGATACGGGATCGGTCGATGCAGGCAGCGTGGCACCGAATGCGATCCCTCGCAAGAGGGCTGGTGGCCCGGCAGTTGCCGATGTAGGACCGGTCGCGGTAGAGTTGAGCGCCGGCGATCAGCCGGTACATCTGCCGGTGCCCGGGCGCTGGCACATCACTTTCAGCTTGGCGGGGGCAGATGCGGGGCGCATTTTCATTTCCACAGGCCAGCGGCCGGGCACAGGCGCTGGGCGAGATCCACGCCCGGCCGCTGCGACCGCTCGGTCCTTCGCGGGTCGTCTTCCAACTCGCCTTCATGAGCGAGTCCGGGTCGGCGGCGGGATCGACAATGGTCTCCGATATGGCGCGACAGCGCGGCGTGCCGCCACCGGATGACAGTACCAATCACGTGGCGCTGGCCTGGGGGCAGGGAACATTGCGCTGGGAGCGGCACACGGAATTCTCGACCTATTCCTGGGATTGTCCGGCGCCTGACACCTTCTTCGCGCCGGTCGGGGCGCATCCTTTCGGCGCAGAATTCGCTCCGCCCGGGCCCTTCCTCTCCGGGGCGCGCGTCGAGGTCCGGCCGGAGGACGAGGACATCGACAAAGCGATCGCGATGTTCGATCCGGTCAGCCTGACGATCAGCGACCTGAAAGCGGCGCGTGCGACGGTGGTCACCGATTTTCGCCAGGACGAGGACGGGCTGACGCGTTTTCTCATCATTGACCGGGGCATGTCGGACGCGATGCGCGGGGTGATCTGCCAGCGGCTTCTCGACATCGAGACCTATCGGACATTGGCGACGCTCGGCCTCGAACTGGCGCGTCAGCTGTCGCCGGATATCGCGCGGCTGGAGGAGCAACTGACCGCCGTGACCCACCGGATGAAAGAGGATGTGCGCCATCATGCCGATGATCTTCTGAGGGAAATCACCCGCATGTCGGCGGAACTTGAGGCCAACGCGGCGCTCAGTCTCTATCGCTTCGGCGCCAGCCGCGCCTATTACACCATCGTCCGCGAACGCATCGCGGCGCTCGGTGAAAGCGGTGTTCCCGGACGCGAAATGCTGGGCGCGTTTCTTGATCGGCGACTGGCGCCAGCCCTGCGCACCTGCCAGGCCGTCGAGGAGCGGCAGGCCAACCTGTCGCGCAAGATGGCGCGTGCGACGACGCTGATCCGCAGCTGGATTGATGTCGAACTCGAGAAACAGAACGGTGCGCTGCTGCGTTCGATGAACCGCCGGGTGAAGCTGCAGCTGCGCATGCAGCAGACGGTCGAAGGGCTGTCGGTCGCCGCTATCAGCTACTATGTGGTCGGACTGTTCAGCTATCTGGCCAAGCTGCAGGAAGCGACATTCGGCTGGCCGGAAACGTCCCTGGCGACCGGCGCATTCGTGCCGGTGGCCATTTTTGGAACCTGGTGGGTCGTCCGCGCCATCCGGCGACATCATCCAGTCTCGGATGAAGACACCGACTGACCGACCTTATGGATTCTTAACCCTTCCGCTTGAAAGGAAGGCATCCTGACAGATTTAAAGGGTTGTACTACTTTAAGAAGAAAAATAATGTTCATGTAACAAATAGTTGTTTACCCGCGGGGACGTGAACATGAATCTTCGTCAACTCAGCTTTTTTGTTGCGGTCGCCGAAGAACTGCATTTCGGGCGCGCCGCGGCCCGCCTGTGCATGACGCAGCCGCCTCTCAGCCAGGCCATCCTCGCGCTCGAACGCGAACTGGGGGTCGAGTTGTTCCGGCGCACCAAGCGGCATGTCGAACTGTCGCCCTGCGGGCAGCATCTGCTGCCGCATGCGCGGCAGTTGCTGGCGGATGCTGACGCGTTGCCGGATCTGGCGCGGCATCTCGCCTACGGAACATGTGGCAGCTTGCGGCTGGGCTTTGACACGCTGACCGAGGGGGCGCTGATGCCCGAACTGGCTGGGTGCTACAGCGCGAAATACCCGGCGGTGGATCTCATTCTGCACGACATGGGTGATGCCCCGCCGACAGAGGCGCTGTTGCAGGGCGACATCGATGCAGCGCTCGTCATGCCGCCGGCCTCCCTGCCACCGACGCTTGCCTATCTGGGTCTGGCCAAGGATCCGTTGCTGGCGGCCGTACCAGAACAATGGATCTTGACGGGCAAGGTCAGGACCAGCGGTGCCCGGCTGTTGCCGGCTGCCCTGGCGGATCTGCCGATGATCTGCATGCCGCGCCAGAGGGCGCCCAGCTTTCATGATCTGGTTGCCAATTGCCTGCTGCAGCTCGACGTCAAAGCGCAGACCGGCCAAGAGGCGTTGCGGTTGCAGACCTGCATCTCGTTGGTGTCTGTCGGGATGGGAGTGGCGCTGGTGCCCTCGCGCATGCAAACCGAAAATCCGGGCGGCGTGCGGTTTCTTGAAGTTGCCGGTCTGTCGCATGAGCCGGTGATCGAGATCGGACTGACCTGGCGCGGCGACAGCCCGTCGCCGACCGTAACGCAGCTGGTGAAGGTGGCACGCAGCATGCTGTCTCCGGACGTTGCGCCCGCCGTGCAGGCTGCCGGCATGGCTTAGACCGCTCAGCATGTCGCATGGTCAGATATGCAAGGCATGGCCGAGCGTGGCGAGAGCGGCTTCGAGCAGACCTTCGCTCTGTGTCGGATGGGCGTGGATCGTGGCGCCGACATCTTCAAGCCGGGCCCCCATCTCCAGAGCAATGGCAAAGGCAGCCGACAGTTCGGACACCTGGGTGCCGACCGCCTGCAGGCCGAGAATGACGTGATTGTCCTTGCGGGCGACGGCGCGGACGAAGCCGGCTTCGTTTTCCATCGTCATGGCGCGGCCATTGGCGGTGAACGGGAACTGGCCGGTGATGATGTCGTGTCCGGCGGATCTGGCCTCCTCCGGCGAGAGGCCGCAGGTGACAATCTCCGGGTCCGTGAAGCAGACGGCGGGGATCGCCACCTTGTCCCATTGCCGCCGGTGGCCGGCAACGATCTCGGCGACCATCTCGCCCTGGGCCATGGCGCGGTGGGCGAGCATCGGCTCGCCGGTCACATCGCCAATCGCGAAAACGCCGCGCATCGAGGTGCGGCACTGCGCGTCGATGCGGATGAAGGCGCGGTCCATGGTCAGACCCAAAGACGGAATCGCGGCTTCGGCGGCGCGCGGGCGGCGGCCGACCGTGACGAGGATCTTGTCGGCTTGCAGCTCCCTGGTCTCGCCGTCAGACGTTTCGATCTCGAGTCCGGTCGGGCCAACGCCTTCCGCCTTGGTGCCGGTCATCACCGTCACGCCAAGCTTTTCCAGCGCCTTGAGCACGGGGCGGGTGAGGGCGGAATCATACTGCGGCAGGATTGATTTCTCCGCCTCGATGACGGTGACGTGCGAGCCGAGCTTGGCAAAGGCGGTGCCGATCTCAAGGCCGATGTAGCCGCCGCCCACAACCACGAAATGCTCGGGCACCTCGGTCAGGGCGAGGGCGCCGGTGGAATCGATCACCTTGCCGGAATATTTCAGGAAGGGCAGTTCGACCGGTTCGGAGCCGGTGGCGATGACGATGGCCTCGGCGGCGATCTCTGTTGAACCATCGGGTGCTTCAACGCGCACCGTCTTGCCGTCGACGAAACTGGCGGTTCCGGTGATTGCGCGCACACCGTTCTTCTTGATCAGGCCGGCGACGCCGCCGGTCAGTCGGTCAACGATGCCGTCTTTCCAGCTCACGGTCTTGGCCAGATCAATGGCCGCGGCGCTGGCCGAAATGCCAAGCTGCGAGGTGCCGTCGAATCGGCTGAGCCGGTGGAACTCGTCAGCGGCGTGAATCAACGCCTTCGAGGGTATGCAGCCGACATTCAGGCATGTGCCGCCAAGGGTCTTCTCCTCGACGATGATCGTGTCGAGACCCAGCTGGCCGGCGCGGATGGCACAGACATAGCCGCCGGGGCCGCCGCCGATGATCAGGAGCTTGCAGGTCAGTCTTTGCATAATCGGCTCCTATTCGTCGATGAACAGCAAAGCGGGGTTTTCCAGCAGTGCCTTCAGTTTCTGGACGAACACCGCTGCGTCCCAGCCATCGATGATGCGGTGATCGAAGGAACTCGACAGGTTCATCATCGTGCGCGGCTGAAACGCCTGGCCGTCCCAGACCGGGCGTACGGCCATCTTGTTGACGCCGACGATCGCCACTTCCGGATGATTGATGATCGGGGTCGTGGCCAGGGCGCCAAGCGGTCCGAGCGAGGTGATGGAAATGGTCGAACCGGACAGCTCGTCGCGCTTCGCCTTGCCGTCGCGGGCGCTTTGCGCGAGGCGGCCGATCTCGGCGGCGGCTTCCCAGAGCGACAATGCTTCGGCATGGCGCACCACCGGAACGGTCAGGCCGTTCGGCGTTTGCGTCGCAATGCCGACATGCACGGCGCCGGACTGGTGAATGACGCCCGCCTCATCGTCGAAGGTGGCGTTCAGCTGCGGCTGTTCGGCAACGGCGCGCACGATGGCGCGCATCAGGAACGGCAACACGGTCAGCTTGCCGCGTGCGGCGGCATGGCTGGCATTGAGCTCGGCGCGCAGGGTCTCGACCGCTGTCACGTCGACCTCCTCGATGATGGTGATATGCGGAATGCGGCTGGCCGAGATCGACATCTTCTCGGCGATCCTGCGGCGCATGCCGAGAACCTTGATGTCCTCGCTGTCGGTTCTCGGCGCACGGCCGGTACCGCTCTGCCCGATCTGCGGATTGGCGATCCAGGCATCGAGATCCTGGTGCGAGATGCGGCCCGCCGGTCCGGTTCCGGCGACAAGGCGCAAATCGATGCCGGCATCGCGGGCCCGCTGGCGCACGGCGGGAGCGGCTAGCGGTCTCTCATTGGGCTGCAATGCCCGGGTGCGTGGCTCCGGTTTCGCGGTGCCCGACCGTTGCGATGCGCGGGGTTCGGCCGAGCCGGCCGAGGGTTGCGGCGGTGCTGGCGCGCCAGTGCCGGGATCGGGATCGGCGCTGCCATCGGCCGGCGCGGTGCCCGGCGCTTCCGGTCCGGGTTCCGGCTGTGGCTTACCCTCCGGTCCGGCCTGCGCCGATTGTGGCGCAGTTTCGGACGCTGGCGCGGCTACGGGGGCATCCGCATCGGTCTCGATCTCGACGAAAGTGGCGCCGATGGCCAGCGTGTCGCCCGGTTCGCCGCCGAGGGCCACGATCTTGCCGCTGACCGAAGAGGGCACCTCGACAGCCGCCTTGTCGGTCATCACCGTGCCGAGCACGTCGTCCTCCTGCACCTCGTCGCCAAGCGCGACATTCCATTCGGTGAGCTCTGCTTCGGCAATGCCTTCGCCGACATCGGGCAGCGTGATGGTGATGCGTGCCATGTGCTCAGGCCTCCATGACATCTTTGAGGGCGGCGGCCACCCGCTCCGGCCCGGGAAAATAGGCCCATTCCTGGGCGTGCGGGTAGGGCGTGTCCCAGCCGGCGACGCGCAAGATCGGCGCCTCGAGATGATAGAAACAGGATTCCTGCACGGTGGCGCTCAATTCGGCGCCAAAGCCGGAGGTGCGGGTGGCTTCATGCACGATGACGCAGCGGCCGGTCTTTTGCACGGATGCCGTGATGGCCTCGACATCGAGGGGCATAAGGCTGCGCAAGTCGATGATCTCGGCATCGATGCCGGTTTCATCGGCAGCCGCCTCGGCGACATAGACCATGGTGCCATAGGCGAGCACGGTGACGTCGCTGCCCTTGCGGCGCACGGACGCCTTGCCGAGGGGAATGGTGTCGTAGTCCTCGGGAACCTCGCCGAGCGGGTGCTTTTTCCAGGCGGTGACCGGCCGGTCGTGATGGCCATCGAACGGCCCGTTGTAGAGACGTTTGGGCTCGAGGAAGATCACCGGGTCAGGGTCCTCGATCGCCGAAAGCAACAGGCCCCTGGCATCATAGGGGCTCGAGGGCACGACAACCTTGACGCCGGAAACGTGCGTGAACAGCGCTTCGGGGCTCTGGCTGTGCGTCTGACCGCCGAAAATGCCACCGCCGGTCGGCATGCGGATGACCATCGGACAGGTGAATTGTCCGGCCGAGCGGTGGCGCATGCGGGCCGCTTCGGAGACGATCTGGTCATAGGCGGGATAGACATAGTCGGCGAACTGGATCTCGACCACCGGTTTGAGGCCATAGGCCGCCATGCCGATCGCCGCGCCGACGATGCCGCTTTCGTTGATCGGCGCGTCGAAACAGCGATGCTTGCCGTATTTTTCCTGCAGGCCGGCGGTGCAGCGGAAGACGCCGCCGAAATAGCCGACATCCTCGCCGAAGACGACCACCTTCTCATCGCGCTGCATGGCAAGGTCATGGGCGCTGCGGATCGCCTCGATCATCGTCATGCGCGCCATGTCAGTAGCCTCCGGCCTGGCGTTGGGCGACAAGATGCGGCGGCATCTCGGCATAGACGTCATCGAACATCGAGCGCGGCGAGGGATGGCTGCCGGAAATCAGGGTGCCGATCGCCTCGGCCTTTTTCTGCGCCGTGCGGACCGTCTCGGTGATCTCGGCCAGCGCCTGGGTGTGGCGCTCTTCCGACCATTCGCCAAGCGTGATGAGATGGCGTTTGAGCCGGTCGATCGGATCGCCGAGCGGCCAGGCCGAGAACTCGTCCTTGGAGCGGTAGGCGGAGGGATCATCGGAGGTGGAATGGCCGCCGGCGCGGTAGGTGACATGTTCGATCAATGTCGGACCAAGCCCGGCGCGAGCCCGGTCGGCGGCCCATTTGGCGACCGCATGAACCGCCAGATAATCGTTGCCGTCGACGCGCAGCGAGGGAATGCCGAAGCCGTGGCCGCGCTCGGCAAAGGTGACGGCATTGCCGCGGGCAAAACCCTGAAACGTCGAGATGGCCCACTGGTTGTTGACGATGTTGAGAATGACCGGGGCGTTGTAGGTCGAAGCGAACACCATCGCGGCGTAGAAATCGCTTTCCGAGGTGGCGCCGTCACCGATCCAGGCCGAGGCGATGCGCGTGTCGCCGGCGATTGCCGAGGCCATGCCCCAGCCGACGGCCTGGATGAACTGCGTGCCGAGATTGCCCGATATGGTGAAGAACCCATGCTCGCGCGAGGAATACATGATCGGCAATTGCCGCCCCTTGAGCGGATCCTCGGCATTCGAATAGATCTGGTTCATCATGTCGACGAGCGGATAGCCGCCGGCGATCAATAACCCTGCCTGCCGGTAGGTGGGGAAATTCATGTCGCCCTCTTCGAGCGCCATGCGGAATGCGCAGGCGACCGCTTCCTCGCCGAGATGCTGCATGTAGAAGCTGGTCTTGCCCTGGCGTTGTGCCTTGAGCATGCGTTCATCGAAGGCGCGCAGGGTCAGCATGTGGCGCAGGCCGTCGCGCAGGTTCTCGACCGAGAGCGTATCGGCCCAGGGGCCAACAGCCTCACCCTTCTTGTTGATGACGCGAATGATCGAAAAGGCCATGTCGCGCATGTCTTCGGGCGACGCATCGGTGTCGGGGCGCCGCGCTTCGCCGGCGCGCGGCACGACGAAATCACTGAAATCGGGCTGGTCGCCCGGGCGGCAGCCCGGTTCGGGAATGCGCAGCGACAAGGGCTTGGAATCAGGCATGGCGCATCGTCCTTCGCAGGGAGGTGGAGAGGAGAAACGGAAAGCGCAAGCCGCGCAAAGGGGCGGCGCCGCAGCGGCTGGAGCGCGGATCGAGAAAGCGGCGGAGATGGTCGAAGTGCTGAAGCCGAAAGGCAGTTGCGAGCATGGAGAATGCCGGCTGCGGCGCAAGGCCTGCTGCTCCTGCCTGGCTTGCATCCATGACGTGCTCCTCTACGCCTCGGCTTTGCGTCCTGAACGGTCAGGTTGCCGTCAGTGTCGCTCTTCTCGGATATGGAGGCTAGCGAAAAAAAGGCAAAATGTTCTGCTTTTAATGTTTGCAATCGTTGTATTGGCAAACGATAATTCTGTTATGTCTCATATTTGCGGAAGAAATATCTGATGGCCGTGCTGGATGACATGGATCGCCGTATCCTCAAGGCGCTGGCACAGAACGGCCGGTTGTCCAACACGGACCTGGCTCGCCTGATCGGGTTGTCCCCGAGCCCGTGCTGGCAGCGGGTCAAACGTCTCGAGGAGGCGGGGATCATCGCCGGCTATGCGGCGATTCTTGACCATCAGGCGCTCGGTGTCGGCGAGACCGTGCTGGTGGAAGTCATTCTTGATCGCCATGATGCCGAAGCGCTGGAAAATTTCGCCCAGGCAATCACGGCGATGCCGGAGGTGCTCGAGGTCCATCTGATGGCCGGCGAGTTCGACTATCTTCTGAAAGTTGCGGCCGACGGCACGCGTGGGGTCGAGGAGTTTCTGCGCGAGAAACTGTTCCGCATCCCGGGCCTGCGCCACGCGCGATCGAACTTTTCCTTGCGCTGTCTGAAGCGCGAGGTGTCCTATGTGCCGCCGGGCTGAGCGGCGCGAGGGGAGGAGGCAGACAATGCTGCGAGAAGTGATCGGACAATGTGGCGGGCGCGCAGTGCTGCTGCTCGACACGATCACCAGCCTGACAATGGACGATCGCGGCGCCGTGGTCATTACCGGATCGCATGGCGGGGCGAGCTCCGGCGCCATTGCACTGAAGTGTTTTCCAGGGTTGGTGGTCTTCAACGATGCGGGGGTCGGCAAGGACCGGGCCGGGATTGTTGCGCTGTCGATGTTTGCCGAACACGGGGTGGCGGCTGCGGCGGTTGACAAGGACAGCGCCCGGATCGGCGATGCCGCCGACATGTGGGCCAGCGGTATCATTGCGCATGTCAATGGGCCGGCCGGGGCGGCGGGCGTCAGGTTCGGTCACAGCGTGCTTGAAGCGGTCGCCGCGCTCGACACCTCAAAACTCTAGGATTCGGTCCCGACAACTACAGGGATGGGCACTGGCCCGAGGTCTCAACCGCGACGCCGGACCAGAGCCTGTCCGAGCCTGGCGCGCACCTCGAGCGGCTCGCGGGCAATGGCATCGGCGAGGGTTCGCAGATCCGCACGCGCGTCGTGCAGTTGGTCGAGCAGCGAGACGATGATGGCGAGCGTATCGTCGGCGAGTTCGAATTCCTCGGTCAGTTCCGACAGGAGTTCGAGGCGGGCCACGTCCACCGGACGGTAGGCCGGACCGCTTTCGGTGGCCAAAGGCCGCACGATGTCGGCTTCGACGTAGGAGACAAGGCGCAGGCGGGTCAGGCGGCCGACCCGGGTGAGGACCTGCTCTTCAGTGTAAAATGACGTCATCGCAGCCTCCTCAGATCATGCCCCGGCGCGGATCATAGGCGTTCTTTGCCCGCCAGGTTTCCATGAAAGTCTTCAGCTCGTCATCGATCTCCGGGGGCGCGACGATCTTCAACTCGACGCGCTGATCGCCGCGCGGCTTGCCTTTTGCGGCTATGCCGCGGCCTTTCAAACGCAGGGACTGGCCGGAGGTCGCTCCCGGCGGGACCGTCAGATTGACGGGTCCGTCCAGGGTTGGCGTCTTCACCTTGGCGCCGAGAACCGCTTCATCGATGGTGATCGGCAGGGTCATGACAATGTCGTTGCCCTCGCGGCGAAACACGTGGTGCGGCTTGACAGAAAGGGTGATGTAGGCGTCGCCGGCCGGAGCTCCGCCCGAACCGGGTCCGCCCTTGCCGCGCAGGCGAATGGTCTGGCCATCCTGGATCCCGGCCGGGATCTTGACGTCGAGCTTGCCGCCGTCGGGCAGGGTGATCTGCCGCGTGGCGCCCTGCGCAGCGTCTAGGAAGGCAACGTCCATGGCGTAGCGCATATCGGCCCCCTGCATGGCGAACTGGCTGCCGTCGGCAAATCCGCCAGCGGTGCCCGAGGGTCCGCGCGAGCGCTGGCGAAACATCTCGGCAAAAATGTCGGCGGGGTCGCCGAAATCCTCGAAGCCGCGCGTCGTGCGGTAACGAGCGCCATCGCTGCCGCCGGCGTGATCCCGGTAGAATTGCCGCTCGGGCTTTTCCTGGCCGCTGGCGTCGATTTCCCCGGCATCGTATCTGCGGCGCAATTCCGGATCCTTGAGCAGATCGTAGGCGCCGGAAATCTTGACAAAACGCGCCTTGGCCTCGGAATCATCAGGATTGATGTCCGGATGGCTTTCGCGCGCCAGCTTGCGGTAGGCTTTTTTCAGTTCCTCGGCGCTGGCGGTCTTTTTCACCCCGAGGATATCGTAGGGATCAGTGGACATGGATGGATACTGCCGAAATTGGACCTGCAAGGATAGGGTAACACTCGCAGGCAATGTGAGGTCGGGATGGCCGTCTTTCAAGAGGTCGCGCCGCGCAAGTCCTTGATTTCGCGGTTGTCCGGCTGCTTTTTGCGGGCTGCCGGTTGATGATGCGGGCAATGGCTGCCCGGTGACCTATATGGCGGGTACCAGGTTACTGCCACGAGGAGAAAATGGAATGGCACACGCTGCGAACACCAGGTTTCCGCAAATCGGCATCGATGCGGAAGGGCCTCGGCGGGAGTTCGATTCCATGGGCGAGATAGAGGTGCCGGGCGAGAAATACTGGGGCGCGCAAACGCAGCGATCGCTGCATCATTTCGCGATCGGCGGCGACCTGATGCCGAAGGAGGTCTGCCACGCCTACGGAATCGTCAAGAAGGCGGCGGCGCTGGTCAATGCGGAGGCCGGACGGCTCGACGATGACACGCTGCAGGCGATCAGCCAGGCCGCCGAGGAGACCATCAGCGGCGCGCTCGATGCGCATTTTCCTCTGTATGTCTGGCAGACGGGCTCGGGAACGCAGACCAACATGAATGTCAACGAAGTGATTTCCAACCGCGCGATCCAGCTGCTCGGTGGCGAACTGGGCAGCCAGAAACCGGTCGCGCCGAATGATCACGTCAACATGTCGCAATCGTCGAATGACAGCTTTCCGACGGCAATGCACATTGCCACGCTGGACATGCTCGACCGGCGTCTGCTGCCGGAACTGGAAAAGTTGGCGGCGCTGATCGAAACGAAGGCGGAGCAGTGGATGGATGTGGCCAAGATCGGCCGCACGCATCTCGAGGATGCGGTGCCGCTGTCGGTCGGGCAGGAGTGGTCGGGCTGGGCGGCGCAACTGCGCGCCGTGATGGAAACCGTCGCCGCGAGCCGCGCCGGCTTGTATCAACTGGCGCTCGGCGGCACGGCGGTCGGCACCGGGCTGAATGCGCCGGAGGGTTTTTCCGAAGCTGTGGCAGCAAAGATCGCTGAACTGACCGGCAAGTCGTTTGTCACGGCGCCCAACAAATTCGCTGCGCTTGGCGGGCTGGATGCCATGGTGCAGGCTTCCTCGGCGCTGCGCGGCGTCGCCGTGGTGCTCTTGAAAATCGCCAATGACATGCGCTGGCTGGCCTCGGGCCCGCGCTGCGGGCTTGGCGAATTGCGCCTGCCGGAAAATGAACCCGGCTCCTCGATCATGCCCGGCAAGGTCAATCCGACGCAATGCGAAGCGATGATCATGATCTGCACCCAGGTGATCGGCCTTGATGCGGCCGTCGGCATGGCCGGCAGCCAGGGCAATCTGCAATTGAACGTCATGCGGCCGCTGATCATTTACAATGTGCTGCAATCGATCCGCATTCTTGCCGATGGCTGCGGCACGTTCCGGCAATTCTCGGCGGAGGGCACCGAGATCGACCGGTCGCAGATCGCCGCGCATCTGGAAAACTCGCTGATGCTGGTGACGGCGCTGTCGCCGGAGATTGGCTATCAGGCCGCAGCGCACATCGCCGAGGATGCCCACAAGCGCGGCGTGACGCTGCGCGAGGCGGCGCTGGCGTCCGGGAAGATCGATGCCGAGACCTATGACCGGGTGATCGTGCCGGAAAACATGATCGGCAAGGGCGTGGCCGGCGCCTAGGATCCTAATCCCGGGGCCGGGATTCAGTCACTTCGGGTTCGCACGTCACGGGAAAATTCACCGAGCGGGCGATGAAGCAATGCCTGTGGATCTCGGCATGCAGAGCCCTGGCCTTGGCAAGGTCCGTGCCCGCAGCAACCTCGATCTTCGGGCGCAGCGTCACGGCGCGAAATGAGCCGCTGCCGTCCGGTTCACTTTCGGCTTGGCCAATCGGCGCATCCTGGTAGGCCATGACGATGATGCCGGTGTTGGAAGCCAGATGCAGATACCAGAGCATGTGGCAGCTGGCGAGCGCCGAAAGCAGAAGGTCCTCGGGATTGTGCAGAGCCGGATCGCCGCCGAGGCGGGGATCGTTGGAGGCGGCGACGGGCGGCTTGCCCGGCGTGTCGATTACCCAGTTGCGATCGTATCCCGTGTAGCGGCGGGTGCCTTCGCCGCGGTTGCCGGTCCAGCGGATGCGGGCATGAAAGTCATGGCGCTCGGACATCGGTGTCATCCGTTCTCAACGTGCAAGGGGCAGGCGGGCGATATGATATTAAAACTTGTCGCCCTGCACCGCCAGTTCGGTGAGGGTGTCGAGGAGCAATTCAGCCCCGCACACGACGTCGTCCCACTCGGTGTATTCCTCGGGGGCGTGCGAGATGCCGTTGCGGCTTGGCACGAAGATCAATGCGGAGGGCCAGCGGCTCTGCATGGTCTGGGCGTCATGTCCGGCCCCCGAGGGCATGCGTCGCCATGCCATGCCGCGCCGCTCGGCGATGGCCGCGATGCGCTCGGCGAGTTCAGGATCGAGGCGAACCGGCGCCAGCAGACTTTTCTCAACGATTTCAACGGTCAGACGATGGCGTGAAGCCACCGTTTGCAGGCGCTGTTGCACGGCTTCGCGGAGTTTTTGCTGAATTGCCGCGTCGGTATCGCGAATGATGATCGAAAAGATCGCCAGGCCCGGAATGGTGTGCGGAAAATTGGGTTCGAGCTCGACCTTGCCGATGGTGATGCGCGACTGCGCTCCGCCGACCGCCTCGATCAGCGACGGGATCGTCACGGCGAATTCCGCCAGACCGGCAAAGGCATCGGCGCGCAGGTTCATCGGGGTGGTGCCGGAGTGATTGGCAAGGCCGGTGAAGGTGACCGAGAGGTTGCAGACGCCCGAAATCGCCTCGACGATACCGATGGCGCGGCCCTCGGATTCCAGGACCGGTCCCTGTTCAATGTGCAATTCGAGAAAGGCGGCGATGTCGGCGGGGGATCGCGCCGCGGTCGGGACGCTGTCGGGGTTTAGACCCACCTGTCGCATGGCGTCGGCGAGGCGGATGCCTTGCGCATCGGAGGCGGTGTGCAGCCAGCCCGGATCAACCTGCCCGGCGAGGGCCTGGGAGCCGAGCATGCCGCCAAAGCGGCCTTCCTCCTCGGCAAAGGCGACCACTTCGACGGCCGTCTTCGGCCAGATCTCCGCCGTCTTGAGCGCACGGATGCATTCCAGACCGGCCGCAACGCCGAGCGCACCGTCGAAGCCGCCGCCTTGCGGCACCGTGTCGAGATGTGAGCCGACCAGGATCGAGGGCCCTTCGGCGGGTCCGTAGCGACCGAAGATATTGGCGGCGCCGTCACGCGAAACCGTCAGCCCCTCGCGGCGCAGCAGGTCTTCGAACCAGTCGCGGGCGGCCATGTCGGCGGCCCCGTAGCCGATGCGGTTGTAGCCGCCGGTCTCTGCGTCATGACCAAAGCGATTGAGATCATCAAGCAGTTCGCGCAGCCGGGAGGAGGCAATGCGCGGCTGTTTCGCCAATTCAGAAGGCGTTTTCTTCTCAGTCACTTAACACTCTCCACGGCAGGTTTCGAAGACGGCTGTGCCAAATTTATTATAATAAAACCTTGTCATCTCCAAAATTATTCATGTTTAATGCGCATTCCCCGTTTCGAAGGAAGAGGATCCCCATGAAACATTTCCTGGCAGCAGCGATTGGCGCGGCGGGCCTGCTCCTGACCGCGCCGGTGCTGGCGCAGACCCCGCCGAATGTCGCGGTGGTCGGTCAGATCGCCGAACCGAAATCACTCGACCCGGCGACGGTGACGGCGGTCAACGACTTCCGCATTCTCGTCAACGTCTATGACGGGCTGACCCGTTACAAGGACGGCACACTGGAAGTGGAGCCGTCTTTGGCCGAAAGCTGGACCATCTCCGATGATGGCACCGTCTACACCTTCAAGCTGCGCTCGGGGGTGAAGTTTCATGACGGCTCGGACTTCAACGCCGAGGCGGTCAAGTTCAATTTTGACCGGATGCTGAAGGAAGACCATCCCGCCCACGATACCGGACCATTCCCGCTGGCCTTCTTCTTCTCGGCGGTGGAAGAGGTGAGCGTGGTCGACGATCTGACGGTCGAGTTCAAGCTGAACGCGCCCTATGCGCCGTTCCTGTCGAACCTCGCCTATCCGACGGGGCTGATCGTCTCGCCGGCCGAAGTCGAGGCGAAAGGCACCGAATTCGGGCGCCAGCCGTCCGGAACCGGAGCCTACAAGTTCGCCGAATGGGAACCGAATGCCAAGGTGGTGCTGACGCGCAACGAAGACTACTGGGACGGCGCGCCGCCGCTCGAGGCGATCGTCTACCGGCCGATCACCGACGCCAATACCCGCATTGCCGAAATGCTCGCGGGCGGGCTCGACATCATGGTGGAAGTGCCGCCGGACAGCCTGGCGCAGTTCCGTGACAATCCCGACTACCAGGTGCTCGAGCAGGCCGGACCGCATGTCTGGTTCCTGATCCTGAATGCCAAGGAAGGTCCGTTCGCCGACAAGAAAGTACGTCAGGCCGCGAACTATGCCATCGACAAGCAGGCCCTGGTCGAGAATGTCCTGCAGGGCACCGCCGAAGTGGCCGCCGGACCGACACCGCCGGCCTTTGCCTGGGCCTATGATGAAACGCTCGAGCCGTATCCGCATGATCCGGAGAAGGCCAAGGCGCTGCTTGAGGAAGCCGGCTATGACGGCGAGGAACTGACCTTCTATGTCACCGAAGGCGGCTCGGGCATGCTCGATCCGATTGCCATGGGAACGGCCATCCAGGCCGACCTGCAGGAAGTCGGCATGAAGGTGAAGATCGAGACCTATGAGTGGAATACGTTCCTCGGCAAGGTCAATCCGGGCCTCGAAGGCAAGGCCGACATGGCCGAAATGGCCTGGATGACCAATGATCCGGATACTTTGCCTTATCTGGCGCTGCGCTCGGAAGCGTTCCCCGACAAGGGCGGCTTCAATTCCGGTTATTACTCCAATCCGGAGGTTGATGAACTGCTCAACAAGGCGCGGGAAGTGACCGACCAGGCCGAGCGCGCCAAGCTGTACAAGCAGATGCAGCAGATCGTGCAGGAGGACGCACCCTGGGTGTTCGTCGCCAACTGGAAGCAGAACGCCGTGACCAAGGCGGGTGTCGAGAACTTCAAGCTGCAGCCCTCCTTCTTCCTGATGCTGCAGGACGTTGCCAAGCCGCAATAGGCTGCGGACTTTCGCGTGCGGCCGGGACCCCGGTGAGGGATCCGGCCGCCGCTTTGCCAAATCCACCGGAGTGCCCGGCCCCTCCGCGGCCGGCGCCAGAACGGGGCGAACAAAGTGGGCCTATACATTGCAAAGCGGCTGCTGGCCGCCATCCCGGTGCTGTTCGGGCTGACGATCATCGTCTTCGTCATCATGGCGCTGATCCCCGGTGACCCGGCGACGGCCATTCTCGGCTCCTACGCCACACCCGAAAATGTCGCCAAGCTGAACAAGGACCTCGGCCTCGACAAGCCGATGGTGCAGCAATATTTCATCTGGCTCGGGAATCTGTTCCAGGGCGATCTCGGCCGCTCCTACACCCTCAACCGGCCGGTGCTCGACGAGGTGATGGAGCGCTTCTGGGCGACGCTGATCCTGGCCGGCAGTGCCTTGGTGCTGTGTTCGATCCTCGGCCTGATAGCCGGCGTCATCTCGGCCGTGCGGCAGTTCTCCTGGGCCGACAAACTGATCACCTTCATCGTGCTGATCGGCATCTCGACCCCTTCCTTCTGGCTCGGCCTGCTATTGATCTTGGCGTTCTCGGTGCAACTCAAATGGTTTCCGGTCAGCGGCATGTACGCGATCTATGGCGGCGGCGGCCCGCTCGACCTACTGCATCACCTGTTCTTGCCGGCCGTGACGCTGGCGGCGGTGGCGACCGGGGTGATCGCCCGCCTGACACGCACGGCCATGCTTGAGGTGCTGCGCCAGGACTATATCCGCACGGCGCGCGCCAAGGGATTGTCGGAACGGCGGGTGATCTACCGGCACGCGTTCAAGGCGGCACTGGTGGCGGTGATCCCGGTGATCGGCATCCAGGCCGGCTTCGTGCTTGGCGGCGCGGTGTATATCGAGACCGTGTTCCAGTGGCCGGGCATCGGTTCGATGCTGGTCAAGGCGATCTCGACCCGCGACCTTCTGCTCGTGCAGGGCGGCGTGCTGGTAGTGGCGGCGGCCTATGTGCTGTTCAACCTGGCGGCGGATGTCGTGCAGACCCTGATCGATCCGAGGTTGCGCTGATGAGCGATCAGGCGGCAGTGAGCACCGGCCAGCAGCCGGAAAAACGGCGCAAGAAGGACCGCAAGGGGCGTCCCTCGGTCCTGCGGCTGCTTCTCAACAATCAGCTGGCCACGGCCGGGCTGGTGATTTTTTCGCTTATCGTGCTGGTGGCGGCGCTGGCGCCAATCCTGCCGCTGCCCGATCCCGATGCCACGGCGCCAGCCGACCGGCTGCAACCGCTGTTCAGTGCCGGTCACCTGCTTGGCACCGACGCCCTGGGCCGGGATATCCTGTCGCGGCTGATCTGGGGGGCGCGCGTATCGCTGGCCGTCGGCATCTCGGCGACGCTGATCGCCGCCTTTTTCGGCTCGCTGATCGGGCTGTTGGCCGGCTATGCCGGAGGGCGCACGGATACACTGCTGATGCGCGGCATCGACATGGTCATGGCCTTTCCCTACATCCTGCTGGCGCTGGCGATCGTCGCGGTGCTCGGGCCGGGTCTGCTGAACGCGCTCTATGCCATTGCCGTGGTGAATGTGCCCTTCTTTGCGCGCAACATCCGCGGTATCGCGCTCGGGCTGTCGCGGCGTGAATTCGTCGATGCGGCTCGGCTGTCGGGCAAGTCGCATGCGCAGATCCTGTTCGGTGAGGTGCTGCCGAACGTGCTGCCGGTGATCATCATCACCATGTCGACAACGATCGGCTGGATGATCCTGGAAACGGCCGGCCTGTCATTTCTCGGGCTCGGCGCGCAACCGCCGCAGGCCGATCTCGGTTCGATGCTTGGCGAGGGGCGCAAGATCCTGTTCACCGCGCCGCATGTCTCGATCGTCCCCGGACTGATGATATTCGTTCTAGTG
This sequence comes from Neohoeflea coraliihabitans, assembly GCF_019334345.1. GTDB lineage: Bacteria > Pseudomonadota > Alphaproteobacteria > Rhizobiales > Rhizobiaceae > Pseudohoeflea > Pseudohoeflea coraliihabitans. The sequence goes on from NZ_JAHWQX010000003.1 coordinate 115,729, forward strand.
ATGAGCATCAATCTGCTTGGCGACGGGGTGCGCGACATCCTTGATCCGCGCCTGAAATCCGGCTCGCTGACCCGTCCGACGGCGCGCACCGCCGTCGAGCGCAAAAGCGTGCCGGCCACCGATGTGCGCGGCGAGGATGCCGTCCTCGACGTGCGCGGGCTGAAGACGGAATTCGAGATCGGTTCTTCGGTCTACCGGGCAGTCGGCGGTGTTGATCTGAAGATCCGCAAGGGCGAGTGCCTTGGCCTCGTCGGCGAATCCGGCTCAGGCAAGTCGGTGTCGGCCATGTCGATCATGGGGCTGGTGCCGACACCGCCCGGCCGCATTGTCGGCGGGGTGGCGATGCTGGGCGACGAGGATCTGTTTTCGGCGTCCGACGAGCGCATCCGGCAATTGCGCGGCGGCGCGGTCTCGCATGTTTTCCAGGATCCGTTGTCGACCTTGCATCCGCTTTACACGGTCGGCGATCAGCTGATCGAGGCAATCCGCGCGCACCAGCCGCTTTCACACGCTTCGGCGCGGCAACGGGCGGCGGAACTGCTGGCGACGGTGCGTATCCCCAATCCCGAGGAACGGCTCAACGCCTATCCGCACGAATTGTCCGGCGGCATGCGGCAGCGCATCTGCATCGCCATGGCGCTCGCCAACGCGGCGGACGTGATCATTGCCGATGAACCGACAACGGCACTGGATGTGACGGTGCAGGCGCAGGTGCTGTCGCTGCTGGCGGCGCTGCGTCGCGATCACGACACGGGCATCCTGTTCATCACCCATGATTTCGGTGTGGTCTCGGCAATCTGCGACCGGGTGGCGGTGATGTATGCCGGCAAGATCGTCGAGACCGGCACGACCGAAGAGATCCTGGCTGATCCAAAACACCCCTATACGGGCAAGCTGATCGATTGCGTGCCGGTGCTCGGACAGCCGGAGCGGCGGCTCGATGCCATCGAGGGCCGGCCGCCGGTGGTCAATGCCTTGCCGCCGGGCTGCGCCTTCGCACCGCGCTGTCCGCGCGCCCAGCCCGATTGCCTGCAGGGCGAGATCGCCATGCGCGATTTTGGCCCCGAGCGCGGCGCGCGCTGTCTGCACCCGCTCGGTGAAGAAGGATCCGCCGATGTCTGAACCCAGCCAGGAACTCGCCGCTCAGCCCGCAGAGCCGCTGATGCAGCTTGATGCGGTCGAGCGGACCTTCGGCGGCGGGCGAACCCTGTTCGGACAGCCGCGCCCCGCCGTGCATGCGGTGCAGGGCATCTCGTTTGACGTCAAGCGTGGCGAAACGCTCGGCATTGTCGGCGAATCGGGCTGTGGCAAGTCGACCCTGGCGCGCATGCTGACCGGGCTTGACCGTCCGACCGGCGGACGGATTACCTTCGAGGGCGAGGATCTGGTGGCGCTGATCAAGTCGGATCACCGGGCGGTATCGCGCAAGATCCAGTATGTCTTCCAGGATCCGCTGGCCTCGCTCAATCCGCGCAAGACGATCCGCACCATCCTCGAAGCGCCGCTCATTCATCTGCTAAAGCTTGGCCGGACCGAACGCCGGGAGCGGCTTGAAACGCTGATGCAGGCGGTCAATCTGGCGCCGGAATTCCTCGACCGCTACCCGCACGAGTTTTCCGGCGGCCAGGCCCAGCGCATCGGCATCGCGCGGGCGCTGGCCGCCGATCCGGACCTGATCGTCCTTGACGAGCCGGTCTCGGCGCTCGACGTCTCGGTGCAGGCGCAGGTGCTGAACATCCTTGCCGATCTGAAGCGGCGTTTCGGACTGACCTTCCTGTTCATCAGCCACGATCTGTCGGTGGTCGAAAGCGTCAGCGACCGCGTGGCGGTGCTGTATTTCGGTCAATTGGTGGAAATGGCACCGGCGCGGCAATTGTTCGGTCAGCCGCGCCATCATTACACGCGGCTGTTGCTCAATTCGGCACCGGCGCCGGGGCGCCGCAATCTCGATGCCGGCGATGCCGAGAGCGAATTGCCCGATCCCTTCAACCCGCCGCCCGGCTGCCCGTTTTTCGCCCGCTGCCCGGCGGGGACACAAATCTGTCAGGCCGAGATGCCGGCGCTCTGTCCGGCGCCCGATGCGCCGGAGCATCTGGCCGCCTGCCACCATCCGGCCGGAGACGACAGGGATCCGGGGCCATGATCAGGGACGGTGCGGCGGCAGCGCCGGCGCGCGAACGCAAGCGGCGGCGACCGGACCAGACGGCCGACCGACTGCGCGAGCAGATCATCGCCGCCAATCTGCAGCCCGGCAGCCGGGTGCCCGGCGAATGGATCGACCCGCAGACCCTCGGCGTGTCGCGCGGCACGGCGCGCGAGGCCCTGAAGATCCTCGCGGTGCAGGGGCTGGTCGAAAGCCGCAGCGGACCCGGCGGAGGCGTGTTTGTCGCCGCCGTGCGCACTGACGATGCCATTCGCATGCTCGACAATCTGTTCCTGTTCGAGGCGCCGACGATCGCCGACATCTATGCATTGCGCAAGGTCATCGAGCCGGAACTGGCCGCCAGTGTCGCCGGCCGGCTGTCGGAAACCGATCTTGCGGCGCTGCACGCGACAATCCGGCTTTACGAGGATGAGCCGGCTACCGCGGCGGACGAATATCAGCAAAGACTGGCCGAACTTGATTTCCACGCGGAACTGGCGCGGCGCTCGGACAACCGGGTGCTCGGTTTCATCTGCATCTTCATGGTCAGCCTGCTGCGGGACATGACCGTCTGCCGCGAGATCTACCACACGCGCAATCCTAGCCTGCGCGAGAGCGGCCTGACCTATCAGGTGCAGTTGCTGCGGGCGATCAAGGCCGGGCGCAGCAAGGAGGCGCGCGATATCATGGCGCGGCACATGGTGGAGGCGGAAGCCTATATGCTCGACATGGCGCAGATCCGGCGGCGGGGGGCGGGCACAACCTCATGACGCATCGCCACTATGCGCATACTCTGCATGCCGGGCAGTGCCACTATGGCTGGGACAACGCGCTTGCGCCGGTGCAGATCGTACCTCCGGGCGAAACGCTGCTGTTTCACTGCAAGGATGCTTCCGACGGGCAGATCACCGCGACGAGCACCTCGGACTGCCTGGCGCGGCTTGATGCGGCGCGCACCAATCCGGTCAACGGGCCGGTGTTCATCGAGGGCGCCATGCCCGGCGATGCGTTGAAAGTGACGATCGGCGCCTTCACTCCCTCGGGGTTCGGCTGGACCGGGATCATACCCGGCTTCGGACTGCTTGCCGATCAGTTCCCGGTGCCGAAACTGCATCTGTGGCACTACGATACCAAGCTGAACGAACCGGCAGCGTTCTCACCTTATGGGCGGGTGCCGCTGATGCCGTTCGCCGGTACGATCGGCGTGGCGCCGGCCGAGGCCGGACGACATGACATCATCCCGCCGCGCCATGTGGGCGGCAACATGGACATGCGCGAATTGCGCACAGGCAGCATTCTCTATCTTCCCGTCGAGGTCGAGGGCGCGCTGTTTTCGATCGGCGACACGCATGCGGCACAGGGCGATGGGGAAGTGTGCGGCACGGCCATCGAGAGCGCCATGGATGTCGAGATCACGCTTGATGTCGTCAAAGGCGGGGCGCCGCGCTTTCCGCGCCTGACGACCTTGAGCGCCGATCCGCGCCATTTGGACCGGAACGGGGCGGAGGTGACGACCGGGATCGGACCGGATCTGATGGCGGCGGCACGCGATGCGGTCAGCGGCATGATCGACCTTCTCTGCGGTTCCTACGGCATGGCGCCGGAAGATGCCTACATGCTGGTCTCGGTGTGTGCTGATCTGCGACTGAGCGAAGTGGTCGACGCCCCCAACTGGGTGGTTTCGTTTCACATGCCCCGCAGCATTTTTGACTAGGTCGCACCGCGCATAAAAAACGGCATCCGGCGGCTGGCAGTGCATTTGATTTCCCTGCCGGCGTGCCCTAGTTTGCATCCAGTCACGACAAACCGGAGGTGTGGGGCAAGCCGCACCTTTTTTTATATGCGGCGAACGCCCCGGCGCGCCGCCAAAAAAGGATGACCAACGTTCAATGTGTGGAATTGCCGGAGAGATCCGCTTCGACGGACGTTTTGCCGATGCCACTTCGGTGACCAGAATGCTCGATGTGCTGGCGCCGCGCGGCCCGGATGGGTCAGGCGTATTTGCGCGCGGACCCATCGCCTTTGGCCACCGCCGTCTGAAAATCATCGACCTGTCGGATCATTCGGCCCAGCCGATGGTCGATTCGGCGCTCGGGCTGACGATCTCTTTCAACGGCTGCATTTATAACTATCCCGAATTGCGCACTGAACTGGAAGAAGCGGGTTACACCTTCTTCTCGCACGGGGACACGGAAGTGATCCTCAAGGCCTTCCACAAGTGGGGTGATGCCTGCGTCGAGCGCTTTCACGGCATGTTCGCCTTCGTCATTCAGGACATGAACAGCGGCGTGGTGACGATGGCGCGCGACCGGTTCGGCATCAAGCCGCTCTATCTGGCGCCGAACGGCAAGCGGTTGCGCTTTGCCTCGTCGCTGCCGGCGCTGGTGGCGGCCGGCGATACGGATACGGAGATCGACCGGGCGGCGCTGCACAATTATATGAGTTTTCACGCCGTGGTTCCGCCGCCGCGCACCATCCTGAAAGGCGTGCGCAAGCTTGCGCCGGCAACCATCCGGCGCATCGAGGCCGACGGCAGCAGCCGCGAGCGGCGCTACTGGCAGCCGATCTATGAACGCCGCGCCGAGGACAGCGGGCTGAGCCGCGAGGACTGGCGCGACCGGGTGCTCGACGCGCTGCGGCTGGCGGTGCGCCGGCGCATGGTCGCCGATGTGCCGGTCGGCGTGTTGCTGTCGGGCGGCGTGGATTCTAGCGTCATTGTGGGGCTGCTTGCCGAACAGGGCCAGCATGATCTGAAAACCTTCTCGATCGGGTTCGAGGAGGCCAATGGAGAGAAAGGCGACGAGTTCGTCTATTCCGACCTGATCGCCAAGCATTTCAAGACCGACCATCACAAGATCTTCGTTCCGGCGGCCGAGTTGATGCAGCATCTGCCCGATACGATCCGGGCGCAGTCGGAACCGATGGTCTCCTATGACAATATCGGCTTTTTCCTGCTGTCGCGGGAAGTCGCGAAACACATCAAAGTGGTGCAGTCGGGGCAGGGCGCCGATGAGGTGTTCGGCGGTTATCACTGGTATCCGCCGCTGCAGACGAGCAACGACGTTGTCGGCGACTATGCCAAGGTGTTCTTCGACCGCAGCCACGCGAAGCTGGCGACGCAATTGTCGCCCGAGTGGATGGCGGACCAGGACGAGAGTCTCGAACTGGTGCGCGCTCACCTGATGGCGCCGGGAGCGGCGACGGCTGTCGATCGTGCCTTGCGGCTCGATTCCGAGGTGATGCTGGTCGATGACCCGGTCAAGCGCGTCGACAACATGACGATGGCCTGGGGGCTCGAGGCGCGGGTGCCGTTCCTCGATCACGAACTGGTTGAACTGGCGGCGCGGGTGCCGCCGGAACTGAAACTGAACGATCAGGGCAAGGGCATCTTGAAGGATGCGGCACGGCTGGTCATCCCGCACGAGGTGATCGACCGCAAGAAGGGCTATTTCCCGGTTCCGCAACTGAAATACATCCAGGGCGAATTTCTCGACATGGTCCGCGATGCACTGACATCGCAGAAGGCGAAGGAACGCAACCTGTTCCAGACGGCGTGGCTCGACCAGCTTTTTGCTGATCCCTCCGAGCATATCACGCCGCTGCGCGGTTCCGAGCTCTGGCAGGCGGCCCTTCTGGAAATGTGGTTGCAGACCCACGATTTTTGAGGAGCCGGCCGATGTCCGACGACGACAAGCCGAACACGTCGCAGCGATCCGAATCGCGCCTGCAGCGCGAGGGGCGAAAGGGCGCCGGCCACCGGCTGAAGCGCTTGCGTGAGCAGGGTCTGAAGCCACCGATCTCGCCGCATGGCGCGGAGAGCGCGCACGAGGTGCGTTCGAACTACGTGCTCGATTGCGGGTGGGGACGGCTGGCTTTCGGGCAAACCTTTCACGAGGCGGATGCGCTGGTCGGCGCCTTGCGCGAGGAGCGCGGCGACACCCGCGACATCGCCATTTATGTGCGCGACCCGCATGTGCTGCTGGCCAGCGCGCCGAATGAGCTGTTTCTCGATCCCTCACACACGTTCCGGCTCAATCTGCCCACCTACCGGGTCTCGAAAAGAATGCCGAAGGGCTATTTCATCCGCCGCCTGACGTCGCGCGAGGATGCCCAGGCGATCAACCGCATCTATGCCTCGCGTTCGATGGTGCAGATCTCGCCGGATTTCTTCTGGTCGAAGCGCGATGCGCGCGTGCTGACCTATTTCGTTGCCGAGGATGAGCGCACCGGCGACGTGATCGGAACCGTGACGGGGGTCGATCATGCCCGGGCCTTTGGCGATCCGGAACGCGGTTCGTCGCTGTGGTGCCTGGCGGTCGATGCGCAGGCGCGGCATCCCGGCATCGGCGAGGCGCTGGTGCGGCGGCTGGCGGAATTTTTCCAGGCGCGGCAGGCGGCCTACATGGATCTGTCGGTGCTGCACGACAATGAACAGGCGATCAAGCTCTATGAAAAGCTGGGTTTTCAGCGCGTGCCGTATTTCGCCGTCAAGCGCAAGAACCACATCAACGAAAACCTGTTTACCGGTGGTGAAGCGGAGGAGGGTCTCAATCCCTATGCGCAGATCATCGTCAAGGAGGCGCGGCGGCGCGGCATCCATGTGGAGATCATCGATGCGGAGGGCGGGCTGTTCCGCCTGACCCAGGGCGGCGTTTCCGTCCGCTGCCGCGAGAGCCTGAGCGAACTGACTAGTGCCGTGGCGATGTCGATCTGCGATGACAAGACCGTGACGCGACGGACGGTGGCGCGGGCCGGCGTGCGGGTTCCGGCACAGATCATGGCGTCGGCCGGCGACGCGGCGGTGGCGGATTTTGTCGCCAAGCACGGCGCGGTCGTCGTCAAGCCGGCGCGTGGCGAGCAGGGGCGCGGCATCTCCATCGGCCTGACGCAGCCGGACGAGGTGCGCGAGGCCATCAAGGAGGCGCGCCAGCATGCCGACAGTGTCATTATCGAGGAAATGGTGCGCGGCAAGGATTTGCGCCTGGTGGTGATCAATTACCGCCTGGTCGCCGCGGCCATCCGCCTGCCGCCCAAGATCATCGGCGACGGGCGCAGCAATATCCGCGAGTTGATCGAGGCGCAAAGCCGGAGGCGCTCGGCGGCCACGGGCGGGGAATCGGAGATCCCGATCGATGCGGAAACCGAACGCACGCTGCTGGCGGCGGGGCGAAGCTTCGAGGATGTACTCGAGAGCAACGAGGAACTGACGGTGCGCAAGGCCGCCAATCTGCACACCGGCGGAACGATCCATGATGTCACCGACATCGTGCACCCGCATCTGGTCGAAGCGGCGGTGCTGGCGGCCCGGGCGATCGATATCCCTGTGTGTGGCATTGATCTGATGGTGACGTCACCGCGGTCCGTGGACTATGCTTTCATTGAAGCCAATGAACGGCCGGGTCTGGCCAATCACGAACCGCAACCGACAGCCGAGAGGTTCATCGACCTCTTGTTCCCGCTGTCGATGCCTCTGGCGGCGCGCCAGGCGTTGCGCAAGAACCTGCAGGCAGGGAGGACTGATGAGCCGTCTGACGATTGACAATGAGTATCTGCAGACCACGCTGAAGGCATTGCTGGACATCCCAAGCCCATCAGGGTTCACAGACACCATCGTGCGGTTCGTCACGCGCGAGCTCGAAGCTCTCGGGCTGGAGCCGGAACTGACCCGGCGCGGGGCAATCCGGGCCGTGCGCCAGGGATCGCGGCGCAAGGGCGCGCGGGCCATCGTCTCGCATCTCGACACGCTCGGCGCGCAGGTGAAGTTCCTGAAGGCCAATGGCCGGTGTTCTGTGGTGCCGATCGGCACCTGGTCGTCGCGATTCGCCGAAGGGGCGCGGGTGACGGTGTTTTCGGAAAAGGGCAGCTACCGGGGCACATTGCTGCCGTTGAAGGCATCGGGGCACACCTTCAACGAGGAGATCGACACCCAGCCGGTCAGCTGGGAGAATCTCGAACTGCGCGTCGATGCGCTGTCACGCAACGCGCTGGACCTCGAAAAACTGGGGATCGAGATCGGTGACATGGTCGCCGTCGACCCGCAGCCGGAATTCATCGAGAACGGCTATATCGTGTCGCGCCATCTCGACAACAAGGCCGGTGTGGCGCTGATGCTGGCGGCGCTCAAGGCCTTGCAGAAGCACAAGGCGGTGACGCCGGTCGACGTGCATTTCCTGTTTACGGTGGCCGAAGAGGTGGGCGTCGGCGCTTCCTCCATCCTGACGCCGGAGGTCGCCTCGATGATTTCGATCGACAACGGCACGACGGCGCCGGGTCAGAATTCCGATGAGTTCGGGGTCACCGTGGCGATGGCCGACCAGACGGGGCCATTCGACTATCACCTGACCAAGAAACTGGTCGGGCTGTGCCAGGACAATGAGGTGCGCTACCAGAAGGATGTGTTCCGCTACTATCGGTCGGATTCCGCCAGCGCGGTGGCCGCCGGGGCGGATGTGCGAACGGCTCTTCTGACCTTCGGGGTGGACGCCTCGCACGGTTACGAGCGCATTCACCTGCATGCGCTGCGCTCGCTGGCGGAGCTGATTACCGCCTATGTGCGCTCGCCGGTGAAGATCAAGAGCGATTTCGAGGAAACGCTGCATGGGGCGGAAGGCTTCACGCGTCAGAAGCTGGGCGAGGAGCCCGAGCAGGCGGAGCAGGACCTGTCGCCGGATGTCGAGGACGAGACGCTGGGGCCGCAGGCCTGATCAGCAGAGCGGTCCTTTACGCGGAATTGCACACGAAACGGGCTGTACGCGCGGCGCGCGGATGGCTATAGGCCTCGCTCATGGTCGGCCGGGCTGCTGAGCCCGGCGCCGCGCACAATCACAACGGGTTGCGGGTCACACTGGCCATGAGGCGTGTGACGCGCCGACGAACGGGAGACTTCACTGATGAGCCGGACCCTTATCGCCCCCTCGGTGCTCGCCTCGGATTTCTCGCGCCTGGGCGATGAAATCGAGGCCGTGGCGCGGGCGGGCGCCGACTGGATTCACCTTGACGTGATGGATGGTCATTTCGTGCCGAACATCACCTACGGTCCGCCGGTGATCAAAGCGGTTCGCGATCGCACCGACAAGGTGTTCGACTGCCATCTGATGATCGAACCCTGCGATCCCTATCTTGCCGCCTTCGCGGCGGCGGGCTGCGATATCATCACCGTGCATGCCGAGGCGACGCGGCATCTCGACCGGTCGCTGCAGGCGATCCGTGATCTCGGCAAGAAGGCCGGCGTTTCCCTCAATCCCTCGACGCCGGAAAGCGTCATCGAATATGTGCTCGACCGCCTCGACCTGGTGCTGCTGATGACGGTCAATCCCGGCTTTGGCGGGCAGAAATTCATCCCGGCGGTGGTCGACAAGGTGGCGCGCGTCAAGGCGATGATCGGCGAGCGGCCGATCGATATCGAAATTGATGGCGGCGTGACGGCAGAGACCGCACCGCTGGTTGCCGCTGCCGGTGCCAATGTGCTGGTCGCCGGTTCGGCGGTGTTCAAGGGCGGCAGCGAGGCTGCCTATCGCGACAATATCGCGGCGATTCGCGCGGCCTCGGACGCGGCGATGGGCTGAGCGCCCGCCCGCCTAGCCCATGCGGTCTGAGGCATAGGCGCCGGGACTGGGCGGGAAGACGATGACCCGGTCGCCATTGACAAAGGTGCGCTGCTGGATGTGGGCGTGGATGGCGCGGGCCAGCACCTGGCTTTCGACATCGCGGCCGATCGTGATGTAATCGGCGGCGCTCTGGGCGTGCGTGACGCGCGCGGTTTCCTGCTCGATGATCGGCCCCTCGTCGAGATCGGCGGTGACGTAGTGCGCCGTCGCTCCGATCAGTTTGACGCCGCGCTCATAGGCCTGCTTGTAGGGATTGGCGCCCTTGAAGCTCGGCAGGAAGGAGTGGTGGATGTTGATGATCCGGCCCGACATTTTCTTGCAGATGGCATCGGACAGGATCTGCATGTAGCGGGCCAGAACGATCAGTTCGGCGCCGGACTCCTCGACGATCTCCATCATCCGCGCTTCGGCCTTCTCCTTGTTGGCCGGCGTGACCGGCACATGGTGGAAGGGGATGTCGTGATTGACGACCTGCTTCTGATAGTCGAGGTGATTGGAAATCACGCCGACAATATCGACTTTCAGGGCGCCGATGCGCCAGCGATACAAGAGATCGTTCAGGCAATGGCCGAAGCGCGAGACCATGATGACGACCTTGGTGCGCTGGGCGATGTCATGAATGGCGAACTGCATGGAGAAGCGATCGCTGATCTCCTCGAATTTTTCGGCCAGTTCCTCCCGCGCGATGCCGCCCTCGGAATCAAACGAGACGCGCATGAAGAACGCGCCGGTGACCTCGTCATCAAACTGCGATGAATCGGTGATGTTGCATTTCATCGCCGCCAGATAGGTTGCAATGGCGGCGACGATCCCGCGCTGCGACTGGCAGCTGACGGTGAGCACATAGGAGGGGTGGGGCGTCATCAACGGTTCCTTGTGGCTGCTGCGACGCCCCCACCAGTGCTAGCCCAGTGTCGGCATCTTGAATTCCGGGTCGACGCGCTGACCGGTCGGCCAACGCACCGTGGTGGTCTTGATGCGGGTGAAGAAGCGCACTCCCTCCATCCCGTGCATGGCGTGGTCGCCAAAGATCGACGCCTTCCAGCCGCCAAAGGAGTGGAAGGCCATCGGCACCGGGATCGGCACATTGACGCCGACCATGCCGACCTCGATGTCCTGCTGGAAGGCACGGGCGGTATCGCCATCGCGGGTGAAGATCGCCGTGCCATTCGCATAGGGGTGTCCGTGGATCAGATCGACCGCGTCCTGATAGCTGGTGCTGCGGACCACTGACAATACTGGACCAAAAATTTCGTCACGATAGATGGACATATCCGGCGTCACCTTGTCGAAAAGCGACGCGCCGACGAAAAAGCCGTTCTCATAGCCCTGCTTGTCGACCGAGAAACCACGACCGTCGATCACCAGCTCGGCGCCTTCCTCGACGCCAGCATCAATGTAGGAGCGCACCTTGTCGCGGTGCTGTCCGGTGACAAGCGGGCCCATTTCGCTGTCGGCATCCATGCCGGGGCCGATCTTCAGCGCCTTGATCTTCGGAACCAGCGTCTCGATCAGGGCGTCGGCGGTCTTCTCGCCGACCGGGACGGCGACCGAGATGGCCATGCAGCGCTCACCGGCCGAGCCATAGGCTGCGCCCATCAGCGCGTTGGCCGCGCCTTCCATGTCGGCATCCGGCATGATGACCATGTGGTTCTTGGCGCCGCCGAGCGCCTGGACGCGTTTCCCGTTGGCCGTGCCTTGGGTGTAGATGTACTGGGCGATCGGCGTCGAGCCGACAAAGGAGACGGCCTTGACGTCGGGATTGGCGAGGATCGCATCGACGGCAACCTTGTCGCCCTGGACGACGTTGAAGACGCCGTCGGGAAGGCCGGCCTCCTTGAGCCATTCGGCGATCAGCAAGGCGCAGGAGGGATCGCGTTCCGACGGCTTGAGAACAAACGTGTTGCCGCAGACGATCGCGACCGGGAACATCCACATCGGCACCATCGCCGGGAAGTTGAAGGGGGTGATGCCGGCAACGACGCCGAGGGCCTGGCGGACGTTGAAGCTGTCAACGCCGGTGCCGACATTCTCGGAGAAATCGCTCTTGAGGAAGGTTGGCGCCCCGGTGGCGAATTCCACGACTTCCAGACCGCGGGTGACTTCGCCCTGGGCATCGTCGAAGGTCTTGCCGTGCTCGGCGGTGATCAGGGCGGCCAGCTGATCGAGGCGGTCCCAGAGGATCATCTTGAACCGGTCAAGGATGCGGGCGCGGCGCAGCGGCGGCGTCTTCGACCACTCCGGAAACGCTGCCTTGGCAGCGGCGACGGCGGTGTCGACGTCACTTGCGGCGGCAAGGATGACTTCCTTCTCGGCGGCGCCGGTGGCCGGGTTGAACACCTTCTGGGAGCGCTCGGCGTCTCCGCGGGTCTTTTCGCCGTTGATGAAATGCGTGACGGTTTCCATGGCTTTGTCCTCGATTGCAAACTCTGCCGTCGATTTGACATGACAAAAAAATAAAGGCAATTAGCCGAAATCGAATTTTGGTATGCTTGAATGCATAGCTTGCCGCTGGGCGGAGGGGCCGGAATGGATTGGAACGACGGCAAATTGTTCCTGGCCGTGGCGCGGGCCGGCCAGATGCTGGCGGCGGCGCGGGTGGTCGGTGTCAATCAGGCCACCCTGTCGCGGCGCATGGCGCAACTGGAGCGGTCGCTCGGCGCCAGTCTTCTGATCCGTCATCCGCAAGGCAGCAGCCTGACCGACGAAGGCGTTGAACTGATGCGCTCGCTGGAGCGCATCGAAGCGGAGTTCATGCGCGCGCAATCGGCGCTCTCGGGCGGCGGCATCGATGTCAGCGGGACCGTGCGGATCGGTGCTCCCGACGGGTTCGGAACGTCTTTCCTGTTGCCGGAGATGCCGGCATTGCGCGCCGCGCATCCGAAACTGACCGTGCAACTCGTCCCGCTGGGTGCCAGCCTGTCATTGTCGCGGCGTGAGGCCGACATTGCCGTAATGGTGGGGCAGCCGGAGACCGGGCGCCTGGTCGGGCAGAAGCTCACCGATTACACGGTCAGTCTGTATGGCAGCCGCGCCTATCTGGCCGCGAACGGTACGCCGCAGCGTCCCGAGGATCTGGCGGCGCACCGGCTGATCGGCTATGTCGAGGATCTGGTGGTGTCGAGCTCGCTCGATTATGCGCGGCTGTTCTGGCCGCATTGGCAGTCGGATCTGGAGATCGCCACCGCGACGGGCCAGTTGCAGGCCATCCGCCACGGCGCCGGGATCGGCGTTCTGCACGATTATCTGGCCGCGGGTGTTGACGAACTGGTGCCGGTCCTGCCCGAGTTGCACGTTGAGCGGTCCTACTGGCTGGTCTATCACGAGAGCTTGCGCGGCATCGCGCGCGTGGCGGCAATCGTCGATTTCATCACGACACTGGTGCGTCAATCCCGCAGCGCGTTTGTGCGGCGCGATCCGCAAGCCTGAAAAACGCCTTGCCAGCAAGCGGTATCAAGCTCTCAGCGCATCGTGCTGGGACGGCGCGTCCGATGCCACAGCAAGATTCATACGGTGATGCAGCTGGTCCGCGGTCGCCCGCCAAAGGCGAAAGAAGGTTTCAAGACGCTGCATTTCCAGAGAGACGAGGCCGGTGAATTCCGCTGCATTCGGCGAGACGTGCAGAGCGTGCTCCTGATGGCGTCGGGGATGGATGGTTGCGCCGGGTTCGGCACAGCTGCCGAACAGGGTCTCCTGGTGCGCGAGAAAATGCGGGGCCAAGGTGTCGACGACATAGATCATGTGCAACCCGGATTCGAGCGAGGCGAAGGCGCGCCTCATTTCCCCGGCCAATTGTGCGTTGGCGCCGCCGCGCACCCAATTTTCACGCAGGTGAGCCGGGTCGAGCCCGCTGCGCTCCTGCAACTGTGCGGCGAAAAAGTCATGACGCATGCAGCCGAGCGGGTCGTGGCCGCTTCCCAGTTCATCATTGGCCGCCGGCAGAATCGATCGTAGCGCCTGCTGGAGACAGATTTCTTGTCTGACATTGTCGCCGGACAGGGCCACCTCTGCGATGGCGTCGCAAAGCGTTGCGACAAGAGCGGGCAAACCGGCAACCAGGGCGACCTGCACCGGCCAGAAGACCAGCCCGTACTGGTGCAACTGGTCCGGGGTTGCTTGTCTTCGGGCGAACAGGGGCGAAGCGAGTACATCGGTTGCCAGGGCGGCAATGCGCCCGATCTGCAAATTGGTCAGCATGCGAAAAGAGCTCCATGAAAATGGCCAGGCTAAAATGGGCGGCTCGTCGGGGGCTTCCCGAGAGCAGAAAAATAAAAAAGCAGAACTGAAACGAGGCGAGTCTAGCGTTTTTGCGGGTCGCTTCGCAAGGCTTGCGGCCCGAGGTTGCAAGGCGTCGCGCCGATCCGATCGGCGCCCCCGGCTAAAAGCGACAGGATCGATGCAATCTCTTTTGAAGCGTGCATATTTTGCATTTCACAATTCAAACGTGTATCTGGGCTGAGATCAGGCAAGATATATCCATGCCGGCATCGCAATGAAATACTTGAATCCCGGGTGTCAGACGAAAATCGAATTACAGGAAACTTAAAAATACAATTCTTTCCATAAACAGTAGAATCACTATACTGTGAGCTATTGTTAAATAGGGAACGATTCGAGAAGAAGTAATGTCACTACTGGATAGTATGGAATTTGTGAAGACGATCCCGGCGCGCGATCAGCGCGCCACCTCATCATGCCTAAGTGCTGCGCGATCCAACCTGCTACGGGAGATCGACTTGCAGATCAAGCTGCTTGCCGATCATCGGCTGGAATTGCGCAAATCGGTGCACAAGCGCGATGGCACGGTCGAGACCAAGATTCGCCGACCGCGAAGCTGGGTCAAATATGTCGACGATACGGCATACATCACCGTTCGCATTGCCAACAAGCCGGTCTCGCCATTGGGTAAGGGAGGCTGCATCATCCGATGCGACAGAGCGGATGTGCGGCGTACGTTTGAGCAGCTGCGCCGATGGGCGGCGTCCTCCGAGGCGGACCCCCTGTTGCTTGAGGTGGTGCGCAAGAACAGGCGTCGCGGGCGCAGCGGCGGGAGCAGCAGCGAGGCTTAGGCCGCGGCGCTGCCTTTCGGCTTTGCATTCAGCGCAATGTCCGGCGACGGTCGAGGGAAAGGCGGGGTCAGCCGGGGAGGGCGGCGCGCGGGATTTAATTTTTCTGCGATATCGGAACATGCTCCCGGGGTGTGGGGTTCGCCGTACAAACGCTCAAATGAAAGGAGGATTTCATGATCTCGGTTCGATACCTTGAAACCGCGGCCGCTGTCGCCGCACTTTCTTTGGTGGTTGTGTCCGGCGCCAGTGCACAGAGTCGCTGCGGCTCCACAGCGACAGTGCAGTCGGGCGACACGCTCTATAGCATCTCCCAGGATTGCCGGGTGGCATTGAGCCGGATTTACAATCTCAATCCGCAGCTCGATCCGCGCAGCCTCTCCGTCGGCACGGAAGTTCGCCTCACTGGTGGGCAGGCTGCAAGTGACGCCGACAATCGCGAGGAAAGCCGCAGGCGCTTGGATGCCGATGGCCGCTACCGCATCGAGGAGGGCGATACAGCCTCTTCGATCGCGCAGGCTATGGGGATCTCGCTGATGGAATTGCTCAACAGCAATAAGGATCTCGACCCCTTGCGGCTTGCGGTCGGCGAAATGATCAATGTGCCGGTCGACGGCCGTCGTTCGGCAGCGCTGCGCGTGCGTCCTCTCAGCGGCTCTCCCGGTTCGCAGATTACTGTTCGCGCCCGTCACCTGCGTCCTGCCGACTATGTCACCATCGGCGTCGGGCCGCGTTCTTCGGAATGGCGGGCGCTGCGCGATGTGCAAGTTGCTGCGGACGGCGAGATCTCGACACAGGTGCGGGTGCCGGAATGGGCTGATCCGGGCGATGTTCTCACCTTCATCGTCGACACTGATCGCGGCGTCACGCTGAAGTCGGCAGACTTCGACGTCACGGCGCGGCAGGACACCGGTCGTGACGCGCATGTCGAGCTTGAAGGGCGTGTCGGGAAGGGCGTGGAATGCGCTACGCTGACCACGCCCGATGGCGATCTGTGGTCTCTGACCGGCGACATGAATTTCACGCCGGGGGAATATGCGAAAATAGAAGGCACCCGCGCTGATATGTCGTTCTGCATGCAAGGGGTTGGTACGGTCGAGGTGACCTCCTATGAGGAAGTGCCCTCGAAGAACAGGTAATGGGCAGCGGGCCGATTGGGTCCAGCAAAGCGTGCCGAGAGGCAGCGCCGGCATGTCCGGCACCGCCTTTTTCTTTTCGCTCTCCGTTTGCCGGTCAGAAGCGGTTCAGCACGGTTCGGCGCATCGCGTAGATTGCCGCGCCGACAGCACTTGGCGCCTGTTCCACTTCGGCAAGGCGAAGCTGCGGTCCGGGCACGGCGCGCCCGTATCGGTCCGGATAGCGCGGTTGAGTGGCGGCAATCAGCAATCGCCGCAGTGCACGCGGCGCCTGGCCGCCATACAGAATTGCTTCCGGATCGATGATTGCCGTGGCTGCCCGGACCAGCTGGTTGAGCTGCGGCGAGACCGTCTCGATCCATTTCTTCACGCTCGGCGACTGAGGATCTGCATGTTCGATGACCTCGCGAATGGATGACACGTTCAGTCCGTCCTTGCGCATCTGGGCGAGCAACCCGCCCAGCGCCGGGCGGCGGGGCGTGTCGGATTTGAGATACATGTCCGAGAGTTCGGCGGCGTTGCCGTGAGCCCCATAGTACACGCGGTTGTTGATGACCAGTCCGCCACCAAGCCCGAAGTTGATGGCGAGATAGACAAAGGAGCTGAGACCGCGCCCGGCGCCGTACCACTGCTCCGCCACCGCGCCGAGCGCGGCGTCATTTTCCGCATAGACAGGGCAGGTCAGGCGCGGAGCAAAGAGGGCGGCAACGTCCACCCCCGACCAGGCCTCGAGTTGCAGCGGGGTGGTGAAGGAAGAGGCGTCCCTGCGGTCGGTTCGGAAGCCCTGCATGGAGATGCCGAAGCCGGCCAGGTCTGCGAGCGGTCGCTTCAGGGCGCTGCAGCCATCGGTGATCATCTCCACGGTTCTTGCGAGTACCTCGGCGGGACTGTTGGGTGTGGCAGCGACGGTGGCGACCTTGAGAATCGCACCGCTGAAATCGACCCAGCAGATGGTGATGGCATCGGGCTCGATGGAAAGGCCGGCCGCATAGGCTCCGTTCGGGTCGATGGCAAGGCGCGGACTGGGCTTGCCACGGCCCTTGATGATCGCGTCATGCCGCTGCAGCAGCTTCATCTTGACGAGTTCTTCCGTCAGCCGATGAATGGACTGTTGCGACAGAAGCGTATGCTGGGCGATCTCGCTGCGCGCGAGAGGGCCATGGGCGCGGATGATCTCGATCAATTCCGCGTGGGTCCGGGACACCGGAAAATTGAGCGAAGGATGCACCGGGTGTGGGAATCTGCCAGACATAAACCCCTGGAACAACTGGATTTCTAGGAAGTTCTCGGAAGATTAGCCCATAAAGCGCTCGACTGTCATCAACTTATTACCTATAGTGGGTAATAATTGGGGCGGAAGGGGGAGTTCGCCGTGTCGGGTGTCTTCATCCGCAATGTGCATATGCGGTTCGGCCGGTTCGTCGCCCTCGAAGACGTATCCCTGTCCGTGGCACCAGGTGAATTTGTCACGCTGCTGGGTCCATCCGGTTGCGGCAAGACAACTCTTTTGAAGATCATATCCGGTTTCACGGTGCCGACAAGCGGGCACATCGAGATCGGCGGCGAGGATGTCACGCAGGTCCCTCCGGAAAAGCGCGACACGGCGCTGTGCTTTCAATCCTATGCGCTGTTTCCGCATCTCAGCGTCAACGACAATCTTGAATTCGGTCTGCTCAACAAGGGCATGGCGCGCGGCGAAAGAGGACAGCGGATCGATGAGGTGGCCGCGCAGCTGGCGCTGGAGCTGCAACTCGCGAAGCTGCCGAACCAATTGTCGGGCGGACAGCAGCAGCGTGTGTCCCTGGGTCGCGCCCTGGCAATGCGCCCGAAAGTGCTGTTGTTCGATGAACCACTGTCCAATCTCGACGCGAAACTGCGGGACCAGGTGCGCATCGAAATCCGGCGCATTCAGAAGAGCCATGCGCTGACTGCGATCTATGTCACGCACGATCAGGCCGAAGCGCTGGCGATGTCAGACCGGGTGGTCGTGATGAACGCCGGGCGTGTGGAGCAAGTGGCCACGCCTGAGGAACTCTATCACGCGCCGCGCACCAGTTTCGTCGCCGACTTCATCGGCAATGCGAACGTGATCGATGCCGCCGTTCTGGGTGAAGACAAGCCCGGCCTGTGGCGGCTGCAGACTGAACTCGGTCAATTGCAGGCCAGAAGTGCCGCGCCGCCGCGGGCCAAGGAGATCCGCATCTGCTGGCGTCCGGAAGCGGCGGAGCTTGACGGAACCGAGGCGCAAAGCATCGAGGCCCGGCTGACGCATCGTTCGTTTCAGGGTCATTATACCGACCTGTTCCTCGACAAGGAGGGCTGCGAATTTCGCATCCTGGTGCCGCAGGTGCATGCCGATGTCGGCGATCTCCTGCGCTTTACGCTGGCCCCGGAAAAGATCGTGCTGCTGGAGCCGGTGGCATGAGGTTCGGGCAGGTTGGTGGCGACGGGCGGTCGGATGCGAGAAGCAAGCCGGCCCCCCGTTTTCCGGCATCTCTTTTCTATCCCGGGGGCCTGCCGCCCGGGACCATCGACATCAAATCCATGGAAGCGCTTAGCATTCTGGACGGACCTGACAGGGTTGTGGGTGGCCGCCGCATCGGCGGCGCGCCCGTTCGGCAATCCTGGAAAACCATGCTGTTCGCGCTTCCTCACCCTGCCAGAGCAATAAAGGGGCAATCTGGCAAGGTGCCGGAGGCGGCGCGCGACTTGCGAGCCGGCGTGAAAACGCTGCTGCGCAAGATCGTCGCGCCGCTCCGCTTTTCGGTGGCCGCCGGGCCATGCAGATGACCGCAAAGGCGTGGGCGAAGGTTGCGTTGCTGCTCGCACCGGGACTCGGCCTTATTCTCGCACTGATCGGCACCGTCATTTACATGGCTGTCACGCAATCGTTCGGCTACTACAACCTGTCCGGCGAGAGTGTCTTCAGTCTCGAGCACTGGGCGGAGATGCTGGATCGCAGGCTCTATTTCCGTTCGGTTCAGTATTCGCTGTATATCGGTGTGCTCAGCGCCGTCTTTTCCGTGGCTCTGGCCTATCCGCTGGCCATCTGGTTGCGCAAGCCGTTTGCCGGCTCGATGCTGATCGGAACCCTGCTGAAAGCTCCGCTTCTGGTTCCCGGGCTGGTGGCCGCCTTCCTGTTCATCAATGTCATTGCCTATCACGGCATCGTCAATCAGCTGATGGAGGCGCTCGGCATCTGGGACGGGCCGCGCCGGCTGCAGAACGATCGCTACGGCATTGCGGTGCTGATCCTGCAGACCTGGAAGAACATGCCGTTCGCATTGCTGCTGCTGACAGGCGCAGTTCAGGGCATCTCGGATGACGTTCTCGATGCGGCGCGCGATATGGGCGCGGGATCCTTCACGCGGTTTCGCAAGATCATCGCACCGCTCAGTCTCTCGGCCATGCAGGCCGCGCTGGTCATCATCTTCATCGGGGCCCTGGCCGATTTCAGCTTTCAGGTGATCGCCGGACCGACAAACCGGCAATCGATGTCGCAATTGATGATTTACTTCCAGGGCCATGGCCGCTGGCACGATGCCGCCGTGGTCGGCGTGACGCTGATGGTGCTGGCGCTGATCGGCTCGGCGGTTCTTGCCGTGCTCGCCCGTCTGTTGGTCAGGGGAGAGCGAGTGCGGTGAGCCAGCAACGGCTGAATGATATCCTTCTTTTCGCGCTGCTCGCCGTTTGCGTGGTCTGGCTGGTCATTCCCTTTGGCATGGCCATCCTGTGGTCGCTGGTCGATCCCGCCGCGCCGTGGACCGCCGATCGCCTGCTTCCTCCGGCTTTGTCGTTCAGCCGCTGGATCGACATGTGGCAGAATTCGTCTCTGAAAGCGGCGCTGATCAATTCCTACACGCAAGCGCCGCTGGCGGCGGCGCTGTCGCTGTCACTGGCCTTTCCCACGGCCTATGCGCTCGGCCGCATCCGCTTTCCGGGACGCGAGATCGCCAAGCTTCTGGTGCTTCTGCCGCTGGTGGTGCCGAGCTATGTGACGGCGGTGTTCTTCTCATCGCTGTTGTTCCAGCTGGGGCTGACGGGATGGAAGTTCGGTGCCATCGTGTTTGCGCATGCGGTTTTGTTTCTGCCCTATTCGATACGCATCCTGATCGTCAGTTTCGAGCAGGTGCGCGATGACCACATCGAGGCGGCGCGCGATCTCGGGGCCGTCTTCTGGCGTCGGTGGTACGTGGCCTATCTGCCGGCCCTGCGGCCCGGAATTTTCGCGGCCACGCTGATCGTCTTCATCAAATCCATCGAGATGTTCGCCATCGCCTTCATCGTCGGTTCGCCGGATATCGTGATGATCCCGTCCTTGTTGTTCGCCTCACTGGGCCAGGACTATGTGCGTCCGAACGCCGCCGTGCTGTCGCTGATCCTGGTGGTCCCGAACATTCTGCTGATGCTGTTTCTCGAACGGCTTTTGAAATCGGCCAATCCCAGCCTGAGTTCCGGCAAGGGATAAGCCGCGACTGAACAAAAAGAGGAAGCAAAACATGTTGAGAAAATTACTCGTGGCCGCGGCGCTATGCGTCGCCGGGGCAGCGATGGCATCAGCCGACGATGTTTCGGCAAACGAGTGGGACCAGACGGTCGCTCAGGCCAGGGAGGAGGGCAGGGTGAACTGGTTCGTCTGGTACCTGCGCGATGACCTGCGGCGTTTCGTTCAGCCCTTCGAGAAGAAATACGGGATCGCGGTGACGATCCCCGAGGGCACGGCTGATGCCAATGCGCAGAAGCTGTTGTCCGAACGCGATCGCGAGCCCGGCGATATCGACGTGTTCACCTACGGGCTGAACAATTTCGAGAGCCTGGATATTACGGCGCTGTTCCTTCCGCTGGACTTCCTGCCAGAAGATGAGGGGCGGCTGGCGAGTGTGTCCGGCGAGGATGGCAAGTCCTACATCCTGTCGTTCTGGGGCAATCAGACCGGGATCGCCTATGACACATCGGTGCTGGCGCAGGCGGACCTGCCGCAGACCGCGGAGGATTTTGCCCGTTTCTGGACCGAGCATCCCGGCAAGTTCGGCTTCAATTACGAGAATGGCGGTTCCGGGCCGTCCTTCTATCTCAACCTGATGGGCGCGGTTGCCGGCGTGGATATGACATCCGCGGCAGCGGACGGTGCGACGATGCAATCACTGCAGCCCGGATATGACTTCTTCAATGCGCATGCGGACAATTATGTCGTCACGGCATCCAATGCCGACAGCATCATCCGGGTCAGCGATGGCGAGTTGTGGCTCGTTCCGGGCTGGGAGGATCATCTCGCCGGGCTGCAGAACCGCGGCGAGGTGCGCAAGGACATAGAGTTCTACATTCCGGAATTCGGCATGAGCGGTGGCTCCAACGGCGTCGCCATCCCCCGAAACGCCGCACATCCGGCTGCAGCGGCGCTCCTGGTGCACTGGCTGACTTCCCCGGAGGTACAGTCCGAGTTCAACCGGGTATTCGGAACCGCGCCGATGAACGCTGCGTCGGATGACAGCGCGGCGCTGGTGTCGAACACGCAGCGCAGCCGCAGCACGGCCTGGCCATCCGACGAGCTGCGCAAACCGGTCGAGGAGAAATTCATTGAGACCGTTATACTGGAGCGGTAGACGCGTGCGGCGCGGCGCCCGGCACAGGGGGCATTGCGCTCCCGCGCGCGGATCGGGTGGCGGTTCGGACAGGCAGATGTTGAAACGAGCACGGATATGACACTGCAGAACCTGCACGACTTTCACCGGGATCCCCACTGGTGTTGTGCCATCGTTGCGCATCGCGGCGTG
Source organism: Neohoeflea coraliihabitans (assembly GCF_019334345.1). Classification (GTDB taxonomy): domain Bacteria; phylum Pseudomonadota; class Alphaproteobacteria; order Rhizobiales; family Rhizobiaceae; genus Pseudohoeflea; species Pseudohoeflea coraliihabitans. Next base: position 137,455 of record NZ_JAHWQX010000003.1, read on the forward strand.
TGGCGCGATTCCAGCGAAAACAGCGTGGCTTCGGTCGAGGCGGCGATCGCCAGCGATCTGCAATTCGTCGAGATCGACGTGCGCCGAAGCCGCGATGGAAAGCTGATCTGCTTTCACGACGAAACACTAGATCGAATGACCGCGATGACCGGGCCGGTCGACCTGCACGACTGGCGCACCCTGTCGTCTACCGCCCTGAAATATGCCGATGGCGGGCCGGCGGCGGAGCTCTCACCGCATACCATCCCGGCGCTTGAACATATTCTCGAGGCGGCGCGCGAGCGCATCTACATCGATCTTGACATCAAGCATGAATACCTGCTCGACGATACTGTCGCCGCCATCCAAGCGCTGGATATGGGCCGACAGATCATTCTGAAGATCGAAATTCATCGCTCGGAGGATTTCGACCGGTGTGAGCGAATGGCGCGAGACACCGGATTCATCTTCAAGCCGGTTGTCATGGTCACGGCGGGGAACCTTGACTGGATGCTGAGCGAACTGGAGCGGCGCGCGTTTCCGGTCGTCGAGGCATTGTTTGAAACCTGGGAGCAGATCGAAGCGGTCGTGCCACGCATGCGCAAACACGGGACCGATGTGTTTCTCAATTCTCTCGATGGCATTGCGGGAGATGTGTTGAAGGATCGCGATGCAATGATGGACCCGCAGAAGGTCTGGCGGCGCGCGATCGAACTGGGCGTGCGCCTGATCCAGACCGATCGGCCGCGGACGCTCTATGCGTCCTTGCAAAACAATTGGCGCCGCGATTGAATCGGGTGAAAGCGTCACCTGGCGCCGCACCGGCCACCGCACCCGGCCTGCAGAGATCCGAATTCCTTACTGCTCTTCTCACCGCACCACGAACCCATGCGCGTAAGGATCGTCATCATCGATCGTTATGGTGTTCTTTCCCGTCTCCCGGGCCCAGCCACCGACCTGCGGCTGGATCGCCCCGAACGACTGAACGCGGGTTTGTGCCAGCACCTTGCAGCGAAATTCGGAGTTGATGATGCTTTGATGAACAAAGCTGTCTCCCACCCGCAATGCGCCGCGTGCAGCAAGCTGCGCCATGCGTGCGGAGGTCCCGGTGCCGCAGGGGGAGCGATCGATTGCCTTGTCGCCGTAAAAAACCGCGTTGCGTGCCGACGCTTCGGGTGAGGTAGGGGCGCCGGTCCAGAGGACATGCGTCAACCCGTTTATCTCGGGGCGTTCCGGATGCACGAAGTTGAATTTCTCATTCAGCGCAGTTCGCAGGGCCGGGCTCCAGGCGATCAATTCCGCCGCCGTGTGATCGGCGAGATCGCGGTAGCACTCCTGCGCTTCGACGATGGCGTAGAAATTGCCGCCATAGGCGACATCGACCGTGATTTCGCCCAGGCCGGGAACCGGCACCGACATGCCTTTGGCATAGAGGAAAGAGGGGACCATTGTCAGCCGTACCTCCGAGACCCTGCCACCACTCATCGTGTATTCGGCGGTGACCAGCCCGGCCGGCGTATCGAGTTTCAGGACGCCGTCCTGCCGCGGCGTGATCAGGCCGTTTTCCAGCGCCATCGTGACAGTGCCGATGGTTCCGTGCCCACACATCGGCAGGCAGCCGGATGTCTCGATGAAGAGCACCCCGACATCGCAATCGGGGCGGGTCGGGGGGTAGAGAATGCTGCCGGACATGAGATCGTGGCCACGCGGCTCGAACATCAATCCGGTCCGGATCCAGTCATGCCGGGCCAGGAAATCGGCGCGCTTTTCGAGCATTGTCGCACCAGAGAGCACCGGGGCGCCGCCGGCGACCACGCGCACAGGATTGCCGCAGGTGTGACCGTCAATGCAGAAAAAGGTCGATCGAGACATGCTTACATCCCTGGAGCCGACAGGATCAGGAATATCTTGTCGCCCTTCCGGTCATTGCTCAATCCCTTTCTCGCGACAAGGGTTAGCCATGCTCGGAACATCCTGCGACATGGATCGCCGGACCGGCGGCGATCAAGATCGAGCGCGCCCTCGACCGACCTCAGCGAGCTGGGCAAGCAACGTCATCAGGGGCCGCTATCCAGTATTTCTGGTCACCCGAACCAGTAGCAGAGTTAAGCCAGGTGCTACATCTCGATGATCGGGGCGACCTCGACCGAGCCGGAGCCATCCGCCACCAGGGGGCAGCCCTTGGCCATTGCGCAGGCGGCATCGATGCTGTCGGCACGGACCACGGTGAATCCCGAGAGCGGATTGGCGCCGCCATCATCGGTTACGCCGCCTGAACTGACGGTCTTCGAGGCGCCGACTGGTCCGCCGCCATGCACGACGGCGTTTCCCATTTCCTCGTACCACTTCCCCCAGGCCTGCATTGCCTGTTCCCCTTCCTCCTGGGTCTCGGGCCGGCCTCCACCGTGATAGGCAAACACATAATCGGGCATTGAATTCCTCCTCAAATGAGTGACGCGGGTCCGGCATGCAGCGCTTGCCCGGATCAGGCAGTATGGCAGCGGCACAGCGCGGCGTCGCCACAAAACTCCGTGAAGCGGCGGGTTCGCACGCCTGGGCCGGCGAACGGGTGGCCATGAATTGCACCAGCATTTACGCGCCGCTGGGTCGGGCGTTCACCACTTGATGCTTTTGCCAGCCCAGTCGAAAAAGCCACCGGTATCTGCGGCTGACAGGCCATCGATCACGGCCAGCAGGTTTGCTGCGGCATGCTTCGGGGTCACTTTGTCCCGGTCGCGGTAGTTTTCAGTAAACGCGGTGGCGACCGTGCCCGGATGCAGGGCCACGCAGATCGCCTGGCTGTGGCTGCGGGCAATTTCTATGGCGGCGGTATGCACGAGCTGGTTCAAGGCTGCCTTCGAGGCGCGGTAGGAGTACCAGCCGCCCAGCCGGTTGTCGCCGATGGATCCGACGCGCGCTGACAGCGCCGCGAAAACCGAACGCCGGTCGCGCGGCAGCAGGCGCAGGGCGTGTTTGAGAACCAGCATGGGCCCTGTCGCGTTCACCGCGAACTGGGCAGCTGTTGCGGCCGGATCGAGCATTTTCAGGGTTTTTTCCGGCGCATGATCCTCGGCAGAGAGCGCACCGGTCGCAACGATGATCGTGTCGAACGTCCCGTCCAGACGGGCAAGGCTCGCTTTGACACTCTGCTCATCGGTGACGTCAAGGCCATCGGCGCTGCGCGACAGGGCGATGACGCTCTCCCCGCGATCGGTCAGGTCTTGCGCCAGCGCGGCGCCGATGCCGCGGCTTGCGCCGACGATCAAAGCTTTTTTCATTGGGGCTCACCTTTGGCCGGATGTGCTGCGATGGTCTGTCGTATCCCCGCCAGACACGGCTGCCGGAACATCGCGAAACGGCCGCTGCCTAGACAAAGGCCCGTGTCAGCGTCACCCCGAGCCATGCGGAAAAGCCGGTCAGGACGGCCCCCCAGGTCACATCGGCAGCCACCATCTGCAAAGACCAGTTCTGCAAGGTGGCATAATTGGTGAATTCGTAGGTGCCGTAGGCCATCGCACCGAGAAGGGCGCCGGCAAGCAGGGCCTGGGATGGCATTCCGCTGCGCAGCGCCGGGAGTGACACGAACCACACCACGCCCGCGACGTAAAAGAGATAGAACACGGTGGCCGGCCCAAGGCGGATGTCGTCCAGAAGCCAATCGCCGATATGTCTTTCGAACAGCGGTTTCATGAGCGTTTTCAACATCACCGCGTCGAGGAGCAGGAAGACGGTGGCGGTGATCAGGTAAAGGACAACAATCTGCATGTTTCGGGTTCCTTTTCACAGCCAATACCACGCTTGGCTATTGCAGTCAGCTTGGTCTGCACGCGTCATCCGGTCGCCAGCGCGCTTGCCAATCCGCTTTCATGCGATAGGGCGTGTGTGATTTCTCCTTTGGGAGCGCTCCTTGCTGCGGAGGCAGCGAGCGTCGGACCGCTTGGTCTTTGTTTCAGTACTGAATCCGGTATCGCCCGTAAGTATCGGGAATAATGCGGCGAAATGCGAGAACGATGGAGATGGGCGGAGAGGGGGCTGATTCAGGCGCCTGGATCATCAACAGACGTTGCAGGTTTGCCATCAAGCTGAGCTATAGTGCCGTCGAGGACACAAGAGGGGCGCTTGGTGAATTTCATCCCGCAAAGGAGACTATCCGATGGCCAGCCACACGACCCAGCCCCGTCTTACCGCCGCCGATTTCGATCAAGAGCTTCTCGATCTCTACGACTATTACGCCCACGGCAAGATCTCGAAACGGGAGTTTCTGGACCGGGCGGGCAAATGGGCCGTCGGGGGTCTGACAGCGGCGGCAATCCTCGGCACGCTTGCACCCAATTACGCGCTGGCGCAGGAGGTGGCCGAGGATGATGCGGACATCCAAGGCGAAGACATCACTTACCCCAGCCCAGACGGCACCGGCGATATCACGGCCTATCTCGTCCGGCCCACCGAGATGGACGCCGACCGCCCGCCGGCAGCCGTGCTCGTCATCCACGAGAACCGCGGGCTGAACCCCTATATCCGCGATGTCGTGCGGCGCCTTGCCAAGGCGGGGTTCGTGGCAATGGGACCGGACGGTCTGTCGTCGCTCGGCGGCTATCCCGGCAGCGATGAAGAAGGTCGCGAGATGCAGCGAAGCCTTGATCAGGGAGCGCTTCTCAACGACTTCTTCGCCGGCTTCGAGTATCTCCAGCAGCTCGAGGGCACCAATGGCAAGGTGGGGGCAACGGGCTTTTGCTACGGCGGCGGCGTCGTCAACAAGCTGGCGGTCGCCTATCCCGAAATGGCGGCGGGCGTGCCCTTCTACGGTGCTGCGCCAGAAAGCGGTCAGGTCGCCCGGATCGAGGCGCCGCTGATGATCCAGCTCGCCGCGCTCGATCAGCGCATCAATGCCATGTGGCCCGAATACCAGAAGGCGCTGGAGGAAAACGACAAGCGGTACACGGCGCACATCTATCCGGGCGTGAACCACGGATTTCACAACAACACCACGCCGCGTTACGATGAACAGGCCGCCCGTCTGGCCGAAGAGCGCATGATCGCATGGTTCCGCACCTATCTGGCGGGATAAACCGGGTTTGATCGGCTTCGATATTGCTCTGATAAACGGGGATAAATTTCGCGTGTGGTCTGGTTGGATCAAGCTCAAAGCGAATTATATGCAGAAATAGTCAAGCCCATTCCACGACGGCAAGGCAGGGAGAAGTCGAGATGCCGATAGCGACGCCGACACGCCGGGAGATTGTAACAGGCGCAGCAGCAGTGCTGCTCGTGAGCGCCTCCGGCCTGACTGTGCCCGCCCGCGCGAAATCTCTTGCGCCCACCCCGACGATGCGCGGTGGTGCCAACAATTATCGACCCGGCGCGCCGATCGTTGAAAGAATTGGAAATGGCGGATTTTTGACGACCGGCACCGTGCGCCGTGCCGGCGACGGCGCGCCTCTGGCCGGGCGGCGCATTCAGGTCTGGGCGCATACGACGGAAGGGCATGAGCGTGATGCGCGATCGCATGGCGCGACCCTGACCGATGCGAATGGCGTTTTCCGTATCGAGATGCCGCAGATCGTTCCCGCTTTCGGTCAGGCGCATGGGCATCTTGCCTATGATGCGGATTTCGATGACGCCGGCTTTGAGACCGTTTTCCTGCGCCCCTTATTGGCGCGGGCGTCGGACACGCGCCTTGAAGTGGAATTCGTCCTGCGTCCGGTCTGATGACCCGGCGCGGCGTGCTGATCCGGGCCGCCGTCGCGCTGGCCGTCTTCCTGCCGCTCTTCGCTGCGGCGCAAAGCCCACTGCTGCAATGGCGCGATCCGATCTACATCGCCGCCAGCTTTGCGGGGATCGTGGGTCTGGCCTTGTTGCTCGTGCAACCGCTTCTGATCGCCGGCGCCTTTTCCGGGTTCTCGGCGCGGCGACTGCACATCTGGTTCGGCTCCGGACTGGTTGTCGCGGTGGTCCTGCATGTGGCGGGTCTGTGGATCACCAGCCCGCCGGATGTCGTGGATGTGCTGCTCTTCCGCTCACCCACACCCTTCGCCGTCTGGGGGGCGATGGCCATGTGGGGGGTCTTCGCCGCCGCCCTTCTTGCTGCAGTGAGACGAAAGATCGGGCCGCGGTTCTGGCGCCTGGGCCATAGCGTTGCGGTCGTCATCATCGTTGCAGGCACCGTCGTTCATACCTGGTTGATCGATGGGACGATGGAGGTGGTGACAAAGGCGGCACTCTGCCTGCTCGTGCTTGCTGCAACGGCCTATGCCCTTCGAAAACGCCGGGTGTGGAGGCTGCTGCGCTGATCACAGGGTGCTGCGCGCGACTAGCGGAAACTGGCGCAAGTCTCTGAAAAGAAGGAAAATCCGGCGGCCCAATGCGAGGCACGGCTCACGCTGCAGCGCGCTGGTGACGGCGTTGTTGCCTCGACCAGACACGGTAAATCTCAAGCAGCGCCAGTGGAGCGAAATGCACCACGGCCGGAGCGACCCCGCCCCAATCGTGCAGGGCAGCCCAATGGACAAGCGTCAACACAGCCGCGCCATAAACCCATTGCTGAAGTCTTTTCCACGACCGTCCAAGGCGCCGCACCCATTGGTCCGTCGAGGTAATGGCCCGAGGCACGAAAATCAGAAAAGCGACCCAGCCGGTCCAGATGTAGAGCCTTGTCACCTCGCCGCCGGTGAAGGCGACGGCCCCTTCATCCAGAAGATAGAGCAGCGTGTGGGCCAGCGCGTAGAAGAACGCGGCCACCCCGAGATAGCGCCGACGCTTCATCAGCCAGCGTGGCCAGCTTGCGTTGCGAAAGAGCAGCATCAGCGGGGTGATCATCATGGCGAGGATCATGAAACGCGCGGCGAACTCACCGGTTGGATGCAGCACGTCGGCGATCGCTTCCGGATCGCCGGAGGTGAGGCCGAGGATCATCGGAATGGCAGGAAGGCTCAACAGCACCCAGAAGGTGACGGGATGATCCCAGATTGATTTGAGGATGGACATGGCCTGTCTCCGAGGAGGGTGTGGTTTTACGCAGCAAGCCCGCGTTTGTGTCGTTCTCAGCGCGTGAGAGAGGAAAAGTAGTCATCCCAGCTCTGGTGCGGGCGTCCTGTCACGACCTCATAGTCACCTGGTGTGTCGTAGGCGCCGCGGCGGATGCCGTCGTAAATGCCGCCGATGATCGGGCCAATGAAATCGCCAAGTTCGGCGGTGCGGTCAGCGACATAATCTTCTGCTGACATGCTGCGATAGGTCAGGCGGGTGCCGAACGCGGCGTTAAGATAATCTGCCAGCTCAGGCTGAGTGATCGGTGTGCCGTTCAGATCAAAGATCTGGCCATTCAGATCTTCCCGCGTCAGCAAGGCCGCGTAGGCATGCGCCAGTTGCGAGCGCGTTGTGTAACCGCATTTGCCGCTTCCAGCGCTGTTGGCGATCTCGCCTTTGGCTCGGTAGGTGTCGATATATTCCACGTCCGGCTCGATGTAGATGCCGTTGCGGCCGATGGCCCAGTCCAATCCGCTGGCGCGGATGTCGGCCTCGGTTTGGCGGTTGCTCTGCACGACGGGCGAAAAGGCGGTGCCGTCTTTCGGGCCCTGAATGCTGGTGTAGACGATCTTGCGAACGCCGGCGGCCCTGGCGGCCGCAATCACATTGCGGTGCTGGCCGATGCGGTCTTCGGGCGGGGCCATGCCGGAGACGAGGACAAGCGCGTCGATGCCTGCAAGGGATGCTTGAAGGTCTTCCGGCTTGTCATAATCGCCTGGCCGCAGATCGATCCCCAACTCGGTGACATTGGCGGGTGTGCGGGCGAGGCCGATGACCGACCATCGATCTGTTCGTGCAATGAGCTTGCGGGCAATTTCCTGGCCAAGCTGGCCGGACACGGCGGTGACGGCATAGCGCACGGGTCTCTCCTTCGGCTTGGGGAAGGCTGGCATGGCCCGACAGGCGGACCATGCCAGCTTGCGGATATCAGGCGTGATAGGCCTGGCTGACGGCGAAGCTGTCCTCGAACCAGTGCCACAACACCACCTGACCATCGCGAACCTTGGCCCGCAGGGCAAATGTGAAGGGGCCGGTTTCCTTGCCCGATTTCTTTGTGATGCCGCTCATCTTGCCAAAGACGGCGACGGTGTCGCCCGAGGCAAAGGCATCGGTGTTGTCCCAGGCAGTGGTCTGGAAGTTCTCGCTGAAGACGGCAAGGAAGTCGAAGACCGCCTGTTTGCCGCGCGCCTCGCCGATCCACGGCAGGCTTTCATCGCCCTCGTTGTGCCAGACCATATCGTCGGCCATCAGGGTGGCCATTTTCTCCATATCGCCTGACCCCATCGCGCCCATGAAGGCCATTACGGTGTCAAAGCTCTCTTGCGTGGTTGCATCCATGTCCTGTGCTCCTGCGTGTTGTCCGAGAATGATCGCCAGCGATGCGCCGAGCGAGGTCGTGAGAAGGGTTCTGCGTTTCATGTGTTGCTCCATGTCAGGGCGCTCCGCTGCGAAACGGGCCGCCGGTTTCGATCAGAATTTTCCTGCTTCATTGTGCGCGGCATCAGGGCCGGGCATCGGAGCGATGACGTCCCAGTGCTCCACGATCAGCCCGTCTTCGAGGCGGAACAGGTCGTAGAAGGCCATGGCGTCCTCGCCGAGCGTCCCCTCTGACAGGGCCAGCACGAAATTGCCTTCGCCGATCACCTCATGGATCTCGGTGTAGTCCATGCTGATGCCCTGTTTTGCCATCTCGGCCATGAAGGCGCCGAAGCCGTCGAGGCCATCGGCCACCTGCGGATTGTGCTGCAGGTAGTTGGTGGGGTTGATGTATTGGGTGAAGTCAACCTGTTCGTGGTTGATCAGGGCGCGGGTCAGAAAGTCCTCGACCTTGGCCTTGTTCTGCGCCGTCAGTTCGCGGTCCTTGATTTCGGTCGCACCGTCGATCTGACTGCGGCCCGAGGGGTTCACCGGCTGCTCATCGATCAGATTGTCCCAATGCTCGGCAATTTTGCCGTCTTCGACACGGAACACGTCGAAGCCGATCACCGGCGTCGGACCGAAGCCTTCGTAGCGGGCATGCACGGCGACGAGGTCATCGTCTGCGATCACGCGGAAATACTCGGCCTTGAAGTCGCCGCTGCCGGCGAGGAAGCCGACGACGCCTTTTTGGGCCTCAAGGCCGTTGGCGAACATCGGGTTGTGCTGAATGAGATCCGCCGCGAAGTACCGCTCGACGGCGGCGACATCGCCTGCAAGCAGTGTGTTCTCCAGGGCTTCCAGGACAAACGCCTTGTTTGCCGCACTGTCGGCGAACGCCGCAAAGGGCAGCGTGGCCACGATCGCCGCAGAGGCGAGAAGAGTTTTCAGTTGCATCGGAAATTCCTTCGTTTCAGTGGGGTGGACGTGTGGCGGCGCAACCTGACCGGCTGCACGGGCGGATGGTCCTTGGAAAAGGGGCAGCTATTCAGCTGTCAGGCGGGGTAGTTCCAGGACAGTTCGGGCGCTTCGCGGAATGCGAATCGCTCAAGGTGGCTGGTCATGACCTCCACGGTCCGCTCGAGATTGGCGCGGTCATCGGCGGCGGCGCTCAGCGTCAATCCGTTCTCTGATGCGATGAGATCGCATGCTCCGAACGGCAGGGCGATATGGCCTTCATTGCGCTTATGGGTAACCGGTACCTTGTGGCCGAAATGTTTGCAGAGAGTCTCGAGGTAGCGCTCCGCCTTGTCGGTATTGAAATGGGTCGTCGCTTTCATGCCATGGTTCCTTGTGTTGCAAAGAACATCTAGCGCCTCGCGATTGATCGGTTTATTCCTTGAATTCAGAAGTAATAATTCCGGAATTCGGAACAATGATCGACCATCTGAGGCATATGGCCATCTTCGCGCGGGTGGTCGACGAAGGCTCGTTCCGCGCCGCGGCCAAAGCTGTCGGTGTGGCACCTTCGCGGGTAAGCGAAACGGTGTCCGAGCTTGAGAATTTCCTCGGCGTGACGCTGCTTTATCGCACGACGCGCAAGATCGCGCTGACCAACGAGGGGCGCATGTTCTATGTACGCGTTGCCGACATGCTGCGCAGCGCTGAAGACGGGCTGAATGAGCTGAACGCCCTGGCGCTGGAGCCCGTCGGCGCGCTCCGGGTGTCGATGCCGGCGTTCATGTCTTCATCGTCCCTTGCGACCGCGATCGCCAGGTTCTCGCGCCTTCACCCGCAGGTGGCGCTGTCGCTGGCCTTCACGGATCAGAGAATGGATCTCATCAATGACGGCTTTGACGTGAACATTCGCGTCGGCTGGCTCGACGACAGTGCGATGATGTCACGCAAGCTGGGCGAAAGCGCGCGGGCGCTGGTGGCAGGATCCGGCTATGCCGCAATGCGCCCGGCGCCGCGACACCCCTCCGATCTCGAGGACTGGGACTGGATACGTTACCGGCACCGCTCCGAATATACCCGGCTGAACGGACCCGGAGGCGAGGAGGCGAAGATCCTGGGGCAGGCGCGGCTCGAGGTCGATAGCGTGGATGCGCTGTATCATTTCTGCTGCCAGAACCTTGGCGCCACGGTTCTGCCCGAACATCTCGCAGAGCGGGGGGAGGCCGAAGGCAGACTGATCCGCCTGTTTCCAGACTGGCAGCTCGTTCCGCTGGGCATCTTCGCCGTCTGGCCCGACACCTCGCGTCGCGAGAACCTTACGCTTTTGTTCGTGCGGTTCCTGGCAGGTCAACTTGATCACTGAGGCAGGTGCGCCCCGGTTGGCCTGTTTCCAGCGGTCACCATAAGAGCGGCTGCCCCGGGATCGGCGTTACGGATCGACGCACACCAGCCGCATGATCGTCTCGATATTGAATGCGAGACGCTCTTCGAGCGCTTGTGGGGCCATCAGATCGCGCTGGAACACAATCGAGCCGGTGTAGCGGTTGGTGAGGTAATAATAGCCCAGGGCCGCGATCGTGATGTTCAGTTGCACCGGATCGATACCGGGGCGAAAGACGCCCTCCTGGACACCCCGATCCAGTAGGCCGCCGACCATGCTGACAAAGCGTTTGAACAACTTTTCGATCTTTTCGGATTTCTTCAGATGGCGAGCCTTGTGCAGGTTCTCGCTATTCACCAAGGTGATGAATTCGGGGTTTTTCAGATAGTAGTCCCAGGTGAACCGGATCAGCTTTTCGAGGGCTTCCCGGGCCGGCAGATGCTCGAGTTCAAGAGCCCGTTCGGCGGCACGAATGTCGGTATAGACTTCCTCCAGGACGGTTCTGAAGAGATCCTCCTTGCTCCCGAAATAGTGGTAGATCATCCGCTTGTTGGCCTTGGCGCGCAGGGCGATCTCGTCGACACGGCCCCCGCCCAGGCCGTTCTTGGCGAATTCCTTTTTGGCGCCCGCAAGAATGCGGGCGCGCGTGGCATCCGCATCGCGAACCTTCTTGATCGTTTTTGTTGCCATTGGTTTCGTCAGGTCCATTTTCGCAGCTTTTTTGCATCTATCTCGCACATGGAATGGACGTCAAAGCGTTCGATATCCAGCGTTTTTCCATGGCACCGATCTTAAAGTTTGACATAGGGCTTGAGGAAATGGCAATAAGGAAGTAACTGTTTAGTGCGTTATGTGCCTACGACCCGCGACTGCCGGCAATCGCGCGGGTCAAATAAAGGGGCAGGTGACTTAGAAACGGCAGCATGACGATTGAGGAGGAAACCAATGTCTACATTCATAAAAAAATTTATTGAGAGAGAAAAAATCAACCGCCGGAATTTCCTGTTTGCCTCGGCCTATGGCCTGGGCGGGGCGGCTGCTCTGGGCGCATTCGGCCCGGGCACGGCGCGTGCGGCTTTGACGGATCCGACCATTGCCTGGTCGTACCGCAATCGAACCAATCCGTACTGGAACGAAATCGTCTCCGGCGGGGAAGCCTTTGTTGAAAGCCTGGGCATGTCGAAAGGCGCGCTCACCCATCTGATCAATGAGGGGTCCTCTGAAAAGTCGCTGGCGGATGTGAAGGCGATTCTGGCTAAGACCAGCGGCAATCTGGCGCTGGCGATCGACACCAATGACGCGCCGAATGCGCGGCCGGTGGTCGAAGCGGTCGCCGGGGCGGGGGGCTATGCGTCAACGCTCTGGAACAAGACCGACGATCTGCATCCGTGGGATTTCGGGGACAACTATGTCAGCCATATGAGCTGGTCGGACGAGGGGCCGGCGGAGCAGACGGCGCGCATTCTGCTCGATGCCATGGGCGGCAAGGGCGGCGTTGTGCATCTGGGCGGTATCGCGTCCAACAATCCGGCCATCGAGCGCCTGCAAGGGCTCAAGAATGCGCTGAAGGACTATCCGGACGTCGAGCTTCTGGCGGCCGAGCCAGCCGACTGGGACACGCAGAAGGCCAACCAGGTGATGTCGGCGTTCCTGACGCGGTACGGCGACGAGATCACCGGTGTGCATTGCGCCAACGACACGATTGCGTACGGCGTCTTGGAGGCCTTGCGCGCCGAAGGCATCGAAGACATGCCCATCGTTTCCTATGATGGCAACCCGCAGGCGGTGAAGCTCGTGGCGGACAAGAAGATCCTCGCCACCGTGTTCACCAATCCGCATTGGGGCGGAGGCATCACCGCTTCGCTCGCCTATCATGCAGCGACGGGTCATTTCAAACCGTCCGAGGAGCCCAATGAGCACCGCGAGTTCTATGGGCCGACGATCCTGATCAGGCCCGAGGACGCGGTCGAGTTCAAGGCGAACTACCTCGACAGCGTGCCGACTTATGACTGGACGGACTTCTGGGGTCCATCCAACGGTGCCATCGTCTACAAATAAGGGCGGACCTGTGGGGGACGGCCGGACGTCGTGTCCGGCCACCCTCCTATTCTTGCAGAATTTGTCTTTATGCAGTCGCTTTGGGGAAAGGGCACTGTGTGACCATTTTGGAAACATCCGGCGGCAAGCGCGGTCGGGCCGCGATCGGACGAGAGGTGCTCGTGAAATGGGCGCCGCTTCTGGTTCTTCTGGTGCTTTGCGGCATTTTCGCGCTGATGGAGCCACGCTTTCTGTCGACACGCAATTTCGCACGAATCCTGATTGCCGCATCGCCGGCACTGATGGTCGCGATCGGGGTGACATTCGTCATCATCATGGGCTCCATCGATCTGTCGATGGAGGGCACCGTCTCGGTTTGCGCGGTCGCCTTTGCGCTTTGCTTCCTGTGGTTTGGCGGCACGCTGGCAAGCTGGGCGTGGCTGGCACTGCCGATAACTCTTTTGGTGGGCGCTGCGCTCGGGTTCATCAACGGGCTGATCCACGTCAAGCTGAAGATACCCTCGTTCATGGCATCTCTGGCGATGGGTTTTGTGGGGACCGGGCTGGCCATGGTGACGACCGGCGGTGACCGCATCCGCATCGAGGATGAGTTGTTCCGCTCGCTGCTGACAGAGCGGATTCTGAATTTCCCACTGATGGTTTACGTGGCAGGCATCTTCCTGCTGATCGCCTGGTTCATCCAGACACGCACGACGCTGGGCCGCAATTTTTATGCGGTCGGCGGCGGCGAAGACCTGGCCGTCGCATCGGGCCTCAACGTCAACCGGGTGCGGGTCATGGGCTTTGCGCTGGCCGGCATGTTCTTCTCTGTCGGCGCGCTTCTCGCCGTGGGGCGGATCGGCATCGCCGAAACCGCGACGGGCAACAATTTCATGTTTTTGTCGATCACTGCCGTCGTGGTCGGCGGCACGGCGCTCTGGGGCGGCATCGGGGGGGTATGGAACACTTTGGTCGGTGTGCTGATTGTCTTCGTCATCGGCAACGGCATGGTGGTCATCGGGCTGCCCGGCTATGTGCAGGACGGAGTGCTGGGGATCCTCGTGATCCTGGCCGTCATCCTGTCGACCGACCGCAAATCCATCAGCTTCGTGAAATAGGTGGTGGTCCGATGTATCAGCTGAACAAGGTCGATAAGACATTCCCCGGCGTGCATGCCCTCAAGGCGGTCGATTTCACCATCGGACGCGGCGAGATCGTCGGGCTGGTGGGCGAAAACGGCGCGGGCAAATCCACACTGATGAAAGTGATCTACGGCGCCTACCAACCCAATGGCGGCACCGTGTCAATCGATGGAACGACGGTGCGGTTCCAGAACCCGCGCCAGGCCATGGACCACGGCATCGGAATGGTGTTTCAGGAGCAATCGCTGATCATCAACCTGACCGTGATGGAAAACATCTTTCTGGGGTTCGAACAGCAATTCGTGCGCTGGGGGGTGATTGACTGGAAAGCCATGGCCAAGGCTGCCCGGCACCAGTTGCGCAAGGTCAAGCTGGATATCGATCCGGCCATGGTCACCTCGCAGCTGTCTTTCGCGCAGCGCCAGCTTGTGGAACTGGCCAAGGTGCTGGCGCTGGAGGAGCGCATCAAGGGCGATCTGGTCATCCTGCTCGACGAGCCGACCTCGGTTCTGGCCCGCGAGGAGGTGGAACTGCTGTTCTCGCTGGTGCGTGAACTGACCAGTCGCGCCTCGTTCATCTTTGTCTCTCACCGCATGGACGAGGTTCTCGAACTCTCCGACCGCATCTACGTGATGAAGGACGGCGCCGTTGTCGACGTGGTCACACAGGCCGAGGCCAATGTGGACGCGATTCAGCGCAAGATGGTCGGCCGCGACGTGGACAAGGAATATTACCGCGAACAACTGCAGAAACCCTATGACGCCTCGAAGACGCTGGTGCGCTTCGACCGCGCGAGCGTTGCGGGAAAGTTCAGCGACATTTCCTTCGATCTGCACGCCGGAGAGGTCCTGTGCCTTGTGGGCACCGAGGGCTCGGGGCGCGAGGCGATCCTGCGCACCATTTTCGGGCTGGAAAGGCCGACAGGCGGAACGGTCGATGTCAAGGGCGCGTCGCATTGCGCCACGGCGCAGGAGGCGGTGGCCCGCGGTGTCGGTTATGTCCCGCGCGAGCGGAAGGTCGAAGGCATCGTGGACGGCATGAATGTCTACGAGAACATGACGCTCAGCCAGATGGGCAGATTTTCGACCAGGGGCGTGTTGCGCATTGCCGAGGAAAAGGCGCTGGCGCAGACCTGGATCGACCGGCTCGGGATCAAGACGCCGGATGTCTACAAGGATTGCGGCGGGCTGTCGGGCGGCAACCAGCAGAAAGTCGTTCTCGCCAAGTGGCGCTCGGGTGGGTCGGATATCATCCTGCTCGACCACCCCACACGCGGCCTCGACATCGGCGCCAAGGAAGACGTCTACGACATGATCCGCGAAATGTGCAACGAGGGCGCCGGCATCGTCCTGGTCGCCGACACGCTGGAAGAGGCGATCGGCCTCAGCCACACCATTCTCGTGCTCAAGGACGGTATCTTCCAGAAACGCTTTGACGGGTCACCGGGTGACAAGCCGACACTCTACGACCTTGTACATCACATGACCTGAGGGCGGCGGATATGTCACTTGAAAAACTCAAACCCTATTTCCCATGGCTTACGCTGGGCGTGCTGTTGCTGCTTGTGGGGGCGGTCAATCCGTCGTTCCTCAATCCCGCCAGCCTCCTGCAGCTGGTGGCCGACATCGTGCCGCTCTTCATTATGGCTGTCGGCATGACCTTTGCGATCTATATCGGGGGTATCGACCTGTCGGTGCAGCAGGTCGCGAACCTCGTAACGGTCATCGCGACCGTCTATCTGGCGCAGTTCGGTGTCTTCGTGACGGTCATCTGCATCGCGGTGGGATTTGCCATCGGCGCCGTATCCGGATGGGTGACGACACGGCAATTCGTGCCCTCTTTCGTCGCAACGCTGGCAATGGGTTTCATCGCCTTGTCCGGCGCGCGCTTTCTGTCGGGCGAGCGGGCCCTGTCGATGAATGCTGAGGCGCGGGATGCGAGCTTTGGCTGGATGTTCGGCAATACCGGCGGTGTTCCGCATGAATTGATCATCGCGGCGCTTCTTCTGGCACTGGCATGGTTCCTTCAGACCCGCACCACATTCGGCCGGGCACTCAAGTCCGTTGGCGCCGGAGAGCTCGCGGCTGTGGCCTCGGGATTGAATGTTCATCGGATAAAGATCCTGGCCTTTGCGCTGTCGGGCGCCTTCGCCGCGATTGCCGGACTGATGTTCTCCGTCAAGCTGTCAGGCGGCGATGCGAATCTGGCCAACGGCTTTCTCATCCTCGCCATTGTGGCGGTGCTGGTCGGCGGCACGCCGCTGACGGGCGGGGTTGGCGGCGTGATCAACACGCTGGTGGGCACGCTGATCGTCGTCGTGATCCGCTCGGCCATGGTTTATCTCGAGATCGACGCCACGATGCAGCAGATGATCTTCGGTCTGATCCTGATCCTCGCCATCGCCACGACCATCGACCGCTCGAAGATGCGAATCGTCAAATGATGCGTGTGGCCGTCCTTGCCGCGCCGGGCCGTTTCGAAATCGAGACGAGACCGATCCCGCGCCCGGGTGCCGGCGAAGCCTTGATCAAGATCTCGAGGGTGGGGATCTGCGGGACCGACCTGCATATGTTTAACGGCCACTACGCCGCCGACAATCTGCCTTTGGTGCCCGGTCACGAGTTCACCGGCACAATCGCGGCGTTGGGCGAGGGTCCGGAGCGGTTGCGGGTCGGTCAGAAAGTCGTGGTCGACATGAATATCGGCTGCGGGAATTGTTATTGGTGCCGCCGGCAGGAGATCCTGAGCTGCCCGTCCATGCACCAGATCGGCATCACGATGGATGGCGCGTTCAGCGAGTATATCTGCGTGCCCGAGCGTCTGGTGATTGCGGCGCCGGATGATGTGCCCGATGCGGTGCTGGCGCTGGTCGAGCCCCTGGCCTGCGTTGTGCGCGCGGCGCGAAAGTCGCAGGTGACTTTCGGGCAGTCGGTGGTTGTCATCGGCGCCGGGCCGATGGGCAATCTGCATGTGCAATTGATGCGTACCATCGGTGCCGCGCCGATCATCGTCACGGATCTGTCCCAGATGCGGGTCGATATGGCGTGCGCGGTGGGGGCTGACATCGGCGTTGCCGATCCGGAAGCGCTGCACAGGACGGTGATGGACGTCACCGACGGTCGCGGTGCTGATATCATTATCGAAAGCGTTGGTGATCCCGCGCTTTACGGGCTGGCCACGACGCTCATGCGCAAGGGCGGGCATATCGCTGCCTTCGGTCTGACCGGCGCTGGCGAGACGCTCGCCGTCGATATCCTGTCGACCATTCTCGAAGAAAATTCGATCAAGGGATCGGTGGCGGGCATCGGCCAGGACATGCACGACGCGCTGACGCTGCTGGTGCATGGCCGCATCGATCCGTCGCTTTTCTCGTCGGCGGTTTTCGATCTCGACGACATTCAGGCCGCCTTTGACACGCACGGCAAGAGACCCGGCGATCTTAAGAGCCAAATCATTATTTGAGAGGATTCGATCAATGGGTAAAATTTTGATCATCTATGACACCGACAGCGATCGGCGCTTTACCGAGACCATGGTTCCGCTGGTCAAGGAAGGCGTGGAATCCGTCGAGGGCATGGAGGTGCGGGTCCGTTTCGTCGATGAGGCTGAAACCGAGGATGTGTTCTGGGCCGACGGCATCGCGATCGGATGCCCGACCCATCTGGGCAACATTTCCTGGCGCATGAAAAAATGGTGGGACGACCGCACCCCGGACATCTGGTTCAAGACCGATGGCAAATTCGCCGTGCCGTTCACATCCGCCGGCAGCCTCGGCGGGGGCGGCGAACTGGCCTGCAATGCGCTGAGCATAATGATGATGAACATGGGCTATTTCGTCTTCGGCATCACCGACTACGTGGCCAAGAAGGAGAGCCTGCATTACGGCGCGGTCGTTGCCGGTGAGCCCCGCGCGGTGCACGCCCAGGAATCGTGCCGCAGAGCGGGCCGTCGCCTGGCGGAATGGGTCGGTTATTACATGGAAGGCCGCAAGGACCTGCATCCGCTGCAATCTCAATATGAACGGTTCTGGGAGCTCGCAAACTGATGGGCAAGGCAAGATTGTTGGTCGAGCTCGACATCAAACCCAACGCGCAAGCCTCCTTTGCGGAGATGTTTCAGGCCCAGTTCATCGCCCGATCACGCCGCGAAGATGGATGCGAGCGATATGAGTTGTGGCGCGAAGCGGACAATCCCGCCCGCATGACGATCATCGAGGTGTGGTCCTCCCAACAAGCGCTCGACGCGCATTTGGCCCAGGCATGGTTCGCCGAATGGGCACCGAAAATGGAGGCGGCCTTGTCCACGCCGCTGGTCATAAGAACGATGGTTTCGGTCGAAGACTGAATCCGACATGGCGCATGGCGGGAGATTTCTCCGTGCCCTTGATATAACTATCTAGTTACTTATAATGCAGTTCGAAAATTTTGGGAGTGAGCCGTGAACCAGCACATCGAGGCATTGTCGCCGCCTGCCAAGCCGCGCAAATTCGGTTTCTTTGTCGATGGGCAATCCGTTGAAGCCGGCAGCCGTGAGGTGTTTGAACGCAACTCGCCGGGTCACGGTGTGCCTGTGACGCGCATTCCCAAATGTACGCCCGAGGATCTTGACGACGCGGTCGCGGCGGCGCGGCGCGCTTTTGACGATCGGCGTTGGTCGGGTCTGAACGGACAGGCGCGGGCGGCGGTCCTGTTGCGCGCGGGTGCCCTGATCCGCGAGCGGAGTGAGGAAATCGCCTATTGGGAGACGCTGGAGAACGGCAAGCCGATCAGCCAGGCGCGGGCCGAGGTGGGCGGCTGTGCCGACATGTTCGAATATGCGAGCGGTCTGGCGCGCAGCCTGCACGGCGACAGCTTCAACAATCTGGGCGACGGCATGTTCGGTCTTGTCACCCGCGAGCCGATCGGCGTCGTCGGCATCATCACGCCGTGGAACTTTCCGTTCCTGATCCTTTGCGAACGGGTGCCGTATGTGCTCGCCTCCGGCTGCACGATTGTCGCCAAGCCCTCGGAAGTCACCAGCGCCACGACCCTGATACTGGCCGAAATTCTCAGCCAGGCTGGCCTGCCGGACGGTGTGATGAATGTTGTCACCGGTTCAGGCTCGACCATCGGACAGGGGCTGATCGAACATCCGCTGGTCGACATGCTCTCCTTTACCGGCTCGACATCCGTCGGGCGGAAAGTCGTCGAAGCGGCGGGACGAACAAACTTCAAGAAGCTGGGACTGGAACTGGGCGGCAAGAACCCGCAGATCGTCTTCGCTGATGCCGATCTGGAGGACGCCGCCGATGGGGTCGCTTTCGGCATCGGGTTCAATACGGGGCAATGCTGCGTCTCCGGCTCTCGTTTGATCGTGGAACGTTCGGTCGCGGACGATCTGGCCCGCATGATTGAGGAGAAATTCACCAAGGTGGTCATAGGCGATCCGCTGAATAACGCCACGCAGATCGGCGCGATCACCACGGACGCCCAGAACAGCACCATCCTGTCCTATATCGAGAAAGGCCGGGCCGAAGGTGCCCGCCTCATCTGTGGCGGAGAGCAGATCGGTCTCGGCGGTGGACGGTCCATTTCGCCGGCGCTGTTCGGCGACGTGACCCGCGATATGGCCATTGCGCGCGAGGAAATCTTCGGTCCCGTCCTGACCATCATGCCCTTCGATGCCGTCGAAGAGGCGATCGCCATCGCCAACGATACCGAGTACGGTCTGGCTGCGTCGGTCTGGACCAAGAATATCGACAAGGCGCTGCTGGTCACGCGGCGTGTTCAGGCGGGCCGGTTCTGGGTCAACACGACGCTGGCGGGTGGACCGGAACTGCCCCTGGGCGGGTTCAAGCAATCGGGCTGGGGGCGTGAGGCGGGCATGTACGGGGTCGAGGAATATACCCAGGTCAAATCGGTTCACATCGAGATCGGCAAGCGCAGCCCTTGGATTGCATGAGGGAGGTGCACCATGGCCGAAGGCTATGACTATATCATCGTAGGCGGCGGGTCAGCCGGCTGTGTCCTGGCCAACCGCCTGAGTGAGAATGACGCCGTGCGGGTTCTGCTGATCGAAGCGGGCGGCAGGGACAACCATCCGCTCATTCATATGCCGGTCGGTTTTGCCAAGCTGACCTCCGGCCCGCACACCTGGGGCTTTACCACTACACCGCAGAAACACGCCGACAACCGTGAAATCCCGTATGCGCAGGCGCGGGTGATCGGTGGTGGCTCGTCGATCAATGCCGAGGTTTTCACCCGTGGCAACCCGGCGGACTACGATCGCTGGGCGCAGGAGGAGGGGTGCGAAGGCTGGTCGTTTATGGAAATCCGGAACTACTTCCTGCGCTCGGAGGGCAACAGCTTCTTTGCCGGTGATTGGCATGGCACGGAGGGCGAATTGGGCGTCTCCAACCTGGCCGGGCCGCAAAGGATGACCTCTGCCTTCGTGCAGGCCTGCCAGCAGCGCGGCATCCCCTACAATCCCGATTTCAACGGCTCGGTGCAGGAAGGCTCGGGCGTTTACCAGACGACGATCCGCAACGGCAGAAGGTGCTCGGCTGCGGTCGGGTATCTGCGCCCGGCGATGAAGCGGCGCAATCTGACCGTGAAGACCGGGTGCATGGTGCAACGGATCGTGATCGAGAAAGGCCGCGCAATCGGCGTGGACTATATCGACAAGGCCGGACGCCAGAGCGCGCGGGCGGATGCGGAAGTGCTTGTGACTTCGGGCGCGATCGGCACGCCAAAGCTGATGATGTTGTCGGGGCTGGGCCCCGCGGCGCATCTGGGCGAACACGGAATCGCGGTGGTGCAGGACATGCCGGGCGTGGGCGCCAATCTCAATGATCACTTCGGTATCGACATTGTCGCCGAGCTGAAGCGCCATGACAGTCTTGACAAGTACAACAGGCTGCACTGGATGGTTTGGGCGGGCGCTCAGTACTATCTGTTCGGGACCGGCCCGGTGACCTCGAACGTGGTCGAAGGCGGGGCCTTCTGGTATGCGGACAACTCCCAGCCCGTTCCCGATCTGCAATTTCACTTCCTCGCCGGCGCCGGCGCCGAGGCGGGGGTGCCTTCGGTACCGGCGGGGTCGTCAGGCATCACGCTGAACAGCTATACGCTCAGGCCGAAGGCGCGAGGCACGGTGCGTCTGCGCTCGGCGCGCCCGGACGATTTGCCGTTGGTGGACCCGAATTTCCTGGGGCACCCGGATGATCTGAAGACGTCGGTGGAAGGGCTGAAGATCAGCCGTGAGATCTTCGAGCAGCCGGCTCTCAAGAAATACATCCGCAAGATCCGTTTTCCCGATGAGGATGTGAAGTCGCAATCCGATTACGAGGCTTACGCCAGAAGATACGGCCGCACATCCTATCACCCGACCTGCACCTGCAAGATGGGCGCCGACAGCGACCCTATGGCGGTGGTCGATCCTCAATTGCGCGTGCGCGGCGTCGATGGCCTGCGCATCTGCGACAGTTCGGCAATGCCCAGCCTGATCGGGTCAAACACCAACGCGCCGACCATCATGATCGCGGAAAAAGCCGCTGATCTCATTCGCGGTAATGACACGCCGCGCCATTGACCTGACGCGGCGCTCTTGCCCCGCGTTTCAGTCGAAGTCCGGAGCGTAGGGCACAAGGTCCTTGCCGACGATGCGGTAGCCGGTCTTCGTCATGTCTTCGATGCGATGCATGTCGATTGACGACAGGGTGAAATCCATCACGTGAAAGTTCGCCTCAATGTTGGCCGGCTTGGTCGACATCGTGTTGATGCTGACCCCTTTCTGCAGGATCCAGCGCAGCACGACCTGGGCGGCAGTCTTGCCATAGGCGGCACCGATATCCGCGAAAATCGGGTATTTGAAGACTTCGCCCCGCGCCACGGAGCAGTAGGACGCCAGCGGGATGCCCGTTTCCGTGGCGGCCTTCAGGAGCTTGTCCTGATTGAGCAGGGGATGAAACTCGACCTGGTTGGTCACCAAAGGTGTGTCCAGAAGCGCCTTGGCATCGCGCATCATTTGCGCCGTGTAGTTCGAAACGCCGATATGTTTGGTCAGACCGTGACGCTGCGCCTGCTGCAGCAACTGGAGAGATTCCCGTATGTCGCCGTCGGGCGCCGGCCAATGCAGCAGCAACGCGTCGACCTGATCGATCCGCAGTTTCTTCAGACTCTCCTCGACCGAAGGCAGAAATTTCTCGCCGGTGAAATTGGCGATGTCGACCTTGGTGGTGATGCACAGCTCATCCCGCGGTACGCCCGTCGCCTGCAAGGCGGCCCCCGTCTCAGCTTCGTTCTCGTACATCTGCGCCGTGTCGAACGCGCGATAGCCAACCTCCGCGGCCGCCAGAACGGCGTCATGCAATTGCTGTCCTTTGAGAGGAAACGTACCGAAGCAGCGCTGGTACGTCTTTTCAAAGTAGATTGTCATCGATTGATCTCCCTGTGCTGCGCCAAGCCAATCCAGCCCGTTTGACTGGAATATCGGACTTGATTGCTCCATCATTTGACGTCATATTAAAATAACCAGTTAGTTACAAAAGGCAAATGATGATGTCGAAAATCGCGACCGCGGACGAGGCTGTGCGCCGGATCAAGGATGATGCGATCATAGCGGTGAACTCGTCCAGCGGGCTGTGTTGTCCGGACGCCGTTCTGGCCGCACTGGGCGAACGGTTCGACAAGGAGGGGGCGCCAAGAAACCTGACCTCCATTCACCCAATTGCCGCGGGCGACATGTTCGGCACGAAAGGCATTGATCATATCGCCAAGCCCGGCCTTTTAAGCAGGATCATCGGCGGGTCCTATCCCTCCGGCCCCACGAAAGCCGAGCCCCCGAAGATCTGGCAGATGATCACGGCCAACCAGGTCAAGGCCTACAATGTTCCCTCCGGGATCATTTTCGACATCCTGCGCGAAAGCGCGGCCAAGCGACCCGGTGTCCTGACCAAGGTCGGGCTGAAGACCTTTGTTGATCCCGATCTCGAAGCCTGTGCCATGAACGCCGCCGCCGGCGCGTCGCCGATCGTTTTCCATCGCGATTTCGATGGGGAGGACTGGCTCTATTTCCCGGCGATTGCGCCGGACGTGGCCATCATCCGGGCCACAACTGCCGATGAACGCGGCAATCTGAGTTTCGAACATGAAGGCGCTTATCTCGGCGCCATGGAAATGGCTCTGTCAGCTCACAATTCCGGTGGCCTGGTGATTGCCCAGGTCAAGAGAGTGGCGCAGAACGGGTCGATCCGCCCGCACGACGTGCATGTGCCGGGTATCCTCGTCGATGTGATCGTTGAGGCGCCCGATCAACTGCAGACCACCGCCACGGAATACGATCCGGCCATTTCAGGCGAGTTGATCCGTCCGCTGCATACCTTCCGGCAAGCCGAATTCAACATCGGCAAGGTGATTGCCCGCCGCGTGGCGCAGGAGTTGCGCTGTGGGTGGGCGGTCAATATCGGTTTTGGCATATCTGCAAATGTGCCGCGCATCCTGGTCGAGGAAGACCTGCACGGCTCGGTGACCTGGATGATCGAGCAGGGGGCGGTGGGTGGCGTGCCGCTTTTGGATTTCAAGTTTGGCTGCTCGGCCAATGCCGAGGCGTTTGTCGCCTCACCGCAGCAATTCACCTATTTTCAGGCCGGAGGTTTTGACGCCTCGCTGTTGTCCTTTCTGGAGGTCGGGCGGGATGGCTCGGTCAATGTCTCCCGGCTTTCGGCGGTGCCGCATCGCACGGCCGGGGCGGGTGGTTTTGTCGACATCACGGCACGGGCCCGCAAGATTGTCTTTTCCGGCAATTTCAATGCCGGAGCGAAAATGCGGATCGCCGACGGGCGCCCGGTCATCGACGTCGAGGGCAAGGTGGCGAAATTCGTCGAGGAGGTCGATCAGGTCTCATTTTCCGGCGCGCGTGCGCAGGAGCAGAATCAGGATGTGATCTATGTCACCGAGCGTTGCGTCATCCGGTTGCTGGGCGGTGAACTTGTGGTGACGGAGATCGCGCCGGGCCTGAACGTGCGTCGCGATGTCCTGGATCAGGCGGACACAGACCTGAAAGTTGCCAATGATCTAAAGGTCATGGATGACCGCTTGTTTCGTCCTGAGCCGATGCAGCTCGAACTGGAGACGGCGTGACCGTGACTGGCCGGACGGCCTTTTCGCTGCAGGTCGACAATCGCATCGCAATTCTGCGCATCGACCGCGAAGACAAGCGCAATGCGCTCGATGCAGAGATGATAGACGCCCTGGCGGATCTGTGTCGAGAAATCGAGCGGCGCGACGACATTGCCGTCCTCGTGCTCACCGGAACCGGAAAAAGCTTTTGTGCGGGAGGCGACATTTCGGCTTGGAGCGGCCGGAGTCCGGATGCCTTCGCACGCCGCTGGATCCGCGACGGGCATGAGACATTTGACCGGCTGGCTCGTCTGCGACAGCCGGTCATTGCTGCAATCAATGGCCATGCGTTGGGGGGAGGGCTCGAGCTTGCGGCCTGTGCCGACTACCGGATTGCCGAGGGGCATGTGAAATTCGGTCAGCCTGAATCGGCGCTCGGCATCATCGCGGGCTGGTCCGGCACGCAGCGCGCCGTACGGCGCTTCGGCTCCCGCATCATCCGGCGCATGGCCTTGTTCGGCGAAGTGCTTTCAGCACGCGAGGCGCTTGCGGAAGGGCTCGTCGACAAGGTCGTTTCTCAAGGTGAGGCGCTGGAAGCCGCCAGGGAGCTGGCCCGGCAGGTTCTTCGCCGCGGCCCGGTCGCTACCGAGCTGACAAAGATGCTGATCAATGCGGCCGAAGATGAAGAGCACGAACGCGTGCTGGAGTCTTTTGCCGGGCACATTGCAGCAGCCAGCGAGGACTTGCGCGAGGGCGTGGCCGCCTTCAAACAGAAACGGCAGCCTGATTTTGGCAGCTCAAGGGAGACAACCATGATCCGACATCTTGTTCACCTGCGCTTTCGTTCGGATGTGGATGTCGCCACCAAACAGAAGCTGTATGACCGTCTTGCCGCTTTGACCGACCGAATTGCGGGCGTTGAAGATTTTCAGCACCGCGAAAATGTGTCAGTGGAAGAGCCGTTGATGCGGGGGTTCCTCGATATGTTCTGGTTCGATTTTCGCGATGCTGTTGCGCGCGATGCCTATCTGGCCGACGAAGTCCATCAGGCTATCGGGGCGGATATCGTTGCCTGTCTGGACGGCGGGGCGGACGGCATCCTGGTCTGCGATATCGCCCTGTGATGACGCCCGCGGACCGCACCTTTCTGTCAGGCCTGTTTGACGTGGCCGTGGCCGCAGCCGATCCGGTGCAGGCGCTGCGTCCGCATTTGCCAGCGCGCCCCAGAGGGCGCACGATCGTCGTCGGGGCCGGCAAGGGAGCGGCGCAAATGGCCGCCGCTTTCGAGAAGCTTTGGGCTGCGCCGGTCGAGGGCGTGATCGTCACGCGCTACGGCTATGCCGTCCCGTGCCGCCACATCCGGGTGCTGGAGGCCGCGCACCCGGTGCCGGACGAGGCCGGGCTTGCGGCCAGCGCGGCGCTGATGGCAGCGGTGTCGGATTTGAGCGAAGACGATCTTGTCGTCGCGCTGATTTGTGGCGGTGGGTCCGCGCTTTTGCCGGCGCCGCCGGACGGTCTGGCGCTTGCCGACGAACAGATGCTCAACGAAACGCTTTTGGACTCGGGCGCGCCGATCGGCGTGATGAACGCCATCCGAAAACATGTCAGTGGGATCAAGGGCGGACGGCTGGCGGCGGCGGCGTTTCCGGCGCGTGTGGTTTCACTGGTTGTGTCCGACGTGCCGGGTGACGACCCGGCGCAGGTGGCATCCGGGCCGACCGTGCCCTGCGATACCAGCCTCGAGGCGACACGGGCCCTGATCCGCAACCATGCCATTGCCTTGCCCGAACGGATCATGGCGCATCTGGAAAGCGAAGCGGCCCGTGCGCCGGACCCGGGGGATGCCGTCTTTGCTCGCGCCCAGACACGGGTCATCGCCTCGGCGCGGCTGTCGCTCGAGGCGGCGCAGGCCGAAGCGGTGCGGCAGGGTGTGCCGGCGGTGATACTTTCGGATGCGATCGAGGGCGAGGCGCGGGATGTCGGCCTCGTGCATGCAGCGCTTGCACGGGAAGTGGCGATCCGCGACCGCCCGTTTCACGCACCGGTGGTTCTCCTGTCGGGTGGCGAGACGACTGTCACGCTTCGCGGCAAAAAGGGGCGCGGCGGGCGCAACACGGAGTTTTTGCTGTCATTTGCCACGGCGGTGGATGGGCTTGACGGCACGGCCGCTCTGGCGGCCGACACCGACGGGATTGATGGGTCGGAAGACAATGCCGGGGCCTTTGCGGACGGCCACAGCGCGGCGCGCATGCGCTCGGCCGGTTTCGACCCGGTCGCCATGCTCTCATCGCATGATGCCTGGGGCGCGTTCGAGGCGGTGGATGATCTTTTTGTGACGGG
Organism: Neohoeflea coraliihabitans; assembly: GCF_019334345.1. GTDB lineage: Bacteria > Pseudomonadota > Alphaproteobacteria > Rhizobiales > Rhizobiaceae > Pseudohoeflea > Pseudohoeflea coraliihabitans. Next base: position 163,770 of record NZ_JAHWQX010000003.1, read on the forward strand.
TCCGACCGGAACGAATGTCAATGATTTCAGGGCGATCCTGATCCGGTCTTGAACATCGTGATCGACCTCATGGCGTCGGAGCATCTTCGCGCAGCAGGCCCTTGGCCTTGAGGTCCGCCCAGAACTGGGCCGGGATCGGGTGGCTGAACCAGGCAAGATTCTGTTTCAACTGCTCGACCGTTCGCGTGCCGGCCATGAAGGTCGGCACTGCCGGATGCGCGACGACGAATTGCAGGGCAGCGGCGGGCAGGGGCACGCCATACTCGGCACAGACCGCTTCGATCCTGCGAACCCGGTCGATGATATCATCGGGAGCGGGGGCGTAATTGTACTTGGCGCCGTCCTTTGCGCCGGTGGCGAGGATGCCGGAATTGAAGCCGCCACCCACGACCACCGCCGCACCGCGCTCTTCGCAAAGCGGCAGGAACTTGTCGAGCGATTCCTGTTCCAACAAAGTGTAGCGCCCGGCCAGCAGGAAACAGTCGAAATCACGTTGTTGCAGGGCGGCGTAGCAGACTTCCCACTCATTGACACCGACGCCGATCGCCTTGACCACACCCTGTTCGCGCAGGTTTGACAGGGCCTTCCAAGCCCCGTCCATGGCCTGTTTGAACACTTCGGGCTGTTCGCTGCCACGGGTGAACACGTCGATATCGTGGATGAAGCAGATGTCCATGCGTTCAAGGTTCAGTCGCTGCAGACTGTCCTCGAAGCTGCGCATTATGCCATCGTAGCTATAGTCGAAATGCATGGTGAAGCGGCCCGCATTCGTCCAGGGCGCGTAGTCGATGTCCTCCTTGCGCGCCGGTCGCAAGATGCGGCCGACCTTGGAGGACAGGACGAAATCGTCGCGGTTCTTCCAGCGCAGGGAATGGCCGGTACGCAGTTCCGAAAGACCATGGCCATACATCGGCGCGGTGTCGAAATAGCGCACGCCCTGCGTCCACGCCTCCTGGATCATCGCATCCGAGCATTCCTCGGTGATCTCGCGAAAAATATTGCCAATCGGCGCCGTGCCGAACCCGAAAGGGGTCACCTTCAGATCGACCCGCCCGAATTTCACCTTGCTATCCGGCTTCATGCCATCCTCCCATAAGTAACTGGATAGTTATATGCATGAACGGCGTGCGGGATCAAGTCGCCGCGTCTCTTGACCGGCACCGGCATCCGCCATAAAGTAACTAGACAGTTACAAAGGAGATGGCATGTTTCTGACCGAGACCTGCATACAAGTGCGCGACATGACCCGCCGGTTTGCCGAGGATGTCATACGGCCGATGGCTGAAGAGCTGGACCGCGAGGAGCGTTTTCCAGCCGAGATCTACGATCAGATGGCGGAATTGGGCCTGTTCGGGATTGGCGTGCCCGAGGAGATGGGTGGGCCGGGCTTCGATACGATGACCTATGCTCTTGTGATGGAAGAGCTGTCGCGCGGCTATGCGTCGGTCGCGGATCAATGCGGGCTGGTCGAACTGATTTCCACGCTGCTGGTGCAGCACGGCACCCCGGCCCAGCGTGACCGCTGGCTGGCCGATGTGCTGGCGGCGAAAACGCGCGTGGCCTATTGTATCACCGAACCGGAGGCCGGGACCGACGTGTCGGGCATCCGCACGACCGCGGTGCGAGACAGCGATGGTTGGGTTCTGAACGGCGGCAAGATCTGGATTCACAACGCGCCGGTGGCCGACATCGGTTTTGTGCTCGCCCGCACGGATCCCGAGGCGGGGCGCCGAGGCATGTCGATCTTCATTGTCGATCTTCACGCCGACGGTGTCTCGCGTGGTCCGAAGGAGCACAAGATGGGCCAGCGCGCCAGCCAGGTCGGGGCGCTGAATTTCGACGATGTGCGCCTGCCTGCCGATGCCCTTCTGGGCCAGGAAGGTCGCGGGTTTCACATGATGATGAGCGTCCTCGACAAGGGGCGCGTCGGCATTGCCGCGCTGGCGGTCGGAATCGGCCAGGCCGGGCTGGAGGCGGCTGTGGATTACGCCCAGCAACGCAAGCAGTTCAGCAAGCCGATCTCGGAATTTCAGGGTGTGCAGTGGCTCCTGGCGGACATCGCCAAGGATGTCGAGGCCGCCCGTCTTCTGGTGCTCAATGCGGCGCACAAGATCGACACCCTGGCCGATGCCACGAAATTTTGCTCCATGGCGAAGTGCTTTGCCGGGGACATGGCCGTGGCGCGCACGGCGGATGCGGTGCAGGTCTTCGGCGGTTCGGGCTACATCAGAGGTTTCGAGGTGGAGCGGCTCTATCGCGACGCGAAGATCACGCAGATCTATGAGGGCACCAACCAGATCCAGCGCATGATCATCGCGCGCGAGCTGCTGGCAAAAGGTGCGGTCGCGTGAGCAGACAGGTCGCACTGGTCACCGGATCAAGTCGCGGCATCGGGCTGGCTTCAGCCCTGGCCCTGGCGCGCGAGGGGTTTGCGGTTGCCGTGAACGGTCCGGCCGATGATTCCGAGCTGCATGCGGCGCTCGAGCAGGTGCGCTCCGAAGCGGTCGCGGTCTTTGCTGCCCCTTTCGACGTCAGCGATTTGTCGGCGCATGATCGTGTCCTCGGCGAGATCGAGGCGGCGCTCGGCCCGCTGACGACCCTGGTGAACAATGCAGGGGTCGGCGTCATGCAGCGCGGCGACCCGCTGGAGGTGAGCGAGGACAGCTATGACCGGTGTCTGACCGTGAACACCAAGGCGATGTTCTTTCTCACCCAGGCTTTCGCGCGTCGGCTGCTGGCGCGGAACCGTGATCCGGGCCTGTTTCACAGCGTCGTCAATGTGACCTCGTCCAATGCCGTGGCGGTTGCCGAACCGCGTTCAGAATATTGCGTGTCCAAGGCCGCCGCCGCGATGGCCTCAAAGGCATGGGCGGTGCGGCTGGGGCGGGAAAATATCGCCGTCTACGATGTGCAGCCCGGCCTTGTTGCCACCGATATGACCGCGTCGGTCATCGCGCACTATGAAGAGCGCGCCAAAGCAGGCCTGACGCTGTTTCCGCGCGTGGGTCAGCCGGAGGACATGGCCGGCATTATCGTCTCGCTTGCCGCGGGCAAGCTGCCCTACACGACGGGACAGGCGATCTCGGCCGATGCCGGTCTGCTTGTGCCACGCTATTGAAAGGCCTTTCCATGACAATCCTCTTGCCCGCTCCGACAGGCGCTCTGGTCGACTACACCCTGACGGGGGTTCCCGTTGCAGAGACAGCCATGCCCGCCAATGCCGCGCGGGTGATCTACTCGGCTGCGCATGTGGTCGCCGATCCCTTCACGGGCAATGATCCTTCCGGGCCGGCGACGCTGGACTGGGAGGCAACCTTGCGCTTCCGGCGCCATCTGCACGGTCTCGGCCTCGGCATCGCCGAGGCCATGGACACCGCACAGCGCGGCATGGGACTCGACTGGGACGGAGCGCTCGAACTGATCCGGCAGACCCGCGCCGAACTGCCCGATGCGCTGGTGGTCAACGGATGCGGCACGGATCACCTTGATCCCGCCGCCGCCCGCAGCATCGATGACGTCGAGCGCGCTTATATGCAGCAGCTGAACGCCATTCAGGCGCTGGACGCGCGCGTGATCGTGATGGCCAGCCGTGCCCTGGCGCGCGTGGCAAAGGGGCCGGAAGATTACATCCGTATCTATGGTGCCGTGCTTTCAGCCTGCGATCACCCGGCGATCCTGCACTGGCTGGGCGACATGTTCGATCCGGCGCTGGCAGGGTATTGGGGCAGCGGCCGGTTCGAGGACGCGCTCGATGCGGTCGTCGCCATCATCGAAGCCCATGCCGACAAAGTCGATGGCATCAAGATTTCGCTGCTCGACAAGGAAAAGGAAGTGATCCTGCGCCGGCGCCTGCCGAAAGGCGTTCGCATGTATACGGGAGACGATTTCAACTATCCCGAACTGATCGAGGGCGATGAACAGGGATACTCGGATGCCCTTTTGGGAATTTTCGATCCGCTGGCCCCGGCGGCAGCGCATGCGGTGAAGCTGCTCAGCCAGGGCGATGCCGCCGGGTTCCGCGCGACCCTCGATCCGACCGTGCCGCTGGCCAAGTTGATCTTCCGAGCGCCGACGCAATACTACAAGACCGGCGTGGTATTTCTCGCCTGGCTGAACGGCTTTCAGGACCATTTCGTGATGCTCAACGGCGCGCAGGCCATGCGGCCCCTGCCTTATTTCACTGAAGTGTTCCAGCTGGCGGATCAATGCGGGCTGCTGCGCGACCCGGACATGGCCGTGGCCCGCATGAGGCGCCTGCTGGCCCTTTACGGCGTGGCGTGATGCGCGATTTTTCGTCGAACCACGCCGCGCTGGCACTGAATACCGCGACGCTCGGCCACAATCTTGACGGCTATGGAGCCGGCTGGTCGCCCGAGCAGGTGATCGATGCCTGTGCCGCGCGCGGCTATGGCGCGATCGTGTTCTGGCGGCGGGAAGTCGGCGCCCGCGGCTGTGAAATTGGCGAGCGTGTGCGCGCGGCCGGAATGCAGGTTGCGGGTCTCTGCCGAACCCCTTTTCTGACTGGACGCGATGCGGGCAGCGACGACGAAGTCAGGTCCGCGATCGACATGGCCGCCGCTCTCGGCGCCGAAGTCCTGACCATCGTGACGGGCGGCACCGAACCCGGCACCAAGGGATTGACGGAAACACGCAAGCGATTGACGGCGCGCTTGGCAGGCCATGCCGAATATGCCGCCCAATGCGGGGTGAAACTCGGCCTCGAGCCCCTGAACCCAATGCTGGGCGGCAACCGCACCTGCCTGATGACCGCTCGCGATGCGCTGGAGATCTGCGATGAGATCGACGCTCCGAATATCGGCATCGCCGTCGATGTCTACCATGTCTGGTGGGACCGGATGTTGCCGCAATCCCTGCTCGCTGCGGCCCCGGATCGGATACTGAGCTATCATCTGTGCGATTGGCTGGAGAATACATCCGACATGCTGCTTGATCGCGGCATGATGGGCGATGGTGTGGCCGATCTCAAGGCCATCCGTATGGCGGTTGAAAGCGCAGGATATGCCGGGTTTTGCGAAGTCGAGGTGTTCTCCGCCGAAAAGTGGTGGAAACGACCGCCGAACGAGGTGCTCGACGTGATTGTCGACCGGTTCCGCACGGTCTGCTGATCGATGGCCCTTCCTCGCGGGTCTTGAACCTCCATGTGCCGTCAAGGCGCGGGATCGACCATCCTGTCAAGTTTGCGTCGAGACGGATGCAAGCGGCGTCGACCTGACGGATGTGAGGATATCGATGAACCGGATAGCCGGCTATAGCCGGTCCCAAAAGTTCGGTGTGATTGCAGAGCGAGCTACGCTCCTGTGCCGTCCTCTTCGATAGCGCCTGCTTTTATTGCAGCGAAAAAATCGAATCAACAGCGCCGAAATACAGCCAATAATATCCATTCTTATTCAGGAGGCATGTCCCTAAATGGCTTATCCGGATTTAATTGATATATAATTTTATTTGAATGATTGAATTTGGCGCCATTGTTTGATTGAAGTTAATATAGTCTTATTATTTAAAACCGAGATTTTTCAAAAACTTCCTAGTAAAAATAGGAGTTATATTTATTTCATCTTAATAGTAACGTTGACAGAAGATAGCAAATCAATCCTAGCTCGGTCATTGCCAACTAGTTATGGGATTGATGTTATGCCTGACGATATTGCCATCCAATCGAAAGTAAAGAATCGCCCGAGCGCTGAAGACGCCGCTCAGGTCTATCGCTATGTTCCGGTCAATCAGTTCACTCCGCTCGACAGTACCAACTGGCTTGCGCTGACAGAGGTGACCGGCGCTGCAACGGACGCCAGCAATTCGTGGCGCAGCATCATCACCGCAACGGCGACCAATCGCGGGACCGGCGCGAGTGCCGGCACCTACACGGCGCGACTGGAAGTGATTTCCTACATCAACAATATCTTCCGGCTGCGTTTCGATCCGACATATGGCGTCGACGACAGCTATCCCGATATCGCTTTCGGGCCGGTCACCCAGGTGAACCTGGACACGATTCGCAGCAACGAGATCGCCGATGACGGGGCGCCCGAGACGCTGTTTGACTACAGCAGCGCTGCCTCCACCGCGATCCAGTTCACGTTGAACGATATCCGGGTTGTCCTGACGGACAGTTTTCAGCTGCAGGTCTACAGCAAAACCACCGGCAGCTCCATTTACTCGGATGCATTGTGCCCCGACACGCAATATTACGGCGGCCTCACCTTCGTGGATCCGGCCTATGGCAGTGCCGTGGCGACCTTCTGGGAGAACAACAAGGACGCCAGCCAAGCCGAAGAGTTCTTCGGGCAGGGGGAAGTCAACACCTATGATGAAGACGGCTATTATGTCGTTCGCAAGAACGGAAACATAAAGCTGCCGAGCGCCAGCAATACGGGGAGCAATAATGGCGCCTCGATGACCAATTACAATTACGACCAGATATCCTATCAGCATTCCGAGCTCTACCCGAATGCAAACAACGACGTCGACACCTACGGCTCAACGCCGAATTACTATTATCCGCTCTATTTCTCTGCGCCATGGCTGATTGTGGCGGGCGACAAAAGCAGCACCAATCCTTATGCCTACGGCATTTTTCTCAACAACCAGTCGCAAACCTATACCAATACGGGCGACACCTCCTTCGGCGACAGCGTGGGTCAGTCCGACCTGTGCTACATGGGCGCGCAGTATGGCGAGATCGACAAGTATTTCGTCTTCGGCGCCCCGGAGATCATCGATGACACCCTGACTTGGACGGTGCGGACGGCGACCGAGGGGCTGGCCTATCTCTGCTCCAATCCCGGCGCCGCGCTGACAAAATATGCCGCGCTGCCGCCGAAATATCTTTTCGGCTATTTCCAGGGCGTCTATGGCGCGCTTGCGGTGACGGACGATGCGTTTGAGACCGTGACCGGACAAGACATCTCCTACGTCTCCAACGGCATTTCCTTCGACACGATTGTTTCGGGTTATTCCGACGCCGGCATTCCACTGGAAGGCCTTGCTGTCGATATCGACGTGCAGCAGACCTACGAGGTCTTCACCACAAATGCCCGCTTCTGGACCGGGGGCGCCGTTGGCTCCGGGGATTCGATCTTCGCCTGGGCCAAAGGCGAGAGCTTGGTGACGCAGACTAACATCACCTGCTTCATCCGCGACGATCAGACCGATTACGACGTCTACACCAGCCTCTCGGGGACCGATTATTACCTGAAGGCCGATGCGGCGGACGGTTCCTACACCACGATGAATGACGGGTCCGGTTATTCCGACGCCTATTGCGGGCAGCTGCAATATGGCTCGACGGCCCGCTGCACGGCCGTCTTCCCGGACTGGGGCGCCGATGGCACGCCAGCTTGGTGGGGGGCGAACTACAAGGATCTGTTTGACATCGGCCTCGACTTTGTCTGGCAGGACATGACGACGCCCTCAATGGATACCCACGAGATCGGCGATCCGGTCACGACAGATGTGACCGATATGTCGCCGCTGGAACAGGCGAACTACGACGCGAACACGACGGATGTCGACTATGCCGACAAGTTCAACTGGCGGTCGTTCCATCCGCAGCAATACATCACCGATCCGCGGTTCGGCGATGGCGCACAGCGGACCTTTGCGGAAGTGCGCAACGAGCATGCCTATATGCTGTGCTCTGCCACCTATGACGAAGGCATCAAGAACACCGAAAGTTCACGCGACCGTTTCAAACGCAGCTACATCATCGCCCGCGGCGGCCAGATCGGCTCGCAGCAATATGGCGGCCTGTGGATGGGCGACAACGGAACGGACTGGAGTTACCTCGACCTTCTGGTGCCGATGATCGTCAACATGAACCTGTCCGGGGTATCGGTCGTCGGCGCAGATGTCGGCGGGTTCTTCGGCTATTCCGACAATTATGACGGCAATGACGGCGAAGGGCCGCCGGCGACATCGGAGATGATCACCCGCTGGGTTCAGGCGGCTTTCATGATGCCGTGGTTCCGCAATCATTATGACCGCTGGATCGGTAAGGATCCCTCGACAAACGCCTCGACCAACCCTGATGACTGGGAAGCGAAAGGGCACGGCAAGCCTTACCAGGAGTGCTACATGTACACCGACACCGCGTCGGGCAGCACGACCTATGCCGACGTGATGGCGACGGTCATCAAGCAGCGCTACATGTGGCAGGAGGTTCTCTACACCGGCGCCTACAAGCACGCCACCAGCGGCCGGCCAATGCTGCTGCCGATGCGGGCCTGGGCGCAGGACAGCGCGATCGACTACGATACCTATCCGGGACTGAACTCGCAGTTCCTCACAGGTGGCTATGACGGCAAGCAGATTCTCTTCGCGCCGATCTGTGATGAAAGCACCACCAGCCGCACGGTCTATTTCCCCGATGGCGCCAACTGGTTTCCCTATTACCTCGCCGGCGACACGGAGGATCTCGATGAGTACCAGAAGGGCGGCGCCCAGAAAACCGTGGATGCCGACGTCACCAACTCTCCGATCTACGTGCAGGAAGGGGCGGTTCTGCCGACCCGCTACACGCTGGATGGCAGTGTCAAACCAATCACAAGTTACGAAGATACCGACCCGCTGGTGTTCGATGTGTTCGGTGCAAAACTCGGCAATGCGGGGGAGTGCTATCTTGATGATGGCGGCGTTACCACCAACGCCGAAGACACCGGCAGCTACGAGTACTGGAACCTTCTGAAGCTCGACTTGGCCGAGATCACCGATACAACGGCGGAATATCTGCTCTTCTACCTCAATAATGGCAGCGACGACTATTTCACATTCGATGGGGTCGTTTACGTTCGTCTGCGGGCCGTCGGGACGCTGGACTCTATTACGGTGAATGGGGGGGTCTTTTCCCAGTATCCGGTCGCGACGCGGCAGGACTTCTTCGATCTCGATGCGGATCTTCCGGGATACTGGCTCGAGGAATCCACCGGGTCCGTCTGGATCAGGATACCGGCTTTCGATGCCAATCAGCTCCAGAACATCGTCGTCACCTGTTCCGACTCAATCAACATCGCCAAATCTCTCTGACTGGCCATGCCTGACTGACCACGGCGCCGGCCAATGGCCGGCGTCGCCCCCCTCTCTTTCACATCAATTCACTTGCGAAAGGACTTCGTCATGACATTCCGGCTTCCCTCCCGAACTCCTCTTGTCAGCCGCCGCCGCCTGATGGCCGGCGGAGCCGCTGTCGCCGGCGCCGGGCTCGTTTCCGGTCTCGGTTCCGGTCTGCAGGGGCTTGTTCGCCCCGCAAGCGCAGGCGGCCCTCTCTCCGCTTCGGCCTCCTGTCCGCCCTCGGCCACATCGATCATACCGACCGGATCGGCCAATGACATCCAGGAGCTGCCCTATAGCGACGGCACCTATGTGAAGGCGCTCGCCGTCTTCAATGTCGACGATACGACCGGTGTGCGCGTGGCCGACCTGTTCGACAACGGACAATTGCTCTCCGGCCGCGACACGATCGTCACCAATCTCGGCGGCGCGTATGCGACAGTCTATCTGTCCGACACCGACGAGCAGACCGAGGGCATTGCTAAGTCCATTCCACCGCGCACGGCGACGATCATCACCGGCGCGGCGTCGGTCCGCAAAGCGACCTCCGAGGAGACGCCCTCGAGCGGCGATTCCACGCAGCCCCTTCATCTGGCCTTCATCCGCACGGCGTCGCCCCGTGATCTGGCCAACATTCTCGCCGATACCGACAGCTGGGCGAGCTATACCGAGAATGGCTGCTGGCCGACAGGCGTGGGCCCGTTCCCGCTCTTCATGTCGGGACGTGGCGAACTCACAGATCTCGGTATTTCGCTCAATCCCTGGGACGCGGCCAATCAGGCGACGCCTTCGGGGAAAGGAACGGTCGAGGTCAGCATCAACACCAATCTCTGGTGGCTCCCGGCGATGTCCGACGCGGCGGTCCACCATTGTCATTCGGCGAATTTCCTTGAGGTTCACACCCAGTTGATGGGGCAGGGCCGCATGCAGAAATTCGATGATCGCGAGGCCCGGGACACATCCTGTACCGGCAGTGAAATCTATCCGCTCAACCCGGCGCAAAACCCTGAACCCGCAGGCGGGCTCTATGGTCTTCCGGGCGAGCATATCGTCTCGGCGCCGTTCCCCGGCATGTACGAGGAATACCGCCTGGCACCCGGCGATACCAACGTGCCCTTCGCCTATGTGGATGACGATATGAACTTCATCTACCCCTGGCACCAGTATTACTCGGATACCGACTGTCTCTGGGTCGTCTGGGAAATTACGCCGATTAGCTGATGCCGGCGAAAAAACCGAATGCACACCCCATTTCAGCAGCAAAAGAGATCAAAATGAATATTTCCTCCTTCTCCATTCTTCCTTATTCCCTGGCCCTGGTGATGCTTGTCATCGACCCCGGCCCCACACGCGCAGCATCTGACGGCCAATCGGTGCAAGATTGGGCGGATATCACCGTCTTGGAAGCCGATACCTTTTATCCTCCGACCAGCATATCAGGCTTTGATGAAGTCTGGGGCCGCGTCACCGTGGCTGCAAGCAGCTTCATTGGCTCTGAAACGCTGGCTCTGTGCTGGCGGCCGACCGATACGGGCGACAGCTACACGATATCAACTGCCTCCTACGGCTATCGCCTTGAAGATTCAGAAACTTTCGCCGACAAGAATCTCTACTGGTTTCTCATGACGCCGGAGGACAGCGACGACATCGGCCCTTCGGGCGTCGAGTTCTACGTCACGGAATCAGACAATGGCACGGACCCCACCTGCAGCGACACCACCGATCCGAGCAACTATCTTGAACCCAATGATGCATGGCTTGCTGACAATGCGGACTTCGATATTTTCAACGCGCCGGAAACAGCGACGCTCACGCTGCCCGACGACGAGGCGGAACTGTTTGGTGTCGTCATCTCCAAGGATCCTCTGACCAAGGATGCGTACAGCGATGCTTTCTGCATCGATTACCGCAACACATCCTCACCCCGCCTGTCCTATACTTGGCAAGAGGGGACTGTCGAAGGCGAAGAATGCTTCCAAGAAACCGCGGAATCGCGCTCAGGTTACTATGTGTACCAATGGGAGACCAACAATCCCATTCTGCGTGACCAACCGGGTCTGGATGAGGGCGCGGGTTACGCCTACTACTTTACTCTGTCGGACGGCACGACGCTGGACAATGGTGGGTATTATTATACCGGCGTTGCTCCAGGGACCACGCCTCTTGATGCTCACAACAGCGGCCCCCGCCGGCGTGGCCGCTGAGACCGGGCACGATCGGGCCAGGTCGGTCAACAGCCTGTGCATCGGCTGGTTTTGAACCACTGACGGCGCTCGTCAGCCCGGGTCACGGGCTGACAGCAACCCGAGCGCACATTACGGGCGCGGCGCCCACCTGAAGATGTTGGACCAAGCAATGCAGTGTGATCCGGCCAGCAGCCGAGTACCGGTGTAGGCATTGTCCGTCCTGAAATGATAACGTAACGCTTCCTGGGCCGAGGACCGTGGTGGGTCTACGGCTGGTGAACGCGTTTTTCGGTGCCTCGTCCGACATCAAGTGCCCAAATTTGACGAATTTGCCGCTTAAGCGACAGGAACCAGGCATGAATGACGAGCAACGACAGGCGTAAGTAGTGAAAAAAGAAGGAAAATCGCAGATTACCGTATCTCGGCGTTTTGCCGTCGCGCCGATGATGGACTGGACGGATCGGCATTGCCGGTTTCTGCATCGCTTGTTGACGCGGCGCGCGCTGCTTTACACCGAGATGGTTGTCGCTGACGCGGTCTTGCATGGCGACCGGCAAAAGCTGCTCGGTTTCGATGCGGTCGAGCACCCGGTGGCGCTGCAGCTCGGCGGCTCGGAGCCGGAATTGCTGGCCGAGGCGGCGCGCATCGCCACGGATTTCGGCTATGACGAGGTCAATCTGAATGTCGGCTGCCCGTCGGATCGCGTCCAGTCGGGAACGTTTGGCGCCTGTCTGATGCGCGAACCTGATCTGGTGGCGCGGTGCGTCGAGGCGATGAAGGCGGCGACGCCGCTGCCGGTCACGGTCAAGTGCCGGATCGGGGTTGATGAGCAGGATCCGGAGGAGGCGCTTGCGGCGCTGGCGGAAAAGGTGATCCGGGCCGGCTGCGACGGGCTGTGGGTGCATGCGCGCAAGGCCTGGCTGCAGGGCCTGTCACCGAAGGAAAACCGCACGGTGCCGCCGCTCGACTATGATCGCGTCTACCGTCTCAAGCGCGCATTAGGGCAGCACTTTGTCGGCATCAATGGCGGCATCGAGACGCTTGACGCGGCGCAGCAGCACCTTGAGCATTGCGACGGCGTGATGCTCGGACGCGCCGCCTATCACAATGCCAGCCTGCTGGCCGATGTCGACCGCCGCTTTTTCGCTGCGGCCGACCGCCCTGTCGACTGGAATTTCGTCTGCGAGGCAATGATGGAGCATGCAAGCCGGCACATGGCCGGGGGCGGGCGGCTCAGCCACGTCACGCGGCACATGGTGGGGTTGTTTTCCGGCCAGCCGGGCGCACGGCGTTTCCGGCAGATCCTCTCGACCGATGTGGTGCGTGCCGATGCGGGCGTCGATGTGATCCGGCGGGCTTTTGCCGAAGTCGTGCCCGCGGCGATGGCGCAGCCCGCCTGACGGCCTGAGCGCTACATCGGGAGCGCTACATCGAATGGGCGGAGATGCCGCCAAGATCAACGGGCAGCGGGGTCGGCTTGCCGTTCTCGTCCAGGGCGACCATGACGAACAGGGCATTGGTCACCTTATCCATGCGGTCGGACAGATAGCGCTGCGCCCAGGCCTCGACCAGCAGGGTCATCGAGGTTTTGCCGATCTTGACGATGTCGGTGTAGATGCACAGCGTGTCGCCGATCTTGACCGGCATGGCAAAGGACATTTCGTTGACCGCGGCGGTGACGACCCGGCCGCGCGCCCGCTCGGCGGCACGTATGCCGCAGGACAGGTCCATCTGCGCCATCACCCAGCCGCCAAAAATATCTCCGGCCGCATTGGCATCGGCCGGCATGGCCAGTGTTCGCAACGTCAACTCACCTGTCGGTATGCTCATGGGCCACTCCCTGTTCGTGCGCGGATGCTAGCGGGCCAGCGATCCGATTTGAAGTGATTTATCGGCCGGTGCCGTTCGGTGTCGCTGAATGAGGCGGCGGATGGCGAGCGCGGGTGGTGCCGCAAATTCTTAAGGGGTGCGCTCAAGCTTCCTTTACCCTTTCGCCGGTAAGCTGCGGCATGTCTTTTCGTAGGAGTGAAGGTGCCGTGAAAAAGGGACAGGATTTGACGCGTGGCGCTTCAGCGCGCGGCGGGCGGGCAGTGGCCATATTTGCGCTCGGCGCATTTGTGACGGCGTGCTCGGGTGAGATGGTGCCGCCCACCGACGTCCTGTCCTTCGCGGCGGAACCGGCACCAATGCTGGCGCCGGCAGCCATGGCGCCGGTGGGCCTCGCGCCGACGATACTCGACGCCAGCTACCCGCTGGATGCGCCGCTGTCGGGCCCCTATGCGAGCGAGGCGCCGCTGGGCCCGGTGCAATACGGGGCGCAGCAGGCCAGTCCGATTGCCGAGCCACAACCGGTCCAGGAGCGGCGCCTGGCGCTGCTGCCGCGCATCTCGAACCCGCTGGCGCGCCCGGAATGGGCCGGCGGCATGCCAGCCTCGGAGCGCAATTGCCGAGCGCAGCTCAAACGGCTCGGTGTCGTCTATGAGGATATCGATCCGATCGGCAACGGGCGCTCGTGCGGCATTGCGCATCCGGTCAAGGTGTCTGGCCTGTCGGGCGGCATCCGCGTCAAGCCGGCGGCCAAGCTCAATTGCCAGATGACTTTGGCCTTCGCGAAATGGGTGAAGGAGGAACTGGGTCCGGCGGCGCGGGCGCGCTACTTCAGCGGGGTCAAAGAAATCAAGCAGATGTCCTCCTATTCCTGCCGCACCATGAACTCGCGTCGGGGCGCGCCGATGTCGGAACATTCCAAGGGCAATGCGATCGATGTGGGGGCGGTCACGCTCGACAACGGCCACACAATCGATGTCCGCGATCCGGGCTTCTTCGCGTTTCGCGAGAAAAGCCTGCTGACCACGGTGCGCGAGGATTCCTGTAAATATTTCAACACGGTTCTCGGTCCCGGCAGTGATCGCTATCACAAGGATCACTTTCACTTCGATCTCAGGGCCCGCAAATCCGGACGCCGGCATTGCAGTCTCTAATGTCCTGAGCCGCGGGGCGCAGCCGGCCTCGCTGATTTTATCATCCGGTCAATTTACCGCTCTGCTCTTGCACTGCCCGGTCCTTTTTGCCATGCACTTGATGGATGTACCGGAATGATCGCTGCCGGCTGCATCGGGCAGGGGACGGCCCTTGTTTCGTCCGGCCCTTCAAGCGACCCGGGATCCTATGCCATCCTATGACGAGCTGATCTGGTTGCTCCTTGCCCTGGCGCTTGCCGGTTCAGTAGCGGGTTTTCTCGCCGGGCTGTTCGGCATTGGCGGCGGCGCCATTCTCGTTCCGGCGTTCTACCAGGCCTTCGCGCTTGCCGATGTGCCCGAAGCGGTGCGCATGCATGTGGCGGTCGGCACCTCGCTGGCGGTGATTGTCCCGACCTCGCTGCGCTCTTTCCTGTCGCACCGCAAGCGCGATGCGGCGGATCTGGCGCTGCTCAAGCAATGGATGCTGGCGGTTCCCTTCGGCGTGCTGCTTGCCAGCGTGATCGCCGCCTCGGTGTCAAGCGCCGGCATGCGAGCGATCTTCGCGATCATCACGCTGCTGCTCGGCATACGCATGGTGCTCAACCGGCAGAACTGGCGGCTGGGCGACGATCTGCCTGGCAATCCGTGGCGGGCGATTGTGGGGGCGGTAATCGGCATGGTGTCGGCGCTGATGGGTGTCGGCGGCGGCGTGATGAACAACACTTTCATGACGCTCTATGGCCGCCCGGTGCATCAGGCGGTGGCGACGTCGGCGGGCATCGGGGTGCTAATCTCGGCGCCGGGCCTGGTGGGCTACATCTGGGCCGGATGGGGCGAAGCGGGTTTGCCGCTGCTGTCGACCGGTTTCATCAACTGGATTGCCGTCGCCATGATGGCGCCGTTGTCGATGCTGTTCGCGCCGCTCGGCGTGATGGTCGCGCATGCGCTCGACAAGCGGCACCTGGAGATCGCTTTCGGCATCTTCCTGCTGACGGTCGCCGCACGGTTCATCTACAGCCTGCTGTGAAGCGACATAGGCGTCAGTCGCGCATGATGACCTCGTTGCGGCGCAGTTCGAACGAGGACAGCGACGAGATGAAATTCATGCCGAGCAGGCTTTGCTCGAGCAGCCCCTCCTGGGCCACCGTGGCGCGCAGATCGGTGCGCACGATCGGGCCGATTTCCAACCGCTCGAGGCGCACCGAGGCCGCCATTGCGCTGCCGTTGGCGGTGGTGATCGGCACGCTGAAACTCAGGGACGCCGGGTCGATGCCGATCGCGAGAGCATCATGCCAGCTCAAGGCAATGGTCGTGGCGCCGGTATCGACGAGAAACTGCACAGGCGTGCCGTTCACCTGCGCGTCGGTGACAAAATGGCCGTTCAGCGATTTGCGCAGCGCAATTTCCGGGCTCTCCCCGGCGGTCAGCACGACCGGGCGGGCCGGATCGAGGCTGGCGATCATGTCGCCGGCGAAATCCTGCACCTGATCACGCCATGTCCAGCCGGCGACCAGAGTGAGGATGATCACCGCCCAGAGAAACAGATTGCGGATCAATTCGCCGATATGGCGGTGCGACCCGACGATGCCGGCGGCGAGCACAGCCCCCAGCGTCGCCAGATAGGCAAGGCGGGCGAATTCGTCATTGGGCAGCGAGAGGGTCTGGCCGCGATCGTGGTTGATGATCAGCAGAACAAGCGCAAGTCCCAGCGCACCGAGAACGAGATTCAGGCCGAGCTTCATGACGTCCTCCCGGTTTCAGTGCTCTGATCGCGCGTGGCTGGCCCATCCTCGAGCGTTTCATTCTCGGGAGATCCGGACGCTGTCGTCTGCGCCTTGAGGCGCTGGCGGCGCGTTTGCCGGCGCGGGCGACGCTCGATCGTTTCAAGGCGGGCCGGTAACTCGGCCATCAGGGCACGGCGCTCCTCGTCGCTGTACTCCATCCATGCGGCGATCTCGCCGCCGCTGCGTCCGCAGCCGAAGCAATAGCCGGTGCGCTCGTCGATCGAGCAGAGCAGAATGCAGGGCGTTTCGATGGTCATGCAGGCCTGAGTTTATCCAAGGTCGGTGGCAGTGGCTTATATCGGGTCCTTAAAGGGCGACAACAAGGGCGATGAGGAATGCGGTCTCGGCGATTTGCTGCGTCGCGCCGATCGTGTCGCCGGTGTGGCCGCCCAGATGGCGCTCGACATAGCGCGTCCAGGCGTAGGTTGCAGCGATGGCGAGCGGCACGACCAGCAGCAGTGCGATGATGCCCGAGAGCCAGAATGTGATGAGCAGTGCCGGAATGATGCCGCCGATCAGGGCGGTGCTGCGTGCCTGGGCATCCGGCGCACCGGCGCGGCCGGCAACGCCATCGCTGCGCGCAGAGGAGAGATGGTACCAGTGCGCGACCATCAGGCCGCGCGACAGAGCGGCAGTCACAAGAAAGACAAGCGCGCTGAGGAGCGGCGATGCGGCGGCAATCAGCGCCGCCAGGCAGACGGCACGCAGCGCAACGGACAGGATCAGGGACAGGGCTCCGTAGACGCCGATCTGGCTGTCCTTGAGAATGGCCAGGATGCGGCCGGGCTCGCTCAATTTGTGGCCGGCCGCGCCGAAGGCATCGGCACAATCGGCAAGCCCATCCTCGTGCAGCGCGCCGGTAAGTACGATCATCAAAGCAAGGGCCAGCAACGCGGTGAGCGCGTCTGGTGCGCCGAGAGCGGCAAAGATCAGGATCAGCATGGCCGAGGGCAGGGCGATCACGGCGCCGGCCAGAGGAAAGATGCCGGCATATTCGCCCGTCCGCCCCGGGTCATCGGTGAAAAAACGGTCCGGCACCGGCAGCCGGCTGAGGAAAGCGACGCTCCGTACCAGGGCAATGACAGGGTCAGACATGATGCACCTCGATTTCGCGCAAAAGATGAAGCCGGGTGGCGCAGCACGCCGTTGAATTGTTGCGATTCTCACTTTACACCCGAGCGGCCCGCGCGTCATGCGCGAGCGCGCAAAGGAGAACGACGATGAGTGCGAGCGGTCTGCCCTTCGATGACTTCCGGGCCCTGCTGAACAATCTGCCGGGGCCGGATTCGGCGCAGCTGGCAGCGGCGCGCGAGCGCGATGCGCAGTTGACCAAGCCGGCCGGCGCTCTTGGACGGCTCGAGGAAATCGCCTTCTGGCTGGCGGCCTGGTCGGGCCGTCCGCCGCAGATCAACCGGCCGCTGGTTGCCGTCTTTGCCGGCAATCATGGGGTCACGCGGCAGGGTGTCACGCCGTTTCCGGCCTCGGTGACCAAGCAGATGGTCGATAATTTTGCCGCCGGCGGGGCTGCGATCAACCAGATCTGCATCGCCCATGATCTCGGTCTGAAGGTGTTCGACCTGGCGCTCGACATGCCGACGCAGGACATCACCGAGGAGGCGGCGCTCGACGAGCGGGCCTGTGCGGCGACGATGGCCTTTGGCATGGAGGCGATCGCCGGCGGCACGGATCTGTTGTGCATCGGCGAAATGGGGATCGGCAACACGACGATCGCGGCGGCCATCTTTCATGCGCTGTATGGCGGCTCGGCGGCGGACTGGGTAGGGCCGGGCACCGGATCCGAGGGCGAAGTCCTGGCGCGCAAGGTGGCGGCGGTGGAGAAAGCCGTGGCGCTGCACAGGGGACATCTCGATGATCCCCTTGAAGTCCTGCGGCGGCTTGGCGGCCGGGAAGTGGCGGCAATGGCCGGGGCGATCCTCGCGGCGCGCGTCGAGCGTGTCCCGGTGATCATCGACGGCTATGTGGCAACGGCGGCCGCCGCGATCCTGCATGCCGCCAATGCGCAAGCGCTCGATCATTGCCTGATCGGCCATGTCTCGGCGGAACCGGGGCATATGAAGGTGGTCGAACGGCTCGGAAAAACGCCGCTGCTGGCGCTCGGCATGCGTCTTGGGGAGGGCACTGGCGCGGCCCTTGCTGCGGGCGTCGTCAAGGCGGCAGCCCTGTGTCATTCGGGGATGGCGACTTTCGCCGAGGCCGGGGTCAGCGGCAAGGCGTGAGCCCGGGGCGCGGGCTCCGCGGCGGGCGTGAATTCAGGCGAAAGCCCGGCGCTTTTTTTGCTCCGGCGTCTGGACGCCGGCAACGGCTTCCATTCCGGCAATGATGCGGTTGGCCGGCAGGATGGCGAGTGCTTCAGTGCCCTCGCGCAGGCGCGAGCGCAGAATGAATTCGCCGCCATGCTTGGCAAGGATTGCCTGCACGATCGGCAGGCCGAGGCCGGTGCCCTGCTCGGCACTCTTGATGGCGATCGATCCCTGGCCGAAGGCCGAGAGCACGACCGGTATCTCTTCTTCGGGAATGCCCGGCCCGTTGTCGCTGACAGCGGCATATTGACCGCCGCCGGCGGTCCAGCCGATCTTGACGGTGATCTCGCCGCCAAGCGGCGTGAATTTGACCGCATTCGACAGAAGATTGAGCAGGACCTGGCGGATCGCCTTTTCATCCACCCAGATGAGCGGCAGGCCCTCCTGAAAACTCTCGATGATGCGGATGTTCTTGTTGCGCGCCTTCAACTGGACGAGGGCAATGCAATCCTCGGCGATCTCGGCGAGGGAGAGCGATGATTCGTTGAGATCGTAGCGTCCCGCCTCGATGCGCGAGAGATCGAGGATCTCGTTGATCAGGTTGAGCAGATGCTGGCCGGACCGGTGGATGTCGCCGACATATTCCTTGTAGCTCGCATTCTCCAGTGGCCCGAGCACCTCGCCTTCCATGACCTCGGAGAAGCCGAGAATGGCGTTGAGCGGCGTGCGCAACTCGTGGCTCATCGAGGCGAGGAACCTCGATTTGGCAAGGTTGGCCTCCTCGGCCCGGCGCCGCGCTTCGTCGGAGACGGATTTGGCCACTTCCAGTTCGGCGATCAGATAGTCCTTTTCGCTCTGATAGGTCAGCATCTTGACGTTGGAATCATACAAGCGGCGCGAGACGAACAGAAACAGTGCGGTGGCCGTTGCCACCATGGCCAGCACGGAGAAATGCGCCGGGTCGGGGCGCAGCAGGGCCAGGACGAGCAGGATGCCGACGCTTGGCAGGGCAGCGCAGATCAGCGCGAAGCGCAGCGTGAAGGTCGCCATGGCGGTGGCGGCGATGACCACGACGAGCGTTGTGGCCTTGTAGTAGGCGTAGGTGTCACCCCCGCACGCCGAGCAATCGCGCACGGAAAAGATGGCCCAGCAGATGCCGATCAGCAGGTGAATTCCGAGAAACTGGCCGCGCCAGCGCCGGGCGTCGGCGTCGTCCTCGAAGTGCCGCGGCGCGCGCCGGGCCTTGAGCAGGAGGACCGCGTAGGCACAAAGCGTCACGAACGCCCAGGCGAAAAGATCGAGCGCCGCGTCGAAGTAAAGACCGGCGAGCGCTGTCATGATCACCAGGAATGGCGGTGCGGCCGCCCCCTGCAGGATGGCGCTGACGTGCAACATCAGCATCTCACGATCAAAGCCGGTGTTGCTGGTGCGGCCGTTTTGCAAGGTGTCGCGCGCCGTCCGCACGGTCTTCACCACAGCCGCGTTGCGGTGGGTCCGCGTCCGGTCGACAATATTCTTGTCGGATATGGTGGCCGGCTGGCTCATTCGTGCTCGCGCGTTCCGTCAGGATTCCGTCCCGGTTAAAATATGCGGGAATGCTTAAGAAGGCCTTTGCACCGGCGCTGCCGGGCGATCATTCTTTCGTCGCACGCGGCTGGTTGCCACCATTGTGCTGCAATAAGAAAGCATGGGAAAAGAGCCGACCGACCCAGCAGGCAGATAAGAGGAGACCGGAATGAAGCTCTATGATGGCGGCATGGCGCCCAATCCGCGCCGCGTGCGTGTGTTTCTCGCCGAAAAGAACATCAAGGTCGAGCTTGTTCCTGTCGATCTGACGGAAAAAGCGCACAAGAGCCCGGACATGACAGCGCTCAATCCGATGCAGCGGGTGCCGGTGCTTGAACTGGATGATGGGACGGTGATCACCGAATCGGTGGCGATTTGCCGCTATTTCGAGGAGATCACGCCCGAGCCGGCACTGTTCGGCAGCGGTGCGGTCGGGCGGGCGCAGGTCGAGATGTGGAACCGTCGTCTGGAGCTTCATTTCATGGCGAGCGTCGCCGCGGCTTTCCGCCATTGCCATCCGGCGATGGCCGGTTGGGAAGTGCCGCAGCTGCCGGAGTGGGGTGAGGCCAACCGGCCGAAGGCGCTGGCTTTTCTCGACATTCTCGACACGCATCTGGCGGAGAATGAATTTGTTGCCGGCGAAGCGTTTTCCATCGCCGACATCACCGGCATGATCGCGTTCGAATTCATGAAACCGGCACGGATCGGGCGGCCCGAACATCTTGGCAATGTGATGCGCTGGTATCAGGCTGTCTCGGCGCGGCCGTCTGCCCGCGCCTGAGGAAATCGCGCAGCCAGATGACAGCGGTCGACGAGGAACTGACAGCTTTTCTGCGCCGGGTGCGCGCCTGCCGGATCTGCCGGGATGCGCCGCTTGGTGGGCCATCGCGGATGTTGCCGCACGAACCGCGGCCGGTCTGCGAAGCCTCCAGCGTGGCGCCGATCCTGATTGCCGGTCAGGCGCCGGGAACGCGGGTGCATGCGTCGGGGCGCCCGTTCACCGATCCTTCCGGCGTAAGGCTGCGGCAGTGGCTGGGGGTCGATGAAGCGTCATTTTATGATCTGCGCAACTTTGCCGTCGCGCCAATGGGGTTCTGTTTCCCCGGCCTTGATGCCAAAGGCAGCGATCTGCCGCCGCGCCGCGAATGTGCACCGACATGGCGCGCCGATCTGATGCGCCGGATGCCGCAGATCCGGCTGGTGGTCGCGATCGGCAGCCACGCGCAGGCCTGGCACCTGGGGGCCCTGAAGCGCCGCACCCTGACCGAAACGGTGATGGACTGGAAAGCCATATTGGAGGCGACGGATCGCACGACGCCGGTCTTTGCGGTTCCGCATCCGTCCTGGCGCAATTCCGGCTGGCTGAAACGGCATCCCTTCTTCGAGGCGGAAGTGGTGCCGGAACTGCAGCGCCGGGTGGCGGCCCTGCTGGAGCGCTAGAATATTGTACTCGTACTCTTCCTGATTGAGGGTATAATTTCTTTGTGGGCTCCCATTTCCTGCGCTAAGTGGAACAGGTTCATAATTGGAGGATCTCATGGATCGTCTCGACCGCAAGATCCTGCGGCTATTGCAAGAAGATTCCACCCTGGCGGTGGCTGAGGTCGCCAAGAAGGTAGGACTTTCGACGACACCGTGCTGGCGGCGCATCCAGAAGCTTGAGGAAGACGGTGTCATCCGCCGGCGGGTGGCTCTGCTTGACCCGGTGGCGGTCAACACGCGGGTGACGGCCTTTGTCTCGATCCGCACCAATTCGCATTCGCAGGAATGGCTGAAGCGCTTTTCGGAGGTGATCGCCGACTTTCCCGAGGTGATCGAGTTCTACCGGATGAGTGGAGACGTCGATTATCTGCTGCGCGTCGTCGTCCCGGATATCGCGGCCTATGATGCCTTCTACAAGCGGCTGATCGGCAAGATCGAAATCCGCGACGTGTCGTCGGCCTTTGCGATGGAGCAGATCAAGTACACCACCGAGCTGCCGCTCGATTACATGGTGCTGAGCAAGGATTCGGGCTGATATCAGCGTACTGTTCTTCGCGGCTGGAACATGCAATTGTTTCAATGTGTCCGGGCGTTGCCGGACGAATGTCGGGAGGAACAGTGATGACACCCAACTTTCTACGCACTTCGTCCCTCAAGGGAGCCGCGCTTGGCGCTCTGGTGGCGGGCGGTCTTGCGCTGGTGATCGGGCCGGTTCAGGCCGAAGGGTCTGATGTCTACAGCGTCACGACATCAGAGATGTCATTCGAAGATGCCGCGCAAGGCGTCAACGATGCCATCATCAACAAGGGCTACAAGGTCGACTATCACGGCTTTCTCGGGGAGATGCTGAAGCGCACGGCGGAGGATGTCGGCGCGACGCAGAAGCTCTACAAGGATGCCGAATTCTTCACCTTCTGCTCGGCTGTCGTGTCGCGTACGGCGATGGAGGCGGATATCGGCAACATCGCCTATTGTCCCTATGTCATCTTCGTTTACGAGGACGCCAGCAATCCCGGCGAGGTGACGATCGGCCATCGCACGCTGCCCGAGGGCGCCGGGCGCGATGAGGTCAATGCACTGCTCGGTTCTCTGGTCGATACGGCAGCCGAAGGGTTTTAGCGGCGGCGTTCTGAAAGATCAGCTGACCGCTGCGCGGCCTTGAGCGCCGTCGTCCTCGTAGAAGGTTGCCGCAAGTCGCCGGACATCTTCGATCGGATGATCGACGAAGGACTGGATGCAGATGCCGACATGGTGGCCTGCGATGCCGCGGGTGAAATCCGCCAGTCCTTCCGCCGTCTCCGGAAAGGCTTCGCGCGTCCACAGGACATGCGCCAGGGACTTGTCGGTTCTCCGGTGCCCGGCCCCATCGAGCACTTCATCGACATAGCGGCCGTAAATCATGCATTCGGAAATGTCGCGCGACGATGTCACGGCACGCAGCCAGCTCTTGCCTGTCGTTTTCTCGATGTGGTCGAGCAGCGCCCTCGTGGTGTCGACACGCCAGGGCAGGAAGGTGGAGACATAGTCATGCGCCGGATCCGGCCGGCGCGGCAGGCCGAGCAGATTGCCGGCATGGGCGATCCACGCAAGGTGACCCGAAGCGGCGGTGGTGGCCGCGTTGTCGACGCGATAAAAGCGCAGGTCCCCATCCGTCCAGAGGCTGGCGGGATCGTAGGGCCGCACCACCAGACTGTCTGAATCAATGGTCAGAAAGGCATCCGCGTCAACGTGGCGGGCCATTGCCAGAAGCCGCAATTGCTGGGCATGCCACCCGCGCAACGGCCGCGAAAAGGGGCTCAGCCAGATGCGCCGCCGACCCCGCGCGAGCGGGTCGGGATAGGAGCGCAGCCATGCCGGGAACAGGGCATCCTCGCCGAGAATGGTCCGGCGCGGTCCGGCCAGTTGCGAGAACAGGGCGATGTCGTTGCGCTCGACAAGGATATAATGATGCCAGTCGCCGGTGAAAAAGCGGTCGACCGTCTCGCACATCAGCTTGCAGCGGTCGAAGTCGCCGACATAGGAAGGCGTCAGAATGGCGGTTCGCATCGAAGGTGTCCGTTCTTAAGAGACGTCAGGCGGTCGCAGCTGGACGCGGCGTTGGGCGTTTCAGTCTATAGCGAAGCACGCGCAAGAGAAAAACCGGATTGCCGAGGATATAGCGGCGCCACAGGCGTGAGGGTTCGAGATACAGACGATAGAGCCATTCAAGCCGCAATTCGCGCATCAGCGACGGGGCGCGGCGCACCTTGCCGGAGACGAAGTCGAACAGCGCTCCGACGCCAAACACAAGACGTCCATGCCGCGGCTCGAAGTGCTGGTCGATCCATAGCTCCTGGGCGGGACTGCCCATGGCGACCAGAGTGATGTCCGGCTCGAATGCGGCCAGCTCGGCCAGCAGATTTTCTGACGCATTGCGATCGAAATAGCCATCGGAGAGCGCGCGAAAGGTATGCCAGGGCGCCAATTGCTGGAAATTGGCACAGGCTTTCTCCAGGACGGCCTGCTCGGCGCCGATCAGGGCGATGCGGCACGGGTCTTTCAGATGCACGAGCAGGGCCGGCACCAGATCGGTGCCGTTCAGATTGGCGGGAAATTTGCACCCTTCGAGAAGTTGCGCCGCGACGTCGACCCCAACCCCGTCGGCCAGCACCTCGCTGCGCGACAAGACAGCGCGATAGGCCTTATTGGTGGCGGCAAGGTTGGAATTGTTGGCGTTGAGAAAGTTGATGCGCCGCTGCGCCGGGGCGTCTCGCAGCGTGGCTTCAAGGTCGGCCAAAGCCTCCTCGAAGCCGAGCGATCGCACCTTGATGCCGAGAATATCCAAGGTCGATACGGGCTGCGTCATGTCCAGTCACCTTCGAAGGGGTCGCGTCGCTCAAATGACGAAAAACAAGTTAATTCCGGTCCAACAGATGCTCATGAAAAAACAGGGGCGCCGCGGAGTGTGCTGCGCAGGGAAATGCAATGTCAGCATCCGAGATAGCACGGTGCAGCGGGCAACGCACCGGGAAAGCATCGGAGCGGTTAAGCGGCGATTTACTCTTTGTTAAGCATGTCCGGCGGCGCGCTCTCCGCGTGGTCTTCTCTCGGTTCTTCTTTGGGCTTTTCGCTGCGCTCGGCGCGCGCGGCGACCCGCTCAATTCCGGTTCTCAACGCGGCCAGAAGACCGTCGAGCTGGCGCTGGTGAAAGGCCCTGCCGTCACGATCGTCAATGCTGTTGTCGCGCGCTTGCGTGACGGTGTGCACGAGCGCCGCCGCAAAGGCGGCGGGATCATCGCTGACGGTGCAATTGTCCGGGCGCGTGGTCAGGCCGCGCAACGCATTGGCCGTGGCGACCGAGGGCAGGCCCATTTCGAAGGTTTCGATCGTCTTGAGCTGAACACCGGTGCCAAGGCGCGATATCAGGGGAATGACACGCGCGGAGCGCACGAATTCGCGGGCGTCCGGCACGCGTCCGAGAAATTGCACATTGGCGGGGATGGATGCGGGCCGGTCTTCGAGATCCCCGGCAATTGCGATGCTGAAATCCGCAGGCAGGCGCGGCGCGATCTCGGTGAGAAACCAGTCGAGGCCGGCGCGATTGGCCGCCCAGCTCCACGACCCGATGAGGCCAACATCATAGCGCGGCTGTCGCGGCGAGGGGGCCGGGGGCGGCTCGATCGCGGTGACCAGCGGCAAGGTGGCGGAGCGGGTCTCGCTGTCGACCCCGAGGACCGGCCGGTCAGCGTCGGCAAGCGTGAAAACGAAGCCGGCATCGCGGCACAGCCGGCTCTCGAGTGCGGCGAGCAGGCGTGCCTCGCGGCGGAAAAGCAGCGCACGCAGCGGGCTCGAGGCGGTTGACGCGTTGTCACGGGCGGAGCGGGCTTCGACATTGTGGGCGACGAACAGATAGGGGCGGGCGGTGAACAGGTCGAGAAAGGCGCCCGGCAGCTGCACGGAATTGAGAAACAGGAGGTCATAGGGGCCGAACGCAGCCAAAGCCGCGGCGACATCTTTTTGGCTGACGGCATGCATCTTGGTCACGGATACCGGCTCACCGCGGAGAAGTGCCCGGCTCAGCCAGGCGAGTTTGCGGCCTCGTCCGACCCGCGCATTGGTGACCTCCAGTTCCCGCAAAACCCGCGTGTGCGCGGCCTCGGCGGGGGTGTTGCCGGGTTGCAGGAAACCAAGCACCGAGACGCGGTGGCCGAGCGCGCGCAGCGCATCGACGATGACCCGGTTGGCGATGTCATAGCCCGAGCGGGGCTCGGCAACCGGAACCAGCGATGTGACGAAAACGATATGCATGACACCCGGCCACGTTGAAAGGCCGCCTGATCATCGGCGCCGGGACTGAAATTGCCGTTAACGGTGCGGCGAGATGTTTCGCCCGGACTTTCAGGCAATCTTTAAGATTTTCTGGCCAGATCGCTCCATGCCAGAGATCGCCGCCAAAGCTGCCATGCCTGCCGATGTCACCATCGCCTATCGATCGGCGCATTTGGCGGCCGAGAGCGCGCAGACGGTGGTGACGGTCCCGACCTTCCGCCGCCCCGAGCATCTGGTGGCCACACTCGATTCGCTGGCGCGGCAGCAGGGCGTTGCTCCTTTTGCGGTCATCGTGATGGAAAACGATGCCGAGGGCCGGGCCGGCGCCGACGCGGCGCGGCGCTGGTTCGAGGCACTCTCAGCCGATGCGGCTGTGGCGGGGGGCCTCGTGGTCGTCGCGCACCGGCGCGGCAATTGTCATGCGTATAATGCCGGCTGGGAGACAGCGCTGCAGGCCTTTCCCGGCTGTCGCCAACTGGCTGTTCTCGATGACGACGAACTTGCGGATGCCGGCTGGCTCGGCAATCTGCGCGCCGTCGCGGCGGCGAGCGGCGCCGATCTGGTCGGCGGGCCGCAGGTGCCGGTCTTTGACGATCCGGCGCTCTCGCCATGGGCGCGCCATCCGGCCTTTCAGCCGCACTACACGCAAAGCGGGCCGGTGCCGATCCTGTATTCCTCCGGCAATGTGCTGATCGCCCGGCGGGTGATCGAGGCGATGCCGCGTCCTTTTCTCGATCCCGCCTTCAACTTCATCGGCGGTGGCGACAGCGACTTTTACCGCCGCTGCCGCAAGGCGGGCTTTCGCTTTGCCTGGAGTGCGGAAGCGAAGGTGTTGGAAACGGTGCCGAGCCGGCGCGCCGAATTTTCCTGGCTGAATGCGCGCAGCCTGCGCAATGGCGCCATCTCGGCGATCATCGAGCGGCGCGAGGCGCCCGGCTGGCGATCGCGCCTCAGGATTGTCGGCAAGTCGCTGGCCCTGCTCGCGGCATCGCCGTTTCGCGGCGTGCGGCTTGGCGCGGCCACCGGGTCCGCGACAATCGGGCTCTACCATCTGCAGGTGGCGATCGGGCGGCTGCTTGCCGAGTTCGGCCTGGTCAATGAGCAATACCGCAATCCGGAAGCCAACTGAACGTCCGCCTTATTTTCCGCTTTCGAGGCGGGTGAGCAATGACGAGGTGTCCCAGCGGTTGCCACCATTGGCCTGGACGTCGGCGTAGAACTGGTCGACAAGAGCGGTGACCGGCAGACGCGCGCCATTGCGGCCAGCCTCATCAAGCACGATCTTGAGATCCTTGCGCATCCAGTCGACGGCGAAGCCATGCTCATACTCGCCAGCATTCATGGTCTTGTGGCGGTTTTCCATCTGCCAGGAGCCGGCGGCGCCCTTGGAAATGACCTCGACGACCTTTTCGATGTCGAGACCGGCGCGTTTGCCGAAATGGATGCCTTCGGCAAGACCCTGCACCAGTCCGGCAATGCAGATCTGATTGATCATCTTGGTCAATTGACCGGCGCCGACCGGCCCCATCAGCCCGACCATGCGTGCATAGGTGTCGATCACCGGCCGGGCGCGATCGAAGATCGCCTGCTCGCCGCCGACCATGACGGTCAGAACGCCGTTCTCGGCACCGGCCTGACCGCCGGACACCGGCGCGTCGAGAAAACCGCAGCCCTTTTCTGCACAGGCCTCGGCCAGTTGCCGTGCCACCTCGGCGGAGGCCGTGGTGTTGTCGATCAGGATGGCGTCGCCGGACATGCCGGCAATGGCCCCGCTGTCGCCGAGCGTGACGGATCGCAGATCATCGTCATTGCCGACGCAGGTGAAGATGAACTCGGCTCCCTCGGCCGCCTCGGCCGGTGTTTCGCAGGCCGTGCCGCCGAATTCCTCCGCCCATTGCCTCGCCTTGGCGGCGGTGCGGTTGTAGACCCGGAGCGTGTGATCGCCGCGCGTTTTGAGATGTCCCGCCATGGGGTAGCCCATTACGCCCAATCCAATGAATGCGACTGTTGCCATTCTGCCTGTCCTTCTGCCACAACTGCCTTCCTGGCGGCATGATGCAACCGCCGGGAGTTTTTTACCGTTCAGGGGGACATAAACCAATGCGCAGGATCATCAAAGGCCTGGCCCGTGGGTTGCTTGTTCTCGTGCCTGTGGTTCTGCTCGCAGCCGGCGCGGCGTTCCTCTATTTCTCACGGGCCTTGCCGGAACGGGACGGGGCAGTGCAGATCGCCGGCCTGGCGGGGCCGGTGACGATCACGCGGGACCGTGAAGGGGTGCCGCATATCAGCGCTGGAAACGCGTCGGATGCGGCTGCCGGTCTCGGCTTCGCGCATGCGCAGGACCGGCTCTGGCAGATGCATGTCAGCCGCATGGCCGGCAAAGGCCGTCTGTCCGAGCTGTTCGGCGCGGCGACCATCGGTACCGACCGCTGGCTGCGCACCATGGCGATCGACAAGGCGGCGAAGGGCTCTCTGGCGGTGATCGATCCGCCGACGCAGGCCATGCTTGAGGGATACGCGCGCGGCGTCAATGCCTGGCTTGCCGAAGACGGGCGCACATTCGCCGCGCCGCTGCCGATCGAATTCAGCATTCTCGGCGTGGCGCCGGAACCGTGGTCGCCGCTCGATACGCTGATCACGATCAAGATGATGTCGGTTTCGCTGGCCAATAATGTCGGCCACGAGGTGCAGCGCTTGAGCTTTGCGCGGCTCGGGCTGACGCCAGCAGAGATCGAAGATCTGATGCCGCCGGTTGCCGCGGACGCGCCGCCGCCGCTTCCCGAACTCGCCGAGCTGCTCGGACTTGATGCGGGACCCTTGCAGAAGGGCACGGCCCAGGATGGCCAGAATGCGTCTCTGTCGCCGGTCGGAGCATTCTTCGACGAGATCACCGCCGAGCGGGCTTCGAACAACTGGGTGGTCGGCGGGGCGCGCACGGCGTCCGGCAAGCCTGTGGTGGCCAATGATCCGCATCTTGGACTGACGGCGCCCTCCATCTGGTATCTTGCGCATCTTGAAGTGACCGAGGAATTCGGTGCTCCGCGCAATCTTGTCGGCGCCAGCCTGGCCGGAGCGCCGTTCGTCTTCCTCGGGCGCAATGATTTTGCCGCCTGGGGCTACACGAACACGGCCACCGATGTGCAGGACATCTTCATCGAGCGGGTCAACCCCGATAATCCGGAGGAGTATCTGACGCCGACAGGCTGGGCGGCGTTCGGTTCGGCGCGCGAGACGATCAAGGTCAAAGGGGGGGCGGACGTCGTCTTCACGCGACGCTGGACCCGCCACGGTCCGGTCCTGCCGGAAAGCTACAAGAACATCGCGGCTTATCTGCCGGAGAACAGCGTGGCGGCCCTGCAATGGGTGGCTCTGGCGCATGATGACACCACGGCCAATGCCGGCCCGCGCCTGTTCACGGTCGAGAGTGTGGCTGATTACCAGGCGGCGATGGAGCCGTTCCTGACGCCGATGCAGTCGATGGTGGTCGCCGATATAGACGGTAATATCGGGTTCATCGCACCCGGGCGGGCGCCGGTGCGAGATCCGCGCAACCTGGTTGAAGGGCGGGCGCCGGTGCCCGGCTGGGATGAAATCTATGACTGGCAGGGCTATCTGCCATTTGCGGAACTGCCGCGCCAGACCAACCCGGACAAAGGCGCCATCGGCACGGCGAACACGAAGATTGTTTCGGCAACCTATCCGCATTTCCTGACCTATGACTGGGATCGGGGTTTCCGCCAGGAGCGCGTCGATGCGCTGATTATCGATGCAGAGGCGCCGCACACGCCGGAACTGTCGCGCGAGGCGCAGGCGGATGTCTATTCGCCGGGACTGGTGCGGCTGCGAGATCGATTCACCCAATTGCTGCAAGATGCTGATCTGACTGTGGAAGAAGAGGGCGTGCTGCGCCGGCTCGAACGCTGGGACGGGAGGATGGCGGCAGGCCGGTCCGAGCCTTTATTGATGATGGGCTGGGCGCGGCAGATGATGATCGAGACCTATGCGGATGATCTCGGACCAGCCTTTGACGACTGGCTGAAAATTCGGCCGGACACGCTGGAGCGCAATTTCAACGGCAGCGCGGCACGCGACTGGTGCGATCGCACAGGAACGGATCAGCGTGAGGATTGTGCCGACACTGCGCAGCTGGCGCTGGGCAACGCGCTGTCCGATCTCAAGCGCCGCTATGGATCGGACATAGAAGCCTGGGATTGGGCCGAGGTCCACACGGCGCGCGGCGCGCACCGGCCGTTCTCGCAGGTCGACCTCCTGGCGCGCTTCTTCGATGTCAGCGTGCCGCATCAGGGCGGGCCGTTCACGCTCGATCGTGGCCAGACGACATTGAACGATGCGGATCAGCCCTACACCAACACGCATGCGGCGAGCTTTCGCGGCATTTACGATCTCGCTGACCTGAACCGCTCGACCTTCATCCAGACGACGGGCCAGTCCGGCAATGTGTTCTCACGCCACTACCGCGACATGGCGGAGCGCTGGGCGCGGGTCGAAGCGATCGAGATCCCGACCGGTCCGGTCAAGGATGTCAAGGGAACATGGCGGCTGACGCCGAAGCCCGACTAGGAACAGGACCCTGGCCTCATGCCGCGTCGGGGCCGGTGAAGCGGGCAAGGTAGAGGTGGCCGGCGATCGGCTGACCCTGTTCGTAGCGCACGATGATGTCACCGGCCTCAAGCAGCGCGAAGCCGGCGGCGGCCAGCTGCTGTTCGACATAGGTTGATGCATGTGCGAAGCGCTGGAAGGGGCCGACCATGAAGGCGCGGCCCTGCATCACGTTGTCAGGCAGGGTTTCGCTCGAGAAGGCGAACAGCGCCCCCGGCCGGCAATTTGCGGCGGCGGCGCGGCACAGCGGCGTCAGGTCGCCGAGATAGGGCAGTACGTCGGTGGCGGCGATGAGATCGAAAGGCTCATCGTCATTGTCCTCGAGGTAATCGACCGCCTCGGCGACATAGAGCGTGTCATACAGGCCCTTCTCATGGGCGATCTCGACCATGTTCTCGGCAAGATCGACGCCGGTGACATCGTCGGCCATATCTTCGAGCGCGCCGCCGGTCAGGCCGGTGCCACAGCCAAGGTCAAGCAGGCGGTCGAAGGGACCGAGGCCGAGGTCAAGGAGGCGCTGGCGCAGCAGAAGCGGCACGTGGTAGCCGAGATCCTCGACCAGCACCTTGTCGAAAACCTCGGCATGCTGATCGAACAAGGTGGTGACATAGGCTTCCGGCGCGCGCTGCGGGGTGCCGCCACGGCCGAGACTGGCAAGCCGCACCGCGACGCCGCCATGATCCTCCGGATCAAGCGCAAGCACTTTCTGATAGGCCGCGGCGGCGGCATCGTGATCGCCTGCTTTTTCCAGCTTGAGGGCGCGGTTATAGGCTTCGGCCAGCGCCGCTTCGTCGATCTTGGCCATGCTCGGAACCGTTCATTGCTGCTTGGGTGACTTTGCGCCGTCCTAGATGTTTTGCGGGCTCGCAGCAAGCGGCGCCCAGCGGTTGATACTGTCTTTGCGGTCGCGGCTCAGCGCTTGAGATGCCGGGTGAGGCGGTTTTCGAGCACGACCCAGATGTTGCGCAGCATCTCGACGATGACGAGGTAGAACACGGCTGCCCAGATGTAGGTCTGGAAATCGAAGGTGCGCGAGAAGGCGCGGCGGGTCTCGCCCATCAGGTCGAAGACCGTGACGATCGAGACGATGGCGGAGGCCTTGATCATCAGGATGATCTCGTTGCCATAAGGCCTGAGGGCGACGATCATCGCCTGCGGCAGGATGATCTTGCGGAAGGTGTGAAAGCGGTTGAGGCCGAGGGCCTTGGCGCCCTCGAACTGGCCGCGCGGTATGCTTTCGATGGCGCCGCGCAGAATTTCCGCCTGGTAGGCCGCCGTATTCAGCGAAAACGCGAACAGGGCGCAGTTCCAGGCGTCGCGGAAGATCGTCCACAGGCCGATGGCTTCCAGTTCGCTGCGGAAGGAGCCGAAACCGTAATAGATGAGAAAGAGCTGGGCGATCAGCGGCGTGCCGCGGAAGAAGTAGACATAGGCATAGGCGAAGGCCGACAGGACGCGGTTTTGGCTCATGCGGCCGTAGCAGACCGGGATCGAGATGATGGCGCCGAGCAGGATGCAGATGACCACCAATTCGATCGTCACCCACAGGCCGGACAGGTATTTCGGTCCGTAAAGGGCAATCTTGTCGATGTCCCAGGCGCCGATCAGCCAGGCGGCGAGGGCGACGCCGGCCAAGAACCAGGCGGCCACGAGTACCCATCCGATGATTTTGGCCGGCGTGACGCGGCCTTTGGTTTCGGGCGGCGGCGGCGCCGGCGGCAACAGTTCGGTGACATGGCTCATCAGCGCTGCTCCGCCCGCTTGTAGCGATTTTCAAGATGGCTGGTGACGAGCGAGGACAGCATGGCGAGGGCAAGATAGAGCAGGCAGGCAATGCCGAAAAAGAAGAACGGTTCCTTGGTGATGCGCGCGGCAATGCCGGTCTGGCGCAGCGTGTCGGACAGGCCGATGACCGAGATCAATGCCGTGTCCTTGAGGAGATTCATCCACAGATTGCCGAGTCCGGGCAGGGCGATGCGGATCAGTTGTGGCAGGATGATCAGCCGCATGACGGTGCGTGAGCGCAAGCCAAGCGCGGCTGCCCCCTCATACTGACCCGCGGGGATGGCCTTGAAGGCGGAGGCCAGCACTTCGGAGGCGAAGGCGGAGAAGACCAGCGCCAAGGCAATGAGACCGGCGAAGAAGGCGTTGATCTCGAAGGTCGCATCGATGCCGAGGGCGACGGCAAGCTGCTGCAGGCCGATCTGCAGGCCGTAAAAGATCAGAAAGATGGTCAGAAGTTCCGGCAGGCCGCGGAAGATGGTGGTGTAGATGTTGGCGGCTAGGCGCAGGGAAGGAGCGGCGCTGATCTTGGCAAGCGCCAGAAAGAAGCCGAGCGTCAGCCCGACGGGCAGGGTGGCGAGCGACAGGGTGACCGTGATGAAGAAGCCGGACGCGATCTCGTCGCCCCAACCTTCGGCGCCGCAGGCGAGAAGCGACGCATCGGGCAGCAATTGCAGCAGACCGATCGGCCCGCATAGCGGATCGAAGGAAGACAGAACCGAAGCTGCCACCAGCGGCGGCGCCGTCGGGTCAGGCATTGAGTCCCCACAAGTCTGCCGGACGACCCGGCCTTTCCAGACCGGGCGGCGAAAAATCGCCGCCCGGTGGTGTGACGATGCGCGAGGCAGGCGCCGCGCGTTGCTGTGCGCTCAGCTTATTCGCCGTAAACGTCGAAGTCGAAATATTTGTCGTTGATTTCCTTGTATTTGCCGTTCTGGCGCAGCGCGGCGATCGCTGCGTTGAAGGACTCGCGCAATTCATCTTCGCCCTTGCGCAGCGCAATGCCGGCGCCTTCACCGTTGATCTCGAGGTCCGGCGTCAGGGTGCCGAGGATCTTGCAGCAGGATCCCTCATCGGAATTGACCCATTCGCTGAGCACCACGACATCGTCGATGACAGCATCGACACGGCCGGATTCCAGGTCGAGCTTGTACTCGTCGGCGGTCGGATAGAGCTTCAACTCGGCCGAAGGCAGCTTGGCTTCGGCGTAGTTGGAGTGGGTGGTCGACGACTGGGCGCCGAGCAGCTTGCCGTCAAGCGCCGCATCGGAGGCTTCGCTGATGTCCGAGTCCTTGGCGACAGCGATGGCCGGCGGCGTGTTGTAGTATTTCTCCGTGAAGTCGACTTTTTCCTTGCGCTCTTCGGTAATCGACATCGAGGCGATGATGGCATCATATTTGCCGGCGATCAGGGCCGGGATCATGCCGTCCCAATCCTGGGTGACGAAAGTGCACTCGGCATTCATCTCCTCGCACAACGCCTTGGCGATATCGATGTCGAAACCGGTCAGAGTTCCGTCGGATTCCAGGGTATTGAAGGGCGGGTAGGCGCCTTCCGTGCCGATGGTGATCTGCTTCAGGCCGTCCTGGGCCATGCCCTGCGTGGCGCCAAACGCCAGAACAAGAGCCAGTGCCGAAACGGCGGTGGTGATCGTTTTTGACAGTTGCATTGATTTCCCCTCAGTTCAGATTTGCAGCCCGAGGCTGCGTGTTGGTCGATGTGGATGATCCCAAACGGGACGACGAAAACGGGAATATTCCCACTGTTTCGTCGAGAAAAGCAATTGCGAATTTCACCGTGGATGCGCAATTATATTAGCCATTACAATGACGTAACGGCACCTGCCGGCGAAGGTTTGATCAGCGATTTGCGAGAATCCGCTCGGCGGTCTCGAGATCTTCCGGCCGGTTGATATTGAAGAATGGATCGGCCCTATTGGCGAAGGGAAACTCGACCGTCGCGCAGGCAATACGATCGAGGAAGGCACGAATGCTGAGATCTGCCGCGCTGTGCAGGTGATTTTCAAGAAGCGGGGCAAGCGTGACGGGCCAGAGGCCGCAGAGAGGGTGAGTGCGGCCGCCGGAAGCCGCGACGGCAGCGCAGCCAGGCGATGTACAAGCCGCGGCAAGCCGTTCGACAAGATCGCGCGGCAGGAAGGGGCAATCGGCGGGAGCCGTGGCGAGATGCGTGATTTGCGGTTGCCCCGCGGCCCAGTCGAGCATGGTGGCGATGCCGCGCAGCGGACCGGCCCCGGGTCCGGGCCGATCGGCGATGACGGGCACGGCCATGCCGGCAAAGCGGTCCGGGTCGCCATTGGCGTTGATGGCCACCAGGCGCGCCTGCGGCTGCATCCGTGCGACGACATGTTCGATCAGGGGACGGCCGGCGAGCAGGCGCATCGGCTTGTCGCGCCCCTCGGCACTGGTCCCCATGCGCCGGCCCGCACCGCCGGCAATGATCGCAGCGGCGATGGCGGCGCCGGGCGGCGGGTTTACGGCCTGATCATGCGGGCGATTGCGCGCGGTCATTGGACGCTGCCGCGCGGCGTATCCAGACCGCTTGCGATGCGCCGCTCGATGCGTCCGGTATAGTGCGCGGCGGCAATGGCGAACAGGGTCGTTGCCACCATGATCAAGAGAAGCGGCAGCAGGCTGCTGTCGGCATCGAGCAGCATCCCGACCCAGGACGCGAGGATGGCGCCGCCGCCGATCATCATCGTGCCACCAAGTCCGGATGCCGAGCCGGCCAGATGCGGACGAACGCTGACGATGCCGGCATTGGCGCCCGGCATTGTCATGCCGTTGCCGACGCCGAGCAGAAAGGTCGGTCCGAAAAAGGCGAGCGGCGAAATCCAGCCGGCGCTGTAGAACAACAGTGGCAGCAGCGTTGCGATGATGGAGACGAAACAGCCGAGCACCATGATGCGCGTGATGCCAAGGCGCCGGGCGTATCGGCCGGACAGGAAATTGCCGAGGATGTAGCCGAGCGCGATCAGGGCGAACCACAGGCCGATGGCCTGGGGCTGCAGGCCGAGCACGGTGCTTGCGGCGTAGGGCGCGCCGCCGAGAAAGGAATAGAATGTGCCGGCGGTGAAGGTTGACGTCAGCGCATAGCCCCAGAACCGCCGCGAGCCCAGCAATTCGGGATAGGCCGCAATTTGCTGCCTCAGATTGGTGGATCGGTGGGTATTGGTTTCGCCGACATCGTGGTGGCAGAGAGCGAAAACCGCGATCCCGTAGACCAGGGCAAAGATGAAGGTCGCCTGCCAGCCGAAAAGACCGGCGAGAAAGCCGCCAAGCGCCGGCGCAAGCATCGGGACGACGGCCATGCCCATGGTGACATAGCCAATGCGCGCCGCGGCTTCATCCATATCAACGACATCGCGGATCATGGCCCGCGGCAGGATCAATCCGGCGACCGCCGTGGCCTGCAGCATGCGCGCTGCAAGAAACATCTCGATGGTCGGAGAGATCAGCAAAAAGATGGTGGCAAGAATGAAGATCGCCAGGCTGCAGAGCAGCACCGGGCGCCGGCCGTAGCGATCCGACAGCGGCCCGATGAACAGTTGCAGGATCCCGGTGGCGGCGAGATAGCCCGAGACAATCAGCTGCACGAGCCCGTAATCGGCGCGAAAATGCTCGGCGATGGCGGGAAGGGCAGGCAGGAAAATGTTGAGATTGAGCGCGGCAAGCCCGGTGACAAGAACCAGGGTCATCAAATGGGGCGGAGTGCGGGGCAACGCTGTATCGGGGCGAGACATGCACCTACCTAAGTGATTTCAATCGTCTTGTGCAATTTCCTCACACCGAACCAAGCAAATTGAGGAGCATTCTAGCTATTCGGCAACCGGATTCTTAACCGGTCGGATGGCATCTTCATCGGCATCCATTCTCAGGCGCTTTGGCAAACTCAGACACACAGGAGGCAGGAATGAGCGACACGGCGACTCCCCAGACCTGTCCCTTCTGTGCGGCCCTGTGGGGGACGTGCGAGCATTATGACGTGCTCGCCGAATGGGAAGAAAGCGCTGCCGCAATGGAAGGCGGCGAGGCCCAGCTGGGCCCGCAGCGCCGGTCGCACATGCGCGCTGACAGGCGGGCAATGCCGCTTGCCGTAGCGGGGCCAGACCCTTCTTCCGCCCTCTCCGACTAAGGGGTATGCCGGACCGGCGATTCGGCGGCGACGCTGCCGGCGTCGGCACGCACGTGCTCGCGGTACAGCGTGTACAGGCCCGAAGCGATGATGATCGTGCCGCCGATGATCATGAACAGGTCCGGCACGTCGCCGAAGAAGATGAATCCGAGAATGACGGCATAAAGGAAGCCGGTGTAGCGGAACGGGGCGACGGCCGAGATGTCGCCGACCCGCATCGACAGGATGATGAAGTGATAGCCGAACAGCAGCGAACCGGCGGCGAGGGCCAGAAGCGCCACGGTGGCGATATCGAGGGCGATCCAGTTGCCGGCGAAGGGCGGATCGATCAGCAGGCCGCCCAGCGCCACGAAGGGCGAAGTGACCACCGAAATGAACAGGGGCGGGATGGAGCTGTCGAGCTTGCGCGTGGCGATGTCGCGTGAGGCGGCAAAGAGCACGGTGCCGACGATCAGCAGCGCATAGGGGGAAAATCCCTCGAGACCGGGACGGACGATGATCAGGACCCCGAGGAAGCCGGCGGCGATCGCGCTCCAGCGTCGCCAGCCGACCGGCTCGTTGAGAAACAAGGCCGCCCCCATGGTCACGGCAAGGGGCAGCGCCATCAGGATCGCGGTGGCGGTGCCGATCGGGATCTGGGCCAGTCCGGTCAGGAAGGTCAGCGTGCCGCCGACCTCGCCGATGACGCGCAGGGCGAACCAGGGCGAGAGGGAAAGACGCAGCGGTCGCATTGCCCTGCGATGGCGGGCCAGCAGATAGATCAGCAGCGAGGCGATGACGCCGCGCACAAAGATGATCTGGCCCATCTCCATGTCGGCCGACATCGCCTTGACGAGGGTATCATTGAACGTGAAGCCGAACAGGGCGAGCGACATGAAAAGCGCGCCGCGTTGATTGGAAGTAAGGGGCATGGGACGATCCGAAACTGAACGGCGTTGGCACGCGGCCCGCCAAAGGCAAATATCTGGCGCTCTTACGCCGCGCATGCAGCCGAAAAATCGCGCCGGGCTCAGCCGCCGGTAACACTCATATGGCGTTTGACCGCCGGCTGCGAGCGGCCGCGCTCGATGATGAAATCATGACCCTTGGGCTTGCGCCCGATGGCTTCGTCGATGGCATCTGACAGCGGACCGGGGGCATCGGAGGCGCGCAACGGGGCGCGCAGGTCCGCCTCGTCATCCTGCCCGAGGCACATGTACAGCCGGCCGGTGCAGGTCAGACGCACGCGGTTGCAGCTCTCGCAGAAATTATGGGTCAGCGGCGTGATGAAGCCGAGACGCCCGCCGGTTTCAGCCACCTGCACATAGCGCGCCGGGCCACCGGTCTTGTAGGGGATGTCGGTCAGCGTGAACCGCTCGGACAGATCGGCGCGAACCTTGGACAACGGCAAATAGCGGTCGGTGCGATCTTCCTCGATCTCCCCCATCGGCATCGTCTCGATCAGCGTCAGATCCATCCCCTCGCCGTGAGCCCATTCAAGCATCGAGGTGATTTCGTGCTCGTTGAAGTCCTTCAGTGCGACGGCGTTGATCTTAACCTGAAGCCCGGCATCGCGGGCGGCGGCGATACCGCCAAGCACGCGGTCGAGATCGCCCCAGCGGGTGATGGTGCGGAACTTTTCGGGGTCAAGCGTGTCGAGCGAGACATTGATGCGCCGGACACCGCACTCGAAGAGCTCCGGCGCGAAGCGGGCCAGTTGCGAGCCATTCGTGGTCAGGGTCAATTCGTCGAGCGCACCACTGTCGAGGTGGCGCCCAAGCTGGCGTATCAGTTGCATGATGTTCTTGCGCACCAACGGCTCACCGCCGGTCAGCCGCAATTTACGCACGCCCTTGGCGATGAAAGCGGAGCAGACGCGGTCGAGTTCCTCGAGCGTGAGCAGGTCCTTCTTCGGCAGGAAGGTCATGTGCTCGGCCATGCAATAGGTGCAGCGGAAATCGCAGCGGTCCGTGACCGAGACCCGCAGATAGGTCACGGCGCGCCCGAAGGGATCGATCATGGCCGGCAATGGCGTTGAAGTGTGCAGCATCAGGCCTCTATCTCACGGAACGTGGTACAAAACAATGTCGAGACGATTGGGGGCAATTTCAAGCCGTTGCCGCCAAGTCCCCGCGCATCGGCGCTTGCCGTTGCTGTGCCAGACAACATAGAACGCTCATGCAGCGGGAGATATTGCAATGCGGCACGAAGACGCCTGGCCGACAGAATTGAAGGTCACGAACACGGGGACAAACCTCGCCGTGGCATTTGATGATGGACGGCGCTATGAGCTGCCGGCGGAACTGTTGCGGGTGCGCTCACCTTCGGCCGAGGTGCAGGGGCACGGGCCGGGGCAGCGTGTGACGGTGCCGGGCAAGCGCAACGTGGCCATTTCGGATGTGGTGCCGGTTGGCCATTATGCCGTCCGGCTTGTTTTCGATGACGGCCACGACAGCGGCATCTTCACCTGGGCGTTTCTCAGCGAGATCGGCGAAACCCAGGATGATGTCTGGCAGGGCTACCTCACCGAACTGACGGAAAAGGGCCTGCGCCGCGAGCCATAGTCCGGCAGCAGGCCTTGCCAAGGGAACAGGATGCGCGGCTTTCGGCGGCGCTAAGCCTGATTGGCTTCGCCACCGTCATCGTCATTGCCCTGGGTCAGGGCGGCAATCAGGCGCTGCATGACGTCGCCGACGAGATCACACTCCTCGATCGATGCCGTTGCCATCGACCGTTCGATCACCGCCGTCTGGATGGCCAGGGCTTCCTCGGTCAGCGAGCGGCCGGCAGGGGTCAGAGCGAGCCGCAGAACACGCCGGTCGGCGGGATCAATGGCGCGCGCGACAAGACCGCGCTGTTCGAGCTGCGGCAGCAGCATCGAGAGATTCGAGCGCCCGACCAGCAATTTGTGCGCAAGCTCCTGCTGCGAGATGTCGGGATGGCGATAGATGTTTGCCAGGATGTCGAGATGCGGCGGCTTGAGATCCAGCCCCTGCAGGGCGCGCGCCAGGGTCAGACCCATGACCTGACAGGCACGGGCGACCGCCACCCAGTTGCGAAACCTCGGATTGTCCCAGGGGAGGGCTTGATTTTTGTTCATGGTTGTACAATCATCTGTTCATGGTTGAACTTATAGGATCTGTACGATGAGCCTGGCCCTGAAGTCCATAGGCGTCCTGATCGGTCTGGTGTCGCTGTTCGGCACGGCGCGTGCCGGGCGGCTGGCCTTTCGATTGGCTTCACGCGCTCCGAGCGGCGCACCGGCGTCGCGCCGCGAAGCGGAAGTGCTGGCGCGGGCCGCAGCCGCTTTCAAGGCGGCGAAAACCGTGTGGCTGCGCACGCATGACGGGCTGATTGCCGCCTATGATTTTGCGCCGACGCCAGCGGCAAAGGGCGGCAGGCGGGTTCTGGTGGTGCACGGGTATCGCTCGCGCAGCGAACACATGCTGCCGATCATCAACCGGCTGAAAGCCGAGAATTTTCGGCCGGTGGCGATCGACCTGCCCGGTCACGGCAGGTCACGCGGGCAGACCAGCCATCTGATGGCATCGGTGCAGGCAATCGATGCGGCGTGGCGCGAGTTCGGACCTTTTGATGCGATGGTCGGGCATTCGTTCGGCGGCGCCGCTGTCCTGGCAGCGGCCGCCGGTGCCGTTCCCGGCCTTGCCAGTCGGCGGCCCTACAAGCTGGCGGTGATCGCAGCGCCGACCCGGCTTGCCGCCCTGTTCGAATGGATCGGAGCCAGCGTCGGCCTGTCGGCGCGGGTGCAGGCCGCCTTCGAAGGCGAGGTTCTGCAGCAGACCGGCAAACCGCTTGCCGCCTATGACGCGGCCAATGATGTGAAGCGCCTGCGGGCCGAAGTTCTGGTGCTGCATGCCCCAGATGACAAGGAGGTGGATTTCGGGCAAGCCGAGCGCCTCGCCGCTGCCGGGCCGCATGTGCGGCTGGTGCCGGTCAGGGGCGCGGGCCACCGCCGCATCCTGCGCGCGCCGCTCATGCTTGACGCGCTGGCCGGCTTCCTGAACGATGCGCCCGCGGCTACGGCGGACCAGACCGGGACGCCGGCAGCGCGGTCCACTGCGGCCTGAGCGGTCGCCAGAGCCGCGCGGCTCGCATGCGGCAGCAATAGGGGGAACGGCATGGCGGTAGGGGATGCAGCGACTGAGGTGCCTTCAAAGGCTGGCACCGCGGAGCAAGACGATGGCGAGGAGCTGACGATTACCAGCATCGCGGCGCTGGAACGGCTCTATCCCGCCGCGGGCGGCGCAGCACTGACCAAGGTGGTGCCGCAACTGACGCCGGCCTATCGCACACACATTGCCGCGGCTCCGTTCGTGGCGCTGGCGACCGCCGGCCCCGGCGGCCTCGATTGCTCGCCGCGCGGGGATCGTGGCAGCGTCGTGACGATTGCCGATGACCGGACCTTGCTGATTGCCGACCGGCCGGGCAACAACCGGCTGGATTCGCTGCGCAATATCGTCCACGACGACCGCATCGGCCTGTTGTTCCTGACACCGGGGCTCGACATGACGGTGCGCGTCAACGGTTCGGCAACACTCTCGGTGGCGCCGCATCTGCTCGACCGGCTGGCGATCGATGGCAAGCGACCGCGGCTGGTGATCGTTGTGTCCATACATGA
Organism: Neohoeflea coraliihabitans; assembly: GCF_019334345.1. Lineage (GTDB taxonomy): Bacteria > Pseudomonadota > Alphaproteobacteria > Rhizobiales > Rhizobiaceae > Pseudohoeflea > Pseudohoeflea coraliihabitans. Next base: position 204,555 of record NZ_JAHWQX010000003.1, read on the forward strand.
GGTCTATGCGCAATGTTCGCGGGCGTTGCTGCGGGCGCGCATGTGGGAGCCGGAAGGTCGTGTCGACGCGGACAGCCTGCCGAAAATGGGAGAGATCCTGCGCGAGATCGAGGCCTCGTTCGATGCAGAGGAATTCGACCGCGAATGGCCGCAGCGGGCGCGCCAGGCTCTCTGGTGAGGGCGCGGCGCGCCATTGGTCCGGTGTATCAGGCGGTGTGACAGGTGAATGCGCGCAGTCAGTTGCGAACGATCACCCGCGTGCCGACACCCACCTGGTTGTAAAGATTGATCACATCTTCATTCGCCATGCGAATGCAGCCCGACGACATCGCCTTGCCGATCGTCCAGGGCTGGTTGGTGCCGTGGATGCGGTAGATGGTCGAGCCGATATACAGGGCGCGCGCGCCGAGCGGATTGTCGGGTCCGCCCTTCATGTAGGCCGGCAGTATGCGGCCTTCCTGGCGCTTGACGCGATCACGCATGGTCTGCGGCGGCGTCCAGCCCGGCCATTCGGCCTTGCGGGTAATACGGTTGGTGCCCTGCCAGGTGAAACCCTCGCGTCCGACTCCAATGGCATAGGCCATGGCCTTTCCGTTGCCGAGGACGTGATAGAGGCGGCGGTCCGACGTGTCGATGATGATCGTGCCCTTGGCGTGCTTCTCGGCGAAGCGGATCGTACGGCGTGGAATGGGCGACTTGTCGGAATTGCGATGCGTGCGACCGAAATTCTTCGAAGGCGGGAAAAGGATCTGCAGCAGGCTTCTCTGATTGCCGTCCGGCGCGGCGTGCGCCATCGAGGTGCCGAGCGGCGCCGTGACAAGAAGGGCGATAGCTGCTGCGATTGCGATTTTTTTCATGCTGATGTTCCCCAGATCTAGAAATCGGATGCCCCGGTCCGATGGTGATTTTGCCGTAGCGGCCTATCCCGATTGCCGCAAGTGAAACAGCGGGCCGGCAGGCGCGCCGAAGGCAAGAATTTGTGCGCCTGTGGCCCGCTTGCGCCACCGCGGCGCGCTACTTCCTGTACATCATCCAGTTCTTCTCGAGCTCGCCCTGCATCTCCGGCGTATACAACTGGACCTGGTTGCGCCCGCGATTCTTGGCCAGATAGAGCGCTATATCGGCATTGTTGTAGAGTTCGGATGCATCGTCGGCGTCGGACGCCATGCAGATGCCGAGCGAAATGGTGATCGGCCCGTAGTCGACGCCGGTTTTCTGGTTGCGCAACGGCGTGGCGTGGATGGCCTGGCGGATGCGCTCGGCAACCTCGACCGTGATGTCCATGCTGGTGCCTTGCAGGATGACGGCAAATTCCTCGCCGCCTGTGCGGGCCAGGAACACATCCTTGCGCAGGTTGGAGCGCATCACCGCTGCCACAACTCCGAGGACGCGGTCGCCAACGGGATGGCCGTACTGATCATTGAACTGCTTGAAGTTGTCGACGTCGCAGACGATGAGGGCATGGTACATCGCGTCGCGCGCGTCACTGTAGATTTCGGTGATCTTGTCGTCGAAGGCGCGTCGATTGGCCAGCCTGGTCAGCGGATCGGTATGGGCAATGCGCTTGTATTCATCGAGTTCGAGCTTGACCTGCTCCATCTCGAAGGCACGCTCCACCATGTGCTTGACGACGACTTCGCCCTTTTCCATCGTGTCGCCGGTCGCCGAGCTCAAGGTGTTGACGATGTTCGAGAGAATCTCGGCGCTGGCGTGGTTCTTGGAGGAAATCCGGCTGTAGGTCTCGTTGAGCAGGCGCGCATAGCTTTCCAGCGATGACTGCTCCTGCTTGAGGAGGCGCAACATGGACTGCACCTCTTCGGTGATGCGCTCATGGGCGCCGTCCACCACGGTCGTCTTGTAGTGATGGGCGAAATATTTTCGGCCCAGATCATCGAGTTGCTGCTGCGTCGGCGTCGGCCCCAGCGCTTCGAACTCTCGCGTGAGCTGCGCGTTGGACGCGTTGAGCGCTTCGTAGACAAGTTCATAGTTGCGCGGAATGCCGGCAATATTGCTGCGTCGCATGGTGGCAAGCACCATCGTCGCGGCGTCGAGCATCCGTACCTTCTTGCCGCCGGTCGGCATCGTCATGCGAATTCCCCAGGGCCCCTCGAGTGTGTGAAAACAATAGGGCAGCAAACCTTGGAGAAAGATTAACACTGGCCCCCACGAAGGCCGTTGACCTGAAAAATTGCGGAAAAAATAATGCCGCCGCGGCGGAAAGTTGCGCGGCAGGAAACAGGCCCGACTTTTCGTTGCGCAATCAGCCTGCCGCGTTAACCGAGGTTAAGAGACTGGAAGAAGTCGTTGCCCTTGTCGTCAACCACGACGAAGGCAGGAAAGTTCTCGACTTCGATGCGCCAGATCGCTTCCATTCCCAGCTCGGGATACTCGACGACCTCGACCTTCTTGATGCAGTCCTGCGCCAGGCGGGCCGCCGGACCACCGATCGATCCGAGATAGAAACCGCCATGCCGGGCGCAGGCGTCGCGCACCGCTTTCGAGCGATTGCCCTTGGCCAGCATGACCATCGACCCGCCGAAAGACTGGAACTGATCAACGTAGGAATCCATGCGCCCGGCCGTGGTCGGGCCGAAGGAACCGGAGGCATAGCCGGCCGGCGTCTTGGCGGGCCCGGCGTAGTAGATCGGATGATTCTTGAAATAGTCGGGCATCGGCTCGCCGGCCTCGAGCCGTGCTCTTATCTTGGCGTGGGCAAGGTCACGCGCGACGATGATCGAGCCGCTGAGCGACAGCTGCGTCTTGATCGGATGGCGTGACAATTCGGCGAGGATCTCCGGCATCGGCTGGTTGAGATTGATCTTGACGACGTGTTCGGAGAGCTTTTCCTCGTCGATGTCGGGCAGATATCTTGAGGGATCGGTTTCCAGTTGCTCTAGAAAGATTCCGTCGCGCGTGATGCGGCCCTTGGCCTGCCGGTCGGCGGAGCAGGAGACGCCAAGTCCGATGGGCAGCGAGGCGCCGTGACGCGGCAGGCGGATGACGCGCACGTCATGACAGAAATACTTGCCGCCAAACTGCGCACCGACGCCCATCTGCTGCGTCAGCTTGTGCACCTCGGCTTCCATTTCGCGATCGCGGAATGCATGTCCGGTCTCCGAGCCTTCAGTGGGAAGGGCATCGAGATACCGCGTCGAGGCGAGCTTGACCGTCTTGAGGTTCATCTCGGCGGAGGTGCCGCCGATGACGATGGCGAGGTGATAGGGCGGGCAGGCGGCCGTGCCGAGCGTGAGGATCTTTTCGCGAAGAAACTCGATCATGCGGTCATGGGTCAGCAGCGAGGGCGTTCCCTGATAGAGAAAGGTCTTGTTCGCCGAGCCGCCGCCCTTGGCGACAAACAGAAAGTCGTAGGCGTCCTCTCCCTCCTGATAGATGTCGATCTGCGCCGGCAGATTGTTGCGCGTGTTGCGTTCTTCGAACATCTTCAGCGGCGCCAGTTGCGAGTAGCGCAGATTCTTCTTCTCGTAGGCGTCCATGACGCCGGCGGCCAGCGCCGCATAATCGCCGCCTTCGGTCCAGACGCGACGGCCCTTTTTCGCCATGATGATCGCCGTGCCGGTGTCCTGGCACATCGGCAGCACGCCGCCGGCGGCTATGTTGGCGTTCTTCAAGAGGTCGAAGGCGACGAAGCGGTCGTTCTCGGTAGCTTCCGGATCATCGAGAATGCTGGCAAGCTGTTGCAGGTGCGAGGGGCGCAGCAAATGATTGATGTCGGCGAAGGCCGCTTCGGCGAGAAGCCGCAAGGCCTCGGTGTCAACGACCAGCAGATCCTCGTCGCGGAATCGCTCGGTCGTGATGTGCGCGTCGCTCAATTTGCGCCAGGGGGTGGTGTCGGGACCCAGAGGAAAAAGATCGTCAGCCACGGAATACCTTTCCAGTCACATGTCGGTCGCAGAACTTGGCCACGGTCTTAGGGGCAAGGCCCGGCAAATGCAATTGCACGGAATCGGTGGCGGGCGGCCTTGAATAATTCAATACTTCATGATTTATCGAGGTAATTAAGATCGAAAACCGTAACGCCCGTACCGCCGCTTCGCGCAGCGGGCGCCGCGTCCAAAGGAAGAGGAGCGTGAAGTGTCGATTTTCGAGCGGTATCTGACTCTTTGGGTCGCCCTGTGCATCATTGCCGGCATCGCGCTCGGATACGTGTTTCCAGCGTTCTTCGAGATGATCGGTTCGGCCGAGATCGCCAACGTCAATCTGCCGGTGGCGGTGCTGATCTGGATGATGATCATTCCGATGCTGGTCAAGATCGACTTTGCCACTCTGGGCCAGGTCAGTCGCCACTGGCGCGGCATTTCGGTAACGCTGCTCGTCAATTGGGCCATCAAGCCGTTCACCATGGCCGTGATGGCCTGGGTTTTCATCGGATGGCTTTTTGCGCCCTGGCTTCCGGAAGCTCAGATCGACAGCTACATCGCCGGTCTGATCCTGCTTGGCGCCGCCCCGTGCACGGCGATGGTCTTTGTCTGGAGTAATCTCACCAAGGGTGACCCGCTTTTCACGCTCAGTCAGGTCACGGTGAACGATCTGGTGATGGTCGTCGCCTTTGCGCCGATTGTCGCGCTCCTTCTCGGCATTTCCGCGATCACGGTGCCGTGGCAGACCCTGCTTTTGTCGGTTGCGCTCTACATCGTCGTGCCGGTGGTCATCGCCCAGCTGTTGCGCAAGCGCTTTCTGGCGGCCGGCGGCGAGGCCGCGCTGCAGGGGTTGCTGGCAAGACTGCAGCCGCTTTCGATGCTGGCATTGCTGGCGACACTCGTCGTCCTGTTCGCGTTTCAGGGCCAGGCGATCATGGCGCAGCCGATGATCATCGTTCTGCTTTCGGTGCCGATCATCTTCCAGACCTATCTGATCTTCGGAGTGGGATATTTCGCCAACCGGGCTGTCGGCGAGACGCATGTGATCGCAGGTCCGTCGGCGCTGATCGGGGCGAGCAATTTCTTCGAACTTGCAGTGGCGGTGGCGATCAGCCTGTTCGGCTTCAATTCCGGCGCCGCGCTGGCAACAGTGGTCGGCGTGCTGATCGAGGTTCCGGTGATGCTGTCGCTGGTGTGGATCGTCAACCGCTCGAAGGGCTGGTATGATGTCGGACCTGCACAGGCGCGTCGCAACCGGGCTCATCCGTAATTCCTCGCGTCCGAGCGGCCAGGGTGTTGACGCTTTGCAACAGCCGTTCACAAACGGGTGACACGCGGTACGGTCGCTTGCTTTGCGCAAGGGCTTTGTTACCTTTTGGCATATAGCTGATTCAGCTGCGTCGCGGTCATGGACGCTCGGTATTGCAAACCTCAGCCCATTGCTCGGCAGAGCAGCGGCTCGGGTCTCCGCCAGAAGGGAAAAAGTTCGTATGGTTTCGGGTAAGGGTTTGAGCGCCGCTTTGTTGGCCTTGATGATGGGCGTCAGCGGGCTGACGATTGCGCCGCCGCAGGTCGCGGCCGGCGCGCTCGATGCCAACTTCATCAAGACACCGCAGCAGCGCATCCGCGAATTCAACGCGCAACAGGACGGCCGGCAGGATCGGCGGTGGCGTGAACGCCGGATCGAGCGCCGGCGTTCAGAGACACGGTCGCGGTCGCGGTCGAACAAGCCGACCTATTCGTCGCAGGCGCCGATCAAGACGGTCAGCGGTCCGAGTTACAAGACCTACGCGCCCGACCGTCTGGTGCGCATTGATCTGTCGCAGATCAGTGATCCGATGGTGACAGCCTCGACCTCGACGGCGGGCTTTCCGCCGCTCGGCTTCAGTCCGTTCGAGGAAGGTCGCCAAGCGTTCGCCGACATCAAGCTGCGCGCCTTGCCCGAAACCGCCAAGGCGGTGATCGAAATCTATTCATCCGAACCCGAATATCTGTGGGTGGCCGGTACCGGGCTGAACGATGCGGCGCGCGCTGCCATCGCTGTTCTGCAGGATGCCGATGCAGTCGGTCTTTCCGCACAGGATTACCAGGTCGCGGTGCCGGCGGATTCGTTCGACATCGGGCTGGGTTCGGCACGCCAGCGCGAGTTGATGCGGTTCGAAATGGCCCTGTCGGCGGCGGTGGGTGACTACATCCTCGATGCCAGCCGGGGCCGTGTCGACCCGAACCGCATCTCGGGCTATCACGACTTCAAGCGCAAGCAGCCGGATCTGGTGGCGCAGTTGAAGAAGGTCGCAACATCCGGCGATGCCGCGGCCACGCTGCGCGCGTTCAATCCGCAGGGCGATCATTTCGCGGCGATGGTCGTCGAACTCGAGCGCTTGCGGCAGCTGGACGCCGAAAAGAGCATTTCGATCGATCCGGGACTGCTGCTGAAGCCCGGTCAGGCCAGTTCCGAGACGAAGAACGTGGTCGCGGCGCTGCGCCAGCGCGGCTCGGAGCAGTTGAAGAGCACGCACGCGCTGCTGCTGGCGAGCTATATCGACAATGAGGAATATGATCCGGACATCGTGGCGCTCGTGCGCGACTTCCAGAAGGAAGCCGGGCTGCGGGTCGATGGTATTGTCGGCCCGCGCACCGTGCAGGCCATCATGGGCGAGAGCAGTGCAGCGAAGATCACCAAGCTGAAACTGGCGATGGAGCGGGCGCGCTGGCTGCCGGGGCGGCTGGCTGATCGCCGCGTCTTCATCAACCAGCCGGCTTACACCGCATCCTATTACGAGAACGGCAAGAAGGATTTCGAAACGCGGGTCGTCGTCGGCACAGCTGCCAACCAGACCTATTTCTTCGATGACAAGATCGAACGCGTCGAATTCAATCCCTCCTGGGGCGTGCCGCAGTCGATCATCTTCAATGAAATGATGCCGCGGCTGCGCCGTGATCCGTCCTATCTCGATCGCCTCGGCTACCGCGTCACCTATAATGGCCGGTCCGTCTCCTCGAGTGCCGTCAACTGGTACTCGGTGGGCTATGGCACGGTCGGCGTGCGCCAGCCGCCGGGCCCGAAAAATGCGCTCGGGCAGTTGAAGATCATGTTCCCCAACAAGCATGCCATCTACATGCACGACACACCGGCCAAGTCGCTGTTCAACAAGGACATGCGTGCCTTCAGCCATGGCTGCGTGCGATTGCAGGATCCGCGCGGCATGGCGGCGCGCGTGCTCGGTACCAGCGTCGAGCAGATTGGCGCCGAGATCGCCGGTGGACAGAACAAGCCGGTTCCGGTGCCCGAAGAAATCCCGGTGCATGTCGCCTATTTCACGGCATGGCCGAGCGAGAGCGGCGAGATGCAGTATTTTGCCGATGTCTACGACCGCGACCGCTATCTGCAAAAGGCGATCGAGGCGACCGAGAGCGAGCGTCAGGCCGCAAGTTAAGGTGGGCCTGAGCCTCGGCCGGGGCGCATTCTGATTGGAACATGGCGCGGCGGCGCGGCGTTGTCGTGTCATGAAACTGCAGCGAATATCCGCAGGAGACCTTGCAGAGGCGTGCCATCTGGCGGCCGGCGGACGGCGATTGCGCCGATGCGCCCGCGGCCTGCTCAATGCTGTCGTCGGTGCGGGGCTGGCCGGCCTGCCAGTCGCCGCAGCGGCGGAGATTGCGCCCGAGACCGCCGTCGCCGAGAGCGCTGACCAGGCGGCGGGCGACGCTGCCGCGGACGGCAAAGTTACGCCCGTCACCGAGACCGGGACTGGACCTTTCGCTCTGCCGCTGCAGGGCCCGATGCCGATGCCAAGGCCGGTGTCAGGACGGATCATTCCGCCAAAAGAGACCATTGTCGAGCGGGTGCGGGATGCGGCACCGCCAGCAGGGCAGGCCAATTGCCTGCGCGCGCTGACGAGCCTCGGCGTGGTCTTCGAAGCGGCCGATCCGGTGCGCGAAGCCAATGGCTGCGGCATTTCCCAGCCCCTGACGATCAGTGGCTTTGCCGACGGCGTGCAACTTGATCCGCCGGCGATGATCGGCTGCAAGACCGCGGTGGCGCTGGCACAGTGGATCGAGGATGAAGTCAAGCCGGCGGCCGCGCGGCGGGCGTCGGGGCAGGTCGATCTGGCGTCCGGGGCGGTGATCAATGCCGCGGCGAGCACAACGGCAGACGCGAACGAGCCGCTGGCCGAGGGGCGTTCTCTCGCCGCCCTGGTTAATGCCTCGGGCTATGTCTGCCGGTCGCGCAACAATGGCGCAGCGGTCAAGAAGATGAGCGAGCACTCCTACGGCCGGGCGATCGATATCTCGGCCTTCACGTTCGCCGACGGCACGCGGCTGCCGGTCACTCCGCGCAGCGATGAACATACGCTCGACATGGCGTTCCAGCGCGCTGTGCGGGGCGGGGCATGTCTTTACTTCACGACCGTGCTTGGTCCGGGCAGTGATGCCTATCACTCCGATCACCTGCATCTCGACCGGGCGCCGCGGCGCGGCGGTTATCGCATCTGCCAGTGAGCTTTCCGGGTCTCTAACCCGCTATTTACACTTGCCTGCTAGTTTTTGCGCGGGTTTGCGTGCGCAGCTGGGGGTAGAGTGCGATGACGATCGCGGAAGACGGGCGGATGGCGCAGAGTGGGAGAGTGAACAGCCGCTCCCTGCCGCTGCTGGCGCTCGGCGCCTTCCTCGCTCTTGCCGTGGTGTTGCTGATCTTGCCGCTGACGCTTCCGATCGGTCCGATGTACTGGGACGTGCTGGTCTATTATGACGCCATCGGCCGCATGAATGCCGGGCAGTGGCCGATCCTTGATTTCATGATCCCCGCCGGGCCGCTTGAATATTACCTTGTGTGGCTGGCGGAGCGCTTTTTCGGTGCCGCGCATCCGGTGGTGCTGACGCAGTTGGCCTGGTTGCCGGTCACGGTGCCGGTGATGGCCGCAATTGTCTGGGATGTCGGGCGGCGAAATCCGGCCAGTGCGTGGGGGCTGCTCTTGCCCTTCATGCTGTTTTCGCTGCTGCCCTTCAATCTGCTCACCTACAATGAATTTGCCGGCACGGATGCCTACGGCATCTACAACCGGCATGGCTCGCATCTGATGTATCTGACGGCGGCGACGGTGCTGTTCGTGCGCGCGCGGGCCATGCAGACGGTTCTCTTGAGTGTGCTGTTGCTGTCGCTGGCCCTTTGCAAGATCACGGCATTCGTGGCGGTTGGGCCCCTGCTGATCCTCGGGTTGCTGACCCGGCATATCGCGGTGCCGGTGGCTGCTGTCACCGCAGCGCTGTGTCTGGCGGTCACTGCTCTGCTCGAAGTGGTGACCGGGATGGTGTCGGGCTATCTGCTTGTGCTTGCGGACCTGGTTTCGGCAAATGAAAGCGTGCTGATCTCGCGCTTTCTCACGGCGATATCGCTGCGCTTCGATGTGCTTGCGGCCGGCGCTTTGCTGGGCGGCGCGCTGATCTTGAACGATCTGCGGCGCTCGCGTGATGGCGCTGCGCGAGCCGGCACGGACGCGGGGCGCGAGACAGGTCTTGACCGCGACTGGATCTGGCTCGGACTGGCCTTGTTGTGCGGTCTGTTTTTCGAGACGCAGAATACGGGCAGCCATCCCTATCTGATCGTCTGGCCGGTGTTGTTGCGCATTCTCCTGCGTGAGGCCGCTGCGCATGGACGCATGCGGTTGGCCGTCTTGGTGCTCGTTGCCGCCATGGCCCTGCCGGTGGTTTCGACGATGCTGCACAAGGCGGCGCGCGCCGCGGCCCTGGCGCCGCGCTATGTGGCGCTCAACCAGCCGGTGCTTGGCCCGCTCGGCCGGGTGTCGGCCAAGGATGTGCATATCGAGCAGGCCGAGCGGATGCGGACGATCTACCTTTTCCATCCCGAGACGATGCGGGCCATCGCCGAGACGGGTTCGCTGCCCTCATTCCGGATGTTTTCCGAGCATGACTATCAATATCTGCTCTTGCAGGAGATGGGGGTCGCCGCCGCGGCTGTTCTGGATCTCGAGGCGAGGTCCGGAACGCGCTTTGACACTGTTTTCACTGTGGATTTTGCCAATCCGTTTCCCTATGTCCTGCAGCGGCCCGGCGCAGCGCATGTGATGATCGGCGCCGATCCGTCGCGGGCCGTGCCGGACCCTGATGAGCGGACACTGGATGCTGTGGCAAATACGGATTTGATACTAGTGCCGAAATGCCCGGTGCACCACGCCCGCCTGCAGCTGCAAGATCTCTACACACCGGCGCTCGAAGGGCGGGCGAAGGTGGCGTTGACGCCCTGCTACGACGCGCTGCTGAAGCCAGATAGCCCTGCGGCGGCGCTGGCAGAGGCAGGCCAGTGATGTTCAAGCGCTGGCGCCAGCGGAACGCCCCGCGCCGTTTTGCGATCTGGTTTCTCGGGCGCAGCGGATCGAGCTTCCTGCGCGGGATGTTGGACGAGCATCCGGAAGCACGGTGTCTTGGCGAAATCCTGTGGCCGCAGTACCGTGGTGAAAAGGGCCCGACAGCCCGGTCTGTTCTCGACGCCGAAGTGAGCCTCGACGGCGTGCGGCCAGCGGTTTCAAATGTCCTTATGAACATCTCAACGGCATTGCCGAGCTTGAACCCTATCTCCTCGAGAACAGCTTCAAGATCGTGCGGCTGGTGCGCCACAACAAGCTCGACCAGTATCTTTCGATGCGGCTGGCGCAGGTGAACGGGATCTGGCGGTCTGACAGGGGACGATTCCAGCAGCACCACATCGCACTCGACCCGGAGCACTTCCTCAAGGTCGGAGCAGGATTCGAGGCCGCCGATGCTGAGCTGGCGGAACGGTCGAGACCGTTTGAAACCCATGTGGTGAGCTATGAAGGATTGCTCAGCGGTGCCGAATGGCCGGCCTTGTGCCGTTTTCTGCGCATCAGCAATGTCTCCACGGTTTCGCCGTTCAAAAGGCAGCGGGAGCTGTCCCGGCGCGAGGCGATCCTGAATTACGATGCGTTGCAGGAGCGCTGCCAAGGGACTTTTGCCGAGCGGTTCTTCGACCACCCGACGCGTTGAAATTCGCAATGAAGCCGATGGGCGCCCGGGCGAGATCCCGCGCGCTTCCGGCATCATGCATACCGCCTGCAAAAGCCCTCAGGCAGCCTGTTTATCCGAGCTCGGCAATTGCCTGGCCGGGATCGACCGGCTGTTCGTTTTCGACCAGATAGCCAACAAAGGTGCCGTCAGAGGGGGCGGTGAGCGGGATGAAGGACTTCATCACCTCGACAAGGGCGAGGGTGTCGCCGGCAGCGACTGCATCTCCGGCGGACTTGAAATACTCTTCTTCCGGCGACGGCTTGAGGTAGACGACGCCCGGCACGGTGGCCATGACTTGACTGTTGGACATGCGGGTTTCCCTGTGTGGAGCAGACGGATGCGGTTAATTCGGTTCGCGGACGGTCGCTTCGAAACGCTCGAGGAAAAAGTCGGCGTTGTCCCTCGTGAAGACCAGCGGCGGACGCACCTTGAGTACATTGGCGTTCGGACCGGTGGCGCTGATCAGAACGCGTTTTTTGCGCAGGCCGTTGACCAGTTTTGCAGCGCGGTCGGCTGACGGCGCCCTGGTGGTGCGGTCCTCGACGATCTCGACGCCGAGAAACAGTCCGGCGGAGCGGACATCGCCGATCATCTCGCTGTTTGCGGCAATCGCGTTCAGGCCGTCGTGCAGATATTTGCCGACCGATGCGGCATTCGACTGCAGGCCCTCGTCAAAGATGACATCGAGAACGGCCTTGGCTGTTGCCACGGCGACCGTGTTGCCGCCGAAGGTGTTGAAGTAGCGCGCCCGGGCGCCGAAATCCTCGATCAGATCCGGCTTCATCACAAGTCCGGCGACCGGGTAGCCATTGCCCATCGGCTTGCCGAGCGAGACCATGTCGGGGACGACGCCGTGGCGCTGGAATCCCCACAGCGTATCACCGGTGCGGCCAAAGCCCGGCTGAACCTCATCGGCAATGAAAAGCCCGCCGGCGGCGCGGATGGCGTCCACTGCTCCGGAAAGGAAGCCCTTCGGTTCGGGAAAGACGCCATCGCTCGAGAAGATGGTGTCGACGATCAGGGCCGCCGGCTTGATGCCGTGGCGGGACAGATCCTCAGCAGCGGCGGCGACATCGGCGGTAAACTTGCCGGCCACATCGCCGTTGTTGCTGCGATACAGATCGGGGGCCGGGACCGTGCGGACATGGACGCCGAGATCCACGTGCCGGCCAAGCGAGGGCGACAGCTCGGACACCGCGTGGGTGATGCCGTGATAGGCGGTCTCGGTGACGATGAAGCCGGTGCCACCGGTGAATGCACGGGCAATGCGCATGGCAAGATCGTTGGTCTCGCTGCCGGTACAGGTGAACATCACGTGCTGCAGCTCTTCAGGGAAGGTCCCCAGCAGCTGTTCGGAATAGTCGAGGATGGTTTCGTGCAGATAGCGGGTGTTGGTCGACAGCGTGGCGGCCTGACGGCTCATCGCCTCGACGACGCGCGGATGGCAGTGCCCGACCGAGGCGACGTTGTTGTAGACGTCGAGATAGGCGTCGCCCTTGTTGTCATAGAGCCAGACACCTTCGCCGCGCACGAGGTGGACGGGGTTGGCGTACATCAGCCGGTAGGCGGGACCGAGAAGACGCTGCCGGCGCGCAATCAGCGCCTCGTCTTCCTCGGCCAGCTCCGCGGCACCGGGCACATAGGCATTCACCATCGAGTTCTCGGTGCTCATCGGTGTGGCTCCAATTTGCAGGCGGTTCGGAAAATGCGTTCGGCATCGGCGCGGGAAATCGGCGCGAATGCCTGCAGGCCGGCTGCGGCACGTCCGTGATTGCGAAGAATATACTCCCGGTTCTCGGGATGGCGCAGCGAGCGCCAGTTGGTGATCACCACGGTGGTGAGCAAGCGTGCGGCGATCAGATCGAACAGCAACGCCACCTCGTCGGCGGCAAGAGGCAACACCTCGTGATAGGCGGCGACGAATTCGGCCACTGGCGTGAGCGGATCATCCTGGCTGCCGATCTGGTAGGATGCGGCAACCGCGATATCGATCACCAGCGGCGTGTGCACCATGTCACCGAAGTCGAAGATGCCGGTGACGCGGGTGTGGTCATTCGGATGGACCAGCACATTGTGCGGGTTGAGATCGTTGTGGATCGGCTGGGCGCGCAAATCAGCGAGCACCGGCGCGACGTGCCGGTCGAACACATCCAACTGCCGCTCAACCAGGCTGCGCAGAGCGGGATCGGCTATATCGGCGGCAAAGGGACGGAGCCGGGCGGCGTTCTTGGTGTCCCACAGCAGGTCGTGATCGGCGGCGGGATGGTGAAAATCCTTCAGGGCGATGTCGAGCCGGGCCAGTTCGGCGGCGACATTTCTGCGCTGATGCGCCGTTGTGTCGACACGGTGCAGCGGTTCGCCGGCGAGATAGGTGAGCACGCGTATGGTGCTCTCGGTCTTGCCGTCGAAGCTGCGGCGCAGCTCAAAGCTGCCGTCGATGGCCTGGTGCACGCGCGGCACGGGCAATTGCGGCGCGGTGCGCTGCAGGTGGAGGAGAGTCTCGGTCTGTAAATTGGTCACCGCCGGGTCTTCCGCGGCATTGGTTACCTTGAGAACGCAGGCCGAGCCGGCCGCGTCGTGCACGAGGAAATTTGCATCGCGCTCGCTGGTCAGGCGCTTGAGAGAGCCGGACAGGCCAAAGGCATCCTTCGCCAATTGCAGCGCTTCGGCGTCGGTGATCGGCGGCGGCGGGCAGGTGAGGAGTTCGCCGATCAACGGCGCGGTTTCGGCTGCACTCGCGCCGGGCTTGGTTGCAGGCTTGCTCACACCGGTCTCCTCAGACATCGCGAAGGCTCGCGGGCGAGGCGTAGCCATCCAGTCTCCGGGCCAGGTCCTGCGCCTCGCTGACGGAAGTCCGCACAAAACTGATCTTTTCGCCCGGACGGGCCTGACCCAGCTTCCAGAAGGCGCCGCTCGGCACGGTGAACGGGTTGATGAAGCCGCCCGTGCTCGGGGCATCGTTGATCAGGATGATCGGCGTCTGGCCGGCAAGATTGACGGCCCCGAGCGGGTATCCGTGATCAAGGATGTTCGACGGATCCTGGCCGTGCTCGGGCTTCTTGTCGAAGGCGCGCTCGGCGAACTGGAATTCCGGGCCGGTGAGGCGGATGCCGGTGCGGTTGCTCTTGCCCTGAATGATCCATTCGGCGGCAAAAAACGCCTCGTTGAAATCGGGCGTGAGCCAGTCATCATTGGGACCGGGGACGCATTCGACGCGCCAGAGCCTGTCGGTCGACAGGGTCGGCCGGGCGTCCTCGGCGACCGTCTTGGGAGCGAAGGCCGGATCACCGTGTGTCCCAAGCGGAAGGGTCGTTCCGGCCTGGAGGGCAGTGCCGCCGATGCGCGCCATGTGGAAGACGGCGCGCGAGCCCAGAACCGGCTCGGTGGCGATGCCGCCGGAGAAAGCGATATAGCTGCGCGCCCCGCTGAGCGCCGCAGAAAGGGCGAGAACCTGGCCGGCGCGGGCCTTGACCGAGGTCCACATCGCAATCGGTTGATCATCCAGTTTCGGCGACATGTCAGCGCCGGTGACGGCCAGGGTCACGTCGCGCTCGAGGCGCAAGGTCGGACCGAGGAACTGGCATTCGAGGGCCGCAGTATCGCGCGCATTGCCGACAAGCAGATTGGCGAGGCGGAAGGACCAGGAATCGACCGGTCCCGACGGCGGAAATCCCTGTTCCCAGTAGCCGATCCTGCCGGGCAGTTCCTGCACCGCGGTTTCCAGCCCCGGCTCCAGCACATGCACGGAATCGCTGCTCATTGCGCCATCTCCACTTGTTCCTGCCCGCGCGAAATGTCGCTTTGCTGTCCACGCGAAATGTCGCTGCGCCAGCTCTGGTAGCGATCGACGGAGAACATCTGATATTCGATGATGGAGTGCTGGTAGGAGCCATCTTCGACACGCGCTTCGATCCAGTCATATTCCTCACGCTCGATCGGCTGGAAGCGGACCCGATCTCCCGGCCGGAACAAAGCCAGGCTGTCCTTGAAGGCGCTCAGGCGCTGTTCGCGATCGAAGGTCGGCACCGGTGTGCGCGCCAGAAGCTGATAGCCACCGGGAGTCTGGTCGGGATAGATGCAGGTGAGGGCGCCGCCGAGCCCGATGGCGCCCTTCGGTGTCCAGGTGCGGGGCGGATCGTATTTCGGAGCGACAAGTCGGGCACGGTCATCGAGCGGCATCAGGGAACAGAGACCCGGCCAGAAGCCGAGCGCTGCGACCCAGTATTCAGAGCTCGCGTGCAGTCGGCGCAGGGCGGCGCGGTCGGCGACATTGTTCAGCTCGCAGATCAGATCTGGATCGGGCGTCTTGGCCGCGACCTTGGCCCGGTAGTCCTCGATGCATTCGTCCGTCCACGGGTCGAAATACAGCACCGGTATGGAAAACAGCCGGCTCGGCAGGTCGGCGATTTCACCTTGCCCCGCCGCTTCGTGCAGGCGGGTGATTTCCTTGCTCAAGTCGTCATAGGAGATCTGCGCTGGGTCATAGGACACCATCATCGAGGCAAGTTCGGGCACAAGCTCGATGACGCCCTTGATCTTCTCTTCACGGATCGCCGAGGCGAGGCTGTGAACGCGAAAATTCAGGACGAAATCCATGCCGTCGCCAAGCTCGACTTCCATGAACCGGTCGCCGCCCGGAAGGAAGCGCGGTGTCTGGTAAATCATGGCGATCTCCCGAATTCTGGCCGGTCATGAACGGGACCGATCTTTTTGCAGGCTTTTGTCTGGTACATCATATATCATATAGTGCGTCAAGCCCTCGACACGCGGCAGAATTTCTGGAATGGAGAGGGCGAGGTCTGGAGGAAAAGGGGCTGTCATGAGCCGCATCGAATACCGCACGCTGAACGATCAGGCCTATGCGGCGATCAAGGAAGGGTTGATCACCGGCACATTCACGCCCGGTCAGCCGCTGGTGATCCGGTCGCTCGCGGAAAGCTACGGAATTTCCACGACGCCGGTGCGCGAAGCGCTGCAGCGGCTGGTGGCCGAACGGCTTCTGATCCTGCTGCCAAATCGGTCGATCGCGGTGCCCAATCCGACGGCCGAAAAATTCACCGAACTCCTGCGCATTCGCAGTGCGCTGGAAGGACTGGCCGGCGAACTGGCGGCGGATCAGTTCTCGGCGTCGCATATTGCGCGGCTGGATGCCATGCTGCAGGAAATCGATGTCGCCGTTGACCGTCGCGCGACGCGGACCTATCTGGCGCTCAATCAGAAATTCCATTTCTACATCTATGACCGGGCCTCCTCGCCCTATCTTCTGCAGCTGATCCAGGATCTGTGGGGGCAGGTCGGTCCGTTCTTCAACCGGCTGTTTGAGGATGACACCTATTTCGCCAAGTCGAACGAGCAGCACCGGCTGATCGTCGACGCCTTGCGGCAGGGCGATCGGGAGGGCGTGCGCACGCACATCATCAAGGACATCACGGTCGCCGCCGAAGCGCTGATGCCGTTGATCGCGGCAAAGGACGACTGACGATCCGAGAGGTGCCTGCGGCCCGCAGGAGGCCGGCAGGCGGCAAGACCCTCGTCTCGTCGCGATGCTCAGGATTTGTCGAGCCGCGCGAAGACCAGCCAGAACATCCCGGCCAGCAGAGGCAGCGTGACGAGCAGCACAATCGTCGCCAGGGCGAAGATGATCGGCACCTGCGATTGCTGCGAGGCGGCCATGATCCAGTTCCACACCGGCATGGTCTTCTCGGTGCCGCGCAGGAAGATGGTGCGCAGCACCTCGTTGAAGGACAGCAGAAAGCCGAACAGGCCAGCGCCGATGATGCCGGGCATCAGCAGCGGGAACTCGATGTCCCAGAAGCTGCGCCAGGACGAGGCGCCGAGATCGGAGGCCGCCTCGATCAGCCGGTTGTCGAAGCGTGTCGTCAGCACCAGGATGATCAGCAGCGAGAACGGGAAGGCCCAGACGAAATGGCCGATGAAGATTGACCAGAAGCCGAGTTTCAGTTCCAGCACCGAGCGGGCGAAGATGAACAGCGCTGCGCCCAGCGACATGCCGGGCACGAACAGTGGCAGCAGGAACAGCAGCAAGAGGCCGCCGGGATTGCGGGTGCGGGGCAGGGCGCGGCCGACCAGCGTGGCGACGGTGGCCGAGACGATGCCGACCAGCAGGGCGATGAGAATGCTGGCACCGAAAGGTTCGACCCATTTGGTGTCGGCAAACAGGGCGCGGTAGTGCTGCAGCGAGAAGGGCAGCGGAATGCCCGAGAGGGGGCGTTCGCTGATCGACATCAAGGCCAGCCAGGCCAGCGGGAAGTAGATGCAAAACAGCATCAACAGACCGCCCCATTTGCCCAGCGGTTTCCACCCGGACCAATAGCTCCACTCGCCGCGGTCCTGCGGCGTTGTCGTGCTGGTCAAATGCGTGTGCTCTGAAATCGCCATGGTCAGCTCTTGAGAACGCGGAAGGTTGAAGACAGGTCGCCGAAGCGGCGGGCGATCAGCAGCATGATGATCAGAAGCACCGCAAGCAGCAGGATGATGAATGTCGAGAGCGCCGCAACCACCGGATATTTGAGTGCCGTGTAAGCGCTCTCGATTGAGTTGCTGAGCAGATTGACAAATCCGCCGCCGAGCATGCTCGGTTCCACCCAGGCGGCGAGCGCCGGCCCGAGGGTGAAGACGATGCCGGCCAATACGCCGGGCAGCGACAGCGGGAAAATGACGTTCTTCAGTGTCTGGAACGGTGTGGCGCCGAGGTCCTCACTGGCTTCGATCAGCGCTTCGTCGATGACATTAATGGCGAGATAGACCGGCAGGACCATGGTCGGGAAGAAGGCGATGATCATGCCGAAATGCACCGAGACCTCGGTGTAAAGCATCCATTCGATCGGCGCATCGATCAGGTTTGTTCCGGTCAGGATCGAGTTGACGAGGCCGTTCTGGCCGAGAATGGCGCGCCAGATGATGGTGCGCGAGGACAGATCGAGAAAGAACGGGATGGTCAAAAGAGCCAGGACAACGGCCTTGGTCGTCTTGGTGGTGCCGCCCTTGGCGAGCCAGAGGGCGAACGGATAGCCGATCAGCAATTCGATGGCCGTCACGGTCAAAGCGATGCGCAGGGAGCGCAGCGTCACCTCAAAGCGTCCCGATTGAAACAGGGAGATCCAGGTGTCGAAGGAGGGATCGTAGACGGTCTGGAAGTGCTTGGTCTCGAAGAAGCTGTAGGAAAACAGCACGACAAGCGGCACGATGACGATCAGGGTCCAGATAACGAGAAACCCCGGAACGACCCAGTTGCGTCCCGACATCGCCGCCAGTCCGCCGGTCCAGCGCGTTGTGCCGGCCGGTGATCCGGCCTCTGCTTTCAGTGCAGCGCTCACTCGTCTGTCATCCCTTGCTCGAATTCATTGCAGAGCGGTCCATTGGTGTCACCGGCCCCGCGCCAATGGGGCGGGGCCGGTGTGTTTTGCGTGATCAGGCGTTCAGGAACCGCTGCCATTCCTCTTCCATCACGTCCGCGTTCGACGGCGTGGTGGTGCTGACATAGGGCTTGGCGAACTTGCGGTTGACCTTGGCTTCGGTGGCCTTCAGGGCAGCGATTTCCTCCTCGCTCCACCCCTGCTCCTCGGCATAGGCGACACCGAGATCCATGTTCGGGCCGGCATAGCCGCGGTCGCGCGCCTGCAGGGCGCGGTACTCACCACCGAGGAAATAGTTGAGGACCTTGTAGATCTGGTCGAGATTGTCGCGGTCCTTGGCCTGGGAGGCGATGTAGGCGCCGTGACCCCATTTGAAGTAGCCTTCCTTGGTGTAGGCGTATTTGGTGGCGCCATCGCCAAGCTTGAGATTGGCTTCACGGACGGCCGGTTCCCAGCAGTTGATGACATCCACTTCCTTATTGGCGAGCAATTGCACCTGTTCCTCGAAGGCGGAATGCAGGGTGCGGAACTGGCCCGCCTTCTTGCGCTCGATGAGGAAGTCGACGACCATTTTCGCTTCGTCGCGCGTCAGGTTGGCGATGTCGCCGAATGTGGCGTCACCCTTGCCCTGCAGATACAGCGCGGCGGGGCCGAGCGAATAGGTCCAGGTCTGGTCATAGGCCACACGGCCGCGGGTGTTGTCGTCCTCGAACATCACCGACCAGGAGATTTCCTCGTCACTGTCGGCGTCGACGCCGAGCTTGTCCGGGAAATAACCGAAACTGTCGGCGTTGCCGATGACCGGAACGCCCCACTGATTGCCGTCCGGATCCTGCACGACCGCCGAGCGCTTCCAGTCGTCGGAGGTGCGCTCCCACAGGCTCAGTTCCGGATGGCTTTCATCGATCGGCAGATACACGCCCTGCGGGCCGAGAATGTCTTCGGTGCCGGATTCGAAAATGAAGATGTCGACTTCGTCGCCCAATTGCGAGGCGACGACATCGCGCAGGAAGACGCCAACCGAGTTGTTGGTGCCGGCAAAGTCCATCTCGACGCCGATGGAGTCGGTCATCACCGACCAATCCTTCAGCTGCGCCGTGGTGACGCCGTAACCGTTGACGGTCGCCGTTGCCGCCTGTGCGACGCCGGACATTCCCGGAAGCGATGTCAGTGCCGCAGCGCCGGCGAGACCACCGGCGGCGCGAAGCATGGTTCGCCGTGTCAGTTCGAGTTGTGAGGTCGTTGAAAATTTATCCTTCATGGCACAGTCCTTTCATGGATGTTCCCCGTTAAGCCGGAAGCACGATGCAGTCTTCCGGTTGCCACGCGACGGCGCCGACCTGTTCGGCCGACGGGACGCGATCCCATCTGCGCAGCCGGATCGTCCCGGCCGCGGTGTCTACTGTCTGATCGGTGTATTTGCCGTGGTAGATCTGCTTGCGCAGCGTGCCTGCAAGCACGTTGGCTCCGTCCCTGCCGGCGTCCCCGTCGGCGGTGGCGAGAAGGGCCATCCGCTCAGCACGGACGGCCAGCGCCGCTTGCGTGCCGACCGCCCCGAGCGCTTCGCTGGCGACGCCGCGCACGGTTATGCCGCCCGCGAGTTCGACGGTGGCCTGATCGCCCTGGCGCCCGGTCAGGCGGCCAGGCAGGATGTTTTCGTAGCCCATGAAACCAGCGGCGAACAAGGTGGCGGGACGGTCGAACAGATCGACCGGGCGGCCGCTTTGCTCAATGCGCCCATGGCTCATCAGGACGACGCGATCGCTCATCGTCAGCGCTTCTTCCTGGCTATGGGTGATGTAGACAAAGGTCATGCCGAGGGCGCGCTGGATCTCGACCAGTTCAGACTGCATGTCGATGCGCAGGCGCTCGTCGAGCGCGCCGAGCGGCTCGTCGAGCAGCAGGATTGCCGGCCGGGTCACGGCGGCCCGGGCGAGGGCCACGCGTTGCCGTTCGCCGCCCGAGAGCTGGGCGATGCGCCGCTCGGACTTGGATTCCAGCTGCACCATGGCCAGCGCCTGCATCGCCTGCTTGCGCGCGTCCTCGCGCGGCACGTTGCGGACCTTCAGACCATAGGCGACGTTCTCGGCGACCGACATGTGCGGAAACAGGGCGTAATTCTGGAAAACCGTGGTGCAGTTGCGTTTCGACGGCGGTTTGCCGCGCACGTCGACGCCGCCGATTGCCAGCTTGCCGACCTGGGTCGGCTGCTCCAGCCCGGAGATCACCCGCAGCATCGTCGTCTTGCCGGAACCGCTGGAGCCGAGAATTGTCAGAAATTCACCGCGCTTGGCCTGCAGCGACACATGATCCAGCGCCGTGACGCTGCCGTATTTGTGCAGAACATCGACCACCTCGAGAATGGGCTGTTCGACGGTTTCGTCCATTAATCCGTTCTCCGAAACATGCTTCATCGTGCGTTGTCAGCCTTCGTCATTTGTACACCATCGCATCGATGCGAAGCAGGGATGTGGCAAGCGATACGGCCTGGCCGATCAGGTGCTCGGTCAGGCGCAGCGGGTCCATGATCTGAACGGCGTCGCTGGCCGTGGCGCGTTGAGAATCGTCGCGGCCATTGCGGAGCAGATGATCCTCGATCGAGCGGAATGCCCCCTTGAGAACCCGGCGCGCATCCCCGTCGACGCCGGGACCGGCCTCGGCGGCCAGGCGGTTGCCGAGATCGCGCAGAGCCACTCCGCGCCCAGGGACCACCCCATGCCGGGCTGCTGAGCG
This sequence comes from Neohoeflea coraliihabitans, assembly GCF_019334345.1. GTDB lineage: Bacteria > Pseudomonadota > Alphaproteobacteria > Rhizobiales > Rhizobiaceae > Pseudohoeflea > Pseudohoeflea coraliihabitans. The sequence goes on from NZ_JAHWQX010000003.1 coordinate 225,586, forward strand.
CATGCAGGCGATGGCGCTGCGGGCCACACTCTCGGTGCATCTGGCCTGGCGTGTCGAACCTTCACCGATGCGCAGCTCCGCCCATTTTCCGCCCAGGCGGGCATGCCGGCGCTCCGCCTGGGCGCGGTCAAAAGCCAGGTATCGGGCCTTGTCGATCTCATCGGAGATTTCCGCCAGTCGCGCCTTGATGGCGGCCGCATCGCCGCCGGGCTGTTCGAGAAAAATCCTGTGTCCATCGTAGCGAAGCCGTTTTGCCGTGCCGAGCATGGCCGGCTTCAGGCTGGCGAGGCTCGTGCCGGCGGTTTCGTCGACCAGGGTGGCGCCGCAAGCGACCGCCAGATCCGAGATGATCGCGGCGGCGCGCGGTCCGGCGTCTTCGGGTGTTACCGCAGCGATTGAAAAGGCACCATTGTCCCTGTTGCGCTCGATTGCCGCCAGCGCGCTGCCGTCAAATTGGCGGGCAACGATCAGCAGCGCCTTGCGACGTGCGGCAAAACCATCAATGATCGGAACCAGCTTGCCGAAATCCGAGATCGCCTCATTGGCCGCGATGACATGCACATCGTCCAGGCTGCCGGCGAGGGCCGCCGACCCAGCCGATCCCACGGGGCTGGCATCGAAGGTGAATCCCGCTTCGCAGTTCAGGCTGACTTCACCGGGCCGGCCCTCCATCAAGACATCGATGCCGCCGTCGGCGCCCACCTTCTGAAAGGCTGCGGCGAGGTCGTGCGCCAGGGCGGGGGGAGCTCCGGCCGCTTGCGCAACCGCCACGTCGTCGACGCCGGCCTGGCGCTCGTCTTCCAGGAGGGCGGGAATGTCGGTGCGCAAGCGATCCAGCTGCTCGGCAAGGGCAAGCCGGCGCAGCGGATCGGTGGCGTAACGTTGAGCCAGAGTGAAGGTGGTGCAGGCGAGAACGGCCAGGCGTGCTGTGCCGTCGCCGAGGTCGCGTTCGGCGCTGACCAGGGTTTCGGTGAGGAGACGCGGGGCGAGGGTTGCAGGCCCGCTCGTGCCGGTCATCTTGCGCGCGATCTCGACACCGGACAGCGCCTGATCGACCGCGCTGCCGTTTGCATAGAGGACGGAGCGCGCATCCGGACCGAGGGACGCACCGGCAGCCCGGGCAATCCCCTGCAGCGAGCGTTCGATACAAGCCTGGGCTGCGTCACCGACCAGCGTCCGCGTCATCGCGCATCGCTTTCTGCAGGCAGACCGGCCAGCGCCTCATGCACGGCGCGGGCGATCTCGACGGCATTCGGCGTGTCGCTGTGCACGCAAATGGTATCGGCGACGACCGCAACCTCCTTGCCCGAGACGGAGCGTACGACGCCGCGGGTCACCGCGTCGGTGACCTTGCGGGCGACGGCGTCGGGCCCGACACTGTGATGTTCCTTGGTGATGATCTGGCGCCCTTCATCATCATAATCGAGATCGGCGTAGAACTCGCAGACGAAGGGGACGCCGCGTTCGGTGAAGACTTCCGACATGGCGCAGTCGCTGTAGGCGATCACCGGCACATCAAATATCAGCGCCGCGTCGGCAATGCCTTCGGCGATGTCGCGCTGTTTCTGCGCCATTCCGAACAAAGCGCCATGCGCCTTGATATGTGACAGGGGCATGTTCTCGGCGTCGAGGAAGGCCTTCAGGGCGCCCGTCTGGTACAGGACCAGGGCGGCCACTTCCTGGCGGGTCAGCTTCATCTCGCGGCGTCCGAATCCCTCGCGGTCAGGCAGACCCGGATGCGAGCCGATCGCCAGGCCGTGCTTCTTGGCGGCGCGTACCGTGTTCCACATCACGTTGGGATCGGAAGCATGAAATCCGCAGGCGATATTCGCGTGGGTGACATAGGGCATGCAGGCCTCGTCATCGCCGAAACGATAGATTCCGAAGGCCTCTCCCATATCGCAGTTGATCGTCGCCATCGCCATCCGATCCGTCCCCTCACAAGGCTCCCTATGATTGTCGAGCTGAGGGTATATCGTACATGATATATCATCAAGGGGTTTTTGCCTCCGCCGGTGTGGGGAAACGCGCTTGGCGGCCGTGAGGATGACCCAGCGCGCAACTTCACCATCGTTCTGCTTGCATCTGAAGACGGCTTAAGGCATAGAGGCGCCGAAAGCCCCCAATTGAGGGGTTCGGGCGCGTAGCTCAGCGGGAGAGCACTGCCTTCACACGGCAGGGGTCACAGGTTCAATCCCTGTCGCGCCCACCATTTTTTTCCAAATAGGAATTCGGTCGATCCGCCGCGTCAATGCGACGCGCCAGGCGTTCAGCCGCGCGATCCTGACCGCGCGTCCTTGCTCGGCGCGGCGAGCAGGTCATGCAGCAGCGGCATGGTCAGTTCGTCGAAATGGCTGATCAGGGCGTCGGGTTCGAGCTTGGCAATCGGAACATCGGAATAGCCGAAGGGCACGCCGATCGAGGCGACGCCGGCGTTGCGGGCGCCCTTAATGTCACTGATCGAATCTCCGATCATGACGGTCCGCTGCGGATCGCCGCCGGCATCGGCAATGGTCTGCAGGATATGGCCGGCGTCCGGCTTGCGGGTCGCATAGGTATCCGAGCCGGCGATCACGGCGAAACGCTGCGCCATGTCGAGATGCTCAAGCAGCTTGCGTGCGAGTGCTTCAAACTTGTTGGTGCAGACAGCCAGTCGGCAACCGGCTGCCTCGAGACGGTCGAGCGCTGGCAGCAGGCCGGGAAAGGGGATGCTGCGACCGGGAATGTTGGCGCCGTAATGGGCAACGAACAGATCGGTCAGAGTGGAGAGACGCTGTGCTTCGAGGGCAACATTCTGCGAGGCATAGCCATGGCTGATCATGGCGCGGGCTCCCTGGCCGAGGCGGAATCCGACATCGTCGGCGGCAAGCGGCTGCAACCCGTCGATCTTCAGAATGTGGTTGAGGCTGTCGAGAAGGTCGTCGGCGGTCGAGATCATGGTGCCGTCGAGATCAAATACGACGGTTATCGGCGATGAAGTCATGCAAAAATCCGGTTGTTCGGACGGGGGCCTGTGGCGATGCAGCGAGGCTTAGCAGCGGGCGCGTGCGCTGGCAAATGGGGTCGCCGGCGCAGCGTGCGCCGGTTTGCTCCGTTCCTCCCGCCGGCGTGGCAGGCAGATTGCGACAAAGTCTTGCTGCGAAAAGGCGGAGAAAGCGGCGGGGCGGGTCTTTGCGGTTGGCGGCGCATCATGGTAACAGCGCAGAACCTCAACAAGTTTCAGAGCCCAGAATGGACGCCCGAAGTCTTAAAATCGCCGCTGCCGAGGAAGCACTCTCGCATGTCGAACATGGCATGCGGCTCGGCATCGGCACCGGTTCGACCGCCGATGAATTCGTGCGCCTGCTGGCGGAGAAGGTGGCGGACGGGTTTGCCGTCCAGGGCGTGCCGACCTCGGAACGAACCGCGCGCCTGTGCCTCGAACTGGGCGTGCCGCTGTTTTCGCTCGATGATCTGCCCGAGCTCGACCTGACCATCGACGGGGCGGACGAGATCGACCCGCAATTGTGCCTGATCAAGGGTGGCGGCGGGGCGCATCTGCGCGAAAAGATCGTCGCCGCGGCTTCGGAACGGATGATCGTCATTGCCGATGAGACGAAGCTGGTCGATGTGCTCGGCGCGTTTCCGCTGCCGATCGAGGTGATGCCGTTCGGCCTGGCGGCAACGCGGCGCGCGGTCGACAAGCTGGCCGAGCGTCTCGGCCTGAACGGCACCATTCTGCAGCGCCAGCGTCAGGGCAAGGATGAGCCGTATATCACCGATGGCGGCCATTTCCTGCTCGACGCATCATTTGGCCGTATTCCGGAGGCAGAAGCGCTGGCCGAAGGCCTCGCGGCCATTCCCGGCGTGGTCGAACACGGATTGTTTCTCAACATGGCCGACGCCGCCATTATCGCCGCCCCGGCGGGTGTGCGAACGCTGACTGCCAAGATCTGACAGGAGTTCCTTCGAATGCTGATACTTCCCCGATTGAAATTTGCCTGTGCCGGTGCCGCCCTGGCGCTGGTGCTGGCGAGCGGAGCGACCGCCTTTGCACAGGAGCCGAGCGATTCGCATCTGGCGGCGGCGCGCAGTGCGATTTCGGCGCTGAAACAGACCGATCAATTCGATTCCATCCTGCCGGGCGCTGCCGCGCGGCTGAAAGCCAATCTGATCCAGTCGACGCCGGACATCCAGCCTGAGATCGATGCGGCCGTTGACGAGGTGGCGCTGTCGCTGGCCAGCCGGCGCGGCGATCTCGAGCGCGAGGCGGCAGCGGTGTATGCGAAATCCTTCAGCGAAGAAGAGCTGAAGGCGATTGCGGACTTCTACACCTCGCCGGCCGGCGTCAAGCTTCTGGAAAGCGGTCCGCTGGCCACGCGCGAACTGCTGAAGGCGGCGGAAATCTGGTCAAATGGCATTCAACGCGACATGGCAGAGCAGGTGGCGGAAAAACTGCGCGCCGAACTTGGCCAGCGCGACAAGGTGGTGCCGAAGACCGAGCAGTAAGACGCTCGGCAGCGCCGCATTGGCAGAAATTGCAGCTCCGGGCCGTCGCCCGGGGCTTTTTCTTTGCCGCGGCTGACTATATGCAAAGCGCAAATTGGAAGAAAGGAACGGGCATGGCCAGTTATGACTACGATCTCTTCGTCATCGGAGGCGGATCGGGGGGCGTGCGCGCGGCGCGGCTTGCCGCCGGGCTGGGAAAGAAGGTGGCCATTGCCGAGGAGTATCGATTCGGCGGCACCTGTGTCATCCGTGGCTGCGTGCCGAAAAAGCTGTTCGTCTACGCCTCGCAATTCTCGGAGCATTTCGAGGATGCGGCCGGATTTGGCTGGTCAGTGGGCGAAACCTCCTTCGACTGGCCGACCCTGATTGCCAACAAGGACCGGGAAGTCGACCGGCTCGAGGGGCTCTACCGCAAGGGACTGGAGACGGCGGGGGCGACGATCATCGAAAGCCGCGCCGAATTCGTCGGGCCGCACGAAATCCGAATTTCCGCATCGGGCGAAACGGTGACGGCGGAGCATGTGCTGATCGCCGTCGGCGGGCGGCCGAATCCGCATGCGGCGCTGCCCGGCCATGAGCTGTGCATCAGTTCCAACGAGGCCTTTCATCTGGAGAGCTTGCCAAAAGCCATCGCCATCGCCGGCGGCGGCTACATCGCGGTGGAATTCGCCAATATCTTTCACGGCCTCGGCGTCGAGACGACATTGGTCTATCGCGGTCAGGAGATCCTGTCGCGCTTTGACCAGGACATGCGCCGCGGCCTGCACACGGCGATGGAGAACAAGGGCATCAAGATCCTGTGCCACCAGGTCTTTCACAAGATCGAGAAAACCGCTGACGGGCGCCTGCGTGCCGAATTGTCGGACGGCGACGAGCTGGTCGTTGACCAGGTGATGCTGGCGCTCGGGCGTGATCCGAATACCGAGACGCTGGGGCTCGACAAGGCCGGCGTCGAGACCGATCACAAGGGCGCCATTCCGGTCGACGCCTATTCGCGCACCAATGTCGAGCATATCTATGCGGTCGGCGATGTCACCGACCGGGTGGCACTGACGCCGGTGGCGATCCACGAGGCGATGTGCTTTGTCGACACGGTCTACAAGGATCGCCCGACGGCGCCGGACCACCAACTGATCGCCACCGCCGTATTCTCGCAGCCGGAAATCGGCACGGTCGGGATGAGCGAAGACGAGGCCGCAGCCAAGTATGAGGCGCTTGAAATCTACCGCGCCGAGTTCCGGCCAATGAAGAACACGCTGTCCGGCCGCCAGGAAAAGATGATCATGAAGATCGTCGTCAACGGGCTCGACCGGACCGTGCTCGGCGTGCACATTCTCGGTGCCGATGCGGGTGAAATGGCGCAGGTGATCGCCATCGCGCTGAAGGCCGGCTGCAGCAAGGACGATTTCGACCGGACGATGGCGGTGCATCCGACGGCGGCGGAGGAACTGGTGACCATGTATCAGCCAAGCTACCGGGTGAAGAACGGCGAGCGGGTCTGACAGAGTTGCCGCCATGGATCGCAGCGCCTTCTTCCGCTACCTCACCGAGGTCGATGCGCGGTTGTTTCCGGACGGCATGAGTGATGCGCAGCAGCGCGGGCTGACGGTCAAGCTGACGATCTGGGACGCGCATTACTCAGCCTATCCCGACAGCTACCTGGCGGCGGCGCTCGGGCAGATCCACCGCGAGACCGGCGGCCGGATGGAGCCGGTGCTCGAGGCCTTTGCGGCAGACCGCAGCGAGGCGGCGCAGCGTCTGCAGGCCGCATTCGACAGCGGGCGGCTGAGTTGGGTGAAAACGCCCTATTGGCAGGCCGACGAGAGCGGGCAGATCGCGGTCGGTGGCGGTGACATCCAGCTCACGCATCGGCGCAACTATCTCAAGGCAGAGGCGCAGCTTGCTAAACGCGGCATTGCCTGCGGTCTGGCCGCGGATTACGACCGTATCCTCGATCCGGTCGTCTCGGCGCATGTGGCCTTTTGCGGCATGATCGAGGGCTGGTTCCGGCCCTGCCGCTTGGCTGATTTCGATGCCGGTGACGGGCGCCTCGATTATCGTGCGGCGCGCGACGTGGTCAATGGTGACGGGGCGCATATCGGCGACGAGATCGTGCGCAACTGCGAGATCTACGCGGCGGCCTTGCGGGCCGGCGGCGGGTTTCAGCGGGGCCGGGCGAAGTGAAGGAAGGTGTTGTGACGACCAGTTTGGATATGACGGATGCGCCACGTGGCGACCCCGAGGCACGGATTGCGTATTTCGGCTACGGGTCGCTGGTCAACCGCGCGACGCTGCGCACCCAGATCGTCGCTGCCTATCCGGCGCGGGTGACCGGTTGGCAGAGGCTGTGGCGGCCGCGCCCGGCGCAGGCACCGAAATACGCAGGCGTCGGACCGGCGGTTCTGACCGCCGAGGCGGCCGCCGATGCCGCGATGGACGGCATGCTGATCATCGACCGGCTGGCCAGCCTGCCGTCGGTGGATGCGCGTGAAAATCTCTACCGGCGGGTGGCATTGCCGCGCGAGGCGCTTGCCTTCGAGGGCCCGGCGCCGGCCCACCTGCCGGATGCGCTTTATATCTACGAACGCGGCTACGAGCCGGAAAAGGATGCTTCTCGCTCGCCGATCCTGCGCAGCTATCTCGATGCGGTGCTGCAAGGATTTCACCAGGTGTTCGGGGCCGACGGCGTCGAGCGCTTCATGGCGGAAACCCAGGGATTTGCAGGGCATGCGATCCACGAAGACCGCGATACGCCGCTTTATCCGCGGGCCGTTCGCCTCGCTGACGGCGAGGCAGATCTGTTCGCGCGGGTGCTGGCGGAACATGGTCTGGGCAGCCAAGCTTGAGACGAACAGGCTGGGAGCGGGACGGCGGCCGGACGAGAAACGCTCCGCCTGCGGCTTTCATTGCGGCGGCATTGGCGCTATAAGCCGCCGCCAACAGCACAGTTTACGCTCCCGCCGCCGGTCATTGCGCCGGGCGGGGCCACAGAACAGGGTTTAAACCATGGCACAGAACTGGACACCATCAAGCTGGCGCGACAAGCCGATCCAGCAGGTTCCCGACTATCCGGATGCCGAGGCGCTGCAGACAACGGAACAGCGCCTGGCGAAATTTCCGCCGCTGGTGTTTGCCGGTGAAGCCCGGCGGCTGACCGATGCGCTTGCCAAGGTGGCGGGCGGCGAGGGCTTCCTGTTGCAGGGCGGCGATTGCGCGGAAAGCTTTGCCGAGCACGAGGCCGACAATATCCGCGATTTCTTCCGGGTCTTCCTGCAGATGGCAGTGGTGCTGACCTATGGCGCGCAGCAGCCGGTGGTCAAGGTCGGCCGGATCGGTGGCCAGTTCGCCAAGCCGCGTTCGTCCGCCTTCGAAACGCAGGGTGAAACGAAACTGCCGAGCTATCGCGGTGATATCGTCAACGGCATCGATTTCGACGAGAAGTCGCGTATTCCGGACCCGGAACGGCAGATCATGGCCTACCGCCAGTCGGCGGCAACGCTCAATCTGCTGCGCGCCTTTGCCCAGGGCGGTTACGCCAAGCTCGACAATGTGCATCAATGGATGCTCGGCTTCGTCAAGGACAGCCCGCAGGCGGAACGCTACCAGAAACTCGCCGACCGCATTTCCGAGACGGTCGATTTCATGAAGGCCATCGGCATCACGGCGGAAACGCATGCGCGGCTGCGCGAGACCGATTTCTTCACGAGCCACGAAGCCTTGCTGCTCGGCTATGAGCAGGCGCTGACGCGCACGGATTCGACCAGTGGCGACTATTACGCCACGTCGGGTCACATGATCTGGATCGGTGACCGCACCCGCCAGGCCGATCATGCGCATGTCGAGTTCTGCCGTGGCATCAAGAACCCGATCGGCCTGAAATGCGGCCCGACGCTGGACCCGGATGATCTGCTCAACCTGATCGACATCCTCAACCCCGGCAACGAAGCCGGCCGGCTGACGCTGATCGCCCGGTTCGGACACGACAAGATCGCTGACCATCTGCCGAAGCTGATCCGCGCCGTCGAACGCGAAGGCAAGAAGGTCGTGTGGTCCTGTGATCCGATGCATGGCAACACGATTTCGCTGAACGGCTACAAGACGCGGCCCTTCGAGCGGGTGCTGTCGGAGGTCGAGAGCTTCTTCCAGATCCATCGTGCCGAGGGCACGCATCCCGGCGGCATCCACATCGAGATGACCGGCAAGGATGTGACCGAGTGCACCGGGGGTGCGCGCGCCGTGTCAGCCGAAAGCCTGTCGGATCGCTACCACACCCATTGCGATCCGCGCCTCAATGCCAGCCAGGCTCTGGAACTGGCATTCCTGGTGGCTGAACTGCTGAAGGGCAGCCGCGAAGCCAGCAAGTCGGCGGCCGCCGTCAGCGGCTGAACCTCAGGGCTGACTACATACCGATCGGGCCGGGTGTTTCACCCGGCCTTTTTCATGCGCGATCGCCGAGAAGATGCTTGCCACGTTCGGCGAGTGCCACAAAGGCGTCCTGCGCGGCCATGCGGATTTCCTCTTTCGGCGAGGCAGCCAGACCGAGCCGGTCATAGAAGATCTGCGCCTGCATGTTGGACGGATCGACCGACAGGCGCATATAGGTGGCGCCCGCCGCGCGCTCCTCGGCGGCTATGCGGGCGAGCAGTGCTTCGCCAACCCGCTGGCCGCGAAATTCCGGCGCCACATACAGATCCTGAACATAGACGCCGCACTTGCCGTACCAGGTCGAGAAGATGGTGAAATACAGACACAATCCGGCAAACCGGTCAGCCTTTTCGGCCATCAGCACGGAAAAGGCCGGTTGCGAACCGAATCCGTGCTGCTCGAGGTCGGAAATGGTCAGGTGAAACTGATCGTTCTCGTGCAAATGCTCTGCCAACGCCTTCAAGGCCCGATGGATCGTCGCGGCATCACTGATTTCGGCGCGGCGCAGGGAGACGGGGGTCATCGGCAGAGTGCTCCTTGATCTTCAGCCACTGGCGGTCGCGGGCCTGGTCGTCCTTGACCGGAAACGACTTTCCGGCGGACGAACGTTGTGCTCATATGTGCGCAACATTGTGCGGGAATGCGTAGAGATGATCTATCTAGGGGGACCGGGCCCAATGTCAGGGGAAGAACCAAAATGACCGGCATCGCCGGTTCTCACACCGGAGGCTGTCTTTGCGGGGCGGTGCGTTTTCGCACCGAGGGCCCACTGCGCGCGGTCATCGCCTGCCATTGCGGCCAGTGCCGCCGGCAATCGGGCCTTTATTATGCGGCCACCGATGTCGATGACACATGCCTGACGATTGATGACCAGGCGGGAATGCTGTGCTGGTACCATTCCTCCAATCAGGCGGCGCGCGGCTTCTGCAAGCGCTGCGGGTCGGCGCTGTTCTGGCGCGCCAGGAAACGTGAGCGCACCTCGATACTTGCCGGCGCCTTCGACCCGCCGACCGGGCTGCAGATGGCGGCGCACATCTATTGTGCCGACAAGGGTGATTTTTACACGATCGCAGACGGGCTGCCGCAGCATGCGCGGGATTTGCCAGCGGAGCACTCCGACGAGACCGAATGAGGGTGGCGCGCTTGCAGAGCAGGACGTGTCGCACCATCTGACGACAAAGGAGTGTCGCAATGTCCGAAGTTTTCGTTTCCCCGCAGCCGCAGGCCCGCCAGGGAGCGGTTCTGCCGAGCCTGTTCATCTCGCATGGCTCGCCCGATACGGTGATCGCACGCACTCCGGCGAACGCCTTTCTGCGCGACGTCGCATCGTCATTGCCACGTCCCAAAGCCATCGTTGTGGTCAGCGCGCATTTCGAACTTCCGGACCTTGTCGGGGTCACCGCTGACGCGGCGCCGGAGACCATCCATGATTTTGGCGGCTTCCAGCAAGAGCTGTACGAGATGCAGTATCCGGCCCCCGGTGCACCGGAACTGGCAGAGCAGATTTCAGCAGATCTTGCTGCGCAGGGGTTCACCGCGCGGACGCTGGTCGAGCGTGGGTTCGATCACGGCGTGTGGGTGCCGCTGATCCTGATGTATCCCGAGGCCGACATCCCGGTGGTGGTCGTGTCCGTCGATCCGCAGGGCGGGCCAGAGCACCATTTGCGGCTCGGCAGGGCGCTGGCAAAACTGGCGCGTGAAGACGTGCTGGTGGTCGGGTCCGGGTCGTTTACGCATAATCTTCCTGAGGCGTTCGTGAATGTGCGCCAGGGCGCGCGCGATGCGGCGGTGCCCGCGTGGGCGCAGGAGTTTGCCGACTGGATGTGCGAGCGCATCTCGGCGGCGGATCTCGATGCGCTGCTCGCCTACCGCGATCGCGCCCCGCATGCGAGCCGCAATCACCCGACCGACGAGCATCTGATGCCGCTGTTTGTTGCGATGGGGGTTGCCGGAGACCGGTTTGCAGCAACGCAACTGCATCGCAGCGACGAGTTCGGCGTCCTGTCGATGGCGATGTGGCGGTTCGACCCGGCCCCGGCGGAGCGTTAGGCGCGTCCCGGTGATCGGCGCGCGTAGATTGCGATTTGCAATTTGCGGCTGATAGGCTAATTCCGAAGTCATGGCAGAGCAAACTCAACAGGGCACACCGGATGTGCTGCGTATTGCCGTCGCGCAGATGAATCCGACCGTCGGCGACATCGCCGGCAATGTTGCGCAGGTGCGGGCCGGGCGCGAGGACGCGGCGCGGCACGGTGCCGATATCGTCGTGTTTCCGGAACTGTTCCTGTCGGGCTATCCGCCCGAGGATCTCGTCGTGCGTCCGGCCTTTCTCGAGGCCTGCGCCAGGGCGGTTGCCGAGCTTGCAGCGGATACATCCGATGGCGGGCCGGCGGTGATTGTCGGCTATCCGCGCGGCGAGGAGGGCAAACGCTACAATTCGGTAGCGGTGCTCGATGGTGGCGCCGTGGTCGGGGTACGCGACAAGGTCGATCTGCCCAATTACGGCGAATTTGATGAAAAGCGGGTGTTTGACGCCGGCGAAATGCCGGGTCCGGTGATGGTGCGCGGGGTGCGCATCGGCCTGCCGGTGTGCGAGGACATCTGGGGCGATCTCGGCGTGTGCGAGACGCTGGCTGAAAGCGGTGCGGAACTGCTTATCGTGGCGAACGGTTCGCCCTATTACCGCGGCAAGGTGGACGTGCGGCAGCAGGTGGTGCTGCGGCAGGTGATCGAGAGCGGGTTGCCGCTGATTTACGCCAACATGCTCGGCGGGCAGGATGAACTGGTGTTCGACGGCGCCAGCTTTGCATTCAACGCCGACCATACGCTGGCGTTTCAGATGAGCCAGTTCGAAGATGCGGTGTCGGTCTCGACCTGGCGACGCGGTGAAGACGGCTGGGCCTGCAAGTCCGGGGTCATGTCGGTGATTCCCGGCGCCGAGGAAGCGGATTATCGCGCCTGCATGCTGGGGTTGCGCGACTACGTCAACAAGAACGGTTTCCGCAATGTCGTGCTCGGCCTGTCGGGCGGTATCGATTCGGCGCTGTGCGCGGCGCTGTGCGTTGATGCGCTCGGCGAAGAGCGGCTGCGCGCCGTGATGCTGCCCTATCGGTATACGGCGCCGGAATCGATCGAGGATGCCGCGGCCTGCGCGCGCGCGCTCGGCTGCCGCTACGACGTTGTGGCGATCGAGGAAACGGTCACCGCGTTTTCCAACGCGCTCGGCGACTTGTTCGAGGGCACGGAAGAGGGGGTCACCGAGGAAAATCTGCAGAGCCGGACGCGCGGCACCATCTTAATGGCGATCTCCAACAAGTTCGGCTCGATGGTGGTGACGACCGGCAACAAGTCGGAAATGTCCGTCGGCTACGCGACGCTGTACGGCGACATGAATGGCGGGTTCAACCCGATCAAGGACCTGTACAAATTGCAGGTCTACGCCCTTTCGCGCTGGCGCAATGCGCATCTGCCGCCCGGCGCGCTTGGCCCGTCCGGCGAGGTGATCCCGGCACGGATCATCGACAAGGCGCCCTCGGCGGAACTGCGCCCTGACCAGACGGACCAGGATTCGCTGCCGCCCTATGCCGATCTCGACGACATTCTCGAATGTCTGGTCGAGAAGGAAATGGGCACGCAGGAGATTGTTGCGCGCGGTCACGACGTGGCGGTGGTGCACCGGATCGAGCATCTTCTTTATCTGGCCGAGTACAAGCGGCGGCAATCGGCGCCGGGCGTGAAGATCACCCGCAAGAATTTCGGCCGCGACCGCCGCTATCCGATCACCAACCGGTTCCGCGACCGCGATTGAGGGCGCCTGCAGCGGCTGCAGCCTTGCAAGTGCGGCGGCCTGGGTGCATGGCTCGCACTCCTTTGACCTGGATTCCTCCATGCCGCTTATTCACTTTCTGCGCGAGAATGCCCGCTGGATCATCGGCGGCTTCCTGCTGACATTCTTCTCGTCCTTCGGACAGACATTCTTCATCGCCCTGTCGGCCGGCGAGATTCGTGCGGAATTTGGCCTGTCGCACGGCCAGTTCGGCGGGCTGTACATGATCGCGACGCTGGCCAGCGCACTGACGCTGCCGCAGCTGGGCAAGGTGGTGGATCGCTATTCGATCGCCATGGTCGCCACCTTCGTCATTCCGGCGCTGATGCTTGCCACCGTGTCGATGGCGCTGGCCAGCAACGTGGTCTGGCTTGGCGTGACGATCTATGCCCTGCGGCTGTTCGGGCAGGGGATGATGACGCATATCGCCATGACGGCGATGGGGCGGTGGTTCTCCGCCCAGCGCGGCCGCGCCGTATCGCTGGCAACGCTTGGTCACCAGGGCGGCGAGGCGGTGTTGCCGTCGGCATTCGTGTTTGCCGCCTATGCGCTCGGCTGGCGCGGCACCTGGCTGGCCTCGGCGGCCGTGCTGGCGCTGGTCGCCTGGCCGGTGATCTATCTGCTGATGCGCCAGGCGCGAATGCCGCGTGCCTCCGACGGGCCGGAGCGCCTGGTGGTGGCGCATGAATGGACCCGCGCCGAGGTGATGCGCGACCCGATGTTCTGGCTGTGCCTTGGGGGGATCCTGGCGCCCGGCTTCATCGGCACGACGGTGTTCTTCCACCAGGTCTATCTCAGCGAGTTGCGCGGCTGGCCGGTATCGGTGTTTGCCAGCGCCTATCTGATCATGTCGTCGATGACGATCATTTTCGCCCTGATCGCCGGGCAGCTGATCGATCGCTTCTCGGCGATCCGCATCCTGCCGTCGTTCCTGGTGCCGCTGGCGGCCTCCTGCCTGGTGCTGGCGACCACGGCGTCACCGTGGGGCGCCTATGTCTTCATGGCGCTGATGGGGATTTCCTACGGCTTTTCCTCGACATTGTTCGGGGCGCTGTGGCCGGAATTATACGGCACCCGCCATCTTGGATCGATCCGGGCGGTGGTGGTGGCGCTGATGGTGCTGGCGACCGCCGTCGGACCGGGCCTGACCGGCTGGCTGATCGATGCCGGCGTGTCCTACCCGGCGCAAATTGGCGCCATGGGCGTTTACTGCCTGATCGCAGTCGGACTGATGATGTTTGTCAGCTTGCGGGTGCGCGGGCGCAACGCGGTCCTCACCTGAACAGGTCTTCGACCGTTTCGGTGTTGGCGGTAAAATCGAGCCGCTCGCTGGATTCGGGCAGGAAAGCCGGACCGACAATGCGGACCGGTCGCGGCTTGCCGGGGGCCGGCCGGTCGGTTTGCGAAGCAGCGGTGATGGCGGCAATCGTCCGGCTGTCGAAGCCGGCCTGGCCATTGGCGATCGTCTCGGGGTCCTCACCAGGGTCGGGACGGGAAGCCGGCACCGGAACGCGTGACGCGGTTTCGCTTCTGTCCTGGCCGGTAATCAGGGCCTCGCGGCGCTGCATCTCATTGTGGAAGGCTTTCATGTTGCAGCTGCATCCGGCCACCGGCGCGGCCTTTGTGTCGCGGTAGCGGAAGGCGGCAGGCAGATCGGTGTAGGGACGATGGGTGGCTACCGAGACCATGTCCTCGCTGTCCTGACCGCGCACCGAGTGAAAATAAAGTTCGGTCGGGGTTCCCGGACACATCATCTGGCAGGCGCGGGCATCACGGGCGAAATCCATCGATGTTGCCGCCGACGAGATGGGAAAATAATAGCCGTCGCAGGTGCGCACACACAGAGTGCGCAGATTGCCGCCATAGGGCGAGCGACGCTCGATGCGCAGCCGCAAGGTGCTGTCTGACCCTCTGGTGCTGGCCATCTGGCCGCCCGAATCGTCGAGGAAGCGCGCGCCATTCTGCATATCGATGATGTTGGAATTCGTGCCCGGCTGCGTCCGCGGTTCGGCATCGATGCGCGGCCGGTTCTCAACCTCTCCGGAGATGCTTGCGGTGACTTCACGCGGCGGTTCGGATGCGCCCGGCAGGCCGCAGTCACTGGCCAGCATGGCGGTTTCGATGCGGCGCCGGACGATGGCACTGTTGGCCCGGTCGTAGGAATCGCGCTTGCGCTCGAGGGCGCGCAGATTGGCTTGCATCTTGCGGTCGGTGGCTTCGAGCCTGCGGCAGGTGGCGGCCTGCGGGCCACCGACAATCAGCAGGCTGCCGGTGCCGCACCCACTGGCGCGCCGGTCCTGTTCAAGCTGGCGCAAAGCGTTCTCCTGGCGGCGCACCGCTTCCGCATAGCGGCGGTAGCGCGCATCCGCCTGCGCATTGCCGCCCAGTTCGGACACGGCGGCCAGCTTGTCGGCCAGTTGGGCGCAATGGGCCGAGGTCCGGGCCAGTGCCGGGCTGCCGGGGGCTGCGGCGATTGCCAGGAGAAATGCTAGAATCAGCGCAAGGCGCATGGCTCGTATCCTGCCACTCCGTCATCGATCTGCCGCGAGGTTAGCGGCAAGCCGTTAACAGGCCCGGTATAGAGGACCATTTTATGGCAAGGTTATCGCAGGCAGGGCCGGCGGCGCTCCTTTCTGCGCTTCAGCAGATGGGTTCGGCCGGGTAGGAGGCCTCGACAACCGCCAATGTCGCCATGTTGACAACGCCGCGCGAGGTGACCGAGGGCGAAAGTATATGCGCCGGCATGGCGCCGCCGAGCAGGATCGGTCCGACATGCAGCGCCTCGGTGGCGGCCTTGACGACACCGAGCGTGATGGCGGCCGCATCGAGATGCGGGAAGACCAGCAGATTGGCCTCGCCCCTCAGGGTCGAGTCGGGCATGACCCGCTGGCGCAGTAGCTCGGAAATTGCCACATCGCCGTGCATCTCGCCGTCGGCTTCGAGTTCGGGAGCCTTTTCGCGCACCAGGCGGGCGGCTTCGCGCATCTTCAGGGCGCTGTCGGAATCCCGCGAGCCGAAATTGGAGTGCGACAGCAGCGCGGCGCGCGGGCGGATGCCGAAGCGGCGGATCTCGGCGGCAGCGCGGATCGTGACCTCGGCAATCTGCTCGGCGGTCGGATCGAGACTGACGGCGGTATCGACGAAGAAAGTGGCGCCGCGCTGGTTGATCAGCAGGCTGAGAGCGGCAAAATCGATGACACCTTCGGCCGGACCGATGATCTGCGAGACGTCGCGCAGATGCCTCTGGTAGCGGCCCTCGACGCCGCAGATCAGGGCGTCGGCCTCGCCGCGCCGCACCGCCAGGGCACCGATGACCGTCGAATTTGTGCGGACGATGGTGCGCGCCGCCTCCGGGATCACCCCCTTGCGGCCGACCAGGGCGAAGTAATCATCGACATAGGAGCGGAAGCGCGGATCGTCTTCCGGATTGACGACCTCGAAATCGGTGCCCGGGCGGATCTTCAAACCGAAGCGGTCGAGACGGGAGGCGATGATCGTCGGGCGGCCGATGAGGATCGGGGTGGCGATGTTTTCCTCGATCAGCACCTGGGCGGCGCGCAGGACGCGCTCGTCCTCGCCCTCTCCGAAGATCACCCGCTTGCGGCTGGCCACCTTGGCGGCATTGAACAGCGGCTTCATGATCAGCCCGGAGCGGAAGACGAAGATCGACAGGCGGTCGACATAGGCTTCCATGTCGGCGATCGGACGGCGGGCAACGCCGCTGTCGGCCGCCGCTTTGGCCACGGCTGGCGCGATGCGCAGGATCAGCCGCGGATCAAACGGCGAGGGGATCAGATAGTCCGGGCCGAACACCGGTGTTTCGCCGGAATAGGCGCGGGCGGCGACGTCGGACACCTCTTCCTGGGCCAGATCGGCAATGGCGCGCACGGCGGCGGTCTTCATCTCCTCGTTGATGGTGCGGGCGCCGCAGTCGAGTGCGCCGCGGAAGATGTAGGGAAAGCACAGAACGTTGTTGACCTGGTTGGGGAAGTCGGAACGCCCGGTACAGATCATCGCGTCGGGGCGAGCGGCGCGCGCGATATCCGGCATGATTTCGGGGGTCGGATTGGCAAGCGCCATGATCAGCGGCTTGTCGGCCATGCGCGCCAGCAGTTCCGGCTTCAGGACACCCGCCGCCGACAGACCGAGAAACACGTCGGCTCCGTCGATATTGTCGGCGAGCTGATGGTGGTCGGAGGGCTGCGCATAGATGGCCTTCCACTCGTCCATGTCCACTTCGCGGCCGGTATAGACGAGCCCCTCGATGTCATGCACCCAGATGTTCTCGCGGCGCGCACCGAGTTCAACGAGCAGATTGAGGCAGGCCAGGGCGGCCGCACCGGCGCCCGAGGTGACGATCTTGACCTCGTCGAGTTGCTTGCCGGCCAGGCCCAGCCCGTTGAGAACGGCGGCGGCGACGATGATCGCCGTGCCGTGCTGGTCATCGTGGAAGACCGGGATGTCCATCATCTCGCGCAGCCGGCGCTCGACGACAAAACACTCCGGCGACTTGATGTCTTCGAGATTGATGCCGCCGAAGGTCGGTTCGAGCGCCGAGACGACGGACACCATGCGCTCGATATCCGGCGCGTCGATTTCGATGTCAAAGACGTCGATGCCGGCGAATTTCTTGAACAGCACCGCCTTGCCCTCCATCACCGGCTTGGAGGCGAGGGGGCCGATATTGCCGAGGCCGAGCACGGCGCTGCCGTTCGAGACGACGGCCACGAGATTGCCGCGGGCGGTGTAGTCGTCGGCCGCATCGGGATCATCGCGGATGGCAAGGCAAGGGGCAGCCACGCCCGGCGAATAGGCCATTGCCAAGTCGCGCTGGTTGCCGAGCGGCTTGGTCGCCTGGATCTCCAGCTTGCCCGGCCGGGGATATTTGTGGAAAAACAGCGCGCTCTGTTCGAGTTCGGCGCTGGACCCGTCGTCTTTTTCGTTCTTCGTCATTTCCCCATCCCCGATCGAGCGCTGCGATTGCTGCCGCATATCATGACATCATCGCGGCGGCGGTCGACCCTTGTCGCTTGTCCTGGCGCTATGATCTAGCCAACTCCCCTGGCAAACGAAAGTCCGCGCCGATCATTCTGCTGATTGCGTGCTCGTTAACCCCAAAGTTCCGGTTTCGGCGGCGAGACCATCGAACTGGTGTAGGACAGGGCGGGCGTGCGGTCGGCGCTCAAGAGCAGCGGACCGTCGAGATCGACCCAGTCGGCTTCCTGGGCGAGCAGCACGGCGGGTGCCATGGCCAGCGAAGATCCCAGCATGCAGCCGATCATGACGCCGAATCCCATCTGTCGTGCCTGGTCACGCATTTTGAGAGCTTCAGTGAGGCCGCCAGCCTTGTCGAGCTTGATGTTGATGGCATCATAGCGTGAGACAAGCCCTTCAAGATCGGCGCTGGTGTGCACGCTTTCATCGGCGCAAATCGGAACCGGGTGCGGCACATGCGCAAGAATGTCGTCACGGCCGGCCGGCAGCGGCTGCTCGATCAGGCCGATATGCATTTCAGCGGCGACGAGAAGGTGATCGCGCAGATTGTCCTCGGTCCAGCCCTCATTGGCGTCAAGAATGATCTCGGCATTCGGTGCCGCGCTGGCGACGGCATGGATGCGGGCCCGGTCATCGGAAGTGCCGACCTTGACCTTCAAGACCTTCTGGGAGGCATGGGCGCGTGCCGCGTCGGCCATGTCGGCGACATCGCCGAGCGAAATCGTCACGGCGGTCGGCACCGGGCGGGGCAGCATCTTGCAGGCGTAGTCGGCGACGGGCCGGCCGGTGAGCTTGGCCTCGAGATCCCACAGCGCGCAGTCCAGCGCGTTGCGCGCCGCACCGGGCTTCATCTTTTCCTGCAGCTCGTCGCGGCTCAGTCCGCTCGCCAGGGCATCGGCCAGGTCCTCGATATCGGATCTGACGCCCTCAAGGCTTTCTCCATACCGCTTGTAGGGGACGCATTCGCCGCGGCCGATGCGGCCGTTGTCCTCGATGATGCAGGTGAGGACTTCGGCGGAGGTCTTGGCGCCGCGCGAGATGGTGAAGGGACGGGCGGTGGGGAAGCTTTCCGTGATGACCTTGAGCGTGCGCGCCATGAATTTCCTCTCGCGTCTGCCGGTTGCGCCGGGGTGGCATCGACGGCTGCAGGCTTTGCATATTTCGACCGCCGCGTCGATGACAGGGACAGTACAAGCGGCTATGTAATTGGCCATGTTGGGCGAGCGGGCAAAAAAGGCAAGCGCGGCGGACGGGGATGCACGGCTTGACCGGCACTCGGACGGCCAGGTGCTGTCGCTCGTCCTGTCCGGAGACTGGCGGCACGAGGGGGTGCATGCCGTCCATGCCGAGATGAAGACGGCAGAGGACAATCTGTCAGAGCAGAAGATCGCATTCGATCTCACGGCGGTCACGCATCTCGACACGGCGGGGGCCTGGCTGATCCGGCGACTGATCGGCAAGGCCGAAACCCGCAACATCGACGTGGCGCTGACCGGCAGCGATGGGCACAAGGCCCTGGTGCGTTCGGTGCCTTTGGTGGCGCGCGGCGAAACGGTTCGGGCGGACCGCGGCCCGCTGTTCGAGAGGGTGTTCGCGCCGACCGGCAAGGCGATGATCGAACTGGCCAGCGATCTGGTGGCGGCAGCCTTCATTCTCGGCTCCGCCGTGCGCGGGGCGCAGATGAAACTTGGCCGCAAGGCCGGTGTGTCGCCGGCTTCGGTGATCAGCCAGCTTGATCACATGGGCGTGCGGGCGGTGCCGATCATCATGCTGATGTCGTTCCTCATCGGCGCCATCATCGCGCAGCAGGGCGCCTTTCAACTGCGCTATTTCGGGGCCGAAGTGTTTGTCGTCGATCTGGTCGGCATCCTGCAATTGCGCGAGATCGGCGTGCTGCTCACCGCGATCATGATTGCCGGACGTTCAGGCAGCGCGATCACCGCGGAAATCGGCTCGATGAAAATGCGCGAGGAGGTCGATGCGCTGAAGGTTATGGGGCTCAACCCGATCGGCGTGCTGGTCTTTCCGCGCCTGCTGGCGCTGGTGCTGGCGCTGCCGCTGCTGACGGTGGTGGCCAATTTCTCGGCGCTGTTCGGTGCGGCGGTGGTGGCGCTGGTCTATTCCGGTATAACCTTCGACGTGTTCCTCGGTCGCCTGCGCGAGGCGATCGACCTTTCGACGATCCTTTCGGGAATGATCAAGGCGCCGTTCATGGCGCTGATCATCGGGATTGTCGCGGCGGTGGAAGGAATGAAGGTCGGCGGCAGCGCCGAATCGCTCGGTCGGCGGGTGACCTCCTCGGTGGTCAAATCGATCTTCGTCGTCATTCTCGTCGATGGCCTGTTCGCGATGTTCTACGCGGCGATTGATTTTTAGGATCGTGATGGTGAGCGACATCGACAGCAATGCCCCCGACGAACACGCGACACAGCCGGCAGTGGGTGATCCGGGTTCTGCCGGGCACAATGAAGCGATACTGGAAGCGCGCGATGTGACGGTGGCATTCGGCAGCAATGTCGTGCTCGACCGGCTCGACCTGACGGTCTATCGCGGTGAGATCCTCGGATTTGTCGGGGCATCGGGAACCGGCAAATCGGTGCTGATGCGCTCGATATTGCGACTGTTGCCGAAACAGTCGGGCACCATCCGCATGCTCGGGCAGGATTACGACACGATCAAGGAAGCCGAGCGCGTGCGACTCGACATGAAGCTCGGCGTGCTGTTTCAGCATGGCGCCTTGTTCTCGGCGCTGACGGTCAAGGAGAATATCCAGGTTCCGATGCGTGAATATCTCGATCTGCCGCAATCGCTGATGGACGAGCTTGCGGCGGTGAAGATCGACATGGTCGGCCTTGACCCATCTGCCGGCAACAAGTATCCGAGCGAGTTGTCGGGCGGCATGATCAAGCGGGCGGCGCTGGCGCGCGCGCTGGCGCTCGATCCGGATCTGGTGTTTCTCGACGAGCCGACCTCGGGGCTCGATCCGATCGGTGCCGCCGAGTTCGACGAGCTGATCGTGCAGTTGCGCGACACGCTCGGGCTGACGGTCTATATGGTGACGCACGATCTCGACAGCCTGTTTTCGGTGTGTGACCGAATTGCCGTCCTCGGCCAGAAAAAGGTGCTCATCACCGGAACAATCACAGATATGCTTGAATTCGGTGATCCTTGGGTTCAGTCCTATTTTCAGGGTAAACGAGCCCGTATGATCGA
Organism: Neohoeflea coraliihabitans; assembly: GCF_019334345.1. Taxonomy (GTDB): domain Bacteria; phylum Pseudomonadota; class Alphaproteobacteria; order Rhizobiales; family Rhizobiaceae; genus Pseudohoeflea; species Pseudohoeflea coraliihabitans. The sequence goes on from NZ_JAHWQX010000003.1 coordinate 246,533, forward strand.
TCATCAACCGTCGCAGCGGCCTGATTCGGCTTGAGGCGAGAAGCGCTTGTAACAAAGCGCGGTCAAGACATTTCGAGGGAATGCCGTTTTAATGGAAACCCGCGCCAATTACGCGATAGTCGGGCTGTTCACCGTGCTGGTGATCCTGTCGGCCTTCGGCTTCGTCTACTGGATGGCGCGGGTGGGCGGCGGCGGTGAAATGGCGCAATTGATGGTGCGCATCCCCGGATCGGCGAACGGCTTGTCGGTCGGCTCGCCGGTGCGCTTCAACGGCATCGCGGTGGGCAGTATCCGGCGCCTGGCGATTGACCGCGACAGTCCGAATTACGTCGTTGCGCAAACCGAAGTGCAGATCAATGCACCGATCTTTCCCGATACCAAGGCTGCCCTCGAGGTGCAGGGATTGACCGGTTCGGCCTATATCGAGCTGCGCGGCGGCACGCCGGGGCAGGAGACTGTGATCCAGAAAGCCTTGCAGGAGGGGCGGATCCCAGTGATCGAGGCTGAGCCGTCGAACATCACCAATATCCTGGCGACGGCCGACCAGATCCTCAACCGCGCCAACAACGTGGTCGGGCAGATCGAGAGTTTTGTCGGCGAGGCGCGGGAGCCACTGACGCAGACACTGCGCAACGCCGAGGAGTTTTCCGGGTCGCTGGCCCGCAACGCCGAGGGCATCGACAGGTTCCTGCAAAGCGTGTCCAGCCTGTCGACGACACTGGAAAGCGTGTCGGCGCGCCTCGACACGACGCTTGCAGCGGCGCAGGACCTCTTGGAATCGGCATCGCCGGAACGGATTACCGCGATCGTCGAGAATGTCGAAAAGGTCACCGGCGACGTTGCAGCAGCGTCGGGAGATATCGGCCAGACGGTGACCCAGCTCGGCGAGGCGGTGGAAAGCTTCAAGGCGTTTGGCGAGCAGGCGAGCGTTTCACTCGAGCGCATCGACGCGGTGATGGAAGCCGTTGATCCCGAGAAGGTGCAGCAGGTGATCAACGATGTCTCGGCAGCCAGTGCCGATGCGCGCCAGACCCTGTCGGATGCGCGCTCGGTGGCCAAGACCTTCAGCGATCGCAATGCCGATTACGATCAGATCGTCACCGACGTCAAGCAGATCGCCAATCGCCTCAACGCCGCTTCGACGCGGGTCGATGGCGTGTTGGCCAAGCTCGACAGCCTGCTGGGCAGCGACGATTCGTCGAGCCTGATGGCGGATGCGCGCGCGACGCTGCAATCCTTCCGGTCGGTGGCCGACAATCTCAATGCCCGGATCACGCCGATTGCCGACAATCTGCAACGTTTTTCCTCGTCCGGGCTGAACGATGTGGAAGCGCTGGTGCGCGATGCGCGTCGCTCGATCGAGCGGATCGAACGCAGCATCTCCAGCATCGAGAGTGATCCGCAGCGGATCCTGTTCGGCGGCGACACGGTCAAGCAGTATGACGGGCGCACACGGCGCTGAGTTCGCAGCGCTGGGTTTCCGGCGTTGACTCCGCACGGCGATGCAAGCAAGACAGAGTGGATTGATCCGGCGGATATGCGGCCGGAAGGGGGATCCCACACCATGCGGGCAGGATTTTTGCTGACAATCGGGCTGAGTGCGCTGCTGGCTGGCTGCGGCAGTCTGGCGGGCCTGGGCAAGACGCCGCCCGATACCTACGAGTTGTCGAGCGCGCCCGTCGTCAAGGGCCGCGCCGCGCCGCGCCGGCAGATCCTGGTCGTCGAGCCGCTGGCACTGAAAGTGCTCGACAGCGAGAGCATCGCCATCAAGCCGACCCCGGCCTCGGTGCAATATCTGGCGGATTCGCAATGGGCCGACCGCCTGCCGAAGATCGTCCAGGCCAAGCTGGTGCAGGCCTATGAGAATTCAGGCCGCGTTGGCGGCGTCGGACGTCCGGGCGAGGGGCTGGCGATCGACTACCAGATCGCCACATCGATCCGCGCCTTCGAGATCCGCGTCGATGTGGCCGAGACGGCGCATGTGGAGATTTCGACCAAGATCATCAATGACCGCAACGGCACGGTGATTGCGGCGCGCATCTTCGAGGCCAGCTCGCCGGTGATCGGCAGCGGCAATGTCGCCTATGTCGCGGCGCTCGATGCGGCCTTCGAGGCGGTCACCGAGGATCTGGTGTCCTGGTCGCTCAGCCGGTTCCGCTGAGGACGGGCGGCGGTAGTAAAGACCCTCAATGCTACGGTGCAAACAAAAAACCCCGCTGCGAGGCGGGGTTTTTCATGGATTGCGCATTCGGACCTTCAGGTCATTTTTCTTCGAAGCGGCCGCTGGCATGCGCCAGCATGGTGTAGACCTTGCCGGTATCTGAGGTCAGATAGGTCTGCGTCACGACATTGTCGCGGTCGTTGCGCGAGACATCCGACAACAGCTTCTCGAAATCGGCGATGTAACGATCAACGGCGGCCCGGAATTCCGGTTCGCGGGTGTATTTCGTCTTGATTTCGTCGAAGGTCTGCTGGCCCTTCAGGGTGTACAGCCGGCGGGTGAAGACGTCGCGTTCGCCGCGCTGATAGCGGCGCCACAGGTCGACCGAGGCGTCGTGGTCGATGGCGCGGGCAATGTCGACGGACAGCGAATTCAGCGATTCGACGACATGGCGCGGATTGCGCTGCGGCGGCGCCTGACGCTGCTGCGGGGCTGCCGATGCGCGCTGCTCTTCCTTGCTGGCACCGCGCAGAAGATCGCCGACCCAGCTCGACCCGCCGGAATTGCCCGGCTCCTGCCGTTCAGCCTGCGGCTTGCGGGCGGGAGAGGCAGGCGTCGCCGTGGCATTGGCGGTGGCGGCAAGGCTGCCGCGCAGCGGCGGCGTCGCCGTTGTTGCGGCCGGGGCGGCCGGGGCCGAAGCCGGGGCTGCCGGCTTGTTTGCAGCCGGGGCCTGGGCCGTACCCCTTGAGGGAGCCTTGACGTCACCGGCCTGGGCCGTTGCCGACAGCACGGTCTTGCGGACCATCTCGGCGGTGGTGGCTTGTGGCGCGGGTGTCGGCGCCGCCGGTGCCGGCCTGCTGGCGGCAGGCTGCGACGGAGCAACGGGGGCCGGCGCGGGCTGGCTCGGCCGTTGCGGCGCAGCCCTTTCGGTCACCTCATTGCGGCGTGCCGTCTCACCGACAAGGGCGGAAAGATCCTGCAGGGCCTTGATCTGATCCCCGACCGCGCGGCGCATGGCAGCGGCGCTTTCGCGGGTTTCTTCCGGCAGGTCGAAGGCGCCCTTCTTGAGGTCGGCGCGGGTATCAGCCAGTTCCTTGCGCATTTCGCCGGCGGCGTCGCGGATCTCCTGCGTGGCCTCGGCAAAGCGCGTCGCGGCGTCCCCGACGGCGGACTGGATCGCTTCGCGAACACGCGCGGCGGCCTGATCAGCCTCTTCCTCGGTCTGGTGCAGCGCCTTGCCAGCCTCGGCGGCGGCGGTGCGCAAGCTTGTTTCCAGTTTGCCGGCGGTACGGCGCGCCAGTTCATCGGCCTCGGTGAAGGCATTGGCGACAACGCTTTCAAGCGAATGCATGACCTTCTCGATTTCCTCGGAACGGCCGACGAGGCCCACCGAGAGTTCCTGCAGGGCCTGCTGGCGCTCCTCGAGAGTCGAGGCAAGGTTCGATTGCGCCGCGCCAAGCAGATCGGTGGCCGAGGCGAGCACCTTCGAATGCTCCTCGAAGCGTCCGGCGATCTGGCCGATCTGCGAGAGGGTATGGCTTGAGATGTCGTTGAGACGCTCGACCTTGCCGTCGAGCAGGCGGCCCGAGGTGGAAATGACATCGGTGGCCTTCTGGGTCGATGCCTCGAAGCTCTGCGAGATCTCGGAGAGATTGCCGGTGGCTTCCGCGATCGAACCGCTTGCGGTGGCGACCAGGCCGGAAATGCCCTCGTTGCTTTCGGACAAGCGGGCGAGCAATTCCTCGACATTTTCGACAAGGCCGCGCTTGGCGGACTCGATGGCCGAGAGGGTTTCGCTGGTGCGGCTCGTCAGGGCTTCGATCAGCGTGGCGTTTTCCGCCTGCAGACGTTCGGTGCCCTCGCGGGTGACCTCGACAATCTTGCGCGAGAAATTCTCGCCGTCTTCCGAGTAGCGGTCGATCAGCGGCCGTACCTCGTCGTCGATGACGCGCGAGAGCTCTGTCGAGCGGCTGGCCAGCATCGAGTTGAGCTCGCGGGTGCGGTCGTCGATCGTCGAGCTGACCGCGACGGCACGGACGTCGATCGCCTGCTCTGCCGTTTCCAGGGATTTGAGAATTCCGCCGGTCTTCTCGTCAAGCCGGCTGCCGATCGCGCTGGCGGTGGATTCCAGCGCAGTGCCGGCCTCCGCCATGTGCGCGGCGAGTGCACCGGTCTGCTCGGACAGTTTTCCGGCAATGGCCGTTCCGGTGGATTCGAGGGTAAGTCCGGCTTCCGCCAGGCGGGCCGCAAAGGCGTCCGTCTGTTCGGAGAGCTTGTCGGTGATCGCATCCCCGGTGTTGCCGATCAAGATGCCCGCCTCATTGAGGCGAGCGGCGATGGCTTCGGCCCGCTCGTCAAACCGGCCGGCAACCGTATCGCCGGTGTTTTCAAGCGTCATGCCGGCTTCGGCAAGCCGTGCAGCCAGGGCTTCGGTGCGTTCGTCAAAGCGGCCGGCAACCGTCTCGCCGGTGTTCTCCAGGCTGATCCCGGCTTCCGCCAGACGTGCCGCAATCGCTTCGGCGCGCTCGGCAAAGCGGCTGCTGACGGCATCACCCGTCGTTTCAAGATGGCTCCCGGCATCAGCCAGCCGCGCGGCCAGCGCTTCGGTGGAGTCGGAGAAGCGACCCGTCACCGCATCACTGGTGCTTTCCAGCGTCATCCCGGCTTCGGCGAGGCGCGCGGCAAAGGCGTCGGTCTTTTCGGTGAGCTTGTCGCTCAAGGCGTCGCCGGTTGCTTCAAGCGAAATTCCGGCTTCCGACAGGCGTGCGGCAAGCGCTGCCGTCCGCTCGTCCAGTTTCGAGGTGATCGCATCGGTGGTGCCATCGAACGTGATGCCGGCTTCGACCAGACGCGAGGCAAGAGCCTCGGTGCGCTCCTCGAGGCGTCCGGAAATGCTGTCGGCGGCACCTTCGAGCGACAATCCGACCTCTGCCAGTCGGGCGGCGAGGGCGCGGGTCTTGGCATCGAGCGTGCTGGCGAGGCTCTCGGCGGTCTCGCCGATGCGGATGGCGGCCGCGCCGGTCTCGCTGCTGATCAGCGACGAGATGCGGCTTGCCTGCTCGGAGAGCTGCTGTTCGCTGTCGCTGAACAGCTGGCCGATCGAGGCGGCCTGCTCGGTGACCGTCAGGCCGACGCCGGTGGCGATTTCACCCATGCGGGCGGCTTCCTGCTTCAGCGCATCGGCGCTGGCCGCCACGTCGCGGGCGACGTCGTCGGCCTTGGCGGTCAGCCCGGCGGTGCGCTCCTCGATGTGCTGGCCGAGGCGGTCCATGAATTCGTTGCTCTGCGCATCGAGGCGCTCGGCAAAGCTGGCGGAGACGTTTTCCAGGGTCTCGCCGGCCTTGAGTGCTTCGGTGTCGAGCTCGATCGCGGCCTGGCTGACCGTTTCGCGCAGCTTGGCGGCAAGGCCGGAGGCGGAACCCTCGATCGTCTTGCTGACGGTCTCGAGGCCCTGGCCAAGCATCAGGTTCATGGTGCTCAGGCGCTCTTCGATACGGCCATTGCCCTTCTCGAAGGTCTCGTCGAACCGCTGTGCGGCGGTCTCGCTGGCCTGCGAGAGCTTTCCGGTCTGATCATCAAGCAGGGTGTGCAGACGCTCGGTGGCTTCCTCGATGTCCGAGCGGATGCGGCCGGTGCGCTGGTCAAGACCATCGGTGAACACGCCGCTCGCCTGGTTGATGCTGTCACGGAAGGCCGTGGCGCGCTCGTCAATGCCGGTGTGCAGATGCTCGGTGGCCTTGTCGATGCCGGAATGAAGGTGCTCGGTGGCCGTCTCGATGCCCGACTGCAGCGTGCTGGTGCGGCTGTCCAGACCCCCAATGATCCGCTCGGCGGCCGCTTCCAGGCCACTCTCGAGAGCCTCGACGCGGCTGTCGATGCCGCTGTTGAGGCGCTCGGAGGCACCGTCGAGGTTGCTGTTAAGCCGCTCGGCGCGTTCATCGAAATCGCTGTTGAAGCGGGTGGTGGCGCCGTCGAGGCTGCTGTGCAGCCGCTCGGCGCGTTCGTCGAAATCGCTGTTGAGGCGGACGGTGGCCCCGTCGATGCTGTTTTGCAACCGTTGGGCGCGCTCGTCGAGCTCGCTGTTGAGGCGGATGGTGGCGTTGTCGAGGCTGCTCTGCAAGCGGCCGGCGCGCTCGTCGAAACCGCCGGTCAGCGCCTCGGTCTTTTCATCGAGGGTCGAGTTCAATGTGCCGATGCGAATGTCGAGATCGGAGCGCAGATCCTCGGTGGCTTCGCGCAACTTGCCGAACAGGGCACCGGAGCGCGACGAAAGGGCCGCTTCGACACGGGATTCGGCCGAGGCGATAGCGGCATCGATCGACTGCGAGGTGATGCCGGCGATCTTTTCCAGACGATTGGCGGAGGCCGTCGCGGATTCCTCGAGAGCCGCGGTGCGATTGCCAAGGGTCTCGATGGCATGCTCGGAGGCATCGTTGATCGTGGCGCCGATCTTCGAGGTGTTCTCGGCAAAAGCGGCGCTGAGGCGTTCGAGACTGGTGGCGAGAATGCCGTCGATGGCGCTGCTTGAACCGCCAAGCGTGTTGTCGATGCGTTCCAGGCTTTCGCTGAGCTTGGTATCGAGCGTTCCGGCGCGGCTGTCGAACGCCTCGGTGAACTCGGAAATACGGGCGTCGAACGCCGAATTGAGGCTGGAGACCGACGTGAGCAGCTTCTCCTCGACGAAGCCGGAGCGCAGGTCGAGATCCATGATGGCATCGTCGGTGCTGGACTTGAGGGCCTGCCGGAAGGCTGCGCCGCGCGCGTCGAGCGAGGCATTGAGCGTTTCCAGCGTGTCTTCCAGACCCGAGGTGATGGCCTGCTGGCCGATGCCGATGCTCTCGGAAATGTCACGGGTACGGGCGAGCAGGGTCTCGTTGAGCTCGCGGACGCGATCGGACAGGGCGGCGTTGAGCTTTTCGGTGTTGCTGTCGAGCGTCGATGCACGGGTTTCGAATTCACTGAGCAGCGCACGGCCGCGATGGTCGAGCTGAGCGCGCAGCACTTCGATGCGGGTGTCGAACTCGTCGGAGAATTCCTGGCCCGACACTTTCAGTGTCTTGAGCAGCGTCTGGGTGCTGTTGCCGACAAGATGCTCGAGCGCCTGAATGGACTCGGTTGTCTGGCTCTGCAGCTGGGTGGCGCGGGTGTTGAGCATCTGCGCCACAGCTTCGCCGGAGGTCGAAAGCCGCGTGGCAATGTCCTCGCCGGCATGGCTGAGATCGTCGCGCAGCTGCTGGTGCGCGCCGGTGATGGATGCACGGATGCGCTCGGCATGGGTGACGATCGCGTCGCGCTCGCTGCCCAGTTCCTGCACAAGCGTGCGCACGCGCAGCTCGTTATCCGAGTAGCTGCGTTCCAGGGCGTTGACCTCGGCATGCACGAGGGTTTCCAGCTCCGAGGCGCGGGCAATCGTGCGTTCGATCCCCTCGTTCATCGCCGAGACTTCACGCCGGACGGCCTGGCCGACCGAGATGATCTGATCGCTGGCGACGGCTTCCGGTTCGGCGAGGCGCAGGGCCACCTCGGCCATCGAGCGGGCAGCCGAACGCATTTCGCGGGCGCGTGCCATCATGGTGGCAAAGGCAAAGAAGATCAGGATCGGAACGATGATCGCCGCCGCGAAGGCAATGGAGGCGGGCATGGCAAGCATGTCATCGAAGCTGCTGATCTGCCAGATCTCGGGGCCGTACATCAGGTTGGCGAGGCCGAGGCAGCCAATGGTCCAGATGACCGACAGCACGGTGGCATTGCGGATGGCGCCGCGGCTCGAGCGGATCTCGAAAGCGCGCAGCAGGGCAGCGGTTGTCTTGCGGTCGTCGTCATTGGCCGGGGCGAGGGCGCCCGGGGGGGCGAAAGGCGGCGGCGTCTTGGCCTTGCGAGCGCGGCGGCCGCCGGGTTCCCCGTTGGCTTTGGCGAGGTCGCGCGCAGCGCGGGAGACCTGCGCTTCATACTGTTCGCTGCTGGCCGGGGAGCCGTCGTCAAGCCGAAGCGCGTCCTCCAGCGCTTCGAATGCTTTCTCGTCAAGGCTCGTGTCTGCGGGTTTGTTACTCATCATACTTCGCCTTCATGCCCCTGCCGGCCCTGTTGCCGTTGCGCACCCTGTCCGTCCGGGTCGATCTTCGCCAATTGCTGCCGATGCCGCGTTATTTTCTGTCCGCTTTTCAAACTGCCCCAATCATGGACAGGTGGCGGGCAGGACAGTTTGCTGATTTTTCGCATTCGCTTTCATCGGCAAATTCGGCAAAAATCCAATCTTATCAACACCACTAGTGCCACAAGCCTTGGAGTTTAACAATTCTATGGCCGACAGGTGTAGCGCCGAAGCGTTATCCCCGGCTTTAAAAGAAAGGTGATATTTTCAGAATATGCCAATGAAACGCCATATTTAGACAGCGTTAACCATCCTTTCAGAATCTTGCGCTCACAATGGTCCGGCATTTACCAGGCGTCAGCGTGGCAGGGGTCACACTATTCTCGTTGTGACACAGAAAGGAAGCGCAATGTCGGAACCGAACATTGCATTTGCAGCTCCACAAACGGACTGTTCCGCACGACCTTCGGGCCATCGGCCAATCGATCTCGTCCATCTGGCGCGGCAAACCGGCGGCGACAAGCATCTCGAAAGCGAGGTGCTTGCGTTGTTCGCCCGGCAATTGCGCAAATCCACCTGCGAAGTTGCAGGACTGGCCGGCGAGGCCCGCACCGCCCTGGCGCACAAGATCTGCGGCTCGGCGAAAGGGGTCGGGGCGTTCGATGTGGCACGCGCGGCGGAGAAGCTGGAGACCCGTCCCTCGGACAAGAAGGCGTTGGCCGCGTTCACCAAGGCTGCCATCGAGGCGGATAATTTCATTCTCGGCCTCGACCGCTAAGGCTGAGGCCGGTGTCCGGGCCCGGGCTGCAACGATCTCTTGCATCAACGAAGCCCGCCCGTCGCAGACCGATTGCTTTCACGCGCTGGCTGGCAACGACCATCCTGAGCGGATGGATTTACGCCTCATCATATTCTCGATCCTGTTCTCTATCCTGACGGCTCGTTCGCTGCCCGTGGCAGGGTGTGCGCCGGGGTGAACTGATCGCGCACCGGCACAAGGTTTGTCAGCGTCGCCGCAAAATCCTTCCCTGCGCGCGGGGTGAAGGCGTGGTTTTCGACCTTGTTTCATGGCGGCGAGAGTGTAATTAACCAGCCAACAGCATCCCCAAGCGCAGGCAGAGTTCACTATGACGAAAATTTCAATCATTGCGTTCGACGGTACGCAATTCGACATCGATGCCGAAAATGGCTCGACGGTCATGGAAAATGGCATCCGTCAGTCGGTCCCCGGCATCGAAGCCGAATGTGGCGGCGCCTGTGCCTGCGCGACCTGCCATGTCTATGTCGACGATGCCTGGGCCGAAACTGTCGGAGCGCCGGAGCCGATGGAAGAAGACATGCTTGATTTTGCCTATGACGTGCGGCCGACCTCTCGGCTGTCCTGTCAGATCAAGGTGACCGATGCGCTGGACGGCCTTGTCGTGCGGGTGCCCGAGCGCCAGGCGTGAGGCCTGACCGCCGGGCGATGCCTTCGCCGGCTGCGATCTGAAACGAGGCCGTCTGAGCGGCATTCCATTAACAGGCGGTGGCCGGTTGCGCCTTCCTGCAGAATCTACGGAGAAAACAGATGACAAGCCCGATCGAAACCGATGTGGTGATTGTCGGCGCCGGCCCGGTTGGCCTGTTCGCCGTCTTTGAACTGGGCCTTTACGATCTCAAATGCCATCTGATCGACATTCTCGACAAGCCGGGCGGCCAGTGCGCTGAACTCTATCCGGAAAAGCCGATCTACGACATTCCCGCCTGGCCGGAGATTTCCGGCCAGCAACTGACCGATCGGCTGCTCGAGCAGATCGAACCGTTCAAGCCCGAGTTTCATTTCAACCGGATGATCACCGGCTTCCGCAAGCTCGATGATGGCCGCTTCGAAGTGACCACCGACGATGACGAGGTGTTTCTGGCGCCGGCAGTGGTGATCGCGGCCGGTGGCGGCTCGTTTCAGCCCAAGCGGCCGCCCGTTCCGGGCATCGAGGCGTATGAGGGCAAGAGCGTGTTCTACTCCGTGCGCCGCATGGAGGAATTTCGCGATCAGGATCTGCTGATCGTCGGCGGCGGGGATTCGGCCCTTGACTGGACGCTCAATCTGCAGCCTGTGGCACGGTCGGTGACGCTGGTGCACCGGCGCGCCGAGTTCCGCGCCGCTCCCGACAGCGTCAACAAGATGTTCGCCATGCAGGAAGAGGGCAAGCTCGATTTCCAGATCGGCCAGGTCAAGGGACTGACGGGCTCGGACGGCGTGCTTCAATCGGCGCTGGTCAAGGGTCCGGACGGGGACGTCGAGATTGCGTGCACGCGCCTGTTGCCGTTCTTCGGGCTGACCATGAAACTCGGCCCGATTGCCGACTGGGGTCTCAATCTGCACGAAAATCTGATCAAGGTGGACACCGAAAAATTCGAGACGAACATTCCCGGCGTTTTCGCGATTGGCGATATCAACTGGTACCCGGGCAAGCTGAAGCTGATCCTTTCAGGCTTCCATGAAGCGGCGCTGGCGACGCAAGCCGTCAAGCGTATCGTTTCGCCGGGCGAAAAAGTGGTGTTTCAGTACACCACCTCGTCAACCAATCTGCAAAAGAAGCTTGGAGTGGCGTAAGGCGCGCGCGCATTCGGGTCCAGGGTGCGGCTCCTAAGGGGTGTCCTGCGATTCGCTGCGAAAGCGGAGCATGCGCGCCATGCGGCGTGAGAAGCTTGCCGCTTCCGCCCGGTCAAAGCGCGCCTGCGCCCTGTCGTGACGATCCAGGATCTTGTCCGACAGCTTGTTGGCGGCGGCCTCCATGGCGCTGCATTCCTTGAGGGGTGGCAGGTCCATGAGGCCTTTTTCCAGCTTGCGCGCATATTGGCGGGCGATCTCGGCGTGCCGTTCCTCATGGCGCTTGATGTCACGCGAAAGCACGTCCCAGATTGTCACAAGGTCGGGACTTGCCCCCTTGCGGTTGCGCCAGCGCGGCAGGATGAGCTTGGTGTGCAGAGAAATATCGGCACTGTCGATCCGGCAACGGCCGCCCTCCGTGCTCTTGTAGTTCACGGTTCCCTTGAAGGTCATCTGCGTGGCCCCGGGATGACGGGTGTTCGTATTGCTGGTGCTCGGGCCCCGGCGCGCCAGTTCCTCATCGAGTTCCATTGCCGTCCGGCCGCCAATGCTAAAATACTGATAGGACTTGGAAATCAGAACCTCGCCGTGGCTGGCGGGTGCGGGAGCGAGGATTAGGAGCGCCGCCAGTGCGGGCCGTGCCAGGCGATTCATTCATTTCGCTCCATGAGACTTTCGATCTTGCGCAATGGGCGCCGCTGATGCAACACGAACCGCGAAAAGGGTCGCGATCGCCACAGGCATCCGATTGACCCTCACTTAACCACAACGCTTCGGGGCCGCCACTTGTTCATTGCCACAGCCGAATGTTTCCACTGCCGAAACGTGCCGCTCGCCGGCCAGCGGGAACTCGAGGTCGGGGCACGGTCCGTGATCATGGGCATTGTCAATGTGACGCCGGATTCGTTCTCGGACGGCGGGCGCCTCGCCACGCCTGATGCGGCCATCGCCGCGGCGCGTGAGATGGTAAAGGCCGGCGCAAAGATCATCGACATCGGCGGTGAATCGACGCGGCCGGGGGCCGATCCCGTGTCCGCTGCCGAAGAGCAACGGCGGGTTCTGCCGGTGATCGAGGCGCTGGCCGGGCAGGACGATGTGCTGCTCTCGATCGATACCTACCGGGCCGACACCGCGCAAAAGGCGCTTACAGCCGGTGCCGCGATCATCAATGATGTATGGGGCGCGCAGAAGGACCCGGAGATCGCCGCGGTGGCGGCCGAGGCGGGCGCCGGGCTCGTTTTGATGCACAATGGACGCGACCGGCAGAAACTGGCCGATCCCATCGACGATCAATTCGCCTGGTTTGACCGCTCGCTGGAGATCGCCGCCGGCGCCGGGCTTGACCAGCGGCATATCCTGCTCGATCCGGGCTTCGGGTTTGCCAAGGATGTCAATGAGAACCTCGAGGTGATGGCCGGGTTTGCGGCGCTTCACCGCTATGGTCTGCCGTTGGTGGCCGGCACCTCGCGCAAACGCTTCATCGGCGCCGTGACCGGCGAAGAGGTGGCGGCAAACCGCGATGTCGGCACGGCGGCATCGAGTGTCGTTTTGCGGCTGGCGGGCGCGGCGGTGTTTCGTGTTCATGCAACGGCGATCAACCGGCAGGCGTTACAGATGGCGGATGCGGTCATCGCGGCGCATCTGGCGCGGTCGGGTGGCGAGGGAGAAAACAATGTCTGAGACCTATGTCATCAAGCTGGTCAATTGCGCCTTCTTCGCCCGTCACGGGCTGTACGAGGCCGAAGAAAAGCTTGGCCAGCGGTTTTTCGTCGATGCTGAGCTGACGGTTCGCTCGGAGCGGCCGCTGATCGAGGACGATGTGGATTCGACGGTCGATTACGGCGCGGTGTTCAAGGTCGTGGAGAAAACCGTGACCGGTGAGCGGCGGGCCCTGATCGAGGCGCTTGCAAGGGATATCGGTCTCGCCGTATTGCGCGAATTTCCACCGGTGCAGACTGCCGAGATCACGATACGCAAACCGAATGTGCCGATTGCCGGCATTCTCGATCATGCCGAAGTGACCGTGGTCAGCGAACGGACCGGAGGCTGATCAAGGCATGGCGATCGCGGCAATCGGGCTGGGCGGCAACATCGGCGCGCCACGCAAGCGCATGGCAGCGGCGCTGAAACTGCTCGATGCGCGCGACGATGTCTCCGTTGTGCGGGTCTCGCCGCTTTACCGTACGCCGCCCTGGGGCAAGACTGACCAGGCGTGGTTCTTCAATGCCTGCGCGCTTGTGGAAACCGAGCTCGATGCGCAGCAATTGCTCGATTGCTGTCTCGAGACCGAACGGCAGCTCGGCCGGGTGCGCGGCGATCGCTGGGGGCCGCGCACGATCGATCTCGACGTGCTTTTGCATGGCGATGTCCGCTCGGACACCGACCAGTTGACGGTGCCGCACCCGCGCATGACCGAGCGTGCCTTTGTCATGGTGCCGCTGAGTGACATCGCACCTGATGCCATTGTCGGTCTGCAAAGCATCGATGCCTGGGCGCAGCAGGCGCCGAGCGAGGGGATAGAGCAACTGACGCCGGATGGACGCTGGTGGCGTGACGAGACGGGCGCTGACTGACGCTAGCGCAGCGAACCGGTCTGAACGCGCCCTTGCGAGCGCTTCAAGGTCATGCCGATGACCGGAACCATGGTTTCGCCGACCTTGACCGAGATCGAGACGTTCAGTGTTTCGGGGTCGAGGAGCTTGGCGACCATCGCGCCGTCGAGTTTCTTGCGCTTGATGGCGACGACGGCCTGCTCGCTGCTGATGCGACCGGAGACGACATCAAGGCCTTCGCCGGCAGCGCCATCGAGAAAGCGGCCCGAATAAGAGCGCCCCTTGCGGGTGATCACCGCAGACATTTTCTGGGAGAACACGCCGACACGGCAATTGCCGTCGAGTGAGATGCCGGCGCGCTTGCCGGACTCCGGCAAGCCCTCGAGATTGCAGGAAAAGCGCGTGCCCTTGTATTTCCCCGCGACGATCTCGCCCGGTCCCTTCCACTCGCCGGCAACGGCTTTGAAAAAGACCGCGTCGCTGGCCGCCATGGCCGGGGCGAGGGGCGCCGTGGCGAGAACGGCGATCATGGCGAGCGGCACTGACGAGATACGTGCAAACATGGGCACACCTGTACGAGACAAAAAGGAAGCCGGATCATGCCGCGCCGATGGTTAACGGCGCGTTACGGCTTGCTCTCCGAGGATCGTCCATGCGTCCCAAAATTGCAATCGATGACGTTAGGGGGCGGATTTCGTTCCCGAATTTTTTGCGGCGAAGGCACTGAGGTCGGTGAAGAATTCGCTGACGCGCGGCCGGCGCAGCGCCTTGAAGGGCATCGGCCGGCACAGATCCATCGCCGAAATGCCGATGCGCGCTGTCATCAGGCCGTTGATGACGCCTTCGCCGAGGCGGGCCGACAGCTTGGCGGCGACACCGGTGCCGATCGCCTGCTGCAGGATGCTGTCGCCAGCGGCCACCGTGCCGGTGACGGCGAGATGGGCGATGACGTCGCGGAACAGGCGCAACAGGCCGAACGTGCCGGGGCGTCCGCCGTATAGGATGGCCATGGCGCGCACCAGGCGCAGGGCCTCCCAGGCGACATAGAGCATATCGAGGCTGGCGCGCGGGCTGATGGCGGTCACCAGCGAGACGCGGCGTGCGGCGTTGACGATGAGTTTGCGCGCCTCGCGGTCGAGCGTCGCCAGGAGTTCGCGTTCGGCAAAGGCCAGCAATTGCGGACCATCGACGATTTCGCCGTCGAGCGCCTTGAGCGCCGCCCGGCCGCGCGCCGTCTGGGCCCGGTTGCCGAGAAAGGTGCTGACCTGGTGGCTTAACCGGCGCGCCTCGGCGGCTGTCACCGGCCCGCCGCCGTCAACCTCGGCGCTGTCAACCTCGGCGCGCAGTTCGGCGACGCGGGCAAGGCGCATCAGACCGCGTATCTCGCGCCAGAGCAGCAGCATGAAGGCGATGAGTGCAATGGCTGCAAGGCCAAGGGCGGTCCAGCCGAGCCAGGGAAGACGGTCGAACAGGCTGCGCACCAATTGATCGACCCAGAGACCAATGGCGAGCGAGAGCAACAGGCCGAGAGCGGAGAGCAGGATCTTGCCGGGCGTCAGACGGCGGCGGCGCCGCGGGGCGGCCGGCGGCAGTTCCAGGGCCTCGCGCAGAAAGGGATCGTCCTCGGCCTCGGTCAGCGCGACGGCCCCCGACACGACCGTCGGCCGGCGCGGCGGCGCGGTTTCGGGTCTCGCCGTTTGCCGCGCTTCATCGTCCGTTGGGACAAAGGCGCGCGGCGCGCGCGGCGCATCGGCGGCGGACCGTTTCGCAGGATCATGGTCGGCGGTCATTCGAGCCGGTCTCCCAAAAGATATTGCAGGGCACGATCCAGCCGGATGTGCGGCAGGGACAGTTTCACGCCCTGATCATCGGTCTCGATGCGCGGCGGGCGGAAGCGAACGATGTTGATCGGCGGAATGCTGGCTTGAGAGGATGATTCAAGCTGTTGGAAAAATGAATCCGGATCGGTCGGCAAGTCCCCGGGAAATATCGCTGTTTTCGTCGCGCCATCGAAGGTCTGGCCGGTGATGGTCTCGCCGGCGAGCGGCGTGCCGACGATCAAGGGCAGGGTCTCGCCGTCGCTTTCGCCGCGCGCTTCACGCGTGGCGCGCACGGCGGCCATGGCCATCACCTCGAAACCGGCGCCGGAGGCGCCAATACGCTGCGCGGCGCGCTCGACCAGGCGGCGCACCAGCGCCTCGAGCCGGTCATGGCTTTCGTGATGCAGGTGGTCGGCCTTGGTCGCGGCGACGAGAACCTTGTCGATCCGGTGCGCAAACAGGCGCGTGATCGGGTTCGCGCGGCCGGGGCGGAAACATTCGAGAACTTCGCCGAGGGCGCGCTCGAGATCGATCACCGCATCGCGGCCGGCATTCATCGCCTGCATGGCGTCGATCAGGACGATCTGCCGGTCGAGGCGGGCAATGTGATCGCGGAAGAACGGCTTGACGACGGCGGTCTTGTAGCTCTCGAAGCGGCGCTCCATCATCGCCTGAAAGCTGCCGGAGGGCGCGCGGCCATCGGGCAGGTCGGGCAGCGGCGCAAAGGTCAGCGCCGGCGATCCCTCCAGATCCCCGGGCATGAGGAAACGACCCGGGGGCAGGGTCGACAGGGCCCGCGAATCGGCCTTGCAAGCGGCGAGATAGCTGGTGAATGCGCCGGCGAGGGCTCGCGCCTTTTCCTCGCTGGCGTCTGCGTGGGCGGCAATCTCGCCCGCTTGAGCCAGCCACGCGCCGGACAGATCGCTGCGCGCCGGCGAGCGCGCCAGGGCAACGGCGCGTTCGGAAAAGCTGCGGTAATCCTGGCTGAGCAGCGGCAGATCGAGCAGCCATTCGCCGGGATAGTCGACGATGTCGAGATTCAGCTTGCCGCCGGAAAACAGACGGCCCCAGCCGCTGGCCGATTCGAACTCGAGGACCAGCCGGAGTTCCGAAATGGCGCGCGTGGATGCTGGCCAGAGACGATCGGTGACCAGCCGGGCGATGTGGTCTTCGTATTGAAAGCGCGGCACCGCATCATCGGGCTGCGGTTGCAGATAGGCTTTCGACAGGCGGCCTTCCCAGGCGGCTTCGAACATCGGCAGGCGCCCGCCGTGGATCAGGTTGTGCACCAGCGAGGTGATGAAGATGGTCTTGCCGGCGCGCGACAGGCCGGTCACGCCAAGCCGTAGCGATGGCGCATTGAAGATGCCGCCGGCGCGTTCACCAAGAGTGCCGAGCGCGATGCGGGCTTCGTCGGACAGGCTGGTAATCGATGGGGGCACGCGTCGTGGAACTCCGTCTGGAACAGATTCTCATATAGGTTCGGGTGCGGGCAATGCCAAAGGCGGGTGGCCGAGGCGGCCGGCAGAATGCGCCGGTGGCGAAGTTCTGTCCTCAGGAGTTTGACGGCGTGAGAAAGGCTGAAAGCGTGGCCGTGCCGCGAATGCCGGTCGCCGAGAGCGGGCATGCGGCGAGCAGCAGTCCGGCGGTCGGAAATCCCGTTTCGAGCGCCTGGCGCGCGGATGTGTCGTCGCGGCTGAACAGTGCTTCGGCTGTTTCGCCGATCATCGGGTTGTGGCCGATCAAGAGGATCGCGCTTGCGGCACTGCCGGGTCCGGCATGCGTGTCGAGAAGATCGAGATAGGTGTCACTGGAACTGGAATACAGCGGCGGATGGAAGATGATCTCGGCATTGGCTGGAAGGGCACTGCGAACAAGCTCGAACGTCTCGACGCAACGGGCCGCCGGCGAACAATAGACATGCGAGGGCCGAAAGGCGTGGTCTGCGAGGCGCGCTGCCAGTCGTTGCGCCTCGGCGCGGCCTTCCGCGTTGAGGGTGCGATCGAAATCGCGCTGGCCGGGCAGCGACCAGCCGGCGTGGGCATGGCGCAGGAGGCCGATGGTCAGAGTCTTGTCGTTTTCGCTCATCTGTTGCATTCCGCCTGCGCCGCCCCTTGCCGGTCCGCCTTCTCAATCCTTGGTCGCAAGCGGTTGCCACGTAACGTCGGCGCTCGCTGCCGGCGCACCAGATTGGCGTCAGCTTGCCTGTTTATGCACGCCAGCAAGGATGCTTGTCACCCCTGCATGCACCGGGATCGTCATAATCTTCAACAGATTAGCCGAAAACGGAAAACTGCTTAAAACTCTCGCGCGCCGGCGTTTAAGGCTTGTTTCAACGGGTTCGTATCGCTATACACCACGCGCACTGTCAGTAGCGGAGGAATCGCTATGTGTGAAGAAATCGATTTTTCCTCTTATGTTCCTTCTGACAAGGAGGACTTCATGAATTTCAAGCAACGCGCCTATTTCCGGGCGAAATTGATTGCATGGAAAAACGATATTCTCGCCGAGGCGCGCGAGACCCTGGATCATCTGCAGGAAGAAAGCGCCAATCATCCCGATATCGCCGATCGGGCCTCATCGGAAAGTGACCGGGCGATCGAATTGCGGGCGCGTGACCGCCAGCGCAAGTTGATTTCGAAGATCGATGCGGCATTGTCGCGGATCGACGAGGGCACCTATGGTTACTGCGAGGAAACCGGCGAACCGATCAGCCTGAAGCGGCTGGACGCGCGACCAATCGCAACCTTGTCGATCGAGGCGCAGGAGCGTCACGAGCGGCGGGAAAAGGTTTACCGCGACGAATAATGCGGTTTCGTCCGACGCCATGGATGGCGTTTGGCTTGCCTTGATTTGATGTTCGATCAATACGCCCCTTCGCGACGGCGTTTTCAGGCAACGGCTTGTCTCTTGGCGGCTTGCCCTCGCAGTTCTCACCCCACCTGATCAGATCAGTCTTGCGGAATGCATCCTTACGGCTGCGCGCTCGTGCGGAGCAGCTGTGCCGGCTCGATCTGTGCATCGCACTGCACACACAAAACCGCCGCCGAACTGCATTGGCAGATCGGCGGCGGATGATTGTCTCGAGCCGGTGTCAGGCTCGGGCCGCATTCCTGTTCAGGAATGGCGGGCGAGATCGCCCAACAGGCGGCTCATTTCCTCTTCCAGACGATCCTGCGGGCGCTCCGAGCGACGTTCTGGTGCCCGGTTCGGGCGCAGCGGCGTGGGGCGTGCCGACATGTCCCGGCGATGATCGTTGGCGGGTGCAACCGTTGTGAAGTCGGCGGTCGGGAAGGATTGATCGAACCGGGAGTTCGGCAGGTTGCGTTCCGCTGTGGCCGGCACCTGGCTGAATTGCGAGCCTGAGACCGCCGCAAGTTGCGGGGTTTGCGCATGCTGGACCGGAGCGGAATTCTGGGCGTAGTGGACGGGCGCCGGATATTGCTGATGCTGATCGCGGGCCGCCTGTTGCTCATGGCCGTCCTGGCTAATTTCCTCGGCGAGCTCTCGTTCGAGAATGGAGGCAAATTCGGCCGTGCTCGGCGCTTGTGCAGCGTGCCGGCCCTGCTCGGATGCGGGTGAATGGCCCTGCTGATCTGCGTGCGCCTGCGCCGCCTCGGCCTCGGCCATGCTTGCGGCGAAATCCTCTGCGAGTTGCCGGTCGTCGAGATCCTGTTGGGTCATGCCGTGCGGCTGGGACGCTGCCTGCTGGACCGGTGCCGGATAAGCCTGCGGTGCGAAGCCCTGTGCAGCATCTGGCGCGGGGTGCGGCTGCTGCCAGCGTTGGTCAGTGGCCTTCGTGGCCGCGGGCGCGCCTGATGAATTGTGCAGCACGGCGTATTGTCCGGCGATGGCGCTATTGGCGCGCTGCCTTTCGGCTTCTCTCGCAGCGGCGCTTTCCTGGCGAAACTGGTGTGAGCGCAGCTGAACCGTCGGCGCGGCGGGGTGCAGGAAATCCCGGGTCGGGGCGGCGGCGCGCGCAGGTTGCGGCGCCGGTTCCGGAGTGTCTCCCCAGCGCGAATCGGACGGCTTTGCCTCCGCCTCGACTTCTGGCTGCGGCACGCTCTGAGGAGCGCTCTGCACTGAAGTCTGCACTGGGACCGGGGCAGGGCGGGCCTGCTGCGGCGCCGAGCGGGTCTGCTCGTCGTCCGGCCAGGCTTCCAGCGTGGCTGCCGCCGGCATTTTCGGCGGGAAGACAGGCTGCAGCGGTTCCGCTCTTTCTGAAGACTGGGCAAGGTCTGCCGATTGGGCATGGGCCGCCGGACGTTCATGGGTATGCGGCCGGGGTTGCTGCTTTGGCTGGGTCTGGGGCTGGGGCTGGGGCTGGGGCTGCCGTGCCGGCTGCGCCATGGCCTGCGCGCGTGCCGTGAGGCTTTCTCCCGACGAGGGACGGGTGGCGAGAGGTCCATCGCCATTTGTCGGGGCAAGGTGGGCCCCCGGCGCGGCGATCGAAATGCCGCTTTCGATGACGACATCTGTCGGGCCGCCGATCAGGATCAGATGTTCAACCCTGTCGCGGCGCACGAGAACAAGCCGGCGGCGCGTATCGACCGCTGCGGCGTCCAGGACGGCAAGGCGTGGCTTGCGATTGTTGCCGCCGCGAATGAACGTCGAATTCGAACGAGCCCGTATCAGTCGCAGAACGATTACGAGCACCAGCAGACCGATGGCCACTGCCCCGACCGCCAGAGCGAAGCTGATTGCCTGCTCGCCGCCAAATTGTTCCAGCACCGTGCATCTCTCCCCAGGTTATTGGATTGCCGTCGCGTGACACATGTCACCCGGCCACAACCCGACCCTTTTTGCCCCTGTGACGGTATTGACACATTTTTTGACGCAGGCGGCAAGGGTTACGGGGCCACAGCTTAACGATTTCGTCACGATTTGCCTTGAATTGGCCTTTTTTTATGGTCTCTGCGGCCGCCGTTATTGGGAAATGAGGCGGCAGAGCTGTCCACATGTGTTTGTGAAGGGCTGTTTGCGCTACCACCGGGTTCAGGAATATGATTCGAATCCCACCATTGGATTGACAGGGCAAGCCGCAGAATGAACGAGACGACGCCAAGTCCCGGGCCGATAACACCGCTGGTCGACCGGGGCACGAAGCCGCGCTCGATCCTGCGCCTGCTTTTGCTGGCCGCGATCATGATCGGTACGTCGATCTTCTTCTTCCTGTTTCAGGATCGGCTCGACAATGAGATGATGCTGGCCATTCTCGGCGCGCTCGCCGTGATCGGCATCTTCTTCCTGGTGTCGATGGTCATCGGGTTCATCGCCATCACGCCGAAATCCCAGAGCGATCCACTGGCGCGCGCCTTCATGGATTCGCACACGGAAGGTGTCCTGGTCACCGACAGCCGTGACCGGGTGATCTACGCCAATGCGGCCTATGGCGCCTTGACCGGCCAGACGAAAAACACCGACGTGCAGTCGGTGGAGGCGCTGCTGGCGCGGTTCAAGGACTCGTCGGAAGCGGTGTACCGGCTGGCCAATGCGATGCGGGCCGGCGGATCGGGCCAGGAAGAGTTCCGCATGGTGCAGCCGCTTGCCGGCGGTGGCCAGGGGCGGCCGGCCTGGTACCGGTTGCGCGGGCGGCCATTTCCCAATCCGGAAGGCGGGGAATCCCTGCTGGGATGGCAATTGTCCGACATTACCGGCGAACGCACCGAACAGGAGCTGGTGTTCAAGGAACTGCAGCACGCCATCGACTATCTCGATCATGCGCCGGTCGGCTTTTTCTCGGCGGACCGGGACGGCGGCATCGCCTATATCAATGCCACGCTCGCCGACTGGCTGGGCATCGACCTGACGGCGTTTGCGCCTGGCAAGGTGATGCTGCGCGATCTGGTGGCGGGCTCGGGCATGGCGCTGATCGAATCGGTGCAGGCCGAGCCGGGGCTGAACCGGACGGCGCAGCTTGATCTCGATCTTCTCAAGGCCAACGGCCAGAGCCTTCCGGTGCGGATGATCCATCGCGTCACCGCAGCGCGTGACGGCGCGCCGGGCGAGAGCCGGACGATCGTCATCTCGCGCGAGGAAGGCGAGAACCGGCTTGATGCAGCGCATGCTGAGATGCGGTTCACGCGGTTCTTCAACAACACGCCGATGGCCATCGCCTCTGTGGATGGCGGCGGGCGGATCCTGCGCACCAACGGCCCCTTCCTGCAGATGTTCTCGGGTGTCGTCGGGCGCGACGATCTCGATCGCGGTGTCCTGTTTGAAAACGTTTTGCGCGACGGCGACCGTCCGTCGTTCCGTGAGGCGCTGGCGCAGGCAGCGGACAAGCAAGGCAAGATCGCCCCGATCGATGGCCGTGATCCGGCCAGCGACGAGCGGCATTTTCGCTATTACGTCAATGCGGTGATCGATCACAACGAGGAGACACCGGAAGAGACGGCGATCATCTATGCGGTCGAGACCACCGAGCAGAAGGCGCTCGAGGCGCAGATGGCGCAGACCCAGAAGATGAATGCTGTCGGCACGCTGGCCGGCGGCATTGCGCACGACTTCAACAATGTGCTGACGGCCATCCTCTTGTCGGCCGATCATCTCCTGCTGTCGCTGCGGCCATCGGATGCCAGCTTCGCCGATCTGATGGAGATCAAGCGCAATGCCAACCGCGCCGCGGTTCTGGTGCGCCAGCTCCTGGCCTTTTCGCGCAAGCAGACAATGCGGCCGACCGTGTTGTCGATGACCGACGTGATCGGCGATCTGCGCATGCTGATCGACCGGCTGACCGGGACGCATGTCAAGCTGGCGCTCGAATTCGGGCGCGATCTGTGGCCGGTGAAGACCGATCTGGGTCAGTTCGAGCAGGTGCTGATCAACCTGGCCGTCAATGCCCGCGATGCCATGCCGGAAGGCGGGACGATCACGGTGCGGACCCGCAATGTCGACAGGGCGGAGAGCGAGGCGCTCAATTACCGCGGCATGGAACCGGGGGATTTCGTGCTGATCGAGGTGCAGGACGAAGGCACCGGTATTGCCCCCGATGTCCTCGAGAAGATTTTCGAGCCGTTTTTCACCACCAAGGAGGTGGGCAAGGGCACCGGTCTCGGACTGTCGATGGTCTACGGCATCGTCAAGCAGTCCGGCGGCTACATCTTCCCCGAATCCAATGTGGGCGAGGGCACGGTATTCCGCATCTTCCTGCCGCGCCACATCGACGAGGCGGGCGACGGCGAGGCCGACGGCACGCAGCGGTCCGGCAGCGCTGATGCCGCCATGGCCGTGGCAAATGGCGAGAGCGCGGGCAGGGGCGCGGCATCGCCGGGCGGCGCGGCCAAAGCGGCGACGGAGCCGGGCGATCTGACCGGCGGGTCTGCGGTGGTGCTGCTTGTCGAGGATGAAGAGGCGGTGCGGCGCGGCGGCAAGCGGATGCTGGAGGCGCGCGGCTATGTCGTGCACGAGGCCGAGAATGGCGTCGAGGCTCTGGAGGTTCTGGCGGAACTTGACGGCGCCATCGATATCGTGGTCTCCGACGTGGTGATGCCGGAAATGGACGGCCCGACCCTGTTGCGCGAATTGCGCAAGGATTATCCGGACATGAAGTTCATCTTCGTGTCCGGCTATGCCGAGGACGCCTTCGCGAAAAACCTGCCCGAGGACGCCAAATTCGGCTTTTTGCCCAAGCCGTTCTCGCTCAAGCAACTGGCGATCGCGGTGAAGGAAATGCTGGAGGGGGAGGAGTGATCCCGCCAGGCTCGCAGCGGCGCCTTGCAGCGCCGCATCAAGAACCCAATGCTGCCGCAATTGATTTTACAATCGCCAGCGATTCCATTTGAGGGGACACAGTCCGATGAAACTGAAACTTGCCACGGTGGCCGTCACGACCATCTTTCTTGCCGCCTGCACGACCGATCCCTATACCGGTCAGCAGAAAATCTCCAACACGGCCGGCGGCGCGACGCTCGGCGCGCTGGCGGGTGCCGGGCTCGGTACGCTGGCCGGCGGCGATGATCGCCGCAATGCGCTGATCGGCGCCGGTATCGGCGCGCTGGCCGGCGGTGCCGTCGGCAATTACATGGATCGCCAGGAGAATGAGCTGCGGGCGCAATTGCAGGGCAGCGGCGTGTCGGTGACGCGTGTCGGCAATTCGATCGTGCTCAACATGCCGTCGAACATCACCTTCGATACCGATGAGTCGGACGTGAAGCCGCAGTTCTACAACACGCTGAACTCGGTGGCGCTGGTGCTCAAGAAGTTCAACCAGTCGCTGGTCGATGTCACCGGCCACACGGATTCAACCGGCTCGGACAGCTACAATCTTGGCCTGTCGCAGCGCCGGGCGCAGTCGGTGTTCCAGTATCTGGTCAGCCAGGGCAACAATCCGCAGCGCTTTTACGTGCGCGGGGCAGGCGAATCGCAGCCGATTGCCGACAATGGCAGCGAAGCAGGCCGCGCCGCCAACCGGCGCGTCGAGATCAGGATCGTGCCGCTCAGCTAGAGCCAGAACGCCTTTCTCGCCGATACAGCCCGGACGGTTTGCCGCCCGGGCTTTTCCTGCCTGTCTTTCGCGAGGGTTTGCGTCAGGCCGCCGGCTGCGACGGGCCCGGCGCCTTTCGACCATCGGTCCTGCTCAATCGGCCAGTTCGATGGCGATTTCAGCAGCGAGGCGGGCATTGTTGATGACCAGGGCGATGTTGGCATCGAGACTGGCGCCGCCCGAGAGCTGAAAGATCCGATCGAGCAGAAAGGGTGTGACCTGCTTGCCGCCGATGTCTTCGGCGCTGGCGTCGGCCAGGGCCGCGGCGATGTAGTCTTCCATGCGCTCGCGGGCGATCTCGTTTTCAGCGGGCAGCGGATTGGCGACCAGCAGGCCGCCATGGTTTCCGAGAGTGCGCCGGGCGCGCTCGAACCGGGCGATGGCGGCGGCGTTGTCCAGGCGCAGCGGCGCCGGCAGGCCAGCACTGCGCGACCAGAAAGCCGGCATGCTGTCCTGACCATAGGCGATGACCGGAACGCCAAGAGTCTCAAGCACTTCCAGCGTTTTCTCGATATCGAGAATCGCCTTGGCGCCGGCCGAGACGACGATTACCGGCGTGCGCGCCAGTTCATCGAGATCGGCGGAGACATCGAAGCTGTGCTCGGCGCCGCGATGCACGCCGCCTATGCCGCCGGTGGCAAAGACCGCAATACCGGCAAGATGCGCGGCAATCATCGTGGCGGCGACGGTGGTGGCGCCGGTGCGGCCCTCGGCGATGGCAAAGGCGAGATCGGCGCGCGAGAGCTTCATGGCGTCTTCGGTGCGCGCCAGAGCGGTGATCTGCTCTTCTCTCAGGCCGACATGCAACTGACCATCGATGACGGCGATGGTCGCCGGTACGGCGCCGGCCTCGCGGATTGTTGCTTCGACCTTGAGCGCCATGTCGCGGTTGCCGGGCCAGGGCATGCCATGCGTGATGATGGTCGATTCGAGCGCCACCACCGGCTTGCCGGCGGCGAGCGCGTCACCAACCTCGGCGGTCATCGTAAAATTGTGTGCGGCCATGACAAATCCGTTGGCTTGAGGGCAGGGGGTTCGCCCATGCCATGAAGGCCAGGCGAAAGGCAAGGCGCAAGCCGGGCGGACGGAAAGGCTGACCGCCGGGCGGTGCGGCTGTATGCGCTGGCGCTTCACATATCCGGTTGCGGTGTGGCCTCTACGGCCTCGTCGAGCCGCTGGCGGGTCAGATCGGCAACGACCGGGCCGCGCACGCCAAGGGTGAGGCGCGCCAGGGCCATGCCGCGGCGTGTGCATTCGGACAGTGGCGCACCGGTGAGATAGGCATCGATGAAGCCGGCGGCCAGGGCGTCGCCGGCGCCGGTGACATCGGCAAGGTCGGGCAGCGGCGGTGGTTTGGCGTTTATCATCTGCTGGCCGTTGAACGCGCTGAGCGGCTGCGGACCGCGGCTGATCGTGCCCCCTTTCAGGCCGAGGCCGCACAATGCCGCCAGTTCGTCATCCGCTGCGGTCGGGCGGTCGGCCTCGCCGGATTCACCCCCCGGTCGCGCAAGGGCGTTTGCCTCGGCCGCATTCATGAACAGCCAGTCAAGGCGATCGAGCAGCGGGCGCAGACGCATGACCTTGACCGGGGAAATGGCAATGGCGGCGCAGATGAGGTTGCGGGCCCGGGCTTGTTCGCTCAGCGCCAGCAGCGTTTCGGAGCGCAGATTGCAGTCGAAAAGCAGGAGCTCGGCAGCGTCGAGTTGCGCCTGGAAGCGGGCTGACTGGATGCGGCGCGGCGACAGCAGATCGTAGATCGCCATATCGGCCAGCGCCGTGACGAGATTGCCGTCGGGCTCGAGAATGGCGGTGTAGGAGGCGGTGGCGCGGTCGAGAAAAGTGATCGGGCAATCGATGATACCGGCGTCTTCCGCCGCCGCGGCGACCTGTTCTCCGGCTGCGTCACCGCCGCGCAGCGAGACCAGCGTGACGGCATGGCCGAGCCGCGCCAGATTGCGCGCGGCATTGAAGACACCGCCGCCGGCCGCCTCCTGCCAGGCGCCGGGGTTGCTGGCACCGGTGATATGGCGGGCGTGAAGGCGCCCGGTGCGGTCGATATGGGCACCGCCAATGGCGAGAATGCGGGTCATGGCTGCGGCAGGTGCCGGCGAATCGGCGTCATCATGCGCACCTGCGGCCGGTGTTGAGCAGCCCCGTCGGCCCCTGCAGCCTGCCGGATGTATCCCCTTGAACCATGTAGGCCGGGCAACGCGCTGATTCGGCTAGTTAAGCGATTCAGTGTTTCGGGGCTTTTCGTCATGTGGAGTTTCCAAAATGATAATGACTCCACACGCTAATCGATTCCTGTCACTCTCTGCAAAAATGATTCAGGGAGCGCTTTGGTATGGCAGAAAAGAAACAACTCGAAGACACGGAAGTTCGGCAGGTTTCGCAAGAAGAATTAGAGATTGCGTACCAGGGGCCAGCTGTTTTCTCGAACAAGTTTTTCTTATCTATAACTCATTCGGGACTGCGGGTAGCATTCGCGGAACAGAATGGGGAGGCATTGCCAGCCCAGTTTCGGACGGCTGTTGTCTTGCCTTATCAAGACGCGCTTCAGCTATCCAAATTGCTTCAAAAGGCGATAGACGACAACGTACAACTCATTCCGCAGCAGAAATCTCCAGATGCCTGAAAAATGGACAACAACGTCTGGCGATACCACTGGCGCCGGAGGGACTTTTTCTCCACCCTCAAGAGCCGGTGGTTCTGGTGGCCCCCGCTCTTCGCACGCCCCAGTTTTGGTCGGCGGCGGCGGCGATAGCCTTGACTACACAATTACGCGGACGGCGCCCGAGTCGCTTCTTCGACACGATATTTCTGATGAGGAGCTAGATGTGCTCATCGGGGATGATAGCAGACCATTCGAAAAAGATATTCTTTGGGCGGCAATAGGAACAGCGGCTGGCGCTATCGCGCCTGCGATTCAAGCCGTTCATGGGCTTACAAGTGAAATGCCAAACTTTGGTTTCTGGGATTTGGCAGAATGTGTTATTTTTGCATGCGGTGCCATCGTGGCGATCATCATGGTTATTCTGATATCACGGAAGCCAAAGAAAACAGGCGCTGCCGACCTTGCGAAATCAATCCGAGAGAGAACGGCAAAAAAAGTTGGAACAACCGCTAAAGAGGTTTGATAACCTTTTGAGTGCGATGCTTACGCAGCCTCCTCTTTCCCTTTCGAAACCGGACGGGGGAAAGCCTGCAAAAGAAGCTCCAGCATCAAATGCGGCTGTTTCCGAAGGTTCTGACGGAACTCGAACTCCCAAAGGTAAGTCTGCAACCACTTCGGCGAAACGGTGACGTAGGTTCCGGCGAGGGACCGCTTAACATGGCTCCAGAATGATTCGATTGTATTGGTGTGAACGTCGCCGTTCACATATTCGCCAGCGCGGTGGTTGATGGTCCCGTGCCTATAGCCAAGCTCTGACAGTTCGCCAAAGACGCGGGCTTCGTCGGTTGCAACACGCGATCCGGGCTTCACCCATTTGAAGATGGCAGGCATGACATGGCGGCGCGTGCGACCGGGAATGACCATTGTAATCGTCTCGCCGCCGCGCTCGGTTGCGCCGATCACAACCGCCTTGTCATCCTCACCGCGCTTGTCGTGGCCGCCAAAGAACGCCTTATCGACTTCTACGATGCCGCCGCCCTTGCCGCCAAGCGGGCCTTCGCCGTCGACATAACCCATATACTGGCGGATCAGGTTGCACATGCGCCACGCGGTTTTATAGGTCACGCCAATGGTGCGCTGAACTTCCTTGGCAGACACGCCATTGCGGGAAGCGCAGAACATGAACATCACATGGAACCAGTCGCGCAATGGTGTGCGGGTGTTCTCAAACGGGGTGCCGGCGGTTGGGTAAATCTGATAGCCGCAGAAGTCGCATTCGTAGCAGCGACGTGACTTAACCCGGTGAAAATTGGCCTCCTTGCCACACTTGGCGCAAGTGTGGCGCTTGCCGTATCGGGTTTCCATGAGATGATCCAAGCAGGAATCATCATCCGGGAAGCGGTCAAGGAACTGGCGAATCGTGGGGAGTTTCGGGTTCTTGCTCATGAATTATATATACGCATTCCCCTTACATGTTTCAAGGGGATAAATTCGCAGCCTGCCGTTGCAGACATAAACAGAACAAATGCGAAAAAACTCCAGTGAATCAGGGGGTTGTGTCGGGGTTGTGCGAGCGGAACAAATCAGGTACATATGAGCCATGAAAGCATGCATTGTGTGATGCGGCATGATAACCTAAAGGTGGACGGAATGGCACAGAACTCTTTGCGGTTGGTAGAGGACAAAGCGGTGGACAAAGGCAAGGCGCTCGACGCCGCACTTTCCCAGATCGAACGGGCGTTCGGCAAGGGGTCGATCATGAAGCTCGGCGCCAATGATCAGGTGGTGGAGATCGAGACCATTCCGACCGGCTCGCTGGGGCTGGATATCGCGCTCGGCGTCGGCGGTCTGCCGAAGGGGCGCATCATCGAGATCTACGGGCCGGAAAGCTCGGGCAAGACGACGCTGGCGCTGCAGACCATCGCCGAGGCGCAGAAAAAGGGCGGCATCTGCGGCTTCATCGATGCGGAGCATGCGCTTGATCCGGTCTATGCCCGCAAGCTGGGTGTCGATCTGGAAAATCTTCTGATCTCACAGCCGGATACGGGTGAGCAGGCGCTGGAGATTACCGATACGCTGGTGCGTTCGGGCGCCCTCGACGTGCTGGTCATCGATTCGGTGGCGGCATTGACGCCGCGCGCCGAGATCGAGGGCGAGATGGGGGACAGTCTGCCCGGCCTGCAGGCGCGGCTGATGAGCCAGGCGCTGCGCAAGCTGACGGCGTCGATCTCGCGCTCGAACTGCATGGTGGTGTTCATCAACCAGATCCGCATGAAGATCGGCGTGATGTTCGGTTCGCCGGAAACGACGACCGGGGGCAATGCCCTGAAATTCTATGCCTCGGTGCGGCTCGACATTCGCCGCATCGGTTCGGTCAAGGACCGCGACGAGGTGACGGGCAACCAGACCCGCGTCAAGGTGGTGAAGAACAAGATGGCGCCGCCCTTCAAGCAGGTGGAATTCGACATCATGTATGGCGAGGGCGTGTCGAAGACCGGCGAGCTGATCGATCTCGGCGTCAAGGCCGGGATCGTCGAGAAGTCGGGCTCATGGTTTTCCTACAACAGCCAGCGGCTGGGGCAGGGCCGGGAGAACGCCAAGCAGTTCCTGCGCGACAATGGCGCGCTTGCCGACGAGATCGAGCTGGCGCTCAGGCAGAATGCCGGATTGATCGCCGAGAAATTTCTCGAAGGTGATCGCGACGAGGATTTCGGCGACGCCGATGAGGCGGCGGGCTCTTAAGCCGCGCGGCGTCTTCGTGCGGTCCTGCGAGGAATCGGGCAGCCGGTCGGGCGCGGTGCTGCATCGTTGCGCCGAACCTTTGGTCTGACCGCATCAGCCGGGCCGCATCGGCCTGTCTGCATCGGCCTGTCTGCATTGCGCCGTGATCCGCTTTCTTGATTTCATGATTTTCAGCCGCCGGCGGGTCCGGCGGCTGTTTGTTGTGCATGCGGTTTGAGCAGGGTTTTGAACCCGCGGTTTGAGCAGGGGGTTTGAACTGGTTTTGACCAAGATCGTCTTTCGCCCGAAGCGCTTTCGGTACGGGCGCTTGCGTGGCGTCCGGGTGGCCGGCAAGGGCGGCGCGCGTGGCGGGTAGACAGCGTTCAGGCGCGACGATAAAAGCGGCAGGCGCCGGGCCAGGGCCGATCCGGCGCACGATCATGCCGCCTCGGGGCCATCCGCGGGCCGCAGATGGTTCAGGCAGCATCAAGGGTTTTGCGATGAGTGGCGTAAACGAGATCCGGTCGGCTTTTCTCGACTATTTCAAGCGAAACGGTCATGAGGTGGTGGCTTCGAGCCCGCTGGTGCCGCGCAACGATCCGACATTGATGTTCACCAATGCCGGCATGGTGCAGTTCAAGAACGTCTTCACCGGGCTCGAGCAGCGGCCCTATTCGACGGCGGTGTCGTCGCAGAAATGCGTGCGCGCCGGTGGCAAGCACAATGATCTCGACAATGTCGGCTATACGGCGCGGCATCACACCTTTTTCGAGATGCTCGGCAATTTCTCGTTCGGCGATTACTTCAAGGATCGCGCCATCGAACTGGCCTGGGACCTGATCACCCGGGAATTCGGGATCGACAAGGACCGGCTGCTGGTGACTGTCTATCATACCGATGACGAGGCCTATGATCTGTGGCGGAAGATCGCCGGGCTGCCCGAAGATCGCATCATCCGCATTGCGACCAGCGACAATTTCTGGGCGATGGGCGATACCGGGCCGTGCGGTCCCTGCTCGGAAATCTTTTATGATCATGGCGATCATATCTGGGGCGGGCCGCCGGGATCGGCCGAGGAAGACGGCGACCGGTTCATCGAGATCTGGAATCTCGTCTTCATGCAGTTCGAACAGGTCAGCGCCGGCGAGCGGAACGCCTTGCCGCGCCCGTCGATCGATACGGGCATGGGGCTCGAGCGCATCGCGGCGCTGTTGCAGGGCAAGCATGACAATTACGACATCGACCTGTTCGTGCGGCTGATTGCCGCTTCGGTCGAGGCGACCGGCGTGCCGGCCGATGACCAGCATCGCGCCAGCCATCGCGTCATCGCCGATCATCTGCGCTCGGCGGCGTTCCTGATCGCCGACGGTGTGCTGCCGTCGAATGAGGGGCGCGGCTATGTGCTGCGCCGGATCATGCGGCGCGCCATGCGGCATGCGCAGCTGCTCGGGGCGCGCGATCCGCTGATGTATCGTCTCTTGCCGGTGCTGATTGCCGAGATGGGGCGCGCCTATCCCGAGCTTGGCCGCGCCGAAAGCCTGATCTCCGAGACATTGAAGCTCGAGGAAACCCGGTTCCGCAAGACGCTGGAGCGTGGCCTCGGGCTTCTCGAAGAAGCCAGCGGCAGCCTCGGCGAGGGCGACCGGCTGAGCGGCGATGTCGCTTTCAAGCTCTACGACACCTACGGGTTCCCGCTTGATTTGACGCAGGATGCGCTGCGCCAGCGCGGCGTCGAGGTCGATGTCAGCGGCTTCAAGGAGGCGATGGAGCGGCAGAAGGCCGAGGCGCGCGCGAACTGGTCGGGCTCCGGCGATGCGGCGACCGATGCCATCTGGTTCGGATTGCGCGACCGGCTGGGGGCCACCGAATTTCTCGGTTACGACAGCGAGACCGCCGAGGGCGTCATTACGGCCTTGGTGCAGGATGGCGGTGAGATCGAGAGCACCGGGGCCGGCGCAACGGTCGATGTGATCGTCAACCAGACACCGTTTTACGGGGAATCCGGCGGCCAGGTCGGCGATGCCGGAACGATCTCCGGCGAGGATTTCAAGCTTGAGGTGCGCGATACGCAAAAGCGCGGCGAGGGGCTGTTCGTCCACCACGCGCGGGTGATCGAGGGGACCGTGACGGTCGGCGCCACGGCAACACTTTCGGTCGACCAGGCACGGCGTTCGAAGATCCGCGCCAATCATTCGGGGACGCATCTGCTGCATGAGGCGCTGCGTGAGGTTCTCGGCTCGCATGTGGCCCAGAAGGGCTCGCTGGTGGCGCCCGAGCGGTTGCGCTTCGATGTCTCGCATCCGAAGCCGATGACGGACGAGGAACTGCGCGAGGTCGAGGCCATGGCCAATGAGATCATCGAGCAGAACAGCCCGGTGACCACGCGCCTGATGGCGGTTGACGAGGCGATCGAAGAGGGCGCCATGGCGCTGTTCGGCGAAAAATACGGCGACGAGGTGCGCGTCGTGTCGATGGGCACCGGGGTGCGCGGCGAGAAGGCCAATCGGCCCTATTCGATCGAGTTGTGCGGCGGCACGCATGTCAAGGCCACCGGCGATATCGGCCTGTTGCGGGTGCTGTCCGACAGCGCGGTCAGCGCCGGCGTGCGGCGCATCGAGGCGCTGACGGGGGCGGCGGCGCGCGCCTATCTCGACGAGCAGGATCGGCGCGTGCGCCGTCTGGCCTCGATGCTGAAGGTGGGACCGGACGATCTTGTCACGCGGGTGGAAAGCCTGGTCGACGAGCGCAAGAGGCTGGAACGCGAACTCAGCGAGACCAAGAAGAAGCTGGCTCTCGGCGGCGGCGGCAGCGGTTCGGAGAGCGAAACGATCGCCGGGATCGGCTTTCTCGGCAAGGTCGTCGATGGCGTGCCGGCCAAGGAGCTGAAGGGGCTCGTCGATGCCGGCAAGCAGAGCCTGGGGTCCGGCGTTGTCGTCTTCATCGCGCGCGGGGAGGACAACAAGGCGAGCGTGGTGGTCGGCGTCAGCGATGATCTGACCGAAAAGGTCAGCGCGGTGGATCTGGTGCGCACGGCGTCTCAGGCGCTTGGCGGCAAGGGCGGCGGCGGGCGGCCAGACATGGCGCAGGCCGGTGGCCCGGATGCTGGCAAGGCGGAGGCGGCGCTGGAGGCGGTCAAGGCGCAATTGGCGGCGCTGCCCGGCGCCTGACGGATCGCGGCAATGCTGAAAGCCGCAGCAAGCCGGATTATTTCAGAACAGCAAGATTTATGTATCCTGCGCGTGGTTGTGTGCTCTTCGTGACAACGTGAAGGCGGGTAAATCATCGTGGACAAGCCGGTCAGATCCGATCATCGCGGACGTTTCGCCCGGGTCTCCGGGTCTGGTCTGCGTGCTGCGCGATCTGACGCCAGGGGAGCTAAAGCTTGCCCATGTTCTGTTGCACACGTTGCTGGCCGAGGTCGAGTCGAAGCTGATGAAAATCACGGATTCAATTGACGCGGATCGATTAGATGAAAGTCGCTTGGTCCGAGCGCGACCATCCCTCGTCGACAAGGTTTGCGAAAAATAATCCTGCAAGCCTCCGATCGGCACCTCCTGGCTAACTAAATAGCCATACCCCACACCCTACGTGGGCCTAGAAAGGAGGAATAAATGCCTATTAAACAAATTATAATTGTATTGTTAAAGTTAATACTCGTATTAATTGAGTAACATCCGGCGGGGGCTTCAGCCCCCTTTTCGCCATGTTTCGAGAAAAACCAAGGATAAAATAAAGCGGTGCTGACGCACACCGGCCCCTATGCGGAATTGCACAAGGCCTACCGGTTTTTGTTCGGCAACTGGCTGGTGGAAAGCGGCGAGAACCCGAAGCGTGTGCCGGCCTTCGAGCGCTATCTCAACACGCCGGCCGATACGGCGCCGCAAAACCTTGAAACCGAAATCATGGTGGCTCTCGTCTGAGAGGTGCCGCTAGCCGGGGCCCTACCAGGGCTGCGGCGGCTTGTGCTGGCCGTGGGTGCGATAAAGCTGCCATCCGGTGATGCTGGCAATGGCAAGGAAGAGGAGCGCCAGGGAGGCGTTGCCGAGCGCCTCGGCGAGCGTTGCGATATTGCTGGAAAAGACATGGCCGAGGCCGAGATACAGGCTGACCCACAGCAGCTCGCCGGCGACATCCCAGAGCGTGAAGACCGGCCAGGTCATCGATGCGGCACCGGCGGCGACATTGATCGGCGGGCCGAGCGGCGTGAACAGCCAGCGGCTGAGAAAAACGCTGAGCCAGCCCCAGCGGTCGAGGCTCGGGCGGGCCCTGCGCATGGCGGCATGGATGCGGCGGCTCCAGCGGGTCGATGTGCCGGCAAGACGCGATGAGAGAAGGCGCCCGACGGCATAGCCGGCCTGGTCGCCAGCCACGCAGGCTGCGACGCACCAGATCAGGGCGGTCAGGAGACTGGTATCGCCCTGGGCCGCCAGCGCTCCAGCCATCAACAGGACGAAGGATGTCGGCAACGGCACCCCGAACTGGCCAAGCGCCAGGAGGAGGGCGGCCGCCGGCAACCCGTAATATTCGAAAAGCGGCAGTGCGGCGTCGATCATGGGGACGCGCCGGGCGGCGGATCTTGTCGCCGCGTGCCGAGCAGGGGCGGTGGCCTCGGAAGGCCGGTGCCGGCCTCAGGGTTGTCCTGACGCCACTGCAGAATGGCGTCCAGCACGGTCTGACGCAGGGTCTCGAACGGCACGTTTCGCTCCCGCGCGATCTCGACGAGCATGCGATGGTCGCGCACGTCCGGCGGCAGCTCGATGGCCTGGTGGATGACCTGCGGCGGCAGGCGATAGGAATGGGAGACGTAGCGAACGGTCATCCATCCCTCGATCGGCTCCTCGTAATGGTTGTGCCAGTAGATGAAGAAGGCGACCGCGCGCAGCGAGAAGAAGATGGCGAAGGCGAGGGCGATGACGAAGGTCGCGGTCAGCCACCGGTTGGACCGCCACAGGGCCATGAATGTGGCGCTTAGCCGCCGCATCGGTCTGCTCCTTTGCGCTTACCTCGGCGGCAAGCCTGCCACGCCGGCCGGGTAATAAAAAGGGCGCGAATACCATCCGCGCCCCTTTCGGGTTTCTGATTATGGGGCAGCAATGCTGCCGGGCCTGTCGGTCAGGCCATCGCCTTTTGCAGGTTCTCGTCGACCTTGTCGAGGAAGCCGGTGGTCGACAGCCAGGGCTGATCCGGACCGATCAGCAGCGCCAGGTCCTTGGTCATGAACCCGCTTTCGACGGTGTCGATGCAGACCTTTTCGAGGGTTGCGGCGAAAGCGGCCAGTTCCTCATTTTCATCGAGCTTGGCGCGGTGCGCCAGACCGCGGGTCCAGGCAAAGATCGACGCGATCGAGTTGGTCGAGGTTTCCTCGCCCTTCTGATGCTGGCGATAGTGGCGGGTCACGGTGCCATGCGCCGCTTCCGCCTCGACGGTCTTGCCGTCCGGCGACATCAGCACCGAGGTCATCAGGCCGAGAGAGCCGAAGCCCTGGGCGACGGTGTCGGACTGCACGTCACCATCATAGTTCTTGCAGGCCCAGACATAGCCGCCGGACCATTTCAGATTGGAGGCCACCATGTCGTCGATCAGCCGGTGTTCGTACCAGATGTCGGCTTCCTTGAACTTGGCTTCGAATTCCTTCTCGTAGATCTCCTGGAAGATATCCTTGAAGCGGCCATCATAGATTTTCATGATGGTGTTCTTGGTCGACAGATACACCGGGACCTTGCGCTGCAGGCCGTAATTGAGGGAGGCGCGGGCGAAATCCTCGATCGACTTGTCGAGATTGTACATGCCCATGGCGATGCCGGCGGCCGGGGCATCGAAGATCTCGTATTCCTGCTCCTTGCCGTCCTCGCCGACGAATTTCATGAACAGCTTGCCCTTGCCGGGAAAGCGGAAATCGGTGGCGCGGTACTGATCGCCGAAAGCGTGACGGCCGACGATCACCGGCTTGGTCCAGCCGGGGACGAGGCGCGGCACGTTCTTGCAGATGATCGGCTCGCGGAAGATAACGCCGCCGAGAATGTTGCGGATGGTGCCGTTCGGCGAGCGCCACATCTTTTTCAGGCCGAATTCCTCGACGCGCGCCTCGTCCGGGGTGATGGTGGCGCATTTGACGCCGACGCCGTATTCGGCGATCGCATGGGCCGCATCAATGGTGACCTGATCATCGGTGGCATCACGGTGCTCCATGCCGAGATCGAAATATTTGAGATCGATGTCGAGATAGGGGTGGATCAGCTTGTCCTTGATGAATTGCCAGATGATCCGCGTCATCTCGTCGCCGTCGAGTTCGACGACCGGGTTGGCAACCTTGATCTTGGCCATGAAAAGCTCCGCTTTCGTTTCAATGAGGGAGACCGGAGGGGCACCCCGGCACGATTTTGCAGCCCTATAGCACCCTGCGCGGCAAGTGCAAAGGAGCGGGGGCCACTTCCACAGGGACGGCCCCGGGGCCCGCACCGGGGGCCTGCCCCAGTGCCTGCCGCGATGCCTGCCGCGATGCTGCGCGCTCGTCGCGGGGTTTGCCTGCTTTACCGGTGCAGCGGGACTGGATAAAAGCGGCGCATGGCAGGCACAGACAAGAACAAGGCGCTGATCGCCGAGGGTCCGGCGATCATTTTGGCGGAGCCGCAGCTCGGCGAGAATATCGGCATGGTGGCGCGGGCAATGGCCAATTTCGGGCTGGCCGATCTGCGCCTGGTGCGGCCGCGCGAAGGCTGGCCGAATGCCAAGGCCGCCAGCGCCGCCTCGAATGCCAATCATGTCATTGCCGCAACACGGGTGTTCGACACGCTGGAGGCGGCGATCGG
This sequence comes from Neohoeflea coraliihabitans, assembly GCF_019334345.1. Classification (GTDB taxonomy): domain Bacteria; phylum Pseudomonadota; class Alphaproteobacteria; order Rhizobiales; family Rhizobiaceae; genus Pseudohoeflea; species Pseudohoeflea coraliihabitans. The sequence continues at coordinate 282,376 of NZ_JAHWQX010000003.1, forward strand.
CGACCTGAATTATTGCGTGGCGACGACGGCGCGGGCCCGCGATGGCTTCAAGCCGGTTTTCGGGCCGGTGGAGGCAAGCCGCGATCTGCGGCGGCGCCACGAGACGGGCGAACGGATCGGCATCCTGTTCGGTCGCGAGCGCACCGGACTGAAAAACGAAGAGGTCGATCTGGCCGATGCCATCGTCACCTTTCCGGTCAATCCGGCCTATGCTTCGCTGAACATCGCGCAGGCCGTGCTTCTGATGTCCTATGAGTGGCTGAAATCGGGGCTCGGGACGGAAGCGGCGACACCGTTCAGCGGCCCGGCGCGGCAGCCGGCGCGCAAGGACATGCTGGTGAAACTCTTCGATCAGCTGGAGCAGGCCCTGGAAGCGCGCAATTATTTCCGCTCGGCCAACAAGAAGCCGAAAATGATCTCCAATCTGCGCGCCGTGCTGACCCGGCCGGAGTTCTCGCAATCAGAGATCGATGTGTTGCGCGGGGTGGTGCGGTCGCTCGACGGCTTCATGCGGCGCGACGGGCAAATGCGATTGGGTGGTGACGCGCCAGGTGATGCGGCAGGTGATGCGGGCGGCGAGCGCGAGGCGGTGGCGCGAGGCGATGACTGAGGCACCGATCCTGATCTTTGATAGCGGCATTGGCGGCCTTGGCGTGTTGCGCGAGGCGCGAGTGCTGATGCCGACGCGGCGCTTTGTCTATGCGGTCGACGATGCCGCCTTTCCCTACGGTCCGTGGGAAGAGAACGCACTGAAGGCGCATTTGATCGCGCTGTTCGGCCGATTGATCGAGGCGCACCGGCCGGAGATCAGCGTGATTGCCTGCAACACCGCGTCCACCCTGGTGATCGACGCCTTGCGCCAGGCCTATCCGGGCGAAACCTTTGTCGGGACGGTGCCGGCGATCAAGCCGGCGGCGGAGCGCACGCGCAGCGGTCTTGTTTCGGTGCTGGCAACGCCCGGCACGGTGCGGCGGCAATATACGCGCGATCTGATTCGCGATTACGGGGGCCAGGTGCATGTGCGGCTCGTCGGCAGCCAGACGCTGGCCGGTCTGGCGGAGACCTATATGCGCAGCGGCCATGTCGACGAGGCGGCGGTGCATCGGGAGATCGAACCCTGTTTTGTCGAGCAGGACGGCCGGCGCACCGATATCGTCGTGCTGGCCTGCACGCATTATCCGTTCCTGGCCAACCGAATGCGCAAGACGGCGCCGTGGCCGGTCGACTGGATCGATCCGGCGGAAGCGATTGCCCGGCGGGCACTTGCGGTATCGCAGCAGACGCCGGAGCCCGTTCTGGCGCCGGCTGACAATGAACGCATCTTCGACAGGGCGGTTTTCACCACCGGCCGGCCGGATCCGGCGCTCATCCGCCTGGTGCGCGGCTTCGGGCTGATCGCCGATGCGTCGCGGCCCTGAAGGCTGCACTGAACGGAGCGCTTGCGGCGAAAGTCGATGCTCGGCGGGGTTTACCGCGCCGGCCGGACTTGGCAGTCTGAATGCGGGCCGTCATAACCGGTCTCCGAGAGGCCGCGGGGCGCGTTGCGATCGCCAGGTCGCGGCGGGCGCTCAGTCCGGGGAGGGACGCGGAAGGCGATGACAGATTTCGACCTTCAGTGCGACTATCTTGTCGTCGGTGCCGGCACCGCGGGCTGCGCGCTGGCCAATCGGCTCAGCGAGGATCCGCGCAACCAGGTGGTGCTGCTCGAAGCCGGCGGCCGCGACACCTATCACTGGATCCATGTTCCCATCGGCTATCTGTATTGCATCGGCAATCCGCGCACCGACTGGTGCTACAGGACCGCCGCCGAGCCGGGCTTGAACGGCCGTTCGCTGGGGTATCCGCGCGGCCGGGTTCTCGGCGGCTGCTCCTCGATCAACGGCATGCTGTATATTCGCGGCCAGGCGGCTGATTACGACGGCTGGCGGCAGATGGGCAATGTCGGCTGGGGGTGGGACGACGTTCTGCCCTACTTCAAGAAGTCCGAGGACTATGTTGACGGCGCCGACGCAGCGCATGGGGCGGGGGGCGAATGGCGCGTCGACCGGCAGCGGCTGCGCTGGGATATACTCGATGCGTTCAAGGCGGCCTGCGTGGCGGCCGGCATTCCCGAAAGCGATGATTTCAACCGCGGCGACAATTTCGGTGCCGGCTATTTCAAGGTCAACCAGAAGGGCGGCTGGCGCTGGAACACCGCCAAGGCATTTTTGCGCCCGGCGCGCCGGCGCCGCAATCTCAGGGTGCTGACCGAGGCACAGGTGGGGCGCCTGCTTTTCGATGGAAAACGCGCCACGGGCGTCGAGTTGCTGCGCGAGAGTGGCATCCGGCGCATTCAGGCCCGGCGCGAGGTGATCCTTTCCGCCGGCGCCATCGGTTCGCCGCATCTGTTGCAATTGTCGGGCATCGGGCCGGGGGCGATGCTGGCGGCGGCCGGGATCGACGTGGTGCACGAGGCAGCCGGGGTCGGCGGCAATCTGCAGGATCACCTGCAATTGCGCTGCGCCTTCCGTGTCGAGAATGTCGCGACCCTGAACATGATGGCCTCGACCCTGTGGGGTAAGGCGATGATCGGCCTCGAATACGCGCTGAAACGCTCGGGGCCGTTGTCGATGGCGCCGAGCCAGCTCGGCGTTTTCGCCCGCTCGGCCGAGCATGTCGCGACGCCGGATCTCGAGTTTCACGTGCAGCCGCTGTCGCTCGATGCCTTCGGGGAGCCGCTGCACGATTTTCCCGCTTTCACCGCCAGCATCTGCCATTTGCGGCCGGAAAGCCGCGGCACGGTGGGGCTGGTCGACAGCGATCCGCGCACGCCGCCGCGCATTGCACCCAATTATCTCGCCACCTCCGGGGATCGGCTGGTCGCCGGGCGGGCCATAAGGCTGGCGCGGCACATCGTTGCGCAACAGCCCATGCAGCGCTACCGGCCGCGCGAGATCAAGCCGGGGGCGGAATTTCAGAGTGAACCCGAGCTGGCGCAGGCGGCCGGCGATATCGGCACAACGATCTTCCACCCGGTCGGCACGGCGCGCATGGGCGCCGATCCGCAGGCGGTTGTCGATCCGCAATTGCGCGTTCGCGGCGTTGACGGATTGCGCGTCGCCGATGCGTCGGTGATGCCGTCGATCACCTCCGGCAACACCAATGCGCCGACGCTGATGATTGCCGAAAAGGCAGCTGACATGATCCTCGCGGCAGCGCGCTGAGCGTTATGCGCTGAAGCGGCGAATTGTTTCGGCGGCCACCTGCGCCTCGCTTTCGAGCGTCATCGAGCGCACCAGTTGCTGGCCGTTGCGGGCGATTTCCTCGGCTTCGGCGGGATGGGCGCGCGCCCAGGCGAGCTTTTCGCCAAGATCGGCCATGTCGGCGCGGACGGGCACGTAGTGGATGCCGGACTTCAAGCGGTCATAATACCATTGCCGGTAGCCGAACTGGCTTTCGACCTTGAGCACGCAGCAGCCCAGATGCATGCGGGCGATCATGTTCGACCAGGTGTTGGTGTGGCCATCGATATCGATAGCAAAGCGATCATTGATCCAATCTGCCTCCGGAATGGGCGTGCCAAGAAGTCCATGATAGCGATAGACGGAGCGCATGTGCTGTTTTTCGGTGGCGGCGAACAGGCAATCGGTGTCCGGTAGTGTCGCGGCTATGGTGCACATGCGAATGCGCGGCTTGACCGTCGGATCTGCGGCGTGCTCTAGGCCGAAGGCACAACGGCCGGCGCTGGTGTCGGTGCCGCGCCAGCGCAGGGTCTGCCGGCGATCGCGCCACGGATGCGTGGCGGCATCTGCAACGGCGCGCAGGTGTGCGAAATTGTCGGTTTCGAGGAAGTAGGGATCGGGCAGCAAGCCGACATCGGGGCGAGCGGTGGAAAATCCGAGGGGGGCGGCGTAAACGTCGTTGCCATCAGAAAGATCGACATGAATCCGGTCGATATCTTCCGGACACAGCGTCATCAGGCGGACCATTGCCGTTGTGCGATGGATCATGGCCGGTACGTGCGTGTCAGGGAATCGCGAGCGGAAATCCAGTTCCAGGCGATGTCCCTTGCGGCGCATGTCGAGTATCAACGGGAAGGGAGATTGCCGGGAATAACGGATTCGCAGGGACGGTGCCCCGCCCGGATAGCTGCGCAATCTGCGCCAGACGCGGCGCCTGATCTTCAAGCCGAGTGCAAGGGTCCGAAACTGGTCGGCGAAATCGGTCATGCATCTGCGTTTTCTGATGGAATTCGGGCGGGCTTTGCTGCCTTGGTCTTTAGCTTCCCGCCCGGTCCTTGTCGAGGCTGCGCTTGACAGTCTTGCCAGCGAAGCGCTATAGGCCGGCGGTCTTCCCGTCGGGCAGACACACGTGTCCCGTGGGCAATCATCACAAAGCGTGCGTGATTTGCCCTGTCAGGTTTCAGATAGAAACCAGAGGAGGGCGCGTTTCCCTTAAACCGGCTTGGCAACAGGCCGGTTCAACTTGTTGAGAGGAAATGCGATGAGCAAGCGCCAATCGTCCAAGCATAAACTTGATCGCCGTATGGGCGAAAACATCTGGGGTCGGCCGAAGTCTCCGGTCAACCGCCGCGAATACGGTCCGGGCCAGCACGGTCAGCGCCGCAAGAGCAAAATGTCCGATTTCGGCGTGCAGCTGCGCGCCAAGCAGAAGCTGAAGGGCTATTACGGCGATATCCGCGAGAAGCAGTTCCGCGGCATCTTTGCCGAAGCCGATCGTCTAAAGGGCGATACGCCGGACAATCTGATCGGTCTTCTGGAATCGCGTCTGGATGCGGTGGTGTATCGCGCCAAGTTCGTTCCGACCGTATTTGCCGCGCGCCAGTTCATCAATCACGGCCATGTGAAGGTGAACGGTCGCCGCACCAATATTCCGTCTTTCCGCTGCAAGCCGGGCGACGTCATCGAAGTGCAGGAAAAGTCGAAGCAGCTCGGCATCGTGCTCGAATCGGTGCAGCTCGCCGAGCGCGACGTGCCGGAATACATCGATGCGGATCACAACAAGATGACGGCAACCTACACCCGGGTGCCGAATCTCGCCGAGGTGCCTTACCCGGTGGTGATGGAGCCGAATCTGGTGGTCGAATTCTATTCGCGCTGATCGCCCGCCGAACGATCAAGAGTTTCGAAGCCGCCTTTCGGGGCGGCTTTTTCTTTTGTGGTCAGCGCTGTAACACTGACCGCCTTGAACGGAGCGAAACAGATGGACAAGCAGGTCGAGGCGCAGGACGCGCGGTTTGGAGCGCCTGACGTGCCGCAACAATTGTCTGTCGAGGATGGCGGCAATGAACGGGTGCAGACCGGTGACGGGCCGTCACTGCTGGCCGGCGCGCCGTCGACCGTCGCGTTCAACAAGCTGCGCAAGCGGCTGGTGCGGCAAGTGCGGCAGGCGATTGACGATTTTGCCATGCTGGCGACCCCTGAGGCTGCCGGACCAGCCGGGGCGAGACCGCGCAAATGGCTGGTGGCGCTGTCGGGCGGCAAGGATTCCTACGGATTGCTGGCGGTGCTCAGCGAGTTGCAGTGGCGCGGACTGCTGCCGGTCGAACTGATTGCCTGCAACCTCGATCAGGGGCAGCCGAACTTTCCCAAGCATGTGCTTCCCGATTATCTGGAAAAGCACGGGATTGCGCATCGCATCGAGTACCGTGACACCTATTCGATCGTCACGGAAAAAATCGCCGAGAACGCCACCTATTGTGCGCTGTGCTCGCGGTTGCGGCGGGGGCATCTCTACCGCATCGCGCGCGAGGAGGGCTGCGAAGCGTTGGTGCTGGGGCATCATCGCGACGACATATTAGAGACCTTCTTTCTCAATTTCTTCCACGGCGGGCGCCTTGCGGCAATGCCGCCGAAGCTCCTCAATGATGATGGCGATGTGATGGTCCTGCGGCCTCTCGCCTATTGTGCGGAAGAGGATCTGGCGCGCTTTGCCGAGGCGCTGGCGTTCCCGATTATCCCCTGCGATCTGTGTGGCTCGCAGGACGGGTTGCAGCGCAATGCCATGAAGGCGATGCTCGGCGACATCGAGCGGCGCATGCCGGGGCGAAAGGACACGATGATCCGGGCTCTCGGGCATGTCCGCGCCTCGCATCTTCTCGACACCAGCCTGTTCGATTTTGCGGCTCTTGGCGGCGGTTCTCGATAAAGCAGGCGCACACAAAGAGTGACGGCGGCTCGCCTTGCATTTATCTGCGCGCCGAATAGGTTTCTCTTTGACTTTACAGGAGCAGATCTGGTGAGCGGCATTTTCAGTTTCTTCAAGTCGGTGCTCGGTACCGGCGATCGGGCGGCGTCTTCCGGCGACGGTCAGACGAGCGGGCGGCGGGAGATCTACAAGGATCACGAGATCGTTGCGCAGCCGATTTCCGAGGGCGGCCAATTCCGTGTGGCCGGCAGCGTCATCTCGCCGGAGGGCAAGGAGCACAATTTCGTGCGCGCCGACATGTTTTCATCGCGCGAAGACGCGGAAGCGACGGCGTTGCAGAAGGGTCAGCGCCTGGTCGATGAAATGGGCAGCCGATTGTTCGCGGAATAAGTGCCTGACTGCAGCGGGCGGCCGGACCTTGGATAAGGCCCCGCCGCCGCACATGGTCCCAAACATCTCAGGCGTCTTGAGCAGGCGTGCCGATCAGGCGCCCTAATCCGATTTCTTTTCGGGCAGATCCTTGCGGTCCGTCTCGGCAAAGTCCTCAAGCTGCGATTCCGACATCGAATCGTACATGTCCTTCGAGGCGCCCTGCAGATCCTTGACCTTGGTATCGCCGCGTTTGGCGGACAGCGCCGCGCCGGCGGCTTTCTGCTGTGCTTTCGACTGAGCGGGCATGACAAAACTCCTTTCTCTGCGTGGTTTCGGTGAACGCGAGGGGGACGGGAGGGGTTCCCATCAGAATGCCAGCTGCGGAACAATTGCCGGTGCGACACGTTTTGCGGGCAATCCCTTCGGCGACTGATGAAAAGGAGCCATCCCATGGACAGTCCCCCCCTGCGCCAGCCGGGCCGCGAGCACGAGATGGACCGGGCCCCGGAACACGCACCACGCTATCGCGGATCGGGCCGCCTCGACGGCAAGGTGGCGCTGATCACCGGCGGCGATTCGGGGATCGGACGCTCGACCTCGATCCTGTTTGCGCGCGAGGGCGCCAAGGTGGCGATCGTGTACAAGAACGAGGACCGGGATGCCGAGGAAACCGTAGGGATGGTGGAGGCTGAGGGGTCGCAAGCGCTCGCCATTCGCGGCGATGTCGGGGACAAGCTTTTCTGCCGCTCGGCGGTGCGCAAGGTGCTCGACAGTTTCGGGCAGATCGACGTGCTGGTGACCAATGCCGGCGAACAGCATGCGCAGGCGTCGCTTGAGGATATTTCCGAAGAGCAATTGCGCGGCACCTTCCAGACCAACATTTTCGGCTATTTCTTCATGGCGCAGGCGGCACTGCCGCATCTGAAGGAAGGCGCAACCATCATCTGCACCACTTCCGTGACGGCCTATCGCGGTCAGGACCTGCTCATCGACTATTCCTCGACGAAAGGCGCGATTCTCGCCTTTGTGCGGGCGCTTGCACACAAGCTGGCGTCGCGCGGCATCCGCGTCAACGGCGTGGCCCCGGGTCCGATCTGGACGCCGCTTATTCCGGCGTCCTTCCCGCCGGACAAGATCGAAGGTTTTGGCGAGGACACGCCGCTCGGGCGGCCCGGTCAGCCCAACGAGGTGGCACCCAGCTTTCTGTTTCTCGCCTGCGAGGATTCGAGCTACATGACCGGGCAGGTGCTGCATCCGAATGGCGGCGAACCGATTTCCGGATAATCCCGCGCTGCCGGTGAGCCTCAGCCAAGCCCGACATTCGGGCGGTCGACGATCTCGCGCAGGGAAAAGCTCGAATTGATCTTCACCACATGCGGCAGGGCCGATAGCCAGTCGCGGTGGATTCGCTCGTAATCTTCGAGGTCTCGCGCTGCAACGCGCAGGATGTAATCGTATTCGCCGCTCATCAGATAACAGACGAGGATATTCGGACAGCGCTTCACCGCGGCCTCGAACTCCGCGAGGGTCTTGGTGAACTGTCCGGACAGGGAAATGTGCACGATGGCCATCATCGCATGGTCAAGCGCCTTGTTGGACACCCGCGCATGATAGCCCTTGATGACGCCGCTGCTTTCGAGAAGAGCCAGGCGGCGCGAGCAGGCTGACTGCGACAGGCCGACGCTTTCGGCAAGCGCGGCGTTGGAAATCCGGCCGTCCGACTGGAGCCGGCGCAGGATGGCGAAATCCTTCTCGTCGAGATCATGCATTGGTGCATCCTGCCATTATTTGCGCATTTGACGCAATGATGTGCGAAAAACCGAGGGTCTGCAATCCGAATTTGCAAGGACATTCGTTGCCAATCCTGATCGAATAGGCGGCAGTGACATCGGAAATGGTGTCGAACACATGCCAGATGGAGAGGATGGTCATGCGAGTCGGATGCCCCAAGGAGATCAAGAATCACGAATATCGCGTCGGTCTGACCCCCGGAGCGGTGCGTGAATATGTGGCGCACGGCCATGAGGTGATCATCGAGACGAAGGCCGGCAGCGGCATCGGCATGGATGACGGGGCCTACCAGGCGGCCGGCGCGCGAATTGCTGGCACCGCCAGGGAGGTGTTCGAAAAATCCGACATGATCGTCAAGGTGAAGGAACCGCAGGCGGCCGAATGGGCCATGCTGCGCGAAGGCCAGCTGCTGTATACCTATCTGCACCTCGCCCCGGATCCGGCTCAGACGAAAGGTCTTGTCGAATCCGGTGCGACAGCAATCGCCTACGAGACCGTCACCGATGCCCGCGGCGGCCTGCCGCTGCTGGCTCCGATGTCGGAAGTCGCTGGCCGCCTGGCGATCCAGGCCGGCGCCACGGCGTTGCAGAAGGCCAATGGAGGGCGCGGCATTCTGCTCGGCGGCGTCCCCGGCGTGCTGCCGGCGAAGGTGGCGATCATCGGCGGCGGTGTTGTCGGCTTGAACGCTGCCAAGATGGCCATCGGTCTCGGCGCCTCGGTGACCATACTCGATCGGTCCATCCCGCGTCTGCGCGAGCTCGACGACATTTTCAACGGCCGGGTCATGACCCGCTATTCGACGATCGAGGCGCTCGAGGAAGAAGCCTTTGATGCCGATGTGGTGGTTGGCGCCGTATTGATCCCGGGTGCCGCGGCGCCGAAGCTGGTCACCCGCGAAATGCTGTCCGGGATGAAGCGGGGGGCGGTGATCGTCGATGTGGCGATCGACCAGGGCGGCTGTTTCGAGACCTCGAAGGCCACCACTCACTCCGATCCGACCTATGAGGTCGACGGGGTCGTGCATTATTGCGTCGCCAACATGCCCGGCGCGGTGCCGATCACCTCGGCGCAGGCCTTGAACAACGCGACCCTGCATTACGGTCTGATGCTGGCGGACAAGGGGCTGGCGGCGCTGGCCGAAAACGAGCATCTGCGCGCCGGGCTGAATGTGCACAAGGGCAAGGTCACCAATCAGGCCGTGGCCGAAGCTCTCGGCTATGAGCTGAGCGAAGCGGCGGCGATCGTCAGAGCCGCCTGACCGGCTCTGCCCGAAGCCTCCTCCGGTCCGGCAACGGTCCTCCTTCGGGCAACATGGCCCGCCGATGGTTTCATTGGCGGGCCATTTTTCATGCGTTTTTGGAAGGCGGCGGTTCCGCACCTGCATCGCCGGCCTTGATTGCGGCAAGCAGTTCGGCATCGGATAGCGGCAGGATCATCGCCTCGCTCTGTCCGGTCGGGGTGAAGCCAAGTTTCTGGTACAGGCCAAGGGCGGCGGGATGATCGAGCGTATTGGTCGAGACCGTCATGCGTTCGATCGGCTCGTTCCAGGCCGTCATCATCGCCTGGCCAAGGAACCATTTTCCCAGGCCGAGACCGCGCGCTTCCTGCATCAGGCCGAAATAGACAAGATTGGTGGTCGCCGGATCGTCGCGGTTCAATTCGAACAAGCCAACCGGCGCGCCGTCCAGGCTGAGAACCCGGATCTCGACGCCGGGGGCATGCACCAGTGCTGCGAGTTCGCTGTCGCTGAGGCGCAACCGGTGCACCCAGTGCCAGTGCCGGCCGATCTGCCAGTAGAGATAGCGGTAAAAATGCAGCGGGATCTTCCTGGTGCGCAGCAAGGTGGCATGCAGGTTGATGGGCAGGGGCGGAACCCGGCGCGGCGGGCGGGCACATTCGAGCCAGGTCACCGTTGCCTTGCGCGCCGGCGGGCTTTCGGCCGAGACAGCATCCTTTGACCTGCGTGGGCCCCGGGCCATGTCAGTCGTCCCCGGTGGCCACGGCTGTGTCCTTCAAAGCGCCCCATTCCGACCAGGAGCCGTCATACAGCGTGACCCCGTCATGGCCGAGGGACTGCAGGGCAAAATTCAGCCCGGCTGCCGTCACCCCCGAGCCGCAGGTGGTCACCACCGGTTGCCTCAGATCGACACCGGCATTCTCGAATATTTCTCTCAGCTCGCTCAGGGAGCGGACCTTGCCCTGCTCGGACAGGCTGGAGATGGGAACGTTGCGGGCTCCGGGCATGTGGCCCGAGCGCATGCCCTGGCGCGGCTCCGGCTTGGCGCCCGTGAAGCGGCCATGCGAGCGGGCATCGACAATCTGCCGGTCGCCCTTTTCGACATGCGCCTGCATGTCGGTCAGGCTGGCGACCTGGCTGCTGCTCGCCGAAGCCGAGGGCTTGAACACCTTGAGGGCGGGAGACGGGGTGCCGCTTTCCACCGGCTTGCCGGAGGCCTTCCAGGCATCGAACCCGCCATCAAGCAGAAAGACGGACTGGGCGCCAAACAGGCGGAACAGCCACCAGACGCGGGGCGCGGCAAAGAAACCCGGACCTTCATAGACAATGATCGTGTCGGTGTCGGCAATGCCGAGCCGGCTGACTTTCTCGGCAAACACCGATGCTGGCGGCAGGGCATGCGGCAGCTTTGAGTCCGGATCGACGATGTCGTCCTGATCGAAGAAGACGGCGCCGGGAATGTGCCCGGCTGCGAATTCCGCATGCTGGTCGCGGCCGCTGCCGGGCAGATACCATGAGGCATCGACGATCGACAGATCGGCTGTTCCCAACCGCTCGGCGAGCCAGTCTGCTGAAACGAGGAAAGGACTTGTGTCGCTCATTGCATGCGATCCTGAAAATGGCGGTGGAAGAAGTCCGCCGCCTGGGTCTGTGAAACTTTCAATGGTCAGCTCGGCGCGGGACCAAACCGGATGCGGAAGCGGCGATTTTCGCGCCCCTTCTTTTCGATCTTGCCGATATGAATGTCGCCGATCTCGGCTGTCTCGCTGACATGTGTGCCGCCGCAGGGCTGGCTGTCTATCGCCGAATCCGCGCCGATGCAGACGAGGCGCATATGGCCGAGGCCGCGCGGCGGGCGGACATTTTTTGACTTGACCAGATCCGGATTGGCGTCGAGTTCCGCCTCGCTGATCCATCGGGTGAAAACCGGATGGTTGTCGCGGACAAGCTGCATCAGCCTTTCCGTGACTTCAGCCTTGTCGATGGTTTCGGCCATGTCGAAATCGACACGGCTGTCGGTTTCGCTGACCGATGCGCCGGTGATCGGGTGAGGGCAGACGACCGACAGCAAATGGCAGGCGGTGTGCATGCGCATCAGCCGGTGGCGGCGCTCCCAGTCGATGTGCAGCACCAGCTTTTCGCCGATCTCCGGCACCGGCTGGTCCTCCGCGGGGACATGCAGGATGTCAGCCTTGCTGTCGCCGGTGACCGTCGTTGCGATGGCAATGCGGTCACCATTGGCCCGTTCAAAGAAGCCGGTGTCGCCGGGCTGTCCGCCCGAGGTGGCGTAGAAACAGGTCTGGTCGCAGCGTATCGCACCGTCCGGCGTGATGCCGGTGACCACCGCTTCGCAGGTCGAGAGATAGGCGTCATCGGTAAACAGCGCGGTCATGTCTTGTCGTCCTCAGGCGGCCTTTAAAGCTGCACCGCTGTCGGCGCCGCATCATCATGGCGGGCAAGAGTGCCCGCCGCGGGATCGTATCTGCAAATCGGTGCGGAGGTCTATTCGACGTTTTCGAAGGGGACCGAGATGTCACTGCTTTCTGTCAGCCATGGCGGGACCGGCAGATCCTTGGAGGCGAGGAACTCGGGATTGAACAGCTTCGACTGGTAGCGGTTGCCGTAGTCGCAGAGCACGGTCACGATGGTGTGGCCGGGACCCAGTTCACGCGCCATGCGAATGGCGCCGCCGATATTGATGCCCGAGGAGCCACCCAGGCACAGGCCTTCATCCTGCACCAGGTCAAAGATCAGGGGCAGGGCCTCGCGGTCGGGAATGTTGAACACCATGTCGGGTGTGAAACCTTCGAGATTGGCGGTGATGCGTCCCTGGCCGATTCCCTCGGTGATCGAATTGCCGGACGAGGCGAATTCGCCGGTCGTGTAGTAGCTGTACAGCGCCGCGCCGTCGGGATCGGCAAGGCCGATCTTGATGTCGCGGTTCTTGGCCCGCAAGCCGTCGGCAACGCCCGCAAGGGTGCCACCGGAACCGACCGCACAGATGAAGCCATCGACCTTGCCGTCGGTCTGCTGCCAGATCTCGGCGGCGGTGGTCCGGACATGCGCCTGACGGTTGGCGACATTGTCGAACTGGTTGGCCCAGATGGCACCGTTCGGATCGCTTGCGGCCATCTGTTCGGCAAGACGCCCGGAGATGCGGACATAATTGTTGGGATTGCGATAGGGCACCGCCGGCACCTCGACCAGTTCGGCGCCCATCAGGCGTATCGCGTCCTTCTTTTCCTGGCTCTGGGTCTCCGGAATGACGATGACCGTGCGATAGCCGCGGCTGCGCGCCACCAGCGCCAGACCGATGCCGGTATTGCCGGCGGTCCCCTCGACAATGGTGCCGCCCGGCCGGATGGCGCCGCGCTGTTCGGCATCGCGTATGATCTCAAGGGCGGCGCGATCCTTGACCGATTGTCCGGGATTGAGAAACTCCGCCTTGCCGAGGATCGTGCAGCCGGTGGCTTCGGAGGCGGCGCGGAGCTTGATCAGCGGCGTGTTGCCAATGGCGCCTAGAACGGTGTCGAGCATGGTTCATTCCTGTTTACTGTCACCCCCGCGAGGGGCGCATTCTCACTATTGCATCAACGGTTGTGAAAGAAAATCGTTTCGCAATCGGGCGTCATCGCGGAAAATAAGACTTGCGGCCGCATATCTCGCGGAAAAGCACACCAGCTATTTCTGTTGCGAAGATCCTCGCCCCTCCGACTCAGCCTTGGATGACGCAAGCGGGGCAAGCGGAACCAAGCCAGTGTGACGCGGTTCTGCCCACATCACCCGTCAGAGTGCGTTTCGCACATCGCAGAAGACGTCTTGCCGGTTCGGCGCTTTTACCAGGAGATATTGCAGATGGATCTTTACAGAGCGCGACCGCAGGATGGTGTTGTCTGGGTGACCGGGGCGTCGAGCGGCATCGGCCGCGCCGTCGCTTTGAAGCTGGCGCAGCGCGGCTTCACGGTGGTGGCAACGGCGCGCCGCGAGGAGGCGCTGTCACGGCTTGCGGAAGAAGCGGCATCGCTGCGTGGCAGCATTGTTCCGATGCCCGGCGATGTGACCGACGAGACCGGGATGGCCAATATCATGGCCTCGATCGAGGCGCGGCACACGCGGCTGGCGCTCTGCGTCTTCAATGCCGGCGTGTTCCTGCCCGTGCATGGCGAAAGGCTGACGGTGGACCGGTTCGAAAAGACCTTCGACGTCAATCTGCTCGGCGTCATCAAGGGGCTTGTGCCGGCGGCGGCCCATATGCACCGGAAAGGGGGCGGGCAGATCGCCATTGTCGCCTCGGTGACCGGGTATTTCGGCCTGCCGACCAGCGCGGCCTACGGTGCCAGCAAGGCTGCCCTGATCAACCTCGCCGAAAGCCTGAAATTCGATTTCGACAAGATGAACATCCGGATCCAGGTGGTCGATCCCGGCTTTGTCGACACGCCGGCGACCGAGGGCAATCCCTTTCCCATGCCGGCGCTGATCGAGCCCGAGGACGCCGCGGAGCGTCTGGTCAAGGGTCTCGAGCGCGGCGGCTTTGAAATCACTTTTCCCCGGCGATTCACCTGGTTCCTGAAGGTTTTGCAGAAACTGCCTTATCTTATTTTCTTCTCGCTCGTCAGCCGCGGCACCGGTTGGAACGACAAGCCCTTGCGGCCGCGCAGCAGCTCCGGCGGGGCCGAGGCGCCACAGGATGAGGGCCGGCGGCAGAAGGAGGCCGCGTCCGGCGGGGTCTCGCACCGCAGCGATTAGTCTGGTCTGAGCCGCGCCTCAATCATTGGCGGTGATCCGGCGGCGCAGGGTCTGTTGCTGCGCCTCGTCGAGCGGAAAATTCCACATCAGGGCAATGGCGGTCAGCTTTGCGGCGATCGGGACCCAGCCATAGGCGATGGCCAGGGCCCAGACGCCGTTGTCGCCTGGCCCGGCGGCGGCGGCGTCCGGATTGAAACCGGCAATCGCGAGCAACGGGAATGCGATGCCGACCCCGAGCGCCAGCGCCAGTTTCGTGGCCAGGGACCACAGGGCGAAATACAGGCCCGAACGCTGTTCGCCGCCGCTTGCCGTGTCGACATCGATGACATCGGCCTGGATCGATGCGGGCAAGGCGAGATCGAAGCCGAGGAGAAGGCCGGTGATCACCGTTATGGCGGCGAAGGCAGGGCCGGCTTCCGGCCCGGCCAGCAGCGGTGCGGGTGCGAAGGCTATGCAGGCAACGATCATCGCCAGCGCCCAGGCGCGGTGTTTCGAAGTCATGCGCGCGGCCTGAAGCGCCAGCGGCACACCGGCAATGGCGCAGAGAAAGTAGAGAAACAGCAGCGGTCCGCGCCATTCGGGCAGACCGAGCCGCGCCGACACGAAGTAAAGAAACAAGGTGGCGGGAATACCGTTGGCGAGTCCGTTGAGAAAAAAGGCGCTGACCAGCCGGATGAACGGCCGGTTTCGCGCCAGACGCCGCAGCCCAGCGCGAAAGGACAGCCTTGTGCGGGTGTGATCCGGCGGCTCGGGCACACGCAACACGGTGACCGTGCCGAAGAGGGGCAGGGCCAGCGCGACAAGCAGCCCGAGCACGGCCAAGCCATGCCAGCCGCCGGCGGTGGCAAAGCCAAAAGCATAGGGCAGCGCGATGGCAAGCAGCGTGCCGATCAGGGTGAAACCCTCGCGCCAGGCGGCGACACGCGAGCGCTCGTGGTAATCGCCGGCAAGTTCAGCCCCCCATGCGGCATAGGGGATGAGGGTCGCGGTATAGCCGAGCGAGAGCGCAAGTCCGCAAGCGGTGAGCCAGGCGAGCCCGGCAGCCGGCGGCGGCGCGAACAGGAGATAGGAGGCGAGGGCGGCGACCGGAACGCCGAGCGAGAACAAGGTGCGGCGGCGGCCGAGGCGGCCGGGAATGCGATCGGCCACCCACCCAAGCAGCGGGTCCGACAGCGCGTCGAACAGGCGCACCAGCAACAGCGCCAGGCCGACGCCGGCAAGCGGCAGGCCGAGTGTTTCGCTGTAGAATGTCGGCACCAGGACATAAAGTGGCAGGGTCAGGGCGGCGAGCGGCAGGGCCGGCAGGGCATAGGCCAGGAGTTGCGCACGGCGCAGCGAAGGCGGGTCCGGCGCCCCGGCGCGCTCAGCGGCGCGGGTCAGCGATACACCACGTGGCGCACATTGATGTGGCCGGAGCGGAAACCTGCCTCGCAATAGTGCAGGTAGAACTCCCACAGACGCCGGAAACGCTCGTCAAAGCCGAGCGGCCGGATGGTGCTCCAGGCGGCGCGAAACCGGTCCCGCCAAAGCGCCAGCGTCTGGCCGTAATCGGCGCCGAAGGCGCGTTGACCGATCAGTTCGAGCCCGGATCTCTGGCCGTATTCGGCAAGATGCGTCTCGGTGGGAAGCATGCCGCCGGGAAACACGTAGCGCTGGATGAAATCGGGGCTGGCCTTGTAATCCTCGAAGGCCTCGGGCCGGATGGTGATGACCTGCAGGCCGGCCCGGCCGCCGGGCTTGAGGCATTGGCGGACCTTGGAGAAATAGGTCGGCCAGTAGCGTTCGCCGACGGCCTCGAACATTTCGATCGAGACGACAGCATCGTATTGACCCGTCTCGTCGCGGTAATCCTGAAACTTGAATTCGGCGTTGCCGGACAGGCCGGCCCTTTCGATGCGCTCCCGGGCGAAGTGCAACTGCTCGCTGGAGATGGTCAGGCCCGTGACGTGGCATCCGAGCTCGCTGGCGGCGAATTCTGCAAACCCGCCCCAGCCACAGCCGATTTCGAGAACCCGGTCGCCGCGCTTGATGCCGGCGGCGCGGGCCAGTGCACGGTATTTCGCCTGCTGCGCGCTGGCGAGATCGTTGGCGCCATCCTCAAACAGCGCGGCGGAATAGGTCATGGTGCGATCGAGCCATGTCTCATAGAAGGCGTTGCCCAGATCGTAATGCGCCGAAATGTTCTTGCGGGCCTGGCCGCGGGTGTTGGCATTCATCCAGTGCCGGAAACGTTCGATCAGGCGCAACACCCCCTGCGCGCCGTTTGACAGGCGATCGCCGATGTCCATGTTGACCAGGAAGAACTCCAGAAATCCGGTGACGTCCGGGCTTTCCCAGTCGCCATCGATATAGCTTTCCGCGACGCCGATCGTGCCGCTGGCGAGGGCGCGGCGGGCGAGATTCCAATTGTGCAGGATCAGCACCGCCTGCGGTCCCGCCTTGGCGCCCTCAACCCGCACCGTGCGGCCTTCGGGCAGGCGGATCACCAGCGTGCCGTGTTTCATCTTGATCAGACGCCGCAAGGCAAAGCGCGCCTGCGCCGGCAGGCCCTTGAGCTGCCGCGACAAGGTTTCGGGCGACAGCAACTCGCCGTCGTCAAGCTCCGGTTCAACTGCCATGGTCATTGTTTGCTGGTTCCGTTGCTGGCGCGGGATGGGGGATATCAATGGCGCTGATGCGTTCGCCGGCCGGCTGCCGGGTGACCGGCGCCACGCCCTTCAGCCACAGGCGAAGCGCTTCGAAATGGATGCCGGCGACGATCTTCAAGGGCAGCAGCGGAACGCGCGCCAGATTGCGCAGCACCGATTTTGTGCAGAGCGGTTCGGCAACGGCAGAGTAGGTTGCCGAGAGAAGCGGACCTTCGGCATCGGTCTCGAGAATGCGCCATCTGAGCGTGTCGCCGGGCTCGTTCATGCGGAAATGATAGGTCATTTCCATGTCGATGAAAGGCGAGACATAGAAGCGTTTGCGCCGGTGCTGGCGGATGCCGGCGGCGGTCTGTTCTCCGGGCGCGATCGGACAGACATAGGTGTGATCCTCGCCAAAAGTGTTGCGCACCTGATAGATCAGTGCGGTCAGCGCATCGTAGCGATCATAAACATAAAAGACCGAAAGCGGATTGAAAACCAGTCCAAACATGCGCGGATAGCAGGCCAGGAGGACGCGTCCGGTCTCCGCCGGGCGGCCGGCGGCGCGCATCAGGTTATCGACATGGCCGCGCAGGGTGGCGGCGGTGCTGCCGCGGATGTGGTCGGTTTCCATGAAGGCGGCCAGGTTGCGTTTGTTGACCGAAAACAGCGGCGACAGACGGTCGGCCTCGTCGAGGCGATCAATGTCGATCAGCAGCGAAAAGACCCGGTAGGTGAACCGGTGCCCCACCGGGCGCAGACGCTGATGCATGACCGGCCCGTGATACAGGCGGGCTGCAGCGGCCATGCGGCGTGTGGGTGGGGCAACGTGGCGCATCAGGCCGGCTCGCCCTGAAGTGACGGGCGGGTCACGTCAGTCGCAGCGGCGGCCAGGGCGGGGGCTTGGACCGGGGCCGGGGCTGTCGAGGCATTCGGGCGCCAGGGGAAGGTGCCACCGAGGGCTTCGGCGGCACGGATACCGGAGCTCAGCCCGTCCTCGTGAAAGCCGTAACCGGTCCAGGCGCCGGCAAAATGCGTGCGGTTGGCGCCCTGAATGCCGGCCAGCCTGTCCTGCAGAGCGATGATCTTGCGCCCGAACTGCGGATGATCATAGCTGAATTCCGCAAACACCTTGTCGGCCGCCGGCTCGCGGTCGGGGTTGAGGGTGACGAAAAGCGGACAATCCTCGTCGATGCCCTGCAGGCGGTTCATCCAGTAGCTGACCGCCACCTCGGCGCCGTCATCGGCAGCGCTCGACCTGAGATAGTTCCATGAGGCCCAGACCTTGCGGCGTTTCGGCATCAGATCGGCATCGCGGTGCAGAATAACGCGGTTGGCGCGGTAGGGCACGCCCGACAGGATGGCGCGTTCGGCCGCATCCGGCTGTGCCAGAGCGGCCAGAGCCTGGTCGGTGTGACAGGCGAAGATCACCTGATCGAAGCGTTCCGTGCGGCCGGTCGTATCCTCGATGTCGACGCCAGCAGCAGTGCGGTGCACGCGGACGACACCGCAATTGAGACGCAGCCGGTCACCGAGCGGGCTGAGAAGCTTGTCGAGATAGGTGCGGCTGCCGCCATTGACCGTGCGCCATTCTGGCCGCCGGGCGTGGATCAGGCGATGGTTTTCAAAGAAATTGACAAAACGCGATGCCGGGAACTCCAACATCTGGCGCGCCGGTGTCGACCAGATGGCGGCGGCCATCGGCACCAGGTAATTGTTCTGAAAACCCGGCGAGAAGCCACGCCAGTCGAGATAGTCGCCGATCGAGCGGGACGCCAGGTGGCCGGCGGCGCGATCGCTCAGGCAGATGCGGTTGAAACGCAGGATCTCGCGCAGCATCAAAAGGAACGACGGACGCAGCAGATTGCGCTTCTGGGCGAAGAGCGTGGCAAGATTGTCGCCGCTCCACTCCAGCCTGCCGCCGTCGAGGGAGAGGGAAAAGCTCATGTCGCTCCCATGCGTAGCGATGCCAAAATGCTGAAACAGCGCCGTCAGATTGGGATAGTTGGCCTCGTTGTAGACGATGAAGCCGGTGTCGACGGCGATCGGGCGGCCGTCATAGTCGATGTCGACGGTGGCCGTATGGCCGCCCGGGCGCGCCGCCTTCTCGTACAGGACCACATCATGCGCACGATGCAATCCCCAGGCCGCCGCGCTGCCGGAAACGCCGCTGCCGATGATGGCAATGCGCTGGCGCCGCGGCGGCGACTCCCTGCCGTCACTGACAGGCTGGGCATCGGGGAGAGGCGGTTTGACTGGAGCGTTCATGCAGCGTCCTTGATCTGTTGATAGGCGGCGAGGGCGCGTTGGCGCGCGGCGCGGTGTTCGATGAGGGGTTTGGGATAGGTGACCCCCAGCGTGATGCCGGCGGTTTCGTGCGTCTGCTCCGGCGCGTCCCACGGCTTGTGGATATAGCGGTCGGGCAGGGCGGCGATTTCGGGAACGAAGTGGCGCACATAGGCGCCGTCGGGATCGAATTTCTCGCCCTGCAGGATCGGGTTGAAGATGCGGAAATAGGGCGCGGCGTCGGCGCCGGTGCCGGCCACCCACTGCCAGTTGGCGACATTGGAAGCCGGGTCCGCATCGACCAGCGTGTCCCAGAACCAGCGTTCGCCGATCTGCCAGTGGCTGAGAAGATGCTTGGTGAGGAACGAGGCGACGATCATGCGCACGCGGTTGTGCATGTAGCCATGCCGCCAGAGCTGGCGCATGCCGGCATCAACGATCGGATAGCCGGTGCGGCCGCGCTGCCAGGCGGCGTGCGCATCGTCATCGGCGTGCCAGGGAAAGTCGTCAAAGCGCGCATCATGATTGCGCTCGGGCAGAAACGGCTCATTGACAAGCAGGTGCCAGCAGAATTCGCGCCAGCCGATTTCCTTGCGCAGCGTTTCCCTGTCCTCCTGGCTGCCCCGCGTCGAGGGCTGGCGCAGCGCGTGAAGGATCTGTGCCGGGCTGATCTCGCCGAGCGCCAGATGCGGCGACAGGCGGGATGTGTTCTCACGGGACGGCACATCGCGTCCCTCGGCGTAATTCTCGATGCCGCCGTTCAGAAACGCCGAAAGCCGATCCCGGGCCCCCTGTTCGCCCGGCGTCCACATCTGGCGCAGACCGCCGGCCCAGTCCGGTCCTTGCGGCAGCAAGGCCCAATCGGCCAGCGCTTCCGAGGCAATGCCTGAAACACCTTTCAGCGCACCCGGAGCCGGGGCGGGCGGCGCAACTTGCAACTCTGATTCAAGTGTTCGCCAGAACGGTGTGAAAACCCTGTAGAATTTGCCGGATTTGCTCTTCAGGCGGGTCGGTTCGTGCAGCAGGAAGCCGGCATGGAAATCGACCTCGAGCCCATCGGCGCGCAGGCGGTCAGCCAGTTCTTCGTCGGCGGCAGCGGCGGCTGGCTCGTAGCGGCGGTTGCCGACAAGGCGGGTGGCACCGCTGTCGCGCGCCAGGGCCGACAGGATGAGATAAGGCTCGCCGGTGGCGAGGATCAGCGGCGCCCCGAGACGGCGCAGCTCAGCATCGAGCGCTGTGAGGGAATGGTGCAGCCACCATTGTTTCGCAGCGCCGATTGCCCGGCCCGCTGCGGGTGTTTCGCGAATATAGAGCGGCACAATGGCCTTGCAGCGCGCGGCCGCGGCGAGGGCGGCATTGTCCGTAAGCCGCAGATCGGTTCTGAACCAGTGAACAGCGATGTCCTGCGCGTCGTTTCCGGGCATCTGGTCCACTTTCGGCCTGTCTTGGCTGCTGAGCTGTTCGCGTTACCAAGTGCTAGACGTGGCGGCGCGGCACAAAGTTTCAAGTTTTGGAAAAATTTATGCGGCCCCGGCTGGCGGATGGTGGTTTCGCGCGGTGCGGAACCCGCCCTCGGGGGGCTGTTGTATTTTTGCACCAAATCCTACGAATTTCATGGGTTAACGTTGAGATTCAGAAAATGCTTACTTGCGAAACCCTATAAAAATAACTGGTAATATCGCTATTCAGTTTTTGACTTCGCAATCTGATTGCGTGGGCGGATTTCCGGCTCGGGGCAGGGTCAATGCAACGGGGAGTTCAACTGTGAAATCAATTCTTATCGGACTATCTGCGGCCGCGTTGTCGTCAGCGGCCTATGCGGCTGACATCAGCTATGAAGCGCCGGTCATGGTCGAGCCGGCAAACACCTGCTCGG
This sequence comes from Neohoeflea coraliihabitans, assembly GCF_019334345.1. Taxonomy (GTDB): domain Bacteria; phylum Pseudomonadota; class Alphaproteobacteria; order Rhizobiales; family Rhizobiaceae; genus Pseudohoeflea; species Pseudohoeflea coraliihabitans. The sequence goes on from NZ_JAHWQX010000003.1 coordinate 303,458, forward strand.
GACATATTGAAGCGTATCTCGGCGGCGTGAACATCAACGCTTTCGGCACCGATGAGACCTTCTTTAGTTATGGCGGCGCGGCGCGGGCCCATTGCCGGTTCAGCGAACGCTGGAACGTGCAGGGCGATCTTTTCGTCGACATCATCACCGACGATGGCGACGATCTAACGGGCGTCGGCGGCGCGTTCCATGTGTTCTGGCGCGATCCGTCAGCCTACGCCGTCGGTGTCTTCGCGACGATTGAAGGGGTCGATTTGGTTAGCGACGACATTACGAGCTACACGGTCGGGCCGGAAGCGCAACTGTATTTGGGCAATATCACGCTTTACGGACAGGCGTTCTTCGGACAGGCCGATTATGGCGGCCCGGACGCCGATATTTGGGGCGTGCGCGGTGAAGTGCGCTATTTTGCGACCGAGAATCTGCGCTTTGATGCGGAGCTCGGCTACCGCACGGCCGATTTCGGTCCCGGATCGTTGGATACCTTCATTGCGGCGACGGAAGTGGCCTATCGTTTCGACGGCACGCCGTTTTCCCTGTTCGGGCGCTACCAGTTCGATCACACAAGTGTCAGCGGTGGTGGCCCCGAATTCGACACGCACAAGTTCACGGCCGGTGTGCGGGTGACCTTCGGCGCGGGAACCTTGCTCGACGAAGATCGCAACGGTGCGACAATGGATACCTTCCGGAGCGTCTTGCAGGCGTTCTAGCCTACGCGCCAAACCTTTCGGCGGGGGACGTATGAGAAAGGCCGCGGCACTGTCTGCGGCCTTTTTCCTTTGTGGGATAAGTGGTCGCGGATGCGTATATCGCGCAAAGGACTGCGGCAGACAGCCGGCGGTACGACTACCGGGGGATCATGTGATTTTTGTGAAAAAGTGGCTCCCCGGGCCGGATTCGAACCAGCGACCGATCGATTAACAGTCGATTGCTCTACCACTGAGCTACCGGGGACCATCGTCGCGGCGCGCAAGGTCGGTGATGCGCGTTCGGACTTGAGCGGCGTATTACAAAAGGATCGGCCCTTTGCCAAGGGCTTTTTATCAAATTCGGAGGGTTGTGGACGTTCGTTGCCGCTGAAAGGTTGGGGCCGCTTGCAGTTGCGTGCCCGCGGCGCCACATGGGGGAATGGTATTGTGGCGGGGAATGGTGTTGTGGCCGTTGGCCGGCTGCGCTGCAAGGTTTGAAAGCAAAGGGCATCTGGCCAGCATGTTCGCATACCGCGCCGGCAAGGGCGAAATCGAGATTTTCGGCAAGGTGGTGCAACTGCCGCGCCAGCGCAGGACCAGCATCGCGCTCGGTGTGGCGCTTGTGGTGCTTGGCCTGTTCGGGTTCCTGCCGGTGCTCGGCTTCTGGATGATTCCGCTCGGGCTCCTCGTCCTGTCGCGCGAAATCCCGTCCGTCAGGCGCTGGCGGCGCAAGGCGGCGCTCAGATACGGGCGCCGGCGTGGCGCCGGGAAGGGCGGCGAGACAACGAGGAAGAAGTGAATGGAGGCCTCGCCCGGAATCGAACCGGGGTGCAAGGATTTGCAGTCCTCTGCGTAACCACTCCGCCACGAGGCCTCATCGCGAAATTACCGACAATTCAAAGGGATGTGATTGCGTCACGAGGACGAACCCGGCGGTAAACTCGCGGCCATCTCAATAAGCGCTCCGCTTTTTGCCTGCAAGAGGCAAAAGCAAAAACATTCATGCCGGCGGTGCGGGGGGCGCAAAGCGGCGCCGCAGGCGAAGTTTTGACCGGCCGGCCGCAAGGATGCTTGAACTTGGCCGGCGCGCGTTCTAAGACGCCCGCCAAGGCTTAGCGGAGAGACGGTCATGGCACAGGAATTCGAAAGCGCGCGCCAGAAGATGGTCGACAATCAGATCCGGACGACGGATGTGACGTCGCATTCGGTCCTGCAGGCGTTCCTGAGCGTCGAGCGCGAGAAGTTCGTGCCCGCCAACAAGGCGGCGCTGGCCTATATCGACAGCGATATCGAGGTCGTGGCCGCCGACGAGGGCCGGCCGGCACGCTATCTGATGGAGCCGTCGCCGCTGGCCAAATTGTTGCAACTGGCGGCGATCGACAAGAACGATGTGGTGCTGGAAATCGGCGGTTGCTGCGGCTATACGGCGGCGCTCCTGTCGCTGCTGGCTGGGTCCGTGGTGACGCTGGAAAGCGACGAAGCGCTGGCGCAACAGGCCACCGAGACGCTCAGCGCCAATGGCTATGACAATGTGGCGGTGGTCACCGGCCCGCTGCGCGAGGGCTATGCCAGCGAGGCGCCGTTCGACGTGATCTTCATTAATGGCGCCATCGACGAGGTTCCCGAGGAGCTGACGAGCCAGCTGCGCGAGGGCGGACGCCTGGTCACCGTGATCGGGCGTGGCGGCGCGGCGCAGGCGCATCTCCTGCTGCGCTCCGGCGAGACGCTGTCCGGCCGGCCGGTGTTCAACGCCGCCGTTCCGATCCTCCCCGGTTTCGAGCGTGAGGCAGCTTTCGTCTTCTAGGCTGGCTCCTGCGGCTCAACAAATATGTGCAGCCAGTATCAATAAACGACGCTTGCGGCGGGCCCGTATTCGTGGTTTTCAGGTTCGCAGCGATGGTTAAGCTTGTGTTTGCATCCAGGGTGATACACTCGGCCCTGCTGTGACGCGTGTGCAACGCGGCGTGGAAAAGTCGAAGTCGCGCCTTGGGTTGCGTTGCGATTTGGCACGACGTCGAAGATATAGTCGGTCACGGACGAGTTGGACGCAAGTTTATCGTCTTCCAATGGGGATGTGCTGTTGAAAACCTTTCAGACGACATTGGTCGCGGCGATGGCCGCGGTCGGACTTGCGTGCTCGCCGGCCGTGGCAAGCGCCGAATCCCTGTATGCGGCCATGGCCAGGGCCTATGCCAACAATCCGGATCTGAACGCCGCCCGTGCCGGGCTGCGCGCCACCGATGAGGGCGTGGCGATTGCCAAGTCCGGCTATCGGCCCACCGTCGCGGCGGAGGGGTCGGTGACGATCACCAACCGCGACGGGGTGACGACGGATACAGCCTCGGTCGGCGTGTCGGTGACCCAGACCCTGTTTGACGGATTTCAGACGCGCAACAATGTGCGCGCCGCCGAAGCGACGGTGTTTGCCGGCCGCGAGAACCTGCGCGGCACGGAAATCGATATCCTTCTGGCGGCGGCGGAAGCCTATGCCAATGTCAATCGCGACAACCAGATCGTCAGTTTCCGGCGTCAGAACATCGCCTTTCTGCAAGAGCAGTTCACGGCGGCGCAGGCGCGTTTCGATGTCGGCGAGAGCACGCGCACCGATGTCAGCCAGGCGGAAGCGCAACTGGCGGGGGCGCGGGCGCTCTTGACGGCGGCGGTGGCGCAGGCGAAGGCATCGGCGGCAGTCTATGCGCAGATCGTCGGGACCATGCCGAAGAACATGAAGGCGGCGCCGCTGCCGACGCGGCTACTGCCCGGTTCGCTTGATCGCGCCGTGGCGATCGGGCTGAAGGGACATCCTTCGATCCTGGCGGCGAAATTCAGCGTCGATGCCGCCGGCTTCGACGTCAAGGCGGCGGAAGGCACGATGCTGCCGGGCGTGTCGGTGACCGGTTCGGTCAATGAGCTGGAAGGCGGCGTGACGGTCGGTCAGGTGCAGGCGCGGGTGTCGGTGCCGATCTACCAGGGCGGCGCCGCCTCGGCACGGGTGCGCCAGGCCAAGGAATTGCTCGGACAGCAACGCATTCAGGTTGACAGCATCCATCGCGCCATCGAGCAGGCGATCATCTCGTCCTGGGCGCAGATGGAAGCCTCGCGGGCGACGATCAACGCCAACCGGGCGCAATTGCGCGCCGCCAATCTCGCCCTGAACGGCGTGGTCGAGGAACGGCGCGTCGGCCAGCGCACCACGCTCGACGTGCTGGTTGCGCAGCAATCGGTGCTGGAAGCGCGCGAATCGCTGGCGCAGTCGGAGCGCAATGCCATCGTCGCGGCCTATTCCGTGCTGGCGTATACGGGCCGGCTGACAGTGCGCCGGCTGGGTCTGCAGGTGGCGCATTACCGGCCGGAAGAGCACTACGAGGCCACCAAGGACCGCTGGTACGGGTTGCGCACGCCAGACGGGCGATGACGCGGCAAAGGCCAGACGCAGACTAGACGCAGGCCAGACGCGGGCAAGCCGCCTGGCTTTGGCATCGGCATTTCAATGGTTCGGGGCTTCCGCGCAGACGCGCATGCTGGCCTGAGAGCCGCACGCAAAAGATGTGCACGAGCGTTTGCTGCGGCGCCAAGACGGATTCAATTTTCCCCGGGATGCGCTTAGTATCGTTGTGATTCGGCCTGGCCCCGTCCGGTTGGCCGCGCAACGGGAGTATGTCATGGGACAGGCAGGCGCACAGCGCGAGCCGTCGATGGAAGAGATACTGGCTTCCATCCGCAAGATCATCGAAAACAATGAGACCGGCGCCACACCCCCTGAGAGTGGCCGGCCGGCCAGTGCCGGGCGCGACGATGCTGCGGTCACGCCGGGCGGCTCAGCCCGCCGGGCAGAAGACCGCACGCAAGACAGCGGGAGCGCCGGCGCGGGTGAGCAAAGTTCTGCACGGACGGTTACGGCGCAGACGGATGCAAAGCCTGATGCGACAGGACCGGGCGCAGCCGATGACGATGAGGATGACGCGATATTCGCGGCGAGCCCGGCTGCGCCGGTTCTCACGCCCGTCGAGGGCGGCCTGAACGGCCGGTCGGCGGCATCAGTTCAGGCGGAGAAGGTAGCCCCGGCGGATAAGGTGGCCCATACGGATAAGGCGGCCGCGGCACCCGCGCAGGGCAGCGAGCCGGTGTCGCTGGCCGACATCGCCGCGCAGATGCGTGGCGAGGCGGCAAAAGCTCCAGGCACGAATGCGCTTGCGGGCGGTCATTCCTTCGAAGCGATCTTTGATGAAGAGGACGGTGAAGAGGGGGCGGATGCGGCCGAGGCTGCGGCAAGCAGCGCCGACGTTTCAGCGGACGGGACAGCGGCAAAGGACCGGCCAGCGGCAAAGGACGTGTTTGCGGCAACAGCACGGCCGATGACGGCGCAGAAACCGGCGGCGGAAGGGCTGCAGGATGTCGCGCGCGCCCTGGCCGAGCTTGAGCGTGGCAACAGTGCTGCGGCCAAGCCGAACCCTCCCACGGCAATTGCCGGCACGCCGGCACCGGCCGCCGCGAGTTCACGGCCGCCGCTGGCTGCTGTTGCCGCGGCAGAACGCGTTTCTCAGGCGCCCGCCCAAAATGCGACGCCAGCTGCCGCGCCACCCGCCGCCGCGTCGCCGCGCGCAGCGGCGCTGCCGCAAGCCGCCACGTCTGCAGCAGCGCCGCATGCCAAGGACCGCGCTCCCGAGACGCGGGTCGCGCCGTCTTTCTCGTCGCAGGCCGCGGCCGCGGCCGCAGCCAATGATGGTGACGCGCCGTCATCTGGCTCCGGGTCTGGCCCGGCACTTGGCCAAGTATCTGCCGCGGGGGCGGATGCTGCGATGGCCAATCCGCTGATCTCGGTGAATGCGCGCGACAAGGTGGCGCAATCCTTCGCCGCGCTCAACGAGGCGCTGGAAGCGGAAACACGGCGCAGCTTTGACGAGATCGCCGAGGATCTGCTGCGGCCCATGCTGCAGGCCTGGCTCGACGACAATCTGCCGACAATGGTCGAACGGCTGGTGCGCGAAGAGATCGAGCGGGTGTCGCGCGGCAATCGCCGCTAGGGTCGGGACCGTAATGTCCGCACGGCTATGGCCGGCCTGCCTCGTGTTGACTTCGCCGGGACCTTCCGCTTTACACCATTGCATTCCGGGCGCCCTTTGCGGCGTTGCAGCTGGCAAGGTGCGAAGGCACTGACGGCGCCTGCGGCGGAACCCCGTTCAGTGACGATCGACCCCAGGGATGCACGATGCTCGACAAGACATACGACGCTGCGGCCGTTGAGCCGAAAATCGCCGGCAAATGGGCCGAGGCCGAGGCGTTTCGCGCCGGCGCCGGAGCTAAGCCGGGCGCTGATCCCTATACCATCGTCATCCCCCCGCCGAATGTGACGGGATCGCTGCATATGGGCCATGCGCTCAACAACACCATCCAGGACATACTGGTGCGTTTCGCGCGCATGCAGGGCAAGAACGTGTTGTGGCAGCCGGGGATGGATCATGCGGGGATCGCCACGCAGATGGTCGTCGAGCGGCAACTGGCCCAGCGCGGTGAGCCCGATCGGCATGCCATGGGCCGCGAGCGCTTCGTTGAGCGGGTCTGGGAGTGGAAAGACGAATCCGGCGGCATGATCTTCAACCAGCTCAAGCGGCTGGGCGCATCGTGCGATTGGTCGCGCGAACGCTTCACCATGGATGAGGGCCTTTCGGAGGCGGTGCGCGAGGTGTTCGTGCGCCTCTACAAGGAAGGCCTGATCTACAAGGACAAGCGTCTGGTCAACTGGGACCCGGCGCTGTTGACCGCGATCTCGGATCTCGAGGTCGAACAGGTCGAGGTCAAGGGCCATTTGTGGCACTTCCGCTACCCGCTGGCCGACGGGGAAACCTACGAGCATCCCTATCGCCTCGACGAGAACGGCGAGCGTCTGCCCTGGAAACCGTCCGATGGCGAGCCGGCCGGCACCGAGACCCGCGACTATCTGGTGGTGGCGACGACCCGCCCGGAAACGATGCTCGGCGACACCGGAGTGGCGGTGCATCCCGACGATCCGCGCTACAAGGCGCTGGTCGGCAAGCATGTGATCCTGCCGCTGGTCGGCCGCCGCATTCCGATTGTCGCCGACAGCTATCCGGATCCGGAAGCGGGCACCGGGGCGGTGAAGATGACGCCAGCGCATGACTTCAACGACTTTGAAGTGGGCAAGCGGGCCGGTCTTGAGGCCATCAATGTGCTGACCGAAAACGCGTCGGTGACGCTGAAGGAGAATGAGGCGTTTCTCGAGGGGCTGGATCAGTCCGGCAAGCTGCTCGAGGTGCTGGCGGAGGTCGACGGCCTCGATCGTTTCGCGGCGCGCGCCGTGATCGTCGAAAAAATGGAAGAGATCGGCTGTCTGGCGGCGGTCGAGCCGCACACGCATATGGTGCCGCATGGCGACCGCGGCGGTGTGCCGATCGAGCCCTATCTGACCGATCAGTGGTATGTCGATGCGCATCGTCTGGCGCAGCCGGCGATCGAAAGCGTGCGCGAGGGGCGCACCGAATTCGTCCCGAAGAACTGGGAAAAGACCTATTTCGAATGGATGGAGAATATCCAGCCCTGGTGCATCTCGCGGCAATTGTGGTGGGGGCACCGCATTCCGGCCTGGTACGGCCCGGACGGACAGGTGTTCGTCGAAAAAGATGAGGAAGAGGCGCTGCAGGCGGCGATCCAGCACTACATTGCGCATGAGGGTCCGTGGAAGGCCTGGGTCGAGGAGAAGCTGGAGAATTATCAGCCCGGCGAGATCCTGACCCGCGACGATGACGTGCTCGACACCTGGTTTTCATCGGCCTTGTGGCCGTTTTCGACGCTCGGCTGGCCAAAGCAGACGGCGGAGCTGAAGACCTATTACCCGACCAGCGTCCTGGTGACCGGCTTCGACATCATCTTCTTCTGGGTCGCCCGTATGATGATGATGGGCCTGCATTTCATGAAGGATGGCACCGGCACCGGGCGCGAGCCGTTCCATACGGTGTATGTGCATGCGCTGGTGCGGGACAAGCACGGCGCCAAGATGTCGAAGTCGAAAGGCAACGTCATCGATCCGCTGGAGCTGATCGAGGAATATGGCGCCGACGCGCTGCGCTTCACGCTGGCGATCATGGCGGCGCAGGGCCGGGATGTGAAACTCGACCCGACGCGCGTTGCCGGTTACCGGAACTTCGGCACCAAATTGTGGAATGCGACCCGCTTTGCCGAGATGAACGGGGCGGCGCTGGACCCGAATTTCAAACCTGCCGAGTGCCGGCTGACAACCAATCGCTGGATCCTGACGGAGCTCAGCCGCACCACGGATGCGGTGCGCGAGGCAATCGAGACCTACCGCTTCAACGAGGCCGCCGGGGCGCTCTACCGATTCATCTGGAACAATCTGTGCGACTGGTACCTGGAATTGCTCAAGCCGGTGTTCAGCGAAGGCGAGGCGGCCGATCAGGCGGAATCACGGGCCTGCGCGGCGCATGTGCTGGTCGAGACCTGCAAGCTGTTGCATCCCTTCATGCCGCATATGACCGAAGAGTTGTGGGCGCATTTCACGGACGGCAAACAGGGGCTGCTGTGCCACGCCGACTGGCCGGAGGCCGATTTTGCCGAGGCCGCGGCGGCCGATGAGATCAACTGGCTGATCGAACTGGTCGGCGGCGTGCGCTCGGTGCGTGCCGAAATGAATGTTCCGCCGGCCGCCAAGGCGCCGCTGGTCATCGTCGGCGCCGATCAGACGATCACGGCGCGGCTGGCGACCCATGACGCGGCAATCCGCCGCCTGGCGCGGGCCAGCGACATTGTCACCGCCGAGGCCGCGCCGGCGGGATCGGCGCAGATCATCGTCGGGGATGTGACCGCCTGTCTGCCGCTCGGCGATCTGGTCGATCTCGATGCGGAAGCGCAGCGGCTCGACAAGGCGCTCGGCAAGATCGAGGCGGATATCGCCAAGATCAGCCGCAAGCTGGATAATGAAAAGTTCGTCGCCAATGCAAAGCCGGAGGTTGTGGCCGGAGAGCGCGACAAGCTCGCCGACCTCGAAGGGCAGAAGGCTCTGCTCGATCAGGCGCGTCAACGGGTCAGCGAGGCCAGATGATTCGCTTGAGATCCGGCCGGCTTTTTCGCTGCGGATCGCAATCATCGCGGTGCAACAGTCGACTTTGCGTGAAAAGGCGCTGCTTGTGACGGTTTTGCAACAAAACCGGGCTTATCCATCAAATTCGGGTCGTTTTTCTCTTTTCCGCCGTGTCACCCGAGGCATTTTAAGTCGTTTGCGGCGCGTTTCAGCTGTTTTTGCCTTGTAATAAAATTGCCCCGCCGGGTCGCACCCTGCAGTGCTAGAATCCGCATATTGCCTCCCTGCGGCAACATGGTAAAAACATGACCAAGGTTTGTCTTAGGTAAGGTTTTTGTGGGGAGGAATGGGGTACATGATCAATAATCCTGTCAGGATGATGGGCACGGCGCTGATCGCAGCAACGGCGATGAGCACGAGCGCGATGGCCGGCGGCCTGGAGCGCGGCGGCTACAATATCGATCTGCTGTTCGACACCTCGCGTTTCGCCACGGAAGCGGGCGTCATTTACGTCATGCCGCAGCGCGATCTGGAGAACGTCACCGATATCGATTCGAGCGATGGCACGCAAACCGGTGCAACATCGGTGCGCGACACGGAAAGCTATGCTGTTCCGCGCCTTGGCGCCAAGGCCGGCATCGGCGAGAATGTAGACTGTCTGGTGGATTATTCGCAGCCGTTCGGCGCACACACCAACCCCGGTTCGAATTATGCGGGCAGCAACTCCAATATCGAGACCAAGATCGACAGTGACGGCTACGCCGCGACCTGCTCCTACAAATTTCAGGCGGGCAAGGGACAGCTGCGGTTCATCGGCGGCATTTCCTATCTGGAGATCGGCGGTTTCAAGGAGCGGCTGGCGGGCTTTACCGTTCCTGGTCCGACAACGTTCACCGGCGTGGCGCGCGTTGACCTTGAGGGCGACGGAGTGGGATGGCGCGCCGGCGTTGCCTATGAAATTCCGGAAATCGCCTTCCGGGCCAGCCTGATGTACTATTCCGAGGTCGATGTCGATATTGACGGCGTTCTCGACACATCGGCTCTGCCGCTTGTCGGTGCAGTCTCGCCGATCTTCGGCAATACGGCACTGCCGGAATTTGTCGAATTGAAGGTGCAGTCCGGTATCGCCCCGGGCTGGCTGGCATTCGGCTCGGTGAAGTGGGTCGACTGGGGCCAGATGCAGTCCATCCCGCTCTGCACCGTCGGTACGGCAAGCTGCTCTTCGTCGACGCAAGCGACCTCGCTCGAACTCGGCTACCAGGACGGCTGGACGGTGACCGGCGGTGTCGGCCACAAGTTCAACGACCAGATCTCCGGGCTGGTTGCCCTGACATGGGATCGCGGCACCTCGACGAGCTTCGGCACGCAGTCCGATACCTGGACCGTGTCGACCGGTGCGTCCTTCGCTGCCAACGAGAATCTCGGGATCCGCCTCGGCGGCGCGCTCGGCGTGCTGACCTCGGGCTCTTCGGCCGACAGCCGCATCACCTATGATTACGGCAATGATCTGGTGGCTGCCGTATCAGCCGCGGCGAAGCTGAAGTTCTAACTCAGCAGCGCACTTCGGACTTTGCAAACCCCGCTTTCGAGCGGGGTTTTTTCGTTTTGACGACTTATCTTTTCACGACAGCAAATTGTGATTATCCGTCTCGTCCTCACAGATTGTGACAGAATCGCAACACACTTTTTATCTCTGCTCTGCTAAGGGGATGCGGCAGCGCGGATGCCCATTTTGCGCCACAAACAAGGCGCACCCACAACAGCACCGCGCCGCAGTGAATTTCACAGGCGTATCGAGGTATTGATGACTGATTCCAAAATCGACAAGAGCAGACTTCCGAGCCGCTACACCACGGTGGGTCCGGCGCGCGCGCCGCATCGCTCGTATCTGTACGCGATGGGCCTGTCGAGCGAGGAGATCGAACAGCCGCTGGTGGGGGTCGCCTCCTGCTGGAACGAGGCCGCGCCGTGCAATATCTCGCTGATGCGCCAGGCCCAGGTCGTCAAGAAGGGCGTTGCCGCCGCGCATGGCACGCCGCGTGAATTCTGCACCATCACCGTCACCGACGGCATCGCCATGGGACACCAGGGGATGAAGTCGTCGCTGGTCAGCCGCGACGTGATCGCCGATTCCGTCGAACTGACGATGCGCGGCCATTGCTACGACGCGCTGGTCGGCCTGGCCGGTTGCGACAAGTCCCTGCCGGGGATGATGATGGCGATGGTGCGCCTCAACGTGCCGTCGATCTTCATCTATGGCGGCTCGATCCTGCCCGGCAGCTATCGCGGTCGGCAGATCACCGTGCAGGACGTGTTCGAAGCGGTCGGGCAGCACTCGGTCGGTTCGATCAGCGACGACGATCTTTTGGAGATCGAGCAGGCGGCATGCCCGTCGGCCGGCTCATGCGGAGCGCAGTTCACGGCCAACACCATGGCAACGGTCGCTGAGGCGATCGGTCTGGCCCTGCCTTATTCCTGCGGAGCGCCGGCGCCCTATGAAATGCGCGACCGGTTCAACTACGCCTCGGGCGAGAAGGTGATGGAGCTGCTGGCCAAGAACATCCGGCCGCGCGATATCGTCACCCGCAAGGCGCTGGAAAATGCGGCCGCGGTCGTGTCGGCCACCGGCGGTTCGACCAACGGAGCGCTGCATCTTCCGGCGATCGCGCATGAATGCGGTATCGAATTCGATCTGTTTGACGTCGCCGAGATCTTCAAGCGGACGCCGTACATGGCGGACCTGAAGCCGGGCGGCAAATATGTCGCCAAGGACATGTTCGAGGCTGGCGGCATTCCGCTGTTGATGAAGACCATGCTGGAGCATGGCTATCTGCACGGCGACTGCATGACGGTGACCGGCCGGACCCTCGCCGAGAACATGGAAAAGGTGACCTGGAACCCGGATCAGGACGTGGTGCGGCCGGCTGACAAGCCCCTGACCGAGAATGGCGGTGTCGTCGGCCTGCGCGGCAACCTGGCGCCCGATGGGGCGATCGTCAAAGTGGCCGGGATGAGCAATCTGGTGTTCACCGGCCCGGCGCGTTGCTTTGATTCCGAAGAGGCTTGTTTCGAAGCGGTCAAGAACCGCGGCTATGAAGAAGGCGAAGTGCTGGTGATCCGCTACGAAGGCCCGGTCGGCGGTCCCGGCATGCGCGAAATGCTGTCGACGACGGCGGCTCTCTACGGCCAGGGAATGGGCGACAAGGTGGCGTTGATCACCGATGGCCGTTTTTCCGGCGCGACGCGCGGTTTCTGTATCGGTCATGTCGGGCCGGAAGCTGCGGTCGGCGGTCCGATCGGACTGTTGCGCGATGGTGACATGATCACCATTGATGCAACGAAGGGCACGATCGATGTGGCATTGAGCGAGGCTGAACTGCTATCGCGAAAAGAAAACTGGACCCCGAAGGAGAATGATTCGACTTCCGGCGTTCTTTGGAAATATGCCCAGACGGTGGGGTCGGCGCGCTGGGGCGCGGTCACCCATCCGGGCGGTGCAAAAGAAAAACAGAGTTATGCCGATATCTAAGCGTCCAACATTCGGCTTGGTGCTGGCTGCCGCCATGATGGCGGGGGCCGCATCCGGCCCGGCAGCAGCTTTCGATCCGGACAGCGGCGTGACGCGCGAATCCAACCCGCTGGCGCTCTTCAAATTCGGCTTTTCAGCCTACCGCAAGGGCAAGAAGGACGATGCGGTCGAGGCTTACCGCTATGCCGCCGAAAAGGGTCATCGCGGCGCGCGCTGGGCGCTGGCCAACATGTATGCCTATGGCGACGGGGTGACCGAGAACGACTACGAGGCCTTCAAGATCTATGATGAGATTGCCCGGCAGGGTGTCGAGCCGGGCTCCGCCGACACCGGCTATTTCATCAATGCGCTGATCTCGCTGGCCAACTATTACCAGAACGGCATTCCCGACAGCCCGGTGAAGCCGGATCTCGGCGCGGCGCGGCAACTGTATTTCCAGGCGGCCTCGGCTTTCGGCGTGCCGGAAGCACAATTTCGCCTCGGGCGCATGATTCTCGAGGGGCAGGGCGGCGCCAACAGTGCGCAGCAGGCCAAGAAGTGGCTGAACCGCGCGCGCATGAACGGCCATGCCGGGGCCGCGGCGATGCTCGGCCATGTCATCTTCCAGGAAGGCGAATCCGTGCGCGGCCTGGCTTTCATGACGGCGGCGCTTGAGCGCAGCGAACCGCAGGACAAGGTGTGGATCCGCTCCATGCAGGAAGAAGCGTTCTCGCTGGCCGGCGAGGCCGACCGGCGGACCGCTGTGGCGCTGGCGCAGGACATGCTCGCCAAGGGCCTGAACTGAGCCGGCCGGCCGGTCCCGTCGCTTTCCGTTCGGAAGCAAAATTCACAATCAGAGACGGTCGGCGAGCCGGTATCCGCGCAGCGATCCCCGCATCGCCGTCGGACAGCCATCCTGCAATCTTTTCCAGCTGGTATTGTTGAGGACGCGTTCGCAGCGCGCCAGATAGCGATTGCCGGGGCCGATCTCGAGACAGACGATACTGCCGAGCGCGACACGCTGGCCCTTTGTGACGCACTGACAATCGGGCGCGGCGGTCTGATGCGCAGACTCCGCCCGCAGCGCCGCGGGGGCGCCTGTTGCCAGAATGAGTGCCGCCAGGATCGGCTGTCCCGACCGCAAGCAAAAGCGGATCGGCATCATCGGACAAGAATGCGCCTCGCTCAGCAAAAAGGCAAGCAGCGCCGGGGGCCGACCGCTGTGCTGCGGGTCAGCTAGAGATCGAGGTCAATGACCACCGGGACGTGGTCGGAGGGTTTTTCCCAGGCGCGAACATGCTTTTCGACATCGGCGGAGCGCAGACGGTCGGCAGCTTCCGGCGACAGCATCAGATGGTCGATGCGGATGCCGTTGTTCTTCTGCCAGGCGCCGGCCTGGTAGTCCCAGAAGGTGTAGAGATCGCTGTCGGTGCTGACGGCGCGCAGGGCGTCGGTCAGACCGAGATTCTCAAACCGGCGGAAAGCGGCGCGGGTTTCGGGCAAGAACAGTGCATCGCCCTCCCACACCTTGGGATTGCGGGCATCGACCGGCTCGGGAATGACGTTGTAGTCGCCGGCGAACACCAGCGGCTCTTCCAGGGCCAGGCGATCGATGGCATGCCGCTGCAGGCGATCCATCCAGCGCAGCTTGTAAGGATATTTCGGGCTGTCGACCGGATTGCCATTGGGCAAATAGAGGCACCCGACGCGCAGCACGCCGCTGGCGGTTGAAAACACCGCCTCAATGTAGCGGGAATGCTCATCCTCATCATCGCCCGGCAGGCCGCGCATCACTTCGTCGGGACTGATCTTGGACAGGATAGCGACGCCGTTGAACCCCTTCTGGCCATGGGTTTCCACATGGTAGCCGAGGTCCTCAAGCGGTTGTCGCGGAACCGTTTCGTCGCTTGATTTCAACTCCTGCAGGCAGGCGATGTCAGGATCGCTTTCCTTCAGCCAGGCGACGAGGTTGTCGATGCGCGCCTTGACGCCATTGATGTTCCATGTGGCGATTTTCATAAAGCGCGCAGATCCTGCGATGTCAGATGGAGAAGCTGGTGCCGCAACCGCAGGCGGCAACAGCATTCGGATTGCGGATCTGGAAGGACTGGCCCATCAGATCATCGACGAAATCGATTTCCGAGCCCCCCATGTAAAGCAGCGACATCTGGTCGATGATGACGCGGGCCGCGTCGCGTTCAAGCACGACATCGTCGCCGACCGGTGCTTCGGCGAGGTCGAACTTGTAGGAAAAGCCGGAACAGCCGCCGCCTTCGACGGAGACGCGCAAAGCGGTCTTGCCCTCCTCGGAGGCGAGGATCTGGGCAATGCGCCGGGCGGCGGATTCGGTGATGGTCACGGACGTCTGTTCGCTCATCGTTTGCTCCTTGCCAGCGCAAAGCGGGCAATGTCGTCTTTGAATTCGTGTTCATCATAGGTATGAAGGCGGGGGACGGGCGTCAATGGGTGATCGGCGGGTGATCGGCGGGTGATCGGCGGGTGACCGGCAGTTGACCGGCAGGTGACCGGCAGGTGACCCGGAAGTTGGTCGGCGCACCGCACGGATGCCGCGCTTGCCTGACGGCGTGATACCGGGGCAGCCAACGGGACGGACAATGGCATGCAGCTTGACCGCGGCAGACTGGGGTTTGGCAATGGCGCGCGCGCGCCCTATGCCTGCGATTCAGCAAGAAGCCGCGGGCGCCTGCATCCGGAAAAGGCAAGCCTGACGCGCTCGGAATTTCAGCGCGATCGCGACCGCATCATCCACTCGACAGCGTTTCGCCGGCTCAAGCACAAGACGCAGGTTTTCGTTGCGCATGAGGGCGACCATTACCGCACGCGGCTGACGCATACGATCGAGGTGGCGCAGATCGCCCGCGCGCTGGCGCGGGCCCTGCGGCTGGACGAGGACCTGGCCGAGGGCGTGGCGCTGGTTCACGATTTCGGCCACACGCCGTTCGGGCACACCGGCGAGGATGTGCTCAATGCGCTGCTCAGCGATGATGGCGGGTTTGATCACAACGCCCAGTCGCTGGCGATCGTGACGCGTCTGGAAGCGCGGTATGCCGCCTATGACGGCCTCAATCTCACCTGGGAAACGCTGGAGGGACTGGTCAAGCACAATGGGCCGCTGCTGTCGGCCGACGGCACGGCTCTTTCCGGAAAACCGGTGCCGGCGCCGATCCGCGATTACAATCTTCAACAGGATCTGTGGTTGTCGAGCCATGCCAGCCTTGAAGCCCAGGCGGCGGCGATTGCCGATGACATTGCCTATGACACGCATGACATCGATGACGGGTTGCGGTCGGGATTGCTGTCGGTGGAGATGCTCGAGGATTTGCCGCTGTTGTCGGGCTTCATACGCAGTGTTCGCGACGCTTATCCCGGGCTCGAAGAGGCGCGGCTGGTGCATGAGATCACGCGGCGGCAGATCACGGTGATGGTCGAGGACGTGATTGCCACTGCTCTTGCCAATCTCGACGAGGTACGCCCGGATTCGGCCGACGCGGTGCGGCATGCCGGGCGTCCGCTGATCCAGTTCAGCGAAGCCATGGCCGCCGCCGAGAAGGAGATCAAGGATTTCCTCTACACCAACCTGTATCGCCACCCCGACGTCATGCGGGTGCGCGCCCAGGCCAGCGCAATCGTCGAGGACCTGTTTCACGCCTATATGCAAGATCCTGGATTGATGGGCGAGGCGCGGCAGGCTCCCGATGCGAAACGTTTGAGCGCGCAAAGTCGCCGCCGGCTGGTCTGCGATTACCTGGCGGGCATGACCGATACCTATGCGCTTGCCGCGCACCGGCGGTTGTTTGACCACACCCCTGATTTGCGTTAGGCAGCGCGCAATTGACGGCGACCCTCGCGGCGAGGGTCGTTTAATTTCCGGACATGACCTCATGAATCTTTTCAGGGATTTCCAAAAACGAATCAATTCTGCCATCGAAGCGCTTGATGTCGTTCGCGAAAATGATGCTGCCTGCAATTTCGACCGCCTGACGGTGGAGCCGCCGCGCGACAGTGCGCATGGCGACATCTCGACCAATGCCGCGATGGTGCTGGCCAAGCCGCTGAAGTCCAACCCGCGGGCTCTGGCAGAAGCGATCGCGGCACAATTTGCCGATGATGCGGACGTGGCGGAGACCAGCGTTGCCGGGCCGGGCTTTCTCAATTTCCGGCTGGCGCCCGCCTATTGGCAGCGCCTGACGGCCGAGGTCTGCCGGCAGGGAAGCGATTACGGCCGCTCCGAACTTGGCGCCGGGCGCAAGGTGAATGTCGAATATGTCTCGGCCAATCCGACCGGACCGATGCATGTCGGGCATTGCCGCGGCGCCGTAGTCGGCGATGCCCTGGCCAATCTTCTGGCCTTTGCCGGCTACAAGGTCGACAAGGAATACTACATCAACGATGCCGGCGTGCAGATCGATGTGCTGACACGCTCGGTGATGCTGCGCTATCGCGAAGCGCTGGGAGAGACGATCGGCGAGATCCCGTCCGGCCTGTATCCGGGCGATTATCTAGTGCCGGTCGGCGAAGCGCTGAAAGCCGAGTTCGGTGACCGGCTGCTCAGCATGGACGACGACGAGCGCGATGCGATTTTGCGGGATCGCACGATTGCGATGATGATGGCGATGATCCGCAGCGATCTGGCCGCCCTGAACGTCAAGCATGACATCTTCTTCTCGGAGCAGCTCCTGCACGCCGATGGCGAGAAGGCGATCCGCAAGGCGATCAACGAGCTGACCTATCAGGGGCATGTCTACAAGGGCAAATTGCCTCCGCCGAAGGGCCAGTTGCCGGAGGATTGGGAAGACCGCGACCAGACGCTGTTTCGCTCGACCGAAGTGGGTGACGATATTGACCGCCCGCTGATCAAGTCGGATGGCACCTATACCTATTTCGCGGCTGACGTGGCCTATTTCTACGACAAGTTCGCGCGTGGCTATGACGAGATGATCTATGTGCTCGGCGCGGATCATGGCGGCTACGTCAAGCGGCTGGAAGCTGTGGCGCGGGCGGTGTCCGGCGACAAGGTGCAGCTGACGGTGCTGCTATGTCAGCTGGTCAAGCTGTACCGCGACGGTGAACCGGTGCGGATGTCGAAGCGCTCCGGCGAGTTCGTGACCTTGCGCGAAGTCGTCGACGAGGTCGGGTCCGGCTCGGTGCGCTTCATGATGCTTTACCGCAAGAGCTCCGAGCCGCTGGATTTCGATTTCGCCAAGGTGACGGAGCAATCCAAAGACAATCCGGTGTTTTACGTGCAATATGCGCATGCGCGGTGCCATTCCGTGTTCCGACAGGCGAAAGAGATGTTCCCGGATCTCGATCTGAGCGGCGAAGCTTTGGCGAACGCCGATCTGACACCGCTGCGCGATGCGAGCGAACTGGCGCTGATCGGCAAGGTCGCGGAATTCCCGCGCATGATCGAGGCAGCGGCGCACGGGCACGAGCCGCACCGCGTGGCTTTCTACCTGTACGAGTTGGCCAATGCGCTGCATTCCCACTGGAACAAAGGCCGTGATGTGCCTGAATTACGGTTTGTTAACGATAAAAACAGAGAATTCACCATCGCCAGGATGGGCCTGGTCTATGCCGTTGCTTCAGTCCTTAAAGCCGGACTGCAGATCACCGGTACGGACGCGCCCGAGGAAATGCGCTAACGCCACCATTTCCTCACAATGCTCTGGCAGGAACGCCCTGGTTGTGTATGTGAGTGCAAATGGCAGATCGATTCGACGAAAACAGCAGCAAAACCGGCGATCAGTTGCCCGACGACGATCCGTTGGCGGAGCTGGCGCGCATTATCGGATTTGATCAGCCGCCGGCGAAGGCGCAGCCCGCGCCGGCGTCAGCCGATAGCCCAGCCACATCGGAAGAAGAGGGCATCGATCTCGAAGCCGAGCTGCTCGCCGAGTTCGAAGCCGGAGAGGACGATCCCGCCGTTTCCGACGATCTGACCGAGCCTGAGGGCGACGGTATGGCTGCATCAGACGATCCCGCGCTGACCGAGGCGCCGGCGGAGCCGCAGGACCTGCCGCAGACGCTCGGCGACGTGGAGCCGGACCATGATCTGTCCGGTGATCAGGGTGATCAGGCCCTTGCTGCGGCGCCCGATGCCTCTGCCTTGCCGCCCACACTCGGCGATGTGGAGCCGGAAGAGGATCTCTCCACGCACGATCCGCAGAATGGCGCGAGTGATCTCGCTGCCGAGCCGGATGCGCTCCCTGAGTTTACGCCCGCCATCGAAGCTGAGGCTTTGCAAGGCGCCGGAGGCGCTGAAGAGCCGGCCGTCGAGGCCGAGGGTGACGTATGGCAGCCGGAACTTCTCGACGACAGCGTTAATGTCGTGGCGGATAATAATTTCACAAACTTCACCGATGGCCCGGATGGGTCCGCCGAAGATGCGGTTCAGGACCCTGAATCCGTCGGTGTGGATGACGAAGCGGACAGTGCTTTCCTGAGCGATGCCGACTCCCTGCTGGCCGAGGACGAGCTGTTCGCGGCGCTTGAAAGCGAGTTGGCGATATCGCAGGACGTGATCGATGAATCCGTTTCGGATCTGATGGCCGAGGATGCCGCCGCAGCCGATCTCGGCGTCGGATCCGGTGAGAGCGTCGCCGCGGATGATGAATTTGATGGAGACTGGGTCGGCAATGACTGGGCCGCGGAAGAAGACGTTGTGGCCTCCGAGGCTGACACGGTCGAGCTTTCTGCCGACAGCGAGCCGGCGCCTGCGTCCGACAGCACGCCGCAGGAGGAATGGTCTGTCTCCGATGAGGCCGACCCTGACCCCGGTTTCGAAACTGGCGAAACGGGCTCGGACGCAGATCCGGAGATTGCGCACGTCCTGCCGGACGAGACCGATCTTGCCGGTTCGGACGAAGTGGCAATGGCCAATGATCACAATGTGGCAATGGCCAATGATCACGATGCGGCAATGGCCAATGATCATGACGATATCTTCGCCGAGATGTCGCAGTTCGATCTGCCGGAAGCCGGCGAGATTGCCAGCAGCTTGGCGCTCGGCCCGGGGCTGGAAGATGCGGCGGCGGGGAGCGATGCCGCGCCTGAGGTCGTTGCGATGCACGGTGAAGCCGGCTCCGACTCGCCGGTCCCTGTGCTCGGGGACGAGGTGGATGCGCAGCTGTTCGGCGATGGCGTGACGGATGAGATCGATCCGGACGGTTTACAGGCCGAGCCCCTTGATTTCGCGCCGGACGATGATGTCCCGGATGGCGCTGCCGGTGACGACGTGGATGCGCCGGTCATGGCGCCTGCCGACACCGATCCGATGTTCGATGAGCTCGAAGCGGAGTTTGATGAACTCGAGGTGGAGTTCGACGATCCGGCCGCGGAGTTTCTCGAGACCACGGATTCCCTCGAGACCACCGACGCCCTTGAGACCACGGATTCCGAGCTGGATGCCGAGCCGGATGCTGAGCCCGGGCAGGGCGGTGCTGCCACCTCGTCCGAGCCGGAAGACTGGCGCGCCGGCGCGACCACGGTCGGGGGCAATGACAATCATGCGCCCTCGGTTTTCCCTGACGCCGGCGATGCGGAGCTTACGACTCACGCCGACGCGACGGCTCCGGCTGTCGAACGGGCCCAGCTGGATACAGAGCAGTTTGACCCGGGGCAGATCGACGCCACGGAATTCGATACTTCGGAGTTTGACGCGGAACTGACCGAGGCGCCGGAAATCGAGGCTGCTTCCAAGGAAGACAGCACCGAGACGCCCCGCGAGGACGTTTCGACGCCCGGTGTGGCGGCAGCCGCGGCCAGCGCCGCCGCGTTTGACGGATTCTTTCCGCAGCAGCCGGTGATCGGTGAGACTGCGGGCGACACTGCGGCCGTCACTGCGGATGCGGCCCTGCCGCTGGCCCCCTCAACGGCTGGCGACCAGGAGGCTCGGGCAGAGGATGTGGCGGCGTCTTCCGAGGCGGCTTCCGTTAGCGACACCGATCCTGAAGACGCGCTGTTTTCCAATGTCGACTGGCTGCATTCGCACCCCAGCAGCGACGCTGAGCCCGAGCCGTCATCGGCGGAGGCAGTGTCGGAGTCATCACCGTCGGAAGGCGCGACACCCGGCCTTGATGTCTTCGATGCCAGGGATATCGGGGAAACCGGCGGCGAGCCGGAGCTGACCGGCGAGATCGATGTTCCGACGCTGCCGATCGACGAGCCGGAAGCAGGCGAGCTTTCCGGCGACGCGTTTGACAGCGAACTGGACCGGGAATTTGCCCGTCTGGTGGAAAGCGAGACCGAGAAGGATTTTGCCGTCGGGTCCGATGCGTCCAAGGCCGCCGCAATCATGCCGGTGGCCGGCGCTGCCGCTCTTGACGATCCCGATTACACGGCGCTGGCCGCGACGCTCGACGACAAGGACGGGGAGGCGGCTGCCAGCAATGTTCGGCCGCGCCCGGTGCCGGTCGATGCCGATGCAGCAGAAGCGGTCGCGGTTCAACCGGCGGCGCGTGGCGCCGGCGCCAGCTCGAAGCGCGGGCCGCTGGCGGCGGGCGTGGTGCTCGGCGTGGCGGTGTTGTTCGGCGGCGTTGCCATCGCCTGGAACTATCTCTCCGGCGAGGGAGACGGCGAGGGCGGTCCGCAGATCATTCGTGCCGACAAGGATCCGGTCAAGGTCGCACCGCAGGATCCCGGCGGAACAACCGTTCCCAACCAGGACAAGGCCGTTTACGAGCAGGTGGCCGGCCAGACCGATGGCGCCCCGAGCCAGGAACGGCTGGTGGAGAGCGCCGAAGAACCGGTGGATGTGGTGCAGCGGACGCTGGAACCGGATGTGCTGCCGGCGGACGCGTTGCCGCTCGAGGGGCGCGCGGAAAAGGATGAGGACCGGCTGACCGAGGCCGATACGGCGGAACCTGCAAGTGACAGTGCGGCGAGCGGCACCCTTTTGGCGCCGCGCCGTGTGAAGACAATGATCGTCCGGCCCGATGGCACCATCGTGCCGCGCGAGGAAGACCCCGTTCCGGCTGCCAGCGCGGCGAGCGATCCGGCCCCTGCCGCCGGCGAGGAAGCCGCGCAGACCGCGGACGCCACGCCGGCAGCGACGCGTCCGGCCGCGCCGGTGACGGAGAACACTGCACCGGCAAATGCAGCGGTGGATTCCGCGGCTGCCGAGCCCGACGCAGCGGCAACCGACGAGGCGCCCGGCGAGGGCGCCGTGGCCGCATCGGATGCGGCCCTGGCGGATCTGGCGGCAGCGCCCACGGACGAGACACAAACCGCCGAGCCGGTTGCGCCGGTGACGGAAACGGCTGCCGCAACGCCGCCGGCGACGACATTCACGGCGCCGGTGCCGGAAAGCCGCCCCGCCGATCAGCCGGTTAATGTTGTCGGCCGGGTCGCCGGCAATGGCCAGGCCACGGAGCCCGCCCAGACGGTTTCGGCGCCGGCGGTTGTCAATCCCGGCGGCTACTATGTGCAGATCGCATCGCAACCGAGCCGCGATGCCGCCGAGGCCACCTATGCCAGCCTGTCGCAGCGCTACGCCGGCATCATCGGCAATCGCGGCGTCGACTATCAGCGTGCCGATATCCCCGGCAAGGGCATTTATCACCGTGTGCGCATTCCCGGCGGCAGCCGTGATGATGCCAATCGCCTGTGCTCGCGCTACAAGAGCGCCGGCGGCAGCTGCTTCGTGACGCGCTGATTGAAGGCGCTGTCACAGGCCGCCCACCCGCCGACAAGGCCCGCAGCTGTGGATTGCGCCTCTTGATGGCGCTGTGAGCCCTCTGGGCGCTCGGGGAGTTGCGGGCGATGGGCTATGATTTGCATATGAGCGAATCAAAGGCTGTCATTTTCGGAAGCATGGGACCGCAGCTGAGCGCCGATGAAAAGGCGTTCTTCCGGGATGAACGACCCTGGGGCTTCATCCTGTTCGGCCGCAACATTGTCGAAAAAGCGCAGATTGCAGACCTGACCGCCGAGATGCGCGAATGTGCCGGGCGACCGGATGCGCCGGTGCTGATCGACCAGGAAGGCGGACGGGTGCAGCGGCTGCGTCCGCCGCTGGCGCCGAATTATCCGGCTGGTGCCGAACTCGGCGCGTTGTACGGCAACGACCGGGACAAGGGTCTGCGGGCGGCCTGGCTGTTGTCGCGCCTGCACGCCTTTGATTTGGTGCCCTGCGGCATCAATGTCGACTGTCTGCCGGTGCTCGACGTGCCGGCGCCCGGCGGCCATGAGGTGATCGGAAGCCGCGCCTATGGCACGCGCCCCGAGGTGGTGGCGGCGATGGGGAAGGCGGCCGCTGACGGTCTGAAGGCCGGCGGGATGCTGCCGGTCATCAAGCACATCCCCGGTCACGGACGGGCAGATGCCGACACGCATCTCGAACTGCCGCGCGTGAGGGCGACGCACGAGGAGCTGGCGGAAGTGGATTTCCCGCCGTTTCATGCCTTGCGGACGGAATTGATGGCCATGACGGCGCATGTGATCTACACGGCCATCGATGCTGAGGCGCCCGGTACGATTTCATCCAAGGTCATCGGCGAGGTGATCCGCCGCGAGATCGGTTTCGACGGGCTGCTGATGTCCGACGATGTGTCGATGAACGCGCTGTCGGGTGATTTCGCAGCGCGGACACGGGCCATCTTCGCAGCGGGATGCGACGTGGTATTGCATTGCAATGGCGATATGGCTGAGATGCGCGCCGTTGCGGGGCAAACGCCTGTCCTCGCGGATAAGGCACTGCGCCGCGCCGAAGCGGTGACGGCAGCATTTTCAACGCCTGACGACAGCGACGGGGACGAACTGCGTGAGGCGTTCGCGCAATTGATGGCGACAGCCTGAAGGGAAGGACCGGCCAGTGGCAGCACCGGGGCGGCAGATGCCGGACAGCAGCGGATGGGAGCAGACGCCGGCGAAAAAACCGGCGCCGGCCTCCGGTTTGCCGATGGACGGGCTGTGGGAGGACGCTACCTCACGCACCCAGAGTGACCCGGCCCTGGTCATCGATATCGAGGGTTTCGAGGGGCCGCTCGATCTGCTTTTGCACCTGGCGCGCACCCAGAAGGTCGATCTGGCGAAAATCTCGGTTCTGGCGCTGGCCGAACAATATCTCACCTTCATCGAAGCGGCCCGCAAATTGCGGCTAGAACTGGCGGCCGATTACCTGGTGATGGCGGCGTGGCTGGCCTATCTGAAGTCGCGCCTGCTGATCCCGCAACAGGCGCAGGGTGACGAGCCGAGCGGCGAGGAGATGGCGGCGCAACTGGCGTTCCGGCTGAAGCGGCTGGAAGCGATGCGTGATGCCGCAACGCGCCTGATCAACCGAAACCGTCTCGGCCGCGACGTCTTTGCGCGCGGTGCGCCGCAGCCGCTGGTCGTGGACCGGCGGTCGAAATTCTCCGCCAGCCTGTACGATCTGTTGACCGCCTATGCCTCGCAGCGCCAGCGCCAGAGTCTGTCGCATGTGACGATCGCGCGGCGCCAGGTGTGGTCGCTGACCGACGCCCGCACGATCCTGACGCGGATGCTTGGCACCCTTGCCGACTGGACGGCGCTCGACCAGTTTCTCCTGCGCTATCTCAGCGAAGCCGAGGAACGCAACACGGTGATGGCCAGCTCGTTTGCCGCATCGCTGGAAATGGTGCGCGAGGGCAAGCTTGAAATGCGCCAGGACGCTGCCTTTGCGCCGATATATCTGCGGCGCGGCCGCAATGGTGAACCCGGCAATGGTGAAGCCGGCAATGGTGAATCCGCATGAGTGAGCAGACTCCGTCGTCAACGCGTGATGCAGCAGATTCTGCTTTTGCAGAGCAGGCTGATTCGGACGCTCCGGACAGCCCGGTCTATGCGGAGAGCCTGCGCATTGCCGAGGCAATCGTCTTTGCGTCGGCCGAGCCGGTGCCGGAGAAGCTGATCGGCGAACGGCTGCCGGACGGGGTTTCCGTGGCGACGGTGATGCAAAGGCTCGAACGCTTTTATGCGGCGCGCGGCGTCAATCTGATCCGCGTCGGCGACGCCTGGGCGTTCCGCACCGCCGCGGATCTGTCCTTCGTCATCCGGCATGAGCAGACCGAGGTGCGCAAATTGTCGCGCGCCGGCCTCGAGGTGCTGGCGATCATTGCCTATCACCAGCCGACCACCCGCGCCGAGATCGAGGAAATCCGCGGCGTGGCGACGTCGAAGGGAACGCTGGACGTGCTCCTTGAAACCGGCTGGGTGCGCATGCGCGGGCGCAGACGCTCGCCGGGGCGTCCGGTGACCTACGGGACAACGGCGGAGTTTCTCGATCATTTCGGGCTGGAGGACGTGCGCGATCTGCCCGGCATGGACGAATTGAAAGGGGCGGGCCTTCTTTCAAGCCGCATTCCTGCGCATTTCAGCATGCCGCAGCCGCCGGCCAATGATGATCTTGCAGAGGACGAGGATCCAATCACGCAGATGGACCTCGAGGAGCTCGGCCTGCTCAGCCCCAGGGGCGACGAGGGCGAAGATTAGCCATGCCGTGCAACAGGCGGTTTCGCCACGCAACGATCCGGTGTATGGCTCGCGACCGGGTTTTTGAGTAGCGGGTCGGCAGATTTTGGCAGCACAGCAGCGGCAGATGACAGGGGGACGGCGATCGGCCGGCGTGACGTTCGCGGCGCGGCTGACCTTTGCCGACATCCATCATCATTACGGCGCGCGCCACGTCTTGAAGGGGGTGTCGCTGACCGCCGAGCCGGGGGAAGTGTTGTGCCTGCTCGGACCGTCGGGATCGGGAAAGACGACGCTGCTGCGGATCGCGGCGGGAATCGAGCGCCAGAGCAGCGGCCGCCTGGTGCTCAACGACCGCGAGATCTCCGGCGACGAGGCGGATCTGCCGCCCGAACAGCGCGGCATCGGCCTGATGTTCCAGGATTTTGCCTTGTTTCCGCATCTGACGATCGTCGACAATGTGCGCTTCGGGTTGACGCAGCTGTCGCGCCGCGCCGGCCGGGAAGAGGCGATGGTGGCGCTCGACCGGGTTGGCCTGGCGCACCATGGCATGAGTTATCCGCACCTGTTGTCGGGCGGCGAGCAGCAACGGGTAGCGCTGGCGCGGGCCCTGGCGCCGCGTCCGGGTGTGCTCTTGATGGACGAGCCGTTTTCGGGGCTTGATTCGCGCCTGAAGGACTCCGTGCGGGCGCAGACGCTTGCGATTTTGCGGGAGGCGCGGGCGACGGCCATTGTCGTGACGCACGATGCCGAGGAGGCCATGCGCATGGGCGACCGGATCGCCCTTCTGGGGGGCGGCGAGCTGATTCAGACCGGCACGGCCGAGGATTTGTATCACCGGCCGGCCAATCTCTTCGCCGCCGCGTTCTTCTCAGAGCTGAATGTCTTCCAGGCGCGGGTGGCGGGCGCGGTGGCGGTAACGCCGCTCGGTCCGGTTGCGGTACCGCAATTTGGCGATGGAACGCTGGTTGATGTGGCCATCCGGCATTCGGGCGTGCATATACGCAATGACGATCAGGGACTTCCGGCGCGTATCGTGGCGCGACGTTTTCTCGGGGTCGAGGAGCACATGACGCTGGCAATTGCCGAGGGTGACAACAAGGTTCAGGCGCGGGTTCGCGCCGGGCAGGTTGCGCCGGGGCAGCGCGAAGTCAGCCTAGAACTGAGTGACAAGGACATATTGGTGTTTGAATCTTCGGCGCAAACGTCTTAGATCAACAGAGATTTTGAACAGGAGAGTGGCATGGGTTCCTTCAGCATCTGGCACTGGATCATCGTTTTGGTGGTCGTGCTTCTGCTTTTCGGGCGAGGCAAGATTCCCGAACTGATGGGAGATGTCGCCAAGGGCATCAAGAGCTTCAAGAAGGGGATGACCGACGACGACAGCTCTGACAACACCCCCTCCGAGGAGCCGAAAACAGTCGAGCACACGCCGGCTGACCCGGTCGAGCGCAAAGACAAGGTCTGACTGCGGACCGGCGATGCTCCGCCTGAGGGCGAGGCTGGCCGGCCCTTCAGCAGAGTGTTGCGGCGAAAGGGGTTTGGATGTTCGATATCGGCTGGCCTGAGCTGATGGTCGTCGCCATCGTGCTGATCATCGTGGTGGGTCCGAAGGATCTGCCGGGAATGTTGCGCTCGTTCGGACGCACGACCAAGAAATTGCGCGCCATGGCTGGCGATTTTCGCGGACAGCTGGATGAAGCTCTGCGCGATGCGGAGCTGGACGATGTGCGCAAGACGATTTCCGACGCCCGCTCGCTCAACCCGATGAATCAGATCCGCGATGCGGTCAATCCGCTCAAACAGGCCGGCCGGGACATCCGCGCCGATCTCGAGAAAAGCGTCAAGTCGGATACGCCGGTGGCGGTTCCGGATCCGGGCATTGCGCTGGCGGACGGCCCCCCTGAGTTTCCGGCACCGTCCGACAAAGAAAAAGCGTCCCCCGCCGGTAGCGATGCGGCTGGCGGCGCCACGTCGACGGCCAAGGCAAAGGCGAAACCCGGCGCAAAGGCCGGCGCTACCGCCTCGTCACCGGCCAAGAAGCCGGCTGCAAAGACATCGGCCGCAAAGACATCGGCTGCAAAGCGCGGTGGCGGCCGGGCCGGGCAGGGGACATCGGCAGCTTCCAAGTCATCTGCGGCAAAGAGCACGACGTCGAGACCTTCGGCCCCAGCAGCCTCTGCCAAACCGTCTGGAAGCAAACCGTCTGGCACCAAGGCGACTGGTAAGTCCGCGCCGAAAGCGAGCACTTCCAAGCCGGCGGCGCGCAGCGCCGGCGCCGCGGGAGCTAAGAAATCAGCTGCGAGTGCACGCAAACCGGCTGCCGCCAGGGCAGCGAAGGACAAGACATGAGCGGTGAGATCGACGACAAGCCGATGCCGCTGATCGAGCATCTGATCGAACTGCGCGGCCGGCTGATGTGGGCGGTCGGCGGTTTCTTCATTGCCTTTCTCGTCTGCTTCTTCTTTGCCAAGGAACTGTTCAACCTGCTGGTCATCCCGTTCACCTGGGCGGTGGACTGGGCCGGGCTGGCGGACCGGCGCATCGAGCTGATCTATACGGCGCCGCAGGAGTTCTTCTTCACGCAGATCAAGATCGCCATGTTCGGCGGTCTGGTGCTGGCGTTTCCGGTGATCGCGGCGCAGATCTACAAATTCGTGGCGCCGGGGCTCTACAAGAACGAGCGGCATGCCTTCATGCCGTTCCTGATCGCTTCGCCGATCCTGTTCCTGCTCGGTGCGGCGCTGGTCTATTTCTTCTTCACGCCGATGGTGATGTGGTTCTTCCTGTCGATGGAACAGACCGGCGGCACCGGCGAGGCGAGCATCATGCTGCTGCCGAAGGTGTCGGAATATCTCGGGCTGATCATGACGCTGATCTTCGCGTTCGGACTGGTCTTCCAGTTGCCGGTGGTGACGACGCTGATGGCGCGGGTCGGGCTTGTCAGCGCCAAGGGGCTGGCGGAAAAACGCAAATACGCCATCGTGATTGCATTCGTCGCCGCGGCGATCCTGACGCCGCCGGACCCGGTCTCCCAGATCGGTCTTGCGCTGCCCACCATCCTTCTTTACGAGATTGCCATCTATTGCGCCCGACTCGTCGAACGCAAGCGCGCCGCACTTGCCGAAAACGAAGAGGACGCTGCTTCCACCGACCAGCCGGAAGGCTGATCGCGCCGCAGGTGCACTGCCCGTGGCCGGAAGCCCCATTCCGTCCGGGACGCCGCTATGCTTGACATCAAATGGATACGTGACAATCCCGAGGCGCTCGACCGCGGGCTGAAGAAACGCGGCGCCGGCGCGCAGGCAGCGGAGCTGATCGCCGCTGACGAGAAGCGGCGGGCGCTGGTGCAGTCGCTGCAGGACATGCAATCGCGCCGCAATGCCGCCTCCAAGGAGATCGGCCAGGCGATGCGCCAGGGCGAGAAGGACCGCGCCGAGGCCCTGAAGGCCGAGGTGCAGGATCTGAAGGGCCGCATGCAGGAGGCGGAGGACGCCTCGCGTGCCGCCGATGCGGCGCTGAACGATCTTCTGATGCGTCTGCCCAACCTGCCGCTCGACGACGTGCCGGTGGGCAGCGATGAAGCGGACAATCGGGAGGAGCGCACTGTCGGCGAAAAGCCTGTTTTCGATTTCCCGGCGCGTGAGCATTTCGAGATCGGCGAGGCGCTGGGCGGGCTTGATTTCGAGGCGGCGGCCCGCATGTCGGGGGCGCGCTTCACCATCGTCAAGGGGCCACTGGCGCGGCTGGAGCGGGCGCTCGGGCAGTTCATGCTCAATCTGCATACGAGCGAGCATGGTTATACCGAAGTCATTCCGCCGCTTCTGGTGCGCGACGACGCGCTGTTCGGCACCGGGCAATTGCCGAAATTCGATGAGGATCTGTTCCGCACCACGGATGGGCGCTGGCTGATCCCGACGGCCGAGGTGCCGCTGACCAACATGGTCAATGGTGCATTGCTCGATGCGGGCGATCTGCCGCTGCGCTACACGGCCCTGACACCCTGTTTCCGTTCGGAGGCCGGTTCGGCCGGGCGCGATACGCGCGGCATGCTGCGCCAGCACCAGTTCAACAAGTGCGAACTGGTGTCGATCGTCGACGAAGCAAATGGGGTTGACGAGCACGAGCGCATGACCGCCTGCGCCGAAGAGGTGCTCAAGCGGCTCGGCCTGCATTACCGGGTAATGACGCTGTGCACCGGCGACATGGGGTTCGGGGCACAAAAAACCTATGATCTCGAGGTCTGGCTGCCGGGGCAGGCGACCTATCGCGAGATTTCGTCGGTGTCGCTGTGCGGCGCCTTCCAGGGGCGGCGTATGAATGCCCGCTACCGCGATCCGGACGGCAAGGGGTCGCGCTTCCTGACCACGCTGAACGGCTCGGGGGTTGCGGTCGGACGGGCGCTGATCGCGGTGATGGAAAATTATCTCAACAGCGACGGATCGATCACCGTACCGGATGTCCTGAAGCCTTATATGGGCGGCGTGACGCGGATCGAGAACGCCGGCTGAGGCGAGGCGACAAGGAGAGAGAGCGCTATGCGCATCCTTTTGACCAATGACGACGGCATTCACGCTCCCGGGCTGGCGGTGCTGGAAAAGATTGCCCGCAAGCTGTCCGATGATGTCTGGATCGTTGCGCCGGAAACGGACCAGAGCGGTCTGGCGCATTCCCTGACGCTCTCCGAACCGCTGCGCCTGCGCAAGGTGGCCGATCAGCATTATGCGCTGCGCGGCACGCCGACCGACTGCGTGATCATGGCGGTGCGCAACCTGATGGACAGTCCGCCCGATATCGTGCTTTCAGGGGTCAATACCGGCCTCAATGCCGGCGATGACGTGACCTATTCCGGCACTGTCGCCGGGGCAATGGAAGGTACGCTGCTCGGCATTCGCTCCTTCGCCCTGAGCCAGCATTATAACTGGGAGAGCGAAGGCCGCGTCGTGCCGTGGGAAGTGGCTGAAGAGCATGGCCCGGACCTGCTTGAGAAGCTGATTGATGCCGATATCCCGAAAGGCCGGCTGATCAACATCAATTTCCCCAATTGCGCCCCGGACAAGGTCAAGGGCATCAAGGTGACGCAGCAGGGACAGCTGACGCATGCGCTGCAGATTGTCGAGCGCGAGGACGGCCGCGGCCTGCCTTATTACTGGCTGAAATTCGGGCGGCGCGGCATCCCGGACGCTGGAGAGACCGATCTGAGCGCGCTGTATAATGACTGCATCTCGGTGACGCCGTTGAAGCTCGATCTGACCGATCACGATCTCAAAGACACACTGGCCAAGGCGATCGACGAGGATTGACGGGGTGAACCAGCGGCTGCTCGAAAAAGAGGGATTTGCCGCACTGGTGTTGCGGCTGCGCTCGCAGGGGATTGGCGAGCCGGGGCTGCTGGCCGCTCTCGAGCAGACGCCGCGCAGCCTTTTCATCGGGCCGGCGCACGCGGCGGAAGCCTATGACAACCGGCTGATGCCGCTCGATTGCGGCAGCTTCGCGGAAAGCCCGGACCTGGTGGCCCGCATTCTCGATCTGGCCGGTTTGAAAAGCGGGCACCGGGTGCTCGATGTCGGCACAGGCAGCGGTTTTCTTGCCGGGGTGGCGGGACGCATTGCCGAACGGGTGATGACCATTGATCGCTACAGGACGCTGACGACGCTGGCGCAGCAACGCTACCAGCATCTGGGCGTCGCCAATGTGGTGGCGCGCCAGGGTGACGGTTTGCAGGGCGTGCCGGGTGAGGGCACGTTCGATCGCATCATCGTCACCGCCGCTTTCGAGTCGATGCCGCGCAACTACGTGGATTTCCTGGTGAGCGAGGGCGTCATGGTGGCGCCGCTGCGCGACAAGGACGGCGTGGTGCGCATGGCGCGTCTGACGCGGATCGGCAACCGCTTCGAGCGCGAGGACTTTTTTGCCGCGCCCTATCTGCCGCTCGTGCCCGGCGTTTCCGCGGCTCTTTAGGGGCATCGGAGCGTTTTCTCGCGCGCCGGCGAAGTTGGCCGATTTGCGGCTATGGCAAGAAAATCGCGGCGCTTAACCCAGCGGTAACATTAACACGCTTTAATTCAACCCAGTTGGTATTGCGTACAAGTGGGTGGGTCATGCGTCAGAAATCGTCGGTACTCAAGCATCGCTCGACATTGCGATTGGTCGGAATCACGCTTCTGGCCGGAACTGCGGCGGGGTGCGGATCCGATACCAGCCGCTTCATGTATTACGGCACGGACAATCTGACGACGGCCTCGGTGCCGGCGCCGGCGGCGCAGGATCTGCAGCCGGTCGGTGCCAATTCGGCTGCTCTGTCGCAGGCCTATCCGGGCGACAGCCGGCAGCCGGCGCTCGGACGCTACGATCAGACGGTCACCGGCTCGGTTCCGGGCGGCATGTCCGGTTCGGCAGCACGCTCAGCAGCCTCGTCCTCGGATATTCTCGGCAATGCCCCGGTGGCACGTGCGCCGCTTGGCGCTCCGGTACGCCATGTCACGCCGCAGGCTTCCGCCGCCCGCATCCCCGTCGGCCCGGCCACCGGCGCGGTAACCACAGATCAATCGCAAGCCTTTCCGCCGGCTCCGGCAGAACGTTCCACTGCCAACCAGACGTCGAGTGCGACGCTGGCGCCTGCCGGGTCACCGGACCCGGTGATCACCGGCACGACGCCGCCGGCGCGCGGCTCCGACAGTCGCGGCTGGACGACCACCGGCGGCACCGGAATCACGCTGCGCCAAGGGGAAACGCTCTACAATCTGTCGAAGCGTTACGGCGTTCCGGTCAAGGAAATCATGAAGGCCAACAACATCAGCGATCCGACCCGCGTGCAAGCGGGCCAGCAGCTGGTCATGCCGATCTTCGTCTATTCCAGCGGCGCGCCGGTCTCGGCGCCCGACGCCGACCCGCAGGTGCGGGCGGCGCGCGCTTCACGCGGCCGGCTCGGGGAAGCCGATCCGAACGACGTGCCGGCGCCGTCGGGGGCGCCGGAGCGCCAGGTTGCCGTGCTGCCGGCCTCCTCCTCCTTGCGTGACCGCCCGGTCAGTGCCGGCGCGAACAGCAACACCACGGGTTCGGATCAAAAGAGCGGCCGCGTCGCAACGGGTGCATCCGGCGGACAATATGTGGTGCAGTCGGGGGATACGCTCAGCCGTATCGCCCGCCAGCATGGAACAGACGTCGTGAGCCTGAAACAGGCGAACGGGCTGTCGAACACGGTGATCCGAATCGGCCAGACGCTGATCATTCCGGGCGCGGCTTCGGGGACAGCACAAGCCTCTTCGCGCACCGCCGATGCGCCGATCAAGCCCGATCCGGTGGTTACGGCGGCGGTCACGCCGAAAGCCGGCGAGCCACAGGGATACAAGGCGCCTGAGACATCTGCCAGCCTGCAGGAGACGGCAAAGGTCGACGCCGGCGCCAATGCGCCGAAAGCGTCGGGCATCGACAAGCTGCGCTGGCCGGCGCGCGGGCAGGTGATCACCGGCTTTGCCAAGAGCGAGGACGGCAAGCGCAACGACGGCATCGATCTGTCGCTGCCGGTCGGAACGCCGATCAAGGCGGCCGAAAACGGGGTGGTGATCTATTCCGGCGATGGTCTGAAGGAGTACGGCAACACGGTGCTGGTGCGCCATGATGACGGCCTGGTAACCGTCTATGCGCATGCCAGCAAGCTCAATGTGCAAAGGGGCGACAAGGTGCAGCGCGGTCAGGTGATTGCCGCTTCCGGCATGTCCGGGGCAGCCAAGACGCCGCGGCTGCATTTCGAAGTGCGCAAGAATGCGACGCCGGTCAATCCGGGCACCTATCTCGAATAGGCCCCAAGCCCGCGTCCCTCATCCTTTTAGAGCCCGGCATGCAGATGCCGGGCTTTTCGTCTGTCAGAGGCTTTTTTCCAGCCGCCCGGCGAGGTCCTGAACGAATTGCCAGGCGACGCGGCCGGAGCGGGCGCCGCGGGTCGTTGCCCATTCGAGGGCCTCGGCGCGCAGATCGTCTTCGGCGATTTCAAAGCCATAATGCGCCGCGTAGCCATTGACCATGGCGAGATAGTCATCCTGGCTGCATTTGTGAAAGCCGAGCCACAGGCCGAAACGATCGGACAGGGACACCTTTTCCTCGACCGCCTCATGCGGATTGATGCCGGTCGAGCGCTCATTGTCGATCATGTCGCGCGGCAGCAGATGACGGCGGTTGGATGTCGCATAGAGAATGACGTTTTCCGGCCGCCCCTCAATGCCGCCGTCGAGCGCCGCCTTCAGCGATTTGTAATCGGTGTCGTCATGGTCGAAGGAGAGATCGTCACAAAACAGGATGAAGCGCGCCTCGGCGTCGCGCAGGATGCTCATCAGGGCGGGCAGGGTGTTGATGTCCTCGCGATGGATTTCGACAAGCTTGAGCGGCGCGGCGCAGGTGTCTGCAGCCGCGATGTCGGCGTGCACGGCCTTGACCAGGGAGGATTTGCCCATGCCGCGGGCGCCCCATAACAGAACATTGTTGGCGGCGAAGCCACGGGCGAAGCGCTCGGTGTTGTCATGCAGAATATCGCGCACATGGTCGACGCCGCGGATCAGCGAGAGGGCTACGCGGTTCGGCTGCGCCACCGGCTGCAGCCAGGCGGTCCTCGGCTCCCAGATGAAACAATCCGCGGCGGCAATGTCATTTTCGGCGCGTGGCGGCCCGGCGATCCGCTCGACGGCCAGGGTCAGCGCGTCAATGCGTTCCAGGATGCGTGTTGCCGTCGCCTCGTCCATTTCGTTCTTCCCGATGTCCGTCACGTGTCGATCACCTGCGGATTGCTGCCTTCGCACGCGGCGGTAGCACGGCATGCCACGGGCGAAAAGAGCGAAAAGGCGGGAATTCGGCAGGGCCGGATCAAGCAATGCGTTGCATTCACGGCCTCTATCACTATATTCCGCTCGATTTCAGGCGTCCGGATGGGGCGCCGCTTGCACAGGAGCTTTTCATGTTCGTAACCCCTGCCTTTGCGCAGACTGCCGGAGCCGGCGGCGGCGACATTCTGATGTCGGTCCTGCCCTTCCTGCTGATTTTCGTCATCATGTACTTCATCATCATTCGGCCACAACGCCAGCAGATGAAGAAGCGCACGGAGATGTTGAACAATGTCCGCCGCGGCGATCAGGTGGTGACCGGCGGTGGCCTGGTCGGCAAGGTGACCAAGGTCATTGACGATCGCGAACTGGAAATCGACCTCGGCGAGGGCATGAAGGTCCGGGCGCTGCGTTCCATGCTGAGCGACGTGCGTTCGAAGTCCGAGCCGGTCAAAGAGTAAGTCCGAGACCCGCGCGGAAAGCGGGCAGCTGTCCGCTTTCCGACCCCTGCGACCGGCCCAATGCCGGTTCCTTACGCCCTGAGAGGCCCGATGCTCTATTTCTCCCGCTGGAAAACCGTCCTGATCTGGCTCTCGGTGGTGCTCGCCGTGATGTTCGCCTTTCCGAACCTGCTGAGCAAGGACGATGCGGCCAACCTGCCGGACTTCGTTCCCTCGAGCCAGATGACGCTGGGTCTCGATCTGCAGGGCGGATCGCACATCCTGCTGCAGGTCGACCGCGACGACATTCTGACCGAGCGGCTGGAGACAATGGCGGATGAAGTGCGGCGCATCCTGCGCGCTGCCGGCATCGGCTATACGGGCCTGTCGGGTACCGGGCAGCTCGTCCAGGTGCGCATTCGTGACGATGCGCGCGTCGAAGAGGCGCGGACGCTGCTTGATGAACTCGCCGAACCGGTCAGTGCGAGCCAGTTTACGGCCGGCACGATCAGCGAAGTCGAGATCGAGGAGAGTCAGCCGGGTCAGTTGCGCTTGCGCCTGACGGATGAAGGCATCGACTACCGCGTGTCCAGCGCGGTGACGCAATCGATCGAGGTGGTGCGGCGCCGCGTCGATGAACTTGGCACGACGGAGCCGGTCATCCAGCGTCAGGGCAGCAACCGCATTCTCGTGCAGGTGCCGGGTCTGGAAGATCCGCAGCGGCTGAAAGACCTGCTCAACCAGACCGCCAAGCTGACCTTCCACCTCGTCGATACGACGATGCCGGTCTCCGAGGCCATTCAGGGCCGTCCGCCGGCCGGTTCGGAAGTGCTCTATTCCACCGACGATCCGCCGATTCCCTATCTGATCAAGAAGCGCGTCGAAGTTTCGGGAGAGAATCTCGTCGACTCGCAGGCCGGCTTCAACCAGCAGACCAGCGAGCCGATCGTCACCTTCAAGTTCGACACCAAGGGTGGCCAGCGCTTCGGTCAGATCACGCAGCAGAATGTCGGCCTGCCGTTTGCCATCGTGCTTGACGATCAGGTAATCTCGGCGCCGGTGATCCGTGAACCGATCCTTGGTGGCTCGGGGCAGATTTCCGGCAATTTCAGCGTGCAGGGCGCCAATGATCTGGCGATCCTCTTGCGTGCCGGTGCCTTGCCGGCAACATTGACGGTGATCGAAGAGCGCACGGTCGGACCGGGGCTTGGCGCCGATTCCATCGAGGCAGGCCAGATTGCCAGCATGATCGGCGCGGTGCTGGTCATTGCTTTCATGATCTTTGCCTACGGCTTCCTCGGCATCGTCGCCAATATCGCGCTGATCGCCAATGTGACGATGATCATCGCCATCCTGACGCTGCTCGGCGCGACGCTGACCCTGCCGGGTATTGCCGGCATCGTGCTGACGATCGGCATGGCGGTCGATTCGAACGTGCTGATCTATGAGCGAATCCGCGAGGAATTCCGATCCGGCAGATCGCTGATCCAGGCGATCGACGCGGGTTTCAGCCGCGCCTTCGGCACCATCCTTGATGCCAATGTGACGACGCTGATCGCTGCGGTCATCCTGTTCTACTTCGGCACCGGGCCGGTGCGCGGATTTGCCGTGACGCTGGCCATCGGTATCGTCACGACGGTGTTCACGGCCTTCACGCTGACGCGCTGGATGGTCTCCGAATGGGTGCGCCGCAAACGCCCGAAGGCCTTGCCGAAGGGACTTATCGACTATTTGAAGCCGAATTTCACCTTTCCGTTCATGGGCTTCCGGCGCATAGCCTTCACGCTGTCGGCGGTGGCAGCGGTCGGCTCGATGGTGCTGTTCGGCACGGTCAACATGAATTACGGCATCGATTTCAAGGGCGGATCGATGATCGAAGTGCAGTCGAAAGCGCCGCAGGCGGATATCGGCGCGATCCGGACGCAGCTGTCAGAGCTCAATCTCGGCGACATCCAGGTGCAGGAATTCGGCGGGCCGCGCGAAGTGCTGATCCGCGTGCAGTCGCAGGATGGCGGCGACAATGCCGAACAATCGGTGATCACCCTGATTCGCGGCGAGCTGGAGGAGGCCTACACGTTCCGGCGTGTTGAAGTGGTCGGGCCGACCGTCTCGGGCGAACTTGCGCGTGCCGGTACGATCGCCGTGATCGGCGCGTTGTTTGCCATCCTCGTCTACATCTGGTTCCGGTTCGAGTGGCAATTCGCGCTCGGGGCGATCATCGCGACGCTGCATGACGTGGTGCTGACGATCGGCATCTTCGTCCTGTCGGGCGTCGAGTTCAATCTTTCGAGTATCGCGGCGGTGCTGACCATCGTCGGCTATTCGCTGAACGATACGGTCGTGGTCTATGACCGGGTGCGCGAGAATCTCAGGCGCTACAAGAAGAAGCCGCTGCCTGAACTGCTCGACCTGTCGGTCAACCAGATGCTGTCACGCACCATCCTGACCTCGGTGACGACGTTGCTGGCCCTTTCGGCGCTGTATCTCTTCGGCGGCGAGGTGATCCGCTCGTTCACCTTCGCGATGATCTTCGGCGTCGTGGTCGGCACCTATTCGTCGATCTTCATCGCGGCGCCGGTGCTGATCCTGTTCAAGCTGCGCACCGATACCTTCCACACCGACGAGACGAGCGATGGTGTGGAGGGAACGGCACCGGCGCGCGTGAGCTGACATGGCGGGTGGACTGGAAATTCGCGAGGCGCATTTCCCCGGCCGCTCGCCGATCGATGCCTACGGCAATGGCGGTTTCCGCTTCGCGGAGATGTCGCATCGCGGCTCGATCCTGTGCCTGCCCTCCGGCATCTACGGCTGGCCGGTCGAGGCGGTATCCGATCTGTCGGTCGAGTCGCTCGCCAAGGTGATGGCCGAGCGCTCGGAGGTCGAATTCCTGCTGGTCGGCACCGGTACCGAGATCGTGCCCCTACCGGATGATCTGCGCCAGGCGTTGCGCGCGGCGCGCATTTCAGCCGATCCGATGAGCACCGGGGCGGCGGTGCGCACCTTCAATGTGATGCTTGCCGAATCGCGCCCTGTTGCTGCAGCGCTGATTGCGGTGTGATGGAACCGCCTGCGACGGGTATTGGCACTGACACGGGCAGCGGGCCGGCCGAGGCGCTGCGCGAGATCGATCGTGACCGCTATCTCGCCAGCCTGCTGATGCCGCCGGCCATTCGCGCCGATGTCACGACACTGTTCCTGTTTAACGCCGAGGTGGCATCGATCCGCGATCGCACAGCCGAACCGATGGCCGGCGAGATGCGGCTGCAGTGGTGGCGCGAGGTGATCGAGGGGGGGCGCGCGGCCGAGGCGGCCGGGCATCCGCTCGCCGGGCGGCTCCTGGAGCTGATCGCGCGGCGCGGGCTGGCGACAGCGGCGCTGACGCGGCTTCTCGACGCCCGCATCTTCGATCTGTATGACGATCCGATGCCCGACCGCGCCACCTATGAGGCCTATGCGGGCGAGACGGCCAGCACCGTGTTGCAGCTGTCGGTGTCCATTGCCGATCCTGCAAACGCTGCGGCGCATGCCGACGCTGCGGGCCATGCCGGCGTGGCGCAGGCGGTGGCGGGCCATCTCATGTTGCTGCCCATCCATCGCAGCCGTGGCCAGGTCTTCGTTCCCGGCGACCTGCTGGCGGCGACCGGGCTTGACCGCACTTCATTCCTGGCCGGCGACGAGCGGACCAAGCTCGACAGTGCGATCGATGCGTTCGCCGCCCTCGGGCGCGAACATCTCGGCAAGGCACGCGAGGCGCTGGCGGATGTACCGAAAGAGGTCCGGCGGGTGTTTCTGCCCGTGGCGATTGCCGGCGGCGTGTTTGCGCGGGCAGAGGTTCTGAAAGGCGATTGCCTGACGCGCTCGCCGCAACCCTCGCCGCTGCAGCGGCAATGGCGGATATGGCGCGCGGCCCTGTCCGGACGGCTCTGAGGGCTGAAATCGCAACGCTTGCGAAAGGCATTGGCGCGGCGGCATACTCGCACGCGGCACGGGCGGTGCGAATCGGCCGGCGCGTTTCGGTCTGGCCGGCGGGGAGCGGCGGGAAAGTTCTCCAGTGTGACCGGAAGCGCTGCGGAAGGGAGATGCCATGACGCTCGACATTCTGGCTGGCATCATGCTCGGCGGCATCGTCTTCATTACCTTCATGGTGCATGTGGCCGGCCGCTGGCGCCGGCGCGATGATCCGGACACCGGGACGTCGCTGATCGAATTCGCTTCGATCTTTCCCGGTGAGGCGGTACGGTCGGTGATCAGCACCAGCGACAGGAGCACGCGTTTCTTCCGGCTGGCGAGCGGCATGACCGGTTTTTTGCATCGCGCCGGACGGGTCAATGAAGCCTTGCTGATCCAGCCGGCGAGCACACGCGTTTCGGCCGTTGAGGATGCCCCGGCACTGACCATCGATTTTTGCGATGCGGACATGCCGACGCGCAGCTACGTGTTCCGGAGCCCCGAGGATGCGGCGGAAGTCAGCCTGTGGCTGATGGGATCTTATGTCCTGGCCGCCGGGGAGGCAGCCGCAAACGGCGATGCCGGCGCCGGTACCGGCAGCCCTGATCGCCGCGACGGCGGTGAGTAAAAGCGCGATGAACGCCGTCGCGGAAAGGATGTTGTCTTCTCTTGTCGAGTTCTCTCACCCCTGGTCCATCCACCTTCTGTCCGCAGCCCAAGCGTAAATATGTGCTGTATGCCGCCATCCTGGCCTCGGCGCTGGGATTCATCGACGGATCGGTGATCGCCATCGCCACGCCGGCGATCCGCGCCAGCTTCGATGCCTCGCTGATTGCGGCGCAATGGGTGTCGAACGCCTATATGCTGACCCTGTCGGCATTCATTCTGCTTGGGGGCGCGATCGGCGACCGATTCGGTCTGAAACGGGTGTTCTCGGCCGGGATCCTGATGTTCGTGGCAATGTCGCTGTTGTGCGCGCTGGCGTGGAGCGTCGAAAGCCTGATCATCTTCCGCGCTTTGCAGGGCACCGGTGCGGCGCTGATGGTGCCTGGCAGCCTGGCGCTGATCTCCAAGGCCTATCCGCGTGCCGAGCGGGGCCGGGCGATCGGCACCTGGGCCGCGGCGGCGGCGGTGACAACCGCTGCGGGACCGGTGATTGGCGGTCTGGCTCTGGCCTATGGCACGACGGAAACCTGGCGGGCGATTTTTGCCATCAACCTGCCGCTGGGCGGTGCGGCGCTGTGGATGCTTTTGACCAAGGTGCCGGCGGATGCGGCGTCAAAGCGGCAGCGACTTGACCTGCCCGGCGCGGCGCTGGCGGTGATCTTTCTCGGCAGCCTTGCCTGGGCTTTGAGCGCGGCGGAAGGCAATGCCGAGAGCAGCGTTGCCGGACCGTCGCAA
This sequence comes from Neohoeflea coraliihabitans, assembly GCF_019334345.1. Classification (GTDB taxonomy): domain Bacteria; phylum Pseudomonadota; class Alphaproteobacteria; order Rhizobiales; family Rhizobiaceae; genus Pseudohoeflea; species Pseudohoeflea coraliihabitans. The sequence goes on from NZ_JAHWQX010000003.1 coordinate 342,757, forward strand.
CTGATCTGGCTGATTGTCTCGGCGCTTGCGCTTGCTGGTTTCATTTATACCGAGCGGCGCGTGGCGGCGCCGATCATGCCGCTGTCGATCTTCACGAACCGCACCTTCGTGGCCGCCAATCTGGCGACGTTCTGCCTGTATGCCGCGATGTCAGCGGTGTTGTTTTATCTGCCGATGACGCTGATCGGCGGCTGGGGCCTGTCGGAGGCGATTGTCGGCACGACCTTCCTGCCGATGACGGTGGCGATCGCCGCCCTTTCCGGGCCGGCGGGGCGGCTGGCTGACCGGTTCGGTGCGTCAGTCCTGATTGCCGGTGGCGCGCTGCTGGTGGCCGTCTCATTCCTTCTGCTGGCCGCCGGGCTCGATCTGAACCGGTACTGGAGCCATGTCTATCCGTGTATCGTGTTGATGGCGGTGGGGATGGGGCTGGTCGTGGCGCCCTTGTCGGCGGCGGTGATGGGCGCGCTGGATGATCGCGATTCAGGCACCGCCTCGGGCGTCAACAACGCTGTCAGCCGTGTCGCCGGTCTGATGGCCGTGGCCGCCATGGGTCCGCTGGTGGCATGGCGCTTTGCCGTCAGTGACGCCACCGGGGCTTTTGGGCTGCCACTCGAGGGCACGCTGGCGGCGATGCGCGTGCACCAGTCGGCCAACAATCAGGCGATGGCCGCCGTGGCCCTGAGCGCGGCAACGCTGGCCGGTCTTGCCGTTCTGTTCGCCTGGTTCGGTGTGCGCCGGCCCGCCGCGGAGCAGCCGCAGGAGTAGCGGCTCATTCGGCGGCTTGCGGTCGGGCTTCCTCCAGCCATTCGGCGCAGGCGGCCAGAGCGCGGCGCGCCATGGCGTTCTTTTTTGCCAGCGCCTTTTCCTTGCCGCGGAAGCGCCGGCCCTCCGGCTTTTCAATGGCGCCGGGATCGAGCGGCGGAAACAGCCCGAAATTGATATTCATCGGCTGGAAGGAGCGCTTGCCCGGTTCGTCGTCGCTGACGAGATGGCCGCCGGTGATATGGTTGAGCAGCGCGCCGAAGGCCGAAATGGGCGGCGGCGGGGCCAGCTTCACGCCAAGCGCCTCGGCGGCGGCAAAGCGGCCGGCGAGCAGGCCGATGGCCGCGCTCTCGACATAGCCTTCGCAGCCGGTGATCTGGCCGGCAAAGCGGATATCGGGCCGCGATTTGAGGCGCAGGGTGGCGTCGAGGAGCAGCGGCGAATTGAGATAGGTGTTGCGGTGCAAACCGCCCAGCCGGGCAAATTCGGCATTCTCGAGCCCGGGAATCATGCGGAAGATGCGGGTTTGTTCGCCATAGCGCAGCTTGGTCTGAAAACCGACCATATTGTAGAGCGTGCCGAGCGCGTTGTCCTGGCGCAGCTGCACGACGGCATAGGGCTTTTCATCCAGCTTGTGGGCATTGGTCAGGCCCATCGGCTTCATCGGTCCGTGACGCAGGGTCTCGGGGCCGCGCTCGGCCATCACCTCGATGGGCAGGCAGCCGTCGAAATAGGGCGTGCCTTCCCATTCGTGAAACGTGGTCTTGTCGCCAGCGATCAGCGCTGCGATGAAAGCCTCGTATTGCGCCTTGTCCATCGGGCAGTTGATGTAGTCCTTGCCGGTGCCGCCGGGGCCGATCTTGTCGTAGCGCGACTGAAACCAGCAGGTCGACATGTCGATCGAATCGGTATGCAGGATCGGCGCGATGGCGTCGAAGAAAGCGAGCGCTTCCTCACCGGTCTCGGCGCTGATCGCTGCGGCCAAGTCCGGTGCCGTCAGCGGTCCGGTGGCAATGATCGTGCGGCCCCAGTCCGCCGGCGGCAGGCCGGTGATTTCCTCGCGCGAGATGGTGATCAGCGGTTCGGCCGCCAGGGCTTTGGTGACGGCGTCGCTGAAGGCTTCCCGATCGACGGCAAGGGCGCCGCCGGCCGGCACCTGATTGGCATCGGCAGCCCGCATGATCAGCGAACCCGCCAGCCGCATCTCGGCGTGGATGACGCCGACCGCATTGGCGGTGGCATCGTCGGAGCGGAAGGAATTGGAGCAGACGAGTTCCGCCAGCCCGTCGGTCTTGTGCGCGTCGGTGCCGCGCAGCGGGCGCATTTCATGCAGAATCACCGGGACGCCGTGGCGTGCCAGTTGCCAGGCGGCTTCCGAGCCGGCCAGGCCGCCGCCAATGATGTGAACGGGAGAGATGCTGTTGTGTGTCATGCCGGCTGAGATAGCACGCTTCTCACCGGGTGCAAGCGGCAAGCGGCCTTGGACTGGTCGGTTGGCGGGCGATCGTGACGCAGCTTCAGAAATGCCAATGGCGCCCGGAGGCGCCAGATACGGCCTGCTGAGCTCGCAGGTTAAAGCTGCGAGCGGCATTGAACTGCCTGGTCGGTTAGTTGGCGAGCCGGCGGGCAACGCGGCGAATATCGTGCCGGGTCAGGCCGATGTCGGCAAGGGCGTCGTTGGACAGGCTGGCCAGTTCATGCATGGTGCGGCGGCTGCGCATCCAGCTGCGGGCGGTGTTGAGAATGCTCATGATGTCGATCCCTGAAAAACGGCGATGCGGCCATGCTGGTCGTCTGTCGCCTCGGTTGATGCATCATACATAGGCATTTGACTGCAAATTGTGCAGTGCGAAAAAGAAAATCCTGACATGCAAATTGCGCAGGGCTCGCCTTGCCCTCAGGCATCTCGGAAAAGGCGCCCAAAAAATAGGCAAAGGCGGCAAGTCATTGGGGGCGCATTACGCCACAAAAAGAAACGGCGCCCGCGAGGGCGCCGTGCTTCGGTGCGCTGGGGGCCGGTGTATTACCGGCCGTGGCGCGAAACGAACGGGATGTCGGAGCGGGTGATGCCCAGGTCCCAAAGTTCGCGGTCGCTCATGCGCGACAGCTGCGAAGCGGTTTCGCGGTACTGGCGCCATTCACGGAAAGATTTACGGATGTTCATGGTGGTATCCTTTCGAGTTGCCCGGGCCGGATTGCACCGGGTCCGTGTGGTTGATCTCGATATAGGTGCCTTACAGGGAATTGTGCAGTGCAAAAAAGTGCAAAGCAGGCATGCGGAAACTGCAGATCGAGTTAATTAGCCCTGCGATTCAAGGGGCTTGAGTTCTCGCCTCGTCTTACCCCCTTGGTCGCGGAGTACAGGATGGCGAAGGCGAATCCGCTGGCGCGGGCGCAAAAAAATAACGCCCACCGGGGGAGGAGGATCCGGTGGGCGCCATTTTTGACAATTGACAACCTGGGAGGAGGAGCGGTTGCCAATCACATCGAAACGGCAATGGGAGGAGGAGTTCGCCGTTCCGAATTTTGTCGGAGCGCTTCCATGCGTGCCAAGACGTCCGCATCGGGTTGTGTCCCGAGATCGCCAGACCCGTTACCAGAGCCTAAGCTCCAGACGGGCCGGGAGGCCTGCGCCGCGGGCCTTGTCCTGTTCCTTGGAACCTGGTCTCGGCGGGCGCTGCGGTCTTGAACGCTGCATGTCTGCGTTCCGTTGATCCCTGTATAGACCAGACAATCAATTTTGTGCAGTGCAATATTTTCATAATAGGTATGCGGAAAGCGCATGCCTGCGAACGGCAGAAGCGAATGCGATCCGAAGGGCATCGCGCAGCTCCAACGCAGGGACGGGCACAGGGCACCTTTCGCAAGACGGAGGCGCGCGGCGCTGCGGCGTTAATCGGCTGTCATGCTCAGGCGGGGATGCATAGGGGCGCGGGTGCGAATGCGGCGATTTTTCCTTTGAACCGCAGGGAACGGGTGATATAGAGCGCGCGTCGCGGAGCGGCATCTTGCAAAAGATGCGGCGCGAGCGGGTATGGTGAAATTGGTAGACACGCCAGATTTAGGTTCTGGTGCCGCAAGGCGTGGGAGTTCAAGTCTCTCTACCCGCACCAGATCCACCGGTCCGGCGGTCCGGACGTGTGCAACGGGAAGGCTCCCGGACCACGTTTGCCGGACGGTTCGGGACCTAGTGAGTGCCGGAGATTTCCGGAGAATTGCGCAGCCGGTCAGCGGGGCAGGAGCCCGGCGAGATCGGTGCAGGCAGAAACGGATGCCACAAGCGGGTGTCGAATTGTTCGGAGCGATCTTTGCGCGCACATGCCGTGAAGCGCCCGCCAGCAGATGAAGGTTTGAAGATGCAGGTTACTGAAACTCTGTCCGAAGGGTTGAAGCGCGAGCTGAAAATCGTGGTTCCCGCCAAGGATATGGAATCGCAGATGAACGAGAAGCTGGCCGATGCCAAGGACAAGGTCCGCATCAACGGCTTCCGCCCCGGCAAGGTGCCGATGAGCCATCTCAAGAGATTGTATGGCAAGTCGATCATGGCCGAACTGGTCAACACGATGGTGCAGGAAAAGCCGACCGAGATCCTGTCCGAACGGGGCGAGAAGGCTGCGACGCAGCCGGAAATCTCGATGACCGAGGACGAGAAGGAAGCCGAGGAGATCCTGTCGGGCAACGCCGATTTCGAATTCTCGATGTCCTATGAGGTGATTCCGGCCTTCGACATGATGGACATCTCGAAGATCGAGGTGACGCGCGAGATCGTCGATGTGCCCGAAAGCGAGATCGACGAGCAGGTGCAGCGCGTCGCCGAAAGCGCCCGCTCCTTTGAGAAGAAGGATGGCAAGGCCGCCGATGGCGATCGTGTGACGCTTGACTATCTCGGCAAGGTCGATGGTGAGCCGTTCGACGGCGGCGCCGACCAGGATGCCGAACTGGTGATCGGTTCGAACCGCTTCATTCCGGGTTTCGAAGAGCAACTGATCGGCCTGAAGGCGGGCGATGAGAAGGTCATCACCGTCACCTTCCCGGAGCAGTACCAGGCCGAACATCTGGCCGGCAAGGAAGCCACCTTCGACGTCACCGTCAAGGAAGTGGCGGCTCCGGGCAAGCTCGAGGTCAATGACGAGGTTGCCAAGTCGCTTGGCGTCGATTCGCTCGAAAAGCTGCGCGAGATCGTCAAATCGCAGATCGAAAGCCAGTATGGGCAGATGACGCGGCAGAAGCTGAAGCGGCAGATTCTCGACCAGCTCGACGAGGCGCATCAGTTCGAATCGCCGGAAAAACTGGTTGACGCGGAATTCGAAAACATCTGGCGGCAGATCAACCAGGAACTGACCGACAATTCCAAGAGCTTCGAGGACGAAGGCACGACGGAAGAAGAGGCACGCAAGGACTACCGCAAGCTCGCCGAGCGGCGGGTGCGCCTCGGCCTGGTGCTGTCGCGGATCGGCGAGACGGCCAATATCGAGGTCAGCGACGAGGAATTGCAGCGGGCGCTTTACGAGCAGGTGCGGCAGTTCCCGGGCCAGGAGCAGCAGATCTACGAATATTTCCAGAAGACGCCCGGGGCCGTGGCTTCGCTGCGGGCGCCGATCTTCGAAGAAAAGACCATCGACCACATGTTCGGCGAGATCAAGGTGACCGACAAGACGGTCAGCAAGGAAGAGCTGATGGCCGATGACGAGGAAGCGGCGGCGGAAGAGAAGAAGCCGGCGAAAAAGAAGGCGGCGCCGAAAAAGAAGGCCGCGAAGAAGGACGATGCCGCGGAGTGATCCAAGGTTGGTTTAACGAAAAGCCCCGCCATCTGGCGGGGTTTTTTGTGGCCGGGATCCCGCGTGCTGGCCGGGGGGCACGGCAACCCGTTGGTGAGGGGCCGGATGCCCACGCTTCGGTCTTGTGGCGAAGCGGACGCGTGCCGAGGGGGACCGGGGAGCGACCCCAATTCGGTGTCGGCCGGGCCGACGGCAGAGCAATGAAAGATATGTTGAACTCAACCCGCATCGGCTATCTCTGCGCGGTCAGTGCCGTGACCATTTTCGGGCTGCAGGACGGCATCTCGAAATATCTCGCTGAATCCTATTCTCCGGTGTTCATCGTCCTGGTGCGCTATCTGGCGTTTGCCGCCTTCGTGCTGGCGATCGCCGCGCGGCGGCCGGGCGGCATAAGCGCCGCGGCCCGCTCGCACCAGCCGGTGCTGCAATGGTGCCGCGGCATCCTGCTGGCGGTGCAGATCATCGTGGCGATCGTCTGCTTTGCGCAGGTGGGGCTGGTGCAGTCGCAGGCGATTTTCGCGGCCGCGCCGATCTTCGTGGCCCTGTTGTCGATGCCGGTGCTTGGTGAACGGGTCGGCTGGCGGCGCTGGGCGGCGATCCTGGTCGGCCTCGTCGGCGTGCTGGTGCTGCTTCTGCCCGGCGCCATGGCGGGCGAAGCGGAGGACGGCAATGCCTGGCTGTTATGGCTGCCGGTGCTGTCCGCCTTGCTGCTGGCCGTCTACGCCCTGCTGACGCGGCTGGCCTCGCGTCACGATTCGTCGCAGACCAGCTTCTTCTACCTGGCGGTGCCCGGCGCAATCTTCCTGACACTTGCAGGTCCGTTCTTTTACGAGACGCTTCCGCTGGGCGACTGGCTGTGGCTGGCGCTGCTCTGCATCACCGGCTTTACTAGCCACTATCTGCTCATCCAGGCGTACACGCGGCTGGACGCGGCGGCCGTGCAGCCGATGACCTATATGCAGCTGGTGGTCGGTTCGTTCGTCGGTGTTCTGGTGTTTGGCGAGACGCTCGGGCCGTTCCTCATCGCCGGAGCGAGCCTCGTGGTCGGCGCCGGTATCTTTACCATGTGGCGCGAACATGTGGTCGGCAGGCAGCGGCGCCGCGCAGTGCCGAGTTAGATGAGGCGCAGACCCTTCATGCTGGCATGGCCCTCCTTGCCGATGATGATATGGTCATGGATGGTGATGCCGAGTGGTTTGGCGGTGTCGATGATCATGCGGGTCATGTCGATGTCGGCGCGCGAGGGGGTCGGATCGCCGGACGGGTGATTGTGCACCAGGATGATCGCCGTCGCCGACAGTTCCAGCGCCCGCTTGACCACTTCGCGGGGATAGACGGGCGTATGATCGACGGTGCCGGTCTGCTGCACCTCGTCGGCGATCAGGGCGTTCTTCTTGTCGAGAAACAGGACGCGAAACTGTTCGCGGGCCTCAAACGCCATGGCGGCACGGCAATATTCGATCACCGCGGACCAGGAGGCGAGCACCTGCCGGTCCTTGATCTCGGATTTCAGCATGCGCTGGGCAACGGCTGCGACCAGCTTGAGATCGCTGGCGACGGTGGCGCCGACGCCCTTGATTTCAGTCAGGCGCGACGCCGGCGCGCCGAGCACTTCCGGCAGTGAGCCGAAGCGGGCGATCAGCGCCTTGGCGATCGGCTTGGTGTCGCGGCGGGGAATGAGGCGAAAAAGCAGGAGTTCGAGCAATTCGTAGTCGGCCAGCGCCTGTTCGCCCGACTGGCGGAAACGCTCGCGCAGGCGGTCGCGGTGGCCGTGGTAATGCGCCGCGCTGTCGCTGGCATGGCTGGCGGAACGGTCCTCAGCGGAGGCGGCAGGCGATTTTGATGCCGCGCCCGGCGACGGCGCATGTTCGCCGAAATAGCCGCGCTCATCCGGCGGTTCGGATGATTGGGAAGCAGTGACTTCTGTTCCCGGGGATCGGGTCTCAGGGGGGCGCATGTCATTGTTCGCCGGATGCGGATCGGCCTCGTCCGCCGGGTGCGGCGGCCAGGCGGTCATCCGCTCAGGCCGGGCTTGTCGAGACCGGCCGGCGAAAGCGTGAAGATTTCGCAGCCATCGGCGGTGACGCCGACCGTATGTTCATATTGCGCCGACAAGGAACGGTCACGCGTCACGGCGGTCCAGCCGTCGGAGAGCACCTTGACGTGCGGGCGGCCGAGATTGATCATCGGCTCGATGGTGAAGATCATGCCCTCGCGCATTTCCGGGCCGTCGCCGGCGCGGCCGTAATGCAGAATGTTCGGCGCGTCATGGAACAGCCGGCCGAGACCGTGGCCGCAGAAATCGCGCACCACCGAGCAGCGCTCGTTCTCGGCATAGGTCTGAATGGCCTCGCCGATGGCGCCGGTGCGGTTGCCGGGCCGCACGGCGGCGATGCCGCGCATCAGGCATTCATGGGTGATTTCCAGCAGCCGCTCGGCGGAGCGCTTGATGGTGCCGATCGGGTACATGCGGCTTGAATCGCCGTGCCAGCCGTCCAGCACGTAGGTGACATCGATATTGACGATGTCGCCGTCGCGCAGCGGCTTGTCGTTGGGAATGCCATGGCAGACGACATGGTTGATCGAGGTGCAGGAGGACCTGGTGTAGCCGCGATAATTGAGGGTGGCGGGCAGGGCGCCGTGATCCATGCCGAATTCGAAGACGAAGCGATCAATCTCGGCGGTGGTGATGCCGGGCCGGGCCATTTCGACCAACTGGTCAAGACAGCGGGCGGTCAGCTGACAGGCCTTGCGCATGCCTTCAAACGCGTCCTCGCCGTACAGCCGGATCTGGCCGGTGTTTTTCATGACTGCCTGATCGGCATCGATATAGGTGACCATCGGGGACGTATCCGTTCTGTCAGCTTGGTATGGTTGGCCCGGCCCGGTCAAACGAGCGCATTAAGGCGCGTTTCATCGATCGGTACGCGAATTTCGGGCGTTATCTCTTCAGATGTGATTTTGCACCGAATGGCGCAAGCTTCAACCCCGCGTTTCATGGCGCGGTCGAAAGCCGCAGCATAGGCCGGGTCGAGATCGCGGCACAGACAGAGCCTGTCGCAGTCCTGCCTTTGTATAAGATACAGCATGACGGCGCGATAGCCAGCTTCGGCCATGTCGCCCAGTTCGTCCAGATGGCGGGCGCCGCGGCTGGTGACACTGTCGGGAAACTCCGCCAGCATGTCGCCACGGCAGAAATGAACATTCTTGACCTCGACATAGGCATCGGGCAGCCCATCGCCGCTCAGCAGAAGATCGATGCGCGACTGGCGTCCGTATTTCTGTTCGCGCCGGATAGTGGTGTACTCGGAGAGTGATCCGGCAAGACCGAGGCTGATCGCTTCTTCCGCCAGCCGGTTCGGACGGCCCGTATTGATGCCGACAAGCGTGCCGGCGGCTTCAACGAGTTCGAGGCTGTGCCGGTATTTGCGCGTCGGGCTGTCATGCGGTTCGAGCCAGATGCGCGAGCCGGGCGTGGTCAGGCCCGCCATTGATCCGGTGTTGGGGCAGGAGCCGGTGATGATCTCGCCGCTGTCGAGCTCGGCGTCGAACAAAAAGCGCTTGTAGCGGCGGATCAGCCGCGCCGGCACGAGGGGTCTTAGAAAGCGCATCGTTCAGATGCGTTCCTTGACGTAGGAGCCGGGCGCATCCTCGATCGGATTGACCTTGCCGCCGCCGGGCTGGCGCGCCGGCACCGTCTTGTCATTGTGGCCCTTGATCCATTCGTGCCAGTGCGGCCACCAGGAGCCGGGCGTCTCGGTGGCGCCGGCCAGCCACGCATCGAAATCGTCGCTGTCAGGGCCGTCCGACCAGAACTGGTACTTGCCGGCGGCCGGCGGATTGACCACCCCGGCAATATGGCCGGAGCCGGACATGACATAGGTGGTCTTGCCGCCGAACAGGCGTCCGCCCTTGTAGGCCGATCGCGCCGGGGCGATGTGATCCTCGCGGGCGGCGAGGTTGTAGACCGGGATCTTGACGTCGCCCAATGCAAGGCGATGGCCGCCCATCTCCATGCGCCCCTCGGCGAGATTGTTCTCGAGATAGCAGTTGCGCAGGTAGAAGGCGTGGTTGGCCGCCGGCATGCGGGTGGCGTCGGAGTTCCAGTAGAGCAGGTCGAAGGGCATCGGATCCTTGCCCTTGAGGTAATTGTTGACGACATAGGGCCAGATCAGGTCGGAAGCGCGCAGCATGTTGAAGGCGGTGGCCATTTTCGAGCCGTCGAGATAGCCGTTCTTCTTCATCTGGGCCTCGATCGCCGCCAGTTGCTCCTCATCGACAAAGACTTTCAGATCCCCGGCGTGGGTGAAGTCCGTCTGCGTGGTGAAGAAGGTTGCCGTGGCGATGCGCTTGTCGCCCTCCTTGGCGTGCAAGGCGAGGGTGGCGGCGAGCAGCGAACCGCCGACACAATAGCCGATGGCATTGACCTTGTTGACTTCGGTGATCTTCTCGATCGTGTCGAGGCCGAAGCCGATGCCCTCGCGCGCATAGGCCTCCCAATCCTTGTCGGCATGCCGCCGGTCGGGATTGACCCAGGATATGACAAACACGGTGTGACCCTGATCGACGGCCCATTTGATGAAGGATTTCTTGGGGTTGAGGTCAAGAATATAGAATTTGTTGATCCATGGCGGAACGATCAGCAGCGGCCGCTTGAGCACCTTGTCGGTGGTCGGCTGGTACTGCAGAATCTGACAGATATCGTTCTCGGCGACGACCTTGCCGGGGCTGACGGCAATGTTCTCGCCAACCTTGAAGCTGCTGGCGTCCGACTGGCGCAGACGCAGTTCACCCTTGCCGGCGGCAATATCCTCGGCCAGCATATGCATGCCGCGCACCAGGTTCTCGCCATTGGTCGCCACGGTTTCCTTGTAGAGTTCCGGGTTGGTGGCGAGAAAATTCGATGGCGAGAGGGCGCTGGTGATCTGCTTGAGATAGAATTCCGCCTTGTGGCGGGTGCGTTCGTCGAGACCATCGGCGCCGCTGACCAGGCCTTCGGCCCAGCCCGAGGTCAGGGTGTAGGCATTCTTCAGGAACTCGAAAAACGGATTGTCATCCCAGTCCGGGTCGGTAAAGCGTTTGTCGGGCCGCGCCGGCTTTGCGGCTTTTGCGTCTTCATCCGGTTGCGGCTGTGCGGCGTCTTCGCCGGCCAGGCGGTGCATCGACTGGCTCCAAAGCGTGAAATAGCCACCGAGCAGCGTGGTCTGCGCCTCGATGGCGCGCTTGGGGTCCGACAGCCAGTATTCGCCGACGCGCGAGAAGGTCTTGACCATATCGGCCATCGGGGCGGAGACGGAATCGGAGATTTCACCGCGTTCGCGCGGATCGACCCAGGCGGAAGCGGCGTGCCCGAGCTCTTCGAGCATGTGCGCGATGTTGCGGGCGAACAGCTCGGGATCCTTGACCGTATAGGCCTCGATGTTGGGTATGGCAGGCTTGTCGGCGCCATTCGCCTTGTCGTCCGCCATTCCTGTCCTCCTGCGCGCGTGCCGCGGCGCTCCTCGTGCGCGGCACCTTGACCTTGACGCCGATCCGGCGCATTGCGGAGCGGATCGGACCTCTGACGACCGCCCGGCAGCGGGCCGCCGCTGGACTTGAAATGGCCGTATATGCCATTGATAGATTGTTTTTTTGGCATTGTCATGACCGCCACGGGGAACTACCGCATGAAGGCTTCACCACGCGTGCGAACGGACGCGCCACGGCTCTGCAGGCGCCGCGCCGGGCTGCTTGCCCCCGCCGGGCTGGCGGCCCTCGTCCTGACGCTCGCCGGCTGCCAGACGGCGTCGCTGGAAGATGCAGCGCCGCGCGAGGCGGTGGTGAAGGCCGACGCCAGCGCAGCGAGCGAGGCGACGGCGGACACGGCACCGGTGCTGCGCGTGCCATCGCCGGTGCCATTGCCGCGCAATGCCGGGCCGGAGCCGGAGGCGAAAGAATTCGTGGCAGCGCGCAATTCCGCGGAGGGCGAATATCCCAATCTCGGAACGCCACGGGAAGCGGCCCTGCAACAGTTGTCCGCGGCGGAAGCGGCGGCTCTGAAGCGGGAAATGGCCGTGGCGAAAGCTGGGGCAAGCGGAGGGGGTGGCAATGCTGCCGCCTATCGCCGGCGCTACAATGAATTGCAGGCCATTGCGCGCAGTCATGAGCAGACAACGGAGCAGGAAATCGTACAGTGATCCTGCTTTTTGGAGCCTTTCTTTCACAGCGGCTGGAATGCGGCGCCGCTGCCGGAAGTTATCGTTCGAGCCGCTGATCGAGACCATCCCATGGAAGAATTTCACAAGATCCGGCGTCTGCCGCCCTACGTCTTCGAACAGGTCAACCGCCTGAAGGCGACGGCGCGAGCGGGCGGCGCCGACATCATCGATCTTGGCATGGGCAATCCCGATCTGCCGACGCCGCAGTCGATCGTCGACAAGCTGATCGAGGTGGTGAAGGATCCGCGTACGCATCGCTACTCGACTTCGCGCGGCATTCCCGGTCTGCGGCGGGCGCAGGCGGCCTATTACGAGCGGCGTTTCGGCGTCAAGCTCAACCCCGAAACGCAGATCGTCGCGACAATGGGATCCAAGGAAGGGTTCGCCAACATGGCGCAGGCGATCACCGCTCCCGGCGATGTGGTGTTGTGCCCGAACCCGACCTATCCGATCCACCAATTCGGTTTCATCATGTCCGGCGGTGTCATCCGCTCGATGGATGTGGCGCCCGATGAGGCGTTTTTCCGGGCCCTCGACCGGGCGGTGCGGCATTCCATTCCCAAGCCGCTGGCGCTGATCCTCAACTATCCTTCCAATCCCACATCGATGGTGGCGACGCTTGATTTCTACAAGGAAGTGGTGGCCTTCGCGAAAAAGCACGATGTGCTGATCCTGTCGGATCTCGCCTATGCGGAAATCTATTTCGATGACGTGCCGCCGCCTTCGGTGCTGGAAGTGCCGGGCGCGATTGATGTCTGCGTCGAATTCACCTCGATGTCGAAGACCTTCTCCATGCCGGGATGGCGGATGGGTTTCGCGGTCGGCAACGAGCGGCTGATTTCGGCTCTGGCGCGCGTCAAATCCTACCTCGACTATGGCGCATTCACGCCGATTCAAGTGGCGGCAACCGCTGCGCTGAATGGCGACGGCAGCGAAATTGACGAGGTTCGCGGCATTTACCACAAGCGCCGCGATGTGCTGGTCGATGCGTTCGGCAAGGCCGGGTGGCAGGTGCCGCCGCCGCCGGCGACGATGTTCGCCTGGGCGCCGATCCCCGAGGATTTTCGTGATCTCGGCTCCCTTGAATTCTCCAAGCTGCTGGTCGAAAAGGCCGATGTGGCGGTCGCCCCGGGCATCGGCTTCGGTGAACATGGCGACACGCATGTGCGCATCGCGCTTGTTGAAAACGAGCATCGCATCCGCCAGGCGGCGCGCAACATCAAGCGGTTCCTGGCGTCGGCGCGCAGCAATGGCAGCGCCAATGTCGTGCAACTCAGTGCCCGGCGTTGACCGAAAAGGGGTGTGCCGTTAAACCCGCCTGCAAATACGAAGGCGCCGAGTTCCCGGCTGCCTGATTTCGACACGGTGGAATTTTCTATGACGGATGCGCTCAAAATCGGCGTTGCCGGGCTCGGTACGGTCGGCAGCGCGCTGTTTCGGATCATCGGCGAACGCCACAACATGCTGACGGAAATCTGCGGCCGGCCGGTGACGATCGTCGCTGTTTCGGCACGCGATCGCAGCCGCGACCGCGGCATCGACATTTCCAAGGTTGAATGGTTCGATGATCCGGTGGCGATGGCGCGCGACGCGGATATCGACGTGCTCGTCGAGCTGATCGGCGGGGAGGGCGATCCGGCCCTGGCCGCCGCGAAGGTGGCGCTGGCGCGCGGTGTGCATGTGGTGACCGCCAACAAGGCGCTGCTGGCGCGGCATGGTGTCGAACTGGCCCGGACGGCGGAAGATGCGGGCGTTTTGCTGAATTTCGAAGCGGCGGTGGCCGGCGGCATTCCGGTGATCAAGGCGCTGCGCGAAAGCCTGACCGGCAATGCGATCAGCCGCGTCTACGGCATTCTCAACGGCACCTGCAACTACATCCTGACGCGCATGCAGAAGGACAATATGGGCTTTGCCGAATGTCTCAAGGAGGCGCAGCGGCTCGGCTATGCGGAGGCCGACCCGACATTCGACATCGAGGGCAATGACACGGCGCACAAGCTGGCAATCCTGACCAGCCTGGCGTTCGGCACCGAGATCGCCGGCGACGACATCTATCTCGAAGGAATCACGAATATCTCGATCGAGGATATCCACGCGGCGGAAGAGCTTGGCTATCGCATCAAGCTGCTCGGTGTCGCCCAGCGCACCGCCTCGGGGATCGAGCAGCGCGTGCATCCGACCATGGTGCCGCTCGATTCGATGATCGCGCAGGTCGATGGCGTCACCAATGCGGTGTCGATCGAGGCGGACATCGTCGGTGAGCTGGTGCTGTCGGGCCCGGGTGCGGGGGGCGATGCCACCGCCTCGGCGGTGCTCGGCGACATCGCCGACATTGCCAAGGCGCGTCCCGGTCACCAGCACGGACCGGCGCTCGGCCGCCCGGCGGCGCATCTGGCCCCCTATCAGCGGGCGCGCATGCGCAGCCATGAAGGTGGCTATTTCATTTCCCTGAAGGTCGAGGACCGGACGGGCGTTTTCGCTTCGATCGCCAAACAGATGGCGGACGCCAAGATCTCGCTGGAATCGATTGTCCAGCGCGCGCCGCTGCGCAAGGATACGGACCCCACCGTCAAGACCATTGTTCTCGTCACGCATGCGACGACCGAGGCGTCGGTGCGTGCCGCCGTCGAGGCCGTGCGCGGCGAGGGCTATCTGCGCGGTGAGCCGCAGGTGATCCGCATCGAGCGCACCCAGGCCGCCTGAAGCACGGCAAGGAATATTGCTTCCGGTCTAATCGATTTAGGCAGGGAAAAGCGCCAAGGACCGGAAAGATAAAAGCTTTCGAGCGGGCTGCGCTCGGTTTTACGATTGCATCGGCGGGACCAGCGGCTATATGTCGGCTCCGGTCGGCGACCGATCGACATTACAGACGGGGGTTTTGATGGCAGACAACACGACTTCAGGCACCGGTCTGGACCGGATTCTCACACTCGAGATCGCCCGCGTGACGGAGCGCGCGGCGGTGGCGGCGGCGCGGCTGCGCGGCCGCGGCGACGAAAAGGCGGCCGACCAGGTGGCCGTCGATGCCATGCGCCAAGAGCTCAACCGGCTGCCGATCGACGGCACGGTGGTGATCGGCGAGGGCGAGCGTGATGAAGCGCCGATGCTGTATATCGGCGAGGAAGTCGGCACCAAGGACGGGGCGGCGGTTGATATCGCGCTCGATCCGCTGGAAGGCACGACGATCTGCGCCAAGAATCTGCCGAATTCGCTGGCGGTGATCGCCATCGCGGAACGCGGCAGCCTGCTGTATGCGCCCGATGTCTATATGGAAAAGATCGCCATCGGCCCCGGCTACCCCGAGGGCACGGTCAAGCTCGATGCCAGTCCGACGGACAACATTCACGCCGTGGCCAAGGCCAAGGGCGTGGCGGTGCACGAGATCACGGCCTGTATTCTCGACCGGCCGCGGCATGCCAAGCTGATCGACGAGGTGCGTGCCACCGGTGCAGCCATCCGGCTGATCGGCGATGGCGATGTGGCGGGGGTCATTCATACTACCGACCCCGAGGAAACCGGCATCGACATCTATCTCGGCATCGGCGGGGCGCCGGAAGGCGTTCTGGCCGCGGCGGCGCTGCGCTGCATCGGCGGGCAGATGGAAGGCCGGTTGGAGCTCAATACGCCGGAAAAGATCGCGCGAGCCAAGAAGATGGGCATCGAGGATCCGAACAAGATCTACACGATGGTCGAAATGGCCACCGGGGATGTCCTGTTCTCGGCGACCGGCGTCACCGACGGCAACCTGCTGCAGGGCGTGAAATTCGCGCATGACGGCATTTCAACGCATACTATCGTCATGCGGTCCTCATCGAAGACGGTGCGCGAGATCAAGGCGCGCCACCAGGATCTCGACAAGTTCAGCTGACCTGATCGCAGCTGGCAAAGGCTGCGGGAGCGGTGCTGATGACCACGAGCGAGCAGAGGCCCTTTCTCGGCGTCGAAGCATCACTGTGCGGGCAGGGCTGGGTGGCGCGGCTGGATGCGGCGGGTGAAAACCGGGCCGTCAGCATCGCCCAGACGACTGGCCTGCCGGACATTGTGGCGCGCGTTCTGGCGGCGCGCGGCATCGAGCGCGATGCGGCTGAGGATTTTCTCAATCCGACCCTCAAGGCCCTGATGCCGGATCCCTCGACGCTGACCGACTGCGATGCCGCAGCGATGCGCCTGGTGGCGGCCATTGCCAGCGGTGAGCGGGTGGCGATCTTCGGCGACTACGATGTCGACGGGGCGGCGTCCTCGGCGCTGCTGGCACGGTTTCTGCGGGCGCACGGGCTGGACGCGGAGATCTATATTCCCGACCGCATTTTCGAAGGCTACGGGCCGAACGGTCCGGCGATCGGCGAGTTGATCGATCGTGGCGCCAAGCTGATCGTCACCGTTGATTGCGGCGCCAACAGCCATGCGGCGCTGGCTGTGGCGGCGGAGCGCGGCGTTGATGTCGTCGTGCTTGACCATCATCAGATGGGCACGGAGCTGCCCCTGTGCCGGGCGCTGGTCAATCCCAACCGCGCCGACGATCTGTCGGGGCTCGGCTATCTGTGCGGCTGTGGCGTGGTGTTCATGGTGCTGGTCAATGCCATGCGGGCCCTGCGCAGCCGTGACGACATCGCCAAGGCCGATTTCGATCTGCTGTCCCAGCTTGATCTCGTGGCACTGGCGACGATCTGCGATGTGGTGCCGCTGAAGGGGCTCAACCGGGCGTTCGTGGTCAAGGGCCTGATTGCGGCGCGGCGGATGGAAAATGAGGGCCTGGCTGCCCTGATCCGCAAGGTCGGCGTTGACGGGCCGATCAATCCCTATCATTTCGGATTCCTGGTCGGGCCGCGCGTCAATGCCGGCGGGCGCATCGGCGATGCGGCGCTTGGATCGCATCTGTTGACCCTCGGTGACCGCTCGGAAGCGGAAACGATCGCCGAACGCCTGGATGAGCTGAACCGCGAACGCCAGGCCATCGAGAAGGCGATGCTCGAGGAAGCCCTGGCGGAAGTCGAGGCGGAAATCGGCACCGGCGAGGGCCCGGCGGTGATTGTCACGGAAAAGACCGGCTGGCATCCGGGCATCGTCGGTCTGATTGCGGCGCGGCTGAAGGAGCGGAATCGCCGCCCGGCATTTGCGATTGCCTTCGACGCCAACGGCAAGGGGACCGGATCAGGTCGGTCGATCCCGGGGTTCGATATCGGCCGCATGGTGCGCAAGGCGGTCGAGGACGGGCTGCTGGACAAGGGCGGCGGGCACGCGATGGCGGCCGGCCTGACCGTGCGGCAGGAGCGTCTAGGTCCGTTGCGGGCTTTCTTCGAGGATGCTGCGGGTAAAATGGTGGCCGGTCTGCGCGACGGTCATCGGCTGAAGATCGATGCGGCGCTGGCGGCCGCCGGCGCGACGCTCGACCTGGTCGATCTGGTGGAGCGGGCCGGCCCTTACGGCTCGGGTCATTCGCAGCCGATCTTCGCCTTTCCCGGCCACGTTCTGCGCGATGTGCGGGTGGTCGGCGGGCAGCACGTCAAGATCACCCTGGCGGGCGCTGACGGGCGGACCCTGAACGGCATTGCGTTCCGGGCTGCCGAATCGCCTTTGGGCAGAGGCTTGCTCGAGGGCCAGGGCGAGACCTTCCACTTTGCCGGTACGCTCGGCGCCGATTACTGGCAGGGAATCAAGCGCGTGCAGTTGCGGCTGCTTGACGCGGCGCCGGCACGTTAGCACGAGATTACGCAACAGCCCTGGCCGAGCGCGCGACCGGACGCCGGCTGCGCGGCGAAGAACGGCGAAAATCTGGGAATCAGCAGGGAAAGAGTGGCACGCCCTAGGGGAGTCGAACCCCTCTTTCCAGAATGAAAATCTGGCGTCCTAACCGATAGACGAAGGGCGCGTGCGAGGCGCTTTATAGTCAGCCGATTGCCGTCCCGCAACCTCTGAATCGCACGATAATCAAAAAAACTTGCAAAAGCCGCAACGGTGCGGCGGAACGCGGCAAATGCCCGCCGCGCGTTGGCGCCCGGCTGGCGGAAAAATCAAGAGAATCGCGAATTTAAAGCTATTTCTTGCGACGCCGGCAGCGCCAGTTCCAGTCGCGGCTGGTGCCGACATCCACATGCACCGATTTGGTGTGGCAATAGGTGCCGACGCCGCCGCGTCCGGGCAGCGAGCGCAGATATTTCGCCAGTTCCCACTTGCTGACGCCCTCGATCTGGATGTCGGCCGCCTCGCAGGTGGTGTGGCGCGAATTGGTGGCGCCGCCAATGCGGCGATTGTGCTTGGGGCTGCGGAAACCGGAGGTGACGACCACGGGACGGCGATAGTGGCGCTCGGTCTTTTTCAGCAGGCGTACGAGGCGCGGCTTGAGGCACGAGGTGTCGACGCGGCTGGTCTGAATGTGCAGGCCGTTGGGCGCCAGGCGGGCAAGGCCGGCTGCCGACGCCATCTCGACGCCGCTGGCATTCTCCCCGTCCTCGTCATTGCCGGTCTTGATCTCGAACAGGGAAGACAGCCGCCGCACCCCTGGCAGCCCGCCGCGCCGGGCATCGTTCTTCGCATCGGCGCGCACGACGCGGATGTCCTCACGCAGCGAGGGCGTTGCGGCTTTCGGCTGCGCGCGTTGCGGCCGCGGCGCTGCCGCCACGCTGTTCGAACCGCGCGCAGCGGCATCGGACGGCGTCGGAGCATTGAACAACCGGTTGAAAATCGATGGCTGGCGATCCGGCTCCGCCAGCGCCGATGCCTGGACCGGCGGTTCGGTCTCGTTGGTCTCGGCGGTATCGGCGGCGGCGGGCTCGGCGTCGGTGGCAGCCGGGGTCTGTTCGGCAGTCGCGGGTGCGGCCGCATCATCCGAATTCGCTGCGGGCTGCGCATAGCCGTCTGCGACGGCTTCAGAGCTGAGGGCGGAGGTCGTCGCCGGATCGGTGGCCGGGACCGGGACCGTTGGCGCGTTGGCCGCGAACAGATTGCCGATCGAGCGCGCCGGCGCCGACTGGGTGATGCCGCGCGTGCGCGCGTCGATGCCTTCGGGCATCGCGCTGTCCGTCGTCATCGCGGTGGTGGTTTGTGAGGCCGCCGAGGCGCCTGTATCTGTCGCCGCCAGGTCGGAGGTGGCCGGGAACAGGCTGTCGCCGGCGGCGTCGGCACTGGCTATCGGCTGCGGTGGTGCAAAGCTCGAGCCGGTCACCATCATCGTGTCAGCCGCGCTGACACAGCCGCCGAGCGCCAGGACACAGACCAGGGGAACAAGACGCCGTGCGGGCGAACTGGCACCCGTAGTCTGGCGTTCCGATCCCGGTGTGTCGTTCATCGAGTCCCCACTTAGTTGCTCGCGGCATCCACTGTGCCGGTATGGCCCCCTCGGGCGGATGCCTCGCCCATCGCACCGATCGCGCGATAGGGTCATCCGCTTTAAGCCGCCTGAGGGAATGAAAGTCAAATCGGGCGAAAGGATGACTTTAGAACCTGTATCCCGTCCGCATCGCCCGAAGCTTGCGTCTCGGTGCGAAAAATAACGAATTTGCCCTTATTTCCTAGGGTTTTTGCCGCTTATGCCGTGCGTATTACCAGCTGCCGGTGTTCTCCATGCTCTGCCAGGGGGCGCGTTGCGGCAGCGATTCTCCCTTCTGCAGCAGTTCAATGGAAATGCCGTCGGGCGAGCGTATGAAGGCCATATGCCCGTCGCGCGGCGGGCGGTTGATGGTGATACCGGCGTCCATGAGGCTCTGGCAGAGAGCATAGATGTCTTCGACTTCGTAGGCCAGATGACCAAAATTGCGCCCGCCCTCATAGGATTCGGGGTCCCAGTTGTAGGTCAGTTCGAGGGTTGGTGCGGCGTTGGCGTGCGCCTGCTCGCGATCGTCAGGAGCGGCAAGGAAAATCAGCGTGAAGCGCCCCGCCTCATTGTCGATGCGCCGCACCTCCACAAGCCCGAGCTTGTTGCAATAAAAATCGAGTGACGCGTCCACATCGGACACGCGCACCATGGTATGCAGATAGCGCATTGAAGACCTCCGTCGATTTCGCCTGCCAAACGATAGGGCTGAAATCGCAAAAGACAACGCGGGAAGCAAAGAATTCAGTTGACCTTGGGGAAGATTGTCGGTCAGCCCTTGCTTTTCTGGCGCGGATGCACTGCTATTGTTTCAATTGAGAATCAATTCCATTGTGTGGCGCGTATCGGAAAGGGGTCCGAATTGGGGGAACGATCCTGGGAGAAAGACGATATCGCAGCCGGTTCACCTGGAGAGCCGGTCGATCTCGTTGAGATCACCGGCGTGATCAAGTGGTTCGACGTCGCCAAGGGGTTTGGATTCATCGTGCCCGACAATGGCCAGGAGGATGTCCTCCTGCATGTCAGCTGCCTGCGCCGGGATGGCTACCAGACCGTGCTCGAGGGGACGCGGGTGGTGTGCGAGATCCAGAAGCGCGATCGGGGCTTTCAGGCCTTTCGCATTCTCTCCATGGACACCTCGACGGCGGTGCACCCGTCGCAATTGCCGCCGGTGCGCACGCATGTGCAGGTGCAGCCGACGAGCGGGCTTGAGCGCGCCATCGTCAAATGGTTCAACCGGACCAAGGGATTCGGCTTCCTGACGCGCGGCGAGGGCACCGAGGACATCTTTATCCACATGGAAACCCTGCGCCGCTATGGCCTGACGGAACTGCGGCCCGGGCAATCCGTCCTGGTGCGCTACGGAGATGGCGAAAAGGGCCTGATGGCGGCCGAGATCCATCCGGATGTCGACGCCGTGCCACGGTCGCACTGATGGCGCAGCCCTCGCGCCGCGGCAGTGCCGCACGCCTGTTTCTCGCATTTGCTTTCACGACAATGTCGGCTGTTTTCACGGCAATCTCGTCTGTTCTCACGGCAATGCCGGCTGTTCTCACGGCAATGCCGGCTGCTTTCGTGGCAACGGCGGCGCCTGTTGTTTTGGCTGGCCCTGCTCAGGCTGGCGAGGTGACGTTCGAAATGGCGGCGGAGCCGCTGCTCATCGAGACCGAAGGCGGCGCCGTCTCCTTCAAGGTGGAACTGGCGCTGGACGGCGCCAGCCGGGCGCAGGGCCTGATGAACCGCGCCGAAATGCCGGCCGATCAGGGCATGCTGTTCGATTTCGGGACGACACGGCTGGTGACGATGTGGATGAAGAACACTTTGCTGCCGCTCGACATGATTTTCATCACGCCGGACGGACGGGTGGCCGGCATCGCCGCCGACACGGTACCGCATTCGGAAGCGCTGATTTCCTCGCCCGGTCCGGTGCGCTACGTGCTGGAAGTCAATGCCGGCACCGCCGCAACCAAGGGCATCGCCGTCGGTGATCAGGTGGTGCATCCGGCGGTCGGGATGAGCGACTGAGCGGAGGGCGCGCGGCAGCCTATCGCTGAGGCCGATGCAGCGCAGAGGCGAGGGGATGCATTTTCGGGGTTGCCATGATTGCCCGGTATCTCTAGGGAACTCAAAGCTCGGAGCGTAGCGCAGCCTGGTAGCGCATCTGGTTTGGGACCAGAGGGTCGGGAGTTCGAATCTCTCCGCTCCGACCATTTTCCAAATAAGCCAATATTTTCGTGTCGCGTCGGTCGGGTGCGTCCGTCGGGTGCGCCGTGCCCTTCTGATTGCGTGCCCATGCCGGTGTTCGCGCCGATGGCGCCCGAGTGCGCCGAAAGGTGGCCTTTCGCCGTCCCGATCGCGTCGCTACCATGCGTGCAAACATTTTGCAGGAGGACGAGCCGTGGTCGAGAGCTGGATTTTCAAGGAAAAGGGCGACGCGGGCGGCTGGGTCAGCCATGCCGAGGCGGATCTGCCCGACGAAGACGTTTTGATCGATGTCGCGCATTCGGCGATCAACTACAAGGATGCGCTGTCAATTACCGGCTCGGCGCCGATCTCGCGGCGGTTTCCGATGGTTCCGGGGATCGATATCGTCGGCACGGTGCGCGAGGACCGCTCCGGCCGCTTTGCCGCCGGCGCGCGGGTGGTGGCCACCGGTTTCGGTCTCGGGGAAACCCATTGGGGCGGCTATGCGACGCAGGCGCGGCTGAAGCCCGACTGGCTGGTGCCGCTTCCCGACGGGCTTTCGGCGCGGGATGCGGCGGCGGTGGGCACGGCCGGGCTGACGGCGGCGATGGCCCTTGATGCGCTCGAAAAGCATGGGATCGCTCTGCGCGAGGGCGAGATTGTCGTTTCGGGCGCCACCGGCGGGGTCGGCAGTTTCGCGCTGCGGCTGCTCGACGCGGCCGGCGCTCATGCCGTGGCGATGACCGGACGGCCGGAGGAGGAGGATTATCTGCGGGCCCAGGGCGCGAAGGGAATCGTGGCGCGCTCCGAGTTCGAGCAGGATGCCAAGCCGATCGCCAAGGAACGCTGGAGTGCCGGCATCGACGTGGCAGGTGGCAAGATTCTCGCCAATATCCTGGCGACAACACGGTACAATGGCGCCGTCGCGGCCTGCGGCCTGGCACAGTCGATGGATCTGCCGACATCGGTGGCGCCGTTCATCCTGCGCGGCGTCAGCCTGCTCGGCGTCGATTCGGTGATGGCGTCACAGGCGCGGCGCCAGGCGGCCTGGACACGCATTGGCGAAGCGGTCAAGGCACGGCCGCTCGACGACATGATCTTCGAGCACGGCTTCAAGGATGTGGCGCAGCTTTCAAGGGATCTCCTGGCCTCGAACCGCAAGGGGCGGATCGTGCTGAGCTGGTAGCGCCTGTGGCGTCGCAAAGGTGCCACGCCGACCAGGGGGCCAAATCCCAGGCGCGGCGTGACGAACCGCCGGTTCAGGCCGGTTGCGTCTGCGCGGTCTCGATCATGCCGCGCTCGATCTGCAGCGACTCGTCGGCGATGGCGGCCAGAAGCTCGGGGCTGGATTCGGTGATCAGGAATGCCACGTCCGGATGGGCGGCGCGCAATCTCTTGAGGGCCTGCGCATATTCCAGCGCCAGGGCCGGGGCGAGGCCCTGGAAAGGCTCGTCAAGCAGCAGCACGCGCGTGGCGGTCATCATGGCGCGACCGAGCGCCACCATCTTGCCCTGTCCGCCGCTGACGCCGCCGCCGGGGCGGCTGGCCATGACGCGCAATTGCGGCAGCAGCTCATAGACTTCCTCCAGTCGCCGCTGGCGTTCCTGGCGGTTCATATTAATGGCATAGGCCGGCAACAGGATGTTTTCCTCAACGGTGAAGGCCGGAATCAGGCGGCGGTCCTCGGGGGCATAGCCGATGCCAAGACCGGCGCGGGCATAGCCGGGAACGGCGCCGAGATCCGTATCTGCGAGCCGCAGTTCGCCTTCGCGTTTCGGCTGCAGTCCCATGATGGCGCGCAGCGTCGTCGTCTTGCCTGCGCCGTTGCGGCCGATCAGCACGGTGGTGCGCCCGGCCTTGAGATCGAAGGTGACGCCGCGCAGGATCAGCGCACCGGCAATTTCGACATTCAGATTTTTCACTGACAGCATCAGACCGCTCCCACGACGCGTTCGATCACCTGCGGGTCGCGCAGAACTTGCTTCGGGTCGCCCTCGGCGATGATGCGCCCGGCGTCCCAGACCACCACGCGGTCGGCATAGCGGGTGACGATTTCCATATCATGCTCGACAAACAGGGCCGTCATCTGCCGCGCCTTGAGCGCCGCCATCAGCTTTTCCATCAGGGTGAAGCGTTCCAGGGCGCTGACGCCGCTGGTCGGCTCGTCGAGCAGCAGAAGGCGCGGGTTGAGAGCCAGCGCCAGCGTGATGTCGGCCAGTTTGCGCAGGCCCTCGGGCAGGGTGCCGGCAATCGTTTCGGCATGATCCTCGAGCGAGAACAGGGCGAGCAGCTCGTGCGCCTCATCGATATAGGCGGTGCGGTCAAGGCGCCGCAGCCCCTGGAAGATTCCGCGGCGCGAGGCGATCGCCAGCATGACGTTGGTCAGCAAGGTCTGATCGGTGAACAATTGCGGGATCTGGAAGGCGCGGGCGATGCCGCGGCGGGCAATGCGACGCGGCGCCATGCCGGTGATGGCGGCATCACCGAGATAGACCTTGCCCGATTCCGGCCGCAGATAGCCGGTGCACATGTTGAGAAAGGTGGTCTTGCCGGAGCCGTTGGAGCCGATGATGGCGAGAAATTCGCCCTCGCGGACCTCCAGATTGACATTGTCGGCGGCCTTGACGCCGGAGAAGGACAGCTCGAGCCCTTCAGCTCTCAGAACGGGCTTGTTCATTCGACCACTCCCTGGCTTTTCCTGGGCTCTGCACGCTTTTCCAACAGTCCGTGCAGGCCATGCGGCAGGAAGAAGATGACCGCCAGCAGCGCGGCGCCAAGGATCATGTTCCAGGCATCGGCAGCGACATCGACCGCGAGCACGTGAACCGCCTCGAGAAACACCGATCCGATGAACGGGCCTGCGACACCGCCGATGCCGCCGAGCACCGCGGTCAGAACGAGATGACCCGATTCGGTCCAGTAGGCGTATTCGGGCAGGACATGGCCGATGGTCAGGGCCGCCATGGCACCGCCGAGGCCGGCAAGTGCCGCCGAGATCGTGTAGGCGATCAGGGTCACCGACCAGGCCGAGACGCCAAGATATTCTAGGCGGATTTCGTTGGTGTGGATGGACATGAGGGCATAGCCGAGCGGTGATTTGAGATAGGCCCGGATGAGCAGGCCGATAGCGACAAGAAGGCCGACGCAGACATAATAGAGAATGTCGTCGAAGGCGGCCTTGTCGAGTTCGAGACCGAAAACGGCGGGCGTGGCGACGCGCATGCCATCGGTGCCGCCGGTCAGGCCGTAAAGCTTGGACAACAGTGCGAACAGCACCATCGAGACGGCGAGGTTGAGCATCGCAAAGAAGATGGCGCGGAAGCGCACGAGAAAGGTGCCGAAAACCAGGCCGCACACGGCGGTCACCAGGGTGGAACCGATCAGCAGCAAGGCGAGGTCGGCGAGAACGCCGAATTTCATCATGAACGCCGTCGCATAGGCTCCGATTGCGAAATACATGGCATGGCCGATGGAGATCAGACCGCCGCGCAGCAGCAGCGCGACCCCGAGGGCGGCGAAGCCCTTGGCGATGGCGATCGTCATGATGAATTGCGAGGACGGCATTGCCGCCGGCAGGATCAGGAGGGCCAGTACGGCAGCGGCCGCGAACAGGACAAGAAGACGCGACATTACACTCTCCGCGTTTCAGCGACGCCGAACAGCCCCTGCGGACGCACCATCAGGACGAGGAGCATCACCAGATAGGGCGCCACGGAATCGAGGGCCGGAACAAAATAGACGGCAAGCACCTTGGCGGTGGCGACGATGACCGAGGCGATGGCGGCGCCCTCGATCTGGCCGAGACCGCCAATGGCTGCGACGGCGAAGGCCAGCACCATGGTCTCGGCGCCGAGCCCCGGCGCCACACCTGTGGTCGGCGTTGCCAGGGCGCCACCGAGAGCGGCGAGAAAGACGCCGATCGAGAAGGCGATCATGTACATGCGGTCGGTGTCGATGCCCATCGCCTCGGAGACCTCGCGGTCGGCGACCACGGCGGCGAGCAGGCGTCCCATGCGCGTGTGCTTGATCAGGAGCCGCAGGCCGACCAGCACCAGCACGGCAAGCACGATCAGGAGGATCTGATAATTGAGATAGACGACATTGCCGATCTGGGTGATGCCGAGCAGGGTCATCGGCGTGTCCTGGTAAAGAGACTGAACGCCGAACACCATGCGCTGCAGGTCTTCGAGAATCAGAAACAGTCCGAATGTGACGAGGATCTGCACCGCTTCGCCCTTGCCATAGGTCCAGCGGATCAGGGTCCGCTCGATGGCCGGGCCGAACAAGGCCGCGACGAACACGGCGCTGAGCAGCAGGGCCGGATAGGAGAGCCAGGGATTGGCGCCGGCGCTGACCAGCCACAGGCCGAGGGTGGCGGCACCGTAGGCGCCGATGGAATAGAAGCTGCCATGGGCGACGTTGAGAATGCGCAGGACGCTAAAGACCAGCGTCAGCCCGACGGCGACGAAGAAAATCAGCGCCGCGTTGGCAAGGCCGTCGATCAGCAATGGGAGAAGGGATTGAAGCATCAAGGGACTCTATGCGGTCTCGAAGCTGAGAACCGGTGATATGCGCGAGCTGCGCAATGGCGGCCCGGCGGTTTCCGGAAATCCCGCTCCGCCGAAGCGGAGCGGGGAGGGTTGCTTACTTGTAGCTGCCGGCGGCGGGCAGCGTGTCGAGGAAGCTCGGCTCGAGCGACTTGATCCACTCGACGGGCTCTTCGCCGACCGGAGCCATGAAGGCCTCGCCATCATAGCGCACCATGTCGCCGATGACCTTGAATTCATGGCTGTCGGATGCGGTGGTGACGCCGATGACCTGATCGACAATGCCATCATTGTCTTCGCGCAGGCTTGTCTCGCCGGTCATGGTTTCAACCGTCATGCCTTCGAGGGCTGCAACGATTTCGTCACGGCTCGGCCATTCACCGTTCTTGTCTTCGACGGCCTTCTCGACGGCGGCCTTCATCACGACCAGGGCGTTGGCCATCTTCATCGACGGGAAGACCGGGTATTCGCCGTAACGCTCATGATAGGCTTCGGCGAAAGCGACGGTGTCCGGCTTGGACTGGGCATCGGGAGACAGCCAGTAGCCGTCACCGAGCATGCCGACAATGACGCCGTCCGGCAGATCGACGCGCTGCAGCACCGTTTCGCCGAGGGCGAGGATGACCTGGCTCTGCTGGAAGATGCCGCGCGGTCCGGCCTGGCGAACGAAGTTCTCAAGGTCGGCGCCCCAGAGGTTGGAGAAGATGGCGTCCGGGCGGGCCGATGACAGGCGGGAGATTTCCGTCTGGTAGGTGGAGGCGCCGAGCTTGGGGAAGAGTTCCGCAACGATCTCGACGTCCGGTGCAAAGGTGGCGAGCGCCGTCTTGACGATATCGGCGGCATCATGACCGAAGGAGTAGTCCGGGTTGATGATCGCAACGCGCTTCACGTCGGGCTGACGCTCGAGCAGATAGGCGACGAAGGCGGTGAACTCGGGCAGCGTGTTGCCGTTCGGGCGATAGGTGTATTTCAGCTCGCTGTCGCGCAGCAATTGATGGGTGTCGCAGTTCCAGGCGATCGTCGGCATTTTCAGCTGCTCGGCGAGAGGCGCCAGGGCCAGGCAGTTGCCGCTCGAAAGGGCAGCGATCATCACCTGGTTGTCCTGATCCTCAGCCATACTGCGGTATTCGGAGATCACACCCTCGGCGCCCTGAGCCTCGTCGACGTAGGTCGCCTCGATCGGCACGCCTGCGACGCCGCCATCGGCGTTGATCCGTTCGATCATCAATTCGGCGGCCTGTTTGCCGGGCATGCCATAGGCTGCGGCCGGGCCGGATGTGAAGGTGAAGACGCCGATGGACAGGGCCTCCGGCTTTTCCTGGGCGGTGGCGACTGTCGCGGCCAGCGCGATGGCCGCGGCGGGCAGGACGGCGGTGGTCCAGTGGTGGAGTATCTTCTTCATTTGCGTTCCCCTGTTGACCGGGCTTTGGGAAGCCGGCTTGGTGCGGAGTTTCATTCAGCATGCGTTGACATTTGTCTGAGGACATGAATAAAACACATGTGATATATCACAGCAACATTACCCCGGCTGTTTGTCAAGTGTCGTGTCGGGAGAGGTTGCAAAAATTGTGCCGGGCAGGGCGACGCATACAGTCGAAGCCATGCCGATGCGGTGCGCTACAGCAGGAAGGGACTTGTTCGCCATGGTGACTTTGAACGTCGAAGTGCAAACCCGCAACGCGAGAGAACAGCGGCGATTCGAGGTCTCCGAGCTGGTGATTGCCGGCTGGGCGGGCCGCGACGTGGCAGCCATGGAGCACCATATCCGCGAACTCGAGGAGCTGGGAATTGCCCGGCCGCGCGCCACGCCGCTGTTTTACCGTGTTTCCGCGTCACGTTTGGCGACTTCCGAAGTGCTCGACGTTGTCGGTGGGGATTCGAGCGGTGAGGTTGAATGCGTGCTTGTGGCAAGCGAAGGCCGGCTGTTCGTCGGGGTCGGATCGGACCATACCGACCGCAAGGTGGAAGCCTACGGCGTGACGGTGTCCAAGCAGATCTGTGACAAGCCGGTCTCTTCGGTCTTCTGGCCCTGGGACGAGGTCGCCGATCACTGGGACGACCTGACCATCGCAAGCTTCGCGACGATCGATGGCGAGACGGTCCCCTACCAGGAAGGCTCGGTGGCCGGTCTCCTGCATCCTGAAGAACTGATCCGGAAATACACGGGTGGCGACACGCTGGCGGACGGCACCGCGATGTTTTGCGGGACCTTGCCGGCGCTTGGCGGCGTGCGGCCGGCGCGTGCGTTCGAAGCTCGGCTCTGTGACCCGGTGCTTTCACGCGAACTGAAGCTGGGTTATCAGGTCAGGGAACTCGAAATAGCGGACTAGAATCAGCAGACTGGATTAAAGTGATGCGGCCTCTCGCCGGCGATACAGCAGCGCCCGACAGTTTCGCTCCCGCCAGGAGCAAGCGGCAATCGATGCGCGATACAGCCTATGCGGCGATCAAGCGGCAGATCGTCAATTGCGAGCTCAAGCCCGGCGAAGCGGTGACGGTGACCGAGCTTGCACAAGCGCTCGACATGGGGCGCACACCGGTCATCCAGGCCATCGACCGGCTGACGGTTGACGGACTTGTCGAGGTGATGCCGCGCAAGGGCGTGGTGGTCAGTCCGGTCAGTCTCGACGATTTTGTCGAGATCATCGAAATGCGGCTGGTCAACGAGGCGCAGGCGGTGCGATGGGCGGCGGAAAAGGCCGATCGCACCCAGATCGAGCGGTTGCAGACCAATCTCGATGGTGCCTGGTCGGCCGCGCGGGCGCACGATATCGACCGCATGATCGAGCTTGACCGCGAATTTCACCGGCTGATCTCGCGGGCCGCCGGCAATTCCATTCTCAGCGAGTTTCTCGGCAATCTGCATGACAAGGCGCTGCGGTTCTGGTTCATCTCGCTGCGGGCGCCGGACCACAATCTTCGCGTCTGCCAACAGCATGCGGACATTCTCGGCGGCATCAAGAACCATGATCCGGCACAGGCCGAGGCGGCGATGCGCGAGCACATCGCCTCCTTCCATGCCAATGCGTCGAGCCAGATCCTGCGCAGCTGAAGATATCAAATCACCCCGGTACCGGATGTGAGAATCGTTCTCACCGGATGAAGCGGTCCCAGGTTCCGAAATTCCTGTTGACCGCGCCGCGCGGGATGCTCAGGGCGATCAGGGCGGCGCCGCACAGCACCGAAAAGCCGAGCGCGCCCCATGCGGCGCCGGTGACAAAGGGCGCAAACAGCAAGACGATGCCCATCAAAAGGTTGAGGAACCGGGCAAGCCGGGCGACCGGCGCGAGGGCGGCGACCGCCACGGTGATGACGAGAGCGCCGACGACATGATTGGTAGCGGCGATACCGCTGCCCCAGCCAAAAACCAGAGGCGAGAGCATCAGCACGGCACCGAGCGCCATGGACGCGACCAGCGTTGGGGGAAACGTCATGCCGCCGGTGAGCATATCTCTAAGAATAGCGCGCGGACTGCGCTCGAAGTCGTCGATGGGGTTGTCGTCCGGTCCTTCGTCGGTATCGCCTCTGAAGAAGACACGCAGCCAGGGCTGGCCCGCCTTGTGGCGGCGGCGCAGGAACTGATAGGTCGCCACCAGTTCATCCAGGGAATAGGGGATTTGCCAGACCATGGCGGCGGCGGCGATCAGCGCCAGTGTCGAATAGGTGCCGATGACGATCGGCTGGATGATGATGAAGAAGATCGAGATGGCGCCGAGCGGGACGATCATGATTCCAAAAAGGACCACCAGCCAGGGCATGGTGCGCCAGCGGCGCGCCGACCCGATGGCTCCGACGACGATCTCAAGGGCATAGGTCATGGCGCCAATCCCGGCGTCCGGCACCGGCCAGGCTTTCGACACCGACGAGGTGATGATCTGTTCGGTGCCGTTCTTGCCCTCGATCGTGCCCGGGAAAAACGGTTCCCAGACCGCGTCGATGGTCTCGAGCTGATAAGCGGTGAGGTAGCGCGAGACGAGCAGGCCGATGATGGCGAGAAAGATCACCGGCAGGCGCTGAAACCAGTCGGATGGCGAGTAGCTCCAGCCCTTGGGGATCGTCGGTCCGGTGCGGGCGGCGACCGGCGCGACGCCCGGCATCGGGGGCAGGCAGAGCGCAAAGGCTACGGCCAGCATCCCGATGAGCGTGCCGTTCAGATAGGCTGGCGCATTCGGCGTCCAGAAGATCAGCGGCGCGAGCATGATCCAGCAGCCGGTCAGAGCGGCGGCAAAGCGCGCCGCGGGCAGGCGCCAGGACAGGGACATGAGACCTGCGGCAAAGAGAAATAGTCCGGCGAGAAAATTGCTGGCGATCAGGCCTGTTTGCGCGATGCCGAGCAGGGGTGGTGAAGTCAGCAGCCAGAGGCCGAGCCCGGCATTGGCCCAGCCGCCCCAGAGATTTGCGCGATGCGCCTTGCGATAGGCGCGCTCATGCTCTGCGCGCAGCGCTTCGGTGTCGGTAACGCGTGCTTCCGCGGAGGCCAGCCACGGCGGGGCGGTGATGCCATTGGCGCGGTACCAGCCGGGCGGATCGTCCTTGAGCGCGGCAATCAGCGTCGGCAGATGGCTGTCGATGCGTTTTTGTGGCTGCCAGTCGAGCAGATCCTGCGCCCTGGAGATGTCGAGCGCGTAATGATCGGATGCCATATCGATCATGAACGGCCGGATGAACGGCTTCTCGCCCTGATCGAACGCGTCGGGAACCACCGGTTCCATCTTGGTTTCCAGTTTCGCGCCGAGTTTAGCCACCGGCGCCGGTACGACGAGCGTCGACCAGCTCTTGTCGCCATGGATCAGCTCCGCAATACGTTGCTGCAGGGCGTCATAGCTCAGCGTATCGGGTTCGCCGGCGAGAATGACCTCACCCGGCGCCAGTTCGCCGCGGCGATCGACGACGCGCTTGAACAGGTCCAGCATGTCCTCGAGATGGATAAAGGCCTGCCCGGCGTCACGATCACCGGAAAACAGGTGGCTTTTCAGATTGCGTTCGTAGATGCGGGCGATCTGATGGCTGAGTGTCGGCACGGCGGTGCGATCATCGTAAAGCCCGGCCAGACGCAGGAAAACCGTCGGGATGTCACCGGCTTCCTGGCGGATGATCTCCTCGGTGCGCGCCTTGGATTGCGGGTAGGCCCATGCGGGCGCGAGCGGTGTCTCCTCGGTGATGCGTTCTCCGGGCCGACCGGGCCGGTGCACCAGCATCGTCCCGGAATACACAAACTGCTCGACATCGAAGCGCTGCAGGGCGCGCAGCAGGTTGCGGGTGCCGTCCTCGTTCACCGCCTTGTATTGCGGACGGTCCTTGCCGCTGAAATCGAAGAAGGCGGCCAGATGAATGACCGAGGCGATGGCGCTGCCCGCAAGCCTGTGCGCCAGTTCGCCGGCGGCGCGCGCCATGGAATCCGGATCGGTGATGTCACAGCCGATCACATCATCGCGCTTCTCGCTGGCGGCCGGCAGATCAAGCCCGATGACGCGATGGCTGCGCGCCAGTTTCCTGCTCAGCCTGCTGCCGATATTGCCGGCGGCGCCGGTGATGATGACAACCGGTTTTGTGCCTGTCATGCGCTTCGCATCGCTCCTGTTGTTCGTTGGTCAACGAACGAGGGAGCCGATTGTTCATCAGCGCGAAACAGTCATCTCAGCTCAGGCGCGGCTTCAGGCCGAGGCGGCGAGAACCGCTTCGACCGCACCGGATACAGCCAGCAGGTGGCGGTCTCCCATCGTGTTGCCCATCAGCATCAGACCGGCAGGCACATTGTTGCCGGTCGGCATCGGCAGCGAGATGGCGCAGCGGTCGAGCAGGTTGGCGACCGTCGGGTTGCGCAGGGCGAGAAGGTTGAGGCGGCCATATTCGGCTTCGTCCTCGAGTTCGGCGAAGAAGGGTGCCTGCATCGGGGTGGTTGGCAAAAGCACGGCGTCGAAACCGGACGTGGCGCGGTCGGCTGCGGCGATCATCTCGCGCCGCGCGGCAAGCAGCGCCTCGTATTCGCCGTCCTCCTGCTCGAGGGCCCTTTCGATGCGCACGCGCACGCGCGGATCGTAACCCTCGCCGCGCGCGGCGATCAGATCGCGGTGCACCGCGTAGGCCTCGGCGGCGATGATGCCGCCCCGGGCGTTCAGTGCGGGAAGTTCATCGAGCCGCGGCAAGGTCAGATCGACCAGTGTGGCCCCGGCCTGTTCGAGCCGGCGCAGGGCGTGGTCGAAAGCCTCGGCGACGACCGATTGAATTCCGTCATGGACATAATTGCGCAGGACCGCGAAGCGCATGCCGGACAGATCCTGCGGCGGTGCGAGCGGCGCCGTGTCCTCGGCGAGAACCGCGTCGAGACGCGCGCAACAGTCGACCGTGCGGGCCAACGGGCCGATGGAATCGAAACTCTTCGACAGCGGAAACGCGCCATCCAGCGGGACGCGCCTTGCTGTCGGCTTGTAACCGACAAGGCCGCAGAACGCCGCCGGAATGCGACACGAGCCGCCGGTGTCGGTGCCAAGCCCGGCAGCGGCCATGGCATCGGTGACTGAAATGGCTGCTCCGGAAGACGATCCGCCGGGAATGCGTGCGTCGCCGGCGGATCCTCCTCCGGGGCCATGCGGATTTTTCGGGGTGCCATAATGCGGGTTGAGGCCGAGACCCGAATAGGCAAATTCGGTCATGTTGGTATGGCCGATGACAACCAGCCCTGCGGCGCGCAGGCGGGCCACGGCGACCGCATCCTCGCTGGCCGGCGGCTTGTCGCGCAGAACAGCGGAACCGGCCGTCGTCACCATGCCCTGAACGTCAAACAGCGCCTTGATCGAGACCGGAATACCGGCCAGCGGCGAGGGCGCGCGCCCGGCGCCGCGGGCTGCGTCGACGGCTTTGGCCTGGGTGCGCACGTCTTCGGGATCGAGGGCGATGAACGTTCTTGCGCCTTCGCCTTCCGGGTCGGCAATGCGGTCAAGACAGTCCTCGACGAGGGTGAGGGCGGTCACCTCACCCTCATCGAGTGCGCGCACGAGGTCGGCGATTGGTTTCATTCGGCTGCCTGATCGTAATAGTGGATTTCGAGCAGCACGCAGCCGCCCTCCGACTTGAAGGGACCATGATAGGCGCCCGGCGGACGGCAGGCATAGGTGTTGGGCGCAAATTTCTCGCCGCCTTCGCCGTGCTCATCATTGCCGACGGTCAGATCACCGGAGACCAGATAGACCTCCTCCCAGTAATCGTGGACAAACGGCGCCGTGGTGAAGACGCCTGGCGCAAAGCGCAGAAGACGCGTGCGGTTGCCCGTCTTGCCGGTTTCATCGAGGCTGCCGGCAAGAATTTTCTGCTCGATGCCTTCCGGGTAGCCCGGGGGCACATGCCAGCCGTCGCTGCCCATGTCGACGCTGTGAAATTCCTTGTGTTCCTTGTTGATGGTCATTCTGTCCTCACTCGGCTGCAATCTTGGTTTCGGAAAGCTGCTCCTCAAGGGAATAGCTGTCGAGCATCTGGTCGACCAGATGCGTGCAGCGATCCCAATCAAAGGAGCGGAAGCTGTGGCCCTTGGTGACGAAATTCGCCCCCGCATAGAACATCTCGTACTGGGTGTGGCGCGAGGCAAATTCCGAGCCGACGGCATCCCAGGCCAGCTTGAAGAACTTGACGCGTCCCTCCGACGACGTGGTCGGCGACTGCTGGGTCTTGCCGATCAGTTCCTTCAATTCGGGATTGGCAAAATCGGCGACCGAGGACGGCAGCATGATCAGGCCGCCGCCGGCGAGCTCGCGCAAGGCGGTGATGACCTGCGGGTAAAGCTGCTGGGTGAGCACCTGTGCGGCGTAGAGCGTATGGCGGTCGGGCACGAAATACTCGCCATACATGCCGCCCTTGATCTCCATCGCATGCACCATGGCATCCACCATGGCGCTTTGCGCGGCGAGGTTGCCGAGGATTTCCTTGACCTGCGGGAAGCCGACAACGCCATTGGTCTCGGCGGTCATGCGGGCGATGCCCATCAGGAAGCGCATCTTGACCATCAGGCGGATCTGCGCCTGGTAATTCTGATAGACATGCGCGGGCGTGGCATGGAACTGACGCATGCACATCGCCGTGTCCTGGTTGATGAAAACGCGGTCCCACGGCACCTTGACATCGTCGAAGTACAGAACCGCGTCGTTTTCGTCGTAGCGGCTGGCCAGCGGATTGTCGAAGACGCTCGGCGCATTCTGCTCATAGGACTTGCGCGACAGGATCTTCAGACCCTTGGTGTTCATCGGGATGACGAAGGACACGGCGTAGGGCTCTTCGCCTTCCTTCAGGGGCTGAATGCAGGTGACGAAGACCTCGTTGGCCATGATGCCGCCGGTGGCCAGCATCTTGGCCCCGCGGATGGTCAGTCCCTCGCCGTCCTCGTCGACGACGCCGGCGGTCAGATGCGGATCGCTCTGCTCATTGGCGCCCTTCGAGCGGTCGGCCTGCGGATTGATGATGACATAGGTGAGATAGAGTTCGTTGTCGCGGGCATAGCGATAGTAGTCGGCGAGCGCTGCGGCCCGCGCCGGATCGTACTGTTCGAAAACCGGCAGTCCCATATACATGCCGGAGATGCACGAGGCGACGTGGTCGGGCGCGCGGCCGAGGAAGCCGCCATGGATCTCGGTCCAGGCTTCGAGTGCCTTGCGCCGCTCGACCAGCTCAGTGTGCGAGCGCGGCAGTTCCCAGATGCGGTTGGCGCGTTCGCCGCCGCTGCCTTCGATCTCGTAGGTCATGAGATCAAGATTGGTGCGGGCGGACTGGAAGTCATACAGCTTGCCGACCGATGCCACCGAGCGGCAGAAGGCGGGATGGCTGGTGACATCGTCGACGAGCGCGCCGTTGATATAGACCTGGCGGCCATCCTTCAGCGTTTCGATATGTTGCGAGCCGGTTTTGATCATGATGGGCTCCTCCGTTGTTTAATAGTGAATGTCGAGCGGCCACAAAGGGGCTGCCGTTTCGGTTGATTTGAGAGTGGCGTAGCGGCCTTGCGAAAACACCAGCGGTGCCCGGTCAGGATCGTGGCGGAAGCGCTGTACGGCGGCGATGAACAGAAGGTGGTCGCCGCCCTCGTGGATCGCAAAGGGTTTGCATTCGAATGCCGCGGCAACGCCGTGGAAGACAGGCGCGTCGCCGTAGCCGCGCTCGAAACGCGTGCCCGACCACTTGTCTCCGAGCGAACGGGCGAAGCGGTTGGACAAATCGCGCTGTTTTTCACTCAGAACGTTGATCGCGTAACCGCCGGCCTTTTCCCACAGGGGAAGGCTCTTGGCGCGGCGATCGATACTGAACAGCACCAGCGGCGGATCCAGCGACAGGGTGTTGAACGAGGAGATGGTCATGCCGACAGCTTCCTCATCCACCGACGCGGTGACGATGCACACACCGGTGGGAAACTGTCCGAGGGCCTGGCGCAACTGGCGGGGATCGATCTGAGGTTCAGCCATTAGCGTTCTTCCTTGCCGGCATCGGTGAGATATTCGGAAAGCAGAGCTGCCCGTTCCGAGCTGGCGCGCAGGTCTCGCGCCATGCGGCGGACCATTTCGAACGTGTCTCCGGTCACCGGTTCGAACAGCAGATCGTTGATTTCCTGCTGCACCGGGGCAAGCTCTGTCAGGAGGGCGATGCCCTTGTCGGTGACGGTGAGATAGACGCGGCGAAGATCCTCGGGGTTGGGCCGCTTGGCCACCAGTCCGAGACGCACGAGGCGGGTCGTCTCGGTGGTGACGAAGGGCGGCGAAAAGGCGAGGTGCTCGGCAATCGCCTTGGCCCCGACGCCATTTTCGCCCTGCAGCTGCCGAATGGTGATGAGGATGGTGTACTGGACGCCCGAAAGACCGATGAAGCGGCCGAAGCGGGCGCGGATCTGTTCAAGGCGCGCCGCGAAGGCAAGCAGGTCATGCACCATGGCCCGGAATTCGGCATCGCTGCCATCGACGAGCAGATCCTCGCGGCTGACCGTCAGGCCGGGATCGAGATCAAGCTCAAGGTTGTGCAGATCAACGGGGCTATTTTTCATTCCTTAATTAATTAGTTTTCAAAACTAAATGTCAAGCGGTTTTTTTCTCGCTGCCGGCGTGCGGTTGCCCGGGGTGGCCGGATTGGCGCCAGGCAAAGTTGCTGCCTACGGGCTGTCAAATGCAGGTGCTATAAAGCTCAGAACGCCTTGATGATCAGCGATTGCGGCTCTGTCGGCGGCGTAGGGACCGGGCTGCCGGGTCGCTCGCGATCGGGAGGGCGGTCTGATATTTCACCTGTTTGAGAGCGAAGCTGGAGCGGATGTTCTCGACCCCCGGCGTTTTCGACAGGCGCTCCACGATCAGATGCTGCAGGGCGACGGTATCGGGGACCATGACTCGCAGGAGATAGTCGGAATCACCGGTCATCAGATAGCATTCCATCACCTCGGGAATGCGGTTCATCGCCGCCTCGAACGTCTCGAGGGCCGCCTCGGTCTGGCGCTCGAGCGTCACCTGAATGAAGATCGAGATGTAGGCCCCGACCTTTTCAGCATCGAGCAATGCGACATAGCTGGAGATGATGCCGGCGCGCTCCAGGGCGCGAACCCGCGCCAGGCACGGCGAAGGCGACAGGCCGACGCGCTCGGCCAATTCAAGATTGGTCAGGCGACCATCGCGCTGCAGCTCGTTGAGAATGCGCACATTGGTTTCATCAAATTCTACATTCGGCATATTATGTCCTCTTTTTTCTATTTTGCAGCATAATATGCGGAAAAAGCCGTGAAGCTCAACCGGTTCGGCAACACCTGCGGCGGCGGCTTTGCTAGGATGGCCTCAGACATCTGGCGGGAGGATTTATGAAGGCGCAGACACTCGGGCACTTGAAGGATATCGAACGGCAGATCCTGTGGCTTTCCGCCTGGATGGTGCATCATGCCAATGCCTTGCGCGAGAAGGACGCGATCAAGGTCGGCGGTCACCAGGCGTCCTGCGCCTCGATGGTGTCGATCATCACGGCCCTCTATTTCCATGCCCTGCGCGCCAGCGACCGGGTGGCGGTGAAGCCGCATGCCTCGCCGGTGTTTCATGCCATGCAATATCTGATGGGCAATCAGAGTCTCGACAAGCTGAAGAATTTTCGCGGGTTCGGCGGCGCGCAGTCCTATCCCTCGCGCACCAAAGATGTCGATGACGTCGATTTTTCCACAGGCTCGGTCGGACTTGGTGTGGCGATCACCGCCTTTGCCTCGATCATGCAGGACTATCTTTCTGAAAAGCCCTGGGCCGAAAAACCCTGGGGCGCGAAGTCCGGCGCGGCGAAAGGGCAGGGGTCCGGGATGGGGCGCATGGTGGCGCTGATCGGCGATGCTGAGCTGGATGAGGGCAATATCTACGAATGTTTGCAGGAAGGCTGGAAGCACGATCTGCGCAACACCTGGTGGGTGATCGATTACAACCGCCAGAGTCTCGACGGCGTGGTCCGCGAGGGGCTGTGGCAGCGGATCGAAGCGGTGTTCCGTTCGTTCGGATGGGACGTCGTGATGCTCAAGCACGGTGCCCTGCAGCGCGCCGCCTTTGCCGAGCCGGGCGGCGACAAGCTGCGCGAATGGATCGACAATTGCCCGAACCAGCTCTACGCGGCGCTGACCTTCCAGGGCGGCGCGAAATGGCGCGCGCGCCTGGAGGATGAGCTGGGCGACCAGGGGGAGTTCAGCGCCCTTCTGGCGCGCCGGACCGACAGTGAGTTGTCGGACCTGATGAACAATCTTGGCGGCCATTGTCTTCAAAGCCTGACGGATGCGTTCGACAGCATCGATCATGACCGGCCGACGGTCTTCCTGGCCTATACGATCAAGGGATGGGGCACGCCATTGGCGGGTCACAAGGACAATCATGCCGGACTGATGACGCCGGCGCAGATGGCCGCGTTCCAAGAGGCGATGGGTGTCAGTGAAGGCCGGGAATGGGAGCCGTTGTCGACTGTCGATGGCAATGGCGAGGCATTGCGCGCGTTCCTTGCCGAAGTGTCGTTCTTCCGCGACGGGCCGCGGCGGTATTCGGCACCCAAGGTGGCAGCCCCGGGGCCGGTGCTGCTCGACGACAGGGTGCTTTCGACCCAGGCCGGTTTCGGCAAGATTCTCGATGCGCTGAGCAAGGAAAAGACCGAGGTCGCCGATCATATCGTCACGGTGTCGCCGGATGTGACGGTGTCGACCAATCTCGGACCGTGGGTCAACCGGCGCGGCTGCTTTGCCCGCAACAGCCGGCCGGACACATTCCGCTCCGAGCAGGTGCCGTCGATGCAGAAATGGACCTTCTCTCCCGATGGCCAGCATATCGAACTGGGCATTGCCGAGATGAACCTGTTCCTGATGCTCGGTGCGGCCGGCTTGTCGCATTCGCTGTTTGGCAACCGGGTCCTGCCGATCGGCACGGTGTACGATCCCTTCGTGGCGCGCGGCCTCGATGCGCTGAATTATGCCTGCTACCAGGATGCGCGTTTCATGATCGTCGGCACGCCCTCGGGTGTCACGCTGGCGCCGGAGGGCGGCGCGCACCAGTCGATCGGCACGCCGCTGATCGGCATGAGCCAGGATGGGTTGGCGAGTTTCGAGCCGGCGTTTCTCGATGAATTGTCGGTGATCATGGACTGGGCGTTCGATTACATGCAGCGCGACGGCGAAGGCGAGCCCAATGAACGCACCTGGCTGCGCGACGAGACCGGGGGGTCGGTGTATCTGCGCCTGACGACGCGGCCGCTCGAACAACCAGTGCGGCGCGAGGATGCGGCCTTCCGCCAGGGCGTGATCGACGGCGCCTACTGGCTGCGTGAGCCGGGGCCGAATGCCGATGTCGTTCTGGCCTATCAGGGGACGGTCGGCCCGGAAGTCATCGCGGCAGCGGGCCAGCTGAGCGAATGGCGGCGCGATATCGGCGTGCTGGCAGTGACCTCCGCCGACCGGCTGAACGCCGGCTGGACGGCGGCGCAGCGGGCGCGGCGACGCGGCAATCAGGCGGCGCGCGGCCACATCGAGACCTTGCTGAGCGCCTTGCCGAACCACTGCACGCTGATCACGGTGATCGACGGACATCCGGCCACGCTTGCCTGGCTCGGGGCGGTTGGCGGGCACCGCACGGTGCCGCTGGGTGTCGAACATTTCGGCCAGACCGGCACGATTGCCGATCTGCATGCGCATTACGGCCTTGATACAGACAGCATCGTGCGCACCGTTGCCGGACTGACCGAAGGCCGGCGCATCTATGGTGATCGCGACGCGGCAGCTTTGGCGCCGATGGTTGAGCAAAGCTGACCGGACCCGGGCCTTGCAGCTGGCCTGATGCGGCGGGGCCGGATCAGGCGGCGCTTTCGGGGGCCTGCGGGTCGAGATGGGCGCGCATGCCGATGGCGCGCTCGGCAAAATACTGCACCTCGAGGAGCGTGCAGCCGGTCTCGGAGATCAGCGGCCCATGCGGGGTGTGTGGCGGGCGCAGCACATAGGCCGGCGCCGTGACGGTCGAGCCATCGGCCTTGGCGGTCAGTTCGCCCTCGAGGATAAAGACTTCCTCCCAGTAGTCATGGGAAAAGGGTTCGAACGTTTCTCCGCCCGGCTCGACGCGCACGCAACGTGTGCGAAACCCCTTCTGGCTCGATTCATCAAGTTCACCACTTAACGGCTTGATGAATATGCCTTTCAGGCCGGGCACCGGCTCCCAGCCTTCGGTCATGTCGAGTGCGAACATGGTGTTTCCTCCTGCGCTCAGTTTGAGGGTTCGCCCCCATCCCCGGCCAGCTCGTCGCGGAAGCGGGGATCAGCGATGGCGATGAGGCGCCGGGCGCGCTCGGCGAGAGACGCCTGGCGCAGGTCGGCGATGCCGTGTTCGGTGACGATGATACCGGCATCGGCACGCGGGATCGTGGCGGGACCGGCGAGCGAGCGGACGATACGGCTTTTGACGGAGCCATCGCGCAATGTGACGGTGGAGGGCAAGGCGAGAATGGCCTTGCCGCCTTTCGAGGCGGCGGCGCCGCGCGCGAAATCGAGCGCGCCGCCGATGGTGCCGACATAGCGCCGGCCGACCGTTTCCGTGTTGGCCTGACCGGAGAGATCGACCTCGATCGCCGAGTTGATGGCGGTGAAGCGCGGCAGGCGGGCGATTGTCTGCAGATTGTGAGTATAGCTGATCGGCCGCATGGCCAGTCCCGGATTGTCATTGGCAAAGGCGAGCAGCGCCGATGATCCGAGAAGGCCGCCGGTGACCGACAGCCCCTGATCGAACGGCTTTTTCGCGTTGGTGATCACGCCGGCGGTGATCAGGTCCATCGCCGCATCCGACAGGATACCTGCGTGCAGGCCAAGATCGCGGCGGTCGGCGAGCAGGCGGGCGACCGCTTCCGGCGTTGAACCGAGGCCGAATTGCAGCGTCGCGCCATCCTCGACCAGCGCCGCGACATGACCGGCGATGGCCTCGTCGAGTGGCGTGGCGGCAACCGGGTTCAGCG
Organism: Neohoeflea coraliihabitans; assembly: GCF_019334345.1. Classification (GTDB taxonomy): domain Bacteria; phylum Pseudomonadota; class Alphaproteobacteria; order Rhizobiales; family Rhizobiaceae; genus Pseudohoeflea; species Pseudohoeflea coraliihabitans. The sequence goes on from NZ_JAHWQX010000003.1 coordinate 382,991, forward strand.
TTGCGGGCGGATAGTCGGTGGCAATCAGCAGATCGATGCTCGCCGGATCTATCGGCACATCGGAGCAGGGCGCCTGGGCATTGACCTCGGCGACCACCAGCCGCGCCCGCGGGATGAGATCGAGGAGATAGTCGCAGGAGGCGGCAAGACGGAAGCTGCCGCCCGGATGCCGGGCCAGTTGCAGGAGAAGCACATCGACGCGCTTGCCCAGAACGCCGGGCAGCTGCGAATAATGAAGCGGCAGGATGTCGAGCTTGCCGGCGGCGGCCAGGCGGCGATTGCCCGCCGTGGCGCAGAATGACGAAAACCGCACATGATCGGCAAAGGCCGGATCGGCGCTGCCTGCGAGCGAAATGCCGAGAAAGACCTCGAAATGGCCGATGCGCTGGCGCTGCTGCATCAGCTTGTCCGTCAGGGCCAGCGGCTCGCCGCAGGCCTGGCCCCAGACGACGTGATCACCCGGCTCGACGAGCCGGGCAAAATCGAGCGCTGCCAGGGTCAGGGTCTGTACCATCTTTCGCTGCCTACGGCCGTTCGAAGATGGCTGCCATGCCCTGACCGCCGCCAATACACATGGTCTCAAGCCCGAAGCGGGCGTCGCGGCGCTGCATTTCATGCAACAGCGTCGTCATCATGCGCACGCCGGTGGCGCCGATCGGGTGGCCGAGCGAAATGCCCGAGCCGTTGACATTGACCTTGCCCTGATCGACATCGCCCCAGCATTTGAGCACCGAGAGCACCTGGCAGGCAAACGCTTCATTGACCTCGATCAGGTCCATCTGGTCGAGCGTCATGCCGGTGCGCGCCATCACCTTCTCGGTGGCCGGAACCGGGCCAATGCCCATCTCGGCAGGCTCGCAGCCGGCGGCTGACCAGCCGACGAGAAAGGCGTTAGCGGTCAGGCCAAGAGCCTCAAGACGATCTTCGGCGACCACCAGACAGGCGGCGGCGGCATCGTTCTGCTGGGCAGCGTTGCCGGCGGTGACCGTGCCATCCTTCTGCAGTGGTCTGAGCTTGGCCAATGTCTCTGGCGTGGTGTCGGGGCGAATGCCCTCGTCCTTGTCGAAAAGAACCGGATCGCCACGCCGCTGCGGCACGGAGACCGGCACGACTTCCTCGGCCATGCGGCCATCGTCCCAGGCGGCCGCGGCGCGTTGCTGGCTGCGGGCGGCATAGGCGTCGGCGGCCTGGCGCGAGATGTCATATTTGCGGGCCAGCGTCTCGGCGGTCTCGATCATGCCGGAGATGTAGCCAAAACGGTGCTCGGGCTGCGAGCGCTCGCGGCCGCGGTCGAGGCGGTCGTACAGGGGCGGCGAGCCGGAGCGCGTGCCCCAGCGCATGCCGGTGGTGTAGTGCTCGATATTGCTCATCGATTCGACACCACCGGCGACGACGACATCACAGGCGCCGGTCTCGACCATCATCGCCGCCGTGGCGATCGACTGCAGGCCGCCGCCACATCGCCGATCAAGCTGCATGCCGGGCACCTCGACCGGCAGGCCGGCTTCCAGCGCCACCCAGCGACCGACGCAGGGGGTTTCGGAATTGGCATAGGACTGGGCGAAGACAACGTCCTCGATCAGGGCCGGATCAATGCCGGTGCGCTCGATGAGGGCGCGCAGCACGGTGGCGCCGAGATGCTCGACCGGAACACCCTTGAGAGCGCCGCCGAACCGGCCGACGGGGGTGCGTAGAGGGCTGATGATCGCGGCGCGGCGCATGGCAAATTCCTTGTTGTTGTGACCAGCATGCAGGTCCGGACGGGCAGTAAACTGTCAGATCGGGTCCCAAGAAAAGACGTCGGCGGACACTTCGAGCGGATGAAAGCTCGCCGACAGGGCCGGCATGGCCTGGCTGGCGATCTGCTCAGGGGTCCAGCCCTCGCTGTTGTGGACCGAGCGCACCGGGCGCGGCTGGCTGAACAGGAAGATCTCGTTGTTGCGCACGGCAAATATCTGCGCCGAGACGGTCTCGGCATCATCGGAGAGCAGATAGACGGCGAGCGGCGCGACTTTCGCCGGCGTCATCTGCTGCAGGCGGTCGACGCGTTCCTGCTGCTCGGGCGAATCCACCTTGATCGAGGAAATCATGCGGCTCCAGGCAAAGGGCGCGATGCAGTTGGAGCGCACGCCGAAGCGCTGCATGTCGAGGGCGATGGATTTCGACAGGCCGACAATGCCGAGCTTGGCGGCGGAATAGTTGGCCTGGGCGAGATTGCCGATCAGACCCGAGGTCGAGGTCATGTGCACCATGCTCCCCGATTGCTGCGCCTTGAAGATCGGCGCGGCGGCGCGGGAGACGTAATACGAGCCGTAAAGATGCACCTTGAGCACTGGGTCCCATTGCTCTTCAGTCATCTTGTGAAAGAAGGTATCGCGCAGAATTCCCGCATTGTTGACGATGCCGTCGAGGCGGCCATAGGTGTCCATCGCCGTCTCGACGATGCGTCCCGCTCCGGCGGCATCGGCGACGCTGTCGAGGCTAATCGTGGCGGTACCGCCGGCGTCGCGGATCTCCTGGGCCACGGTTTCGGCCGGTCCGCGATCCTCGCCTTCGCCGCTGAGACTGGCGCCGATGTCATTGACGATGACCCTGGCGCCGTGGGCGCCGGCCATCAGGGCAATGTCGCGGCCGATCCCGCCACCGGCACCGGTGACCAGGATGACCTTATCCTCAAGCATGGATGGACCTCTCATCAGCCTTCTCCTTTCAGAACCTGGCGGGCGATCAACAATTGCTGGATCTGGCTGGTGCCTTCATAGATGCGCATCAGGCGCACATCGCGGTAGAACCGCTCGACCGCATATTCACTCATGTAACCGGCGCCGCCATGCACCTGCACGGCGCGATCGGCGACGCGGCCGACCGCTTCGGTGGCAAAATATTTGGCGGCGGAAGCCTCGGTGCGCGCGGCGCCGTTGGCGTCGTAGATCGCCGCCGTTTCCTCGACCAGGGCCTTGGAGGCGCGATATTCGGTGTAGCTGTCGGCAATCATCGCCTGGATCAGCTGATATTCGGCGATCGCCTTGCCGAACTGCCGGCGTTCCTTGGCATAATTGACCATTTCGGTGATCAGGCGGTCGCAGGCGCCGGTGGCCAGCGCCGCGATATGAATGCGGCCGCGATCAAGAACGCGCATGGCGAGGCGAAAGCCGCGGCCGGGCTGATGGCCGATGATGGCACTGGCCGGGACACGGACATTGTCGAACATGACATCCGAGGTCGTGGTGCCGCGCTGTCCCATCTTGCGATCCTTCTTGCCGATCGTCACGCCGGGCGTGTCACGCGGCACGAGAAAGGCGGAGATCGCATCGGCACCGGGCTTGTCGGGTTCGCTGCGCGCCATGACGGTGAACAGGCCGGCGCGCTCGGCATTGGTGATGTAGCGCTTGGTGCCGGAAATCAGGTAATCGTCGCCGTCGCGCACGGCGCGGGTGGTCAGGTTGGCGGGATCGGAGCCGGTGTCCGGCTCGGTCAGCGCAAAGGCACAGATCAGTTCGCCGCTGGCCAGAGACGGCAGATATTGCTGCTTCTGCTCGTCGGTGCCCTCGAAGATCAGGCCGCGCGCACCGATGCCGATATTGGTGGCAAGCAGCGAGCGGAAGGCCAGGGCCGTGTGGCCAAAAATCTGGGCGATCTGGGTTTCCTGGCGGGCATTCAGACCGATGCCGCCATATTCGGGCGGAATGGTCAGGCCGAACAGGCCAAGCTGGCGCATTTCATCGACGATCTCCTCGGGAATCTCGTCATCGATTTCCAGGCGATGTTCATTGGGCACCAGCCGCTCGGTGACAAAGCGCTGGATCATGTCCCTGAGCTGGTTGAATGTGTCGTCGTCGACGGCGTCGCTCATGGTGCAGATACTCCGTTTTCGGGGGGCGCCGGGGGCGGGGGATTTTCAGGGGCCGCCGGGGGCGGGGACAAGGCGCCGAGGGTGCAGGTGCCTTCGACGGCGCGCTCCCCGGCTTCCATCTCGACAAAAATCTCGTAGGTGCGCGTGTCAGCGTCGCGCAGGTGACCGCCGGCGCGAATGCAGCTGCCGACCGGGACCGGCCGGACAAAGCGCACATCGACGGCAAGTTCGGCATTGTTGCCAAAAGTCTCTTCGATGGCCGTCACCAGCAAATTGAGGCTGAGCGTGCCATGTACGATCGGTCCGCCAAACGCCGTGCCGGCTGCGAAGTCCGGATCGAGATGGATCGGATTGAAGTCGGTGGTCAATTCGGCATAGGCCTGGGCCATCGCGGCGCTGGTGACAATCTGTCTGGCGATGATCGATTGCGGCAGAGGCGAATTGAGGGCGTGCGCCATAGTGTGTCTTTCGTCTGTTTTGCGTGCGGCGCATCGGCCGTCCGGTCTCTACCGCGCCCAGATGGTGCGAATTTCGCCGCGCAGAAGCATGTCCTCACCGGCTTTCACGGTGACCTCGAATGTCACCCAGCCGCGGCCCTTGCGCGTTGTCTTGTCGCCACAGGTGACATGCAAAGCCAGAGGCTCGTTAAGGCGGGCCGCGCGCGGACCGAAGGTCAATTTCTGGCTGGCGTGAATGTTGCCCGGGGGGCGAGGCTGGATGAGATCGAGATAGGCCTCCATCATGGCGGTGACGAGCAGGCCGCGCGGCACGGAATCTTCGCCGGCCTTGCCGTAAATCGCCTGCCAGCGTTCGAGCCGGGCACGGTCGAGCCGGATTGTTGTTTCACCGAAAGCGAGGCCGGGCGAAAAGCGCTCGAAGGTCCAGACCTCGTCCTGCGCTGGGGGGAGGGCTTGGCTTTCACTCATCATGGGCGCCTCGAAGGTGGGGCCGGCTCGGCACCGGCGGCGCGGCGCCCGGCCTGGCGGACGCCCTTGGAGACGCCGAACAGGGTTTCGCTGATCCAATCGGCCGAATCGCGCAGGTCGACGGCGAGACGTTCGACATCGCGGCGCTGCAACTGACCGGCAATATTGATGCCGCTGATCCCCAGCCGCGTCTTGCCTGTGCTGTCGGTGACGATGGCGGCGGCAATCTCGAGGCCGATGAACAACTGGCCGAAATCAAAGGCGAAGCCGTTCGACTTGGCGCGTTCGACATCCTCGAGATAGGCCTCGAAGGTCGGGGGCGATTGCCACTGGACGGTATCGAAGCGCTTCTTCAACTCTTTGCGGTCGAGATCGGCGAGTGCCGCATAGCAGCGCCCGACAGCGCCGACATAGGCCGGCAGCCGCGAGCCGAAGGACATGTCGACGCGAATCGTCTTGCCGGCCGAGACGCGATCGACGAGCAGGACGCGTTCGCTCTCGGTGATCTGCCACAGACAGATCAGGCTGTTGTGCCGGTCCGACAGGCGCTGCAATTCGGGACGGATGAGATCCACCTGGTTGACGCCGAGCAGCGGTACCGAGAACTCGAGCACGCCCGGGCCGATGCGATAGGACTTGTCGATCGGATCGAAATCCACCAGCCGCTCGCTGGCCAGCGTTCGCAGGATGTTGAAGCACGTGGAGACACTGACATTGGTGTTGCGCGCAATGGCTGCAACCCCCGCCGGCTCGCTCGCCTGGGCCAGCGATCGCAGGATCGAAACCGCGTTGGAGACGGCTCCAACCAATTTCGTCGCGGGGGCTTGATCGTCGGTGACACTCATGTATGAATGGCTTTCAGAAAAACGTGAATGGCATTCGCTATAGAGAATAGCTAGCACAGACGCAGCGGCTGTGTGAAGCCCCAAAGCAAGAAAAGCGGGACCGAGTACTTGTCGAACCACAGGGTTTCAGAGGCGGCTGAGCAAGCAGTATCGAGCGACGGGTCCGGTTCGGGCGCGCTTGGACTGGCGGGAATCAGAGTGCTCGATCTCGGCCGTTACATCGCTGCGCCCTATTGTGCGGCACTGCTTGCCGACCAGGGCGCGGAAGTCATCCGCATCGAGACGCCGGACGGGGCGCCGGATCGCAATGTCATGCCGATCGGCGTTGAAGACCGCGGCGCGCTGTATCTGCAGGTCAATCGCAACAAGAAGTCGCTGGCCCTTGATATTGCCAGCGAAGTTGGACGCGCGGCGTTCGAGAAACTGGTGGCGCAATCGGATGTGGTCATCGTCAACCTGCCGCCGGCAGCCCTGAAGAGGGCACGTCTTGACTATGACACGCTGCGCGCACTGCGCGAGGACATCATCTTAACGACGATCGCCGCCCTCGGCTTCGAGGGGCCGTCGAAGGACCGGATCGGCTTCGACGGTACGGGGCAGGCACTGAGCGGCGCCATGCATCTGACCGGCGACGGATCGCAGCCGATGCGGGCGGCGGTCTCCTATGTCGATTACAGTTCGGCGATGGCAGCGGCGTTTGCAACGGTTTCGGCGCTCTATGAACGCCAGCGGACCGGCAAGGGCCAGCATGTGCAGGCGTCGCTGCTCGGGACCGCGCTGACGATGATGAACCCGATGCTTATCGAGGAAGCGACGGGGGCCCGGCAGCGCCAGGCGCAGGCCAACCGCAGTCCGATCGCCGGACCTTCCGATCTTTTCGCGGCGCGTGACGGCTGGGTGATGGTGCAGGTGATCGGCGAGGGCATGTTCGCACGCTGGACGCGTCTGGTCGGACGCGAGGAGCTGACCGAGGATCCGCGTTTTCCTTCGGATCTGGCGCGCGGCGAGAATGGTGCCGCGCTGAGCGCGATCATGGCGGAATGGTGCGGCGAACGCAGCGTTTCCGAGTGTCTTTCGCAATGTGAGGCGGCGCGTATTCCGGCCTGTCCGGCTCTGTCGCCGGCCGGCGCATTGACAGCCCCCGAGAACGTCACGGGCGGGTTCTTCCGCAATGATGCCATCGACGGCGGCGTCGAGGTGCCGATTGCCGCCAGGGCGATTCGGACGCGGGCCGCATCGCAGACGCGGGGCCAGACGGCACCGCGGCTTGGTGCGCATTCGCAAGAGGTGCTGTCCGGACTTGGCTACGGTCCAGATGAAATTCGCAGGCTGGTGTCTGCACAACCAGCCCTTTGAGGGCTGTCAACCGGGCGGCGGGAACCGTCCGGCCAACGAGGAGGAAATGGAATGACAAAAGCCAATACCGTCAAGAGGCTTGCTCTCGGCGTCGCACTCGGGCTGATGGGCTCGGTGGCGATCGCCAGTGCGCAGGAAACGATCAAGCTCGGCCTGTCGGCCCCGCTTTCGGGTGGTGGTGCCATCTGGGGCAAGGGCTCGGTGTTCATGTGCAACCGGGCAGCCAGCGAAATCAATGAGGCTGGCGGCGTCAAGGTCGGTGACACCAGCTACAATTTCGAATGCGTCGCCTATGACAACAAGTACAATGCCGCCGAAGGCACCAAGGTCGCGCAGACGCTGCTCAATCGCGAAGGCGTCAAGTTCATCGGGGGCAGCCTCGGCACCGCGCCGGTGAAGGCGATGCAGTCTCTGACCGAGCGCCAGGGCGTTTTGTTGTTCACCACAGCCTGGGGTTCGAGCATCAAGGGTCCGAAGTACCCGCTCACCTTCACGCAGATGAACACACCGTTCGAAATTCTGCCGAACCTCATCCCCTATGTGAGCGAAGCGCATCCGGAGGCCAAGACGCTGGCGATGCTGAACCCGAACGATGCCTCGGGCCAGGAAACCGAAGAAGTCGCCAACAAGGTCTGGCAGGACACCGGTATCGAGATCCTGACCAGCGATTTCTATGAGCGCGGCACCACCGAGTTCCAGCCGATCGCCACGCGTCTTGCAGCGCTTGACCCCGACATCATCGATCTGGGTGGTTCGCCTCCCGCTGATGCCGGCGCCGTGTTTCGCGAACTCGATGCACTCGGCTGGGATGGCGTCAAGGTCGTCGAAGTGGGCACGGGCGCCGATGCGCTGAAGGCCACCGGCGGCGATGCGGTCGAGGGCGTGTATATGGGCGCTGCCGTGTCCTTTGCCGGCGACGACATCTCGGATCACCAGCGTGAGGTGAACGAGGAAGCCAAGGCGGATATCGGTGAATCGCTGAACGCCATCCATATCGGCTTCTACGATTCGGTCTATGCCCTGAAGGCGGCCATGGAGAAGGCGCAGAGCGTCGATCCGAAGGAAGTGGCAGAAGTGATGCCCGATGTCACCTTCCGCACCTTCTACGGCAGTGAAATCGGCTTTTACGGCGTGGATTCCTACGGTTCCAAGCAGCAGATGCAGCTGCCGGTGATCGTCACCCAGATTCAGGATGGCGAACTGGTCGAACTGGACCGAGTCGTCCCGTCCGGCAAGTAACGCCGGTACGTGTGAACTGAGAAAGCGACGCTGGCCATGCAAATCGCAATACAGCTCATTCTGACGAGCCTGCAGATCGGCGCCGTCTACATCCTGTTCTCGCTCGGCCTGACGATCATCTTTGGCGTCATGCGGATCGTGAACTTCGCCCACGGACATCTGTTCGCCGTGTCGGCTCTGGTTGTGGCTACGGTGGTCTCATGGCTTGCAGCACGGGGGTTTCCCGTGCTGCCTGCCTATCTGCTTGCGGTGGTGGCCGGCGTGGCCGTCTCGATGGCGTTGGGCTACGTCATGTACGTGTTCGGATTCAAGTATTTCCAACGCGACATGGTGGGGTCCTTCATCCTGTCGATCGGCCTGGTTCTGCTTCTGGACGGCATCCTTTTGGAAATTTTCGGCGGTGCCGTCCGTCCGGTGCCGGAAATTTTGCCCGGCAACGCCGAAATTCTCGGTGCTTCGGTGACCATCCAGCGCTTGTTCCTGTGCGCCATGGCGATACTCATTACCGCCATCCTGTACTGGGCGCTGACCAAGACGAAACTCGGCAAGGCGCTGCGCGCGGTCTCACTCGACCACGAAGCGGCGATGCTGCAGGGCGTGCCGTATAATCGCATGGCGCTTGCCGGCTTCATGATCGCCGCCGCTCTGGCGGCGCTCGCCGGAGCCCTGATCGCGCCGATTTCCATCGTCACGCCGGTCATCGGCGCCGACTATCTGATCAAGGGGTTCATTGCAGTGATCGTCGGCGGCCTGGGCAGCATTCCGGGCGCCATTCTCGGCGCGCTGTTCGTCGCGGCCATCGAAACTTTCGGCGGCTTTTATCTGGACCCGACATCCGCGACCATCGCCATCTTTGTCCTGGTGATCGTCGTCCTGCTCGTAAGACCGAAGGGGCTGCTCGGCCATGGGTGAGAATCTCAAGCTTCCATACTGGTTCTTCGGTATCGCCCTGGTGCTCGGCGCAACGCTGCTGGTCAGCGATCCCTATGTCGCGAGCGTCGTCAACATCGTGTCGATCGCCGCGCTGATCGCCGTCAGCCTGCGCTTCGTGATGCTGATCGGCGAGTTGAATTTCGCCACCGCCGCCTTTGTCGGCATCGGGGCGTATACGGCCGGATCGGCGATCACCATCCTCGAATGGCCGTTCCTGGTGGCGCTGGTGCTCGGGGGCATCGTCGCGGCGCTGGTCAGCATCGTGTTCGGCTATATCACGCTGCGCACCAAGGGACCCTATTTCCTGCTGATCGGCTTCGCCTTCACGGAGGCGGTGCGCATCGTCTATTCGAAAAGCATGGTGCTGGGTGGCAATTCCGGCATGGTCGGGATCTTTCCGCCGATCGCCTTCGATCCCTGGATGCCGACCTTCGTCATGGCGGTCGTGGCGCTGATGATCTTCGGGCTTTATCTGCTCGAGCGCTCCGACTTCGGAAAGATCCTGACCGCCATCCGCGACAATGAGGATGTGGCGCGGACGGTCGGGCTGAACATCCTGTTCGTCAAGATCGCCTGTTTTGCCATCGCCTCGTTCGCCGCCGGCATGGCCGGCAGCCTGCACGCGGTGACCAACAATGTCATCAGCCCCGGCGATTTCAGCTTCCTGCTGGCGGCCTTCGCGCTGGCCTATGTCAAGGTGGGCGGCGAAGACAACATCGTCGGTCCGCTGGTCGGCGCGGTCTTGCTGGTCGTTCTCGGCAGCTACGCGCTCGGCCTTGGCGGACACGAGCACATCTTCTATGGCGCCGCCGTCATCCTGGCGGTCCTGTTGATGCCCGAGGGAATCACCGGCCTGTTGCGGCGCGGCCGTGACCGGCTGATGGGGAAAGGCAAGCGACATGCAGCATGAGGGCAAGGAAGCGCTTCTGCGCACCGAGGGACTGACCCGCCGCTTCGGCGGTCTGGTGGCGGTCTCCGACGTCGATTTCGATATCCTTCCGGGAGAAATTCTCGGGCTGATCGGTCCGAACGGCGCCGGCAAGTCGACGACGTTCAATCTGATCAGCGGCTTTTACAAGCCGTCGGCGGGCAAGCTGACAGTGTTTGGCGAGAACTGCACCGGCAAGTCACCGCTGACCATCAGCCGCATGGGTCTGGTGCGCACCTTCCAGCATGGCAGCCTGATGCCGAGCATGAGCGTGCGCGACAATATCCTGCTCGGCACGATCCACGGGGTCCGCGGCGCCGGCAAGCGGCGCGAACGCGCCGCCGAGACCGCCGAGATGCTCGGTCTGACGCCGTATCTGAGCGAGGAGGCAGGTACCCTGCCGCATGGCATCCAGCGCCTGGTGTCGATCGGCATCGCCTTTGCCGCTCGGCCGCGCCTTTTGTGCCTTGACGAGCCGCTGACCGGCCTGAACCAGACGGAGGTTGCCAACACGCTGGCGGTGCTTGAAAAAATCCGCGACGAGCATGGCTGCTCGGTGCTCTTGGTCGAACACAATATGAAAGCCGTGATGAAGGTGTGCGACCGCATTGTCGTCCTGCATCACGGGCAGGTGCTGGCCTCCGGCACGCCTGCCGAGATCCGTGCCGATAAATCGGTCATCGAAGCCTATCTGGGGCACCGCCATGCAAACTGATCCTCTTCCTCTGAAAGTCAGCGGGCTTTCGGCGCGCTACGGTGTCGTGCCGGCGATCAACGCGATCGACATGGCGGTAGAGACGGGCCAGATCGTCACCATCATCGGCGCCAACGGCGCCGGCAAGTCGACGCTGATCAAGACGATCTGCGGGCTGGTGGCGCCGACCGCCGGGCGCGTTGAACTGTTCGGCGAGGATGTGACCGGTCAGGCGCCCGACAAGCTGGTGGCCAAGGGGCTTTCCGTCGTGCCCGAGGGGCGGCGCCTGTTTGGCGAGATGACGCTCCTGGAAAACCTCGAAATGGGCGCCTTCTCTCGCAACGACGCCAAGGCGGTGCGCGCCGATCTCGAGCGGGTGCTCGATCTGTTTCCCGAACTGCGTGATCGGCTGTCGACGCAGGCATCGACCTTCAGCGGCGGTCAGCAGCAGATGATCGCCGTGGCGCGCGCTCTGATGAGCGCGCCGAAAATGCTGCTGCTCGACGAGCCGACGATCGGACTGGCGCCGGCGATCGTCGACCGGATTGCCGAACTGGTGACGACGATTGCCGCCAGCGGTGTCAACATCCTGCTGGTCGAACAGAATGCCGAGACGGCGCTCGATGTGGCCGATTACGGCTATATTCTCGAAGGCGGCGCAATCGTGAGCAGCGACAAGGCAAGCATTCTGGCGGAAAGCGAAGAGGTGCAGCGCGCCTATCTGGGAATCTGAGCATGGCCCTTGATGCAGACAATATCTGGCAGCCGACCTCCGGCTATATCGACAACGCCCAGGTGACGGCGCTGGCGAAGCGCCTTGGCGTTGCGGATTTCGAAGCGCTGTACGATTTCTCGCTTGAGCAGCCGGAAGCCTATTGGCGCGAGATCGTCGATTTCTGCGGCGTGCGTTTCAGCAAGGACTATCAGCGTTATTGCGATGTCTCCCGCGGCGCCCCTTTTCCCTCGTGGTTTGTCGGCGGCGAACTGAACTGGGTCGACATGGTGCTCGACAATGCGGAGGCGCGCGAGCGCACCGCCATTGTCGGCGAGAGCGAGAGCGGCGCCTGCCGCAGCGTGACCTATGGCGAACTCGGTGACGAGGTACGCGCCTTCGCCGCTGGCCTGAAGTCGCTGGGGCTGAAACGCGGCGATCGCATCGGGCTCTTGATGGAAAACGGCATCGAGGCCTCGGTGTCGCTGCTGGCCATTGCCTATATCGGTGCCATCGTGGTGCCGCTGTTCAGCGGCTTTGGCAGCGACGCGATCGTCTCGCGCCTGAAGCCCTGCGGCGCGCGGGCGCTGATCACCACAACCGGGTTCCAGCGGCGCGGCCGCTTCGTGGCGACCGCCGAGACGCTTGCGGCGGTGCAAGAGGACCTGAATGGTCTGGAGTTTCTCATTCTCAAGCGGTCCGCCGACGATCCTTCCGCGCCTGGCGACACGCCGCCAGGCAGTGTCGACTGGCACAGCCTGGCGCAGACGTCGGACGATGCCGGAGCGTCGGAACGCATGTCGCCGGATGACCCCTTCATGGTCATCTTCACCTCGGGAACCACCGGCAAGCCGAAGGGCGCGGTGCATGTGCATGGCGGTTTCCCGGTGAAGATCGCGCATGATTCGGCGGTGCATTTCGACGTCGGGCCGGGCGACGTGTTCTGCTGGCCCGCCGATATGGGCTGGATCGCCGGAGCGCTGATCCTGTCGGCGGCGCTGCTGCGCGGTGCGACGCTGGTGTGCTATGACGGGGCGCCGGATTATCCGGACTGGTCGCGCATGGGCAAGCTGGTCGCGCGGCACAAGGCGACGCATTTCGGCTCGGCGCCGACGCTGATCCGCGGCCTGGCGGCGCACCAGGACATCGCCACCAGCGCCGATCTGTCGCGCCTGAAGATCCTGATCACCGCCGGCGAGGCCATCGCGCCGGAGCATTTTGTCTGGTTCGAGAAACATTTCGGGCGCGGCGAATGCCCGCTGATCAACTACACGGGGGGCACGGAAGTGTCGGGCGGGCTGCTCTCCAGTGTCGTCACCAAGCCGATCGTGCCGGGCGGATTCAATGCGCGCTCGCCGGGCGTGGCTGTCGATGTGGTCGACCCGAGCGGTGCTTCGGTGACCGGAACGATCGGCGAACTGGCAATCCGGGCGCCGTTCACCGGGATGACGGCGGCGTTCTGGCAGGACGAGGAGCGCTATCTCGAGACCTATTGGCAGACGGTGCCGGGGATCTGGATCCACGGCGATCTGGCCATGCGGACCGAGGACGGTCACTATTTCATGCTCGGACGTTCCGACGACACGATCAAGGTGGCCGGCAAACGCGTCGGCCCCGGCGAGGTCGAGGAAATCCTGGTGGAGATCGACGGCGTCGTCGAAGCGGCGGTGATCGGTGCCGAGGACGCGACGAAAGGGCAGGCGATCGTCGCCTTCATCACTTGCGAAGGCGCGCGCGAGGACATCCGGGAGCTGGCGGCGGCGCGCATTCAGGAGCGGCTCGGGCGGCCGTTCAAGCCGCGCGCCATCTATATTGTCGATCAGCTGCCCAAGACACGCAGCTCAAAGATCATGCGGCGGGTCATCCGCAGCGTCTATTCCGGCCAGCCGCCGGGGGATCTGTCGTCGCTGGTCAATCCGGAAGCGATCGATGACATCGCCAAGACAATCGAGATGGCATAGGAGGCGCGCATGGATCTGAAGCTGAGCGGCAAGACGGTGGTGATAACCGGTGCCTCGCAGGGCATCGGCGAAGGACTGGCCGAGGTGTTTGCCGAGGAAGGCTGCAAGCTGCATCTGGTGGCCCGCTCGCGGGACAAGCTGGCGGCGCTGGCCGAACGGTTGCAGGGCAGTCATGGCGTTGAGGTGATCACCCAGGAGCAGGATATCGCAGCGCCCGACGCGGCGCAGGCGATCATCGAGGCGGCGGGACAGATCGATGTGCTGGTTAACAATGCCGGCGCGATCCCCGGCGGCGATCTCTGGCAGGTCGACGGTGAGGCCTGGCGCAAGGGCTGGGAGGTCAAGGTCTTTGGCTATATCGACCTGTGCCGGGCCGTCTATCCGCGCATGAAGGAGGCGGGCGGCGGCGTCATCCTGAACAATATCGGCAATGGCGGCGAGAATTTCGATTTCCGCTATATCGCCGGCTCGACCGGCAATGCGGCGCTGATGGGCTTCAGCCGGGCGCTCGGCGGACGCAGCCTCGACGACAAAATCCGGGTGCTCGGCATCAATCCGGGACCGGTTGCCACGGATCGTATCGTCAACATCATGAAAAAGCGCGCCATCGAACAATGGGACGATGAAAGCCGCTATACGGAACTTCTCGAAGCCTATCCGCTCGGACGCGCCGCATCGGTGCGCGAGGTCGCCGATCTGTTCGCCTTCCTGGCGTCTCCGCGCTCGAGCTACACGTCCGGCACAATCATCACCATCGATGGCGGGTTGACGTCGCGCCGCTCGATCTGACCCACTCGCAGACCTGGAGCCCTTCATGACCGAGCAAGCCTATGCGCCTTTCAAGTCGATCCTGGTCGATCGCCCGGCTGACGGCGTGTTGCGTCTGACGCTCAACCGTCCGGATCGTCTGAATGCCCTCGATGCCGACGGCCACCGGGAACTGGCCGATATCTGGCGTGTCGTCGACCGCGATGCGGACACGCGCGCCGTCCTCCTGTGCGGCAAGGGCAAGGCGTTCTCGGCGGGTGGCGATTTCGCGGTCGTCGACAAGCTGACGCAGAGTTTCGAGGAACGCGCCAATATGTGGCGCGAGGCACGCGATCTCGTCTACAACATCATCAATTGCTCAAAGCCGATCGTCTCGGCGATCAATGGCTCGGCGGTCGGTGCGGGGCTTGCCGCGGCGCTGGTCTCGGATATTCCGATCGCTACCCGCAAGGCCAAGCTGGTGGACGGGCACGTGCGGCTCGGGGTGGCGGCCGGCGACCATGCGGCGATCATCTGGCCGCTTTTATGCGGCATGGCGAAAGCAAAATATCATCTTTTGCTCAACGAGCCGGTGACCGGCGAAATGGCGGAGCGGCTCGGCATCGTGGCGCTGGCGGTCGAGGATGACGAGCTCGAATCCAAGTCGCTGGAGGTGGCCACGCGCCTGGCCGAAGGCGCGCCCGCGGCGATCAGCTGGACGAAATACGCCCTGAACAACTGGCTGCGCATGGCCGGTCCGACCTTCGATACGTCGCTGGCATTGGAAATGCTCGGATTCTCCGGTGACGATCCGCGCGAAGGACTGGCTTCGTTCAGCGAGAAGCGGCCGCCGAATTTTCCGAAAAAAGCGCCGTTCTGAGCCGATGACCGAGAGCCCGTACCGCCGTCTGTTCACGCCGTTCGAGCTTGGTCATGTGACCTTGCGCAACCGCATCGCGATGATGCCGCATGCGGTGATGTTCGGCGCCGGCTACGGGTCGGCGATCGAGCGCACCATGGCCTACCATGTCGAGCGGGCGAAGGGCGGCGCCGCCCTGATCATCATGTCGAATTTCCTGATGCCGGATTCATGGCGGCGGCAGGGCAGCTGGGGCGGCGCACTGGAGACGACGCCGTTCGGCGGTCTCGATCTGGCCAATGATTTCTCCCTGCAGCCGCACTACCGCCAGATGATCAGCGATATCAAGGCGCAAGGCGCGCATTTTGTCTCACAGCTGAATGCCAGCGGACGGCAATTGCGCTCACCCGGCACGACGCAGTTCTCGCTGCCGCTGTTTGCGCCATCGCCGCTGCCATGC
The DNA here is from genome assembly GCF_019334345.1 of Neohoeflea coraliihabitans. Lineage (GTDB taxonomy): Bacteria > Pseudomonadota > Alphaproteobacteria > Rhizobiales > Rhizobiaceae > Pseudohoeflea > Pseudohoeflea coraliihabitans. The sequence goes on from NZ_JAHWQX010000003.1 coordinate 398,504, forward strand.
CCGCGCACCGGCGAAATCCCCAAGGAAATGGACCACGGCGATATTGCCGAATATATCGAGACGATGGTCGACGCGGCGCGCAATCTGCAGGAAGCGGGCGCGGCCGGTGTCGAACTGTTTGCGGCGCAGGGCTACCTGCTGCATGAATTCCTGTCGCCGGCCACCAACAAGCGCAGCGATGCGTACGGCGGCAATCTCGACAACCGCATGCGGTTTCTCAGCGAAACCCTGGCGGCGGTGCGCAAGGCGGCGGGCAGCGATTTCCTGATCGGCGTGCGCATGAACAGTGTCGATGACGTGCCGGGCGGCTTGCAGATCGAGGATTCGATCGAGATTGCCACGCGGCTGCGCGATCAGGGCGCCAGCTATGTCAATGTCAGCGGTCTGACGTCGCTGCATTATCCGGGCTGGATATCCGACATTTCGGCGCCGGAAGCGCAATTTGCCTCCTATGCCGGGCAGATCAGGGAGGCTGCTGCCGGTCTGCCGGTCTGCGTGAGTTCGCGCATTGCGACGCCCGAGGATGCCGAGGCGGTGCTGGCTGCCGGCCAGGCCGACTTCATCGGCATGGCGCGCGCCCTGATTTCGGATCCGGAACTGCCGGTGAAGGCCGAGCGTGGCGACCGGGCGGCGATCCGCATCTGCACCTATTCCAACCAGACCTGCATTGTCGGTCTCGACCGGGGGCGCGGTGTCGGCTGCATCCACAATCCGGCGGTCGGACGCGAAGCGCAGATCGGCATCGGATCGATGCGGCCAGCGCAAACAGCGCGGAAGGTCGCGGTGATCGGTGGCGGCCCGGCGGGAATGGCGGCGGCACGCGTGGCGGCCGAGCGCGGCCATCAGGTCGTGGTGTTCGAAAGGAACGCAGCGCTCGGTGGCCAGAACCTGATGACGGCGTCGGTGACGTCACGGCGCGGCTATGCCGAGATTCACCTGTGGCAGGAGGAAATGCTCCGGCGCGCCGGGGTCGAGATCCGGCTTGGGCAAGACGCCGATGCGGCAGGGATTGCCGGGGCGGGTTTCGAGACCGCGATCATTGCCACCGGCTCGGTGCCGCGCCGCGATGGCTACACGTCGCTCAGGCCCGGCGCCGCGGGGATAGGTGGTGCCGATGACGCGCGTGTGCACACGGTTTTCGATGTCTTCGAGCGGCCGGAATTGTTTGCCGGAGACGTGGTGGTCATCGAGGATGATCCGCATCTGTCCGGCACGGCGGCGGCGGAGAAGCTTGCCGGGAGAGGCTGCCGGGTGACAATCATCACGCCGCACATGCATGCGGGAGCCGATCTGCCGGTGCACCATGCGCCGCATCTGTACCGGCGTCTGGCGTCGCTCGGCATCGCCACCATGGCCTCCACCTTCGTCACGGCGGTGACCGAAGACGGGCTCGAATGCGAAGACCGCTTCGGTGGCGGGACGCATTTCAGGGCGCATGGCGGCCCAGTGGTGCTGGCGATGGGCAATGTGGCGCAAAACAGCATGGCGGCAGACTGCGAAGCGCTGGGCCTTGAGACCTTCATCATTGGCGATGCGCTGGCGCCGCGGCAGGCGGATGTGGCGATCGTCGATGGCGAACGCGCCGGATGGATGATCGGGGAGGAGAGATAAATGGCAAGACTTGCGGGCAAGGTGGCGTTCATCACCGGGGCGGCAGGCGGTATCGGCCGGGCGGTGTGCCGGCGCTATATCGAGGAGGGGGCGCGCATCGTGGCGGCCGACATCAGCGCCGACAGCGTCGAGGAAACGCTGGCGGAAGCCGAGGCCGGCGACAACGGTCTCGGTCTCGTCTGTGACATCACCGACCCGGACAGCGTCAAGGCGGGCATCGCGCGCACCATTGAGCGCTTCGGGCGGCTCGATACGCTGTGCAACATTGCCGGCGGCTCGAGCCGGGCGGACGGGCGGGTGACCGAGGCGCCGGACGAGGAGTTCTGGCGGGTGATCAAGCTTGATCTGTACGGCACCTTCCTGTGCTGCAAATACGCCATTCCGGAGATCGCCAGGGCCGGTGGCGGATCGGTGATCAACATGTCCTCGATGGCGGCGCTGATGGCGCTGACCGAGCGCGATTGCTATACGGCGGCGAAGGGGGGCGTTGCGTCGATGACCCGCTCGATGGCGGTGGAATACGCACCGGACCGGATCCGCGTCAACGCCATCGCGCCGGGCCTGGTGCTGACGCCGCGGGCCGAGCGCATCATGGCCGAGCGCGAGGAAATCCGGCTTCTGGCCGACATTCACCTGCTCGGCCCGTGCCAGCCGATCGATATTGCCGAGATGGCGGTGTATCTGGCTGCCGAGGAATCCCGCGTCGTCACCGGCCAGGTGCTGTCGGTGGATTCCGGGGTGACCATTCACGGAGGCGCGCAATGAGCGTTAAAAGCGTTGCGGTGATCGGCGTCGGCGCCATGGGCGCGCCGATGGCGATGAACATCCACGCGGCCGGTTTCACGCTGACGGTGTGCGATCGAAGCCCAGAAGCATTGGCGCCATTTTCGGAAAAAGGGATTGCCACCACCGACAGTGCCGCCGCCTGCGCAAATTGCGATGTCGTGATCATACTCGTTGCGACGCCTGATCAGGCACGCTCCGTGCTGTTCGGGGAGGGCGGGGTGATATCCGGCCTGGGCGATGCCAAGCCGATGATCGTGCTGATGGGCACGCTTGCCCCCGATTCGATGCAGGACTTCGCGCGCCAGATCGAGCCCTACGGGCTGGCGATCATCGATGCGCCGATCAGTGGCGGCGTCGTCAAGGCCCGCGAGGGAACGCTGGCGATCATCATGGGCGGAGCGCGAGAGGACTGCGATGCGGTGCGGCCACTGATGCAGGCGATGGGCGAGAAGATCTTCTATTGCGGAGCGCTGGGATCCGGGCAGGCGACGAAGATCGTCAACAATCTGGTCGGGATCTCGATCCTGATGACCGCTGCGGAAGCCTATCGCATCGGGCTCGACAACGGGCTGTTCCTGCCCGAAGCGATGGAGGTGTTCGAGGCCGGCACCGGGCGCAATTTCCTGACCGCCGGGCCGAATGATGCGGCCGAAGCCTACACGGCGTGGGCGTCAACGCGCCGCGACTTCGATTCGCTGCAATCGATCCTGCGCAAGGACATCGACCTCGCCTTGTCGATCGGCGAGAACTCCGGACCGCTGCCGATGACGCATGCGCTGAAAAAGATGCTGGCCGGTGTCGGCGACGAAACCTATGAGACCTGGAGCGTGGTGGCCGGCGCAGATCGCAAGAGCTGACTTGTCGTGCCGGACCTAGCGACAGACCAGATGGGCACCGCCGGCCCTTCATTTGAGGAGAGATCATGAACGAACAGGACATCGACAGCTGGAAGGGGCGCACTTTCGTTGCCGAGGAAGTGCTGTCGGAGCGGCTGATTGCCACCTATCGGGCCACCCTCGCGCCGTATCTGGCCGAGGTGGGTGACGGCGAAGCGCCGCTGGCCAGCCACTGGTGCCTGTTTCCGACCGAAGCGCCGATGGCCGAACTCGGTGACGATGGACACCCGAAGACCTATCCGCATCTGCCGCCGCCGCCCTTGCCGCGGCGCATGTGGGCGGGCGGATCGCTGGAATTCGTGTCTCCCTTGCGCATCGGAGACAAGGTGCGGCGGACAACGACACTGTCGGACATTCAGCACAAGCAGGGACGCAGCGGCGAATTGTGGTTCATGGCCGTCGACCATGTCTATGACACCGATCGCGGCGTGGCCATTCGCGAGCGGCAGGACATCGTCTACCGGGCGCCGGTCGAGCCCAAGGCGAAACCCGCGGCCGGCCAAAAGGCGAAAACCGGCGCCGAGCCGGACCGGTTGCCGGTGTTGTGGCAAGTGGAGACACCGCCGACGCTTCTGGTGCGCTATTGCTCGCTGTTGTTCAATTCGCACCGCATCCATTTCGATCTGCCTTATGCCACCGAGGTGGAGGGTTATGAGGGGCTGGTGGTGCATGGGCCTTTGCAGGCCAGCCTGCTGCTCAACGGGGTCGCGACGACGCTGGGTCATACGCCGACGCGTTTCAGCTATCGCGGCCAGTTACCGGCAATCGGCGGGCGGCGACTCGATGTCTGCGTGGCGCCGCAGGACGCCGGCTCTTTTCACACGCGCAGCGCCGGCGGCATTCACATGTCCGGCCAGGCAGAGGGCTAGGACGCTGGTTTCCCGGCGCTGACCGGGATCGCCAAGCTTGACATCGCCTGCCGGGGCGGACAAACAGCTTGCATGAGCCCGCGCGGCGACGACGGGGGTGCAGGCGCGTGCGGAACCGCGGGCTCGCCTGCAGCGTTTGACGCCGCGAGCGCGCGAGAATGAAGGCGGAGACAAGGCATGTCGGCGAAAATCTATCGGCCTGCAAAAACGGCAATGCAATCGGGCCGCGGCAATACGCGTCACTGGCAACTGGAATTCGATCCGGAAATGCCGCGCAAGATCGACCCGATGATGGGATATACGTCATCCGGCGACATGAAACAGCAGATCAATCTGCGGTTCGATTCGCTCGACGAAGCGGTGGCCTACGCAAAAAAGCATGGCATTGCCTATCGTGTGGTCGAGCCGAAAGTGGCAAAACGCCGCAAGATGGCTTATGCGGACAATTTCCGCTATGACCGCCGGCAACCCTGGACGCATTGACCTTCCGAAAGATCAGCAGCGCGCCGCGCCTGGCGTGGCGCAGTTACGAGTGGCCCCTTAGCTCAGCTGGATAGAGCACCGGCCTTCTAAGCCGATGGTCGCAGGTTCGAATCCTGCAGGGGTCGCCATCTATTTTTTAATGCGCTGAATTCGCTTAATTATTTCGAATTAATCCCGCACCGAGACCTGAGGTGCGGGGTTATTCGTCCTTGTTTTGCCGCGGGCTGGATGTGCCCGCCGCGGTGCGATGCAACGAAGGCTTTGCGTCGCGCGTTGGGAGATGAGAAGTGCCGCGGTGATCAAGGCTTGGCCACGGCGCGGCGCAGCAGCAACCAGCGAGGAAGTTTTCATGTCGGACAAACGTTTTTGGGAAGCAATGGATGATGTGCGGGCCGCGATGCTGTCCATCGGTTCGGCGCGGCACGTCCCGATGTCGCCTTACCCGGAGGCGGACAGGAACCGGATGTGGTTCATCGGCGCGGCCGGCACCGATCTTGTCGAGGCGCTTGATGCCGGGCAGAGCGATGGCTCGCTGATCGTCACCGGTGCCGATCATGTCTATGCCCGCATCGAGGGGCGCGCCAGCCTGTCGAGCGATCGCGGCAAGCTCGAGGATCTGTGGAATCCCGTGGCCTCCAGCTGGTTCGACGGGATCGATGACCCGGATATCCGCCTGATCGAATTCATCCCGTCCGAAGCCGAGATCTGGGAGACGACCAACTCGATCGGCTTCATGGTGGAAATGGCCAAGTCCAAGATGACCGGCGACACCCCGGATATGGGCGATCACTACACCGTCCGCTTCTGAGCGCGCTAATTCCGGTGCGATCCCGCGCAGTGACCGGGCGTTCCACTCCCCGAGAGTGCATTTGACTCCTGGTCCTGTGAGCCGGGAAGCGGCTGCAGCGTCTGCGTGTTGACCTCGAACCTTGCTCCGAAATCCCGGCCGGCATTGCTGCCGGTCGCGATGTCGGTCACCGAGAGGATCTCGAGGCCGATCTCGCGTGCCGCCTGCAGCGTTGTCGCATGGGTTGCCGCCAGGAGAAGGCGCGCATCGGTCGCTGACAGGTTCCGGCACGCGAAATTGATGAGGCGATCATTGGTGGCGAGGGTCGGCAGGCGGCGCAGGAGGCGGCCGCAAAGGCGTGGTCGTATGGTCTCGATCTGACCGAGAGCAGCGCTTATGTTCGGAGAGGCCGCGACCTGGGCGTAGGACTTGTTGACGAAATAGCGGTTGGCCGGCCAGCCATAGCTGCGCCACTGAGATTGAGGATCGCGCACCAGGTAAAACGCCCTTTCGCCCGGCCGCAACGGGATGCCGCGCATTTGCGTGCCGGACCGGCAAAAGCCAAAAAAGGCCCGCTTTCCGTGATGTTCGGCGACCCGCCGGCAGGCGTCGAGATAGGCGAGCGTCCGGTCTGACGGCGCGTCGGCATAGACGGTCTGTTCGGAAGCGGAGCGATCGAACAGGGCGGAGAGCGTCTGACCGGTCTCAGGATCCTTGAGGAGATAGTTGTCGAAATAGCCGCCTTCCCAGCGGGGATGGCGAAGGTTTCGCGCGGTGGCTGCAGACTTCGCCCTTAGGTGAAGAATTGCTTTTTCCGAGCCGATATATTCGTGGAAGGGCTCATAAAAGACCATGTAGGCGTCAGATTGCAGGAAACAGTGGGCGAGTGCCGTCGAGCCGGTGCGCCACATGGAATGGGCAAATATATGCGCAGACATTTGTGAGAAGCCTTAAATATATTAGAAATATCAAATAGATAAATGAAAGAATAATTCGAAAGACTATCATTTTTGGCGCTGGGAATGCCAGTCCAATGCCACGGTTTCTTACGGCTTCGTTCTCCTCCCATCGGAATCCGGCATTTTTGTGCGCAGGCGGGCTGGCGGAAAGGCCGCATTGCGCCTGCCGAAACCAAGATAGCGTTTGATTCTCAGGCGCTGCGCACCGCCGCCAAGCCGCGATCGATGTCGGCGAGCAGATCCTCGGCGTCTTCAAGCCCGATCTGCAGGCGGATGACCGGTCCCTCCGCAGGGGCCTTGGCGACGGTTCGGTCGGCGAGCCAGACATGCACGGCCAGACTCTGGTAGCCGCCCCAGGAGTAACCGAGGCCGAAAAACTGCAGGGCATCGAGAAAGGCGTGGGCCGCCGGCTTGTGGCGCGCCTGATCGGGGATGTCGAGGACGATCGAGAAGATGCCGCTCGATCCCGAGAAATCGCGTTTCCAGAGCGCGTGGCCGGGAAAGGATTCGAGCGCCGGATGGAGAACCCGGGCGACGCCGGCGCGTGTCTCGAGTTCACGGGCAAGCGAGAGCGCGCTGCTGGCGTGGCGCTCGAGACGTACGCCCATGGTGCGCAAGCCGCGCAGGGTCGTGTAGGCATCTTCGGAGCTGGTGCACACCCCCAGCGTCACGAAGGCGTCATGCAGCTTCGGCCACCATTGCTCATTGGCCGAGACGGTGCCGATGAGAGTGTCGGAATGGCCGGAAGGGTACTTGGTGGCGGCGTGGATCGAAATGTCGACGCCATGCTCCAGCGGCCGGAAATACAGCGGTGTCGCCCAGGTGTTGTCCAGCGTGACGACGGCGCCACCGGCATGTGCCGCTTTTGCAATGGCAGGAATGTCCTGCATCTCGAAGGTGTTTGAACCGGGCGCCTCGGTGTGCACGAGCCGGGTGTTCGGCTGCATCAAGCTGGCGATATCCGCGCCGATCATCGGGTCGTAATAGGTGATCTCGATGCCAAGGCGCTTGAGCATCGTGTCGCAGAAGCGGCGGGTCGGACCATAGACCGAATCGACGACGAGCGCATGATCGCCCGCTGACAGGCAGGCAAGAAACGGCAGTGTCACCGCAACGAGGCCGGACGGAACGACAACGGTGCCGGCCGATCCTTCCAGGGCGTCCATGGCGGACGCCAGGGCGTCGGTGGTTGGCGTGCCACGCGTGCCGTAGGTGTAGGCCTGATCTCCGCGTTCCATGGTCCCCGCATCGGGAAAAAGCACGGTCGAGGCATGCACGACCGGCGGATTGACGAAGCCGTGAAATGATCTCGGTTCATACCCGATCTTGGTCAGCCGCGTGTTGACGCCTGCCTGCGCCAGATAATCTTTCTTGCTCATCCTGATCCTGTCCGATTCGCCGCTTTTTTCTGCGTGGTGGCGCATGAAAACCTGCTCACGCTTAACGCGGCTGTGCGGCGGAAACAACCATGAAGAGCAGGGGTATCAACGGACTTTCGACGATGGCGTCAGACCGTCTTCGCGCTGCGTCCATATGTGAATGATCATCAGCTGTTAGTTGAATTCGGAGCGTTTTCGCGGAGGAACACTTGACGCATAGGTCAATTCGGAATGGTATGGGCCCCGGGCGCCACGGGAGGGCAGTGGATCAACGCTGTCGCCCGTCTGTGGGCGCCTGTAAAAGGGCAACAGAAAAAAGGTTGTATCATATGAAGTATTCGATCCTGTCGGCTGTCGCCGGCGTAGCCGTCGCCGCCGGTTTGAGCGCGACGGCTGCTTCTGCCGCGACACTCGATGACGTGAAGGGCAAAGGCTTCCTGCAGTGTGGCGTGTCGACCGGCCTGGCCGGCTTCTCCGCACCGGATGATGCCGGGGACTGGAACGGCATCGACGTCGATCTCTGCCGCGCGGTCGCTGCTGCGGTGTTCAACGATGCGGACGCGGTGAAGTTCTCGCCGTTGTCAGCGAAGGAACGCTTCACGGCGCTGCAGTCGGGCGAAATCGACCTTCTGTCGCGGAACACCACATGGACGATGTCGCGCGACACCGAACTCGGCCTGAACTTTGCTGGCGTCAACTATTATGACGGCCAGGGCTTCATGGTGCGCAAGTCGCTCGGCGTCAATTCGGCGCTGCAGCTGTCCGGCGCTTCGGTCTGCGTGCAGACCGGGACGACCACGGAGCTGAACCTGACGGACTACTTCAAGGCCAACAACATGACCTACAACCCGGTCGTGTTCGAAAAGCTTGAAGAAGTGAACGCAGCCTATGATTCCAACCGCTGCGACGTGTACACGACCGACCAGTCCGGCCTGTACGCGATCCGTCTCGGCCTTGGTTCGCCGGACGAGCACATCGTTCTTCCGGAAGTGATCTCCAAGGAGCCGCTCGGCCCGGTCGTCCGTCAGGGCGACGACCAGTGGTTCAACATCGTCAAGTGGGTGCATTTCGCGATGATCAATGCCGAGGAAATGGGCATCACGTCGGAGAATGTCGACGAGATGCGCGAATCCACGGATCCGAACGTCATGCGTTTGCTCGGCAAGGAAGGCAAGTTCGGCGAGGACATCGGTCTGACCAACGACTGGGCCTACCAGGTGATCAAGCATGTCGGCAACTACGGTGAGGTCTTCGAGGCCAATGTCGGTGAAACGACACCGCTCGGCATTGCCCGTGGCCTGAACGCACTGTGGTCGAAGGGCGGCCTGCAATACGCTCCGCCGGTACGCTAAACGAACAAGGGACGGCGCGGGGATTTCCCCGCGCCGTTTCGACATGAAGAATGACCCGTAGGGGCGGCTTCACGATCAATCCGGTGGCAACAACCGGATATCAAAATGGGGACAGTTTTAATGGCTCATACCGATGGCGTCGCAGACGGCGCCGAGGACAGCGAACGCGTATCACCTTTTTACGATCCAAAGGTGCGCGGCCTGTTCTTTCAGGTGATCTTGATCCTGATTGTTGGCTATCTTGTCTATGTCGGGATCTCCAATGCCGCCAACAATCTGGCGCGCGCCGGTATTGCTTCCGGTTTCGGATTCTTCAATGAGCGCGCCGGCTTCGATATCGGCCAGTCGCTGATCTATTACACCAATGACAGCAGCTATTTCCGCGCTTTCCTTGTCGGACTGTTCAACACGCTCGTCGTGGCGGCCATGGGCATCTTTCTTGCCACGGTGGTCGGGTTCATCGTCGGGCTGGCGCGCCTGTCGCGCAATTACCTGGTGCGCAAGCTGGCGACCGTCTATGTCGAAACGCTGCGCAACATCCCGCTGCTGCTGCAGCTCCTGTTCTGGTACAAGGCCGTTCTCGCGGTGCTGCCGTCACCCCGGCAGACGGGGATCGAACAGGATGTCAGCCTTGTCTGGAGCCTGAACAATCGCGGGCTCTATCTGCCGCGGCTGGTGCCCGAAGATGGCTCGGCGATCGTCTTCATCTCGGTTCTCGTGGCGCTGGCCCTGTGGTTCGTGATCGGCCGCTGGTCGTACAAGCGGCAGATGGCCACCGGGCAACGCTTCCCGGTTCTGTGGACCGGGCTTGGCCTGCTGTTCGGCCTGCCGCTCCTGGCTCTGCTGATCAGCGGTTTTCCGTTCTATCTCGAATACGCCAGCCTTCAGGGCTTCAACATGGCCGGCGGCTGGGTTATCCGGCCGGAATTCATGGCCCTGCTGCTCGGCCTGTCGCTGTACACCGCCTCGTTCATCGCCGAGATCGTGCGTGCCGGTATCCTTGCCGTGCCGAAAGGGCAGACCGAAGCGGCGTTCGCGCTGGGCGTGCGTCCCAACCTGACGAGCCGGCTGGTTATCATTCCGCAGGCCATGCGGGTGATCATCCCGCCGCTGACCAGCCAGTATCTCAACCTGACGAAGAACTCGTCGCTGGCGGTGGCCATCGGCTATCCGGATCTGGTGGCGGTGTTCGGCGGGACGGTGCTCAACCAGACCGGCCAGGCGGTCGAGGTGATCTCGATCACGATGCTCGTCTATCTGGGGATCTCGCTTCTGACCTCGGCCTTCATGAACTGGTTCAATTCCCGCGTCGCATTGGTGGAGCGTTAAGATGCCCGGTATCGAAAGCGCAAATCCGTTCTATTACGTGGCCCGGGAAGAGCTGCCGCAACTTCCGCCGCCAACATCACAGCGCGGGTTCGGCGGCTGGATGCGGACCAATCTGTTCGCCACGCCGCGCGACACCGTGCTGTCGATCGTGGTGCTGCTGCTCTTGGTGTGGATGATCCCGCCGATGGTGCAGTGGCTGTTCATCGACGCGGTATGGACCGGGGAGGGCCGCGAGGCCTGTCTCGGACCGGATGTCGGAGCCTGCTGGGCGTTCGTCGAGGCGAAGTTCGGCCAGTTCATCTATGGCCGCTATCCTCTCGAGGAGCGCTGGCGCGTCGATCTGACGGCGGTTCTGCTGATCATCGGTCTGGTGCCGATCGCCATTCCGAGCGTGCCGTACAAGCGCGAGAACGCCATCTATCTGCTGGTGGTATTCCCGATCCTCGCCTTCATCCTGCTGACCGGCCAGTTCGGCCTTGTCCCGGTCGAGACCTCGCGCTGGGGCGGGCTGCTGGTCACTCTGGTGGTGGCGATCGTCGGCATCGTCGTGTCCTTCCCCTTCGGCATCCTGCTGGCGCTCGGGCGCCGGTCCAATCTGCCGATCGTCAAGACGCTGTCGGTGGTGTTCATCGAGTTCTGGCGGGGGGTGCCGCTGATCACCGTCCTGTTCATGTCCTCGGTGATGCTGCCGCTGTTCCTGCCGGAAAACGTGACCTTCGACAAATTGCTGCGGGCGCTGATCGGCGTGGCGCTGTTTGCTTCGGCCTATATGGCGGAAGTGGTGCGCGGCGGGCTGCAGGCCATCCCCAAGGGGCAATATGAAGCGTCTGACGCCATGGGCATCACCTATTGGCAAGGCATGCGTCTGATCATCCTGCCGCAGGCCCTGAAGCTGGTTATCCCGGGCATCGTCAACACGTTCATCGGCTTGTTCAAGGACACCAGCCTGGTGCTGATCATCGGCATTTTCGACCTGCTCGGCATCGTGCAGCAGAACTTCACCGACCCGAACTGGATCACTCCGGTGACGCCGGCCACGGGTCTGATCTTCGCTGCCTTCGTCTACTTCATCTTCTGTTTCTCGATGTCACGCTATTCCGTCTTCATGGAGCGGCGCCTGGACACCGGACACCGAAGCTAATCAAAAAGGGAACAGCAAATGGCTGACCAGAGCACCGCCACGGCGCCCGTCAAAACCTCGAACATGCAGGTTTCCGACACCGAAGTTGCCGTTGAAATCATCAACATGAACAAGTGGTACGGCGAGTTCCACGTGCTGCGCGACATCAATCTCAAGGTGATGCGCGGCGAACGGATCGTCATTGCCGGGCCGTCCGGGTCGGGCAAATCGACGATGATCCGCTGCATCAACCGGCTGGAAGAGCACCAGAAGGGCAAGATCATCGTCGATGGCATCGAACTGACCAACGACATCAAGAAGATCGACGAGGTGCGCCGCGAAGTCGGCATGGTGTTCCAGCACTTCAACCTGTTCCCGCATCTGACCATTCTCGAGAACTGCACGCTGGCGCCGATCTGGGTGCGCAAGATGCCGAAGAAGAAAGCCGAGGAAGTGGCGATGCACTATCTCGAGCGGGTCAAGATTCCCGAGCAGGCGCACAAATATCCCGGCCAGTTGTCCGGCGGACAGCAGCAGCGCGTGGCGATCGCGCGCTCGCTGTGCATGAGCCCGCGCATCATGCTGTTCGATGAGCCGACCTCGGCGCTGGACCCGGAGATGATCAAGGAAGTGCTCGACACGATGGTCGGCCTGGCGGAAGAAGGCATGACCATGCTGTGCGTGACGCACGAGATGGGATTTGCGCGGCAGGTCGCCAACCGGGTGATCTTCATGGACCAGGGACAGATCGTCGAGCAGAACGCACCCGACGAGTTCTTCGACAACCCGCAGCATGAGCGGACCAAGCTGTTCCTCAGCCAGATCCTGCACTAGGGCAAAAACCGGCGGCGGTCGCCCCCGAGCGGCCGTCCTTCATAGCTCCGTGCCGCGCCAGCCATACAGCCAATCGAGATCGGCGGCGAGCTTTTGCGGGCTGCGCCGCGAAAGCACCAGATCGCGTCCGAGGCGAAATGGCCCGCTTGCGTGGTAGGCAAAGCGGTTGAGGGCGGCGCGGCGGCGCACACGGGCGATGCGGGCGCGCCGAGCGCTTTGCCAGTGCTGCAAGGCCTGCCGGTGGCTTTGCGCAGATGCATCCGGTCCTTGAATGGCGAGGGCAGCGGCCAGTTCCCAGGCATCTTCGATGGCCATGGCGGCGCCCTGGGCGGCAAACGGCGTCATGGCATGCGCCGCATCGCCGATCAGCAGTCTTGCAGCTCCATCGTGATAGGCGCCATCGGTCACTTGATGGAGGGGCCAGCAGGTGATCTCGTCCGTGGCTTCGAGAAGACGCCGCACGTCGGGATGCCAGCGGCGAAAAGCTTGCTGAAGCCCGTCGTGACCGGCATTGCCGGCCCAGTTTCGTTCAGCCATCGTCCCGGTGGTGATGGCAACCAGGTTGATCAATTCGCCTTGGCGGACGGGATAGGCGACGAGATGGTTGTCAGGCCCGAGAAACGCGCTGACACTGGCCGGATCGACGGCGGCGGGCAGGGCGGTCGCCGGCAGCGTCAGACGCCAGGCCGTGTGCCTGGTCTGAACGAGGCGGCCGGCACCGGGAATTGATCTGCGGTTGTCCGACCAGACGCCATCGGCGAAAACCGTGACGGCCGCTGTGCGGTCCTGTGGTGAGACGGGGCGGCCAAATTGCAGATCGCAGGCCGGATCGGCCTCGACCGCGTCGAACAGGATGGTTTGCAGATCGGCGCGATGCAGAACGCCGTAGGGCGCCCCCCAGCGCTGTTCGGCAAAGATGCCGGCCGGCAGCATCGCGCGCGTGGCGAGAGAGCGGCCGTCGGCGAGGGTGATCCGCGCTGGCCGGTGCATCACCTTGGCAAGGGCAGGGCCGAGGCCAAGGGCCTCGAGCACATGGCTGGCATTGGGAGAAAGTTGCAGGCCGGCGCCGACTTCGGCGAGCCGGTCGGCGCGTTCGGCAATGCACACCTTGAAGCCGCGGCGGCTCAGTGCCAGGGCGGCTGTCAGGCCGGCGATCCCGGCCCCGGCGATGTGGAGAGGAGGAGGCGCCATGGCGCCGGCCAGCGGTCAGGCAACCAGCTGGCGGAAACTGCAGCCGGCGGGAATCGTGGTCACGGCATCAAGCGTGTCGTTGAACCGATAGAGTGTCGAGCAATAGGGGCAGACCTTCTCGGCGTCCGATCCCATGTCGAGAAAGACGTGCGGATGGTCAAAGGGCGGATTGGCGCCAACGCACATGAATTCCTTGACGCCGATCTCGATCGACGCATGTCCGTCTTCATTCTGGAAATGGGGGATCCGGTCGCCGGCCATCATCGTCTCCGTCGCAGCGTTTTCCTGGCATGATTTTCGCGGCGACCATATACGCGGTTCCGGCAAATGTGTAGGGCGAAATTCAGCTGCGGAATCTGGTTTGAAATGCCCGGCGCGGGTTGCGCTATCCGTATCCCGGCTTTGCAAGAGATGCATTTTCGGCTAGGCGGAAGAAAAAGGATGCATCATGAACCTGACACCCTACGCGCCGAAGGTGGCGCACAATGGCGCCCTTAGCATCACCTGGTACGAGGGCGGCTCTCCGGACGGCTTTCCGGTGCTGCTGATCCACGGTTTCGCCTCGACCGCACATGTGAATTGGGTGCATCCCGGCTGGTTCAAGGCGCTCGGGGACGGCGGCTATCGCGTCATCGCGCTCGACAATCGCGGTCATGGACACTCTGACAAGCCGCATGATCCGGCCGCCTATACGCCGGAAATCATGGCGGGGGATGCGGCGGCGGTTCTCGATGCGGCAGGGGTCGAGCGGGCGCATGTGTTCGGCTATTCGATGGGCGCGCGGATCAGCTGCTTCCTGGCGCTCGATCACGCTTCGCGCGTCGCGCGGGTGGTGTTTGGCGGCCTTGGCAGCGGCCTGGTTGACGGGGTCGGCGACTGGGACGCGATTGCCGCGGCGCTGCTGGCGCCATCGCTGGACGATGTGGAGGATGAGCGCGGCCGCATGTTCCGGGCCTTTGCCGAGCAGACCGGCAGCGACCGCAAGGCGCTTGCCGCGTGCATCCGCACTTCGCGCAAGGAGGTCACGGCGGCACAGCTGGAGCAGCTGCAGGCCCCGGCGCTGGTCGGCGTCGGCAGCAAGGACGAAATTGCCGGTTCTGCCAGCGCACTGGCCGACATGCTGCCGAATGGCCGCGCTTTCGAGATCGCCGGTCGTGATCACATGCTGGCGGTCGGCGACAAGTCGTTCAAGGCGGCGGTTCTCGACTTTCTCGGCGAGCATGGCGAGGCAAAGGCGTGAGCGAACCGATTAGCGAGACGCTCAGTTTCCGCGGCGCGGAAGACAATGCGCTGATTGCCGACGAGATCAGACCGAGCGAGGAGCCGGTACACGGGGCGCCGGTATTGTTGCTGCATGGCGGCGGTCAGACCCGGTATGCCTGGGGCGGCGCGGCGGGACGTCTCGCTGCGAATGGGCATCGGGCGTTTACCGTCGATCAGCGGGGCCACGGCGAAAGTGCCTGGGTGCCGAGCGGCGCTTATGCGTTCGATGATTTCGCCCTGGACGCGATCGCCTTGGCGCAACAGATTACGGCCCGTTGCGGCCGCCCGCCGGTGCTGGTCGGCGCGTCGCTTGGCGGCATCGCCGGCCTGCTCGCCGTGCGGCATGCCGGCAATGCGGTGCTGGCAGGTCTGGTGCTGGTGGACATCACGCCGCATATGGACCCGGACGGCATTGGCCGCGTGCAGGGGTTCATGGCGGAGCGGCTGGAAGAGGGGTTTGCGACGCTGGAGGAGGCGGCCGACGCCATTGCGGCCTATCTGCCGAACCGCAAGCGGCCGCGTTCCCTGGCGGGGCTTGCCAAGAACCTGCGGCGGGATCCGGACGGGCGCTATCGCTGGCACTGGGACCCGTCCTTCCTGAAGGGGCCGCGCCCGATTTCCACCGGAGATGCGGCGATCCAGGAGGATCTCGTGCAAGCGGCACAGCAGCTGGACATGCCGGTGCTCCTGGTGCGTGGCCAGCAGTCGGAACTCGTTTCCGAGGCGGCGGTGGACGCTTTTCGCGCCCTCGTACCATCGATGCGCTATGTCGACGTGTCGGGCGCCGGGCACATGGTGGCCGGCGATCGCAACGACGTCTTCACGGATGCGATTGCCGGTTTTCTCGACAGTCTTGCGGCGGCGTAAAAGCTTGCCGGATAGAAGGTGTCCCCGGTTCTTCAGCGGCCGGTGAAGACGGGGCGGCGCCGGTCGCGAAAGGCGGCGCGGCCCTCGGCATAATCGGCGCTTTCAAAGGTGGTGTCCCCGAGCTCTCGCGCGGCGTGCATGCGCTCCTGATCGCCGCTCAGGGCGGCGGCCACCGTGGCGCGGGCGGCAGCGATCGACAGCGGCGCGGCGCTGGCGATGCGCTGGGCGAGGTGCACTGTTTCCGCCTCAAGGGCGTCGGGCGTGGTCCGCGTCAGCAGAAAGCCGGCGGCAAGGGCGGTTTCTGCGTCCATCTCGTCGCCGGTCAGGAGCAGATGCCGGGCGCGCTGTGCGCCCAGTGCAGTCACCATATCGACCACAGCGTCGGCGGGGTAGGCGAGGCCGAGGCGGGCGGCTGGAACGGCAAAGCGGCAGGATGTGTCTCCGATGCGCAGATCACAGGCGGCGGCGAGGCCGAAAGCACCGCCGAAGCAGACGCCCCGCAGACTGGCGATCACCGGAACCGATGCTGTCCGGAGGGCTGCGAAGGCCTCGGAGTTGGCCCGTTCGTAAGCGCGGGCGGTTGTGGCATCCCGGCGCACGGTATCGAACTCGGTGATATCCGCGCCGGCGGAAAAATCGCTTCCGCCGGCGCCGGAGAGGACAATGATCCGCGCCTGCATGTCGCCGCTCAGCAGGGCGAGCGCTGCCGGAATCGCCTGCCACATTGCCTGATTGACGGCATTCTTGCGGTGCGGCCGGTCAAGGCGCAGGCGGCCGATGCCCTCCTCAACCGCCAGATCGAGGCCGCCCTCGGCCAATTTTTCTGAAGCATGCATAAGAGATGTCCATTTGTATTTTCGGTCTTGTCGCTTATCTTAAGGGCCGAAGCAATTGCCGGCCGACCAGCGCCGCGATTTACGGGAGAGCGCCATGCCGGCCACGCCGCACGCCGATACCGAACGCAGGATCGAACCGATCGATCCGATCTGGGACAGCATTCGCAGTGAAGCGAAGGCGGCAGCGGAGAAGGATCCGTTGCTGACCGCTTTTCTGTACACGACGATCCTCAACCAGGATTCGCTTGAGGAAGCCGTGGTGCAACGCATTTGCGAGCGGCTTGACCATCCCGACATTCCGGCCAATCTGCTGCGCCAGACCTTTCACGAGATGCGTCACTCCTTCACAGAATGGGGCAAGATCCTGCGCGTCGATATCCAGGCGGTCTACGATCGGGACCCGGCCTGCACGCGGTTCTTAGAGCCGGTCCTCTACTTCAAGGGCTTTCACGCCATTCAGACACACCGGCTGGCGCATTGGCTGTGGAAACAGGGCAGGGTGGATTTCGCGCTGTATCTGCAAAGCCGCGCCTCGGCGATTTTCCAGACCGACATCAATCCGGCCGCGCCGATGGGCAAGGGAATCTTTCTCGATCATGCGACCGGGCTGGTGGTCGGCATGACGGCGCGCATCGGCGACAATGTCTCGATCCTGCAGGGCGTCACCCTAGGCGGCACCGGCAAGGCGGAGGGCGATCGGCACCCGAAGATCGGCAATGGTGTGCTGATCGGGGCCGGCGCCAAGGTTCTGGGGAATATCGAAGTGGGCGATTGCTCGCGCATTGCCGCCGGCTCGGTGGTGCTCAAGCCGGTTCCGGCCTGCAAGACGGTGGCCGGCGTGCCGGCGCGGGTTGTCGGCGAGGCCGGTTGCCGCGAACCATCGCGCTCGATGGATCAACTTTTGAGCGGCTCATCCTGACAGGGGGTTTTCGTTTCGCGATTTCAGGCTATTTGCTTTCATGGGCCGGGCATGCCACAAGCCCGCACTCAATTCAGACTTTGGAGAGCCGATCGTGAAGCCAGAAGAAATCCGCAAGCTCGAAGCCTATTTCAAGCGCGTTCTCAACCCGCAGCTGGAGGTGCGCGCCCGGCCGCGCAAGGACGATTCGGCCGAGGTCTATCTGGGCGAGGAATTTCTCGGAATTCTCTACCTGGATGACGAAGACGGCGACCGCTCCTACAATTTCTCGATGGCGATACTCGACGTCGACCTTTGAGGCGCCGCGGCGTCCGAGAATGGACGTGAAAGAGCCAAGCAGACAGTGAAAAAGCCGCTCCTAAACCGGGGCGGCTTTTTGCTGACACCCGCACCGGCCGATCGCGCAGTAACCGAAACGGTTGTCGCGCGAGGGGGCGCTGGTTGCGGCCTTCAGTTCGACGGCGAGAGAGCGGTCTGCATGCGGTTGCGCAGATCAATCTCGATCTGCCGCCAATGGGCGAGAAGATTGATCGAGAAGCGATAGGTCATGGTCAGTCCGGTGCCGATGAAGACATCGCGCTGGCAGCCGGTCATGGTGTCGAGCGTCGGCTCGTTGGGGGCTGCCACCAGGCAGCGCACGACATAGGGCGTGTCGCCGCCAGCCGGATCGACATAGAGCAGTTCATTGCTATAGCCGGTGGTGGCGCGCAGGCGATAGGAGACGAGGCCGCCCGGGCCGGCTGCCGCCGGACCCTCGATGAGACGGCTGTAGATCGGCCGGTAGCGGCCCGACATGTCGCGCGACATGGTCGATTGTGCAAGGGACGCGAACAGCAAACCCCTGTCGCGGCTCGATGGATCGGTCTGATCGAAAATCGGCCGCGTCCGGGGGCTGTAGCCGCGCATGCCCGGCCAGGCAAAATAGGTATCAACGGCATCGCGCGGTCCATCGCGGCGTTCCGCCTGGAACCGGATGACGTTGGCCGGCAGGGTGATGTCGTTCGCCCCGATCCGGATGTGCACCGGATGCGTCTCTGCGGTATGGCCGGCGAGCAGCACCGTCCGGCCGAACATGCGGCCGCCGATGCTGATGGCAAGTGTGAGCAGGCAGAGCACCGCCACCCCCGCCGTCAGTTTCCAGACAAAGCGCGGGGACAGCAAAGGGGCTTGATCGTAATCTGCCGTCTGCTCGGTCATGATCGGATCCGCACTGGCGTTTCAAATTGGCACATTGGCGCGCGGCATGATTCTTGCTGCGTGCCTGTCGTTTCAACACTGATCAAACATGGTTAAGGCATGGTAAATTTGACCGGAATACAGCTTGCGATTGGCGTTTTGGCGGTTGGCGCGACGGTGTCGTGGATAGCATCGCGGCTGGTGCGGATCGGCGGCTGGCAGCCGCCGGCTCACACCGGTGAGGGGTTCGAGCTTTTCCGGTTCGCTGACCTGCTGATTGCCAGCCTTGCCGGTCCGGAGCTCTTATGCGGCGTGACGGTTGCCGGGGTCCGACGGGGCGAGTTGCATGCCGGGTGGTGCCTGACGCTCTTTCTGATCGCCGGAGGCTGGGCGATGCTGATCGGCATCATTGCCCTTGAGTTGCTGTCGTATGGTCTGTACCCGGGCAGGTGATGCGCACGGGACCGGCGTGAAACCCGGCCGGGCTTGATCGACCTTTCGCCAAGCGGCTATACCCCTGACAACATGGAGGACCCTATGGCCTTGTACAGCCTGGACGATCATCAGCCGACGCTGCCCGACGGTTTCAGTTTCATCGCCGACAATGCGACGGTTATCGGGCAGGTGCGCGTCGGTGAGGATGTGAGCATCTGGTTCAATGTCGTGTTGCGCGGGGACAATGAACCGATCACGCTGGGCGAGCGCACCAATGTGCAGGAAAATGTCGTCATGCACACCGATATCGGCTTTCCGCTGACGATCGGGGCCGGATGCACGATCGGCCACAAGGCGATGCTGCACGGCTGCACGCTCGGTGAGAATACGCTGATCGGCATGGGGGCGACGGTACTGAACGGCGCGCGGATCGGCAATAATTGCCTGATCGGGGCCGGGGCGCTGGTGACCGAAGGCAAGGTGATACCCGACAATTCGCTGGTGCTGGGGGCGCCGGGCAAGGTGGCACGGACGCTGGATGCGGAGGCGCAGGAGGAATTGCGTCATGCTGCCGCCCATTATGTCGCCAATGCACGGCGATTCGCAGCGGGACTGCGGCGGCTGGACTGAAGCTTTTCAAAAACCGTAAGAGCCGACCCCTGGGGACTGGGGCCGGCTCTTGCCTGGAAAGTTGGGGAAGTCCGTGCGTTCCAGGCTCGGTTTATCCGAACTGTGTGAGCAGGTCCGGATCTCGGTGGCCTGCCGTTTCCGGCGGCAGGCAGGTTGGTGGCGGAACCGCTGGGCTGCGGCCGCAGTGCTGACGTATTACCGGATGGCGGCCACGGAATTGGCAGTGCCCGGCCCCAGCTTGGTCCAGTGTCCGGCATGCGCCGGTGACTGGCGCTTGACGAAGGTGTAGCCGGTCTCCGACCACAGGCGCACGTCGCTGCGCATGTTGTCGAGAATGTAGTCGCCGTAATCGGTGCGCACGGTGAGAACGGCGTGGCCGTCACCATTGGGCTGCAGGACCACGGTAATCAGCAGATTGGACGGCGAGAAACCGCGCTCGATCAGGCGCTTGCGCTTGAGCAGCACATAATCCTCGCAATCGCCGACCGCATCCGGATAGATCCACAGTTCGGCAACACCATAAATGCGTTCATCGGTATCGGGTGCGACCTGCTGATTGACGCTGGCATTGACCGTCAGCATGTGCTGCCAGGCGGCGCGGGTCAGTTGCATCGGGCCGGCATCGCGGCCAAGCGCACGGCATTCTCCGGGATTGCTGCGGCAAAATTCGTAGTGACCGACCGGCGGGCTGGTGCGTCCGGTGGACACCAGATTGACCGGCGCGGCACTGACTGTCGTGGTGATGGCGCACAAGGCGATCAGCGCGAGGCCGGCGCGTATAAGGTGTCTGGCACAGAATGTCGGCGTCATTTCAGTTCTCCCCGTTTCTGAGGGGAACTGTCACATGAAGCTTTTTAGATCAGGTCGATTTGCGAAGTAGCTTTAAAGTAAAACACGCAGCGAAATCTCAGAAAAAAAGCACTAAATACGATTAGAACAAGTATAAAAATGTCGGCTTTGCATTCATATTCCGGTAGGGGTTTTCGCGCTTTTGGCGGTTTTTGCGGCGAAACCGGCGGTTTCAGCGCTGTTTTGGACGCCGGCAGTGGTTTCGGATCGCAGCACAGGGCGTCGTATTGCGTCGCGCCGAAGCGCAGGCTGTTGCGAAACTGATCACAAGGTGCGTGGACGGGTTGTTTTTGGAAAGGTTCG
The DNA here is from genome assembly GCF_019334345.1 of Neohoeflea coraliihabitans. GTDB lineage: Bacteria > Pseudomonadota > Alphaproteobacteria > Rhizobiales > Rhizobiaceae > Pseudohoeflea > Pseudohoeflea coraliihabitans. Next base: position 419,378 of record NZ_JAHWQX010000003.1, read on the forward strand.
GCTAACCCTGTTTGCAGCTGCGGGGCCAAGCTCGCGGTGCTCCTTGGCAGCGCTGAAGATCAGCACCCGTTCGCGAACGCCGATATTTCTCACGCGCGCGGTAACAGGAAAGCTGCAGAGCGGGTGAAGGCGCGCGTTGCTTCCGCTGGCGCTGGAAGCTTCAGCCGTCCTCGGCATGAGGCGTGATTGGGTAAGAGCGGTGTGGGTGTTGCGCTGGCGACGGCCGGGATGGCGGCGGTCAGACGAATTGGCGCACCTGTTCGGGGGTGTAGACCCGGAGAAACTCCATGGCGATGCCCTCCTGGAAGTGCCGCACGACGCGGCCGCGCATCTGGCCGAGGGTGACCATGGTTCCGGTTGCCGGTCGCACGTCGATTTCCACGGCGGCGCCGGACATCGAAAGGTCGATGATGCGGCAGGGATAGCGGCGGCCATCGTCGAGGTGGATTTCGGAGGCGGCGCGGTCGGGGGAGAGGCGTTCGTGACGCCGGTCCTCGGGCAGGCCGAGCTCATGCTTGTTGGCCAGCCAGGTGAGCTGGGCGGCCAGTTTGTCGCGTTTGCGCTCAGTGGCCATCAAGGCCAATGTGAAGCGCGCTTCGCCCGATTCCGAGACGCGGCCTTCGATGCGGCCGATATGGTCGACATAGGCGACGATGCGCTCTCCGACCTCGGCGAGGGACTCGCAGGATATGACCGCGTCGCCCGGCGACATCAGTTCAATAATGCATTCGTGTTCGGAATGATCGGCGCGCATGAGGCGGGCGTGGAGATGGACGCCGACGCGGTTGTACTGCCCGGGATTTGGTAGAGCCGGGCTGTCGCGAAGTTTTCGGGCCGCTGTATTCAGCATCGGTGTTGTCTCGTTCTTCGTCCGCCATTCGATACGTGAAAGATAGGTATCGCGACTTAACAAGTCGTTAGAATATTGCAGAAAGCTTGATCGAGATTTCTTGCCGGCGGAGGGGTGAACCTGCCTAAGGGATGGGAGTCTGCGGAAGAGGCTATTTCCGACCGACGGCCAGTTTTTCCCTGACTGCCGGGTCAGCGTCGAGGAAAGCTGCTTCGGGAGATGCGCCGACAGCGTCGAAATAGCGGCTCATGAAGTTCCGGAACGAAGCCACGAGTGCGATGTCAGCGATATTGAGGTCGCTGAATCCCACTGCTCGAAGCTTGTCGATGTCCTGCTCGGAGATTTTTGACGAGTTTCGGGTTATCTTCTCGGCATACTCAAGCATCGCGACCCGTCGCTCGCTCAATCCGGCATTCCGGTAATCCTGATGAACGGCGAGCGCGGTTTCACGATCGAGCATCTCCGAAAGTATCTTGAAATATACGTGCGAACAGTAACTGGAGGGAACATGACGCGCCGCAACGAAGGTAATAAGCCGGAAATCAACGAGGTCCAGGGAGAAACCATCCCTGATCTGGTGCAAGAGAGCCTCGACCGGGACGATGATGTCGGGTCGGGCTGACCAACACTGGGTCGCTTCCATGACACGTCCCATCGATGCAACTTCCGCATCGTAGAGTTTCGCGATATCTCCGGTAGCCTCGTTTGGTTCGATTGTCTTGATATACATGCCCAGCTCCCGGGAACCGCGTTCGGAAGAAGCGTACTACCAAGCTCTGCTTTCTGACAATCCTGAAAGCGCTCGTCAACTTGTTCGATAGGCACCCGATTCGGCCCGAGCAGGTCCTTTATGAAATAGCCACATCGCCGCATGATGCCACACCATGGGGACATTCGATTCCTTTGACGGCATCGTCAGAATGGGCGCGGAGCTGTCATGCGGCATCCTGAGATTAATGGGTCCTGTCCCTAGTCCTTGCGGCCGCCCTCGATCAGAAACAGGCGCGCGGAATGGCGCTTGTTGGCCTGTGTCGGCGCGAAGGCCGGCGTGTGGGGTGAAGCGGGAAGGGCGACCTCGGGCCTGTTTTCGAGAAACTGGTGGGTCTTTTCGGGATCGAGAAAGCGCATGCCGGTGGTGGCAAAACCGGCCAGCACATCATGGCCGATCCAGTAGGGCGGGGAAAAGACCGAGATGCATCCGAGCAGCCGCTCGCTGCGCCCGTCGAGCCCGCCAAGCGGCAGGATCACGGCCTCGGCCTTGAGAACCCGGGCGTCCTCCGACAAGCCGTCAAGCGCGAGAACAACCGGGGTGCCGTTGCCGGCGGCGTCAAGGATGCTGGTGATGTTGCGCTGGTTCTCGCTCAGCCACAGCCCCGACACGGCGGTGCCCTTCAGCTCACCGCCGGCAAGGGTGCAGATGGCGGTGCCCGCCAGGCGAAAGGTATAGCGCGGCCGGCCCGGTTGCGCGGTGCTGCGCTCGCCGATGAAGACGTGCGGCAGCAGCCGTGCGATATCGCCGGGCTCGATTTCCGAGCGCAGAGGATAGGGCCGGTTGCCGCGACGGCGGTTCCAATAAGTTAACAGGGCGAGCGAGTTGGCGTGTCGCATTGGGACCTTTCGAGAAGCGCCTGTGCCGCCATGGCACAGATCGGGATCGATTTCGTGTTTCTCACCCTTCCATGCGAAGACCATGCCGCGCTGCCTCCGTTAAGGTTAACGGACCCCTTTCATTGCAAGACGAAGGGGCCGGTGGCATGGTCCGGCTCAGGTTTCGCGGGGTCGAGCAGCCGGGACGGGCAGCCGGGTTGGGGCGCGCTTCGCAAAGGTGGAACCTTCAGCACAATGTTTCGACGGGAGTGTCCGTCATGTGGCCGTTCGCAGATTGCGAGCGGCTTTTTTTTCCGATCGCCTTGCGGTCGCCAGGCAAAACGGGCACTTCGCATCTGTGCCCCTTACGCCATGGCGAGCTTCGCCGCGCGGCCAGACGAAAGACCACGATGATACCCACCCGATTTCAGAGCGCAGAGAGCCCTAGATACCCTTTAGAGATAGGTGCAGACGCACGCTTGCCCGCCACTGCGCGCGGCGGCGCTTCATGGCGCCGGATCTCGATGCAAAGGGGTAACGGTTCCGGCGCCGCGGACGGTGAGCGAGATGAGCTGCGGCCCGGCGGACCGGACGGGCCTGATGGGCCGACAGGACCTTCCGGTTCGGGTGGACCGAACTGGCCGGGCGGGCCGGGGGCTCCGGATGGCGGTGGCGGTCGGCAGCCGATGTTCAATCTTCCGACGGCCGTCGTTGTCGTCATCGCCGTGATGGTGGCGATTGAAGCGCTGCAGGCGTTCGTCTTCAGCCCGGCCATGCTGCGGGAGGTTCTCTTCCAATTCGCGTTCATTCCGGCCCGCTACTCGGCGCAAGGCACGGCGGTGGACGGTGCCTGGCTGTGGAGCCCGATCAGCTATTCCCTCCTGCATGGCGGCTGGATGCATCTGCTGTTGAACACTTTCTGGCTGGCCGCCTTCGGCGCGGTGGTGGCGCGGCGCATCGGCGCGCTGCGCTTCAGCCTCTTCTGGGTGCTATCGGCGCTGGCGTCAGCCGGTCTCTTCGGCCTGATGCACTGGGGCGAGGTGACGGTGATGGTCGGCGCATCCGGCGTGGTGTCGGGTCTGATGGGCGCGGCGGCGCGCTTTGCTTTCCAGGGACGGGGCGGGCTGATCCCGGCGGGGAGCGAGGGCTTGCCGCTCTTGTCGGTGCGTGACGCATTGTCGAACCGCTCGGTAATCACCTTTCTGGCGGTCTGGTTCGGCATCAATTTTCTCACCGCATTCGGCGTGGCCCCGGGCAGTGATGGCGCCACGGCGATCGCCTGGGAAGCGCATGTCGGCGGCTTTCTGTTCGGCTTTCTGGCGTTTGCGCTGTTTGATCCGGTGGCGAAGCCCCGCTGAGCGCCCGAGCCGCGCGCGGCGGAGGATAGTCGCGTCCGGTTGCATTGGCCGCAGCCTACACCTTACCTGTGGCCATGCTGCTGTAACGTCTTGTCAGGCCCGCCAATCTGGCGCACGATGACCGCGAACGTGTCTTCGCGAAGGGCCGCACGGCTTTTCCCGCACCAGACTGGAACTGAGGAGGAAACGGCGTGAAAGTAAGACAGATTCTCGACGAGAAGGGGCGCGACGTCGTGACCGTGCCGCGCGAGATGGAGCTGATTTCCGCAGCGCGCTTTCTCTCGGAGCAAAAGATCGGAGCGGTTGTTGTCAGCGATGGCGCGGATGGGATCGCCGGCATCCTGTCGGAGCGCGATATCGTGCGGGCCGTTTCTGAAAAATCCGCCGCCGCGCTCGAGGCCAGCGCCGCCACCTTCATGACCAAGGAAGTGGTGACCTGCAGCGAAGAGCACACGGTCAATCAGGTGATGGAAATCATGACCCGCGGCCGATTCCGACATCTGCCGGTGGTCGAAAATGGCAAGATCGTCGGCATTATCTCGATCGGCGACGTGGTGCGGCGCCGCATCGAGGAGATCGAGCGCGAAGCCGAAGAGATCAAGGCTTACATCGCCAGCTGATTGCCAACTGATCGCCGCCTGCCGGAGCGCGCCGCGCTATCCGACGGCCCCGGGCGCCTGAGGCTGCGCCCGGGGCTTTGCTGGTGGCTGTGACAGGCGCTTGCCGCAATCAGAATCCAGGAATACCGGCGCGCTGCATGCGGCGGATCTCCGCCAGCTTGAGCGTCGTTTCCTCATAACCGCGATCGATCGCTTCAGCGGCGCGGTGGAATTCCGACAGACCGATATCGGACAGGCGCGGCTGCAGCGACAGATCGGGCGGATCGCCGGCCAGGCGGGCGCGGGAAATGCGGTCCTGAATGATGTTGTAGGCCTGCACCATGTTGCCGGTGACGCCGAGGCGGTTCTTGCGCGAGGACCGTCCGCGTTCGGGCTGCAGCACTTCGGCGCTGCCATCACGGGCAATGTGCTTGACGACCGCCGAGCGGCCATACAGGTCATAATGGAGATTGACCGCGACGACCGAAGGTTGCTCGAAGGCGCGGCAGACGGAGACAGGGACCGGGTTGACGAGCGCGCCGTCCACGAGCGTCCGGTTGTTGCAGGTCACCGGTTCGAAAATGCCCGGCAAGGCATAGGAGGCGCGCATGGCGGTGATCAGCGAGCCGGAGTGCAGCCAGACCTCGTGCCCGGTCTCGATTTCCGTGGCGACAGCGACGAAGGTGCGGTCGAGACTTTCAATCTCGACACCCTTCATGTGCTGCTGCATCCGATCGTTGAGGCGCATGCCGCCAAGCAGTCCCGCGCCACCGACGGCGAAATCGAGAAAGCCGGCAATGCGCCGCATGGTCAGGGAACGGGCGAATTCTTCCAGTTCGTCAAGGCGACCGGCAAGATAGGATCCGCCGACAAGTGCGCCGATCGAGGTCCCGGCGATCATCGAGATTTCGATGCCGGCTTCGTCGAGCGCACGCAACACACCGATATGCGCCCAGCCACGCGCCGCACCGCCGCCCAGCGCCAGGGCGATCGGCTTGGGCGGATCTTCCTGCGGAATGGGCTCCAACGTCTCACCGCCCGCGCCACCGCCACCGCGGGACGGGTCGAGCTGACGATGTATGGCCCAGTTCAGCATATGTGCGTTCCTCTCGCTGAACGTTTCCGTTAACTGCCCAGTAGAGACCTATATGGTTTCCAATATGTTAAAGGATGGCGTCACGGTCCAGCCCAAGCAGCTCACAACGTTAACGCTCGTAGACGGCTTTGGGTTCAAATCGCTGGTCCTGTCCGGTGACGAGACGCAGGCTGCCATCCTCGCCGCGGGTGAGGGAGCGGAAAAAGCAGCTGCGGCGCCCGGTATGACAACTGGCATCATGGCCGGCGACGCGGACACGCAACAGGATCGCATCCTGATCGCAGTCGACGCTGATTTCCTCGATGTGCTGGAGATTGCCCGAGGTTTCGCCCTTCTTCCAGAGACTGCGGCGCGAACGGCTCCAGTAATGGGCGATACCGGTGTCGATGGTGCGGGCGAGGGCCTCGGCGTTCATATGGGCGAGCATGAGGACCGCATTGTCTGCGGCATCGACGGTGATCGCCGTCACCAGCCCATCGGAATCGAAGCGCGGTGCCAGACGATCGCCCTCTTCCTGTTCCTGCTTGTCAGCCAGAGGCGGGGGGAAACGCGTTACCATGGGCCCTGAACTTTCGTCTCGCAGTTCGACTGCGCTCAGCTGTGGCGCTGTACCAGGTTGAAGAAACGGGTCTGTTCGGCAGCGTCGGAGCGAAACAGACCGGTCAGCGTGGTGGTGGTGGTGGTCGAACCCTGCTTGCGGATGCCACGCATCGACATGCACATGTGCTCGGCCTCGATCATCACGGCCACCCCCCGGGGGCGCAGTGTCTCATCGATGGTGCGGGCGATCTGCGCCGTCATGGCTTCCTGCGTCTGCAGTCGCTGGGCGAAGATGTCGACGACACGGGCGATCTTGGACAGGCCGAGCACGCGCTGATCGGGGAGATAGGCAACATGCGCCTTGCCGAAGATCGGCACCATATGGTGCTCGCAATGGGACGAGAACTCGATGTCGCGCAACAGCACGATATCGTCGTAGCCGGAGACTTCCTCGAAGGTGCGACCGAGCGCTTCCTCGGGGTCAAGATCATAGCCGCCGAACATTTCGCGATAGGCATCGACGACGCGGCGCGGCGTGTCGCGCAGGCCTTCGCGGCCGGTATCTTCGCCGATCCAGCGCAGCAGCGTGCGCACGGCGTCTTCGGCGTCGGCGCGGCTCGGCCGGTCATGTGGCGCCGCTGGGGTCAGGTCGGTGGCCGCCTCGAGCGCCGGATCAAGTTTCGTTTCGCGGTCCGCAATGGCGTCCATCTTCTTCTCCGTGATATTCTGGGCCTTCTCGCCCGAGATGGCGTGGAGCGATGTGTTCGACTGCCCTGGCATGGCATCTCGCCCCCTGCATGCGAAGGCGCGTGCTGCCCGATGCGACGGTCCGGCATCGGCTGACATGGCCCACCCTTGTCACCTCCCCATTCCTTCCCTTTCGAAGGTCAGGTCGACGCCTTATATAGGTGGCGTAAGAGGCCGCGTCGAGATGTTCCGGCGCGTCCAGAGGCGACAAACCGGAATTGATTGCCATGATTGACGACGTCTACAATGCAAAGATACTCGATTTCGCCGGCAACATCCCGCGCCTGGGCTCGCTGCCTGACGCGGACGCGGAAGCGGATGCGCATTCAAAGCTGTGTGGCTCGAAGGTGCGGGTGTGGCTGAAGATGGATGGCGATCAGGTGATCGATTTTGCGCATGATGTGAAGGCCTGCGCGCTCGGACAGGCCTCGTCATCGATCATGGCGCGCAATGTGATCGGCGCCTCGGCCAGCGAATTGCGCCAGGTGCGCAGGGAGATGCTGGCTATGCTGAAAGAGGGCGGGGCGGCGCCGAATGGACGCTTTGCCGATCTCGCCTTTCTGGCGCCGGTGCGCGACTACAAGGCGCGGCACGCCTCGACGATGCTGACGTTCGACGCCGTCGTCGATTGTCTCGACCAGATCGAAGCCGGCGGTGCGGGCGGCGCGCGGAACTGATGGGGCGCGAGCCTGTGCCCGCGGGTCGTCGGCGCGGCCGAAACTGGGCCGGAGCGTGGCGCAAAACGCCGGGCCGGGTGTTCGGAACCGGTGTGATTCGCCTCTACCAGCTGACACTGTCGGGCTTTGTCGGCCATTCATGCCGGCATATTCCGACCTGCTCGGAATATGGCTACGAGGCGATTGCCCGCTACGGATTGTGGAATGGCGGCTTCATGGCGCTGTTTCGCGTTGCCCGCTGCGGCCCCGGCGGCACGCATGGCCTTGATCCGGTGCCGGAGCAGCTTGCGGGCGGCGCCCGGCCGACCTGGCCCTGGCGATTCTGGCATCTTTCGGCCCGCAAGCCGGGCGATGCCGATGGCTGAGACGCGCAATCTTGCCCCTGCCGGCAGAATCCCCTAAGAGCGGGACGCAAATTTTCCGATCAACCACCCGCGTTCGTTGGCGGGACTGGATAGGAGCAGAGCCGTGGCTGATGCCGTCTCGCTGACTTTTCCCGATGGTTCACAACGCGACTACGCCGCCGGTACGACCGGCCGCGAGGTTGCCGAATCAATCTCAAAATCCCTCGCCAAGAAGGCGGTCGCTATCGCCATCGACGGCCTGCTTGCCGATCTTGCCGATCCGGTGCGCCCGGGCACCATCGAGATCGTGACGCGTACCGATGCGCGCGCGCTCGAGCTGATCCGCCATGATGCGGCGCATGTGATGGCCGAGGCGGTGCAGGAGCTGTGGCCCGGCACGCAGGTGACCATCGGGCCGGTGATCGAGAACGGCTTTTATTATGATTTCGCGCGCGAGGAGCCGTTCACGCCGGATGATCTGCCGAAGATCGAAAAGAAGATGCGCGAGATCATTGCCCGCAACGCACCCTTCACGAAGGAAGTGTGGGATCGCGATGCGGCCAAGCAAGTCTTTTCCGAGAAGGGTGAAACCTACAAGGTCGAACTGATCGACGCGATTCCCGCCGGCGACGATGTGAAGATCTACAAGCAGGGCGACTGGTTCGACCTGTGCCGTGGCCCGCACATGGTCTCGACCGGGCAGATTGGCTCCGCCTTCAAGCTGATGAAGGTGGCGGGCGCCTATTGGCGCGGAGATTCCAACAACCCGATGCTGACGCGGATCTATGGCACCGCCTGGGCCGACCAGAAGGAACTCGATGCCTATCTGCACATGCTGGCGGAGGCGGAAAAGCGCGATCACCGGCGTCTCGGCCGGGAGATGGATCTGTTCCATTTCCAGGAAGAGGGTCCCGGTGTGGTGTTCTGGCATTCCAAGGGCTGGCGGATGTTCCAGAGCCTGGTGTCCTATATGCGCCGGCAGCTTGAAGGCACATATGAGGAGGTCAACGCGCCGCAGGTGCTCGATCACGCTTTGTGGGAGACCTCCGGACACTGGGGCTGGTACCGCGAAAACATGTTCCAGGTGACCTGTGCCGATGACGAGATCGAGGACGACCGGGTGTTCGCGCTCAAGCCGATGAATTGTCCCGGCCACATCCAGATCTTCAAGCATGGTCTCAAATCCTACCGCGAACTGCCGATTCGGCTTGCGGAATTTGGCAATGTGCATCGCTATGAGCCGTCCGGCGCCCTGCACGGTCTGATGCGGGTGCGCGGCTTTACGCAGGATGATGCGCATGTGTTCTGCACCGACGAGCAGCTTGCCGACGAGTGCCTGCGGATCAACGATCTGATCCTGGCTATCTATCAGGATTTCGGCTTCGAGGAGATCGTCGTCAAATTGTCGACGCGCCCGGAAAAGCGGGTCGGTTCCGATGATCTGTGGGACAAGGCCGAAAGCGTCATGATGCAGGTGCTCGAAACCATCGAGGCGCAGTCGGGCGGCCGCATCCGCACCGGCGTCCTCGAAGGCGAGGGCGCATTCTATGGTCCGAAGTTCGAATACACGTTGCGCGATGCCATCGGCCGCGAATGGCAGTGCGGCACGACGCAGGTCGATTTCAACCTGCCGGAGCGCTTCGGGGCGTTTTACATCGACCGCGATTCGGAAAAGCGCCAGCCGGTGATGATCCACCGGGCGATCTGCGGCTCAATGGAACGCTTTCTCGGCATGCTGATCGAAAACCATGCCGGCCACATGCCGTTGTGGTTTGCGCCGTTGCAGGTGGTGGTGGCGACCATCACGTCGGACGCCGATGCCTATGGCGAGGAAGTGGCTCAGCTGCTGCGCGAGGCCGGTCTGCAGGTGGAGACGGACTTCCGCAACGAAAAGATCAATTACAAGGTGCGCGAGCACTCGGTCGGGAAAGTGCCGGTCATTCTGGTGATCGGCATGCGCGAGGCGGAAGAGCGGACGGTCAACATGCGCCGGCTGGGCAGCCGGGAGCAGACCTCCTACAGCCTCGACGATGCCATCTCGCTGCTTGAATCGGAGGCCACGCCGCCGGACGTGAAACGCCGGCAGGCGAAGAGGGCGGCGCGGCGCGCGGGCTGACCGCCGCATCGGGCCGTTCAATCTTCTTCGCTTGAACCGGGCGTTTCGATCCCGTCCGACTTGCGCTGTCGGGCGCTGTCGGGCGCTGTCGGGCGCGGCCGGGCGTTGTCGGGCCGGGGCCTGCTTTATTGCAGCAGCACTTCGAGATCGGAATTGCGCCCGGCGGTGACTTCGAAGTCGCGGGTATAAGTGTTGTTCTTGTTGCGCGCCACGGCGACATACTGGCCCTCGGCGAGCACGATGGAGGGAAAGGCGCCGACTGTTTCGGAGACCACATCGCCGCCGGATGTCAGGATAGACCAGGCCGTGTCGGCGATCGCCTCGCCGCCGCTTTCCGAAACCAGCTTGAGCGTCAGCTCGGCGGCGCGGTGCTGAATGACCGCCTCGGTCAGCTTGCCGGCCTCGACCCGGATGTCCGAGCGGATGACGGCATTGGTGTCTCCATAGTGCGAGACGATGTGATAGATGCCGGCATTGAGGCGAATGATGGTGTTCGGCCCGATGTTTTCCGCCACCATCTGCTGCTCGATGTCGGCGCCGTCGATGCCGGCCTGGTAGATGCTGAAGGAGAGCTGATTGGCGGCGATACTCACATCGTTGCCGGACACGGCATTGAGCAGCAATCCGCCGGCATTGAGTACGAGCTGCTGCGTCTCGACGGGGCCGGACGCCGGCACATGCAGTTTTTTCGTCACGCCGGCGCGGCCGAAGGCGACATGGATGAAATAGTCGCCCGGGGCGAATTCCAGCGTGGCGGTGCCGCCCTCGGCCGAGGCGAGCAGGGGCAGCTTGCCGTCGGCGCCGGGAATCGGATGAAAGACCCGCCAGGTCAGACCCTGGCGCAGCGGCTCGCCATCCGGGGTCAGCAGGGCCTGCATCGAGACGCTGCGGGTTGCATTCGCTGCGGTCGTATCGCTGTCCGCCGGCGCATAGCTGCTCAACCCGGGCAGATCGATCTGCGGGTCCGGTTCGGCGGTGAAGGGCTGCAAAGCCGGCAGCCGGCCCTGCGGCGCTGCACGGCCCTCAGGGCCCGGACGGCGGGGAGCGATCGCTCCACCACCCGGACCGGGTGGCGCCGGGCGCGCCTGCGGGATCGGCGGTGGCGGACCGTTCTGGGCGAGGGCAGGCGTGATGAGCGCAGCCAGAAGCAGACCGAGGCCGAGGCCATGGCGCGGCAATAGCGAAAGAAGAGGCTGCGAATGCATGTGCGGTTGACTTCCCATTGCGCCGAGGTCACTTCAAAGCATAAAGGGTAGGGCGATTTCAAGGCCGCGCTCACCGCGGTCGCATCCTGTTCACCCTCCCACGCGACAAACCCAGAGAAATCAATGGACCCCAATCCCGCTCTCAAATCCTATCTCGAGACCCGGCGGTCATCTCCCGCCTTCCAGATGGGTGATCCCGGCCCGAACACCGATGAGATTCTTGCCATGTTGCAGCTGGCGAGCCGGGTTCCCGATCATGGCAAGCTGGCGCCGTGGCGGTTCATCGTCTATCGCGGCGCTGAACGCGAGCGCATTTCGCTGCAACTGAGCGCGGTGGCGATGCGCAACAAGCCCGATCTTTCCGAGGAGATGCAAGCCGTCGAGCGCAGCCGTCTGACGCGCGCGCCGGTGGTGATCGCCGTTGTCTCGCGCGCCCGCCCGCATGTGAAAATTCCCGAATGGGAGCAGGTGCTGAGCGCCGGTGCGGTGTGCCTCAATTTGTTGATGGCGGCGCATGCGCATGGCTATTCGTCAAACTGGCTGACCGAGTGGTATGCCTATGATGAGAGCGTCTATCCGCTGCTCGGCGTTGCGGACGGCGAGAAGATTGCCGGCTTCGTGCATATCGGCACGGCCCAATTGCCGGTCAGCGAACGAGCCCGCCCGACGCTTGCCGAGCTCGTGCACTTTTCAGGAGAAGACGATGTTTTATGAAGGCCGCGCCGCGCATGGTCTGCCGCACGATCCGTTCAAGGCGCTGATAGCGCCGCGGCCGATCGGCTGGATCGGCACCAGGAGCCGCGACGGGGCGGCAAACATTGCGCCTTATTCATTCTTCAACGCGGTCTCGGACAGGCCGAAAATTCTGATGTTCTCCGCTTCGACGCCGACCGACAGCCTGCATAATGCGCGTGAGACCGGCGTGTTTACCAGCAGCCTGGTCAGCCGCGAGCTGGCCGACAAGATGGTCGCCACGTCGGTGGACGCACCGCATGGTGAAAGCGAGTTCACCTATGCGGAGCTTGAAATGGCAGAGGCCCGGCTGGTCGATGCGCCCTTCGTGGCGGCAGCCTGGGCCGCTCTCGAATGCCGGGTGACGGAAATCATGCAGCCGAAGGCGCTGAACGATGAGCTCAGCGAAAGCTGGGTGGTCTTCGGCGAAGTGGTCGGCGTGCACATACGCGATGATGTGCTGACCGATGGGCTGGTCGACATGGCGAAAGCGGCGCCGGTGGCGCGGCTCGGCTACATGGATTATTCCGTGACGGCGGAGACCTTCTCAAAGCGCCGCCCGAAATGGAACGAGCAGGGCCAGGCCGCGGACGCTTAGTCAGCGGCCAGCAAGCGCCTGCGGATCAAGTCCGGCGCGACGGGCGACGCGCTCGGCCTGCCGCAGATGCGGCATGTCGATCATCTTGCCATCAAGGGAAAGCACACCGGCGTCCGGTCCCGCCTCGGCGAACAGGGCAATGATCTGCCTGGCGCGCTCGACATCGGCCGGGGGCGGCGTGAAGGCGGCATTGATGGTCGCCACCTGGCCGGGATGGATGGCCATCTTGCCGGAGAACCCGTCGCGCACGGCGGCGCGGCATTCGCGCTCGAGGCCGTCATTGTCGCGAAAATCGGTGAACACCGTGTCGATCGCATCGACCCCGGCGTCGGCGGCGACCAGAAGCGTCAGCGTGCGCGCCAGACGAAAGACATCGGTATAGACACCCTTGTCGTCGCGGTTGGCGGACGCGCCGACATCGGCGGCCAGATCCTCGGCGCCCCAGGCGATGGCTTCAAGCCGCGCTGTCTTGTTGGCGAAACTTGGCGCATTCAGCATGCCGCGCGCCGTCTCGGTGATCAGCGCGTGAATGGCGATGCTGTCCTCCTCGAGCCCTGCGTCGGCCTCGTGCAGCGCCAATCGTTGCGACAGGTCCTGCAATTGTGCACCAGAGCCCGCTTTCGGCAGCAGGATGGCGTCGGGACGGCCCCTGACCACAGCCGCGAGATCGTCGTCGGTAAAGGGAGTGTCGAAGGCGTTGACGCGCACGATCAGGCGCGGCCGCTCCTTGCCGCGCGGCGATGCGGCGAGAAACTCGGCCACCATGCGGCGCGCCTCGGGCTTGCGGGCGGCGGAGACGGAATCCTCGAGATCGAGGAGAATCGCATCGGCCTCGCTGTCGGCGATCTTGCCGAGTTTCTTTTCCGAATCACCGGGGACGAAAAGGAGGGATCGCAGCATCAGTCGGGTTTCTTTCTCATCAAGGCCTGGCGAATGCAGCGTGCGACCAGGACGTCGTTTTGGTTGTAGGCGAGGTGTTCGAATTCGACGATGCCGCGATCGGGCTTGGACTTCGACGGACGTGCCGATACCACCCGGGTCAGCACATGCACGGTATCGCCGTGGAACAGCGGATGCGGGAAGGTGACGTCGGTCATGCCGAGATTGGCGATCGTCGTGCCGATCGTCGTCTCACTGACGGAAATGCCGATCATCAGCCCGAGCGTGAACAGCGAGTTGACCAGCGGCTTGCCCCATTCGGTGCGGCTGGCGAAATCGTGATCGATATGCAGCGGCTGCGGATTGAGGGTCATGTTGGAAAACAACATGTTGTCGCTTTCGGTCACCGTGCGCCGCAATTCATGGGCGATCTCGCGGCCGGGGGTCAGATCCTCGAAATACAATCCCGCCATGGCTGTCCCACCCCCTTCAAAGCATTGGCCGCGTGGCAAAATGGCCGCCTCGCGAGCGGGCGCGATCATTGCCATTTTGCGGGTGGTCCGCAAGCCCCGAGCAGCGCTTTGAAGCTTAGCGCACCGTTAATGGACATGGTGAAGAGAACGTAAACCTTTTGGCGCTAGCCTGACGGCATCAGTTGCTCGTGGGGGACAAGGTAAGTTCATGTTGGTGCAATCTTTTCTCAAATGGACGGAAACCGCAAAAGCGTCGGAACGGGCGCGTGCGGCCGGAGCTCTGGCGCGCGCCTATTCCTGCAGCCGGATGAGTGAAGACGAGCGCCGGGCCGCCAAAGCGGCAATGGCGATGCTGACCGAAGATCCGGCGCCAGCTGTCCGCATCGCTCTTGCCGAAGGGGTGGCACACGCGCCGCATGCGCCGCGCAGCCTGATCCTGAAGCTGGCGGGCGACCAGATCGAGGTCGCGGCACGGGTGGTGGCGATTTCGCCGGTGCTGCGCGACAGCGATCTTGTCGACCTGGTTGCGGGCGGACGCGCGCCGGTGCAGATCCTGGCTGCCTGCCGGCACAAGCTGAGCCTCGCCGTCTGCGCCGCATTGGCGGAAGTCGGCAGCGCGGCGGCGGTCCTCGAGATGCTGGACAATCGTACGGCCACGCTGGCCGCGATATCGCTGAAGCGCCTTGTCGAACGATTCGGCGCGCATCCGGACATCCGGGCCCGGCTGCTTGAGCGTGAGGACCTTCCTTTCGTTGCGCGGCAGGCGCTGATCGAAGAGCTGGGCATGGCCCTTGCCACCTTTGATCTCGGCCGGTCGAGCGTCGGAGAAGAGCGCTTGAAGAGGGTCACGGACGAGGCTTGCCGCACGGCGACGCTGACGCTGGCCGAGACGGTGCCGCTGCCGGAAATGCCGGCGCTGGTCGAGCATCTGCGGGTGTCCGGCCGCCTGACGCCGGGGTTTCTGATGCATGCGGTCTGCGCCGGCAATATCGATTTCCTGGCTTCGGCGCTCGTGTCGCTGTCGGGTCTTGGCGCCGGGCGAGTGCGCGGCATTCTTGTCGATGGGCGGGAGACCGCGATGCGCGCCTTGTTCCGCGAAAGCGGACTGGACGGCGCTCTGATCGATCTGTTCGTGGCGGCCACCCTGATGTGGCGCCGGGCCTTGCGGCATTCAGAGCCGGTCGATCCGCAGCGGATCGCCGCGCAGCTCATGGCGCAATTTGCCGATGCGATGGCGGACGAGCCGGCGCTGATGGATATCCTGCGGCTTGTCGAGACGATGCAGCACGCATGGCAGCAGCAGGCGCATCGCTCGCATGCGGCGCGGCTGATTGCCGAGGCGGCCTGAGCACCTTCAAGGGTGAATGCAGCTCGCTTTAAATGTCGAGATTTTCCGCGAAAGCGGCGTGTTCCTGAATGAAGCGGAAGCGGGCGTCAGCCTTGGTTCCCATCAGATTGTCGACAGCGTCGCGGGTCGATTGCGGATCGGTGATGTCGATCGCGACCTTCAGCAGCGTGCGCTTGCGCGGATCCATCGTCGTTTCCTTGAGCTGCGCCGGCAGCATTTCGCCGAGGCCCTTGAAGCGGCTGATCTCGATCTTGCCCTTGCCGCTGAACTCGGTCTCGATCAGCTCGGCGCGGTGCGCATCGTCGCGCGCATACAATGTCTTGGCGCCCTGCGAGATCTTGTAGAGGGGGGGCACGGCCAGATAGAGATGGCCATTGCGGATCAGTTCCGGCATTTCCTGATAGAAGAACGTGATCAGCAGCGACGCGATATGGGCGCCGTCGACGTCGGCATCGGTCATGATGACGACGCGGTCATAGCGCAGGTCTTCGTCCCGATATTTCGAGCGCGTGCCGCAGCCCAGCGCCTGCACCAGATCGGCGATCTGCTGGTTGGCGGACAGTTTCTCACGGCCGGCACTGGCGACGTTGAGAATCTTGCCGCGCAGGGGCAGGATCGCCTGGTTGGCGCGGTTGCGCGCCTGCTTGGCCGAGCCGCCGGCGGAATCGCCCTCGACGATGAACAGCTCAGCCCCCAGCGCGGTGGTCTGGGTGCAGTCTGACAGTTTGCCCGGCAGGCGCAGTTTGCGCACCGCGGTCTTGCGGTTGACTTCCTTTTCCTTGCGCCGGCGGACGCGCTCCTCGGCGCGCTCGATGACCCAGTCCAGGAGCTTGTCCGCCTCGGCCGGAGAATCGGCAAGGAAATGGTCGAAGGGATCGCGCAGGGCGTTTTCGACGATGCGCTGCGCCTCGACACTGGCCAGCTTGTCCTTGGTCTGGCCGACGAATTCCGGTTCGCGAATGAACACCGACAGCATGCCCATTGCCGAGATCATCACATCGTCGGTGCTGATCTGCGCCGCGCGCTTGTTGCCGGTTAGTTCGCCATAGGCCTTCAGGCCGCGGGTCAAGGCGAGTCGCAGACCGGCCTCGTGGGTACCGCCCTCGGGCGTGGGAACGGTGTTGCAATAGGAGGAGATGGCGCTATCGCCGCCATACCAGGCAACGGCCCATTCGAGGGAGCCGTGGCCGCCGGTCTTTTCGCTCTTGCCGGCGAAGATCTCACGCGTGACGCGGTGATCCTTGCCGAGCGAGGCTTCGAGATAGTCTTTCAACCCGCCGGGGAAATGAAATACCGCCTTGTCGGGCGTCTCGCTGCCCTCGACCAGTTCCGGGGCGCAGGACCAGCGGATCTCGACGCCGCCGAACAGATAGGCTTTCGATCGCGCCATGCGGTAGATGCGGCCGGGATCGAACTTCACTCCGGCGCCGAAGATCTGCGCATCGGGATGAAAGCGCATGCGGGTGCCGCGCCGGTTCTGCACATCGCCGATCTCTTCGAGCGGTCCCTGCGGAATGCCGCGCGAGAAGGTCTGGCGGTAGAGCTTGCGATTGCGGGCGACCTCGACCTCGAGAACATCGGACAAAGCGTTGACGACCGAGACGCCGACGCCATGCAGCCCGCCCGAGGTCTCATAGACCTTGGAATCGAACTTGCCGCCGGCATGCAGGACGGTCAGCACCACCTCCAGGGTCGATTTGCCGGGATATTTCGGATGGTTTTCGACCGGGATGCCGCGGCCATTGTCGGTCACCGTCAGACAGCCTTCGGCGTCGAGCTCGACCTCGATGAAATTGGCGTGGCCGGCCACGGCCTCATCCATGGAATTGTCGATGACCTCGGCGAACAGATGGTGCAGGGCGCGTTCATCGGTGCCGCCGATATACATCCCCGGCCGGCGCCGCACCGGCTCCAGTCCCTCAAGCACCTCGATGGTCGAGGCGTCGTATTCGGCGCCATGGGCCGCCGGAGTTGCAGGCCGGTTGGCGGCGGGCGCACTGGCGCGCGCCGGCGCTGCGGAAGCGGCTGGCGCTTTGGGCGGGGCGGTCGTTTTCGCAGGGTCCGTTTTCGCGCTGGACCGGGCAGGCTTTGAGGGACCTGCCGCCTCATTGGATGCGGGTCCGTTCAATTGCGAAAAGAGATCGTTGGAATCGTCCATGCGTCGCTTTATCCTGCCGGTCAGAGAGGGGTGAGACGGGCCTATGCCGAATCAATGCGAGTGTGCCAGAATGCGCGGCGTCAAGCGATATGGCGGGCGCAAATTCAAGCCGTTCAGCGCTGTTTTTCCAGCCCTGCTTGTCAGTGCCGGTCTGCTGAGCAGCGCCTTTGCTGCCGATATCGCCGGGCACAAGGACCGGCTGTTTGCCTCGCCGCCGGTGTTGTCGCAATCGGACAGCGGTGCGTTCAAGGTGATCGACTACCGCGAGATGCGCGATATCAATGGCCGCGATCAGGTGCCGGAGCGGCGCGTCAAGCGGCAATATGTCGATCTTTCCGTGCGGCGGCAGACGAAAAATCTGACGCTCGAGGCTAGTGGCCGGACTGTCGAGATCGGGCGTGTCGGACGGTGGTCAACGGCGCGGTTCGCGGTGGTGTTCATTCACGGCCGCGGCGGCGACCGGCGGCTCGGCATAAATGACTACAGTTTCGGCGGCAATTTCAACCGGCTGAAAAACCTCGTGGTCAGGAATGGCGGCAGCTACATCGTGCCGAGTGTGCGTGCCTTCTCGCCGGCCGGACTTGCCGACGTCAAAGCGCTGATCGGCGAATTTCGGGCCGGCAGCGGCGGGGCACCGGTGATTGTCGCCTGCGCATCGATGGGATCCATGATCTGTCAGGGAGTGGCAGAGGACCCGGAGCTGGCGCCGCGACTGGCGGGCATGGCCCTGCTTGGCGGGATGCCCGATGCGCGCCTTGCGGCAACACCGCTGGCGGCCGCGCGGGTGCCGATCACCTTTGCGCATGGCAGCAATGACAGCGTCTATCCCTGGCAGGCGCAGAAAGCGGTGTTTGACCGGATCCGCAATCAATCCTCCAATTACCCGGCGCGCTTTGTCCTGTTCAACTCAGGGTCGCATGGCACGCCCATCCGGATGATTGACTGGAAGGCCGTGCTGACGCAGATGCTCAAAAACTAGGCCGTCCGACGGGGCTCACCGGTGGTATTTCCCATGTCATTTTAGGAATTCGCCGTCCGAGATGGTTTTGATGTGCCTTAACCATAGAAGACAAAAGCTGGGCGCGAAGCGTCCCGTGTTTGTAAAATCGCAGCCTGTTTCCCGCATAGGTGTCATCGACGCCAAATTTGGGGACGACCATGGACACTCGGGCAGAGACGCGACAGATACCACTTTGCATCGACCTGGACGGCACGTTGATCGCGGCCGACAGCCTGTGGGAAAGTCTGGCTGTTCTGCTCCTGCACAAGCCGTGGCTGATTTTTCCGGCGTTCCTGTGGGGTTTGCGCGGCAAGCATGTTCTCAAGCGGGAAGTGGCGCGCCGATGCGGCCGCCAGGCGGCGGACTGGCCGTATCGCGACGAGGTTCTCGCGCTGATCGACGCCGCGCGCGACGAGAGCCGCGAAGTCTGGCTGGTCACCGGCGCGGCGCAACAGGTGGCGACCGACATTGCCAGCCATCTCGGCCTCTTCGATCGGGTCCTGCACTCCTGCGACAAGACCAATCTGACCTCCGGCAACAAGCGTCAGGCGCTGATCAAGCTGTGCGGCGAGGGCGGATTTGACTATGTCGGCAACAGCCGCGACGACATCAAGGTGTTCGATGCGGCGCGGCGGGCGCTGATCGTCGCTCCGGACCGTGCGGCGCGCTCCTGGGGGCTGACGAATGGCGGCACGTTCATCGAGACGACGCGGGTATCGCGCCTGGCGCCGCTGAAGGCGATCCGCGTGCATCAATGGCTGAAGAACGTGCTGATCGGCGTGCCGCTGGTGCTCAACCACGAATATGCCAGCCTGCCGCTGCTGATCGCCGTGGCCTGCGCCTTTTTCTCCTTCAGTTTCTTCGCCTCGGCGGTCTATGTCCTCAACGACATCATCGATCTGGGCAATGACCGGCGGCACGCGCGCAAGAAGTTCCGCCCGATTGCCTGCGGGGCGGTATCGATTCCCTCGGCTCTGACGATTGCCGCGGCCCTGCTTGTCGGTTCGCTGGCGCTGGCCAGTCTGTTGCCGCCAGCCTATTGGGCGGTGCTGGCGCTGTATGGCCTGGTGACGACCGCCTACACTTTCGTGCTCAAGCGCAAGCTCTTGGTGGATGTGTTCACGCTGGCCGGGCTCTACACAGTGCGCATCCTGGCGGGGATCGCGGCGACGGCGACAGCCGCGTCGTTCTGGCTGCTGGCGTTCTCGATCTTCTTCTTTCTCAGCCTGGCGCTGGTCAAGCGGTTTGTCGAACTCGACGAGACGGAAATCGATGCCTGCAAGAAACTGAACGGGCGCAGCTATCTCGGTTCGGACAAGGACATGGTGGCGCAGGGCGGTATCGCCTCGGCCTTTTCGGCGGCGATGGTTCTGGCGCTGTATGTCAATTCTGACCAGGTGGTCGAAATGTATGGCGCGCCGTGGGTGCTGTGGCCGCTGTGTCCGCTGATCCTCTACATGCTGATGCGCATCTGGGTGCTGGCCAGCCGGTCGCAGATGCACGACGATCCGGTGATCTTCATCCTGCGCGACTGGCGCAGCCAGGTGGTGACGCTTTCCGGTGCCATTCTGGTGCTGGTGGCGGCCGTCCTGTGAGCAAGGCCGCCAAGGACAGGGCAATGCGTTTCGACAGCTGGGGTCGGATCAGGCGGCAGCAGCGGGCCCATTGCGAACCCGCGGCCCTGACGGCTGCCGATGCGCCGCCGGCCGGTCTTCTCGCTTTCGGCAATGGACGCTCCTACGGCGACAGCTGTCACAATGATGCGGGCCGGCTGATGCCGATGCAGCCAGGGGCCGTCATTCATCATTTCGATGCCGATACCGGCATCCTCGAGGCTGATGCCGGCGTGACGCTGGCGGCGATCCTTGCAGAGGTCATGCCGAAGGGCTGGTTTCTTGCCGTAACGCCCGGTACGGCGCAAGCGACCCTCGGCGGCGCCATAGCCAACGACGTGCACGGGAAGAATCATCACCGGCGCGGAAGTTTCGGGCATTCGGTGCTGGCGTTCGACCTCATGCGTTCGGATCAGGGGCGGGTGTCGTGCAGCCCGAGCGACAATGGCGCCTTGTTCAAGGCCAGCATCGGCGGCATGGGGCTGACCGGCGTGATCGGCCGCGTGCGCCTGCAGTTGATGCGCGTGCCGTCCGCCAATATCCGGCAGCGCGCCTGGCGGTTTTTCTCGCTTGACGGCTATTTCGATGCCATCGATGCGGTTGATGCCGAACATGAATATTCGGTGGCCTGGATCGACCAGCTGGCCACTGGCGGCGCGGCCGGGCGCGGCGTGCTGATGGCCGGGGATCACGACGCCGAGGGCGGGGCGGCAGCAGCGCCGCTTCCGCCCCGTTTCAGCGTGCCGGTTCAGCCGCCGGTCAACCTGCTCAACCGCCTGACCTTGCGCGCCTTCAACGCGCTGTATTTCGGGCGCGCTCCGAAGGCCCGGACGGTCACACAAATTGGCTGGCGCAGCTATTTTCATCCGCTCGATGCGATCGGCAACTGGAACCGGCTGTACGGTCCACGCGGCCTGTACCAGCACCAGAGTGTCTTTCCCGCAGAAACTGCGCGGCAGACGACCCTGGAGCTGATGGCCTGCGCCCGCGCGCATGGCCATGCCTCGTTCCTGACGGTGTTGAAACGGTTCGGCGAACGCCCGCAGCCGGGCCTGTTGTCGTTTGCGCGGCCCGGTTTCACGCTGACGCTGGATTTTGCCAATCGGGGCGGGAAGACCGTGGCCATGCTCGATGCACTGGACGGCATCGTTGTTGCGGCCGGGGGAGCGGTGAATCCCTACAAGGACCAGCGCATGAGCCCGGACGTGTTTGCTGCCTCGTTCCCGGAATGGGGAGCGCTGGAAGCAATGCGTGATCCGAAGCTGATGTCGGATTTCTGGCGGCGCACGGCCATGCAACTGCCGGCGGATGGCGGGCAATCCTTTGCTAACCAAGAAACGTTCCAGACCGGGACTGATGACAATTTGAAGCAAATGCGCCAGCCGGCCTGAACGGTTTCTTGGCGTTTTCCGCCTATTGATCTTGTCGCGAACAAGCGGAGCGAGCTGCCCATGAAATATCTGGTCTTCATACTTTTCACGGTGCTGACCAATGCGGCGGCGCAGCTGATGCTCAAGCAGGGCATGCTGTCGCTCGGTCCGCTCAACTTTACCGCCGAGACGGCGGTGGTGCGCGTGTTTCAGGTGATCTTCAATCCCTGGGTGTTCGCCGGTCTGACAACGTTTGTCATCTCGATGGCATCGCATCTGTACGTGCTTTCAAAGGTCGAGTTGTCCTTTGCCTATCCTTTCCTGAGCCTCGCCTATGTGGCGGTGGCGGTGTTCGCCTATTTCGTCTTTCACGAAGACCTCAATGCCTGGCGCATCGGCGGCATCGCCTTCATCTGCGTCGGCACCGTGTTGATCGCGCAGTCGGGACGGACGACGCCGGACGCGCGTAACGCGGACGAGGTCAAGATTTCTTCGGTCACAGCAGCAGCAGCAAGCGAGGCTTCGCGATGAAACACATCATTTTCGGCGGCGACGGGTTTGTCGGCAATCACCTGGCCAAGAAGCTGCTGGCGGAAGGCCAGGAGGTGATTGTCGCGGATGTGAGCCGGTCCGAGCACAGCCATTATGGCGCGGTGAAGTTTATCGACTGCGATGTGCGCGACATCGAGGCGGTGCGTGCCGTGCCGATCGATGCCGATGACGCGGTGTACAACATGTCGGCAAAAATGCTCTCGCCGCTGCAGGTGCGCGCCAAGCGTCACGAATTTTTCTGGCCGGTCAATTTTCACGGCGCCGGCAATATCATGAAATCGATGGATGCGCGCGGCGCCTCGCGGCTGGTGCAGTTCACCACCGACATGATTTACGGGCACACGGTGGTTTCACCGCAAACCGAGGATCATCCGCAAGCACCGCTTGGCGAATATGGCAAATCAAAGCTGGCGACGGAAAAGCTGTGCGAAGAATGGCGCAGGCGCGGCATGAACGTGTCGATCTTCCGGCCGCGGCTGATCATCGGCCCGGGGCGCCTGGGCATTCTGGAAAAGCTGTTCAAGCTGGTCGATCTCAATCTGCCGGTGCCGATGATCGGATCGGGCAAGGCGCCCTACCAGTTCATCTCGGTCTATGATTGCGCCGAGGCGGCACGGCTTGCCTGGAAACATGATTTCCCCAACAGCGAATACAATCTCGGATCGAAAAATCCGCCGTCGGTGCGCACTTTGCTCGGCACCCTGATCCGGCACGCGGGCTCGAAATCGATCCTTGTTCCGACGCCGGGATTCGCGGTCAAGAAAACGCTGGCGCTGCTCGATCTCATCAACAAGCCGCTGATGGATCCGGAACAGTATCTGATCGCCGACGAGATGTGCGTGCGCGAGACCGATCGCGCCGAGCGCGACCTGAATTTCGTGCCGCAGCATGACGATATCGCCATGCTGATGGCGGCCTATGACGAATACCGCGCCAAAAAGGCCGGTGTCCGCGCGCAGGACGCCGCCCAGGTGGCCCCCGCCGAATGAGGGCCTTCCGCCGACACAGCGATGGCGCTGAAATGCCGACAAAGGGAACAACTGCCATGCTTGACGTGCCTGCACGAATGACGACTGAAGCGCCGCCGCTTGCCGATGAGCCGGCCGTGCGCAAACCCAACCTTTTGAGTGTCGACGATGCCAAGGCGATGAGCCTTGCGACGATGACCGATCTGTTCAAGAGCCATATCAACCCGGGCCAGCTGCACTTCATGAAACTTCTCGGTTTTCACAAGGTGAAGATCGAGACCGCTTCGGGCATGTATTACACCGACCAGAACGGACGCAGGATCCTCGATTTCTTCGGTGGATTCGGGTCACTGGCGGTTGGACACAATCATCCGCGGGTGATCGCGGCGCGCAAGGCCTTCCAGGATGAAGAGCGGCACGAGATCGCCATCGCCTTCATGAGCCAGTATGCGGCGGCGCTGGCGAAAAACCTCGCGGAAATCGCGCCGGGCGATCTCGACATGGTGTTTCTCGGCTCTTCCGGCTCGGAGGCGATGGAAGCGGCGATCAAGGTTGCCGAACGCGCCGCCGGAGCGAAGCGGCCGAAAATCGTTTACGCGGAAAATTCCTTCCACGGGAAAACCAAGGGCGTGCTGTCGGTGACCGACTCGCCGCTGTATCGCGGTGAGTTCCGGCTGACCGAGAATGGCATCAAGGTGCCGTTCGGTGACATCGAGGCGATCCGCAATGCGTTCGAATCCGATCCGGAAATTGGCGTCATCGTCCTGGAGACGATCCAGGGCGGCGGCGGCATCATCGAGGCGCCGGCGACGTTCTGGCAGCAGTTGCGGGCGCTGTGCGACAAGCACGATGTGTTGTGGATCGCCGACGAAGTGCAATGCGGCATGGGCCGGTCCGGACGCTTCTTTGCCTTCGAATTTGCCGGCGTCGTTCCGGACGTGACGGCGCTCGCCAAGTCACTGGGCGGCGGAAAGACGGCGATGGCGGCAATGATCGCGCGCCGCGAGGTCTACATGAAGGCCTATGGCACGCCGAAGACGGCGATGATCCACGCCCAGGCCACCTTTGGCGGCATCGGCGAAGCCTGCGTGACCGCGATCGAGGGTCTCAACGTCATGTATGACGAAGACCTGATGGGCAACGCCGAGCGGGTGGGGGACTATCTGATCAGCGAGTTGAAGCGCCTTCAGGCAAAATATCCGCAGATCATCAAGGATGTGCGCGGGCGCGGCTTCATGGTCGGACTGGAATTCCAGGATTTCAGCCAGACCCTGCCGGCGCTATTGCGTCCGATGGTGGGCATGCTCGATGACAAGCTGAAGGGCTCGCTGTCGGGCTTTGTCGGCGCCGAACTGTTGCGCGATCATGACGTGCTGGTCGCCTTTACCGAATATAACCGCAATGTCATTCGGCTCGAACCGCCGCTGACCTGCGAGACAGCGCATGTCGATGCGTTCATTTCAGCACTCGACCAGGTGCTGGCGCGCGGCGTGGCGCGCATCGTGCGCGATTTCATCGGTGCACAAGTCGGCTGAGAGGCGCGCAGGTGGGCTGAGGCGCTTCACTTCAGACCGCATGGCCAAAGAAAAAACCCCGACGCCTGGCGCCGGGGTTCTTTTTTGTCGGTTGTCGCTGCCGGGCGTCAGACCGAGTAGTACATGTCGAACTCGACGGGATGCGGCGTCATTTCGTAACGCAGCACTTCTTCCATCTTCAATTCGATGAAGGCATCGATCTGATCGTCGTCGAACACGCCGCCGGCGGTCAGGAACTTGCGGTCCTTGTCGAGGGCCTCGAGCGCCTCACGCAGCGAGCTGGCCACGGTCGGGATGCGCTTGAGTTCCTTGGCCGGCAGGTCGTACAGATCCTTGTCCATGGCCTTGCCCGGGTTGATCTTGTTCTTGATGCCGTCAAGGCCGGCCATCAGGAGGGCGGCAAAGGCGAGATAGGGGTTGGCGGTCGGGTCCGGGAAACGGACTTCAACGCGCTTGGCCTTCGGCGACGAGCCGATCGGGATACGGCAGGAGGCCGAGCGGTTGCGAGCCGAATAGGCGAGAAGCACGGGCGCCTCATAGCCCGGGACCAGACGCTTGTAGGAGTTGGTCGACGGGTTGGTGAAGGCATTGATCGCCCGGGCATGCTTGATGATGCCGCCGATGTAATGCAGGCAGCTTTCCGACAGGCCGGCATATTCGTCACCGGCGAAAGTCGGCTTGCCGCCCTTCCAGATCGACTGGTGCACGTGCATGCCCGAACCGTTGTCGCCGAAGATCGGCTTGGGCATGAAGGTGGCCGTCTTGCCATAGGCATTGGCGACCTGGTGCACGACGTATTTGTAGATCTGCACCTTGTCGGCATTGTGCGTCAGCGTGTCGAACTTGACGCCAAGTTCGTGCTGGGCGGCCGCCACTTCGTGGTGGTGCTTTTCGACGGTGACGCCCATCTCGGCCATCACGGTCATCATTTCCGAACGCATGTCCTGGCAGCTGTCGATCGGCGGCACCGGGAAGTAACCGCCCTTGACGCGCGGACGGTGGCCAAGGTTGCCGGTCTCGTAATCGGCGTCGTCGTTCGACGGCAGTTCCGAGGAATCGAGCTTGAAGCCGGTGTTGTAGGGGTCGGCCTTGTACTTGACGTCGTCGAAGACGAAGAATTCCGGCTCGGGGCCGAAATAGGCGGTGTCGCCGACGCCGGCGGCCTGCAGATAGGCTTCGGCCTTCTTGGCGGTGGTGCGCGGGTCACGATTGTAGGCTTCGCCGGAGACCGGGTCGAGAATGTCGCAGACGATCGCCATCGTCGACTGGGCAAAGAACGGGTCCATATGCGCGGTGGTCGTGTCGGGCATCAGGACCATGTCGGATTCATTGATGGCCTTCCAGCCACCGATCGATGAGCCGTCGAACATCACGCCATCGGCGAACATGTCCTCATCGACGGCGGAAACATCCATTGTCACGTGCTGCAGCTTGCCGCGCGGGTCGGTGAAGCGCAAATCGACGAATTTGACGTCGTTTTCCTGGATTTGTTTCAAGATTTCGTTGGCAGTCGACATTGGCAGTTTTCCTGTTTGACAAAATTGAAGTGCCGCCATCGGCGGCGGGTTGATGGGGCGGTGGTCAGATCGCTTCGTCGCCGGTCTCGCCGGTACGGATGCGGATGGCTTCCTCGATGCTCGAGACGAAGATCTTGCCATCGCCGATGCGCCCGGTCTGGGCCGCATTGCGGATCGCCTCGATCGCCGTTTCCACGGCATCGTCGGACAGCACGATCTCGACCTTCACCTTGGGCAGAAAATCAACGACATACTCGGCGCCGCGATAGAGCTCGGTGTGGCCTTTCTGGCGTCCGAAGCCCTTGGCCTCGGTGACGGTGATTCCTTGCAGCCCGACCTCCTGTAGCGCTTCCTTCACCTCATCGAGTTTGAAGGGTTTGATGATCGCTTCGATCTTCTTCATATGCAGCTTGCCTCCGCTGTTTGCAGTCACGAGCCGAGGACGGGCCGTGCCGGCTCGACTGTCTGTAAGCACATAACGTGCCAGATTGACGGAAATTCGCCGCTGCGGCTACAGAAACGGCGAAAAACCTGCTGCCGCGGCAGGGGCATGCCGGTTTTCGGGACGATTAAGCGGCAAAACGCCGGGCAAGGGATGCCGAAGGGGTGCCGGTCCATTGGCTGATGACGCCGGCAAAAAAGGGTGGTCCCGGCGGCGCGGGGGCCGGCCGGGGCGAATACAGGTGCTGCAGAAGCGTGGGCCGACACAAGAATAGGCAATTTGCCTAATATCTGTGCAGATCGCGTGGCCGGCGCGGTGTTGCAACGGTCTGGACGATGCGCATTCTCGCAGGAGCTCCCTTTGCAGAGGGTCCGGCTTGACCGGCCGGCAGGGCCGTGGCACGCCGGTGGAATGGCCGTCAATCACACCGATCTGTTCCCGCCGAGCGCCATGCAGGCGATTGACGCCGCGGCGATTGCCAATGGTCTGTGCGGGCGCGGCCTGATGGAACGGGCCGGCGCGGCGGTGGCGGCTGCGGCCTTGCGGCACTGGCCGGAGATGAAACGGGCACTGGTGCTGTGCGGTCCCGGCAATAATGGCGGCGATGGCCATGTGGCGGCCCGGCACCTCTCGGCCGCCGGGGTCAAGGTGGAGCGCTTCGGGCTGGCGGCGAAAGCCGGCAGCGACGCGGCCTGGGCGCTGGGGCGCTTTCCCGGCGCAGTGGCGGATCTTGCCCTGTGCCGGCCGGAGGCCGGCGATCTGGTGATCGACGCCTTGTTCGGCGCCGGTCTCGACCGCGCGCTCGAGGGGGATGTGGCGGTCCTGATCGAACGGGTGAATGCGGCGGCGGTGCCGGTGCTGGCGGTCGATCTTCCGTCCGGGGTGTCGGGCCGCACCGGCCGTCCGACCGGCCCCTGTTTCACGGCTGAGCGGACGGTAACCTTCGCGGCGCAGAAACCAGGACACGTCCTGTTGCCCGGACGCGCGCTATGCGGAGCGGTCGAGGTGGCGGATATCGGTTTTCCGGCCCGCATGCTGACCGCCCCTGCACCGGTGTCGATCAATCACCCGGCTCTGTATTTGCCGCATCTGCGGGGGCCGGATGCGGCTGCGCACAAATATTCGCGCGGTCACCTGGTGGTGTTTTCCGGTCCGCTGATCTCCGGCGGCGCGGCGCGCATGGCGGCAGAGGCCGGCCTGAAAGCCGGTGCGGGGCTCGTCAGCCTGGCCACGCCGCCGGCCGCCGTAATGGCGCAGGCGGCGCATGTAACCGCCGTGATGCAGCGCTCGATCGATGGTCTGGAGACGCTTGAAGGATGGCTCGACGACCGGCGCCTTGCCGCCTTCATCCTCGGACCGGGATTCGGGGCCGATGCGACAAGCGCGGCCCGGGCGCGTGCCTATGCCGCCGCTGTCGCTTCGGCAGGACGCCGGCTGGTGCTGGATGCGGACGGGTTGAGCGCCTTTACCGGGCACGGGGAGACGCTGCACGCTATCGGGGCCGCCATTCCTCTGGTTCTGACGCCGCATGAGGGCGAGTTCCGGCGGCTGTTCGCGCCGCTGGCGGAGGATAAGACCCTTTCGAAGATCGAGCGGGCGCAGGCTGCAGCCGCACGGGGCGCCGCGATCGTCGTCTACAAGGGGGCCGATACGGTGATCGCGGCGCCGGATGGGCGGGCGGCGGTGAATGTCGATGCGCCGGCGTGGCTGGCGACCGCCGGGTCGGGCGATGTGCTCGCCGGCCTGATCGGCGCGCTGCTTGTGCAGGGCATGCCGGCATTCGAGGCCGCCTGTGCCGGGGTGGCCATGCATGCGGCTGCGGCGCGGCGGCACGG
Source organism: Neohoeflea coraliihabitans (assembly GCF_019334345.1). GTDB lineage: Bacteria > Pseudomonadota > Alphaproteobacteria > Rhizobiales > Rhizobiaceae > Pseudohoeflea > Pseudohoeflea coraliihabitans. The sequence continues at coordinate 447,517 of NZ_JAHWQX010000003.1, forward strand.
GCCGGGATTGACGGCGGAGGATCTGATTGCCGCCGTCCGGCCGTTGCCCCTGACGGCGGCCTGAAGCAGGCCGAAGTCCGGCTTTCTATTCGTCCTCAGACGCGAGCGCGTGAACGTTCTCCTGCAGCGCCATGGCGCCTTGTGGCGCACGCACCTTGCCCTCATGGATGATGTAGAGAAAGACATCGCGCGGCGTCTTTGGCGGTTTTTGCTCAGGGGCGGCGCGCGGCAGATCATCCGGCTCTCCTCCGGCGGCCCAGGCGGCGGTGCGGGCGGCCCAGGCCCGAAGATCCGGTTTTGAATAAGCGGTCGGGACGCTGTCCTCGCCCTTCTGCAGGCGGGCATAGACGAAATCGGCGGTCACGTCGGCGATTTCCGGATAGTCGTGATGGTGTGCGTAGCAGATGGCGGCATTGTGCCGGCGTGCCAGGGCGACGAAATCCGGGTCGATGAAGGAGGGGTGCCGAACCTCGAGGACGTGGCGCAGGGTCAAACCCTGATGGGTGTCCGGCAACAGGTGAAGAAAGCCCTCGAAATCCTCGGGGTCGAATTTCTTGCTGTTGGCGAACTGCCAGACGAGCGGACCGAGCTTGCTGCCCAGTTCCTCGATGCCTTGTGCGAAGAATTTGTCCAGCGACGGACCAGCCTCGGCCAGAACCTTGCGGTTGGTGACAAAGCGGTTGCCCTTTATTGCGAAGATGAAATCCTCGGGCGTCTCGGCGGCCCAACGGGCGAAGGTTTCCGGCTTCTGGCCGCGGTAATAGGTGGCATTGACCTCGATGGTCGCCAGTTTGCCGGCGGCATATTCAAGCTGGCGCTTCTTCGGCAGGTCGTCGGGATAGAATGTGCCTTCCCATGGCTCGAAGTTCCAGCCGCCAATACCGCTGCGTATTCTGCCCCCGCCGTGCATCGACCATCCTCCCGCCGCAGATCCAAGTGTTGGATAATCGTTTCGGCGGCGCTAGCTTGCAAGTCAAGCCGAAAGCCGACCGCCGCCGGCCAACGAGAAAAGAGAGGGAAGCTCGCTTGACCGAAGATCTCAATCCGCTGCAGATCGTCATGGCGCAGGTCAATGCGATCGCGCGCGGCACCATCGCATTGCTGCCACAACTGGCCGTGGCGATCGTCGTCCTGGTGGTGACGGCGCTGTTCGTGGCGCTGGCGTCGCGGCTGGCGGCGCGGATGCTGGCGCGCACCCGCCTGCGGCCGAGCCTGCAAAGCCTGTTCGTCACCCTGATCAGCATCGGGCTTTGGGCGCTGGGCATTTCGATTGCGCTGGTGATCGTCTTTCCGACGCTGACGCCGGCCGGCATCCTGGCCGGTCTCGGGCTCGGGTCGGTGGCGATCGGTTTCGCCTTCAAGGATATCTTCGAGAATTTCCTCGCCGGGATCATCATCCTGTTCCGCAAGGAAATGCGGATCGGCGACTTCATCGAATGCGAGGGTCTGGAGGGCAAGGTCGAGGCGATCGCCATTCGTGAAAGCCATATCCGCCAGACCGACGGGCAACTGGTCATCGTGCCGAATTCGGTGTTGTTCAAGAATCCCCTGACAATCCGCACGGATCTCGATCAGCGGCGCACCACGGTGATCTGCGGGGTGGCCTATGACGAGGATGTCGATCAGGCGCGTGAGGTCATCACCAAGGCGGTCAAAAGCTGCGACACGGTCATCAGCGACGCTCGCCCGGTGCAGGTCTTCGCACAGGAATTCGCCGATTCCTCGATCAATTTCGAGGTGACCTGGTGGACCGGCTCGAAACCCGTCGATCTGCGCCGCTCCCGCGACCAGGTGGTGGCGGCGGTCAAACGGGCGCTTGACGAGGCCGGCATCGAGATCCCGTTCCCGTACCGGACCCTGACCTTCAAGGAACCGCTGGCGCTCAACCGGGCCGGTGCGTCCGATACGGCGGACGACAGCTAGGTTATTCCGCCGCCTCGACGCGCTTGCTGCCCGGGCGGCGCTCAAGCAGGTCCTTGAGGAAGCGGCCGGTGTAGGATCGCTTGACCTTGACGACGTCCTCAGGGGTGCCCTCGGCGACAATCTCGCCGCCGCCATCGCCGCCCTCGGGGCCGAGATCGACCACCCAGTCGGCGGTCTTGATCACCTCGAGGTTGTGCTCGATGACAACGACGGAATTGCCCTGGTCAACGAGTTCGTGCAGCACTTCGAGCAGTTTCGCGACATCATGGAAATGCAGGCCGGTGGTCGGCTCGTCGAGAATGTAAAGCGTGCGGCCGGTGGAGCGTTTCGACAGTTCCTTGGCCAGCTTGACGCGCTGCGCCTCGCCACCCGAGAGCGTCGTTGCCTGCTGACCGACCTTGATGTAGCCGAGGCCGACGCGATTGAGCGTCTTGAGCTTGTCGCGCACGGCCGGGACGGCGGCGAAGAATTCGACGCCTTCCTCGACGGTCATGTCGAGCACGTCGGCGATCGACTTGCCCTTGAAGGTGACGTCGAGCGTCTCGCGATTGTAGCGCTTGCCATGGCAGACATCGCAGGTGACATAGACATCCGGCAGGAAATGCATCTCGATCTTGATGACGCCGTCGCCCTGGCAGGCCTCGCAGCGCCCACCCTTGACGTTGAAGGAAAAGCGTCCGGGCTGATAGCCGCGGGCCTTGGCTTCCGGCAGGCCGGCAAACCAGTCACGGATCGGGGTGAAGGCGCCCGTATAGGTGGCCGGGTTGGAGCGCGGCGTGCGACCGATCGGCGACTGATCGATGTCGATCACCTTGTCGATATGCTCAAAACCCTCGATGCTGTCGTGTTCGGCGGGATTTTCGCGGGCCCCCATGATGCGGCGCGCCGCCGTCTTGTACAGCGTCTCGATGAGAAAGGTCGACTTGCCGCCGCCCGAGACGCCGGTGACGGCCGTGAACACGCCGAGCGGGATGCTGGCGGTGACGTTCTTGAGATTGTTGCCGCGGGCCCCGACGACCTTCAGCGCCTTCTTTTTCTTTGGCTTGCGGCGTTCGGTTGGAATGGCCACTTCCAGTGCGCCGGAGAGATACTGGCCGGTCAGGGATTTCGGATGCGCCAGGATGTCGCCCGGCCGCCCCTCGGCAATGATCTCGCCGCCATGCACGCCGGCCGCCGGTCCGATGTCGACGACATGGTCGGCCGACAGCACGGCGTCCTCGTCATGCTCGACGACAATCACGGTGTTGCCGATGTCGCGCAGATGCTTGAGGGTTTCGAGAAGGCGGGCATTGTCGCGCTGGTGCAGGCCGATTGACGGTTCATCGAGCACATAGAGCACGCCGGTCAGTCCGGAGCCGATCTGCGAAGCGAGGCGAATGCGTTGGCTTTCGCCGCCCGACAGGGAGCCGGAATTGCGGCTCAGGGTCAGATATTCGAGCCCGACATCGTTGAGAAAGCGCAACCGCTCGCGGATTTCCTTGAGAATACGGGTGGCGATCTCGTTCTGCTTGGCGTTGAGGCGCTCGGGCAGGTCGGCAAACCAGTCATTGGCCTTGCGGATCGACATTTCGGTGACCTGACCGATGTGACAATTGTCGATCTTGACCGCCAGCGCCTCGGGTTTCAGGCGATAGCCGAGACAGGCCGGGCAGGGGGCTGCCGACATGTAGCGCTCGATCTCCTCCCGCGCCCAGGCGCTGTCGGTTTCCTTCCAGCGGCGCTCGAGATTGGGGATCACACCTTCAAAGGTCTTCGAGGTCTTGTAGGAGCGCAGGCCGTCGTCGTAGCGGAATTCGATCTTGTTGCTGGTGCCGTACAGGATGGCATTCTGAGCTGCCTCGGGCAGATCCGACCAGCGGTCGCCGAGCTTGAAGGAGAAATGCCGGGCGAGGGCTTCGAGCGTCTGGGTGTAATAGGGCGAGGAGGAGCGAGACCAGGGCGCGACGGCACCGGCGCGCAGCACCGTATCGCGATTGGGAATGACCAGCGCTTCGTCGATCTTGTTCTGGCTGCCGAGACCGTCACAGGACGGGCAGGCGCCATGTGGGTTGTTGAAGGAGAACAGGCGCGGCTCGATCTCGGAAATGGTGAAGCCGGAGACCGGGCAGGCGAATTTTTCGGAGAAGACGATGCGCTCATGGGTCTCGTTCTTCGACTTGTTGGCCGAACCGCCCGCCGTCTCGCTGTCGGGCAGCGGCTTGTCGGCGAATTCGGCGACAGCCAGACCGTCGGCCAGCGACAGACAGGTTTCGAGACTGTCGGCCAGACGCGCGGCGACATCGTCGCGAACCACCACCCGGTCGACGACGACGTCGATGTCGTGCTTGTACTTCTTGTCGAGCGGCGGCACCTCGGCAATCTCATAGAAGATGCCGTCGACTTTGACGCGCTGGAACCCCTTTTTCATCAGTTCGGCAAGTTCCTTGCGGTACTCGCCCTTGCGTCCGCGCACCAACGGCGCCAGCAGGTAAAGTCGGCTGCCTTCCTCGAGCGCCAGGATCCGGTCCACCATCTGGCTAACGGTCTGGCTTTCGATCGGCAGGCCGGTGGCCGGCGAGATCGGGACCCCGACACGGGCGAACAGCAGACGCAAATAGTCATAGATCTCGGTCACCGTGCCGACAGTCGAGCGCGGGTTGCGGCTGGTGGTCTTCTGTTCAATGGAAATCGCCGGGGACAGGCCGTCGATCTGGTCGACGTCCGGCTTCTGCATCATTTCGAGAAACTGCCGCGCATAGGCGGACAGGCTCTCGACGTAGCGGCGCTGGCCCTCGGCATAGATCGTGTCAAAAGCGAGCGATGACTTGCCCGAACCGGACAGGCCGGTCATGACAATCAGCTTGTCGCGCGGAAGATCGAGATCGATATTCTTCAGATTGTGCTCGCGCGCGCCACGAATGGAGATGAATTTCTGTTCGCTCATGCCTTCGACTATCTGCTCAAGCTGATCGGCCCGGACTGGCCGTCAAGACTGGTGTTTCGGATTTCGCAGGCATCCGCTCTGTGCCGCGCCTCGCCAATATAGGTGCTTTATCAGCAAATTCGAGGGTCTGCCCTGCCATTCTTTTGCGGCTTGTCTGCAAGGCCTGAAACCCGGCGGAAGGCCCTCAACTAAAAAGAACAAACAAGGAACACGGAATGTTTCGGCGATTCGGACCCGGCTGGCAAGGGCTGGCTGGCGAGCAAGGTCGCTTCTCCGCGGCGCCGACGATCACGGCGGCGCAGCGGAACCTATGGCGGTGCGGAGGGTTTTTGCTTGACCGAACGAAAACCCGAAGGCACCGGCATGCGGATTGAGACAAGAGAAATGCAGTCGTGAACCAGCATGCGCGGACATGGTCCCGACGGCCCAACAGCACCGAACGGATCGTTGCCGCGGGGACGGTGATCAGCTTCTCGCTGTTCGTGCTTCTGACCATCGGCGTCTTCTACGATGTCGGCCAATCGCTTGATCGCTCCATTCTCCTGTTCTTCCGCAGTCTCGACGACACGGCTGACGCTCTCGGCCCGGCGTGGATCGAGGAATCTGCCGCCGAACTGACGGCGCTGGGCGGCTACACGATCCTTTCGGTGGTCGTGTTCATCTCGGTTGTCACCCTGATGCTGGCGCGCAAGATGACGGCGGCGCTGTTCCTGATCTCGGCGGTGGTGACCGGCAGCCTGGTCTCGACGCTCGCCAAGCGGGTTTTCGACCGGGCGCGGCCGGATCTCGTCAACCATATGGATGTGACCTTCACATCGAGCTTTCCCAGCGCGCACGCCATGGTCGGAGCGCTGACCTGGCTGACGCTGGCGGCGGTGGCGGTGCGGTTCGTCTCGCGCCCGGCGCTGCGCGTCTTCATCCTGGTCGGCGCGGTGACGATCGCCCTGATGGTCGGGATCACGCGGGTCTATCTCGGCGTGCACTGGCCGACCGACGTGCTTGCCGGCTGGCTGTTCGGCGCCGCCTGGGCGGGCATGTGCTGGATGGCCGCCAACATGATCGGGCGAACTTTCAGACGCAGAAATGAATTGGGTCAGACATCGTGATCCGCATCAGAGGGCAGGAACAATTGTGAAGAAGCATCGCACCGTGATCGAACATCTGGCCCGTGCCGGCTACACCTCGCGCGGCATCGTGTATCTGATTATCGGCATCTTTGCCCTGCTGGCGGCCATCGGCGCCGGCGAAAACAAGGACAGTGAAGGCGCCCTGCAGAACCTGCTCTCGCAGCCCTTCGGGACGATCCTGGTGGCGCTGATGATCGTCGGGCTGATCGGCTACGCGATGTGGCGATTGATCCAGTCTCTTGCTGACGCCGATGATCACGGCACCTCGGCAAAGGGGCTGGCGGTGCGCGCCGGATTGCTGACCAGCGCTGTGGTGTATTCGACGCTGGCTTTGTTCGCCATTTCGCAGATCGGGCTGTTTTCTGGCGGTGGTGGCGGTGGGTCCGGGTCGGGTGGCGGTTTCGCCCAGACCATGACGTCCTTCGTCGGCGCGCGTCCGGTGGCGTTGATCCTGGCGGCGATTTTTTTGATCGTCGGTGGCGCGCATTTGTGGAAAGCGGTCAAGATGAAGTTCGAAGAGCATTTCGTGGCGCAGGAATCGACCATGAAAGTGCTTCGCCCGATCGCGGTCAGCGGTCTGATCGCGCGCGGTATGGTGTTCTTCATCCTGGCGTTCCTGCTGTTTTACCGCGGCGCCGAAGCGGGAGAGAATGGCAGTTCGCCGCCGAACATCAAGGATGCGATGTCTTTCCTGCAGGGATTGCCAATGGGCAGCGTCCTTCTCGGCGCCATGGGGATCGGAATCATCCTTTTTGCCGTCTATTCTTTCTGTGAAGCCATCTGGCGGCGGGTGAATGTCGGCGAGGCGCTGTAATTTCGGCCTGGCCTGAGGGCCGTCAGAACGGTTGCGCCTCGGAGGGTGAAGCGCGACCGGTTGACACGCAGAACAAAAATGGAACAAAAAAGCGTTGTGGATTGTCGGCTGCCGCTGTGAGTGGCGGTCGGCGTTCCTGTAGAGTGATGACAATTCATTCGGGCCGGGCAGGATCAGCCGGGCGGCGGCAGCAATAGCGGAAGGCAAGAACAATGGCAGGTAGCGTCAACAAGGTCATACTGGTGGGCAATCTCGGTGCGGACCCGGAAATTCGGCGGACGCAGGATGGTCGCCCGATTGCCAATCTGTCGGTGGCGACATCGGAAAGCTGGCGCGACCGCAATACCGGCGAGCGTCGGGAAAAGACCGAATGGCACCGGGTGGTGATCTTCTCCGAGGGCCTGTGCAAGATCGCCGAAAATTATCTGCGCAAGGGCTCCAAGGTGTATCTCGAGGGGCAGCTGCAGACGCGCAAGTGGCAGGATCAGTCCGGCCAGGACAAGTATTCCACTGAGGTGGTCCTGCAGGGCTTCAATTCGACGCTGACGATGCTTGATGGCCGCGGCGACGGCGAGGGCGGTCGTGGTGGCGGCGGCCGCGACTTCGGCGGCGGCGGCGGCGGCGGCGGCGGCGGTGGCGGAAACTACGATGATCGTGGTGGATCGGGAGGCTCGGGCGGCGGCTCGGCTGGCTCGGGCAGCTCTGGGGGCGGCGGCTTCTCGCGCGATCTCGACGACGATATTCCGTTCTGATCGATGGCGGCGGCGCCAGCGCCGCTTACCCGTCCAATTCACCAGACCGGCCGCTGCAAACGGCCGGTCTTTTTGCGCGTGGTTGCGCGGCTGATGGAGGATCTGCCGGCAGATCAGGCCGCGAACAGGGACTGTTTCAGCCCGTCGACGACGAACTGCACCGACAGTGCGGCGAGGAGAACGCCAAGCAGGCGGGTGAGGATGGCGCGGCCGGTGTTGCCGAGCATCTTGTCGAGGCGGTCGGAAATGACCAGCGAGCCGAACAGGACGAGACCGGCAGCGATGAGGACGCCGATCAGGCCGATGCGATCGAGCGGCGAGGCGAAGGTTCCGGCAAGCAGGATGGTGGCGGAAATGGCCCCGGGTCCGGCAATCAGCGGAATGGCGAGCGGGAAAACGGCGATGTTGGCGATGTGATCCTTGGTCACCGCGCGCTCGGCGCTTTTCTCATGACGTTCCTGGCGTTTTTCGAAAATCATCTCGAAGGCGATGACAAACAGCAAGATGCCACCGGCGATGCGGAAGGCATCAAGCGAGATGCCGAGAGCCGCGAGGATGGTGGAGCCGGCCAGCGCGAAGATGATCAGCAGCACTGTGGCCAAAACGATGCCGCGCAAAGCGACCTGGGCGCGCTCGGCGCCGGTCATGCCGACGGTCAGACCGAGAAAGATCGCCGCCATGCCGGGCGGATCATACATGACGATCAGGGTGATGAAGGCGTTGACGAGCGTTTCGACGGTCATGGCAGGCGATCCTGTGAGCGGTCTGGGAACCGTCCGGTGTTCGCGGGCCGCTGTCAACCGCCAAGGGTTGCGTGCCGCGGTGCTCGCTCTGGCTGCATGTGGACGCGAGTGCGTGTGGAAATGCGGTGGGTAAGTCGAGGACGCGGCCCGTGCAATTGGCGGCGGCGGCGGCTTTCCGCTATACAGGCGTCAGTGATTCTGAAATGGAATGTGAACCCCTTTGACTGACCAGACCAACGGCGGCAACACGCCTTCCGCACCCGGTATCGAGCCTGTTTCGATCATCGAGGAGATGCAGCGGTCCTACCTCGATTACGCGATGAGCGTGATCGTGTCGCGGGCGCTTCCGGACGTGCGCGACGGGTTGAAGCCGGTGCATCGCCGCATTCTCTACGCCTCGCATGAGAGCGGCTATCACTGGAACCGGAAATACGTCAAATCGGCGCGCCCCGTCTCGGACGTGATGGGTAAATATCACCCGCATGGCGACCAGTCGATCTACGACGCCATGGTGCGCATGGCGCAACACTGGTCGATGAGCGCCATGCTGATCGACGGGCAGGGCAATTTCGGCTCGATCGACGGCGATCCGCCAGCCGCCATGCGTTACACCGAGGCGCGGCTGAGCAAGCTGGCGCACGAGATGCTCGAGGACATCGACAAGGATACCGTCGATTTCCAGGAAACCTATGACAGCTCCGGCTCCGAGCCGAAGGTGCTGCCGGCGCGCTTTCCCAACATGCTGGTCAATGGCGGCGGCGGTATTGCCGTCGGCATGGCGACCAACATTCCGACCCACAATCTGGTCGAGGTGTGCAACGCCGCCATGGCGCTGATGGACAATCCGGCGATCGAGCTGCCGGAACTGATGGAGATCATTCCCGGACCGGATTTCCCGACCGGCGGCCTGATTCTCGGACGTGCGGGCATCCGCTCCGCCTTCGAGACCGGGCGCGGCTCCGTGATGATGCGCGGCCGGGTGCATGTCGAGGAGATCCGCCAGGATCGCGAGGCGATCATCATCACCGAAGTGCCCTACCAGGTGAACAAGGCGGCGATGATCGAGAAGATGGCCGAACTGGTGCGCGACAAGCGCATCGAGGGCATTTCCGATCTGCGCGATGAGTCCGACCGTCAGGGCTACCGCGTCGTCATCGAGCTCAAGCGCGACGCGGTTGCCGACGTCGTCATCAACCAGTTGTATCGCTACACGCCGCTGCAGACGTCATTCGGCGTCAACATGGTGGCGCTGAACGGCGGCAAGCCGGAACTGATGAACCTGATGGATGTGCTGCGCGCCTTCATCAGCTTTCGCGAGACGGTGGTCACGCGCCGCACGAAATATCTCTTGCGCAAGGCGCGCGAGCGGGCACATGTGCTGGTTGGACTGGCGATCGCCGTTGCCAATATCGATGAAGTGATCAGCCTGATCCGCAATGCGCCCGATCCGGCCACGGCCCGCGAGCAGCTGATGACGCGGCGCTGGCCGGCGCGCGATGTCGAATCCCTGATCCGGCTGATCGATGATCCGCGTCACCGCATCAATGAGGATGGCACCTACAATCTGTCGGAAGAGCAGTCGCGGGCCATTCTGGAACTGCGCCTGTCGCGCCTGACGGCGCTTGGCCGTGATGAGATCGGCGACGAGCTCAACACCATCGGGGACGAGATCAAGGATTACCTGGACATTCTCGCCTCGCGCGATCGGGTGCATCAGATCATCAAGGACGAGATGATCGCGGTGCGCGACGAGTTCGGCGTGCCGCGGCGTACCGAGATCACCGAGGGTGGTCCGGACATGGATGACGAGGACCTGATCGCCCGCGAGGACATGGTGGTGACGGTCAGTCATGCGGGCTACATCAAGCGCGTGCCGCTGGCGACCTACCGGGCGCAGCGGCGCGGCGGCAAGGGCCGCTCGGGCATGGCGACGCGCGACGAGGATTTCGTCACGCGGCTGTTCGTCGCCAATACCCATACGCCGGTGTTGTTCTTCTCCTCGCGCGGCATTGTCTACAAGGAGAAGGTCTGGCGCCTGCCGATCGGCACACCGCAATCGAAGGGCAAGGCGCTGATCAACATGCTGCCGTTGCAGCAGGGCGAGCGCATCACCTCGATCATGCCGCTGCCGGAGGACGAGGACAGCTGGGCGCAGCTCGACGTGATGTTCGCGACGACGCGCGGAACGGTGCGGCGCAACAAGCTGTCGGACTTCGTGCAGGTCAATCGCAACGGCAAGATCGCCATGAAGCTCGAGGACGAGAATGATTCCATTCTCAATGTCGAGACGTGCAGCGAGGCGCATGACATTCTTCTGACCACGGCGCTCGGCCAGTGCATCCGCTTTTCCGTCGGTGATGTGCGGGTGTTCGCCGGTCGCAATTCGATCGGCGTGCGCGGGATTTCGCTGGCCGATGGTGACCGCCTGATCTCGATGACTGTGGTGCATCACGTCGATGCCGAGCCCTGGGAGCGTGCGGCCTATCTGCGCCGCTCGACGGCCGAGCGCCGCGCCGTTACCGGCGAGGATGTCGATGTAGTCGACCTGGTCGGCGAAGAGGCGGGCGAGGGCGAACTCACGCAGGAGCGCTACGAGGAACTGAAGGAGCGCGAACAGTTCATCCTGACCGTCAGCGAAAAGGGCTATGGAAAGCGCTCGTCAAGCTATGATTTCCGCACGTCCGGGCGTGGCGGCAAGGGGATCCGCGCCACCGATACCTCGAAGACCGCCGAGATCGGACCGCTGATCGCCTGCTTCCCGGTCGACAATGCGGATCAGATCATGATGGTTTCCAACGGCGGGCAGGTGATCCGCACGCCGGTGCATGACATTCGCATGGCCAGTCGCGCGACCAAGGGCGTGACGATCTTCAACACGGGACCGGGCGAGCGGGTCGTGTCGGTGGACAGCATTCGCGAGCCGGAGGAAGAAGCCATCGATGCCGACGGAGATATTTCCGACAGCGTCGATACGGTGATCGTGCCCGAGACGGATGGCGCGGCGGAAAATCCGGAAAGCTCAACCGATGCAGCCGGATCCGACGAGACGGACAGCTAGGGGCCTGACCGCAGGGACAGGCGCTTAGCGGGCCCGGCGGGCCGCTTCGTCATGCGGCTCGTTTTCACCCTGTTGGTGCGGAAGGTATTCGGCCGGCATCATCTGATTGCGCAGCGCCGCCACGGTCAGGCCGCTGAACGCCAGGGCCACCAGGGCCGTCATCAATCCGAGTGCTTCGATCATGGCATGGACTCCTCGATACGCAGGTCGATACTGACAGGCAGTGTGCGCCTTGCCGATGAATGAAGTCTGAACGGCGGGCCGGGGCGCCGCGCGGCCTCTGGCGGCTTGCGGCTTGCCGGCAGCTTGCGGCGCGTGGCAAAAGACATGGGGAGAGCCGGACCGGCCGCTTTGCGGCAGCCGGGCGGCATCTGAAAGCAAGGGAGAAGAATGCTCATGCCGATCGCCTATTATGCCGGTTCGTTTGATCCGATGACCCACGGCCATCTGGATGTGCTGGTGCAGGGGCTGGCGGTGTTCAAGACGGTTTGCGTCGGCGTGGGCGTCAGCGCGACGAAAAAGGGGCTGTTTTCCTTTGACGAGCGCGCCGAGATGATCCGATCCGCGCTGTCGGACGTGCTGCCCGAACGGGTCGATGACATCCGGGTCGAGACCTTTTCCGGGCTGGCTGTCGAGGCGGCCCAAAAAGCCGGCGCCGTCGCGATGATCCGCGGCCTGCGCGACACGACGGATTTCAACTATGAAATGCAGATTGCCGGCATGAATGCGCAAATGGCGCCAGCGGTGCAGACCATTTTCTTTCCGGCGCGTAGCGCGCATCGCCATATCACCGCCACGCTGGTGCGGCAGATCGCGGCGATGGACGGCGACATCAGCGCCTTCGTTCCCGGGGCCGTGCTCAAGGCAATGCAGAGCCGTGCCGGCACGGCGGATTGAAGGCGAATGGTCCTGTCCAGGGCGGCGTGGCGGCATTGCCAAGCGGCGCCCGGTATGGCACACGCAAGCGCCCGCAAGCGGGCGGCATTGGAGGTTTTTCATGCGCATACGTGAATATCTGACCGCAGCGGCAACGGCCGTGGCGCTGTCGCTGTCCCTGACTGCATTTTCAGGCGGCATGGGCGCGGCGCAGGCCGCCGAGCGGCTGACCATGCAGCTGGCCGACGGACCGGTGGTCATCGAATTGAACGATCAGGCGCCCAAGCACGCGAAACGCCTGTCGGAACTGGCTGCCGCCGGCGCCTATGACAATGTCGCCTTTCACCGGGTAATCGAAGGGTTCATGGCGCAGACCGGTGACGTTCAATTCGGCGACATGGAAGACGGTTACGATGAGCGCCGGGCCGGCACCGGCGGGTCCGACAAGCCGGATCTGAACGCCGAGTTCACCGACCAGCCGTTCAAGCGCGGCACCGTCGGCATGGCCCGCAGCGCCGATCCGAATTCCGCCAATTCGCAATTCTTCATCATGTTCGCGCCCGCAGAGCATCTGAACGGCCAGTACACGGTTGTCGGCGAGGTGGTTTCGGGGATGGAGCATGTCGATGCAATCAAGCGCGGCAGTCCGCCAAACGGCGCGGTCAGCGCCCCCGACAAGATCATCACCATGAAAGCCGGCGGCTGAAACGTCGCCCGCAAAAGCCATTTAGGAGAACAGCATGGCCGAAATCAAAGATCCCGAAAACGCCCTGATCATGGAAACGACAAAGGGAAATGTCGTCATCGAAATGTTTCCGGACCTGGCTCCCGGGCATGTGGAGCGGATCAAGGAACTGGCGCGGGCCGGCGAATATGACGGCGTGGTCTTTCACCGCGTGATCGACGGCTTCATGGCGCAGACCGGCGACGTCAAGTTCGGCAAGTCCGGCGGGCCGAATTTCGATCCGCGCCGGGCCGGAATGGGCGCCTCCGACAAGCCTGACCTGAAGGCGGAATTTTCCAACATGAACCATGCACGCGGTGTCTGCTCGATGGCGCGCGCGCAGAACCCGAATTCGGCGAATTCGCAGTTCTTCATCTGCTTCGAGGATGCCGGTTTTCTCAACAAGCAATATACGGTGTGGGGCCAGGTGATCGAGGGCATGGACAATGTCGATCAGATCAAGCGTGGCGAGCCGGTTGTCGATCCCGACAAGATCGTGTCGTTGAAAGTGGCGGCCGACGCCTGAGGGGCGCATTCGCCTGAGACCGGGGTGGCGGCGCGATCCGCCACTCTCTGACCGCGGGGTCGCATCTTGCGCGTTGACCTGTTCGATTTCGAGCTGCCTGAAGAGCGGATCGCGCTGCGTCCGGCCGAGCCGCGCGACAGTGCGCGGCTGTTGCGGATTGATGCCGATGGCCGGTTTGCCGATCACCGGGTGGTCGATCTTCCCGCCCTGCTCGAACCGGGCGATGCGCTGGTTTTCAACGATACCAGGGTAATTCCGGCGCAGCTTGAAGGCGAGCGCTGGCGCGGTGAGAACAGGACGCGGATTTCGGCGACGCTGCATATGCGCACCGGTGCGAACCGATGGCAGGCTTTCCTGCGTCCCGCCAAGCGGGTGCGCGAAGGGGACCGCCTGCGGTTCGGCGGCGACGGCGAAGCGTGCCTTGCCGGGGTGCTGGATGCTGTTGCCGGTCCGCGCGGCGAGGGTGGCGAGATCGAGCTGATTTTCGATCTCTCGGGGCCGTTGCTCGACGAGGCCATCATGGCGTCGGGACACATTCCGCTGCCGCCGTATATTGCCTCCAAGCGCGGCGAGGATGCGCGCGATCGCACCGACTACCAGACCATCTATGCGCGCGAGGACGGAGCCGTGGCGGCTCCGACGGCGGGGCTGCATTTTACCGAGGACCTGCTCGCGGCGCTGAAAGCACGCGGTGTCTCGCAGCATTTCGTGACCCTGCATGTGGGGGCGGGCACCTTCCTGCCGGTCAAGGCCGAAGACACCAGCGAGCATCGCATGCATGCGGAAATCGGTGTGGTCAGCGAGGCCACGGCGACGGCGCTGAACGAGGTGCGGGCAAGGGGCGGACGCATCGTCTCGGTGGGCACCACCTCGCTGCGGTTACTGGAAAGCGCCGTATCGGCGGACGGCACCATCAGGCCGTGGTCCGGGGCCACCGACATTTTCATCACCCCCGGCTACCAATTCCGCGCCATCGACGTGCTGATGACGAACTTTCATTTGCCGCGCTCGACCCTGTTCATGCTGGTGTCGGCCTTCTCCGGCGCCGAGACGATAAAGGCGGCTTATCAGCATGCCATTGCATCGGGCTACCGTTTCTATTCCTATGGCGATGCCAGCCTGCTGTTCAGGGGAGCGCCATGATGCAGTCCACACCCTCCTTTGCCTTTGATGTGCTGGCGCGCGATGGCGCGGCGCGGCGCGGCCGGATCGTCATGCCACGCGGTGAAATCCGCACGCCGGCCTTCATGCCCGTCGGCACCGGGGGCACGGTGAAGGGGATGTACATGGACCAGGTGCGCGATCTCGGCGCCGACATCATCCTGGGCAACACCTATCACCTGATGCTGCGGCCGGGTGCCGAGCGCATGGCGCGGCTTGGCGGCCTGCACGAATTTGCGCGATGGCCCGGCCCGATCCTCACCGATTCCGGCGGGTTCCAGGTGATGTCGCTGTCGAGCCTGCGCAAGCTGAGTGAATCAGGGGTGACGTTCCAGTCGCATATCGATGGCTCGAAACATGAAATGACGCCGGAACGCTCGATCGAGATCCAGGGTCTGCTGGATTCCGACATCCAGATGCAGCTGGATGAGTGTGTCGCGCTGCCGGCCAGCGCAGCGGAGATCGAGCGGGCGATGGAACTGTCGCTGCGCTGGGCGGAGCGCTGCAAGCGCGCCTTCGGGGATCAGCCGGGCAAGGCGATGTTTGGCATCGTCCAGGGCGGCGACAATGCCGGTCTGCGCGAGCGCTCGGCGCGGGTGCTCAGCGATCTCGATCTGAAGGGCTATGCGGTCGGCGGGCTGGCTGTCGGCGAGCCGCAACAGGTAATGCTCGACATGCTGGCGGTGACCTGTCCGCTGCTGCCTGAGGAGAAGCCGCGCTATCTGATGGGTGTCGGGACACCGGACGATCTTCTCAAATCGGTGGCCAAGGGCATCGACATGTTCGATTGCGTCATGCCGACCCGGGCCGGGCGGCACGGTCTTGCCTATACGCGCCACGGCAAGATCAATCTGAAGAATGCACGCCACGCGGAAGATCATCGGCCGCTCGATGCGGACAGCGCCTGTCCGGCGACGCGCGATTATTCGCGCGCCTATCTGCATCACCTGGTGCGCTCGAACGAAATGCTTGGCATGATGCTTCTGACCTGGAACAATCTCGCCTATTATCAGGACCTTATGGCCGGAACCCGTGCGGCGATCGAAGCCGGCCGCTTTGCTGATTTTACGGCGGAGATGCAGGCCGGCTGGGCACGGGGCGATCTGCCGCCGCTCTGAGGTTGGCCGGTGGGCTTGGTCGGCAGCCTCAGATTCCGGTCGGGGCCGAGGGGAGCATGTGGACACCTCTGATCTTCAGCGATCCGTCGGGCTGCGGCTGCATGACATAGAGCGCCGTCCAGTCCTTGCCGTCCGGCGCCGAGATCAAAACTTCCTGGATGATTGAGCCGTCGCCCGCTTCCTGAGCGCGGCCAAACGCATAATTTCCGGGCCGGAACACCGGTCCATAGCCCTTGCGGACCATGGCGCCGAATTGCTCCTCGGTGGGATAGATGGCCTTGATATCGGGGGCGGCAAAACTGTAGGCGGTGGCAATGTCATCCTCCAGAAAGGCCTGGATCTGCCCGTCAATCACCTCGCGTGCCAGCTCCACGGCGCTCTTGCCCGTCTCCTGGGCGGCAGCGGGACCGAGTGTGATCCCGCCGGCGGCTGCGGACAGCGTGAGCAAAATTACGGCGCAGAACGCCCTCATAGCGGTTGCTGATGTCATGTCTGGCCTCCTGTCTCGAAGATAGGACGGTGGCGGCGGAAGGAAAGTTTCGCGTCTCGTGCGCGAAATGAGGAGACATCCGCCGGTTTCAATCGACCGAGCGTGCCTCGATCGCCTGGGCGATCTCATCGGCGTCCTTGAGGGTGCGCACGATCAGCGGCACGAGCAGGGCGATCGGGTTGCGCTCAAGGCCACGGGCGCGCTGCGCCTCGCGGATCTCGTCAAACTGGGCGCGCAGGCGCGGGATGAAGCGCATGGTCATGGCAATGGCAAGGGCGATCTTCTCGCGTGGCACGAAGCGGGGCGCATAGCGCAGGCCGGCCATGATGCCATCGACGAATTCGCTGGTGCGGGTGGTCAGGGTAACCAGGCTGGCGGCAAGAATTAGGACGGCAAAGCGCATCACGACGAAGCCGGCGCCGACAACCCCGCTGTAGAACAGCTGGATGAGAAAGATCGCCGCAAGAATCCACAGGACCGGCCGCAGGGCTGCAAAAGCGTGATGCGCGCTCAGGCCGGCGAGCCAGAAACCGGCGAGCACCAAAAGCGCAGCAGGGAGAAGGGCCAGCCAGCTTTCAAAGATGAAGAGCAGCGAGCACAGAACGAGCAAGGCCAGCAACTTCTTGCCGGGGCCAAGCCGGTGCACGACAGTGTCGCCGAAAATATACAGATCGGTGATCATGCCGCCAGCGACCGGTAGCGGTCGGTGACCTCATGCGGCGGGCCATCGGCGATCACCCTGCCTTCATCGATCAGGAGAACCCGGTCGAACCCGTCGAGCAGGTCAAGGTCGTGGGTGACGAGCACCACCTGCTGTTCGAGCGCTTCGAGGACGGTGAGCAAGCGGCGGCGGTTCCACAGATCGAGAAGCGTTGTCGGTTCGTCGAGAACGATCATCGCCGGCTGCATCACCAGAACCCCGGCGAGGGCGACAAGCTGTTTTTCGCCGCCCGAGAGTTCATGGGTGAAGCGATCGGCGAGCTCGGCGATGCCGAGCCGCTGCATCGTTGCCTTAATGCGCCGGCGCCGTTCATCCGGCGGCAATTTCAGGTTCTTCAGGCCGAATTCGAGATCCTCGCGGACGATCGGGTAGACAATCTGGTTGTCCGGGTTCTGAAACACGAAGCCGACGTGGCGGCGCAGATGTCGCAAGGCGTCCGCCGCGCTGTCACCTGCCTTTGGATCCGGGCCTGCGCCCTGGTCTGGAGCCACGGGTGCGGAGCCCAGCCGGACATGGCCGCGCGTCGGTTTTTCCAGCCCGTTGAACAGACGGGCAAGAGTGCTCTTGCCCGAGCCGTTGCGGCCGATAATGCCGATACGTCGGTCGCCAAGAGTGAGATTGATGTCATGCAGGACCGGGCGGCCGCCCTTGGCGACCGACACGTTTTCAAAGACGATCATCGCCCGCCCGGTCCGTGGCTCAGGCGGCCGAAGGGCGGTCGGCGCGCTCGGCTTCGATCAGCGGATAGGAGCGCTTGACGGTAACGATGACCACCGCGGCAATCAGGGCCTTGACGATATCGCCGGGAATGAACGGCGCCGAGCCGGCCGCGGCCGTGGCGACCGGGATGTCGGCGACGGCGGCACTCCACGGAATGCCGATGGCATACAGAACGACAATGCCGCCAAACACGCAGATGAGAAAGGAGGAGACATAATTCAGGCGGTGCCAGAAGCGTTCGGTGAGAAAGCCGATCACCACAGCGGCGACGATCCAGCCGATCAGATAGCCGCCGGTCGGGCCGAAAAAGACGGCGAAACCGCCGCGCCCGCCCGACAGCAGCGGCAGGCCGATGGCGACAAGAACGAGGAACAGGATGACCGACAGGCCGCCGCGCGTGGCGCCGAGCACGCCGCCGGCGAGCATGATGCCGAGCGACTGGGCGGTAATCGGGACGTTGATCAACGGAATGATGATTGGCGGAAACAGCGCCAGGGCGGCAATGATGGCAGCAAAAAGGGCAATAAATACAATATCTCTGATAGACATTTTTCGTTCTCCGAAAGTCTCCCGTCCGGTCCTGGCGCAGCTTCCGCTGCGGCAGGTTCTCGGACCAACAGCCGATGGTTACAACATGACGCAGCGCAAGAACAGGCGTTGATGGCTGCCCGTCAGGCTCTATCGACAGAAAAGGTGCGGCGCAGGCGGAGCGGACGCGCCAAGTCGGTTTACGGCACGAGAATCGATTTGCCGATGGCGCCGCGCTCGAGGATGCGGTTGAGAACCGCTGGCGCTTCGGCAAGCGGCCATTCGCCCTCGACATGCGGCCGCACCTTGCCTTCCTGATGCCAGGCGAACAGCTCGCGCATGTTGTCGGCGAAGGCACGCGGCTGATGCCGGGTGAAGGCGCCCCAGAACACGCCGACCAGGGAAAATTCCTTCAGAAGGGCAATATTGACGGGCAGTTTCGGGATTTCGCCGGAGGCGAAGCCGATGACCAGGTAACGGCCATGCCGCGCCATGGCTCGGCTGGCCGCGTCAAATGCCGCCCCGCCAACCGGATCGAAGACAACATCGGCGCCCTTGCCGCCAGTGGCTTCCTTCAGCGCAGTCTTGAGATCGTCGTAGGGCAGGGCGGCATCGGCGCCCTCTTTCAGGCAGGTGTCGCGCTTGGCTTGCGAGGATGCGACGGCGATGACGCGGGCGCCCATCGCCTTGCCGCACTGGATGGCCCCGATGCCGGTGGCGCCTGCAGCGCCGAGCACCACCAGCGTTTCGCCGGCCTTGAGGGCGCCGCGCTGCTTGAGCGCATAGTGCGACGTGCCCCAGGCGCACATCAAGGCGCAGGCTTCACCGTATTGCATCGAGTCCGGCATCTTGAAGACGCTGTCCTGCGCTGCGGCCAGTTTTTCCGCGTAGCCGCCGAGGGCAACGGTTGCGACGCAGCGATCGCCGACCTTCAGGCCGGTGACCTTGTCGCCGACCGCGCAAATGGTTCCGGCGGCTTCCATGCCCGGAACGAAGGGGGTTTCGGGGCGGGCCTGATAGAGGCCCTTGACGAGCAGGCCATCGGGGAAATTCACGCCGGCGGCCTGCGTGGCAATGACGACCTCATCGGCGGCGGGCTGCGGGTCGGGCCGTTCGCCGTAAACCAGATCGTCAACGGATCCGTACTGATTGCAGATGATCGCTTTCATAAGTTCATACCTTGTTTTGCGGGCGCGCTTTTGCGCCCGGCACCGGAGTTTGGCCGCCGTGAGCGAGCATGCGCAGGCTGTAGGACGTGCATTCGTCAGCCAGGGCAGAAATGGCCGCATCGTCCTGCCCGGGACGCGGGGTGTACCAGGTGATCGGGCCGTTGAGAGCGCTGAACAGCTGGTTCAGGGCGATCTTCGGCGTGAGGAAGTCAATGTCGCCGCTGCGCCGCGCGGCCTGCAGGGCGGCGAGAAAATGTTCGGCGTAGGCGTCGCGCAATCCGGCCAGTTCTTCCAGGGTGGCATGTTCGCGGGCCGGCAGGGCGCTGCGCCGCATCAATTCGACCCCTTCGGCGACCACCTTCTGGAAGGGCTGGGTGCGGATGACCGACATGACATGCGCGCGGCACATCGCGGCCAGGCGATCTCCCGGTGGCATGGCGGCGGTGATGAGCGGTTCGATGGCTTCGAAATTGGCCGCCATGCCGGCGCGGTAGACATCGAAGAAGACGTCCGCCTTGGAGGCATAGTGGTGGTAGATGCGGCCCTTGGTGGAGCCGATGGCGGCAGCGACCGCGTCGAGACTCGTCGCCGCGAATCCATGCCTTTGAAAGCACAGGGCGGCGCCCTTGAGGATTTCCAGACGCGAGAGCTGGCTGTCCTGCTGGCGGCGGTATCGGTGCGGTTTGGCCGGCGAAGTCATCGGAAATGCGTTATCCTTGCCCGGCATCCCGGCCGGTCGTGCGCCCGGCGGATTGAAATTGCATCGGGGCTTGCGAAGCCGGGCAAGATGAACATACTATGGAGTATGTTGTCAATTGGCGCTCTGGTGGCCTTCACCGGAATGCATGTGGAGATTTCCTTTATGAACGCGGCCGCACAGACCTATCTCGGAAACCTTTTCGGCCTCGAGGGCAAGGTGGCGCTGGTCACCGGCGGCGCGACCGGGATCGGCCGGATGCTTGCCACGGGCCTGGTCAGCGCCGGTGCGCATGTCCTGATCGCATCGCGCAAGGGTGGCGATTGCGAGGCGGTTGCCGGCGAGATCAACGCGCTGGGGCTGGCCGGTTCTGCCGAAGGTTTTGCCGGAGATGTCGGCAGCGAGGAGGGTGTCGCGGATCTGGCGGCGGCGGTGCAGGGCCGCACGAAACGGCTTGATATTCTCATCAACAATGCCGGCACATCCTGGGGGGCGCCGTTCGAAGAGTTTCCCTACAGCGCATGGGCGCGCGTCATGAACGTCAATGTCACCGGCCTGTTTCATCTGACTCGCGAGCTGATGCCGCTGTTGCAATCTTCGGCATCGGCCGATGATCCGGCACGCATCATCAATCTCGGCTCGATCATGGGCGATGCGCCGCTTGCCGACGGTGCCTATTCCTATTCCGCCTCGAAGGCGGCGGTGCACCAGCTGACGCGCATCCTGGCCGAGGAATTCGCCGGTCGGCACATTACCGTCAACGCTTTTGCGCCGGGCCCGTTTCAGTCCAAGATGACCGCCTTTGCCACGACCACCGAGGATCAGGTGGACAAGGTCAGCGCCAATGTACCGCTGGGGCGCATCGGTGCGCCGGAAGACATTGCCGGTGCGGCGATCTATCTGTGCTCGCAAGCCGGCGCCTATATCACCGGTGCCATCCTGCCGATTGATGGCGGCCTGTCGGTCAGTCACGGCATCACGCTGTTTCAGGACGCCCACTGATGGATACGGACACCAGCACATTCGATCTCGAGGCGCTCGCCGACGAATTGCACGAGATCGTTCCCGGTTTCTCCGGCCTGCATGCGCTGGAAAAATTCAGCGATGGCCAATCCAATCCGACCTACAAGGTGGTCGCCGACAGCGGCACCTATGTGATGCGCGCCAAGCCGCCCGGACAGCTTCTCAAATCGGCGCATCAGGTCGATCGCGAATATCGCGTCATGAAAGCGCTCGGCGCCGCCGGCGTGCCGGTGCCGAAGATGCTGGCGCTGGCCGGTGAAGACAGCGCCATCCGGCGCATGTATTTCGTCATGGAACTGGTTGAGGGCCGGATCTTTTGGGATCCGACGCTGCCGGGAATGTCGAATGCCGACCGCAGCGGCATTTATGACGCCATGAATGCAACGCTGGCAAAGTTGCACATGGTGGACCCGGAACAGGCGGAGCTTGCGGATTTCGGCCGGCCCGGCAATTATTTCGGGCGGCAGGTCAAGCGCTGGAGCGAGCAGTATGTGAACAGCAAGACCGAGGATCTGCCGGACATGAACCGGCTGATGGCCTGGCTTGCCGATCATCTCGTCGATGATGAGGGTGCCGCCTCGGTGGTGCACGGCGATTTCCGCCTCGACAACATGATCTTCGCGGCGCACGAGCCGGAGGTCCTGGCGGTGATCGACTGGGAACTGTCGACGCTCGGCAATCCGCTCGCCGATCTCGCCTATCAGTGCATGCAGTTGCGGCTGCCACACGACAGCGGGTTCAAGGGCCTGGGCGGCCTCGACCGCGCCGAACTCGGGATTCCGAGCGAGGAAGAATATGTGGCGCGCTATGCCGAGCGCACCGGTGCGAGGATCGACAACTGGCCATTCTACATCGCCTTCTCCTTCTTCCGGCTGGCCTCGATTCTGCAAGGCGTTTACAAGCGGGCGCTCGACGGCAATGCCTCGAACCCCGAGCGGGCCCGCGAGATCGGCAAGTCGGTGCCGCTGATGGCGCAGATGGCCTGCGCGGTGATCGACGCGGCGGACTAGTTCGCCGGAGCTTGGCTGCACGGCGCAATCCGGGCGGCTGACCTCGCCCGAACTATAAATTCTGCACAACGGATGCCGAGAATCGCGGCTTGAATTGCACTCCTTTCGGCTGCACTGTGGCGGCCGAGCAGAAATGTGCCGGTCGATCCCCCGTCCCGGAGTGGCGCTCGACCGGCTGATCATTCGGGAGGATGCAGGCATGGACGAACTCACCCATTATATCGGCGGCAAGCATGTGAAGGGCCGTTCGGGCCGTTTTGCGGACATCTACAATCCGGCAACCGGCGAAGTGCAGTCGAAGGTGCCGCTGGCCAATGGCAGCGAACTGGATGAAGCGGTGGCGATCGCCGCTGAGGCACAGATCGGCTGGGCGGCGACCAACCCGCAGAAGCGGGCGCGGGTGCTGATGAAATTCGTCGATCTTCTGCATCAGAACATGGACAAGCTCGCCGAAGCGCTGTCGCGGGAGCACGGCAAGACCATTCCCGATGCCAAGGGCGACATCATCCGCGGCCTGGAAGTGGCGGAATTCTGCTTCGGCGCGCCGCATCTTCTCAAGGGCGAATTCACCGAGGGCGCCGGACCGGGGATCGACATGTACTCGCTGCGCCAGCCGCTCGGCGTCGTGGCCGGCATCACGCCGTTCAATTTTCCCGCAATGATCCCTATGTGGAAGTTCTGCCCGGCGATTGCGGCGGGCAATGCCTTCATCCTCAAGCCGTCGGAACGCGATCCCTCTGTGCCGCTGATGCTCGCCGAGCTGATGAGCGAAGCCGGCCTTCCGGACGGTATCCTCAACGTGGTCAATGGCGACAAGGAGGCGGTCGACGGGATTCTCGATCATCCGCTGATCATGGCCATCGGTTTCGTCGGTTCGACGCCGATCGCCGAGTATATTTACGGACGTGGCTGCTCGAACGGCAAGCGCGTGCAGTGTTTCGGCGGCGCCAAGAACCACATGATCATCATGCCCGATGCCGATCTCGACCAGGCGGTCGATGCGCTGGTCGGGGCAGGCTACGGTGCGGCTGGCGAACGCTGTATGGCGATTTCGGTGGCGGTCCCCGTTGGCGATGCGACCGCCGACCGGCTGGTGGAAAAGTTGGCGCCACGTGTCGAGGCGCTGAAGATCGGCCCCTATACGGATGGCAATGATGTCGACTTCGGCCCGCTGGTGACGGCGCAGGCGCGCGACCGGGTACTGGGCCTTGTCAATTCCGGCGTCGAGCAGGGTGCCGAGCTTGTCGTCGATGGCCGCGATTTTTCGATGCAGGGCTATGAAAACGGCTATTTCGTTGGCGGCTGCCTGTTCGATCGTGTCACCCGCGACATGGACATCTACAAGCAGGAGATTTTTGGTCCGGTGCTGTGCGTGGCGCGGGCCGAGAATTACGAGGAAGCGCTGCGCCTGCCGATGGAAAACGACTATGGCAACGGCACGGCGATCTTCACCCGTGACGGCGATGCGGCCCGCGATTTCGTCAGCCGCATCAATGTCGGCATGGTCGGCGTCAATGTGCCGATCCCGGTGCCGCTCGCCTATCATACCTTCGGCGGCTGGAAGAAATCGGGCTTCGGCGATCTCAACCAGCACGGCCCCGACGCATTCCGCTTTTATACCCGAACCAAGACAGTGACCTCCCGCTGGCCGTCGGGTGTGAAGGAAGGCGCGGAGTTCGTCATTCCGACCATGAACTAGGGTCCTGATCCTGGCCGTGAGCCGGAAAACCACAACCCGGCGCGAACTGGCCGCGCCGGGGAGCGGGTTCTCCGACAGGTCGCAAATACCAAGCGGGAGGGAATGACGTGGATTTTGCACTGAGTGAAGAACAGGGCGCCTTCTACGAGATGGCGCGTGAATTCGGCGCCGCGGAGATTGCCCCGCATGCTCATGAATGGGAACAGCAGGGCACCATTCCGCGCGAGATCTTCGAGGCGCTGGCGGGCCTTGGCCTCGGCGGCATCTATGTGCCGGAAGAGGATGGCGGCTCGGGCCTGTCGCGGCTTGACGCGACGCTGATCTTCGAGTCCCTGTCGCAGGCCTGTCCCTCGGTCGCGGCGTTCTTGTCGATCCACAATATGTGCGCCTGGATGGTGGCGAGTTGGGGATCGGAAGAGCTCAAGGCCAAGTGGCTGGCAAAGATCATCTCGATGGAAACGATCG
Source organism: Neohoeflea coraliihabitans (assembly GCF_019334345.1). Taxonomy (GTDB): domain Bacteria; phylum Pseudomonadota; class Alphaproteobacteria; order Rhizobiales; family Rhizobiaceae; genus Pseudohoeflea; species Pseudohoeflea coraliihabitans. The sequence continues at coordinate 471,784 of NZ_JAHWQX010000003.1, forward strand.
CCTCCTACTGCCTGACCGAGCCGGGTTCGGGTTCGGACGCGGCGGCTTTGCGCACCAAGGCCGAGCGCAGCAATGAAGGCTATGTGCTGAACGGCAGCAAGGCATTCATTTCCGGTGGCGGCTATTCCGATGTCTACCTGGTGATGTGCCGCACCGGCGGTTCGGGCCCGAAAGGGATCTCGACGCTGCTGGTGGAAAGCGATGCGCCCGGCCTGTCCTTCGGCGCGCCGGAAGACAAGATGGGCTGGCGCGCCCAGCCCACCTCGGATGTGCTCTTCGATAATTGCCGGGTGGATGCCGGCAACCTGCTTGGCGAAGAAGGCGCCGGGTTCCGCTACGCCATGAAGGGGCTTGACGGCGGCCGGCTGAACATTTCCGCCTGTGCGCTTGGTGGCGCCCAATCGGCGCTCGACAAGGCGCTGGCCTATATGGGCGAACGCAAGGCCTTCGGTCAGCCGCTCGATCAGTTCCAGGCGCTGCAGTTCCGCCTCGCCGACATGGAGATCGCGCTGCAATCCTCCCGGACCTTCCTGCGCCAGGCGGCCTGGAAGCTCGATCAGCAGGCGGCGGATGCGAGCAAATACTGCGCCATGGCGAAACGGCTGGTCACCGATCAGGCCTTCGACGTCGCCAATCAGGCGTTGCAGTTGCATGGCGGCTATGGCTATCTCGCCGACTACGGCATCGAGAAGATCGTGCGCGATCTGCGCGTGCATCAGATTCTCGAGGGAACCAATGAAATCATGCGATTGATCGTATCGCGGGCCATGTTGCAGGAGCGTCAGGCGTGAGTGAAGACAAGGACATTCTGATCAAGGTTGAAGGACGTGTCGGGCATGTCACGCTGAACCGGCCGAAGGCGCTGAATGCGCTGACCTACGATATGGTGCTGGCGCTCGAAGAGGCGCTCGATGCATGGCGCGATGATCCGGACATCGCGATGGTGCTGATTGACGCGGCGGGCGACAAGGCGTTCTGCGCCGGCGGCGATATCCAGGCGATGTATCGGCATGGCAAGGACGGCGACTACGATTACGCGCGGCGTTTCTGGGCTGACGAATACCGGCTCAATGCGAAGATCGCCGGCTATGCGAAGCCCTTCGTGGCACTGATGCATGGCATCGTGATGGGCGGTGGTGTCGGCTTGTCGGCGCATGGGCGCCACCGCATTGTCACCGACACGACGATGCTGGCAATGCCGGAATGTGCGATCGGCCTGATCCCGGACGTTGGCGGCACCTTTCTTCTGGCGCGGGCGCGCGGCCGGCTCGGCGAGTATCTCGGCCTGACCGGCACCCGGCTCGGCGCGGCAGATGCCATCTATGCCGGTTTTGCGGACAGCTATGTGCCTTTGGACAGGCTCGAGGCCTTGCGCGCGGCGCTTCTCGACAGTGGCGACCCGGCGGTGATCGAGGACTTTGCCGGGGAGCCGCCGGAAGGGCGGCTTGCGGCTATCGAAGTCGATGTCGACGAGGTGTTCGAGCAGGGATCGGCGCTCGACTGCCTGAGGATGCTTGAAAGCCGGGACGAGGAGTGGGCCGCCAAGGCCGCCAAGGCCATTCGCGGCGGCTCGCCGATCTCGCTGGCCTGCACCTTCGAGATGGTGCGTGCCTCGCGGACCGATCTGACGCTGGAAGATTCGCTGAAGCGCGAATACCGCTTCTCCTCGCGCTGCATGGAGCATGGTGATTTTCTCGAAGGCATCCGCGCCGCGGTGATCGACAAGGACCGGCAGCCGAAATTCTCCAAGCCGGGACTTGAAGCAGTGACGCAGGAGGATGTCGCCTCCATGCTGGCGGAACCGCCGGGCGGCGATATCGAGCTTTAAGACCGGCGGCACTACGGAACGGGTTGAGACAGGCGCAGACGGGAGCAAGCTATGCGGATCGGATTTATCGGACTGGGCAATATGGGGGCCCCGATGGCCGTCAATCTGGCCAGGGCCGGCCACGAGGTGACCGGCTTCGACGTGGCCGGAGTCAGCGTCGACGGCGTCAAAATGGCGGCCTCGGCGGTGGACGCGGTGGACGGCAAGGAGGCGGTAATCACCATGTTGCCGAACGGCGCGATCCTGCGATCGGTGTATGAGGAGATCGTGCCGGCCGGGGCGCCGGGGGCCAGCTTCATCGATTGTTCGACCGTCGATGTCGACAGTGCCCGCGCCGCGCATGAGCTTGCCGCCAAGGCCGGGCTGCTTTCAGTGGATGCACCGGTGTCCGGCGGTATCGGTGGCGCGGCTGCTGGCACGCTGACGTTCATGGCGGGTGGATCGGACGCGGCCTTTGCGAAGGCGGCGCCGCTGTTCGACATCATGGGTCAGAAAGCCGTGCATTGCGGTGAGGCGGGCGCCGGTCAGGCGGCAAAGATCTGCAACAACATGATTCTCGGCATCTCGATGATCGGCGTGTGCGAGGCATTCGCGCTGGCCGACAAGCTCGGCCTCGACCGGCAGAAGATGTTCGATGTGGTGTCGACTTCATCGGGCTCGTGCTGGTCGGTCAACACCTATTGTCCGGCGCCCGGCGTCGGCCCGCAAAGCCCGGCGGACAATGACTACAAGCCGGGTTTTGCCGCCGACCTGATGCTCAAGGATCTCAACCTGTCACAGCAGGCGGCCGCCGCGGCGAATGCGCCGACGCCGCTCGGCCAGCATGCGACCGAGATCTACGAGGCCTTTGTCGGCGAGGGCGGCAAGGGGCGCGATTTTTCCGCCGTGCTGCCGTGGCTGAGCGGCAAGGGCAGGGACGCCTGAGGCTGTGAATGCAGCCGCAGCGCAGCCGCAGCGGATTTCGGGCGACCGCCTTGTGCTGCTCGGCACCAAGGGCGGGCCGGCCATCCGTCCCGGCGGCCCGTCGCCGACCGCCAGCCTGCTCGAGATCGGCGGGCGCCGGATCGTCATTGATTGCGGGCTCGGCGTGGCGCGTGGCCTTGTCGATGCGGGCGTGGCGCTGCCGCGCATCGATCTGATCTTCATCACGCATCTGCATTCCGACCACGTCCTGGAACTGGGGCCACTGTTGCACACGGCCTGGACGGCGGGACTGGCGCAGCGCGTTCGCGTGTTCGGCCCGCCTGGGACGCGCGCCGTCTGGGATGGGTTCTGCCAGTCGATGACCTTTGATATCGAGTTGCGGATCATTGATGAGGGACGACCGGATCTGCGCGATTTGGTGATGATCGAAGAGCGCGGCGAAGGGCCGGTGCTCGGCGAGGGCGATCTCGGCGTGGAGGCCTTGCGGGTCGATCATCCGCCGGTGGACGATTGTTTTGCGCTCAAATTCGTCTTCGGTGGCCGGTCGATCGTGTTCTCCGCCGATACGGCCTATTTCCCGCCGCTCGCCGATTTCGCGCGTGAGGCCGACATTCTGGTGCATGAGGCGATGCACCCGGCAGGCGTCGACCGACTGGTGGCGCGGACCGGCAATGGTGCGCGCCTGCGGGACCATCTGATGGCCAGTCATACGCTGGCTGCCGATGTCGGGCGTCTTGCGGCCAGTGCGCAGGTGCGGCATCTCGTTCTCAACCACCTGGTGCCGGCCGATGATCCCGAGATCACGAACCAGAGCTGGGTCGAGGAAGTGCGCAAGCACTGGGCCGGGCCCTTGACGGTCGGCACCGATGGTCTGGAGATCGCCCTGTCCGGTAACGCCTAGACCGGGCTTTCGCCGGAGACCGCTCAGACGGGTCGGCGGCGTGCCGACAGGCCATGAATCAGCTTGGCGCCAAATTCGTAATAGCCCGCACGGGCGCCGGCGAAACGCTCGACGTGGCTGTCGACAGGCCGGAGCGGCAGGCACCCGGGGTCGCCGTCAAGCAGCGCCGTCGCAGCCTGTGTGCCAAACAGGGTCCCCGGCGCGATGCCGCGCCCGGAATAACCAAAACAGGCCAGCGCATTGTGCCCGCAGGCGACGATCTTCGGAATATGATCGGATGTCATGGCGATGCGGCCGCTCCAGGCCTGCTCGAAGGCAATATCGGCCAGGGCCGGATAAAGGGCGCGCAGCTTGCGCCGGGCCCAGGCGTGGTGGACCGAGGCGCCGCGCACTTCAAGGCTGCCGACCCCGCCGACGATCAACCGTCCGGCGCCGTCGATGCGGATCGATGACATCACCATGGCCGTATCCCAGCAGCCCTCACCGCCGGGCAGGATGGTGCGGCGCATGTCGGGCGGGATCGGAACGGTGGCGAACTGGCAGTAGTTGAATGCGACATAGGCCGGCTTGCAGGGTTCTTCGAAGCCGAAATGGTAGGCGTTGGTGGCAATCAGAACGTGTCCGGCGCGCACCGTGCATCCATTGGCCACAACACACCAGGTGTCATTGCTGCGTGTCAGCGCGGTGACCGGCGACTGTTCATGGACCTGAGCGCCGTGCGCTGTGGCGGCGCGGGCCAGGCCGCGACAATAGGCGAGCGGCTGAATAGTGCCGGCGCGCGGGTCGAAGAGGGCGCCGAGAAAGGCGCCGGATCCGGTGCGGCGGGCGGTTTCGGCCGGGTCGAGGATCGACAGCGGGGCGCCGTGTCGATTGCCCTGGCGAAGGCGCTTTCTGAGATCGGCAAGACCCTTCGCCGCATGGGCGAGATGCAGCGTGCCGCGGCGCACGGGCTCGCAGTCGATCGCTTCGCGCTCGATTAAGGAAAACACCTTCTGCGGCCCTTGCCCAAGAACCGAGACCAGCTGCCCGCCCTCCTTGTCACCGAGCGCTTTCAGCACCGCATCGGGCGGGAGCCACAGGCCGGCATTGACCAGCCCGACATTGCGGCCGGAACCGCCATGTCCGACCGTTTCGGCCTCCAGAAGGCAAACCGAGGCGCCGCGTCTTGCCGCTTCAAGCGCCGCGGCCGTGCCGGTAAAGCCGCCGCCGATCACCAGCAGATCGACCGCGTGGTTGCGCGTCAGGGGCGGCGCATCGAACTGTTCGCGCGCCGTCCGGGCCCACAGGCTGGAATGGAGTGCGGCGTTCTGCGCTGCTTCCTCCACGGCCGGCATCTCAGATCAGCCGCCGGCAGGCTGCCGAGGCCGGCTCGGCGAGGTGGGGAGCGGGCGTTGCGCCCGTCTCCCGTTGGCTTGTGTGCAGCGCCATTGGTTATCAACCGATGTCGAAGGAGACGCCCTGTGCGAGCGGCAGATCGCGGGAATAATTGATCGTGTTGGTGGCACGGCGCATGTAGCCCTTCCACGCGTCCGAGCCGGATTCGCGTCCGCCGCCGGTTTCCTTCTCACCGCCGAAAGCGCCGCCGATTTCCGCACCGGACGTGCCGATATTGACATTGGCGATGCCGCAATCGGAGCCATCGGCGGAGAGAAAGCGTTCCGCCTCCTGCATGTCGCGGGTGAAGATCGATGAAGACAATCCAGCCGCGACGGCATTGTGATCGGCCAGCGCCTGGTCGAAATCATCATATTTCATGACATACAGGATCGGTGCGAAGGTCTCCTCGAGCACCGGCCCGGTTTGGCGCGGCATTTCGACGAGCGCCGGACGGACATAATAGGCCGTCTCAGGGCCCGCATCGGTGATGCGTTCGCCGCCGGTCACCGTAGCGCCCTCGGCGCGGGCCGCCTCGAGTGCTTTCTGCATATTGTCATAGGCCGCCTTGTCGACCAACGGGCCGACAAGGGCATCGGTTTCCAGCGGGCTGCCGATGGAGACGCTCTGATAGGCGGCTTTCAGGCGCGGCACCAGCGCATCGTACAGGCTCTCGTGCACGAACAGCCGGCGCATCGAGGTGCAGCGCTGGCCGGCGGTGCCCATGGCGCCGAAGGCAATGGCCCGCAGCGCCATATCGACGTCGGCGGTGGGTCCGACAATGCCGCCATTGTTGCCGCCAAGCTCCAGAATTGAGCGGGCGAAACGGCGCGCCAGGCGGGGTCCGACCTCGCGGCCCATGCGGGTCGAGCCGGTTGCCGATACCAGCGCCACCTTCGGATGGTCAACGATCGCCTCGCCGACAACCCGGTCCCCGATCAAGACCTGCGAGAGGTTGTCCGGCGCATCGCCGAAGCGGGCCAGAGCGCGGTCAAGCACGGCCTGGCAGGCCAGCGCCGTCAGCGGGCTCTTTTCCGACGGTTTCCAGACGACCGCATTGCCGCAGACGAGCGCCAGCGCCGTATTCCAGGACCAGACCGCGACGGGAAAGTTGAACGCCGTGATGACACCGACGACGCCGAGCGGGTGCCAGGTTTCCATCATGCGGTGGCCGGGGCGTTCGGTGGCGATGGTCAGACCGTAAAGCTGACGCGACAGACCGACGGCAAAATCGCAGATGTCGATCATCTCCTGAACCTCGCCTTCGCCTTCCGAGGGGGACCTTGCCGGCCTCGATCGAAACGAGCCGTCCGAGGTCGGCCTTGGCGGCGCGCAGTTCCTCGCCAAGCAGGCGGATCAACTCGCCGCGGCGCGGTGGCGGAACCAGCCGCCAGGCGGAAAAGGCGGTGTGCGCGGCCTCGATGGCCGCGTTGCACTCTTCTGCCGAGCAGGTCTTGAGACGTGCCACTTCGGCGCCGCTGACCGGAGAGTAGGTCGGCATGTCGCCGCCGGACAGAACATCGGCAGAAACGCCGAGCCGCTGCATGAGGGTAACCGTTTCGTGCTTGAGATCGAGTGATTGGGCCATGGAATGCTCCGTCATTTATTCAGTTGCTGTCCTGGTGTATCGCGCCCGGGCTCTGTCTGGAAGCGGACCGCGGCGAAGGAACCTTGTGTCAATGTGCCTGTCAATCCGGCGGCGATGCGGCGAAGTGCGGCGGGTGTGTAGCGGTCAAAATAGGCCTGGTTGCGGCGGCCGATGCCATGTTCGGCGCTGTAGCTTCCGGCGTAGCGTTCTACGGCCGCCGAAACAACCCAATCCGGCATTTAGATATTCACTCGTGAAAGAATAAAGCCCGCCGCGGCTCTTGCTGCCGCGTCGCGCTCAGGGCGTTTTTAGACCGGCCGCCCAGTGCTCAGCGATGGCGACAACAGCGGCATTGATCGGGCCGCTGGGGATGGCCGGCATGATCGACGCATCGACGATGAAGGCGTTGCCGAGGCCGTTGATGCGCAAGTCGGGGTCGACGACGGCGGTCTCATCGCGGCCCATGCGGCAGGTGCCGCACGGGTGATGATGGGTCGAGGCGGTGCGGGCGATGAAGGCATCGAGTTCGGCGTCCGAACGCATGTCCGCTCCGGGCAGAACTTCACAGTCGCGCCACGCCTCGAGTGCCTTGTGATGGCCGAGCTGACGGGCAAGCTGCAAGGCTGTACGGAAGGTGGCGCGGTCATGATCGGTCGACAGATAGTGCGGATCGATGAGCGGCGGCTGGTCCGGATCGGCGCTGCCTGGCTTGACGACACCACGGCTGGCGGGATGCGTCACGCCGCATAGCAGCGTGTAGGCGGTACCATAGGGCGGGGTTTCAAAGCCCGGCGCGGCAGACGGCGCCACGACGCAGGCCAAAACGATATCCGGCTGCGTGTGGCGGGCGCTCAGATCGGAGCTGTCGAGATACATCAACGATTCGGAGTGCTGCAGGCGCGAGGGTGGAACCGATTGGCGGGCGCGATAGACATTGCCGAGAACGAGCAGGTGATCCTGCAGATTGCGCCCCACCTCCGGGCTGTCGAAGCGGCAATCGACGCCGATCTGCCTGAGCGTATCGGCCGAGCCGATGCCCGAGCGCATCAAGAGCATTGGCGAGGCGATGGCGCCGGCGCAGATGACGATGCGGTCCGCGGTAAGCGTTACCGGCTGGCCGGTGTGCCGGGCCAAGATGCCGGTGGCCCTGGGCCCCTCGATCAGCAGCCGGTCGACACGATGCTCGGTGAGCAGCGTGAGGTTGTCGCGCGCCAGGATCTGCGGGTCGAGATAGGCGGTGGCAACGCTCAGACGCCTGCCGTTGCGGAGGGTCAGCGAATTGGGCGCGGTGCCATTGAGCCGCCCCCTGTTGTGATCGCCGAGTTCGGGGGCGCCGAGCGCGTTGCCGGCAGCCATGTAGGCGCGCACCACAGGGCTGACCGCGTCATCTGGCAGGATGACATCGAGCGGGCCGTCGGTGCCGCGTCCGCTGGTGTCGCCGCCGCTGAACGATTCGCTCCTCGTAAAGGCGGGCAGCAGGGAGGCGTAGGACCAGCGGTCGCCGCCGGCGTGGCGCCAGGGCTCGAAATCTTCGGGGTGGCCGCGCACATGCGCCATGGCATGCATGCAGCTCGATCCGCCGACAAGCCGGCCGCGTGGCCAGTCGTGACAGCGATCGGCGGTGTGCGGCTGCGGCTCGGTTCTGTAGGCCCAGTCGAACGCCCGGCCCGGCAAGGCCGGCCACTGCAGGGGATCGTCGATATCGGGATCTGCCGGAAAGCCTCCGGCCTCGACGAGGCCTACCGAAAGACCAGGATCGTCGCTCAGACGGCGGGCGATCACGGAACCGGCGGAGCCGGCACCAAGCACCAGCCAGTCGAAATGGCGCGTCACGCAAATTCACCGCTGAAAAGCATGTGCGGAGAGGTCCTGCCGCGCTCAGGCGGCAAAGGCCCGTGCCCGATCGTTGATCTGCTGCTCGACCGAGAGCAGATGTTCGCGCATCGCGGCCTCGGCAGCGTCGGGATCGCGCTTGGCTATGGCATTGGCGATGCGGCGATGCTCGGCGTCGCGCTGGGCGATGCGTTTCGGGCAGGTGGTCGGCGAGGACGAGGCGACGCGCACCCGCGTATCAACCCCGACATTACGCAGCATCTTGTAGAATTCGCGCGCCAGGTGGTTGCGGGCGGCGCTGACCACGGCCAGGTGAAAACTCAAATCGGCTTCGCCCGAACTGGCGTCCGCCGGCGTTGCCGCGGCCGCCTTGATGGCCTTTATTTCCAGGGCCGTGGCGCGCAGGGAGGCAAGGCGCGCGAAACCCGGTTCAAGCAGCATGCGCAGCTCAAGGATTTCCAGCGGATTGGTAATGCGCACGAGATCTTCGTTCATCGGCGCGCGGCCGGTGCCGCTGCCGCGCTGGCGCGGCACCTCGACATCGCCGGTCTCGCGCAGATGCACGAGCGCCTTGCGCAACTGGTGCCGTTTGACCTGCAGCCGCTCGGCCAATGCGCGTTCGGACGGCAAGGTGCCGTCGGTGCGTTGCAACTGCCTCACGGCCTCGACAATTTCATCCACTGACCCCTTCGTGGAAGCTTCATCGAAATTGGTCAAAGCCCTGTCTCCTTGGTCGCGGTTGGTTGGCGCTGGTGGCGCGCTGTTCGGTTCGCTGCACAGATAGCGTCGCCGAAGGATGATTCAATTCTCAACCACACTAACTGGTTTTTTCTTGGTTGACAATCGCGTCAAGCGCATGGTTGACTTTGGTTGAAACAGGCGGTCCGGGATGGTTCCGACAGCCGTACCGCGGGGATGTGCATGCCGTTTTCCGAGACATTCGACTATGTGATCGTCGGGGCGGGTTCGGCCGGCTGCGTGCTTGCCAATCGCCTGACCGAGGATGCCGACATCTCGGTGTTGTTGATCGAGGCGGGCGACTGGGATCGCGATCCGATGATCCATATCCCGCTCGGCTGGGGCAAGATCCTGACCGAGCGCCGGCATGACTGGATGTATTTCTGCGAGCCGGAAGCGAATGTCGGCGGACGCAGCGTCGAATGCGCGCGCGGCAAGGTGATCGGCGGCTGCTCCTCGACCAATGCCATGGCCTATGTGCGTGGCAACCGCCGGGATTACGATCGGTGGGCCGCCGCGGGGCTGCGCGACTGGTCGTACGAATCGGTGCTGCGCTATTTCAAGAAGACGGAGAGCTGGGAGGGCGGCGCCGATGCCTATCGCGGCGGCGAAGGGCCGCTGAGAACGCAGCATTGTCGCTACGAAGATCCGCTGATCGATGCCTTCGCGGAGGCTAGCCGGCAGGCGGGATATCCGCAGACCGAGGACTATAACGGGGCCGAACAGGAAGGCTTCAGCCGCTTGCAGATGACCATTTCCGAAGGGCGGCGGGCCTCGGCGGCTTCTGCCTATCTGCGGCCGGCGATGAAGCGGCAGAACCTCAAGGTGGTGACCGGTGCGATGGCGCGCCGGGTGGTGATGGAAAACGGCCGCGCCACCGGACTCGAATACAGCCGCGGCGAGCAGATCACCCATGTCGGCGCGCGCTGCGAGGTCATCCTCTCGGGCGGTGTCATCAACACGCCGCAACTGTTGATGCTGTCGGGCATCGGCGAGAGCGCGCAACTGGCCGAGCACGGTATTGAAACAATTGTTTCATCGCCCGGCGTCGGCGCCAACCTGCAGGATCACGTGTCGGTCATCCTGATGTACCGCCGCCGCGAGAATGGTCCCTTTCATCACATGATGCGGGCCGACCGCATCGGCCTGGATTTTCTCAAGACCTATCTGACCGGCAAGGGATTTTCCGCCGATGTTCCGGGCGGCGTGGTGGCCTTCCTGAAGAGCGACGCCGATCGCCCGGTGCCGGATGTGCAATTGCTGTTCACCGCCGCACCGCTTGCCGCCTGGCCTTATCTGCCGCCGTTCAAGCAGCCTTTCGCGGACGGGTTCGCGACCCGCATCGTGGCGACGCAGCCGGAAAGCCGCGGGCATGTGGCGCTGACCTCCTCCGATCCGCTCGCCGCACCGAAAATCCATCAGAACTTCCTGTCTTCGGACCGCGATTGGCAATCATTGCGCGCCGGGATCAAGGTGGCGCGCACCCTGGCGGCACAGCCGGCGATGCAGCCTTTCGTCGGTGCCGAGTTCCTGCCGGGGCCGGATTGTCAGAGCGAAGCCGATATCGATGCGCATATCCGCAACACCTCGATCACCGTGCATCACCCGGCCGGCACGTGCCGGATGGGCGTCGATGCGGATGCGGTGGTTGATCCGCAACTGCGGGTCAACGGCCTTGAGGGTCTGCGGGTCGTCGATGCATCGGTAATGCCCGATCTCGTCAGCGGCAACATCAATGCGGCGGTGCTGATGATCGCCGAAAAGGCTGCCGATATCATCCGCGCCGCGCGCCGGGCGGAGCGGATGGCTGCCTGAGCCAGCCCTGACCAAGCGTTAATCTGGTTGAAAAGCCGCAGACGACGGGTCCAGAGGCATGAACAATGCTGCCTGTGAAATTCGTCGCGTCTGTCTATACATCTGTTTTTCCACAGAATTGTGATAAAAATAGCTTGGTTGAGCTTGGTTGACCACGCGCTGTGATGCGCGTCGGAAATTTCTTCCAGCCCCGGCTATTTTATGGTTGCGGGTCTCAACCAGTTTGATACGGTTGAGCTGGTTCTAATTCAAAATCTCGACCGCAAAGGATGGTTGATATGTCGGTTGCAACGATGAGCGATACCGGAAGCAGCAACAAGAAGGCCGCCTTGAAAGGGCTGTACGACGATCTTTACGCCAAGAACATGTTCCCGTTCTGGGCGACCTCGGAAGGGGTGGATCACGACGAGATCAAGCAGCTGATGGCGACGCCGAAAGCGGTGCCGTTCGTCTGGAAATACACCGACATCGAGCCGTTGCTGCAGCGTGCCGCGCAATTGGTGACGATGGATGACAGCGAGCGCCGTTCGCTGATCCTGGTCAATCCCGGCCTGGCGCCGAAGCGGGCCTCGGTCTCGACCATGTATACGGCCTACCGCCTGAACGATCCCGACGAGATCATGCCGCCGCACAAGCATTCGCCGAGCGCCATCCGCTTCGGGCTGACCGGCGAGGGCAATTTCACCGGCGTCGAGGGCGAGGATGTCACCTTCGGGCCGGGCGACATGGTGCTGACGCCGAACGATGCCTGGCACAATCACGGCACGGTCGGCGGCGAGCAGGCGGTCAATCTCTCGATCCTCGATCTGCCGCTGGTGGAAACCTTGCACGCGGTGCATTTCGATCACCGCTACACCGAGATGGAGAACGGCAAGGAAGTCGAGAAGAAGGTGCAGACGGCCCGCTTCACCGACGACTATTCGCAAAGTGTCTATGGCGAAGGCGGCATGCTGCCGCGCTTCGTCGATCACAAGCGCGGCGGCGGACTGTCTTCGCCGATGTATGTCTATCGCTGGGAGAAGATGGAAGCGCTGCTCGATGCGCACAAGGACTGGGACGGCGATCCGCACGAAGGCCTTGTCGTCGATTATGCCGACCCGACCACCGGCGGTCCGGTTTTCCAGACGATCAATTTCTATGTGCAGATGCTGCGGCCCGGCGAGAAGACCCTGCCGCAGCGCGAGACGGCGAGCCTGCTGCTGTCGCCGTTCCGCGGCAAGGGGCATTCGATCATCGATGGCGAACGCTATGACTGGGACCAGTTCGACACGCTGGCGGTGCCAGGCGGTTGCTGGGTCGAGCATGTCAACGCCTCGTCGAGCGAGCCGGTGATCTTCTTCGGGGCCACCGATGCGCCGACGCAGAAGCATCTGCTGCTCTACAAGCGCTGGGGCCGCAACCAGGCGGGTGATCTGCTGCGCCTTGCGTAAGACTGTTGCGCCATCTCCCGCACCGGCGGGGGGTGGCTTTTTTCCGTAAGAGTACAAAGGCGTTCATTCCGTGGCATCCTCGTTGAATACCAAGCATATCGGCCATGTCGATTGTCCCGGCGGCGGGCAGGTCTGGATCGATGGCGACATTCTGTATATCGGCCACATGCGGCCGCCGAGCGGCACGACGCTGGTCGACATCTCCGATCCGCGCAATCCGAAGAAGCTCGCCACAATCGACGTGCCGCCGGGCTGGCATTCGCACAAGGTGCGGGCCCAGGACGGCGTGATGATCATCAATCACGAGCGCTTCGGCAATGAAGGGCCGGCGGATTTCGGCGGCGGGCTGGCGATCTACGACACCAGCAATCCGGCGGAGCCGAAGCAGATCTCGAAGTGGATCACCAGCGGCAAGGGCGTGCACCGGTATGACTATGACGGACGCTATGCCTATATCTCGCCGACCGAGGACGGCTATGTCGGCAATTTCGTGATGATCCTCGATCTGATCGATCCGGCAAACCCGGTCGAGGTCGGCCGCTGGTGGATTCCCGGCCAGTGGGTCGGCGGCGGCGAAGAGTATCCCTGGGGCGAATATGTGACGCCGCGGTGCCATCATCCGATCCGCATGGGCGATCGGCTGTATGTCAGCTACTGGCATCATGGCCTGTTCATCCTCGACATCTCCGACATGTCGAAGCCGCGCGCCATCGCGCATATCAATTCCAGCCCGAGCTTCCCGCATCCAACGCATACCTGCCTGCCGGTTCCGCAGAAGCTGAAGGGCCGCAACATCATGGTGGTGGCCGATGAGGACGTGGCCAAGCTGTATCCGGCGGCACCGTCCTTCACCTGGATCTACGACATCACCGATGAGACCAATCCGCTGCCGATCTCGACCTGGCAGGTGCCGGGGCTCGATCCCGATGGCGCGCCGCAACCGCCAATGATGGGCTGTCACCAGCCCTCCGAGCGCTTTACCGGCTCGATCATTCCGTTTGCCTGGTTCGCGCAGGGGCTGCGGCTGGTCGACATCGCCGATCCCTTCGCGCCGACGGAGGTCGGGTACTTCATGCCCGATCCGCCAGCCGGTGCCGAGCGGTCCTCGTCCAACGATGTGACCATCGATCATCGCGGCATCGTCTATCTGATCGACCGGGTGCGCGGCGTCGATATCATCGAGACCTCGGTTTTCTAGGGTCAGGGTTTTCCCGGCCGGCCTGGGGCGAAACGGGGTGTGAGTGAAGTTTGAAGGAGCAGGATGTGAGCGACAACGCAGCCAAGTCGGACCGGCATTATGCCATCGGCAACAAGAACCCGAACCTGCCGTTTCATCCGGCGGTGCGCGCCGGCGATTACATTTTCGTCTCGGGCCAGGTGCCCAAGGATGAAAACAACGACATGATCGACGGCACGATCGAGGAAGAGACGCTGGCGACGCTGAAGACCATCGAGCGTGTGATCGCGCATGAAGGGGCGACGCTGTCGGATGTCGTGCGGATCACCACCTATCTGCAGGATGTGCGCGATTTCGGGCGCTACAACCGTGCCTTCCTGCAGGGCATCGGCGATGCTGTTCTGGCGCGCACCACCGTCGAGGCCCGGGCCGTCATCAATACCAAGATCGAAATGGATGCCATTGTCTACAAACCGCTTGCCGACAAGGCTTGAGCGGGCACAACAGGAGAACGCAGAATGTACAAGCTTCTAGGCCGTCAGACCTCGGGAAACGTTCAGAAAGTGCTGTTCATGCTCGAACAGACGGGAGCCTCCTACAGCCGTGAGGATTACGGCCGGCAGTTCGAGAACACCGCCACCGCCGAATACAAGGCGATGAACCCGACGTCGAAGGTTCCGACCCTTGTCGATGGCGAGAAGGTGATCTGGGAATCAAACACCATTCTGCGCTACCTTGCCGACAAGGACGGGCCGCAGCTGACCGGTGCTTCGGCGGCGGAAAAGACCGAGGTCGAGCGCTGGATGGATTTCCAGCTGGCCGCGATCAATCCGGGCTACATGGCCGCGTTCAAGGGCGGCAAGCTGGCCCCCGAGGAGCGGGCCCCGGAGTATGAGGGAATGGTCAAGGATCTGGTCAACCAGCTGAAGATTGTCGATGGGCATCTGAAGGGGCGCGATTTCCTGGCGCTCGGCAAGCTGACGATCGCCGATATCTGCCTGGCGCCGATCGTCAAGCGCTGCCTCCGCTTCAAGATCGACCGGCCTGAGCTTGTCGAACTCGAGCGCTGGATGAATGCGATCGACAGTGAGGCGGCGTTCCAGCGGGCGCTGTCGCCCGACGCCGGCAAGGCGGCCTGATGTCCATCCGTTCCGTCGCCCTAATCGGTCTCGGGACAATGGGTCCCGGCATCGTCGCGCGGCTGGCGCGCGGCGGCCTCAACGTCGCCGCCTATGATACGGCGCCGGCGGCCGTTGAACGCGCCAAGGGCATGCTGGAGATCGCGCGCGGTGCGCTTGACCGGCTGGAGATCGGCGCGCCGGAGCAGGGCGAGGGGCGCATAAGCTTCGCGGCCACGCTTGCCGAGGCCGTCGAGGGCGCCGATCTGGTGATCGAGAATGTGCCCGAAGACGAGAGCATCAAGGCTTCGACCTATGGTGAGATCGTGCCTCTGGTCGGTGAGAATGTCATCATCGCATCCGACACGTCGGGCATCCCGATCACCAAATTGCAGGCGCATGTCAGCCATCCCGGCCGGTTCGTCGGGATGCACTGGTCGAACCCGCCGCATATCATTCCGATGATCGAGGTGATTGCCGGCGAACAGACGGCGCCGGAGACGGTCGCGACGATCCGCGATCTCATCCGCGAACTCGGGCTGTTGCCGGTGGTGGTCAAGAAGGATGTGCCGGGCTTTGTCGAGAACCGGGTGCTGTATGCCTTGCTGCGCGAGGCGGTCGATCTGGTCGAGCGCGGGGTCATCGAGCCGGAAGATATCGACACCTGCGTGTCGTGGGGCATCGGCTACAAGATCGCCGTGGTCGGGCCGATGGCGCTGCTCGATATGGCCGGTCTTGATATCTATCGCTCGGTCTCATCGTTCCTGAACAGCGATCTGTCGCGCCGCGAGGATGTGGCGCCGCTCATCAAGGAGAAAATCGAGGCCGGCAATCTCGGCATCAAGTCGGGTGGCGGCATTTATGCCTACACCCCGGAACAGAGCGCCGAATTGCAGGCCGAGCGGGCCCGCAAGCTGATCGCGGTGCGGCGGATTCTGGAGGGGCGGGACTGATCGGATGACCGACATGGCGCGCGACCCGGAGATCGGAATGGACAGGGCGACCGGCGACGGAACGCGGCGCGGGGTGTCGTCCGGACTGTCGGTTGCGGTCGAGTGGGTCGTGGGGCTGGCGCTGATCGCGATCGTCCTGGTCAATGTCGCCAATGCGGCCGGACGCTATGTGTTTGGTCGGGCGATCGCCGGAGCCGATGAACTGATGGTCTTTGCCATGGTGTTCATCGTCATGGCCGGCATGGTGACGGCGGCATGGTCGGCCAGTCATATCGCCATCAATCTGCTGCCGTCCTATGCGCGCGGACGCACCGAACAGCTGCTGTTCCTCGTCCAGGATCTCGTCGCGCTCTGCATCGCCCTGTTTGCCACTTACGCGTCGCTTGGCTATGTGACCACCATCAACCGGCTGGCGACCAAGAGTATGGCGCTCGGCCTGCCGATGACAATTCCGCACAGCGCCCTGCTGTTTGGTTTTGCCGGCCTTTCGCTCATCGCGCTGATCCGCGTCGGGCGCGGCATTCTGCGGCTGATCGCGGGGGGTGCGCGATGACCGCCGCCCTGGCCCTCGTTCCAATGGCGCTGCTGGCGATCGGCACGCCGGTGTTCCTGGCGCTGCTGGCCGGGGTGGTGCTGGCGCTGATGTTCTTCGTGCCAATGCAGCCGCTGGTCCTGCACCAGACATTGTTTGGCGGGCTCGACAATTACGCGCTGCTGGCGGTGCCGTTTTTCATCTTTGCCGGTGAATTGCTGTCGACCAGCGGCATTGCCGCGCGGCTGGTGCGGCTTGTCCTGGCCCTGACCGGGCGGGTGCCCGGCAGCCTCGGCGTGGCGACGGTCGGCGCATCGGCGATGATGGGGGCGATTTCCGGCTCCAGCGCCGCGGCTGTCGCGGCACTTGGCAAAACCCTGTTTCCGAAGCTGACTGCCGGCGGCTATGGCCGCGAGCGGGCCGGTGGCCTGATCGCCGCCTCGGGCGCGATCGACATCGTCATTCCGCCGAGCATCGCGATGATCCTGTATGGGCTGGCTGCCGAGCAGTCGATCTCGCGGCTGTTTCTCGCCGGCATCCTGCCCGGTCTGCTGATTGCCGCCCTGATGTCGGTGCTGATCGTCTACATCGCCGTCCGGCAGGGAATTCCGCGCTCCGGCGGTTTTGACTTTCGCGAGATCCGGGACGCGGCGCTGGGGGCCTTCTGGGCGCTCTTGATGCCGGTCGTCGTGCTCGGCGGTATCTATCAGGGCTGGTTTTCGCCGACCGAGGCGGGCGGATTTGCCTGTTTCTACGCGATCATCGTGGCCCGCTTCATCTACCGTTCGATGAGTTTCGCCGACATTGTGCGGGCTGGTGCCAATGCGGCGATGCTTTCGGCGCAGATCCTGATCATCGTCGCCGCCGCCGGTGCGCTGACCTGGCTGTTGACCGCGCAGGGCGTGCCGCAGGCGCTGGTCGCATGGATCCAGGCGCTCGAGATGGATCAGTTCACATTCCTGCTGTGCGTCAACGCGGTGCTTCTGCTGATCGGCTGCGTGCTTGATCCGACCTCCGCCATCCTCGTGCTGGCGCCGCTTCTGGTGCCGATTGCTGTGTCGGTTGGCGTTGATCCGATCCATCTGGGCGTGATCATGACCGTCAATCTGGCGATCGGCATGTTCACACCGCCCTTCGGCCTGAACATCTTCGTGGCGCAAAGCGTCACCGGGCTTTCGGCGCACGAGCTCTATCGCGGTGTGCTGCCGTTTGTCGGCGTGCAGATCATCGCGCTTTTGATCATCACTTACATGCCGGGTCTGTCGCTGACGCTCGGCGCCGCCAACTGAGAACAAGACAAAGGGGAAGACAATGTTGAAATCATTCCTGCGCAAGGCACTTCTGGGCGTTGCCATCGCCGCGCTGCCGCTTGCTGCCATGCAGGGTCCGGCGGTCGCTGCATCGACCATGAAGCTGGCCTCGGCAACGATCAACGACGTTCAGCACGAATGGCAGAAGGTCTTTGCCCGGGAACTGGCGGAGCGCGTCGGCGACGAGGTGAAGACGGAGATCTATCCGGCCAGCCAGCTCGGCCCGATCCCGCGCATGGCCGAAGGCGTGCTGCTCGGCACCATCGAGGCGTTCACGACACCGACCTCGTTCATGACCAATGTCGATCCGCGGTTCCAGGCATTCGATGTGCCGGGCCTGTTCAAAACCCCCGAGGATGTCGACCGGGCCATCCATGATGCGGATTATCGTGATCATCTGGAGACAATGTTCCTCGACAAGGGCCTGCGGGTCATCGGTGCGATCTACAACAGCCCCACCGTGGTCTTCACCATGGAGCCGGTGACCAGCCTCGCCGACATGCAAGGCCTGAAAATCCGCACCTTCGCCTCACCGATGCAGGTCAAGCCGATGGAGCAACTGGGCGCCAGTGCATTGCCGCTGGCCCTGTCGGAAGTGGTGCCGCAACTGGAAAATGGCGGTCTCGACGGCCTCTTGGTCGGCATGCCGATTCTGACGGCCTTCAAGTTCTACGATATCGGCAAGAACATCACCGATCTGCGTTTTGCCGAGATCGTCTCCGTCACGGTCGTCAACGAGGCGTGGTTCCAAAGTCAGAGTGACGAAGTGAAAACCGCGATCATCGAGGCAGGACGCGCCGCGGAAACCGAGGTGTTCCCGTGGGGGGTCGAGAATGTCGAGCGGACCTACAAGATCTGGAGCGACAATGGCGGTACCATCAACCAGCTTTCCGATGAAGAGCAGGCGAAGATGGAAGAGGATTTCGCAGCCTTGGCAACGTCCCTGGTCGATGCCGACCCGGCGGTGAAGGCGGAATATGAGAAGCTGAAAGCGCTGGTTGACGCCGGCGGCAAGGAGTAACGCAGCGATGCCGGCCTATTCGCATTCCAGTCTCGCATGGTCACCGGAGGGCGCGCAGTCGACGCTGCGCTCCCTGGCGGCGGCGCGGGCGAGGCTGAATGCGGCGCGCGTCTCGTATGCCCGGCCGGCAAATCCGCACCACAACTTTTCGACCGGCATGTTGTCTTCACCGGCATTCAGCAACGAGAATGTGCCGCTTTCGGGATCGAACCAGAGGGCGAAGGTGGAGCGCGCGCCGGGGGCGATGGTGCCCATGTCCTTTGAGTACCAGTGGGCGAGCTCTGCGGTGCAGGACAACACTTCGGGCGAGGCATTGGATACCGTCAGCGGCGCTTCGACCAGCCCGTCGGTGCCACGCCGGACTTCGATTTCACGCAATTCCACCGCCGCGGCGGGGGAGGACAGCCAAAGCATGGCAATGCAACATAGTGGAGGAGTGATTTTCACAGAGACAACCCAATAAAAAGAACAGGATAGATGTAAATTCTGCACACTTTATGCAACGAATCCAGAACCTAAAGAGGCGAATATGAAAAAGCTAATCATGACTACGGTGAGCGCTCTTGCTGTTCTCGGCATGAGCTACAGCGCAACCCTTGCGGCGGACGTGGAGGCCATCGCCATCCTGACGCCGGAAGAAGGCACCGACTACGGCTGGAACCAGCAGGGCGTCGATGCGGCGCGTGCGGCTGCCGAGAAGGCCGGCGTCGAACTGATCGTCGCCCAGGGCCTTGGCTATGGCGATGTGCGCCCGACGCTGCGCGAACTGGCCGAGGAAGGTGCGGATCTGATGATCGCGCATGCCAGCGGCTACAACACGTCGGCTCCGGAGATCGCCGAGGAAACCGGTGTTGCGGTGGCCATCGTCGACACGCCGGAAGCGCTGAAGCAAGGCCTGATCGCCGATTACACGCTGTCAGGACATGAAGGCGCCTATCTGGCCGGTGTTCTCGCCGCCAAGACGACGCGCTCGAAGACGGTTGGCGTTGTCGTGTCCGGTGAGCCGCCGTCCTGGAACTCGCAGTCGGCCGGATTCGCCCAGGGCGTGAAGGCCACCGATCCCGACATCAAGGTGATCTATGCGGTGATCGGACCGGCGGCCTATTCCGATGCGGCCGGCGGCAAGCGCGTCACCGAAAGTGTCATCGCTGCCGGCGCCGATGTCATCTTCGGCCAGGGCAATGGCTCGAGCTTCGGCATGCTGCAGGCGGTGGAAACCACCAAGGCGGCCGACGGCGAAAAGGTGATGTTCATCGACGTGATCGGCGACAAGTCCTCGATCGACAAGGGCTATCTGCTCTCCTCGGTGATCTGGGACATCGAACCGGTCTACTCCGCGATGATCCAGGATCTGAAAGACGACACGTTTGGCACCAAGTCCTATGCCATCGGCATCAAGGATGATTCCGTGCGGCTGTTGAAGACCCCGCAGGTCGACGAGGCCGTCTGGGAAGAGGTGCAGGCCGTGCGCGAAAAGATGGTCTCCGGCGAATTGTCGATTGATCCGGTGTTCGACGCCGCCGAAGTGCGCAAGCTGATGAGCGAAGTCGAAGAATAGGCTCGCAGCTCTAGCCAAAGGAGAGGGGCCGGGGCCCCTCTCCAAGCTTTCAGTTCCAGGGGCAGGATCGGGCGCCAGAGACGGGGCCGCCAGGCGATCCGCACGCATACCAGAATCGGATGGAGACATGCTCTCTCCCGCGCATCATCCCGGCGAAGCCGCGCCGATCATCGAGCTGGACGGCGTAACCAAGCGCTTTCCCGGCATCATCGCCAATGACAGCGTCGATCTGGCCCTGCGGCCCGGCGAAGTGCACGTGCTGCTCGGCGAGAATGGCGCCGGCAAATCGACATTGATCGGCATGCTGTCGGGGCTGTTGCAGCCTGATGCCGGCCAGATCCGCATTGACGGCAAAGTGCAGAGCATCGGTTCTCCGAGCCAGGCGCTCGGCCACGGTATCGGCACGGTCTTTCAGCACGCGATGCTGGTTCCCACGCTGACGGTCGCCGAAAATCTTCTGCTTGGCGGACCGTGGTGGCGGCGCCCGAACAAGGAGGGTCTGGTCGAAAAGGTCGAGACCCTGGCGCAGCAGCTCGGCATGCGCATCAAGCTCGATGCGCTGGCGGCGGATCTGTCGCTCGGCGAGCAGCAGATGGTCGAGATCCTGCGCGCCCTGTTGCGCGGCAGCCGGGTGCTGATCCTTGATGAATCCACCTCGATGCTGTCACCGGCAGGGGTCGAGGAACTTGGCGCCCTGATGCGGCGGCTGGTCGAACGCGGCATGGCGCTGGTGTTCATCACCCATAAATTGCGTGAGGCAACGGCCTTCGGCGACCGTATCTCGGTGCTCAAGCTTGGACGCAAGGTCGGCGAGATCGAGCCCGGGCGGTTCCGCGAGCTCGACGAGGACACGCTGATGGCGGAGATCGTCGAGATGATGTTCGGCATCCGCAGCGATGATCCCGAGAGCGTGGCGCAGGTGCCGGGCCCGGTCGATGACACGATCGCGCCGCTCTTTTCGGTTCGCGACCTGGCGCTGCCCGCCGGGCCGAATGCGCCGGGCCTGAGCGAGATCAGCTTCGATGTCCGGCCGGGCGAGATCCTCGGCATTGCCGGGATCGATGGCAACGGGCAGAAGCAACTGGCCGAAGCGCTGGCGGGGCAGCGGGCTGATGCCGAGGGGTCCATCACACTGGACGGTGCGGCAATCGACGGTCTGACGGTCGGCGGACGGCGGGCGCGGGGGCTGCGTTATCTGACCGATGACCGGCTGGGCGAGGGCACCGTCGGCAGCTTTCCCGTAGCAATCAATTTTTTCATCAAGGAGGTCGGCGCGCCGCCGTACTGGAAAGGCGCGTTCGAGCGCGGCGCGGCGATCGATCAGCGCGCCGCCGAGCTGATCAAGGACTACGACGTGCGCACGCCGAGCCGGCAGACACCAATCGGGCAACTGTCCGGCGGCAATGTGCAGAAGGTGGTGCTGGCGCGCGAACTGGCCGAGGGCGCGCGCGTGGTGATTTACAACAAGCCGACCTATGGCCTTGATCTCAACAACACGCTGAGCATCCGCCAGCGCATCCGCGAAGTGGCGGCGCAAGGCAAGGCGGTGATCCTGATATCCACCGAGCTTGAGGAAGTGCTGGGTCTTGCCAACCGCATCGCGGTGATGGCGGAGGGGCGCATTACCGGATTTGTCGATAACGGTCCGGACGCGCGCATGAATGTCGGACGGCTGATGATCGGAATCTCGCAATGAGCGCTCAGGATATCTCCACACGCCCCAGCACCACCGAGGCAGCGCCGGAAGGTGAGGCCGGGCAGCCGGCGACCCCGGCGGCGCGCGGCGTCGGCAAGCGCCTGGCGATGACCGTCGGCCCGGTGCTGGTCGCCCTGGCGCTGGCCGGATTGCTTTTGATGGCGCTCGGCGTCAATCCGCTGACCTACTATACCTATGTGATCGAGCGCGGGCTGTTGTCGCCGAGCGGCGTGCAGCAGACGCTGACGCGCATGGGGCCGCTTCTGTTTCTCGCTGCCGGGCTGATCGTGTCGTTCCGGGCCGGAATCTGGAATCTTGGCGGTGACGGGCAGTTCCTGCTCGGTGCCGTCGCGGCGGCGGCCAGCGCGCCGCTGCTGGCGATGATCATGCCGGCCGGTTTCGCCGTGGCGATCGCGTTTGTCATTGCCATTGTCGTGGCCATGCTGTGGTCGCTGGTGCCGGCCCTGCTCAAGGGCTATCAGGGCGTCAACGAGATCATCACGACGCTGATGATGACCTTTCTCGGGGCTTCGCTCGCCAATGTACTGGTCAAGCTGATCTTTCTCGATCCCGGCACGACGGTGCCGCAAACCCGCACCCTGCCGGTCGCCGACCGGTTGCCGCGGCTGTTCGACACGACGATTTCAAGCGGGCTGCTGTTCGGGCTGGCGGCGATCATCGCCGTGCATCTGATGATGGTGAAAACCTCGTTCGGTCTGAAACTGCGCATCGTCGGTGCCAATCCGCGCGCCGCGATCCATGCCGGTCTGAGCGTGCCGAAGCTGACAGTCGCGGTGTTTGCCCTGTCAGCGGGACTGTGCGGCATCGCCGGCGCGCTGGATGTGCTCGGCGTGCAGGGCAATGTGCGGGCCGACTGGAACCCCGGCTATGCGCTGACGGTGATCCCGATGGTGTTCCTGGCGCGCTTCAACGGCTACGCGTCGATCGCCTTTGTCGGGCTGTTGTCGGTCCTGTCGATCGGTGGCGAAAGCGCGGCGCGACGGCTCGGCGTGCCCAATGATTTCACACTTCTTCTGGTGGCCATCGTGCTGATCGTGTTGGCGATCGCCGAATATATCGATCACCGGCTGAGCAAGGCGGCGAAGGTTTGAACCCATGAGTGATCTCTTCACGACAGTCTTTCTCGGAGCCTTGTTTTTCGGTGCGGTGACGGCCGCGGTGCCGCTGCTGCTCGCGGGTCTCGGCGAACAGATGTCGGAAAAGGCAGGCGTGCTGAATATCGGCATTGAAGGGATGATGATCTTCGGCGCCTATACCGGCTTTCTCGGCGCCTATCTGTCGGAATCGCTGTGGCTCGGCTTTGCCACCGGCATGCTCGGCGGCATATTCGTCGCCCTGATCATGGTCGTCCTGTGCGTGCGCTACGGGCTCAATCAGATCGTCATCGGCATCGGTCTGACCCTCGGCTTTGAGGGGCTGACGGCGCTTCTGCACCATTTCCAGTTCTCGCGCACCTATCCGCGGCTGCCGGCCGCCGAGCCATTTCCGATCCCGATCCTCGCCGATATTCCGGTGCTTGGGCCGGCGCTGTTTCGGCATCACCTGATTGTCTATCTGGCGCTCGTGCTGGTCATCGTGATGAGCCTTCTCTACCGGCGCACGCAGCTCGGTCTCAATCTGCAGGCGGCCGGCGATAAACCGGCGGCGCTCGATGTGGCCGGGGTCGATGTGTTCCGCACGCGCACCATCGCCGTCGTGTTCACCGGCGCGATGGCAGGTCTTGGCGGCGCCTATCTCGCCAATATCGGCGCCGGTCTGTTCGTGCCGTTCATCACCAATGGCGCCGGTTTTCTCGGCATCGTGCTCGCCATGCTGGCGCGCGGCCGGCCATTGTGGGTTCTGTTGGGGGCCATGCTGTTCGGCATCTGCCTGGGCCTGACCACGGCGCTGCAGGTGGCCGGCATCAATATCCCGACCGATGTGATCCAGATGATCCCGTTCCTGGCCGTGATGGCGATGCTGGTGGCGTTCGGGCGCCGCTCGAGCCTGCCGGCCGCGCTGGGCCTGCCCTATGAGCGCGGCGCGCGCTGACTTGAATCAACGAAAACGGCTGCCGTCGCAGTCGCTATAAAGAGGAGAATAGCATGTCAGATACCAAGGTTTACCTGCTCGACGGCGGCTCGCTGGTGCTCGATGGCTTTCACGTCTTCTGGAACAAGGGGCCGGGCGGCGAGGTGCGCTTTCCGGTCTATTCGATCCTGATCGAGCATGCCGAGGGCCGGTTCCTGATCGACACCGGCTATGATTACGACCATGTCATGAAGGTGCTGCCGTTCGAAAAGCCGATGCAGACCAAGGAGCAGACCATTCCCGGTGCGCTCGGGCTGCTTGGTCTCGAGCCGAAGGACATCGACGTGGTGTTCAACTCGCACTTCCATTTCGACCATTGCGGCGGCAACAAGTATTTTCCGGACGCCAAGAAGATGTGTCACAAGCTGGAAGTGCCGCAGGCGGCCAAGCCGCAACCCTTCGAAATTCTCGGTTACTCGGATCTGAGCTTTTCGGCGGAAGTCGCCGAGGCACGCGGCGCCACCGATCAGTTGCTGGCCGGCACGACGGCCAAGAACTCGACCTTCGAAGGGGTCGAGGGGGACGTCGAACTGGCCAAGGGCGTCAAGCTCTTGTTCACGCCGGGTCACTCGATCGGCCATTACAGCCTGATGGTGGAGTTCGCCAACCGGCGGCCGATCCTGTTCACCATCGATGTCGCCTATACGCAAAAGAGCCTGGAGACCCTGTGCCAGGCGTCCTTCCACATCGACCCGGTGGCGGGCGTCGAGTCGATGCAGAAGATCAAGAAACTGGCGCAAGACCATGATGCGGAACTGATTTATTCGCACGACATGGAGAATTTCAAGACCTACAAGACCGGCACGCAATATTACGGCTGAGCTGACACGCGAAGGAGACGACGATGCGCTATAGCAACGACATGCAGCCGGTGATCACCCTGACATCCGGGCCGGTCAACGCCTATCCGGACGTGCTGCGCGGTCTCGGCCGGGTGGTGCTTTATGATTATGATCCGGCGTTCCAGCTGTTTTACGAGGAGCTGGTCGCCAAGACGCAGAAGGTGATGGGGCTGTCAACGCGCCCCCTGATCATGCAGGGCGAGCCGGTGCTCGGGCTGGAGGCGGCGGCCGCGTCACTGATCGCGACTGAGGACACCGTGCTCAATCTGGCATCCGGTGTGTATGGCAAGGGGTTCGGCTATTGGGCGGCGCGCTATACCGGGAACGAGCTGCATGAGATCGAAGTGCCGTACAATGAGGCGATCGATCCGCAGGCGGTGGCCGAGATGCTGAGACAGCATCCGGAAATCTCGGTGGTGTGCGCCTGTCATCATGACACGCCGTCGGGGACGATCAATCCGATCAACGAGATCGGCGCGATCGTTGCCGAGCATGGCGCCTATCTGATCGTCGACGCGGTGTCGTCCTTCGGCGGCATGCAAACCTCGCCGGACGCCTGCAAGGCGGATCTTTACGTTACCGGGCCGAACAAGTGTCTCGGCGCGCCGCCCGGACTGACGATGGTCGGCGTGTCGGATCGCGCCTGGACAAAGATGAAGGCCAATGAACGCGCCCCGCGCGCCTCGATGCTGAGCATTCTCGACTGGGAGAATGCCTGGTCGCACAAGGAGCCGTTTCCGTTCACGCCCTCGGTGGCGGAACTGAACGGTTACGACGTGGCTCTGGATCTTTATCTCGAGGAAGGTCCGGAGAATGTCTGGGCGCGGCACGATCTGACGGCGCGGGCAACGCGGGCCGGCATCAAGGCGATGGGGCTGGAACTGTGGGCTGCCGACGAGACGATCGCCTCGCCGACGACAACCACGATCCGCACCCCGGACGGGCTCGATGAACAGGCGATACGCGATGAGGCGCGGGCGCGTTACGGCGTCGTGTTCTCCTCCGGGCGTGGCGAGACCGCCGGCAAGCTGACGCGTATCGGGCACATGGGACCGACGGCGCAGCCGATTTATGCGATCGCCGGGCTGACCGCCTATGCCGGCGCGCTGAATGCGCTCGGGCGCAAGGTGGATGCCGGTGCCGGGTTGGCGGCCGCCATGGCGGTCATCGACGCCGCCAATTGAAAAATTTCAAGACAGAACAAGAGGGAATGAAGTCATGAGTGAACGTCTGGCGGGGAAGGTGGCCTTGGTCACCGGTGCGGCACAGGGTATCGGCAAGGCGATCGCCGAGCGGTTGGCGGCGGATGGTGCCACCGTGATCATCAGCGATGTCAACACGGACGGCGGCAAGGCGGCAGCAGAGGCGATCGGCGGCAAGGCCGTGGCGGTCGGCGCCGATGTCTCGGATCCGGAAGCGGTGACGGCACTGTTCGAGGAGATCGCCAAGCATGGCGGCATCGACATTCTGGTCAACAATGCCAGCATCGTGCCGTTCATCGCCTGGGATGATGTCGATCTGGCGCATTGGCAGAAAATCATCTCGGTCAATCTGACCGGCACCTTCCTGGTGACGCGGGCGGCGACCGATCAGATGCGCGCCAATGGCAAGGCCGGGCGGGTGATCTCGATCTCCTCGAACACCTTTTTTGCCGGCACGCCGAACATGGCGGCCTATGTCGCGGCGAAGGGCGGCGTGATCGGCCTGACGCGGGCGCTGGCGACGGAGCTCGGCCAGCACAACATCACCGTCAATGCGGTGACGCCCGGCCTGATCGAGAGCGATGGCGTGAAGGACAGCCCGCACAACAATGCCTTCGAATTCGTCGAGATGCTGCAGGCGGTGAAGGGCAAGGGACAGCCGGCGCATATCGCCGATGTGGTGGCCTTCCTGGCCTCCGATGATGCGCGCTGGATCACCGGCCAGACGCTGAATGTCGACGCCGGCATGGTGCGCCACTAAACCGATCCGCGTTTTCCAACGCACGTAGTGCCGGGGCACGGCCTTTTATCGCGCCCCGGCAGCCTCTCTCTTTTGCCTCGGAATTATGCCCGTGCCCACAGTTTTCGATCCTTCGACCTTGAATGCCGTCACGGTCGCCATGCTGATTGCCGGCATGGCGGTCACCGGTCTGGTGAGCGGCACGCTGGCCGGTCTGCTGGGTGTCGGCGGCGGCATCGTCATCGTGCCGGTGTTGTTCTGGGTGCTCGGGCTTTTGCAGATCGCGCCAGAGCACGCCAGTCACCTGGCCGTGGCGACGTCTCTGGCGACAATCATTCCCACATCGATCTCCTCGATGCGCGCCCACAACAAGCGCGGCACGGTCGACAAGGATCTGCTTAAACTGTGGGGCCCCGCCGTGTTCGTCGGCGCACTGATCGGCGGCGGGATGGCGATGATCGTTTCCGGGGCCGGCCTGCGGTTTCTGTTCGGCGTTGTCGGGCTCGCCGTTGCCGTCAACATGGCCATCCCGAAGACCCTGGTCATTGCCGCGCATCTGCCGCAGAGCGGTCTGGTCAACCGTGTGATCGGGGCGATCATCGGCCTGATCTCGTCGCTGATGGGGATCGGTGGCGGAACCCTGTCGGTGCCGACCCTGAATGCTTTTTCCTTTCCGCCGCACCGCGCCGTGGGCACTGCCTCGGCGCTCGGCCTTGTGATTGCCGTGCCGGGCGTCATCGGGTTCATCTATGCGGGCTGGGGCATAGAAGACCTGCCGCCGGGCAGTTTTGGCTATGTCAGCCTGCCGGCGGCGCTGATCATCGCACCGGTCAGCTTTTTCGCAGCGCCGCTCGGTGCGCGGCTGGCGCACGCGCTCGATGCACGCACATTGAAGCGGGCCTTTGCGCTGTTTCTCGCCATCACCTCGCTCAGGATGTTGCTTGGCTGAGGGTGCCGGCCGGCTGCGCAACGCCCCACGCGCGCCGGCCGATGTTCTTGCGCGCCGTTAGCGGCCGAAGCGCTGGATCTCGACGCGATAGCCGTCATCATTGAGAAAGATGCAGGTGTAGACGTCGAACTCTTCGGCGTAGGCGGGACCAAATATCACCTGATAACCGGCGGCGATGATCTTGCCGGCCATGGCATCGACATCGTCGGCGAGCAGGCTGATGGTGACGCCCGCAGGATCGCGTGGGCGGTCGGACAGGGTGCACACGCCGACATAGGCGGTCGGGGCCGTCTGATAGATGCGGCAGACGCCCTGGTCGACGGCGCAGGTCAAGCCGAGGACCTGTT
Organism: Neohoeflea coraliihabitans; assembly: GCF_019334345.1. GTDB lineage: Bacteria > Pseudomonadota > Alphaproteobacteria > Rhizobiales > Rhizobiaceae > Pseudohoeflea > Pseudohoeflea coraliihabitans. The sequence goes on from NZ_JAHWQX010000003.1 coordinate 499,750, forward strand.
CCCAGAGACGGCAGCCCTTCGCAAGATCGTCCGTATAGGTGAAGACGACCATGCCGTTGACGCCATTGATGCTGCGATCCGGTTTGGCGTTCTCGGTCATGATCCGGTCCTCAAAGCGCAGCGGTGATGGGGCGGCCACGGTGTCGGCCGATGGGCCCGCTCCCGTGGCAGGCACAGGCTATCATTCCTGATGATCGGCAAGAAAGGCAAGCACCGCCTTTTCATTCGGGATCGGCGCAACGGCGCCGTAGCCAAGGGTCGACAGGGCCGCGGCCGCATTGGCGTAACGGGCAGCGGCAAAGGGGTCGTCACCCGCAAGAAGGCGGGCAAGGAAGGCCCCGTCGAAAGTGTCGCCGGCGCCGGTGGCATCGATCGCCGCGACCCGATATCCCCTGACGCGCCGGCGTTCGTCATGCGTGGCGACAAGCACGCCCTCGGCACCGAGCGTCAGCGCCACCACCTTGGCTCCGAGGGTGAGATAGAAATCGGCGATGGCATCAGGATCGGCAAGGCCAGTCAGTTGTCCGGCATCCTCGAGCCCCGGCAAGGCGATGTCGCAGTGCGCCATGGCCTGATGCGTGACGGCGCGCGCCTGGTCCAGCGGCCAGAGCGCCAGCCGCAGGTTGGTATCGTAGGAGATCCGGCCGCCGGCGTTGCGCACCTCGTCGATGGCGGCAAGGACGGCATCGGTGGCCTGTGGCGAGATCGCCTGGCTGATGCCCGAAACATGCAGGATGCGCGCCTGCCGCAGCACCTGCCGGGGCAGGTCCTCAGTGCGCATGCGGCTGCTCGCCGACCCGGCGCGCCTGTAGGTGAAGGTGTGGCCGCGTGCGGTGTGGGTGACGAAGTAAAGGCCGGTCGGGGCATCGCCAACGCTGCGTGTGCCGGTGGTGTCGATATTTTCCCGTTGCCAGAGATCGAGAAAGGCCTGGCCGAACATGTCGGCGCCGAGATGGGTGACATAGCCGACGCGCGCACCCTGGCGGGCGGCGGCGACGGCGCAGTTTGACGTATCGCCGCCATACCCGAAACGGTAGGTGCCATCGGGCTGCTGATTGAACTCCGCCAGCGGTTCACCGAGACAGATGAGATCGGACGTCAAGGGCTCCTCCGGGCGTAGGGTGGACTGACATTGGGCGGGCCAGCGCTGTTACTTGCTTCGGTAACTGCCCGGCGATCAGCGCAACAGGCAACGGGCTTATGGCGTAGCGCAGTCTACGGCACGGGACAAGAACCGGCGGGCCGTCACGCCGGGACATGGCGGCGGGTGGAGCGATTGCCTGGTTGTTTGTGCTGGCACAAAGAACGGTTTGTTCCGTCGCGCTATCACGGGGTCAACGCAATGGTGAACCTCAAGGAGAAAGACCATGTTCACGCGTCGACAAGCAATGATCAGCACGGCCGCGACTGCGATCCTCGGTGCGGCGGCGCTGCAGACATCCCCGCAGATCGCGCAGGCCGCTGCGGTGACGGACAGCGACATTGCGGCGCTGCCGCGCGAGCGCGTCAGCCTCGTCGCCCCGCCTTTCGTTCATGCCCATGAGCAGGTGGCGCAGGGCGGACCGAAACTCATCGAATTCAACCTGCCGATCGAGGAAAAACAGGTGGTGGTGGATGATGAGGGCACGCTGATGCAGGCGATGACCTTCAATGGCTCGATCCCCGGGCCGATGATGGTGGTGCATGAGGGCGACTATGTCGAACTCACCCTGATCAACCCTGCCAGCAACGCGTTGCCGCACAATATCGACTTTCATGCCGCGACCGGTGCGATGGGCGGCGGCGAACTGACGCTGATCGATCCCGGCGAGCAGGTCAAGCTGCGCTTCAAGGCGAGCCGCGCCGGAACATTCGTCTATCATTGCGCTCCGGGCGGACCGATGATCCCCTGGCACGTGGTGGCCGGAATGAGCGGCACGATCATGGTGCTGCCGCGCGATGGGCTCAAGGATGAGAACGGCGCGCCGCTGCGCTATGACAAGGTCGTCTATATCGGCGAGAACGACCTCTATATCCCGCGCGATGCGGACGGGACCTACAAGTCCTATGAGACGGTCAGCGACAGCTACGCCGATACGCGCGAGGTGATGATCGGGCTGGTGCCGACGCATGTGGTCTTCAACGGGGCCAAGGGCGCGTTGACGGGTGACAATGCCTTGCGCGCCAAGGTCGGCGAGACCGTGTTGATCGTGCATGCGCAGGCCAACCGCGATACGCGGCCGCACCTGATCGGCGGACATGGCGATTATGTCTGGGAAGAGGGCAAGTTCGCCAACCCGCCCGCCAAGAACCTGGAGACATGGTTCATCCGCGGCGGATCCGCGGGATCGGCGCTCTACACCTTCCTGCAGCCGGGTCTGTATGCCTATGTCAACCACAATCTGATCGAAGCGATCGAACTGGGCGCGGTGGCGCATTTCGAGGTCGAGGGCGAGTGGAATGACGATCTGATGAAACAGGTCGAGGCGCCGGGACCGATCCGGACCAACTGAATGACAGGGAGGTTTCGGCCCGGCGGCCCGCTGCCGGGCCGTTTGTGCGCGCGGAAAGGCAGTCGGCATGAGCCAGAATGATCGTTCAGTCCCAAGGCGACTGCTCGCCTCGGGTTTCACACGGCATGACGGGCGGGGTCGCGACAGGGCGATGCCGCCGATCCTGCATTACGGATTCCGGCCGTTTTTCCTGCTTGGCGCTGTTCATGCCGGGCTGGCCATTCCCCTTTGGCTGGCGATGTATTTTCACGGCGTGGCGCTCGCCGGCCCTTTTTCGCCGCTTGCTTGGCATGTGCACGAAATGCTGTTCGGCTATCTTCTGGCGGTGCTGACGGGATTTGTGCTGACGGCGATTCCCAACTGGACCGGCCGGCTGCCGCTGAGTGGCTGGCCGCTTCTGCTGCTCATCATCCTGTGGCTTGCCGGGCGGGTGGCGGTCGCCACCGTTCCCGATCCCTGGCTGGCAATGGGGATCGATCTGGCTTTTCCGGCGCTGCTCTCTCTGGCGGTCTGGCGCGAGGTCCGCGCGGGAAACAACTGGCGCAACGCGCCGGTTGCCGTGTTGTTGACGCTGTTCACCCTGGCCAATGCCGGGCATCACGCAGCCGGGCTTGTTCCGGCGCTGGAGGGCTATGGCGTGCGGCTAGCGCTCGCGGTGGCCGCCCTGATGATCGCCCTGATCGGCGGGCGCATCGTGCCGAGTTTCACACGCAACTGGCTGGCGAAAGCAGGACGCAAACGCCCGCCCGTGCCCTTCGCAGCGCTGGACCGGCTGGCACTCGCGGTCACAGTCATTGCGCTAGGCAACTGGATCTTTCGGCCCGAAGCCGCCTTGACCGGTGGCATGCTGATCGGGGCCGGGCTGCTGGTGCTGGTGCGTCTGTTGCGCTGGCGCGGCTGGCTGGCCTGGCGCGAGCCGATGCTGATCGTCCTGCATCTGGGCTATGGCTGGCTGGGACTGGCCCTGCTTCTGCTCGGCGCCGGGCGGTTCATCGCGGCGCTGCCGGCCAGCATGGCGGTGCATGCGCTGACCGCCGGGGCGGTCGGCACCATGACGCTTGCAGTGATGAGCCGTGCCAGCCTTGGTCACACCGGCCGCCCGATAGCGGCGGATGCAGCAACGCTCATCCTCTATGCGGTGGTGACAATCGGTGCTGCTCTGCGGGTGCTGGCGCCGCTGCTCGAAGAGGGCAGCGCCGCGGCGCTGATCGCCGGCGGTGCCCTTTGGAGCGCCGCGTTCCTCATTTTCGCGCTGAGCTATGGTCCGAAGCTGTTTGCGGCGCGAATCGATCACAGGGCAGGGCGCTAGCCCGGCGTGGCGTCAGGCACCACGCCGGACATGCGGTCTTAATGGGGCAGCCAAGCGCTATGCCGCCGAGGGTCCCGGATCGTCGGGGAGATCGGCAGCGGGGGTGTGCGAGCGCGGCGCGGGAGACGCGGACCGAACCAGCGTCAAAGCCGGTATCCGGTGTTCAGCGGCGACGGCATTGGCGGGCCGCGGCGCCGCGTGCGCGGCAAGGTCACGCGCCCGCGCGGTGGCCTCGGGCTGGTAGTTGACCGCGATCAGACGCACGGTCTCGATGCCGCCATGCATCCCGGCAAGCTGAAACTGCATGCCTTCCGCAAGCCCGAGAAGCGCCAGACCGCGGCGGGTCGCGATCGACAGGAACATGCCGACCGGGGTGGTCATGTGCTGATGCGAGATCACCCGGGTGCCGGGCGGGCCGTCATTGATGGTGAAGGTCACACGGCTGCTGAGCGTTGCCACATTTTCCGGGACATCTTCGCGGAAGACGACACGCGCCGTCTCGATTTTTTGTTTGAGGATCGGGGCGAGTGGATCATCCTGACCGAGGCAGCGCTCGCGCATCGTCTCGATTATGCTGAAATCCTTGGTGGTCAGGACGCAGGGTTGGTGCATGGACATCACAGGTCTCCATCGCGCTTGCAAAAGCGGCTGATTGACAATGGTTCGAGAAATCCCCTGGCCACACGCATGGCTCAGGGGTCACGATCCTGCGATGAGGCTGCCTCCGTAGAGGGAGAGACGACAGGGCGGGAGAGGCATCAGGACGCCTCACGCAGCGGCTCGGATGCGCCGACCGATTGCACCGTCAAGCGGTGGACGCGGCCGTCGCGCGCGGTCCAGTCGATCGACTGGCCCACGGACAGCCCGATCAGCGCGGCGCCGATCGGGGTGAGGACCGAGATGCGGCCGGCGGCAATGTCGGCTTCGCCGGGATAGACCAGCGTCATGGTGCGATCCTCGCCAAGATCGCTGGAAAAACGCAAGTCCGATCCCATGCGCACGACATCGTCGCGCAGCTTGCTGTCAGAGACCACGCGGGCCCGATCCAGTTCCGCGAGAAGCGTTTCCGCCGCCGCGCCGGCATTTCTCAGCGCACCCCCGGCGAGCGCAGCCTCGGCGAGGCTTGACAGGCGTTGATGATCGGTTTCGCAAAGACGGATCGCCGGCTTGCGGGTTTTCTTCGTGGCAGCGGCCATGGCGCGCTCCTTGCATTTATTCACGCACGGCGGCCGGGGTCGCAGTGCGGTCAGATTTCAGTTCGTTGGAAAACGATGTCGCCAGTCCGGTCGTGGCAACGCGTTGCTGCGCTGCCGGTTCGGCCATGCCCCGCGGCCGGTGCGCGACGCAACCGGGCCGGGGGTCAGTGTCCCGCGATGGGACAGACCCTGTAAGTGGCAGGAATGGACGGTGCGAACATCAACATGAAGCCAAGATTGGCACTTGCAGCTCAACTGTCAAGTGTTGCCGGCTGCGGCAGGATGAAGCGCGGAGACAGCCGGGCGCGTGCCGCGCCGGCTGCCTCCTGCCGGGACAATGACGCCTGACCTTGGTCAGTTTTCGCCAAGGCGGGCAAAGATGTCGGCAAACCGCCCCTTGGCCTTGCCGGGCTGGCGCACGCCTTGTGCGGCTTCAAGGTTGCCGGTTTCGTCGCCGACAATGATCAGCGCCACCATGCCCATGCCGTAGTGTGGCGTGCATTTGATGCCGTAGACCCCGGGCTGATCAAGGGTGACGGTGAAATCCTCGTTGAACTTGCTCTTGAACCGCTCGGCCCCGTCGGGGAGCATGCCCTTGATGGTCTCGGCATTGTGGCCCTTGTCGACCGGTATGAAGCGGACCGTATCGCCCGGCGCGGCGCGGATCAGATCCGGCTCGAACACCATCGTGCCGGCCGCGCCCTTGTTGAGCATCTTGACTTCGAACTCGGCGGCCTGCACGGCGCCAATTGTGAAAGTGAGCGTGGCGGCAAGGGCCAGGCGGGTGACGATCGGGTGCATGAGTTTGCCTTTCTTGTGGGCGTTTCACCATGTGTCGTCCCCGTCCTAGGCGGTTTGCCGGGGCCATTGTTTGCGCTGCCGCAAACACGCGATAAAAAGAACGATGCGTCCCCTGGGGACGGCAGCACGAAGGATAGTGTCATGCCAGCGCTCGACCGGTCGTTGATCGGCGAAATTCCCGGCTTCGCCGGATTGTCCGAGGCGGATCTCGACAGGGTCCTGTCTCTGGCGCATGCCTCACGGTTCGAGAAGGATGCGACGATCTTCGCTCAGGGCGAGGAGGCGCATTCGTTCTTCCTTCTGCTTTCGGGGCACGTGCGGGTGGTCAAGACCACGCCAGAAGGTCATCAGGTGATCGCCCGCTACATCAATGAGGGTGAATTGTTCGGCCTGGCCATCTTTCTGGGCCGAAGCGACTATCCGGCCGATGCCGTGGCGGCGGTGGATTGTGTCGTGCTGACATGGCCGAACAGCGCCGCGGCGGAATTGCAGAAAACAATACCGGGATTTGGCGGCGCAGCCTACCAGACCATCGGCGCGCGGCTGCAGGACACGCAATCGCGGGTGATGGAGCTGTCGACGCAACAGGTCGAGCAGCGCATCGCGCACACGGTGTTGCGGCTGGTGCGGCAATCGGGCCGCAAGGTCGCGGATGGCATCGAGATCGATTTTCCGATCACGCGTCAGGACATCGCCGAGATGACGGGAACGACGCTACACACCGTCAGCCGTATTCTCAGCGCCTGGGAAGAGGCGGGCCTTGTGCGCGGCGGCCGCCAGAAAGTCATCGTCACCGACCCGCACGGCTTGATGCTGATTGCCGAACACCGGCGTTGAAGAGGCGCTGCGCGCCGGCAAGCCTCAGCCGTGACGCCGGGGGGAGCCGTGCGGTGCGGCGCCTGCCTCCGGGCTGCGCCCGAATGCAGAGACGGATTTGGTCTGCTCATCGCGGCGGATCGCCGCGTGCAGATGGTCTGAAAATGTCTTCTCGTCGACCTTGTGGGCGGCGCAGGCGTCGGCGATCGTGTGAAACGGGCTGATCGGACAGCCGATGCACAGCATGCGGTAGCGCATCACCACCCGAACCGTGCTCGGCCAGCGCCGCATGATCTCCTCAAGGGACATGTGCGGGTCAGTCATTGCATCATGCATGTTTTCGTTGCTCCACAAACCTCCGAGAATAAACGCGCCCGGAACCTCGGACTTTGCGCCAACGCAAACTGGCAGCGGGAATGACGGCTGTGGAGCATGATTGTCACCGCTGCGGCGCGGCGGGGATGGGTGCGACAGATTGGTCCATTGCCAGGGTATCTGACAGGCTCCTATAACTAGCATTCGAAATACCACTTTAGGATTCGATGATGTCTGCATGCTCTCGTCCTGTGCCGCCGCCTCCGGAATTGCCGGTCACGGATCCCTCTGTCGATCGGGCCTTCATCGGCCGGCTGGTGCGCGAATTCTACGGCCGGATCCGCGCCAATGAGCGGCTCGGACCGATCTTTGCGGGCGTGATCGGCGATCACTGGGAGCCGCATCTGGAGAAGATGACCGATTTCTGGTGCGCCGTGATGCTGAAGAATGGCGCCTATAAGGGCCGGCCGGTGCCCGCGCATCTGAAGCTGAAACAGGTGCGGGAAGAGGATTTCGAAATCTGGCTGGCGCTGTTTCGCCAGACAGCCGCGGATCTGTGCCGGCCGGAGCTGGCTGCGACTTTTGTCGACCGGGCCGAACGCATCGCGCACAGCCTGAAACTGGCGATGTTCTTTCGACTTCCGCAAGCCTCTCCGGCGCAGAACGTGGGATCAAGCCGATGACCACCGGTCCCCGTCCCACTCTGGCCTCGGGCATGACGGCAAGCCTTGCCCTTGTCTGGCTCGGCATGCTGATCGGTGTGTCGTTCCTGGCAACTCCGGTCAAGTTCGAAGCGCCGTCCCTGTCGCTTCCGGTGGCGCTGGAAGTCGGCCACGTGACCTTTAAGCTGTTTTCGCGGGTGGAAATCGCGCTGGCGGCGCTTTTGATGATTGCCTTGCTCGCCGCGTTTCGCCGCGCGGCGGATCTCATTGCCGGGGCGCTGCTCGTCGCAGCCGTCGGGCTGCAGAGCCTGTGGTTGTTGCCGGTGCTCGATGCGCGCATCGAGGCGGTGATCGCCGGCGCGCCGCTTCCGGCTTCGCGGCATCATTTCGGTTATGCCGCGCTCGAGGCGGGCAAGGCCGTGGTGCTGGCGGTAATCGGCTTCCGCGCCCTGCGGCGACTGCGGGGGGTTTGAGCGATGCGGCTGACCCTTCACACCGATTATGCCCTCAGGATGCTGGTCTATCTGGCGATCAACGAAAAGCAGGCCAGCCGTGTCTCGGACGTTGCGGCCAGTTACCGTCTGTCGCGCAATCACCTTTTGAAGGTGGCGCTCAACCTTTCGCGCCTGGGTTACGTGACTACAAGCCGCGGGCGCAATGGCGGCATCTCGCTTGCGCGTCCGGCCTGTGAGATCAATCTCGGCGCGGTGGTGCGAGCCATCGAAGAGGATTTTTCCCTGGTCGAGTGTTTGCGCGCCGACGGCGGATCCTGCGTCATCGCTCCGGTCTGCCGCCTGAAAGGGGTGGTGCAGCAGGCAATGCAAGCCTTTCTGGCCGTCCTTGACCGCTACACGATCGCCGATCTGACGCGCAACCGGGAGCTCCTGGTCGAGCTTTTGCAGACCGCTGGACCGGAAACGGGGCGTGACCTTTGCACCACGAGCGGGGCGCGGGCGGAACCCGACCACATTCGCAAGACCGGAAAAACGGGGATGACCGGATCATGATCAGGCAATTGACTTCAAGCGAGCGCCAGACGGCGGCAGTCCTCCTGCTGGGTGTCACCCTAGCGGGGCTGGCCTTGGCGGTGCTCGGCTATGGCAATGCGCTCGCCGTGCACGGTGTGATCACCGCGGTTCTGGCCGGAGGATTGCTGTTTTACGTGCTCTCGGCGCTCTACGCCCCGGAGCCCGACGAGGATCGGCAAAGCGCCTATTACGATGATCCGATCAAAGTCGGGATCGGATTGGCGATGGCCTGGGCGGTGTTCGGCATGTTCATGGGCGTCTGGGTCGCCGCGCAACTGGCCTGGCCGGATCTGGCGTTCGATGCGGCATGGTCCGGTTTCGGGCGCCTACGCCCGACCCACACCACCGGGGTGATTTTCGGCTTTGGCGGCAATGCGCTGATCGCCACCTCGTTCCATGTCGTGCAGCGGACCTCGCGGGCGCGGCTGGCCGGGCAGATCAGCCCCTGGTTCGTGCTCCTTGGCTACAATCTGTTCTGTATCGTCGCGGTGACCGGCTATTTCATGGGCATCACGCAGTCCAAGGAATATGCGGAGCCGGAATGGTACGCCGATCTCTGGCTGGTGATCGTCTGGGTGACCTATTTCCTTCTTTATGTGCGGACCATCGCGCGGCGTAAGGAGCCGCATATCTACGTCGCCAACTGGTACTTCATGGCCTTCATTCTGGTCGTGGCGATGCTGCACATCGTCAACAATCTGGCGCTGCCGATCTCGTTCGGGGAAGCCAAGAGCTACACCGTCTGGGCCGGGGTGCAGGACGCCATGGTGCAATGGTGGTACGGCCACAATGCCGTGGCCTTCTTCCTGACGGCCGGGTTTCTCGGCATGCTGTATTATTACCTGCCGGTGCGCGCGCAGCGGCCGATCTTCTCCTACCGCCTGTCGATCCTGAGTTTCTGGGGCATTACGTTTTTCTACATGTGGGCCGGCTCGCATCATCTGCACTACACGGCCTTGCCTTACTGGGTGCAGACCCTCGGCATGACGTTTTCGGTGATGCTCCTGGTGCCGTCCTGGGCCTCGGCGGGCAATGCGCTGCTGACGCTGAACGGGGCGTGGCACCGGGTTCGCGATGATGCGACGTTGCGCTTCATGATGGCGGCGGCGGTGTTTTACGGCCTGTCGACCTTCGAAGGCTCGTTCATGGCGATCCGGCCTGTCAATTCCCTGTCGCACTACACCGACTGGACCATCGGGCATGTTCATGCGGGGGCGCTGGGCTGGGTGGCGCTGATCACCTTCGGCTCGTTCTACACGCTGGTGCCGAGCCTGTGGAAGCGCGAGCGGATGTATTCGGCCGGGCTGGTGGAAGTGCACTTCTGGCTGTCGATCGCCGGGACGTTGATCTACGTTTTCGCGATGTGGAATTCCGGCATCATCCAGGGGCTGATGTGGCGGACCTACACCGAAGAGGGCACGCTGGCCTATTCCTTCCTGGATTCGCTGGTGGCGATGTATCCCTACTATATCGCGCGCGCCTTTGGCGGCCTGCTGTTCCTGATCGGAGCGGTGGTGGGGTGTTACAATATCTGGATGACGGTGCGCTCCATGCCATCGACGGCGGCGCGCGGGCAGGATCTGCCCGCCGCTCCGGCTCCAGCGGTTCCGGGAGAATAGGGCGATGTCCGAATTGTTTCACCGCAAACTCGAGCGTTCGGCGATCGGTTTCGTGCTCGCCATCATCGTCGCGGCAAGCGTCGGGGGGATCGTCGAGATCGCGCCGCTGTTCACGATCGACGAGACCGTCGAGACGGCGCCAGACATGCGGCTTTACACGCCGCTCGAACTGGCCGGGCGCAACATCTATGTGCGCGAAGGCTGCTATGCCTGCCACAGTCAGATGATCCGCACCCTGCGCGATGAGGTCGAGCGCTACGGGCCGTATTCGCTGGCTGTCGAATCGAAATATGACCGTCCGATGCTGTGGGGGTCGAAACGGACCGGGCCGGATCTGGCGCGGATCGGCGGCAAATATTCCGATTTCTGGCATGTGGCGCATCTGACCAATCCGCGCGATGTGGTGCCGGAATCGAACATGCCGGCCTATCGCTGGCTGGCCCGCACCGAACTGCGCACCGATGATCTGTCCGCCCACCTTTCGGCGCAGCAGGCGCTCGGTGTTCCCTATACCGACGAGATGATCGCCCATGCGGGGCGCGATGCCTATGGCCAGGCGACGCCCGATACGGAATTCGCCGACGGTGTCATGCAACGTTATGGCGAGGACACCTCGGTGCGCGGCTTTGACGGGGTCACCACGCAGGTGACCGAAATGGACGCGCTGGTGGCCTATCTGCAAGTGCTCGGACGGCTGACGGATGTTGCCTATCAGGCGACGGCGGCGACCGAGCAGATGCCTGACGCGAGCGATTGAGGAGGCCGATGATGGAGCTTGATCACACGACACTGGTGGCCTTCTCGAAGAGCTGGGGTCTCTTCTACCTCTTCGCGTTCTTCATAGGCGTGATCATCTACGCCTTCTGGCCGTCGAACCGGAAACGTTTCACACGCGCCAAGCACAGCATTCTCGAGCGGGACGACAAGCCATGGAAGTGAACGAACGGGACCCCGTCACCGGTCGCGAGACCACCGGTCACGAGTGGAACGGCATCAGGGAGCTCGACACGCCGGTGCCGCGCGGCGTGCTGATCTTTCTCATCGTCACGCATCTGTGGGCCATCGCCTGGTGGTTTCTGGCGCCCACCTGGCCGCTTGGCGTGACCTATACCAAGGGCCTGCTCGGGCTGGATCAGCAACAGGCTGTCGAGGAGCGTCTCGAGACGGCGCAGGCGCAACGCGCCGAATGGATGGGCCGCATTGAAAGCCAGCCCTATGAGACCATCCGCGCCGATGCGCAATTGATGCAGATCGTCCGCTCGACGGGGCGGCAGCTGTTCGGCGACAATTGCGCGGCATGCCATGGCATCAACGGCCAAGGCGCGGCGAATTACCCGGATCTGACCGATGATGACTGGTTATGGGGTGACGGGCCGCAGCTGATCGAGGAGACATTGCGCATCGGCATCAACAGTGCCCATCCCGACAGCCGGATCGCGCAGATGCCGGCTTTCGGACAGGACGGGATGCTGGCGCGCAATGAGGTGCGCAGTGTCGCCGCCTATGTCTATGCCCTGAGCAACCCGGACTATGAAACGCCGGATACGGCCGAGCGCATTGCGGCCGGTAGCGAGGTCTTTGCGACCAATTGCGCCGCCTGTCATGGCGATGATGGAGCCGGCATGCGCGATCTCGGAGCGCCGAACCTGACCGATGACTACTGGGTGTATGGCGGGGATCTGCAGACGATCGTCACCTCCGTCCACGGCGGTCGGCAGGGACACATGCCGACCTGGGACGAGCGTTTGAGCGATGCGGAGATCCGTATCCTGGCGCTGTATGTCGATGGGCTCGGGGAGAACGCGCCGTGACGCGGCGCGGTCCGCGACGGATTTGTGGGCGCTGGCTTGCCTGGATGCTGGTGCCCGCCGGGCTGGCACTGGTCGCCGGGGCGAATGCGCATCTGGTTTACGTGGCGGTCAGTTCGCAGCCCGAATGTGTCGCGCACAGCGGTCCAGCACAGAACGGGATGGCCTATCGGGCCGCGAAAACGGCATGCTGAGGAGAAGATGATGAACGAGAGCGACAAGGGTTACTGGCTGCTCAGCGAGACATCCGGGATCGGCGTGACGCGCGATGCGGCGCTGCAGCGGCACCTGCCTGTGATGGCGGGACTTGGCTGGCTGGCCGCCGGCTGGCGCGATCTGTGGCGGCGACCGGCGACGAGTCTCGCCTACGGGTTCGGCGTCTATGTCCTGTCCGTCGCCTTTCTGTGGACGCTGTTTGCCTTCGGGCGCGACTATATCCTGTTTCCGGCGCTGGCCGGTTTCATGATCATCGCGCCGTTTTTGGCGCTTGGTCTCTACCAGAAGAGCCGGGCACTGGAGAGTGGCGACGAGGCTGCGGCAGGGCGGCTGACGTTTCGCCCGCAGGCCGGCGCCCAGGTGTTCTTTGCCGGTCTCTTGCTGACCCTCGTTCTGTTGTTGTGGATGCGCGCGGCGGTGCTCCTTTATGCGCTGTTCTTCGGCGTCACGGCGTTTCCGGGTCTCGCACAATTGTTCGCGCTGCTGCTGACGACGCCGGAAGGGTGGCTGATGCTGATCGTCGGTACGGCGGTGGGCGGATTGTTTGCCGCCTTTGCGTTCGCGATCAGCGTCTTTTCCATGCCGATGATGCTGGAGCAGCGCATCGATGCCCTGACGGCGATGGCGACCAGCATGAAGCTGGTGTGGAACAATTTTTTGCCGATGGTCGCCTGGGGCCTGATGGTGATCGTTCTGTTCGCCGTTTGCGTGGCGACCGGCCTTCTGGCGATGATCGTCATTTTCCCGCTGCTCGGACATGCGACGTGGCACGGGTACCGCGCCATTGCCGGGCGCGCGCAGGAGGGATGAGATGAGTTGCTGCGCGGCCGGTGTCGATAACGGCCTGCTGCTGGCGCCGGCGCAACGGCTGCCGGCCGAGGAAATCGCGCTGTCGAGCCGCGATCTCGGCGGCGGCACCTGGCAGACCGATCTGTCCGTGCCGCAGATGCGCTGTGCGGCGTGTATCGCCTCCGTCGAGGGCGCGCTTGCGGGGCTGGACGGGGTCATTGCGGCGCGGGTCAATCTGACGGCACGGCGCGTGGCGGTAAAATGGCGCGGCAGCGATGTGCCGCCGATGATCGAGGCGCTGCGGGCGCGCGGCTATGAGGCGACGGTGGCAGCCGCTGACGATGACGGACGCGATCCGGAAATGACGCGGCTGTTGCGGGCGACGGCTGTGGCCGGCTTCGCGGCGATGAACATCATGCTGTTTTCGGTCTCGGTGTGGTCGGGCGCCGATGCAGCAACGCGTGGCACCTTTCATCTGATTTCCGCCCTGCTGGCACTGCCGGCGGTTGCCTATTCCGGGCGGATTTTCTTTCTCGGTGCCTGGCATGGGCTGAAATCGCGTTCCGCGAGCATGGATCTGCCGATTTCGGTCGGCATTCTGATGGCGCTCGCTCTGTCGATCCACGACACTTTGGCGGGCGGCCCGCATGCCTATTTTGATGCGATAACGACGCTGATCTTCTTCCTCTTGGCCGGGCGGACACTTGATCACGCCATGCGCGGCAAGGCGCGCAATGCGGTGGCGGGCCTTGCCAAGATGATGCCCCGCGGCGCGACGGTGATCGAAGAGAATGGCGACCGCGTCTACCGCGACGTGGGACGGGTTGCTGCGGGCGATACGCTTGCGGTGCTTCCGGGCGACCGGGTCCCGGTCGATGGTACCGTTGTTTCCGGCGAGGGGCTCGTTGATCTGTCGCTGGTCAGCGGCGAAGCGGCGCCGGTGCCCGTGGCGCCAGGGGCGAGCGTATTGTCGGGCGCCATGCTGGTTGACGGCGCCCTGACCCTGCGGGTCGAGAGGGCAGCAGGCAACTCGTTTCTGGCCGACATGGTGCGCATGATGGCGGCTGCCGAAGAGGGGCGCACAGGCTACCGCCGCATCGCCGATCGGGCCGCCGCGCTGTATTCGCCGGTGATTCATCTGCTGGCGCTTGCAGCCGGTCTGGGATGGCTGGGGATCAGCGGCGACTGGCACCACTCGCTGACGGTGGCGATTTCGGTGCTGATCATCACCTGCCCCTGCGCGCTCGGGCTGGCGGTGCCGATGGTGCAGGTCATCGCGGCGCGCCGGCTGTTCGATCTCGGCGTCAGCCTGAAGGATGGCAGCGCACTGGAGCGGCTGGCGAGGATCGACACGGTCGCCTTCGACAAGACCGGGACGCTGACCGATGGCATGCCGCGGTTGTTCAATCGCGGTCTTTCAGCAGAGGATCTTGCCATTGCCGGGCGGCTGGCCACGCAGTCGAGGCATCCTGTGGCGCGGGCAGTGGCCGCGTTCGCACCGGCCAAAGGCAAGGACGGTCCGGTCAAGGATTTTCGCGAGGTCGCCGGCTGCGGGATCGAGGGCCGGATCGGAGGATCCTGGTACAGGCTCGGTCGCAGGGACTGGGTGCAGTCTTGCCCTGGGGCTGGTGATGAAGCCGATAGTACGGGGCCAGAGGGGGGCGCCGATGCCTTGACATGGCTGTCGCGCGACGGGCGTCCGGTCGGCGGTTTCGAAATCAGCGATGCGTTGCGGTCCGGTGCCGTCGAGGCGGTTCGCGTTCTGAGGTCCATGGGCATTGCGAGCGAAGTGATGTCGGGCGATCACCAAGAGAGCGTCGCCGCGGTCGCGGCCTCGCTCGGCATTGCGTCGGCGCGACACCGCATGCTGCCGGGCGACAAGGTCCGCCATCTTGAGGCGCTGCGGGCAAACGGTCATTCGGTGCTGATGGTGGGGGATGGCCTCAATGACGCGCCGGCGCTTGCTGCCGCCGATGTGTCGATGGCCCCGTCGAGCGCCGCCGATGTCGGGCGCAACGCGGCCGATCTGGTCTTCATGCGCAACACGCTGGCAGCGGTGCCGCAAGCCATCGCCATTGCCCGCCGGGCCGATCGCCTGGTCAAGCAGAACTTTGCCTTTGCCATCCTTTACAATGTCGGCGTCCTGCCGCTTGCGGTGCTTGGCCATGTCACGCCGCTTCTGGCGGCGATCGCGATGTCCGCCTCGTCGATCCTGGTGGTTCTCAACGCAATGCGGATCCGGCCGCCGGCGCCTGGCGTGCGATCCATCGCGGATCTTGCCGGGGCGAAACCCGGGGTGGAGGCCACATGAGTTACCTTGTCTGGCTCCTGCCGATCGCGCTGGGCATGGGCCTTATCGGTCTGATGGCCTTCCTCTGGTCGCTGCGCGATGGACAATATGACGATCTCGACGGCGCTGCCGAGCGGGTGCTGCTTGCTGGCGCCAGCGATCAGCCGATCACCGCGCCGCCGCGCGACAAGCCGTCGGCGCAAGGGGAGAACGTCAGCAACGGCGACCGGGCGGACAGGGTAATCATTGCCACAAAAACGGGTAATCCACACAGCGCAAGGAGGGGACACAGTCATGACAGGTGAAAGCGACAGGCCGTTTGACTGGATTGCCGCTCTGGCGTTTGGCGCCGGCGCGGCGGTGATCGTGCCGAGCCTGATCGTGCTTCTGATCAGCATTGTGTCCGTGCTCCTTAGTCTTTTCTAAGCCTTCTCCGATCGCCGGAACCACGCGCGCCTTGTGGCGTTGGCTTTTCAGGGCTCGGCGCAGCCCTTGAGCGCAGCAATCACCGCGTGGGCGGTCCGGGCGAAGGCGAGGCAATGATCAGCAAGCGATTGGCACGATTTGGCGCGCGGGAATGGCCTGTTATCGTCGCGCTGCTGCTGCCCGCCGGCGCACTATGGGCGTTCGTGGAACTGACCGATGAGGTGGCCGAGGGCAGCACACAATCGCTCGACGAAACCATCTTGCTGGCGCTGCGCACACCGGGCGATCCTACCGATCCGCTCGGCCCGCACTGGCTCGAGGAAATGATGCGGGATTTCACCGGCCTCGGCGGCATCGGCGTCCTGACCATTATCACGCTGTCGGCGATCGGGTATCTGCTGCTTGACCGCAAGTTTCGCGGTGCGGTTGCGGTCGGCATCGCAGTATCCGGCGGGTTGATGATTTCGACCCTGATCAAGATGGGGTTTGACCGGGCCCGCCCCGATCTGGTTCCGCACGGATCATATGTCGCGACGGCAAGTTTTCCGAGCGGCCATTCGATGATGGCGGCCATCGTCTATCTTACGCTGGCGGCGATGGTGGCGCGTCTGCGGCCCGATTGGCGCACGCGCATCTACCTGCTGGCGACCGCCGTGGTGATCGTCCTGTTGATCGGTGTCAGCCGCGTGTATCTCGGCGTTCACTGGCCGACCGATGTGCTGGCCGGATGGACGGTCGGGTCCGCCTGGGCGATGATCTGCTGGGTGCTGATGCTGCGCCTGCAGCGTCAGGGCGATGTGGAGGCAAGCGGATGAGCGATGCCGGTGCGAAGGACCGAGGCTGGCTTCGCATTTCGGCGGCATGGTTGCTTGTCCTGGCGATCATCGTGCTCATTGCGGTCAGCGCGCTGCCGCTGCTTCGAACCGACATCTGGTGGGTGCGGATGGCTGATTTTCCGCGCCTTTACATCATGGTGGCGCTGGTGGTGCTGGCGGTGGCGGCACTCGTAGTGTTGCGCCGGCACAAGCCTATTCTCATCGGCCTCGTGCTGGCGGCGGCGGTTGCCATCATCGGCCATGCGGTGACGCTGTGGCCGTACGGGCCCCTGAGCAAGGCGCGCAATGTCACCTGCGCGCCCGAGCATGCCGTCACGGTGATGGTGGCCAATGTCAAGCTCGGCAACCGCAATGCGGCGGCCCTGATCGACATGGTGCGCAGCCAGGAGCCGGACCTGTTCCTCGCCATGGAAACCGACGAATGGTGGGATGCGCAACTGGCAGGGCTCAGCGATATCCTGCCGCATACCGCGGCGCGCATCACCGGCAGTTATTTCGGCATTCACCTGTTTTCCCGCTTGCCCTTTGACTCGCGTGATGTGCGTCATCTTGCCGGGCAGGATACGCCTTCGGTCGATGTCACCATGCGCATGCGCGACGGCACGCCGCTGCGGTTTCTCGGCGTGCATCCGCGACCGCCGCATCCGTTCCAGTCCTCCCTTGGCCGTGACGCCCAGCTTTATGCGGCTGCTCTGGCACTGCGCGATGCGACGCAACCCTACATTCTCGCCGGCGATCTCAATGCGACCCCATGGGAGACGACGACCGCACGCATGCGGCGTATTGCCAGGCTGCACGATCCACGCCATGGCCAGGGCTATTTCGCAACCTATGACGCGTTGTCGCGATGGATGCGCTGGCCGCTCGACCAGATCTTTTCCAGCCAGGCGTTCTCCGTTCTCGAGATGGCACGGCTTGACCCATTCGGTTCGGATCATTTTCCCTTCATCACCCGCTTCTGCCGGACGGAGACCGCAGAGCCCGTCCCGGAGCTGCAGCCTGGCGATCTGGAAATCGCCGAACGGACTTTGCGCTCCGTGACCGGTTCCGGAGGCGAATGAGCCGTCCGAGGCGGCTCTCAACTTGTTGCACCAGTTGCTAAATCCGGTGCGAAATGCTTGATATTAGAGATGAATAATATTTATTCCCCGTATCCCGGCTGCTGTTCCGCCCCGATCGCGCGGCTGGTGGCCAGGTGATGCAGAACATCATTGGCGAAAGGCGTCATTTCGCGGACTTCGCGCCGCAAATTTGGGCAAACGGGTACAGCGTCATTCCGCTTCAGCCACGCCTGAAGAAGCCGCAGCTGGTGGAAACCTGGCGCAGCGCGTGCTGGGAACGGACCTCAGAAAACGACGTGCGCGACCTCGCTGCGGCATATCCCGACCGTGGCGTCGGGATTGCCTGCGGCCGGCACACGATGGCCTTCGACCTCGATGTCGACAACGAGGCGACGATCGCGGTTCTGCGCTCGATCGTCGAGGACATCTGCGGGGTCACGCAACTGGTCCGGGTCGGGCGGTCCCCCCGCATCATGCTGATCTATCGTGCCATCGAGCCGATCCTCTCGATACGTCTGCCGAAGATCGATATTCTCGGTATGGGAACGCAGTTCGCCGCCTATGGCGTGCATCCGACCACGGATGCAGACTATCTCTGGATCGGCGAGACCGCACCGCATCTGACACCGCTCGAGGAGATCACCGGCGTGACCAATGCGCAGTGCGAGGCGGTCGCCGCCGCGATCTGCCGGGCCGTGTGCGGAGCGCGGTTCAAGCGCATGGTCTTCGATATCGATCTCGATCTGGTGCGGCTCAACTTCACCTCGCGGTCGCATCTCTTCCGGCAGCTGCTTTCAAGCCTTCTGCGCGGCAAGGCGCGGGCGCGCCGGGAGGTGGAGACGATGGTCATAAACCACGAGATTCCCCCCGGATATTGGGGATTTGTCATGCGACCGGAAGTCGAAGGTGGCTTTGATCATCGCGATTTCATGGAGCGGCTGAACCGCGGTGAGTTCGTGGAGGGCCTGGACCGCGGCGCCCCCGCAGCATCCGATGCGCCCGCGGCGGTTTCGCAATGATCCGCGGCGCAGCGCGGGCTCCGGCGAAGTCATGACTGAGACGCCACACGCGGTTCCTGAACGGGCGGCCTATGCCAGCGCGTTGCGCCAAAAGGGCGTCATTGCGATCCCGCTCTGCGCGGCCAGCAAACACATGTCCTTCGGCGCGATGCAGCTGCCGCCCTATCACGTCGTCACGGCGCGCAAGCGGTTGAAGGATGTGGCCTATCAAAGTGTGGCATTCCATCTGGCGCTGCGCCCGCCGAGCGCGGATGAGAGCGAACAATGGTTCGCGGATGCAAGCGGCAATATCGGAATCGTCACCGGCTATCGCGGCCTGATCGTTCTCGATTTCGATTCGCCGTCGGCGTACCGTCGATGGTGTCAGCGCTATTCATCACTTGCCAAGAGCACACCGGTGGCCCGCTCGCGCAGCGGTTTTCATGTCTATCTGACCTGTGCGCGTCCAACGCGCTGTTCGAGCATGTATGTCGATCGACGCAAGGCGGGGCATATCAAGGGGCTTGGCGGGTATGTGGTCTGCAGCCCTTCAAGGGTCGACGGCAGAACCTATGCGTGGCTGCCCGGTCAGTCGTTGCTGGAGATGGATCCGATTTTCATTTCCTCACTCTCCGATATATCAATCCACCCAACGGGTTGGCTTCGCCGAACTTATGACGGGGTGCTCGGGCGAGGATATTACGAGCCGGAAGAAGACTTTGACTGGAGACACCTGGAATAGGCAGGGGCGCCGGCCAGTGCGGTGCAAGCGGAGAGATTTGTGCATCTTGGGTTGATCGGATTTGGAAATATTGCGCGCGGCATCGTCGATGGTCTGTGCGGCGCCTGCGCGCCTGAGGTGGAGCGACTGACGCTGCTGATTTCAGAGGGCCAGACGGCGGCCATCGATGCCGCGTTTCCCGAGGCGGCGCGCCGGCAGTTTGCGGATATTTCGATCGTCGAGAGGTGCGACGCGCTGCTCGCCGCCGGGCCGGATCTCATCGTTGAGTGTGCCGGGCAAAATGCCGTCCGCGACAGCGTGCCAGCCGTGTTGCGGGCCGGTGTCGATGTGATCGTGGTGTCGATCGGCGCCCTGGCAGACCCGGTGTTGTACGAGGAGCTGCGCGCCGCTGCGACCGATGGCGGCGCCCGGCTGATCCTGCCGGCGGGCGCTGTCGGGGGTATCGACATTCTCAAGGCGCTGCAGATCGGCGGCGATGTGACGGTGCGCTATCGCGGCACCAAGCCGCCGGCGGCCTGGGCCGGAACGCCAGCGGCTGCGCAGTGCGATCTTGCGGCACTGAGCGCGCCGACGACGGTGTTTTCCGGCGATGCGCGGGCGGCGGCAACGCAGTTTCCGAAGAATGCCAATGTCGCCGCTACGCTGGCGCTGGCCGGTGCGGGTTTTACGGCGACATCAGTGGAGCTGGTCGCCGATCCGTCCGCCCCGGGCAACCTGCATGAATTCACCATTGAATCCGAACTGGCGACTGTCAGCGTGCAGATCGCCAACCGTCCGTCTTCGGGCAATGCGAAGACGTCGCAGACGACGATCTATTCCGTGCTTCGGGCGATCGAGCATCAGGCCGGCATTATCGTGATCTGAGATGGCGAGGGAACTGTTCCCGTGTTTTGCAGTCAGGGCGTCGTGCTGCGTCGACCGAGGGCAAAGGCGATCGCCGCGGAGACGACGGCGGCCAGACAGGCGAGCAACAGCGGCAAGCGGTAATCGCCGGTCAGATCATACAGCCAGCCTGCGGCGAGCGGCGCCACCAGTCCGGCAAGGCCCCAGGCGGTGATCACCCGCCCATAGATCCGGCCAAACAGTTCGGGCCCGAACAGGTGATTAACGGCGACCGGATAGCCTGTGGCCATCAAGCCGTAGGCGAGGCCGGCAAGGGCGAGGGCAACGGCTGCGGGCAGGGCGCCGGGCACTGCGGCCATGGTGCCCGTCGCAAGGGCGAGAAGCAGGGCGGACAGGACAAGCACGAGGCGGGCTCCGACCCAATCGGCCAGCGGGCCGGCGCTCAGCCGACCGGTTGCATTGCCGGCGGCGACGAGGCTGACCGCCAGGCCGGCAAGGGCAAGATTGCCGCCCTGCGCGGCGACCATGCCGGCCGCGTGACCAAGGACCATCAGTCCGCCGGCAGCCCCGAATGCAAAGCCCATCCAGAGGATCCAGACCAGGCCGCGCTGCACAGCCCGCGCATCGGCGTGGGGCGATTTTCGCGCAATGGCCGGAAAGCGCCGCTGGAAGGAGGGGCGGCCGCGCTGCATTGCAAGGCTGAGAATGGCGATCACTGCGAGGATCGCCGCCTGTGTCGACAGGGCAAAGGCCAGGCCCTCAACGGCGCTGATATAACTGATCAGAGGCCCGAAAAGGACAGCGCCGAGGGCGAAGGCGGTGATCACCATGCCGGTCGCAAGGCCGCTGCGCGCGCCGCCGGCGGCAACGGCGATCTGCAGGCCGGAAGCGTAACCGAGGCCACTGGCAAGGGCGAAGATACCGGCATAACTCAGGGTGAAAACAATGAAAGTCGGCGCCGCTGCGGCGGCAAACAGGCCGATGGCGCCGATGAGGGTCGAAAGGGCGCCGGCGATGATCGTCCGGCGGGCGGAGAAAAGCCGCGGCGCGGCCGTCACGGCGAGCGTGAAGATGGTAATGCTCAGCGAGAACACCAGACCCGTGGCGGTTCTGCTGACGCCGTATTCCGATTGCACCGGTGCGATCAGCACGCTCCATGCATACAGGGTGCCCAGGGCGCAGACCTGCAGCATGGACAGCCCGATAATGGCCCAGTCGGGGCGCTCGGACATTGCTACGCGTTTGCCTCGGCCATGCGGCGCAACTCGCCGCGGCGGATCTTCGAGGAACTGGTCAGGGGAAATTCGTCGACATAGTGGATTTCGCGCGGATATTTGTAGAACGCCAGCTGCTGCTTGACGAAATCCTGCAATTCGCGCGTCAGGTCCCGACTTGCCGCGCTGCCCTCCGCCAGACGGACGAAGGCGACGACGATGGCACCGCGGTCGGGATCCGGCTTGCCGACGACGGCGGCTTCCGCCACGCCCGCGTGGCGTAGCAGCGTGTCCTCGATCTCTGCCGGTCCGATGCGGTATCCGGCGCTCTTGATCAGATCATCATTGCGGCCCTGGTACCAGAAATAGCCGTCCGCATCGCGGCGCGCGAGGTCGCCGGTGCGTAGCCATTCGCCGGCTCGCAGGCGTTCGGGGATGCCGAGGTCGCCCCAATAGCCGAGAAACAGCGTGCGGTCATCCTGGCGCGCGGCGATCTCGCCGACTTCGCCGTCCGCTACCGGCTTGCCCTCTTCATCGATGATCGCGACGATGCGGCCCGGATAGACCCGTCCCATCGAGCCGGGGCGGATCGGATAGAGCGCCCGGCAATTGCCAACGAGATGGTTGAATTCCGTCAGGCCGTAGAATTCGTTGCAGACGATGCCGAGGCTGTTTTCGGCCCAGCGCACGATCTCGCTCGGCAGGCTTTCGCCGCCGGTGCACACCACCCGGAGCGCCAGGTCATAGCGCGTGCCGGCATTCTCGACTTCTGCAAGGCGCTTGAGCGCGGTCGGGGTCATGAAGCTGTGGGTGACGCCGTGCCGTGCCATGAATTCAAATGCCCATTCGGCGTCGAACCGATGCTGGCTGGCGACCACCGTCTGGCCCGCCATCCAGGCCGGCAGCACCAGATCAAGCAGACCGCCGACCCAGGCCCAGTCCGCCGGGCTCCAGAAGATGGCGTCGGGCCGGTCAAGCTCGAGATCATAAAACATGGCGACGGTCGGCATATAGGCGTGCAGCACCCGGTGGCTGTGCAACAGGCCCTTGGGCAGGCCGGTGGAGCCTGAGGTGTACATGAGCAGCGCCGGATCGTCGGCCCTGGTTTCGACCGGCTTGAAATCGCAGGCCTCGGCGGCGAGGCAGTCGGCATAGGCGAGCATGCCCGGTGCGGGGGCATCGACAGCGATGAAATGCTCGATCTTTCCGGTGGCGTGCGGATCGACGCCAACGCGCTTCCAGACGCTGCTTTCGGCGATGATGACGCGCGCACCGGAGTGGTTGAGGACGTGGTCGAGCGTGTCGGGACCGTACATCTGCGACAAGGTCAGCACGACGGCGCCGAGCTTGTAGATCGCCATATGGGCAATCGCCGTCTCCGGGCGCTGGCCGACATGCACGGCCACCGGATCGCCGGACTGAACGCCGAGGCCGCGCAGCGCGACCGCGAGGCGGCTTGCCTGATCATCGATCTCGGCGAAGGTAAAGTGCTCGAGACGGCCGTCGTCATGTTCATAGATCAGGGCTGTCTTGCCGGCCCTGTCGCCGCGCGCGTGCCGCCCGACGGTGTCGGCGGCGATATTGGCGTTTTCGGGAATGTCGATCACATAGCGCGACTGCTCCGCGTTCCACGCCAGGTTCGAGGCGGCGGCCACGTCGGCGAAATAGGCGCAATCATTCGACATTGTCGGTTCCTTCGTTCGGTTCAAAGACAAGGGCCTGGATCGGATGCACGCGCTCTCCGGCGGGCGGATGCAGGACGACGCTGGTGCCGGGACAAAACCGGTCAGGGGATCCGGCAAGCCGCGCCAGCACACGATTGTCTGCGCCGTGCATGGCAATCTCGGCAAAAGCCTCGTCAGCGGCAGTGGTGCCGGGCGGGATCGGCGTCGAGGTAAAGGTGACGCGCATGATCGTGCCGGTGCCGGCGAGGTCATGAGTCTCGGTCGGGGCGCCGTCATGCAGGCACAGCCGGCGCGGCGGAAAGCGCACATCGCCGCAGGCCGGGCAGCGGCTGGCCAGGGCCCGGCCCCCGGCGAGGGCCTTGAAAAACGGCGACAACCTGCCGAAGCCGTGGGTGTAGTCGAGGTTCAGCTGCAGACGGGCGACAAGCGGGTCATCGCCAGCTTGGGGATTGTCCGGGTGCGAACTCATGCCGGCGCGCCTTCGAGAATATGGACGACATTGACGGTGCCGACGCCGGCATGACAATCAACCAGGCCGCGGCGGAAAGCGCGGTCTCGCTGCAATGCGCTCCAATAGCGGCCTTCGAGCAGGCGCGCGATGGTGATGGCCTGTGCCAGCCCGACGGCGCCCGGTGCCCCGCCCTGGCCAAGCAGACCGCCGGACAGATTGACCGGCAAGCGGCCGTCGGCGTCAAATTCGCCATCCATGCAGCGTGCTGCCGCCTCGCCAGGCGGGCAGAGGCCCAGCGCCTCGATCGCCTGCAACTCGGCGCCGGTATAGGAATCATAGACTTCGGCGACGTCGAACGCCGCGGCGATCTGGTCGATGCCGGCTTGCGCGCATGCGGCTTGCATGGCGCGGGTCTTGCCGGTGAAGTGACCCGGCTCGGGTCGGTCACCGAGACGGATGTGATCGGTGGCGCAGGCGCTCGCGACGATGCGGCTGCAGCGCCTTGCGGCATGGCCGGGCGCGGCATCGGGGTGGGCCAAGACCAGGGCGGCAGCACCGTCACTGATCAGGCTGCAATCGAGGCGGCGGTAGGGAGTGGAGACCATGGGCGAGGCAAGGACATCGTCAATGGTCAGCCGCATCGGCTTGTGGGCCCATTTGTTGTGCTGCGCATTGCCGTGATTCTTGACCGAGACGGCCGCCATCTGCGCGGCGGTGGTGCCGTGGCGGTGCATGTGATCCTGGATCGACAGGGCGTAAAGCATGGTCGCCGTGGCGCCGGCCCAGCCTTCAAGGTCGGCGTCAAAGGAGAGACCGTAGAGCAGGCGCACATCATCGCCCGCCAGATGGCCGGCGGCGTGCTCGAAGCCGATCACCAGAACCCGGCGTGCCAATCCCGACAGGATATGCATCACGCCGGCACGCAGGGCATTGCCACCACTGGCACCGCCGCTCTCGACACGCATGACCGGCACGCCGGTGATGCCGAGCTCATCAAGAACAAGAGGGCCGGGCACCAGCTGCAGGGAGAGAAAATCCGTTTCCGAGGCGACGATCACGGCATCGATGTCGCGGCTTTCCAGACCCGCGTTGGCAAGCGCGCCGGCGGCGGCGGCGGCGATCCAGTCGCGCAAACCGCTGCCATCACGGTAGCGGCGGAACGGCACGACATCGCCGCCGAGAATGATCGGATTGACGGTCATGGTCAGTGCTCCGCGCTCACCCCGCCACCATCTGGCCCGGCAGCCAGGTGGCGATGGCGGGGAAGAGGATGAGCAGGGCCAGAACGATCAGTTCAAGCCCGAGGAAGGGCAGCACCCCCTTGACCACATGCGAAAACTTCGCCTGGCCGGATACGGCCCCAAGCACGGCGAACAGATTGATGCCGACCGGCGGCGTGATCACCGATATCTCGATCAGCTTGACGAGCACGATGCCGAACCAGATGGGATCGATGCCGAGCGTGACGACGGCCGGGAAGACGAAGGGCAGGGTGACGACCAGCATTGAGGTGGTGTCGAGAAAACAGCCGAGCACGAGATACATGATCGATACGAAGATCATGAACAGGACCGGTGAGCCGGCGAAGGTGTTGACCAGATCGACAAAGCCGTCAATGACGCCCGAAACCACCAGCATGCGCGAGAAGACCAGGCCGCCGATGAGAATGATGAAGATGATCGAGCTGATCGAAGCCGCGTCGCGCAAGGCTTCGCCGAGCCAGCCGAGTCGGTCGCGGTAGCGGCGCGAAAGGGCGATGACAAAGGCACCGCCAGCGCCGACGGCACCCGCCGCGGAGGGCGGGAAGAAGCCGAAATAAAGCCCGCCGAGAACGATGATCATCAATGCGGCCACCGGCGTGACACCGCGCAGGGCGCGGAATTTTTCGCGCCGGCTCGGCAGATCGGTGATCATCGGGGCAAGTGACGGGCGCAGCGTGACCATGACCCAGACGCCGCCAAGATAGATCGCAGCGGTCAAAATGCCCGGCAGGAAGCCGGCAATCAGCAGCTTGCCGACCGACTGTTCGGTGATGATGGCGTAGATCACCATGGTGATCGAGGGCGGAATCATCGCCGCGAAGCTGCCGGCAGCGGCGATCGAGCCGATCGACAGGCTGCGCGAGTAGCCGTAGCGCAGCATTTCGGGAAAGGCGATGCGGGTGAAGACGACGGCGTTGACGATGGTCGAGCCGGAAATCGCGGCAAACAGCGCCGATCCGACGATCACCGCCTGATACAGTCCGCCGCGCAAGCGCCGCAACCACAGATCGGCGGCGTAAAAGAGCTGAGCGGTGATGCCGGCCGCTTCGGCAAGCACGCCCATCAGCACGAAGAGCGGAAGCACGGCGAAGGCATAGTTGCTGACCACCGCAAAGGGGAGGGTGCGCAACTGGCCGAAGGCGAAGTTCTCGCCAAAGCCGAAATACATGCCGCCGACGCCGAGAATGCCCATGGCGACGCCGACCGGCACGCCGAGCGCGAGAAAGAGAAACAGCAGACCGACACAGGTGTATCCGATGGTCAGGGCGTCCATCATCCGATCTCCTGTTCGGGCGCCGGTGCTGGCGGGGTCTCATCTTCGCCGGCAAAGACCGCGACCACGTCGAAGAGGCATTGGAGGGTCATCAGGCTGGCCCCGAGCGCCAGAGCGATCTTGGCGGGCCAGACAGGGAAATTGATCAGGCCGGATGAGAATTCGCCGGCCAGGGTGCTCTTGATGGCAATCGTCCAGCCGAACCAGGCGACGAGACCGAAGAACAGGGCGCACAGAAGGGCCGAGAAGATGGCCGAGAAACGCTGCAATATCGTCGGCATCAACCCGACCAGCACCTCGACGCTGATATGCGCGCGGCGTTGCTGCGACAGACCGAGGGCCAGAAAGACGGCAATCACCATCAGGGTTTCCGTCGCCTCGAAGGCACCCGGCAAAGGCGCGTTCAGCATGCTCGAGCCGATGACGTCAAACGCCCCGAGAAGCATCATCAGCAACAGGGCCAGGCCGGACAGCATGGCGAAGATCCGGTTGAGCCGGCCGAGCTGCGTGCGGCATGTGGAGAGGAATCGGGGCATGAAAAACCTTCGTGTAAAGGCGTTCGGAAAGACGCCACCGGCCCAGGGGCCGGTGGTCGCGGATCAGGCTGAGAGGATCAGCTTTCGCCGATGACTTCCTTCCAGATGGCAACGGCCTGGCGGGCGGCGTCGCCCTTTCCGGCTTCATCCATGCGGGCAATCCAGTCGGCAAAGAAGTCCGGCAACGCGTTGCGCCACTTGTCCTTTTCCGCCTGGGGGAATTCGTGGAAGGTGACGCCGTTCTCCTTCAGTGTGGCGCGTGCCTCATCGGCAGCGGCGATCACGGCCTCGCGGTCGCGTTTAACGGCTTCGGCCGAAACTTCCTCCACGATCGTGCGCTGTTCCGGGGTCAGCTTTTCCCAGGCGGCGGAGGAAATCCAGACGCCCCAGCTCGGGCCTTCCCACAAGGTGATCTCGCTGATGTGTTTGGCGACCTCGTAAATCTTGTAGTTGACGACAAGATCGACCGCGAAGGGCGCGGTGTCGACGACGCCACGGCTCAGGCCTTCATAGATTTCCGGCAGCATCATCGTGACCGGCGTGCCATCGACCGCTTCGACCATGCGCGGCATGTCGTTGCCCCAGGTGCGCATCTTCTTGCCGTCCATCTGATCCACCGAAGTGATGGGTTCGCGCGAGACGAGCAGATAGGGGTTGAGGTGATGAAAGAACAGCGCCTTGATGCCGTTGGCTTCGGCTTCCTCGGCGTAGGCGGGAACCTCCTCCATCAGACGCTTCATCAGCGTGCTCGCCTGTTCCACCGACTCCATCTTCATCGGGATCGAATTGGGCGCGACGTGCAGCGGCAGCTGTGCGGGGAAGTATCCCGGCGACATGGCCGCCATGTCGAGACCGCCACTTTGCAGAAGCTCAAGGGCTTCACCGGCCTTGGCGAGGCCTTCCGACCAGAAGATCTTGATCTTCACTTCACCGTCGGTGCGCTTTTCGACCTCGTCGGCGAACCACTGATCGACCTTGGAGCCAACCGTGGTGGCCGGCCACTGGTGGTTCATGTTCAAGGTCACGGCCTGCGCCGAAAAGGCCAGCCCCGTCGCCAGAGCCAGGCCGAGACCGGTGGCCTTCAGTCCGTTGTTCAAAAATGCCATATCTTCCTCCTCCGTTTATCGGGCGGACTGGCCGCCCTTCCTCTCTGCTTCGCGTTTGCGCAGAAATTTTCGATCGATCTTGCCCGTGCTGGTCTGCTTGAAGTCCGTCACGAACTCGATCTCGCGCGGGTACTTGTAGAAAGCAAGTGTCTTTTTGACATGCTGCTGCAGCTCTTTGGCCAAAGCGTCGTTTGGGCTGTGCCCCCTGGCCGGGCGAATGAAGGCCTTGACCACCTGGCCGCGATCGGGGTCCGGGCTGCCGACCACCGCCGCCTCGGCGACCGCGTCGTGACGGACCAGGGCGTCCTCGATCTCGGCGGGCCCGATGCGGTAACCGGCGCTCTTGATCAGATCATCGTTGCGGCCGCGATACCAGAAATAGCCGTCCGCATCGCGGCAGCCGAAATCGCCGGTGCGCACCCAGTTGCCGATGCGCATGGCGCTGGTGCGCTGTGGTTGATTCCAATAACCGAGAAACAGGGTCGGATCGTCAGAGCGGGCGACGATCTCGCCTTCCTCGCCGTCCGGCAACATCTCGCCGTTCTCATCGATGACAGCCATGGTGTGGCCGGGATAGGCGCGGCCCATCGAGCCCGGCTTGATCGGGTAGAGGGCGCGGCAATTGCCGATCAGGTGATTGACCTCGGTCAGCCCGTAAAATTCGTTGATCGGGACGTTCAGGGTTCGATCGGCCCAGTCGAGAACGGCGCCGGGCAGCGGCTCGCCGCCGGTGCCGATGGCGCGGAGTTCAAGATCCGGAAAGTCGGCTTTGGGTGCGCGAAGGCCAGCCATTCTTTTAAGCGCTGTCGGCGTTAAAAAGCAATGGGTTACACCAAATCGTTGCATTAGTGCGAACGCTTCTTTTTCGTCAAAGCGGGCGCGGCTGGCAACGACCGTATGGCCGAAAAACCAGCCGGTCAGCATGACGTTGAAAATGCCGGCGACCCATGACCAGTCGGAGGCGGTCCAGAGCACCTGCCGCGGCTCGCACATCTGCAATTCATAAAACAGCGAGACCGAGGCCAGATAGCCGCGCAAAATGCGATGGGCGTGCAGGATGCCTTTCGGCAGGCCGGTCGAGCCGGAGGTGTAAAGCAGCAGCGCCGGGTCTTCGGCGGCAGTATCGGCACAGCCGCTCTGCGGCGGCAGGTCGCGCCACTGATCGAAGGCGACCGTGCCGGCTTCGGCGGCTTCGGCGGCGGCGGTGGCGCCGGCTATGATCACGGTGTTCAGTTGCTTGAAGTTCGGGCGACGCTCGGCGATGCGGGCCCACAGTGCGGCATCGGCGACAAGCAGCCTGGCGCCGGAATCATTGAGGGCGTGATCCACCGTTTCGGGGCCGTAAAGCTGGGAGAGGGGCGCGATGATGGCGCCGAGACGCAAGCCGGCCAGATAGGTCAGCGCGGCCTCGAGCCCCTGACCGAGATAGCAGGCAATCACATCGCCCTTGCCGATGCCGTGCCCGTGCAGAAGGGCGGCGACCCGGGCAGAAGCGTCATCGAGTTGGGCGTAGGTCAGGTCGCGGACGGTGCCGTCGTCCTCCTCGCACAGAAGCGCCGTTGCGTCGTTCAGCGGGCCGGCTGAGTGGCGCAGGACCGTGTCGGCTGCCATGTTGTAGCGCGGCGGAACGTTAAGCGAGAAATGCGCGATAAGGCCGTCATAGCTCGCAGTGCCGGCTGCGCGCTCGATCGCCGCCCGGGTCATACGATCGCCTGTCAGGCGCAGCTGTCCTGCTGTCTCACTCATGAACTGGCTCCCCCCAATTCCTCCTGCCCGAAGGCAGGTTCGAGGTGCAGCCTAAGGCGATCATATCATTGATACAAATCGTTATTGACGATCTCCATTGATAGGTTTTATCTATGTACGATGAAGTTGCAGCAGCTCGAAGCCTTTTACTGGATCGCCAATCTTGGCAGTTTTGCCGCCGCGGCAGAGCGGCTCGGCCTGACGCAGCCATCGGTCTCGCAGCGCATTCACGAACTGGAAGCCGAGCTGGGCGTTGCCCTGTTCGAGCGGGTCGGTCGGCGTGCGCGGCTCAGCGACCTCGGGCACAGCCTGTTGCCGCATGCGGAAGAGATGCTGGCGGTGCGGCAACGTATCCTGCATCAGGTCGGCAATCCGACACATCTGCGCGGCACCGTGCGGCTGGGTGTGGCGGAACTGGTGGCGCTGACCTGGTTGCCGGCGCTGATCGACCGGCTCGGCCAGCTTTATCCCGGCGTGACCCTGGAACTCGATATCGATCTGACCGAAGATCTGTGGAGCAAGTTGGACCAGGGACTGCTCGATGCGGCACTTGTGCCGAAGCTGAAAGAGCACCCGCATGTGCATACGAGATTGCTCGGCACCATGCCTTTTTCCTGGATGGCCAGTCCGGAGCTGAATGTGCCGGACCGGCTCCTGCATCCGGGCGAGCTCGTCGAATGGCCGATCCTTCTGCTGTCGCAGCACTCCAACCTGTTCGGCACGGTGGAGAAGTGGTTTGCCGATGCCGGCGCGCAGATGCAGCGGCGCGCCCTGAGCAACAATCTCAACTCGATCGCTGCCCTGACCATGCGCGGCCTTGGCATCAGCACGCTGCCGCCGGATCTATATGCACAGGAAATCGCCAGCGGCCGTCTCTGCCGGCTGCGCACCGAGCCGCCGCTGCCGGCGGTGGCCTACTGGGCGGTGCACCGCCGCCAGCAGACCGAAAGCCTTGCAGGCATCGTTGCGGCAATCGCCACCGAATGCACGACCTTCGACATGAGCGGTGCGGAAAGCGCGGCTGCACTTGCTGAGGCGGCGCGCTAGCAGGCCGCCAGGGCAGCGTCGATCGCCCGGCGAAAGCGCGGGAGTGCCGCCGAGAGGTCCCGTTGCGGGGTGACCTCGCCGCAAGCCGGTTCAATAGTGAATTCCTCACCGGCCCCGTGCGCGGCAAGGGCCATCGTGCCAAGGCCGGTGACCTCGCTCATATGCGCGGGATGGATCGTGCGGGCGGCGACATCGGCGAGAAACTGGGCAAAATACGGGTTGCCGCTCATGCCGCCATCGATGCGCACGGTCTCGCAGCGACCAACACATTCTTCCATCGCGGCCAGGACCTCGGCGGCCCTGTAGGCGACCCCCTCGAGGATCGATTGCACCAGCAGCAACGGCCCGTGATCAAGCGACAGGCCTGACCACACGCCGCGGGCGCGCGGTTGCCAGTGCGGCGAGCCAAGGCCGGCCAGGGCCGGAACGAAGACCAGGCCCTGTTCGACGGCGGAAGGGCCGGCGATGGCGTTGAGCTGCGCGAAATCGCGAAACAGGCCCAGGTCCCGGGCCCAGTTCAGCGCGGCGCTGGCGGTAAAGATGCCGCCATCGAGCGCATAGGTCGGCGCTTCGCCGGCTTTCTGCCAGGCAACAGTGGGCAGCAGACCGAGCTCGCGCCGGTTGATGATCTCATCGCCGGTGACCATCAGGGCGAAAGCACCGGTACCGAAAGTGATCTTCACCTCGCCCTTGTGGCGGCATCCGAAACCGTACAGCGAGGCCTGCTGATCAACGACGCTTGCGGTCAGTGCAACCGAGCCGCTGGACGTCGTCATGCCACCGAAATCCCCGGTTGTCGGGACGATTGCTGGCAGGCAGTGGCGCGGGATATTGAACAGTTCGCACAGCATCGGGTCCCAGTCGAGGGTGCGCAGATTCATCAGGCTGGTGCGGCTGGCTGTCGTCACATCGGTGACGCAGCGGCCGGTCAGGCGGTCGAGAAAGAAGGCATCGGTGGTTCCAAGGCGCAAGCGCCCCTGCGCCAGAGCCGCGCCCGCCTGTGAAAGGTTCTCGACAATCCAGGCGAGCTTGCCTGCCGAGAAATAGGGATCGAGCGGCAGGCCGGCGCGGGCCAGCACCTCGCTCTCGACGCCGTCGGCCTTGAGCCGCTCGAGCATGTCGAGGCTTCTGTTATCCTGCCAGACGAGCACCGGCGACAGCGGCTCCTTGGTGATCGCATCCCAGGCGAGGCAACTTTCGCCCTGATTGTCGAGACCGATGAACCGCGCGCCGGGGACGCTGTCGGCGCAGCTGCGGATATTGGTGAGCAGCTCTTCTGGATCGTGTTCGACCCAGCCCGGGCGGGGATAGTGCTGGCGATGGGCAACACTGTGCGTGACGGTGACGCTTCCGTCCGCTTCGGTCACCAGCGCGCGGGTGCTGGTGGTTCCCTGATCAATGCCGGCGATGGTCATAGGCCCTCAGTCTTGCAGTGTCAGTTCGACCGGCCCGTCCGGCGCGGCCTTCAGGATCGGTTCAAGCGGGACCGTCAGCCGCCGTCTCGGGCGACCGCGCAATGGTGCCGACCACAGGACCCGATCGGCGCAGCGGGCGCTGAGGGTGGCATCGATGCTGGTTTCAAGACCAATGTAGATGACGGAATCCGAGCTGTCCGCATGAACCAGCCGCAATCTTTGCGGTGCAATGAAACGGATGCGCGGCTCGCGCGTAAACAGGGGCACCGTCCGCGCCTTCCCAGCGGCGGCAAGATCTTCGGCGACATGCTCTGCCACCGCCACGCCTTCGAACCAGCACCAGCCGGAGGTCTCGGCTGGGCGCACCAGGTTGCCGGCACTGAAATAGGCCGGGTCGGAACAGCGGCCGAACTGGTCGACGACCGGACCGCCGGTGCCGGGATCGACCTCGATATGGCTGCGGTGGAGAAGGGCGGCTTCAGGCCGGAACCGGCCCGAGATGATGATGCCGTCGGTCTCGATCGTCCGGTTCGCGCCATGGCGATCGATGAAGTTCAGGACCTCGACGCGGCCCGCGCCCTTGATGCGCGGCTGCGAGATGCCGGTGTAAAGCGGCAGGCGCTTGAGCCAGAGATAGGGCTGGAACAGGCGGCGCGCGAAGATGCGTGGTTCCTCCTCGACCATGGCGAGCGGCGTGATCCCGAGATGCGCGCAGGTCTGAAGGGCTGAAAAGGAGACGAGTTCGGAGCCGAAGATGACCGGCCGGTGGAACGGGCGGATGCCTTTGAGATACACCGCGCCCTGCAGCGCGCCGGTCGAGACGACACCGAGCGGCCGGTCGCCACCGATCAGGCGCTGCGCACGGGTCGATTCGCGCACGCCGGTGCACAGGACGACGCGTTTTGCGGCGAGCACTGCCGGCCCGGACGGGCCCGACACTTCCAGCCTTCCGCCGGGGAGAAGCCCGGTAACGGTGGTGCTTGTGCGGATTTCGGCGCCGGCACGGGCGGCCGCGTCACGGTTGCGGCGCGCATAGTCCGGCCCTTTCAAGAGGCGATTATATTCGCGCAGCCCAAAAGGATAATGGCCGCAATGGCGCGGAATGCCGCCGGCCTCGGCCTCGCGTTCGAGAACCACAACCGGTCCGACCTCGCGGCGCATCAATTCGCGGGCCAGAGACAGTCCGGCGGTTCCGCCGCCGACCACGGCGACGGCGCAGCTTTCATCGCTCATGATCGCATCCGATCGTCCGCTGCAGCCGTTCTTCGGTGATTTCCGCGAGCTCGGCGGTGCAGTAGAATCCCTGGCAACGGCCCATTGTCACGCGCGTGCGCCGTTTCAGGCCCTGCAATGTCGCCGGCGGCATCGGTCCGTCAAGAACCTGTTCGATCTCGCGGCGGGTGACCAACTCGCAATGGCAGACGATGCCGCCATGGTCCGGCTCCTGCCAGTCACGGCGGTGGTAATCCGACAGACGGTCGGCCCTGATGGTTCGCGGTGCGTCGAGCGGCCGGGAGGCAATGCCCAGAAGCGTCGCGACATGCCGGGCGATGCCGAGCGCGGCGCTCAGTCCCGTCGAACGGATGGCGCCGACGGTGACGCAAGCCTGCTTGTCGTGGTGCCGGATCTGATAGTCCTTGTGTTCGCTGGCAGGTCGCAGCCCGGCATAGGCGGCGGTGATTTCGCAGCGCTCAAGGCCGGGCAGCATGGCAACGCCCTTGGACTTCAGGGCAAGCAGGGTCTGGCGATCGGTGGCGGCATCGGTGCGGCTGTCCTGCTCCTCGGCGGTGGGACCGACGAGCACATTGCCGAAGATGGTGCGGCAGATGACGACGCCCTTGGTGGTTTCGGTGGGCACCGGGAGAATGGTCGCGGACACCAGATCTGATGCCGCCTTGTCGAAGACGATGAACTGGCCCTTGCGCGGCCGGATGGCGAAGCTCTTGTGGCCGAGCAGGCGTTGATCGACGATGTCGCCGTACAGGCCGGCGCAATTGACGACGTGACCGGCCTTGATCTCACCCTGGCTTGTCTCCAGCAGCCAGCTTTGGTCGAAACGGCCGCTCAGAACCTCGGTGCCGCGCATCAGGCGGGCGCCATTGCTGAGGGCCTGCAGCAGATAGGCATGAGCTGTGGCCCAGGGGTCGATCAGATATTCGCCGGGAATTTCAAAACCGCCGAGAACCGCATCGGACAGGTTCGGTTCGCGGCTCACGATCTGTTTCCGGGTCAGCGGCGTGACGTCGGTCACACCGTTGTCATGCGCCTTGGCGATCAGATCGGGCAGGGCCGCAAGCTGCTCTTCGGTCCAGGCGAGAACCATGGCGCCCGAGCGCAGGATCGGAAGCCCCAGTTCGGCTGCGACATCGAAATAGTCGCGGTACCCGGCGGCCATGCAGCGCTGCTCGAGCGAGCCCGGCGGCGCATCGAACCCGGTGTGCAGTATGGCGCTGTTGCCCTTGGATGCACCGTCGAGCACATCGAGGGCCTTTTCGAGGACGACGACGCGCAGACCGTCCAGCGTCAGCTGTCGCGCAATGGCGCAGCCGACGATCCCGGCGCCGATGATGGCAACGTCACAGGAGACGGGATTGGCAGGTGGCGTCATCGATCGGGCTCGCGGCGAATGGGCGCTCCGGCGGAACGTCTCTTGGTGCCGCAATATGCCGCCGCCAGACGGCAACATCAAGCGATGCGCAGCGCAAATTGACCATTAAGGCGATTGTTTGTCAGTCATTGTATCCTGCAATAGAATGAAAATACTGAATAATTTTGAAATTGTGGCCGAATGATCATTTTTCAACTGGACATATCAGTCTTGAGAGATAGGCTGTCTGCATGGGGGAAAGGCGCAGCATATCCGTCAAGGCAAGGCCAATGCGGCCGTCGGTACGGCAGGCATCGATTTTCGAGCTGATCGAAAAGCGGGGGCGGGCGGCTGTCGAGGAAATCGCGGAAAAATATGGCGCCTCGCCGGAGACGGTTCGGCGCGATCTCAATGCGCTGGCCGAGCGCGGCCTTGTGCGCAAGGTGCATGGCGGCGCGGTGCGCCGTGCCGGCCGCGGGGAGGGGTTGTTTGATGAGCGGCTGGCGGAAAACACGCGTGCCAAGCGGGAGATCGCGGAAAAGCTGGCGCGCGCGGTGCAGCCTGGAGATTCGGTGATGATCGATACCGGCACGACCACGCTGATCTGCGCCGAGGCTCTGGCGCGCATCCGCGATCTGACCGTGATTACCAATTCCACCCGCATCGCGCAGGTCATCGCGCATGCGGAGAACGGGTCGCGCGCGCTGCTGCTGGGCGGGATGTTCCGGGCCGGCAACGATCAGACGATCGGCGCGAAAACCTGTGCCGAGGTGGCCGGCTACCGGGTCGACCACGTGGTGCTGACCGTCAGCGCGCTCGATGCGTCGGGGGCGTATGACGTCTCCTTTGAGGAGGCGCAGGTGGCGCGGGCGATGATCGAATGCAGCGAGAACATTTCAATCGTCGCCGACGGTTCGAAGCTTCGCCAACGGGCCACGCATCGGGTGTGCGACTTGACTCAGGTTAAAAATCTTTACCTAAATCAACCGGCTGATCCAGAATTCACCGCAGCTTTAGCGGCAGCGCATGTGCGCTTACACTGATTGTCGGAGCGAGCATCGATGCCCCCATTCTTCCGCGCCTATGTCCGTTACGTCGACCGCTTCAATTA
Source organism: Neohoeflea coraliihabitans (assembly GCF_019334345.1). GTDB lineage: Bacteria > Pseudomonadota > Alphaproteobacteria > Rhizobiales > Rhizobiaceae > Pseudohoeflea > Pseudohoeflea coraliihabitans. The sequence goes on from NZ_JAHWQX010000003.1 coordinate 535,430, forward strand.
TTATGCCGGGCGGGCGATGATGTATGGATTCTTTGTCATGGTGGCGATCCTCTTGTGGTCGTCACTGTCGAAGGCGATTTTCGTCGTGCCGGCCTTCTGGACGCTTGAAGTGGCGCAGTTCGCCCTCGTCGCCTATTACCTCGTCGGCGGGCCCTATGCGATGCAGATGGGCTCGAATGTGCGCATGGACCTGTTCTACTCGAACTGGAGCCTGCGCAAGAAGGCGACATTCGACAGCTTCACCGTTCTGCTCCTCATCCTGTATCTCGGCGTCCTGCTTTACGGCGGCATCAGTTCGACGATGTACGCCATCGACTATCAGGAACGCAGCCCGAGCCTGTGGCGGCCGCTGATGTGGCCGATCAAGTCGGTCATGTGCTTCGGCATCTTCCTGATGCTGCTGCAGGCCGTTTCCGAACTTCTCAAGGATATCGCCAAAATGCGCGAGGTTGAAATCTGATGTCCTATGAGATGATCGCCCTTTTGATGTTCGCCTCGATGATGGCGATGCTGATGACCGGCCAGCGCGTGTTCGGCGCCATCGGCGGAATTGCCACGATCGCAGCCTTGTTGCTGTGGGGGCCGGGCGGATCGGAAATCCCGTTCTCATCGGTGATGAAGCTGATGAAATGGTATCCGATGCTGACCCTGCCCATGTTCATCTTCATGGGTTTCGTGCTCAGCGAAAGCCGCATTGCCGATGACCTTTACCGCATGTTCCATGTCTGGATGGGCCCGGTCAAAGGCGGCCTTGCCATCGGCACGATCGGTCTGATGGTGCTGATCTCGGCGATGAACGGGCTGAGCGTGGCGGGGATGGCGATCGGTGCGACCATCGCCCTGCCGGAGCTGCTCAAGCGCAATTATGACAAGCGCATGGTCACCGGGGTGATCCAGGCCGGGTCGAGTCTCGGGATTCTCGTGCCGCCATCGGTGGTTCTTGTGCTCTACGCGATGATCGCCCGCCAGCCGGTGGGGCAATTGTGGCTGGCCGGGGTGGTGCCGGGCCTGATGATGGCGGTGCTGTTCGTTCTCTACATCTATATCCGCTGCAAGGTGCAGCCGAAGCTCGGACCGGCGATCGAAGCGGCCGAGCTGGAGCAGATACCCAAGGCAGAGAAGTACCGTCTGCTGCTGGCGGGTTTGCTGCCGGTGGGCATTTTCGCCTCGATGATGGTGCCGTTTCTCAATGGCTGGACCTCGCTGGTGGAAAGCTCCGCCATCGGCGCCATGGCGGCCTTTCTCGCCGCAGTCATCAAGCGGCGGATGACCTGGTCGGTTTTCGAAGCCTCGCTGAAGCAGACGCTCGGCATTTCCTGCATGTTCCTGTGGATCGTGCTGGCGGCCCTGAGTTTCGGCGCGGTGTTTGACGGACTTGGCGCGGTGCGCGCCATCGAGGGTCTGTTCACCGATCAGCTCGGTCTCAATCCGTGGGTCATCCTGATCCTGATGCAGCTGTCCTTCATCCTGATGGGGACCTTTCTCGATGACACGGCGATGCTGGTCATCGTGGCGCCGCTTTACGTGCCGCTGGTCAAGGTGCTGGGCTTTGATCTGATCTGGTACGGCGTTTTGTACACCATCACCACGCAGATCGCCTACATGACCCCGCCGTTTGGCTATAATCTGTTTCTCATGCGCGCCATGGCGCCGCCCGAGATCACGCTGAAAGACATCTATTCCTCGATCACGCCCTTTGTCCTGGTGATGATGCTGGCGCTGATCCTGGTCATGCTGTTGCCCGACCTTGCCATGTGGCTCCCGAACTACGTCTACGGACGCTGACGACGTCAAAACCAAGATCAACAGAGGAGAGAAGTGATGACAACGAGACGCAAGTTTATCACCACCGCGGGCCTTGGGGGCGCGGCGGCACTGGCTACGCCCAGCATCGTCAAGGCGCAGGCGCCGATCAAATGGCGCATGCAGACCTATTCCGGCCCGCCGCTTGGCGCGCACGTCATCAAGCCGCAGATCGAGGCCTTCAACAAGGCCGCGAATGGCGAGATGGAGATCGAACTCTATTACGCCGATCAGCTGGTGCCGACCAACGAACTGTTCCGCTCGCTGCAGAACGGCACCCTGGATGCGGTGCAGTCGGATGATGCAACAATGGCGTCGCCCGCCGATGTTGCCGATTTCGGCGGCTATTTTCCGTTCTCGACGCGCTACAGCCTGGATCTGCCGGTGCTGTTTCAGCGCTACGGGCTGAACGAGATCTGGCAGGCTGCCTATGACGAGATCGAAAATGTCGAGTGGCTGGGCGCCGGAGCCTGGGATCCGCTGCACATCTTCACCACGGAGCGCCCGATCCGTTCGGTCAAGGACATGGCCGGCCTGCGCGTGTTCGGCGTTCCGACCGCCGGCCGCTTCCTGTCGCGCTACGGGCTGATCCCGGTCACCGTGCCGTGGGAGGATGTCGAGGTCGCGCTGCAGACCGGCGAGCTCGACGGCGTCGCCTGGTGCGGTTTCACCGAAGCCTACGAGGTGGGCTGGGCCGATATCTGCAAATACGCGCTGCTCAACAACGTCACCGGCGCCTGGTGCGGAAGCTATTTCGCCAACAGCGAGAGCTGGAAAAAGGTGCCGCCGCATCTGCAGGAGCTGTTCCGCATGAGCATGGACCAGTCGCACTACTACCGGCAGGTCTGGTACTGGGGCGGCGAGGCGGATCTGCGCGTCAATGGCGACAAGCTGGAACTGACCACCATTCCCGCCGAGGAATGGGAAGGCGTGGTTGCCGACAGCGCCTCGTTCTGGGATGAACTGGCGTCGCGCAACGAGCGTGCTGCCAAGGTGGTCGAGATCTTCAAGAAGTATCAGACCGTGATGGAAAAGGCTGGCGTGCCCTACCGCTACAGCTGATAATCGTGACCCGGGCGGCACTGGCCGCCCGGTTCACTCGTCAGGGGCTGCCGGGCTCGGCCTGGCTTGCTTCGTCACGTTCAGAAGGTCCGATGCATGGCACAGAATTTGAGCTTCGACACGCTCCGCGCGCAGGTCGAGAGCGGCGAGATCGACACGGTCCTGGTGTGCATCGTCGACATGCAGGGCCGCCTGATGGGCAAGCGCTACGTGGCGCAGCACTTCATCGAAAGTGCGCACAAGGAAGCGCATTGCTGCAATTATCTGCTTGCCACCGACCTGGAGATGGCGACGCCGGACGGCTATGCCGCAACCTCGTGGGAGCGCGGATACGGCGACTATATGATGAAGCCGGATCTTGCCACGTTCAGGCGCGTGCCATGGCTCGAGGGCACGGCCATGGTGCTGTGCGATATGCTCGACCACCATGGCGAGCACAGGATCGAACATGCGCCACGGCAGATGCTGCAGCGTCAGATCGCCCGCCTCGCCGAACTCGGCTTCGAGGCCAAGATGGCGACCGAACTGGAATTTTTCCTGTTCGAGAGGAGCTTTGCGGAGATCCGCGAAGGGAGGTTCCGCGAGCTTGTGCCGATCAGTGGCTACAATGAGGACTATCACATCCTGCAGACAACGCGGGAAGAGCATGTGATGCGGCCGGTGCGCAATGGCCTGGTTCAGGCGGGCATCCCGGTGGAAAACTCCAAGGGCGAGGCGGAAGCCGGGCAGCAGGAGCTCAACATCCGCTATGCCGAGGCGCTGGCCACCGCCGATCACCACACGATCGCCAAGCATGCAGTCAAGGAAATTGCCGATGCGCACGGGCATGCGGCCTCGTTTCTGCCGAAATGGCACCCCGACCGCGTCGGCTCGTCAAGCCATGTGCATCAGTCCTTGTGGAAGGATGGCGAGAACGCCTTTTTCGATCCGGCCGATCCCCTGTCGATGAGCCCGGTGATGAAGAGCTACACGGCGGGCCTTTTGAAATACGCGCCGGACTGCACCTATTTCCTGGCGCCCTACGTCAATTCCTACAAAAGGTTCCTGAAAGGCACTTTTGCCCCGACGCGCATCGTCTGGTCGGTGGACAACCGCACCGCCGGATTCCGCCTGTGCGGCGCTGGATCGAAAGCGGTGCGCATGGAGTGCCGCATCGGCGGTTCCGATCTCAATCCCTATCTGGCCCTGGCCGCGTTGCTGGCGGCGGGTATCGCCGGCATCGAGGAGAAGCTGGAGCTCGAAGCGCCCGCGAGCGGTGATTCCTACCGCGGCGAATCGGCGACCATTCCGGGCAGCCTGCGCGCGGCCCGTGACAGCCTGCATGGCTCGTCCATGCTGCGTGCCGCGATGGGCGAGGCGGTGATCGACCATTATTGCCGCGCCGCGGAGGTCGAACTCGAAGCGTTTGATCGCGCCGTGACCGACTGGGAACTTGCGCGCGGTTTTGAACGCGCGTAACGGTTTTCGCCGCGCGCCGACGCCGCTCGATCTTTGTTGCTTTTCTCGTCTTTCACGTCACGAAAAGGTGTTCCCGTGGTCCTTTCAGGCAATTGGTCCTATCCCACTTCCATCAAGTTTGGCGCCGGACGGCTGGCCGAATTGCCGGCGGCCTGTGCGCAGGCCGGGATGCGGCGGCCTTTGCTGGTGACGGACAAGGGACTGACCGGCCTGCCGATCACGCAGCAGGCCCTCGATCACCTTGAGAGTGCAGGACTGGGGCGGGCGCTGTTCGGCGGCGTCGATCCCAATCCGGACGAGCGAAACCTTGCGGCGGGGCTCGCAGCCTACAAAGCGGGCGGGCACGACGGTGTAATCGCGTTCGGCGGCGGCTCGGCGCTTGATCTCGGCAAGATGGTCGCCTTCATGGCCGGGCAGACGCGGCCGATCTGGGATTTCGAGGATATCGGCGACTGGTGGCAGCGCGCCGATGCTGCGGCCATCGCGCCGATCGTTGCGGTGCCGACCACTGCCGGGACAGGGTCGGAAGTGGGGCGCGCCAGCGTCATCACCAATTCCGAGACCCACCGCAAGACGATCATCTTTCATCCCAAGGTGCTGCCCTCGGTGGTAATCTGTGATCCGGAACTGACGGTCGGCATGCCGCAATCGATTACCGCCGGCACGGGGCTTGATGCCTTTGCGCATTGCGTTGAAGCCTTTTCCAGCCCGCATTATCACCCGATGAGCCAGGGCATCGCGCTTGAAGGGATGCGGCTGGTGATCGACAACCTGCCGCGGGTCTATCACGACGGGGCCGATCTGGAAGCGCGCGGGCACATGATGTCGGCGGCGCTGATGGGAGCGACGGCGTTTCAGAAGGGGCTCGGGGCCATTCATGCCATGAGCCATCCGATCGGCGCGATGTTCAACACGCATCATGGCACCACCAATGCCATCTGCATGCCGGCAGTGCTTGATTTCAACGCCTCGGAAATTCGCGACCGCTTCGACCGGGCGGCCGGCTATCTCGGCATTTCCGGCGGTTTCGACGGGTTTCGCTCCTTCGTGCAGGATTTCAATGACCGTTTTGCCATCCCGCGCACGCTTGGCGAGATCGGTGTCGATGCACGGCAGATCGACGCGCTGATCGATATGGCGCTGGAGGATCCGTCCTGCGGCGGCAATCCGAGGCCGCTTGACCGCGATAATCTGCGCGCATTGTTCAACGTGACGATATCGGGTGGCAGCTAGGCTCAGGACGCATCAGGATGGCGGCGCGGGATAGACCACGGAGTGTTCCGGCGTTGGCCGGGCGCCCTTCGTCATCCGGGCGGGCTCGATGCGGCCGTTGCCCATCAGGTGATCGACCGCATGGCCGTTGGCGATCAGGTAATCGGTGATGATGCGCCGGTGACAGCGCCACCATACCGCTTCGGAACACATCATGGCGACGCGCCGGTCGCGACCGAGTTCAAGCAGCTCGTCGAAAGCGGCCTGGAATTCGTCGCTCAGGGCATAATCGGCATAATTGTGAAAGCTTTGCACCCGCCAAAGATCATTGAGATGGCTGTCGACGGCCGGCTGCTTCGGCCGGCGGCCGCCCAGGGCCGGCAGGTGCCGATAGGCGATCTGGACGTGCTCAAGGTCTTCGGGAAGCTGATCGATGTTGAAGGCGGGATTTGAGCGTGAGCGCGGGAAGGAGCGCACATCCACCACCATGTCGATGCGCGCTTCGCGCAGAATGGTGAGAAACTGCTCGAGGCTGCGGTTGGAGTGGCCGACGGTGGCGAAATGCGCAGGCATCACTTGATCCTGGTGAGAGCGTCTTCCTTGTGCGCGGCGACGTGATCGCTCTTGTCGCTCTCGATCTCGTATTGCGGGTCGTCTTTGGATGCGCGCCGCTTGTGACCCTTATAGTCGAAGTCGCTTTGATGCACCTTGATGATCTTGCCGCTGACGCGGCCGGCTTCGGAGTTCCAGCTGACGTGATCGCCGGTTGAGAATTTCGCCATGACATCCTCCTTTACCGGTCAATCCGTGGTGGCCGGATGCGTTCCATTCAAGGTGATGATCGGCGGTCAGGGGCGCCAGTCAGGCCCGGCGTAGGTTCATGTGCCGGTTGACGTCCTTGTAGAGCAGATAGCGGAAGCGTCCGGGACCGCCGGCGTAGCAGGCCTGCGGGCAAAAGGCCCGCAGCCACATATAGTCGCCGGCCTCGACCTCGACCCAGTCCTGATTGAGGCGGTAAACCGCCTTGCCTTCGAGGACGTAGAGGCCGTGCTCCATCACATGCGTCTCGGCAAACGGGATCACGGCTCCCGGCTCCAGCGTGACGATGTTGACGTGCATGTCGTGGCGCAGATCGCCCGGATCGACAAAGCGCGTCGTGGCCCATTTGCCTTCCGTGCCCGGCATCGGTATGGGCGCGATGTCCCGCTCATTGGCGATCAGCACATCGGGGGTGGCAAGCCCGTCGACGGCTTCATAGAGCTTGCGGATCCAGTGAAAGACGAGGGGCTCGGTGCCGGTATTGTGCAGCGTCCATTCGGTGTGCGGCGGCAGATAGGCGTAGCCGCCCGGCTGCAACTCGCTGGCTGCGCCGTTGGCGGTCAGGGTCGCGGTGCCTTCGACCACGAAGAGGACCGCCTCGGCGCCGGGATCGGTGTCGGGTCGGTCGGAACCGCCGCCGGGCGCGACCTCCATGATATATTGCGAGAATGTTTCGGCGAATCCGCTGAGCGGGCGGGAGAGCACCCACAGCCGGGTCTGGTGCCAGAAGGGCAGCGAACTGGTGACAATGTCTCGCATCGTACCCTTCGGGATGACGGCATAGGCCTCGGTGAACACGGCCCGGTCGGTGAGAAGCTGGTCCTGGGGCGGATGTCCGCCGCGCGGCACGAAATATTCGGGTGGCATTGTACGTCTTCCCCTCGTTCAAGATCCGGCCGGTTGCGGAAACTGGCCGCCAATGGCGTTGGTGACTTCATCAGCGGCGGCCCGCACCAGCGTCCCGTGCGCCTCGTCGCGACCACGGCTGACACGCACGGATGGGCCGGACAGCGAGATCCCCGCAACGGCCTCGCCGAATTGGTTGAACACCGGAGCCGCGACGCAGCGCATGCCGAGCGTACGCTCCTCATCGTCGATGGCCCAGCCGCGGGCGCGCGTACGCTGCAATTCCGCGATGACGTCCCGTCCGTCCGTCAGCGTGTTCGGCGTGAAGCGCTGCAATTTGGCGCGCAGGATTGCGGCGACGCGGTCGGCGGCAAAATAGGCCATCATGGCCTTGCCGATGCCGGAGGCGTGGATCGGACCACGCGTGCCCGGCCGGAAAAAGGCCCTGATCGGTTCATGCGTTTCCACCTGGCTGACGAAGATCACATCATTTCGGTCAACGATTGCCAGGTTCGCCGTTTCGCCGGATGTCGTCATCATCTCCTGCATGATCGGGCGGCTTTGCTCGACAATGCTCGTGCGGCCGAGAAACGTGCTGCCGATGCGAAAGGCCGCAAGACCGATGTACCAGAGCTGGCCGCTTTCGGCGAATTCGACGACACCGTGCTTCTGCAGGGTGGTGAGCATTCTGTAGGTCGTGGAGGCAGGATGTCCTGACGCTTCGGCGATTTCGGTCAGCGACATGCCGTTGCCGCGCGAGACAACCTTGAGCACCTCGATGCCGCGATCGAGAGACTGGATCAGCGTGCTTTCCGATGCGCCGTGAAAGGAGCGTGGTCTGCCGCGCGCGCGGCCGCTTTCTGCCATTGTCCGTGCCTCGATCTGTCTTACCCAGCTTTAAAACGGTTGGCGCGAAACAGCAACGAAAAAGTTTTTCATTATTTTACATTCGATTATTTGAAGTGAAAACAGTCAGATGGACGCGACGTATTAGAAAATGAAAAAGTATTTCAAAAAAATTGCGGATTTCTGCGCGGGCTCCTAGGGTGGTGGGGAAGACGGCACCATCAGGATCGGCAGCTTTCCCATGTCCACGCAAAATCCAATCTTCATTCCGGGTCCGACGAACATTCCCGAGGAGCTGCGGCGCGCCATCGACTTTCCGTCGATCGATCATCGCTCAGCGCTGTTTGCGGAGATGTTCCAGCCTCTCGCGGCTGGCCTGCGCCGGGTCCTGAAATCCGAAGATGCGCAGATCGCGGTGTTTCCCGCCACCGGGACCGGCGCCTGGGAGGCCACGGTCACCAATCTGCTGTCACCCGGAGACCGGGTTCTGGCCTCGCGTTACGGGATGTTCTCGCATCGCTGGATCGACCTGTGCCGGCGGCATGGCCTTCAAGTTGAGGTCATCGAGGCTGCTTGGGGCGAGGGCGCCGCGGTGCAGGACATGGAGCAGGCGCTGGCGGCGGACCGGGAGCATCAGATTCGTGCCGTCCTGGTCTGCCATAATGAGACGGCGACCGGCGTGCGCACCGATATCGCGGCCGTGCGGCGGGCGATCGACGCGGCGGGTCACCCGGCCATGCTGTTTGTCGATGGCGTGTCGTCGATCGCCTCGATGGATTTCCGGATGGACGAGTGGGGCGTCGATGCGGCGATCGCCGGTTCGCAGAAAGGCTTCATGCTGCCGGCGGGGCTGGCCATCATCGCCCTGAGCGCCAAGGCGGAAGCGGCCCTGCAGACCGCGCGCGGCGCCCGGTGCTTTTTCGACATTCGCGACATGCTGAAGAGCAATGCGAATGGCGGCTTTCCCTACACGCCTCCGGTCAATCTCATCCGCGGACTCAGCGTCTCGATCGAGATGCTGGAACGCGAAGGGCTTGAGAACGTCTTCGCGCGTCACGCTCGAATTGCCGAAGGCGTGCGCAAGGCCGTCGCAGCCTGGGGGCTGTCGCTGTGCGCCAGGCATCCGTCGCTGTATTCCGACACGGTCAGCGCCATTGTCGTTCCGGCCGGCTTCGACGCGACGCGGATCGTCACGCATGCGGCGCGCACCTATGGCGTGGCGTTCGGTGTCGGTCTTGGCGAGGTGGCCGGCAAGGTCTTCCGCATCGGGCACCTCGGGTCGCTGACCGATGTGATGATGCTCTCGGGGCTTGCGGCCGCCGAAATGGTCATGGCGGATCTGCGGCTGCCGGTCGAAATGGGGTCGGGTGTCGCGGCCGCACAGGATTACTACAGGGCAACGGCGGGGTCCGCCGGCTCCAGCGTGACTGCGGCAGCGTGAAGGGGGGCATGGCATGATCATCCCGAATTTCGACGATGTGCGCGCCGCGCATGCGCGTATTGGTCCGTATATCCATCACACCCCGATCCTGACGAGCAGCTATCTTGACTCGCTGTCCGGCGCGAAACTGTTCTTCAAATGCGAAAACCTGCAGAAAGCCGGCGCCTTCAAGGTGCGCGGCGCCTGCAACGCGGTATTCGGGCTGAGCGACAATGACGCGAAAGCCGGGGTTGCGACGCATTCCTCGGGCAATCACGCCTTGTCGCTGTCCTATGCCGCCGGACGGCGCGGCATCCCGGTGACCGTGGTGATGCCCCACACGGCGCCGGACGCCAAGAAGGCCGCCGTCCGGGGCTATGGCGGGCGTATCGTCGAATGTGAACCGAGTACATCGTCGCGCGAAGCCGTGTTTGCCCGCGTTGTGGCGGAAACGGGGGCTGAATTCGTGCATCCCTACAATGATCACCGCGTCATCGCCGGGCAGGCGACCTGTGCGAAGGAGCTGATCGAGGAGATCGGCGCGCTCGATGCGGTGATCGCGCCGATCGGCGGCGGCGGCATGATCTCGGGGTGCTGCCTGACGCTTTCAACGCTTGCGCCGCATGTGAAGATCTATGCGGGAGAGCCTGAAAATGCCGATGATGCGCATCGCTCGCTGAAGGCCGGGCATATCATTGCCGATGATGCCCCGCAGACGGTCGCCGACGGTCTGAAGGTGCCGCTGAAGGATCTCACCTGGCACTTCGTCTCCCGGCATGTCGAGGACATTCTGACGGTCTCCGAGGAGGAGATCATCGCCGCCATGCGCCTGGCGTGGCAGCGCCTGAAGATTGTCCTCGAGGCTTCCAGCGCCGTGGCGCTCGCGGCCGTGCTGAAACACAGGGAGACCTTCGCGGATCAGAAGGTCGGCATCATCGTGACGGGTGGAAACGTCGATCTGGACAAGCTGCCCTGGCTTGCCGGGTGCAACAACCAACGGAGTGTCGGGACATGAATGCAATCAGCGGAGCGATCGAGCCCATTGTCGGATTGAACGTGCCTGCCGCGGTCGGCATGCGGCTTGAGGACGTGCACACGCCGGCCTTGATCATCGATCTCGATACCTTCGAGCGCAATATCAAACGCATGCGGGCCCTGGCCGAGAAAATGGGTGTTCGTCACCGGGCGCACGCGAAGACGCACAAATCAGCCGACATCGCGCACATCCAGATGCAGCTCGGCCGGGCGGTCGGGGTGTGCTGCCAGAAGGTTTCGGAAGCCGAAGCGATTGTTGATGGCGGGATTTCCGACGTGCTGGTGTCCAATCAGGTCGTCGATGAAAAGAAGATCGACCGGCTGGCGCAACTGGCCGGCCGGGCGAGGATCCTGGTCTGCGTCGATGACAGCGGCAATATCGATGATCTGTCGAAAGCTGCCGTCGCGCACGGAACGATGGTCGAATGCCTTGTCGAGATCGACTGCGGCGCGGGCCGGTGCGGCGTGCAATGGGGCGAGCCGGTGCTGGAACTGGCGCGCAAGATCGATAAGGCCCCGGGCCTGAAGTTCAGCGGATTGCAGTCCTATCAGGGGGCTGCGCAGCATGTGCACAATTTCGACGAGCGCAAAGCCAAGATCGACAGTGCCATCGAGCAGGTGCGCGTCACCATCCGCATGCTGAACGAGGCCGGACTTGACTGCGACATCGTCGGCGGTGCCGGAACCGGAAGCTATTATTTCGAGGGCACGTCCGGCGTCTACAACGAGTTGCAGTGCGGCTCCTACATCTTCATGGATGCCGATTACCAGCGGGTCCTCGATGCGGATGGAGCGTTCATCCACGAATTCGAGAACAGCCTGTTCATCTGGACCTCGGTGATGTCCAAGACCAAGACCGACAAGGCGATCTGCGATGCCGGGCTGAAGGCGCAGAGCGTCGATTCCGGTCTGCCGACCATCTTTGGACGCGACGACGTTTCCTATGTGAAATGTTCGGATGAGCACGGCGTGATCGCCGATCCGGACAATGTTCTCAGACTCAACGAGAAACTGAAGCTGGTGCCGGGTCACTGCGATCCGACATGCAATGTCCATGACTGGTATGTCGGGATCCGCAACGGCAGGGTCGAGTGTCTCTGGCCGGTCACCGCCCGCGGCCTGGCATATTGAGGCGCGCCATGCTGATCTTGAATGAAGAGACCTGCCGCCGTCTGCTGGGAATTGATGCGGCTGCCGCGGCCGTCGAAGAGGTGTTTGCAGCCATGGCGCGCGGCGAGGCCACGAACTTTCCGGTGGTGCGCGAGGATCTGGGTCACGCCGGCGCCCTGTTCGGTTTCAAATCCGGTTTTGACAAGGCGGGGCTGACACTCGGTGTGAAAGTCGGTGGTTACTGGCCGGACAATGAAAAGCGCAACCTGACCAATCATCAGTCGACGGTGTGTCTGTTTGACCCCGACAGCGGTCAGCTCATCGCCCTGGTCGCGGGCAATTATCTCACGGCGTTGCGTACGGCGGCCGCCTCGGCGGTGTCGATCAGATATCTGGCGCGCGAGGATGCCGAGGTGCTGGGAATGATTGGCGCCGGTTTCCAATCGCCCTTTCAGCTGCGTGCGGCGGTCCGCCAGCGGCGTTTCAAGAAGCTCGTCGCCTGGAACCCGCATCCCGAGATGCTCTCGCGGCTGGCCGAAGCTGCCGCTGAAATCGATCTGCCATTCGAGGCGGTCGAGCTCGACGCCCTGGGGGCGGCGGCAGATGTCATCATCACCATCACCTCGAGTTTCGCACCGCTTCTGAAAAAGGCCGACGTCAAGCCGGGAACACACATTGCGTGCATGGGCACCGACACGAGGGGGAAACAGGAGGTGGCGGCGGAATTGCTGGCCGCAGCGGCGGTGTTCACCGATGAAGTGAGCCAGGCCGTGGCGATCGGAGAAAGTCAGCACGCGATCCAGCAGGGGCTGATCAGCGAAGATTGGCTTGTGCCGCTCGGCGCGGTGATCAATGCCGACCATGCGGGGCGGAGCGATGCCGCGCAGATCACGCTGTTTGATGGGACCGGCGTGGCGCTGCAGGACCTAGCGGTTGCAGGGGCGGTGGTGCGGCGCGCGTGCAGCGAAGGAGCGGGGGTGACCGTCGAGACCTAGCGCATGTGATCAATCTTGCCCTTTTGGACATCGGAGTTGCCTTTTGGACACGTCATTCAGCCATAAGCGCGTTGCGCCTCTGCACCCGGTAACCGGCATCGGCAGCGTTTCGCCGCAGCAGGTCGATCTGACAAGCCGGGCTCTTGTCTCCGATGCGAACGGATGTGTGCTTCTGGTGCGCGAGAGTGGCGCGGCAGGTTGCGCGTGGCGCCTGCCTGGCGGGCGCGTGCATGCGGGGGAAAGCTGTACGAAGGCGGTGGTGCGCTGTCTGCATGATGAGCTTGGCGTGCTGATATGGCCCGTTTCGGTGCTGCTTTTGTCGGAAGGTCCGGCGGATGCGCGCGGGAACAACCCGGTCAGCGTTGTCTATTGCGCCAGGCTGATGGCGGGCGCGCTGCCCGTGGCAAGGGCTGGTGAAATCACTGCGGCGCGATGGTTTTCGACCATCCGGCTGCCGCACAATATCGCTGGCGAGGCAATCCGCGCCCTCGCCAGTGATCAGGCCGCGCCGTTGACGGCGTGGTGAGGGGCGGGGTGGTTGACGGGGGAAGCTCGGTGAGCTTCCCCCCGATGCCTTCCAGGGGCCTTGCCAATGTTTTTCCCGGCGCATTGCTGGTGCCAGCAAGAGCGAAAGTGGCGCGGTCGCGCCGTCGCCTTTCTCGCTAATCGGCGCTCTGCACCTCGTCGAGACGGCTGGCGACCCAAACGGCCATCGCGGCCATCAGAGCGAAAATCACCAGCACCGTGCCGATGCCGAACCACTGGGCCAGGAAACCGAAACTGCCCCCGGCAAGGAGTACCAGTCCCACCACCGAGTTGCTCAGTGCGGTGTAGGTGGCCCGGCTGTCGAGATCAGCCATGTCGACAATGTGCACCGAGCGGCCCAGTCGCACCCCCTGATGCGCAATCAGGACCACGAAGAGAAGAACCGGCAACGGCAGCACCGCGAAAACGCCCCCCTGCGGTGTCAGCGCCGCGACGGCGGCGAGGGCATTGGCAATGGCCGCCAAGCCAGCCGCCATCATCAGGACCCGCCGGCTCGAGCGGTCGGCAAAGCGGCCCCAGACATAGGAACTCGCCAGGCTCGCCGCGGCCGCCGCCATCATGAACGGCCCGAGGGTGCCGAGACCACCGGGCTGGCTGTCACCGCTCAGGGCGATATAGAAAGGTGGCGCGAGTGCGGTCGAGAGCAGCAGGCTGCGGGCGAGAATGAAGCGGCGCAACTGCGCATCACGGCGCAGAAAGCGCAACTGCGCAAATACTGCGGAGAGGCCATTGATGCCTCCCTCCGTGGCGCCGGGATATTCCTCGATTTTCGCAAAGACCAATGCGGCAAGAAGCCAGAGCGAGGCGCCGAGAATGACGATCATGGCCACCACCGGGACCGTGAGCGGAACCAGGCCGGACGCATATCCGAGCGCCAGCAGCAACACGCCGGCGGCGGCGACCGTTCCGGCAATCCCGCTGACCGAACCGCGACGCCCCTTGTCGACCGTCTTGGCAAGAACGTCCTTGTGGCTGATCGAGCACACGCTGCGGCCAAGGGCGAAAACGGCGATCAGGCCAATCGCCGCGAGCCCGGCGGTCGCACCGGAGAGGGTGAGGGCGACAAGGCCGAAAGCCGCGATGGCGCAGCCCTGCACGATGCAGCCGGCGATATAGGCCGTCTTGCGGATGCGCATCAGCCGGATATGCGCCGAGAGCAGCAATTGCGGCAACAAGGCGAGCGATTCGCGTATCGGCACCAGGAGGCCGATGGCCCAGGTCGGCGCGCCGATGGCATCAAGCAGCCAGGCGAGGACGAGCTTGGTGTCGGCCAGTCCCTCGCCGAGCTTGGTGAGACTGAGGGAGAGGACCTGCAACCGGTGATTTCGCGGCTGTTCCCGGCACGCCGAATCGGGCAGGTCGCGGCAGACCTGGGCCATCTCGTCGTCGGCGAACAGCCGCTTCAGTGTTGCCGGCGCGGTCATCGGCAGGGCGGCGAAAAGCGCGTGCCTGTCGGCGCCGGCCAGGCGCGTGCGATCCGGCCGGGCGGGCAGCGGACATCAGCTGCCTTCATTGCGCATTCTCTGGTTCGAGAACGCGTCTGAAATCTTCGCTCTGATAGGGTTTGGCCAGCCAGGCGACATCGGACCCCAGGTCCTCGCCGCCATATTCATCGGGTCCGCCATAGCCCGAGGCGATAACGATGCGCATTGACGGCCAGCGATCGCGAACCTTCGAGACGAGGCATGCGCCGGACATTCCCGGCAGGCCGAGATCGGTGATCAGGACATCGATCTTCTCGCTATCGAGCGTGCGCAGCGCTTCCGGCGCGGTCCCGGCTTCGAAGACCGTGTGGCCAAGATCGGCCAGCATGTCCGAGCCGGTCATGCGGATGAGCGGTTCGTCCTCGACCAGCAGGATCTTCAGCCCGGCGCCATTCAGAGGCGTGGGCGAAGCCGCGAGGGTGGCCTGAGGCGTGCTTTGCTTCCGGTCAAGATGCGCGCGCAGCCGCTGTGCCAACTCGTCACGCGTATAGGGTTTGCGCAGGAGATCTATTTCGGCATCATCGCGCCCGTTCTCGGCGATGGCACCTTCCATGTAGCCAGACGTGAACAGCACGGCCAGACCGGGAATGCGATCCTGTGCACGCCGCGCCAGCTCCTGGCTGCGCAGGGGTCCCGGCATCACGAAATCGGTGAACAACAGGTCGATCGGCGCGCCGCTTTCCACGATCGCCAGCCCACTGGCGGCGTCTCTGGCATGCAGCACCCTATAGCCGAGTTCCGAGAGCATCTCGACGACCGTGGCGCGCACTTCTTCATCGTCTTCGACCACCAGGATCGTTTCGGCGCCACCGCATACCGGTCCTGTCGATGCGGGCGTCTTCACTTCCTCCGCCTGGGTGGTCCGGGGGAGATAGATGCAGAACGTGGCACCCTGACCAACCTCGCTGTCGAGGCTGATATGGCCACCAGACTGTTTGGTCAGTCCATAGACCATGCTGAGCCCAAGTCCGGACCCTTCACCGGGCGGCTTGGTGGTGAAAAACGGCTCGAAGACCTGGTCGAGAATGTCGGAGGAAATGCCGCATCCGGTGTCGCTCATCTCGATCTTGACATACTCACCGGGCTTTACATCGGAGTGCTGACGGGCATAGCGCTTATCGAGATATGCGTTGCTGACCTTGATGGTCAACTTGCCGTGCCCTTGCATGGCATCGCGGGCATTGATCGCGAGATTGAGCAAGGCATTCTCGACCTGGGATTCATCTGCCAGCGAGTTCCACAGGTTTTCGGCGATCTCCGTGACCACTTCGATGCCCTCGCCGAGGGCCCGCTGCAGCAAATCGTCCATGCCCGAGACCAGTCCGCCGAGATTGACCGGCTTGGGGGTCAGCGGCTGCTTGCGTCCGAATGCGAGGAGATGCGAGGCAAGTCGCGCGCCCCGGTCGACCCCGGCCATGGCATTTTGCACCCGCTGCTGGGCGCGCGGGTGGTCTGCCACATCGCGCATGAGCAACTGAAGATTGCCGCTGATGACCTGCAGCAGGTTGTTGAAATCATGCGCGACGCCTCCTGTCAGCTTGCCGAGTGCTTCCAGTTTCTGAGACTGACGCAGCTGCTCCTCGATCACCGACCGCTCCGCGACGGCCTCCTCGACGCGCATCTTGAGGGCCGCGTTGAAATTCGTCATGGCTTCGCGCGCCTTAATCTCCTCCGTGATCTCGCGCACCTCGATGACCGTGCCGACGGCCTTTCCGGTGTCGTCCCGGATGGGGCTGGCGGTGAAGGCAACGGGGTAGAATGTGCCATCCTTGTGAATGAAGGTTTCTTCGCCCTGAACCTGGTTTTCCTCCGGAAACGCCCGGTCGATGGCACATTCATGCAGCGGGAAGGGGCGCCCGTCGGGATAGGTGTGGTGGATGACGTCGTGAAGCGGCCGGCCACGCGTCTCTTCGAAGGCATAGCCGGTCAGGCGTTCGGCGGCCGGGTTCATGTAAACGCATTCCTGCCGGTCATCCATCAGGAACACGGACATCGTGGTGTTGTCCAAAATGGTATCGAGGCGCTGGGAGACCTCCTTGAGCGCGCGGACGGCCACGTCGCGGGCCGTCGTGTCTTCGGTGGCGGCAAAAAACACGGGACGATCGTCATCCTGCAGCAGCTGGATCGATACGAGGACATTGTACTCGCTGCCGTCCTTGCGGCGATGCACGGTTTCGAATTGCTGGACGGATTTTTCGCCCGTGCGCAGCGGCCAAAGAAGACGCTCGAAGGACTCTGCCGTCATCAACGGCTTGATGTCGAGCGGCGTGAGCGCGCGCATTTCTTCCATCGCGTAGCCGAGATTTTCGCGCGCACCCCGGTTGACCAGGATGAATTTGAGCGTTTCCGTATCGAAAACATAGGTCTCGTTCGCAGCGTCCTCGACGATCCGGCCCAGCCGCTCATTGGTCGAAGCCGTGACGAGGCGCTGCATTTCCGCTGCCGCCCGGCCGGCAAACAATTCCAGTGTCTCTCGGGGCAGGAGTTCTTCGTTGATCGGCTTGTCATTCAGCACCGCGAGAAGCCCGAGATTGCCACCATCCGCACTGCGAAGCGGCACACCGAGATAGCTTTCGGCCCCCATCTCGCCAAGAAGCGGGTCGTCGGGAAAAAGATCGGCAACATCGCGCGGATAGAAACAGATATCGTCCCCGAGCACGTTGGCGCACGGGGTCCCTTGCAGATCGTATTCGAAATACTCCTGTGCGCGGCCATCGCTCCATGCCGAAATGACGCGTGCGCGCTTGGGATTCTGCGGATGCAGATCGCACAGCAGCACCCAGCGCACCTGCAACGCCTCCGCCAGCGCTTCAACCACCGCATCCAGAAAGGGGCGGCCGACAAGGCGTGCGCACTCGATCAGTTTCTGACGCGCAGCCTCATATCCCTTGCGCGCGGAAATATCGCGGGCGATCTTCGAGGCGCCGACAATGGTTCCGTTTTCGTCCTTGATCGGCGAAACGGTGAGAGAAATGTCGAGGGCCCTGCCATCTTTCGCAAGACGCTTGGTTTCGAAATGGCTGACGTTCTGTCCCTGGCGAATGTTGGAGAGAATCGCATCCTCTTCCGCATGCCGTTCCTCAGGGATGATCTTGGTGATCGATACGCCGACCATCGTCTCGGCATCGTAGCCGAAAAGCTTGGTCGCACCCTGGTTCCAACTGGTGACCGTGCCGTCGAGCGCAAGGCTGATGATGGCATCTTCGCAATGTTCGACGATCGATGCGAAGCGCGTCGTCAAGGAGCCTTCTGTATTCTCAGTCATTCACCTACCCGGCCGGCCACTGGAAAATCTAACTGGATTCTATCGGATAAAGTGGGTCGGTTTGCAATCGCAACAAGGCCCCGGCGCAAAGGTTTTGCGCGGCGGCGCCGTTCATCGGCCATTCATCAGAGATTGCATAACCTGACCAGATCAAGGAGGAGGATTATGATCATGCAGTCCAGATATTCCCGCATCGCCTTCGCACTGGTCGGGGTGACGATGCTTTCGACACCTGCGTCGGCGAAGATCTACAATGTGCAGTTTGCCGGAAAGGTGGTGCAGGTTGACTGCCCGGAAGATCCGGCGGGGCACACGCTGACCTGGGTCAACCAGAACTGCACAGGCGTGCGGACCAGCCAGAATGAACCGGCGCAGATGCGGAAAGCCGACACGAAACGCCAGTCCCAGTAGGACCGCCGTGACAATCCGCGGTTCATGATTCGCCTCCTCCGGTGCCTCTACGCAAGGGGGACCGGAGGAGGCTATGCTTTTGTGCTAGAGATTGACGGACTGCGGCAGGCCGGGTCTAGAACCACTCTACGCGGTTTGGCCGGCTAACAGACAATTGTGGCAGAGGCTTAGGAGGTGCCGGTCGGCCGCCATCATCCTCCCAGCGTGCCAGGCATTCCGTGTAGGTATCGCGGGTGCCGCCCGCCGACACGCACCGGCTGAGGTCGTTCGTGCCGGGCATAGTCTGTTGCACGTGATTCCTGGAGATCATCATCCGCTCGTTCCTTTGTAGTCGTGGCCTTTCCATATGCGGCCTTTCCAGTTGCGGGGACGCGCCGCCGCCGGGACGGCGGCGCCGTACGCGCTACACGCTAAAACCGGATTGCACAGCTGATTCGTCCTGCGGCTGGTGCTCACGTTCGACATCGGCTGCGACCGGACGCATCCCCAATTCGCGATCGCTGAAGCTGGCGACAAGCCGGGGAATATCGTGGCGCTCAATGCCGATGTCGCGCAGGAGATGATCATCCAGCTCTTGCAGCGCGGTTATCATCCGGCGGCGCTGCCATCTGCGGAACAGGGTCCGCGCCATTTGGCGCAGACCCGAGCTACGCTGGCTTCGCGCGTGCTGGCGGGGTGCAGAAAGAGGAGAAGGACTTGGCGTGTTCAGCTTGGTACTAGGGGGGAACATGACTCGCTCCGAAATAGAAGGTTGAACCAAGACGTTCGCAGGCCAGCGTCGACCCTTTCGCGGGATCAGCGAAAGCCGGTCGCGCGGGCGCGATTGTCATTCGGGAATATCCGTTTGAGATTGAAAAAGCCCCGGGACGCGAACAGGCACGATGGCCTGGCTCCGCCCGGGGTCACCGGCGGTTCAGTGTACGTCCTGCCTTAGGCAGGAACCTTCTATGAAGACTGAACGTGGTCATGACCTTGATATCGGTTTCGGAGTGCAGCTTATCAAGGGCGCAAGCCAGCATGCGACACTTTGGCGCCTGGCGGCCATCCAAGGTCCGTTTTGGTCAAGGATAATACACACCGCCAAGCGCGCGGCGCGGCTTGCCTGGTCCCTCGGGCAGCGGAATGAAATCCGCCTCATCGCCCGGTACCGTATCGAAACGGCCGCGCCTCCATTCCTCCTTGGCCTGCTCGATGCGCTCGGGGCGGGAGGACACGAAGTTCCACCAGATGTAACGCGGGCCGCCCATCGGCTCGCCCCCGAACAGCATGAAGCGCGCGGCGCTTGTCGCTTTCACGGTGATCGCATCTCCGGGACGCAAAATCAGAAGCTGGCCGGGCGGAAAACTGTCGCCAGCGATCTCGATTTCTCCGGCAATCGTGTAGAGCGCGCGTTCCTCGTAGGTCGCGTCGATCGGCACCTGCCGGCCAGCCTGCAGGCTGATATCGCCATAAAGCGCGCCGCTGGCGGTCTTGAGCTTCGACGCCTTGCCGAAGGCCTCGCCGGCAATAAGGCGGGCGGTGATCCCGTCACTGTCAAAGACCGGCAATTCGTCAGCGCCGTAATGGATGAAATCCGGATCGGTTTCTTCCTGTGTTTCGGGCAACGCCAGCCAGGTCTGCAGGCCGAACAGCCTCTGGCCGTCCTTTCGTTTTTGGTCGGAGGTGCGTTCCGAATGCACGATGCCCTTGCCCGCCTTCATCCAGTTCACGGCCCCCGGACGGATGGCCTGTTCGGTTCCAAGTGAATCGCGATGCAGGATCTCGCCTTCGAAGAGATAGGTCAGGGTGGCGAGATTGATATGCGGATGCGGGCGCACGTCGATGCCCTGATCCGTGAGGAACTCCGCCGGTCCCATCTGGTCGAAGAATATGAACGGGCCGACCATCTGCCGCTTGGTCGAAGGCAGGGCGCGCCGCACTTCCATTTCGCCAAGATCGACGGCGCGCGGCACGATCAGGGTCTCGATGGCGTTGATGGTGTCGCGGTCACCAAGCGCCGGGTCGGGGGTGGGGGAGTAACTCATCGCATTGTCTCCGTCTCGCAAGCATCTTGGCAGCAAGCCGCGGTACTGGCAAACAATCCAGCGACGAACGAGAAAAGGCCCCGCCGTGGCAGGGCCTTTCAATCTGGCTTCGAGCTGAGCGGTGATCGCTAACCGCCAAACCTGAACGTCGCTTTCACAAAGGGACCGTGCGTGTAGTGGTCCGCGGCCTCGCCGGTGAGAAAATCGGTGGCAATGTCGCTGAAATAGTCGATCCGGTAGCCGGCGGTTACCGACGCGGCTGGACTGAAGGAATAGGTCAGGCCGGCCGATGCCTCGCCGTTGAGCACCCATTCGTTCTCCGAGGCGGCGTCGGCGAAGCTTGCCGAGCCGTAGCCAGTGGCATAGCCGTAGCCAAAAAGCTCCACCTCGCGCTTGCCGTAAATCGCAGCGCCCGCGGCGGCGAGGTCAAGCGACAGGGCATCGGTCAGGCCGAAGCGGTGCTCTATGCCGATGCGTGGGCCGATCCCTGTGAAGGTGGCGTCGCCGGTCACGAAGCCAAAGGCATAGGTGCCGGGAAAAGCCACGAAACCATCGCCCTGCAATGATGCATCGTAATGGGCGAAGCGCAGGCCGGCGTGGATCCTTGTGCCAACGCCGAGCTCGCGCCCGACTTCGAAGTCGGCGAGCATCAGTTTCTGGTCGATCTCGGCTTCAAGGCCGGCGTAAAACGGGAAGGCGGCATAATAAAAGCTGCTGCGGCCATCCGACTGCATGTAGGTGAAGCGGCCGACGAAATCATATTCCATTCCCGCCGGTTTGACGCCGAGCTCGATCGAACCGCCCCAGCCATCGTCGGGGCTCGGGTCAAAGTCGTCGAGGAAAAGGCCAATGAGGCCGTCGTCATCGAACAGACTGTCGGGATGGATGTTGTAGCGTCCCTCCAGCGACACCCAGGCGGAGGTCGCGGGCGGGGCCAGTTCGATTCCGGTTGGTGCCGCGACATAGTCGACAGCATCGGCGGCCAGCGCCGGACTGGATGCGACGGCGGCAAGGGCCAGGCCGGAGATGGTGGAAAGAAGGCGGGTTCTGACAGGGCGCATGGGTCCCTCCAAAAATTGGAAACTTCCGTGGGCCCCTTGAATATAACTATTAAATTCCACGGGTGATATCGCAAGATATTTTTAACTTGCATAGGAAATCGGTGTATGCGTTTCCCAATGGCCGTTGCAGAATCATCACAGACACAACCGATCGGGGAAAGCCGGACAGATGCCTTGCTGAGACAAAAAAGGCCCCGCCGGAGCGGGGCCTTTCAATCTGGGTTCGAGCTCAGCGGTGATCGCTAACCGCCAAACCTGAATGTCGCTTTCAGGAATGGGCCGTGTGTGTAGTGGTCCGCGGCCTGGCCGGTGAGGAAATCGGTGGCGATGTCGCTGAAATAGTCGATCCGGTAGCCGGCGGTTATCGACGAGGATGGATTGAAGGAATAGGTCAGGCCGGCCGATGCCTCGGCGTTGAGCACCCATTCGTTCTCCGAGGTGGCGGCAGCAAAGACTCCCGGTCCGGACGTTGACGAATAGTTGTAGGCGAAAATATCCGCCTCTCGCTTGCCGTAAATGGCAGCGCCTGCGGCGGCAAGGTCAAGCGACAGGGAATCGGTCAGGCCGAAGCGGTGCTCGATGCCGATGCGCGGGCCGATACCGGTGAAGCTGGCGTTGCCAGCCGCGAAGCCACCGCCATAATAGGCCGGATTGTAATAATCACCACCCGCCCGCAACGATCCGTCGTAATGCGCAAAGCGCAGGCCGGCATGGACCCTTGTGCCCACGCCGAGTTCACGTCCGACCTCGAAGTCGGCGAGCATCAGCTTCTGGTCAACCTCGGCTTCGAAGTCGCCGTAGTACGGACCATAGGAATAAAAATAGCTGCTGTTGCCTTCCGACTGCATGTAGGTGAAGCGGCCGACGAAATCATAATCCATCCCGGCCGGCTTGACACCAAGTTCGATGGAGCCTCCCCAACCATCGTCGGGGCTCGGGTCGAGATCAGCGAAGTAGTATCCGAGGAGGCCGTTGCCATCAAATGGGCCGTTGGCGTGGATGTTGTAGCGGCCTTCCAGCGACACCCAGGCGGAAGTCGCGGACGGTGCCACCTCGATCCCGGTTGGTGCCGCGACGTAGTCGACAGCGTCGGCGGCCAGCGCCGGACCGGATACGACGGCGGCAAGCGCCAGACCGGAGATGGTGGAAAGAAGGCGGGTTTTCACAGGGCGCATGGGTCACTCCAAAAAATTGGAAAATTTCCGTGTGCCCCTCAAAAATGACTATTAAATTCAAAGGTAAGACAAGCAAGGTGTTTGTCGTCGTACTTGACGCTGCGGAAGATCTTTTCCGCCGACCGTTGCAGAATCAGCACAGATACAACCGAACGGCGAAATGCCGGCAGATGCCTCTCGAAAGCTTGCAACCTGTCGGTCCCGGCATCTGACGCTGGGGCAAGTTCTTTGCGATGGCCGTTGCAGAAACACCACAGGCGCAACCGGCGGGAGAGATGCCGGCCAGTCTGCGCTCTGCTGAGAATTGCGACCGGCCTGCGGCCTGCAGCGCAGTTTGACCTGCGAGACGACCGCGCGTAAATCTACCTCAAATGGTGGGGGTCAGGCCGTTCGAGACCTCGCGCGGCGCCGGTCATCTGTCAAAGTCCTGTCAACGTCCGGAGGATGTCCGGTCAGGGGGAACGCCATGACACAGCAGGATCACACGCAGGCCGGGATCATCTGGCTGGCGTCCTATCCCAAGTCCGGCAACACCTGGACGCGCTCGTTCCTGTTCAATCTCATTGCCATCATGACCGGCGAGGATCCATCCAGCCGAGACATCAATGCCGTCAATGAGCGGTCGATCTGGGATATTTCCGCACGCCGCTACGAGGAAATCATCGGCAAGCCGCCGAAGGAGGCCGGGCGCGAGGCGGTGGCAGCGGCGCGGCCCAGGGTGCAGGAGGCGATCG
The DNA here is from genome assembly GCF_019334345.1 of Neohoeflea coraliihabitans. GTDB lineage: Bacteria > Pseudomonadota > Alphaproteobacteria > Rhizobiales > Rhizobiaceae > Pseudohoeflea > Pseudohoeflea coraliihabitans. The sequence goes on from NZ_JAHWQX010000003.1 coordinate 558,736, forward strand.
CCGACGAGTTGCCGGGCATCAGCCTGGTCAAGACCCACAATGCGCTGGTGCTGGACCGCGGCTATCCGGCGATCAACACCAAGGTGACATCCGGTGCGGTCTACATCCTGCGCAATCCGCTGGACGTGGCCATCTCGTTTGCGCACCATCTCGGGACCACGATCGATGTCGCCATCGAGCGAATGGGCAAGGCGGGGCTGGAAACCCCGATGACCGAGGAAACGATCCACGAAATCTACGGCTCGTGGAGCGAGAACGTTCTGAGCTGGACGCGCAAGCCGAACCCGGCGATCTTCGTCATGCGCTACGAGGACATGAAGCGCTACCCGGAAAAGACATTTGGCGCGCTGGCACGCCACCTCCTGATGAACCCGACGCCTGCGCAACTTGCCGAGGCAATCGAACTCTCATCGTTTGAACGCATGCAGAAGCAGGAGGAAGAAACCGGCTTCCAGATGAAGCCGAAGACGGCCGACAAATTCTTCCGCAAGGGGCAGGTGGATGAGTGGAAAGAGGTGCTCCGGCGCAATCAGGTCCGGCGCATTGTGCGTGATCACGGGCAGCAGATGGCCCGCTTCGGCTATCTGCCGGCCAAGGCCGTCGCGGCGGCCGGATAGCCGTCTGACTGTGCGATGAAAGGCGATACAGCTCCAAAAAAGCGTGCTCGAACCGCTATGCGGACATTGAAGAAGCGCTTTCGCACATATGTTTACGCTGACGGACGCTACGCGGTCGACATCGCACACCGGAACAGGGATCGGCCTCTGGCAGCGCGCCGGCTGGACAACGGCGAATATCCAGTGATCTACACGGCGCACGCGCCCTATGCGCCTTTGGGCGCTGCCCATCACTTCGGCCGGCGCCTGGCGGACCGACCCGTCTTGTTTCTCGTCTGGTTCAGTTGGACAATGCGCGAGCCGCGGACCGTGCGCATGCTGGCGACGGCGGTCGCGGTTTACCGGCGCAGACGGCCAAATCATCGCATCATACTCATGTGCAACGAGGAAGAAGAACGGGCCGCGTTCGCGGCAGAGGGCGTCGATGCCGTGCTGTGCAGCAGCAATCTGTTCGTCGACGAAGAGACCTTCCGCCCGCTGCCGGGATCGGTCACGTCATATGATGCCGTCTATAATGGCGCGATGGTGCCCTGGAAGCGGCACCGCCTTTCGGCACTGATCGCAAGCTGCGCGCACATCTTCTATCGCAAGGCCGAGTACGATAAGGCAATGGCATATCTGGCGGAGCTGCGGGCCAGCCTGCCGCACCACACTTTCATCAACGAGGTTGTCGACGGCAACATCCAGATGATCCCGGCGGCAAGGGTCAATTCTGTGCTGTCGCAAAGCCGCGTCGGCCTGTGCCTGTCAGCCGAGGAGGGCGGAATGTATGCCAGCGTGGAATATCTCCTGGCCGGGCTGCCTGTCGTTTCGACGCCGAACAGGGGTGGGCGCGACGTGTTCAGCGATCCGGACTACTGGATCACCGCCGAGGAGTCGCCCGAAGCGATCCGCGACGCTGTCGGCGAGATGATGCGCCGCAAGGTGGCGCCGGACGACATCCGGTCGCGGACGCTGGAACGAATTCATCAGCACCGCGCAAATCTGAGATCGGCGGTTGCGGCCGGAACGGATGGCAAGGTGATGCTCCCCGGCGATCTGAGCGCGCCGTTCTACCGGCAGATGCCGGTTTGGGAGACCCGCACGGACCTTGCGGCGCGCATTGGACTGACCAGCGAACGCGGCGACCTGGCACAGGTCTGACAGGAGCCACAGGAAAGGCTGAACCGATGACCGCAACCCTCTCAGCCTGGAGCGTCCAGCATTATGGCTCCCCGGCCGTACTCGCCCCGGTCAGCCGTCCGCTTCCGAGCGCCGGACCCGGCGAGGTTCTGATCCGCATCCGTGCCTCTGGCGCAACGCGCGCCGACAGCATGATGCGTGCGGGCACGCCGCGCTTTGCGCGGCTGTTTCTCGGCCTGCGCCGTCCGCGCAACGATCTTGCCGGCACCTGCCTTTCGGGCGAAGTCATCGAGGTCGGGGCAGGGGTGACGCGGTTTGCCAAAGGCGAGGCGGTTTTCGGCGAGACGGGGATGAGTTTTGGCGCCAATGCCAGCCATATCTGCCTCGGCGAATCCGGCGTTCTGATGCCAAAGCCCGCAAGCCTGTCGCATGAGGAGGCTGCGGTAATGTGCGACGGGCCGCTGACCTCGCTGAACTTTCTGCGCGAGGTGGCCGGGCTGCGTGCGGGAGAGAAGGTGCTTATCCTCGGCGCATCGGGCAGCCTCGGCAGTGCGGGGGTGCAGATCGCCGCGGCGACGGGGGCCGATGTCACCGGCACCTGCAGCGCGCGCAACGCTGAGATGGTGACGGCGCTCGGGGCCAGCAGGGTGATTGACTACAGCGCGCAGGATTTCACCGCTGAAGCCGAGCGCTATGACGTGATCTACGACACGCTCGGCGTTTCGTCCTTTGCCAAGGCCAGAGGCAGCCTGACCGATAGCGGCCGCTATGTCTGCCCGGTGCTGGGGCTCGGCCTTCTGGGGGCGATGGGGCGTACCGCGATCGCGGGCCCGCGCAAGGCGCGTTTTTCGGCCACGGGGATGCTGAAGCCGGAGGTGCTGCGGCCGATGCTCGGCACGCTCATCGAGATGGTCGAGAAGGGCCAGCTCTCGCCCGTCATCGACCGCGTTTATCCCCTGTCCGAGCTCATTGAGGCGCATTGGCACGTGGAAACCGGACGCAAGCGCGGCAATGTGGTGGTTGCCTGAGCCATCGAGCGTGACCTCGCGCGCTGCCGCGCAGGGTCAAAAACCAATCGGAGCCGTCGGAGTGAACGCCTCAGATCGCCAGATAGTCGTGGCGCAGGCTCTCGTTTTGCAGCACATCTTCGGCTGAGCCGCTGAACACCTGCTCGCCGGAATCGAGGATGATGGCGCGATCGGCGATTTTCAGCGCCGCGAAGACGTTCTGCTCGACGATGATGGTGGTGATGCCGGCGCTGCGCACTTCGATCAAGGCCTTTTCGATATCCTGGCGGACCACCGGTGCAAGCCCCTCATAGGGTTCGTCGAGAAGCAGCAGCTTGAGGTCGCGGGCCAGGGCGCGGGCGATGGCGAGCATCTGCTGCTCGCCGCCCGAAAGGGTGGTGCCCTCCTGCCGGCGGCGCTCCTTGAGCCGCGGGAACAGCTCGTAAATGCGCTCATAGGGCCATCCGAGCTCACCCGAGATGCAGGCGAGGTCAAGATTTTCCTCAACGGTCATTCCGGGGATGATGCGCCGGTCTTCCGGAACCAGCTGGATGCCGTGGCGCGCTGCCTGGAAGGATTGCATGGCGTGGACGGCATCACCCTTCAGCCAGATTTCCCCTTCGCGCAGGGCCGGAGAACCGGCGCGTGCGATGGTCCGCAGGGTCGAGGTCTTGCCGGCCCCGTTGCGGCCGAGCAAAGCGAGGATTTCGCCCTCATTGATATCGAAGGAAATATCCTGAACGATGTAGCTGTCGCCGTAATAGGCCTTCAGGTTGCGCACCGCAAAATACATCGATTGCGGATCGGAGCTGACAGCCGGAACGTTTCGTGTCTCAACAGGGGGCATGCTCATACCTGCTCTTCCCCGAGATAGGCTTCCTTCACCTTCGGGTTGTTCTTGATCTCCTCGGGCCGGCCCTGGGCGATGATGCGGCCGCCCGCCAAGACGGTAATGCGATCGGCAAGCGAGAAGACGACATGCATGTCATGCTCGATGATGACCTTGGTCATGCCGCCTTCCTTGATCCGTTTCAGAAGGTCGATGGTGGCGTTGGTGTCATGGCGGGCCATGCCGGCGGTCGGCTCGTCGAGCAGCAGCAGCTTGGGATGCTGGATCAGGCACATGGCGAGTTCCAGGCGCCGCTTGTCGCCGCGCGACAGGCTGGAGGCGGTGTCGCGCATGTGGTCGGCGAGACCGACGCTGGCGATGACTGCCTCCGCCTCGTCGCGGATTTCCGTCTCGCCGGCAAAGGCGGCAAAGGGATTGAGCTTGAAGGGGCCATCACGTTTTGACAGAGCCGGCACCATGACGTTCTGCAGGACGGAAAGATCGAGGAAGACTTCCGGTGTCTGGAACACGCGAGCCACACCGAGCTGGTTGATCTCGTGCGGCGTTTTTCCCGTCAGGACGTGCCCATCGAAAATGACGGCGCCACGATCGGGGGGGAGCCGGCCGACGCAGACATTGAGGAGCGTCGACTTGCCGGCCCCGTTGGGGCCGATGATCGCGTGGGTTTCGCCGTGGCGCACATCGAGATCGACGTTCGACAGGGCGTGCAGGCCGGCGAAGCTCTTGTGCACGTCGTCGATGTGCAACACCTTGTCCGGGACGCCACTTGCGAATTCGCGTTCGCTCGTCTCGCCAGTTGGAATATCAGCCACGGCCATTCTCAGCTTTTCTCCTGTACCGTCGATGTGGTTGCGGTTTTTGCGGAATCAGCCGACCTGCCACCGGAAAAGGCGCGGCGCAGCCGGCGGAAACCTTCCATCAGCCCCCCCGGCAGGAAGATCACGATGATCATGAACATCAGGCCGAGGGTGAGGTGCCAGCCTTCGCCGACGAAGAAGGAGAAGAACCACACCAGGAGATCCTGCAAGGGTTCGGGCAGCAATGCGACGGCATTATGCAGGATGCCCTCGTTCCAGGACGACACCTTCTGCTCGGCGTATTTGATGACGCCTGCACCGAGCACCGGCCCGACAAGCGTGCCCGCGCCACCGAGAATGGTCATCAGAACCACCTCGCCGGATGCCGTCCACTGCATGCGTTCCGCACCGGCGATCGGATCGGTGATCGACAGGAGCGAGCCGGCAAGCCCGGCATACATGCCGGAGATGACGAAGGCCGCGATCAGGTAGGGGCGGGTGTTGACCCCGGTGTATTCGAGACGGTTGCGATTGGATTTGATCGCTTTCAGCACCATGCCGAAGTTCGAGCGCGAGATGCACAGGGCAAGGAAAAACCCGAGGATCAGCAAGGCAGCGCAGAAATAGAAGCCCGAATAACCGCTCATCTTCATGCCGAACAGGTTGGAGATCGGCACTCCGATTTCCGGTATGCCGAGGAACTGGTCGATGACGCGGACATCGCCGTCGCGCAGCGAGGTGGCGGCGCTGTCACGGATGGCTCTGACCTGCAGACCGGTCTCGCCATTGGTGATCGGCGTCAGCACCGAATAGGCGAGGTTGTAGCTCATCTGTGCGAAGGCGAGGGTGAGGATGGCGAAATAGATGCCGGACCGGCGCAGCGACACGTAGCCGATCAGGAAGGCAAAGACGCCCGCGACGGCGATCGACAGGGCGAGCGCCGGCAGCACGTTCATGGTCAGCAGCTTGAACGACCAGAGGGCGGCGTAGGAGCCGACGCCCAGGAAGGCGGCATGACCGAAGGAGAGATATCCGGTGAGACCGAACAGGATGTTGAAGCCGATCGCGAAGATGCCGTAGATCGCGAATTTCTGCAAAAGATCGGGATAGGCGGCGCCGATCGGCTGCATCGTCCATGGCAGCGTGAGCACGATCACGATGAAGGCGATCAGGAGCAGCCAGTCGGAGCGGGAGAAGGTTGCAATCATCACTCAATCCTCCGCCACGCCGGGGCGGCCCATCAGGCCGCGCGGACGGATCAGCAGCACGATCACCGCAACCAGGTAAATGATGATCTGATCGATGCCCGGCAGGATCGACTTGACCTCGGTCATCGAGGCGAAGCTCTGCAGGATGCCGAGCAGGAACCCGGCCAGCACAGCCCCGGTCAGCGAGCCCATGCCGCCGACCACGACGACGACGAAGGACAGGACGAGAAAATCCATGCCCATGTGATAGTCGGGCGGCAGGATTGGCGTGTACATGGCGCCAGCGACACCGGCGACCACGGCGGCGAGTCCGAAGACAATGGTGAAACGACGCTGGATGTTGATGCCCAGGAGGCCAACCGTCTCACGGTCATGCATGCCGGCTCGAACCACCATGCCGAATGTGGTGAATTGCAGAAAGGCGAAGACGCCGCCGATGACAAGCGCCGAAAAGAGGAAGTAGATCAGCCGCCACCAGGGGTAGTAGACGTTGTCACCAAGGCCGAGCAATCCGCCGACATTCGCCGCACCGGCAACGATGTCGGGCGCGGGTTGCGGGATCGGATTGGCACCGAAAAAATGCCGGATGATCTCCTGCAGGACGATGGCGAGGCCGAATGTCACCAGGATCTGATCGGCATGCGGACGGTTGTAGAAATGCTTGATCAGGCCGCGCTCCATCGCCACGCCGATCAAGGCCATGACGAAAACCGCGAGCAGGAGCGAGATCGGCACCGACCAGTCGAGCAGGAAACCGGAAACCTCGGGCCCGAACCACTGTTCGAGATAGGGGACCTTCTCGACGAGCGGCTTGCCGAGGAAATCGACCTTGGCTTCGTTTACTCTGTCGAACGAGGTGTTGAGCAGGCGATTGAGCGTTACGGCGCAGAATGCACCCAGCATGAAAAGCGCACCATGCGCGAAATTGACGACCCCGAGCGTGCCGAAGATCAGGGTGAGCCCAAGCGCGATCAGCGCGTAGGCGCCGCCCTTGTCCAGCCCGTTGAGTATCTGGAGAAATATGGCGTCCATGCTTAATTACCAGGCGATCTCTGTCTATTGACCGCTGTATGCGAGGGGGGTCCGACCGCCAAATGGCGGTCGGAAAGAGTTACGATCACGGCCGTCTAGACGCCGTCATTGTAAGGGCCGAGCTCGCCGCCGAGCAGTTCCGGCGGATATTCGACCTGGTCTCGCGGCGTGACCTCGACCACTTCGAGAAGGTCGAACTGCGAGTCCGGGTTCTCCTTGCCCTTCACGACCAGAACGTCCTTGAAGCACTGGTGGTCGGCGGCGCGATACAGCACCGGTCCGTTGCCGAGCCCGTCGAAGTCGAAGCCTTCCAGAGCCTTTCCGACCTCGGAGGGGCGGAAGGTGCCGGCACGCTGGGCGGCATCGGCGTAAAGCAGGGTCTGGCAGTAGCAGGTATGGGCGGCCTGCGACGGCGGGAAGCCGTATTTCTCGCCGAACGACTTGACGAAAGCCTTGGAGCCCTCGTCCTGCAGCGACCAGTGCCAGTTCGTCGACCCGAAGATGCCCTTGACGGCTTCGCCGGCGCCCTGGGCCATCAGGCGCGAATAGAGCGGCACGACGATGGCAAAGTCCTTGCCGTTGACCTGCTTGTCGCGCAGGCCGAACTGCACGGCCTGGGTCAGCGAGTTGACCATGTCCTTGCCGTAGTGGTTGAGGATGAGCACGTCGGCGCCCGAATTCAGGACCGGCGTCAGATACTGCGAGAAGTCGCCAGCGCCAAGCGGCGTGCGCACGGCATCGACGGTCTCCCAGCCGAGTTCTTCGGAGTATTTCTTGATCGAGCCTTCCTGCGACCAGCCCCAGGTGTAATCGGCGGTGAGGTGGTAGGCCTTGCGGTCGGTGCCGTAGGCGTTCTTCAGCACCGGCGCGAGCGCCGCTCCGGTCATTTCCGTATTGAAGAAGTGGCGGAAGCCGTTGGCGCGCTTGTCCTTGCCGGTGGTGTCGTTGGAGTGGGTGAGACCGGCCATGAAGATGACGCCCGCCTCCTGGCAAAGACCCTGCACGGCGATCGCCACGCCCGACGACGAGCCGCCGGTGATCATCAGGGCGCCGTCGTTCTCGATCATCCGCTTGGCGGATGCGCGGGCGGCGTCGGACTTGGTCTGCGTGTCGCCGGTGACGAAGGCCACCTTCTTGCCGTTGACGCCGTTGCCCTCGAGCGCCTTGGAGGAAAAGGTGTTGAGCATGCCGCCATCACCTTCGCCGTTCAGATGCTCGACCGCGAGCTGGTAGGCGCGCAGTTCGTCCGCTCCCTCGTCGGCATAGGCGCCGGTCTGCGGCACGTTGAAACCGAGGGTGACGGAGTCGCCCTGGGGTGCGTTGCGGTAGTCCATGCTCTGAGCGAATGCGCCCCTTGAAAAGAAATAGGGCGTAGCCAGCGTCGTCACGCCGGCGGCCGCGCCGATCTTGAGAACCTTGCGGCGGCTCGGATTTCGGAAACTCATCACGTTCCTCCCTGGAATAGCGTGTCGGTGCGAAAGCCGGATCGGCCATACGCGACCTTCGGCAAGCCTGCACCCTCGTCCGAGTGGTGGCAATAAGCCTTTGGTTTAAGCCGGCGATTGCAAGCCCGGGTCGAATGCGGCGCGTGATCGGCTCACGGTTGAGGCGCAAACCCAGCAATGGTGCGGGCTGCCGGCGGGCGCTGACAAGAGCGGGGAGGGAGCGGGACGCCGGGTCGGAAAGAAAAACGAGAGAATGGCGAAGAGCGCAGAACTATGATCGGTCTATATTACTGAATTCACGTATGTTTTTTGCGATTTCAAGGCCGTTATCAGCTTTTCGCGGGCCATTCGTTTTTTCACAAGGTCAGACAGTTTTCCTGCCGGAATCCAGTGTTCGGCGTCGCGGATGCCGGAGACGATTCGCTGACCTCAACTGGCCGCCGTCTGTGGCCCGGCGAGCTTCGTGAATTTGAGAAATTGTTGCACCTTTTCCGTCCGGTGCAGGTCGACATGGGTCACGATCCAGATCGGGACTGACCAGTCTTGCGATGGAGCGGAGACCTCCACGAGGTTCGGATCGTCAGCCGCAGCGTACTCGGCAATAAAACCCACGCCAATACCATTGGTGACGGCGGTCTGGACAACATATTGGTCGGTCGTTTTCAAAGTGATATTCTCGGCACCGACATGCGCCGCTGCCCAGCCGGCAAAGGGCAGGCGAGACGGTTGGTCGAGGGAACCGACGTAGCTGTGCTGCCGCAGTTCGTCCAGGACGGGTTGCCCACGCCGCCTGATGTATTCGCTGCTGGCGTAGAGGCCGAAGCGAATACTCCTGAACAGGGTGACAACGTAGTCGGGTGTGTCGGGCTTTGGCCCGGCGCGAAAAGCCACATGCGCCTCGCCATGCTCCAGGCGGGCGAGATCGGCGCTGGCCGCGAATTCGAGCTTGATCTGCGGATAGGCCAGATGAAATTCACGCAGTGCCGGCGCCACAAGCGGGGCGATGCCGGACAACGAAGTGACGATGAGATTGCCGGACAGGGTCGCAGACCGGCCGCGGTTGCGGCCGGCCAGATCGGCAAACATTTCGTCGGCGCGACCAGCGACATCCAGCATTTCCTGCCCGCTCTCGGTCAATGTGTATCCGCGCGCGTGCCGCTGAAAGAGCCGTGTCTGAAACTCCGCCTCCAGGGTGTCGATGTGGCGATTGACGGTGGCGCGATGCACGCCGAGTGCCTCCGCCGCCCCGCTGACGGTGCCGTGGCGGGCGAGCATGAGGGCGGTGCGTAGTTCTGTCCAATACTGCATGGCCAAGGGCTACCACATCCATAATGTCGCATCAACGCGCATATCCTGCGCAATTTATCGTCTGGTGCGCGTTGCCGATTGGTGGGAGAAGGCCCCAACAGGAACACCGAGAGCAAACGTCATGACCTACATTTCCATCGGCCTGCGCGCCCTTTTGACACTCGCCTTCGTCGCTGCCGCTTTAGCCAAGCTGGCTGGCGTCGACATGATGGTGGCAACCTATGAGCAGATCGGTTTGGGCCAGTGGTTCCGGTATGTCACCGCGATCGTTGAACTGGCCGGAGCCGTGCTGCTTTGGCTGCCGGGCCGCCAGGTCGTCGGGGCTGGCCTGCTTGGCGCCACGATGGTCGGCGCCGTACTGGCGCATTGGTTCATCCTTGGCCCGTCCGCCGTCCCCGCCATCATCCTTGGCCTCATCTGTGCCGGTATCCTGTACATCCACCGCGCCCAGATCCCGGCCTATCTGGGCCGCGCCTGATCGCCGAACGCTCAGGCGTTGCCGGTATGGGACCCAATTGGGGACGCACTGTCGGCCCTCCGGTCCAGCCTTCAACAGGCCTTCTTTCCTTTAACTGACCCTATTTGAACCAGAGGACACACAAATGAAGATCCTTGCCTTCGCGGCCAGCAACAGCCGCAATTCCATCAACCGTACCCTGGTGGCCCACGCTGCCGCGCAATTGCAGTCCGACATCCAGCCGGGTGCCGAGATCGAAATTCTGGACCTCAACGATTTCGATATGCCTGTCTACTCGATCGATCGCGAGACCGAGAGCGGCATTCCGGCTCAGGCGCGAGCATTCTTCGACGCGATCGGCGCGGCGGATGCGGTGCTGGTCTCCTTCGCCGAGCATAACGGCACGGTCACCTCCGCCTGGAAGAACATCTTCGACTGGATGAGCCGGATCGACATGAAGGTCTGGCAAGGCAAGCCGGTGGTGTTTCTGGCCGCAACGCCCGGTCCGCGGGCCGGTGCCGGGGTGCTGAGCGGCCAGGAGCAAATCGCGCCGTTCTTTGGCGCTGATCTGCGCGGTGTGCTGGGGGTTGGCATATGGTCCGAGGCCTGGGACGCCGAAAACGGAGTGCTTGCACGGGCGGAGGACGTTGCCGCCCTGGACAAGGTCCTGACCGCACTTGTCGCTGAACCGGACGTCAAGGAAGAAGCGGCCTGAGCACCAGCGTCAACAAGCCACGGAATGTCATTCCGTGGCTTCAGAACGTCCGCCGGAAGCCAAGCGAAATCGTGTGCGAGGACGCGTTCTCCTGGAGCAGGCCATCATAGGACAGCACCGCCGTGGTGGCCGTGTCGCTGCCGGCGATTTCGAGATCAGTGCCGATCCGCAGCATGTGCTCGCCCAGTTCCGCCGTGCGGCCCTCGAATTCGGAGCCAAGCAGGCCGGCGGCGACAGGGTGATCCCGATCACCGGTGAGCCAGGCATAGCCGACATCGAGCGTGGCCCGGGCGAGGTGGTCGCCGATTATCGTGGTCGGCGTCTGGAGACGGATGCCGGGACCGATCTCGAACTGCTGGATGCTCTGCTGCGCCAGGTCCAGGGCAAAGATCCCGGCTCCGGATTCCGAAAAATCCCCGGTTTCCTGCCAGCGCACGGCAGCCGCCAGATAGGGCGCGATCTCGTAGCCGCTGGAGTGAATCGTGTGGCCGAAGCGGCCGGCAAGCTCGCCCGCCCAGCCGGCGGGATTGCTGGTGCCGACAGGCCAGGCCGAGGTTCCGCCGGCGCCGGAAATGTTGGTGCGTTCGATAGTCTGATCGAAATAGGCGAGTTGCCCGAGCGCGCTCGCGAACCAGCCCTGCCGTTGCCACTCTCCGTAGACCAGGACGTGGTAGCCGTCAGCCCCGGCGCTGTCGCCGCGCGGATCGCTCGTCAGCCGCGTATGGGAATAGCCGGCGGCGATGCCGAGACGCTCGCGGTCGGATGCCACGAGGTCGATGCCGAGGAGGGCCGCACCGGTGTCGGCGTCGGCGCCGGGTTGGTCGCTTTCGGCTGACAGGTTGGCGCGGCCATAGGCGGCGCTGGCCCACAGGCCCCGCTGCGGGCCTGGTTGCGCAGGCCCGGCGAGGAGCGGATTGTCGGAGCGCGCCAGCGGCCAGTAGGCGGTGGAAAGACCGCCGGTTCCAGGCAGCGGCGGCGGCCCCAGGCCCGCATTGGGGATTGCCGCGGCGACGTGGCGCAGCGCGGCGAAGCGCGACCATGCGGCGCTGGCGAAGACAGATGCGGTCTGCGCGTCCCTGGTCTCGGCGATGTTGCCGAGATTGAGCAGGCCCCAGCCGAAGACGGGGTCGAGCCCCGGTGCGCCAAGGTCGGTCGCGGTCTGGAACACCAGCTGCGCCAGCTCTGAACCGGCCGCATCGGGAAACATCTCACGCGCAATGGCGAGGGCGCCGGTCACGTGCGGCGCGGCCATCGAGGTTCCGGTCATGTTGCCGTAGCTGCTTGCCGTGATGGTCGAATAGATGTCCGTGCCCGGCGCTGCCAGGCACCACGCGGCCGCAACTCCGCAGGCGCTCGAAGACGCCCGCAGCTCGAGCGTCGGCGTGACGTTGGCGACGGCGATCCAGTTCGATTGCAGCTCCGGGAAATGGTAGGGGAGTCCGCCGAAGAGTTCGGCATTATCGAAGGCTCCGTTTCCTGTGGTGCGTACGATTATGGCGTCCGCCGCAACGGCGCGGCGGGAAGCATCCAAGATCGTCGTCGATACATAGCTCTCCGCCGTGGCCGCGTCGACGGACGTGACATCCAATCTTATCCCCCAGGAATTGTTGAACAGCCGGATGCCGTCGGCGAGGGCGGCGTCATAGCCATCCGCGACCTGCATGCTGCTTATGAAGGGGCCGCTGGATTCGAATATTCTGATGGAAGACAGCAATGCTCCTGGCGCCACACCCTGCATGCCGACGCCGTCCGCATTCGCGCCGATGATGCCGCCCACATGCGTGCCGTGATTACCGTCGTCGATATCGTCGAACTGGAAGCTGTCCGCTCGTCCCAGGAATTCGGGATGGGAGAGCTGGATCGAACTGTCGACGACTCCGATCCGTACGCCGGCGCCGGTGTAACCTCTTGCAAGTGCCTTGTCGGCGCCGATCGCCGCGAGGCCCCAGTTTGCGGTGTATTCGCCGGTGCTGGCCACCTGCGGGGCGGGCGTACCGGTTTCGGGCATGAGAGACTGAGGGTCCTGTGCAAGGACAGGAGCTGCGGCGAGCACAAGCGGCCCGGCAATCAACAAGCTTCGAATTCCCACCGTGATCTCCAACGCAACGCGATCCGGCCCCTCGACAATATCCTAGCAATTTTAGTGGATGCGAATCAAGAACAGCTCCTCCGCCTCCATGAGCCTGCACGGGCGATTGATCGCCCGTCGCCCAACGATGCGGACAGACGAGGCTTAATGAAAGGCGGCCTGAAAGGACGTCGCGGTCAGCGAAACATGCGCGTCCAGCGGCGGGTGCAGCTCGAACGCCTTTGGTTCACGCGCGAAATTCCAGAGCCGAAATAGACACCATTCCGAGCGCCGCTCCTCGGCCACGGCCAGTTCGTTGCGGCTGATGTGGAAGGGAGTGCGCTCCCAACCGTTTGTCGTCTTGACCTCGATCAGCCGCGAACGGCCGTCCGGTGCGAAGCTGGCGATGTCGTAGCCGGCCCCATCGCCATCCTCTTCGGACACCCACCGCACCTCTCGCGCCAGGTCGTCGCGACCCGCTGATCTGAGCGCTGCACGTTCGTGCGTCAGGACTCGCTCTTCTCCAGCTCGGCCGAGGATACGGTTGCGCTCGTCTCTCGCAGCGACATCGTACTTGGAGGCAATGTGCAACATCTGCTCCAGGTCCTTCGGCGGTGGCTTGTTTAACAGGGTGGGCGGTGGCCCGACCCAAATCGGTGCGGACTCGGACAAGCCAGGCGGCGCAAGTTCGGCAGAATGGCGTTCGAACCAGAGGGGGTTGAAAAAAAGCCATCGCGCCACCGCATCCACCAGCGTCATCTGGAAATTGAAGGCGGGCTTGTAGCCCGGAATCCACGCCTCGCCGAGCCCCTTGAGAACGGCGCTGATGTTCTGGTGTTTGAACTCGACAGATCCCTCCGACCGGCCGTTCAACAGCGGTAGAATCGCCCGTCGATGCTCGGCCTTGCTGTAGCGGCGCCCGGCGATGTCATCAGCAAGCATCGCGAAGTAATCCGCGACGATCAGGTCATTTTCTTCATCGGTCCAGGGCCCGTTCGACATGCCGCCAGGCTAGGGGTGGAAGGCGCGTTTGTCATCACAGACGTTGCGTGACAGGCCGTGTCGCGCTCGCTCGGAACCTTGGCCGAGTGCTCCCGGGCGAGCTGGGCAAGCTCCTCGACGTGGCGGTGGTGCCCATGGAGGCCTTATTCCACTTCGCGATTTGCACTCATCTCAGATCAGTCGACGGCGCGAATACCGGGTGTGGTGGCGGGTGGCATGTCCGCCGCAACCGAAGGGGTTGCCCGCGCGTTTGAGCTGCATCGCGACACGGAGGATTTTTCGACATGGCAAGGGATACTGGGCACACGGCCTCGGAAGAGGAGCGACTGCGCGGCGACATCGATTCCGGTCAGACCGGCGAGAAGGTGGCGGCGATCGATCCGGCGGCGGCCCCGCTTGGCGCCGACGCGGAAGCCGGAGGCGTGCGAACCGACCAGGCGGCGGTGGCGCGCGATCGGCTGGAGCAGGAGACCGGTCGCGAGACGGCTGGTGTGGGCGCGACCGCAGTATCCGCCGAGCCGAAACACGGCCCGCGCTTCGGCACGGCGCTGATCGTGCTTGCCGCCGTGCTGGTCCTCGCCGCATTGTGGGTACTGCTGGTCTAGGGGCGAGCGGCCTTGGGCGTGCGGCCCTGGGGGCGTGAGATCGGATTAACGCGCCTTGCGAGGGAACCGCAGCGTCAAGGCGACAGCTGCAGCTGCGCCGGCATGATTTGACCGCATGGCAAGCCGGCTGGCATCAGCGAATGGCCTCATAGGCCTCCGTGAAACCCGAAAGGGAGAATTTCAATTCGATCGGCTGGCGCGCGGAACTCTCGAATTTCAGAGTGGCTTCCATCCCCTTGATCAGCGCGGCGAGCAAGGGGGCAGGCACCGGTTGTCCGGCATAGCATCCACCCGCATCACAGGTCTGATATTCGAGCTGAACCGGTTCATCCATTCCATCGACCCGCAAGGTCAGGCCCGCCGGGATCGACATCCCCAGGGGAACGTGCAGCAGCATCACCGGGTTCTGTCCCGCGCCGTGCTGGGTGATCACCATGCGCGCCAGGAACTGCCCGCTTCCTTCCAGCACGATCTTCTGTTCCATCGCGCATTGCGGCTCCTTCGCACGCGAAGGGCTGCTGCACTGGACGGCCCAGCCCGGGGCCGGTTGCGTCTCGGATTGCTGGGCGGCCACCGGTGCGGCGGTGAGAAACAGGAGAAGGGCGATCGGTCGCGCGCAGGAACGGGCCAGGAAGTATCGCATGGGGAGGGTCGCTTTCAAGAGGAGTGCAGCCTGCCGTCAGAATGGCAGCCCAAGTTTGAAGTTGCCACCATAGCTCCGGGTGTTTTCGCCAAGTTGGAACTCGCCGACGGCCCGCAGCGAGACGCCGCTGTCGGCCACAAGGTCCATGCCGAGCCGTGCGTCGGCGAACACCGAGTCGATCTCGCCTTCGGTGGTAAAGGGAGCCGCTGCTGCGGGGGCGTCGCGGAACGTGGCGGAGACGCGGGGCGCGGTTCCCGCCGGAAAGGCAAGGACGCCGACGGAGGCGAAGGGCCGGATGACCATCTGCCCGGAAGCCTGGACCTCGGTCCCGACCTCGACGGCCGCCTCGACGGTGGCGAAGGTGTCATGGCCGCCATTGACATCAAGCGCGATCGGGCCGCCGGTTTCCGAAAAGCCGTGGCTGCGGACGTGGGTCAGACCGATGTCGCCATAGGGCCGGATATAGCTGTTGCCGCTGGCGATCGTGTGGGAGATGCGGGCATGGCCGGCAACGTAATCCACCTGCTGTTCGCCACTGAGCGCGTAGCTCGGTCCGGCGGGCAGGGCGACGAGGCGACCCATTGCGAAGCGGCTTGTTCCCGCAGTCAGCGACGCTGCCACGGTGGTGCCATCGCGCACCGCCTTGATGACACCGCCGAGCTGCCAATGCTCACCGCTGCCGCCGGCATTCTCGCCGACATCGAAATGGGAACTGGCATAGGACAAGCCGAGACCGACCCGGAAGGTTTCGTTGAGCGCCGTCTGGGCGCCCATGGAAAGGCTCGCCCAACTGCTCTCATAGGCGAGGTTTCCGGCGGTGGCGTCACGCTCGGCCTTTCCCCCGAAGCCCGAGGCCCATGCGCATTCACCCTCGGCGTTGAAGCGGTCGGTGCCGCCGTAGACGCGGCAGCTCATCAGCGAATCCTGGAACTGCATGGATCCGGTGATCGCTGCGATCTGATTGACGGCATAGGGTTCGGGCGTCAACTGGTTGAGCGTGGTCGAGTAGGTCTCGAGGTCTGGCAGGTTGAACAGCGCTTCGACGACCGGCTCCAGGGTCACCGCGCCGCCTGCGAGCTGGACCTGGTTGATGTATTCGCCGATCGCGCTCTGATTTGCGTTCATGCCGTCCGGCGAGAAGTCGATGGCATAGTCCAGCGACAGATCCGTCGCCACGCTGGTGTCGAGTGCGTAAGTGGCCACGGCGCTGGCCGGCGCCGTCAACGTCAGCCCGCCGGCACTGACGCTGGTCGATGAGCGCGCCAGCAAGGCCTTGTGCTCGCCGGGCAGGGCATTGCCGATGTTGAGCAGCGTCAGGTCGACGCCGCCATCGAAGGTCATCAGCGAATCCCCGAGCAGAGCATCAGCCTCATTGGGGGCGTAGGGCACGGCCGGTGTCAGCGTGGTCAGCGCGAGATCCATATCGACGCCGTAGGTGCCGGTGGCCGTCTGGGTGAAGCCACCGGTGACCGTGCTGGTCATCACGCGGCGGGATCCGCCGGGGTTGAGCAGGCCGGCATTGCTGAGCGTGTTTCCACCCCCGACACTTGCAAAGCGTCCGGCATTGAATACACCGCCGACATTGTTGACAAAGCTGTTGCTGCCGGCACCAAGATCGAACGAGCCGGTCACCGTGCCGAAATTCTGCACGTTTTCGTCACCACCGGTGTGGGTCGCATCGCTGCCCTGGGCCAGAATCGCGTAGCCATTATCCACACCATCGATGGTCGAGATCGTACCGTGATTGGTGATCGTGTTGGTCTTGCCGTCCATGACCCAGACACCCACCCCGACATAGCCGTCGGTGGAGTTGAGCCGCTGGCTGCGTCCCCCCATGATCATCGATTCCGATCCCGAAATGGTGACGGTGACATTGCCGTTGCCCGTGTTGGAGCCGGCCACACTTTGCGCGAAGATCGCCGCCGAGCCGAGACCGCGCAGCGGCGCATCCGTCGTGCCGTCCTCGTCAGGAACGAGCAACTGCCCGGTCAGCACGGACCCGTCGATGGCAATGTTGACATTGCCGGCGGTGCCCGCATGGCCGCCGCCTGCCGCGCCCGCTGCGCTCTGGGCAAAAATGCCGGTGGCACTGTTTCCAGCCGTCATGATGGTTCCCGTCAGGTCCACATCCACCTGGCCGGCATTGCCGACATCGCCCTTGCTGCCGATCTGAAAGCTCAGAATGCTGACGCCGCCGATCTCGTTGCCCAGTTCGCCCAGCATGCCGCCGCCGCCACCGACGCTCTGCGCGAAGATCGCAGCAGCGCTGTTGCCGTGGGTCTTGATGATTCCGTCAACGTCGACATCGACCTGTCCGCCATCGCCGCCACCGCCCGCACCACGTCCGAAAGCGAGACCGACGCCGGCATTCAGGCTCGGCAGATCGAGAGGTCCGACCTTCATTTCGCTGGCGAACATCCGATCGACATTGCCGGCAATGCCGCCACCGCCGCCGACCGATTGGGCCGAGATGCCGTAGGATGAGACCCCGAAGGTTTCGATGGTCGCGCCGCCGCTCTGGTTGACCGTGACCCGCTTGCCGTCACCGCCGCCGCTGCCTTCGCCGCCGAGGCCCAGCAGTCCGGTGGCGCCGACGATGGCCTTGCCGCCGACACCGCCACCGCCGCCAACCGACTGGGCAAAGATGGCGTTCGAATTGGACCCGTGCGTGGTGATGTTCTTGTCGTTGTTGACCTCGACAATGCCGCCATCGCCGGTTGCTCCGCTCGATCCTCCGACAGCGATCTGAACATTTTTGTAGATCGGTACGGATGATTCCAGTCCGAACCCCTTCTCGAGCACTTTCTGAACCACCAGGGTGCCACCGGGCAGGGGGAACAGCCCGGCCGGGCCCATGGCCCCGTTGCCGCCGTGGCCGCCGCCGGCGCCGATGCTCTGCGCATTGATGCCGTCGGCCAGTTCGCCGTGCGTTTCAATGGTGCCGTGGTTGTTGATCGTGACATCACCGCCGTCGCTGCCGGAGCCGCCATCGCCGCCGACGCTGACAGACAGGCTCATATTGTTCTTGTTGGTGGTCTTGTCCTCGCCATCCACCAGCGGTTTTGACAGGACCATCTGCATGGTATTGGCGCGGCCGCCAATGCCGCCGCCGCCGCCGACGCTCTGGGCGTAGACGCCGTAGCCGCTGGCGCCTTCGGTCACGATCGCGCCATTGTTGTCGACCGTCACCGCGCCGCCGTGATTGCCGCTGCCGCCGCTGCCGCCGATCGCCACGGTGGCGACGAGCGAGCGCGAGGAGGCATTGGTGGAATCGGTGAGCATGCCGATGGCGCTGACCGCACCGCCACCATCACCGCCGCCGCCGCCGACCGACTGGGCGAATATGCCGGTGGCGGCCAGTCCCTTCACTGTCACCGTTCCGTTGTTGATGACGTGAACCAGATTGCCGTAGCCGCCGGTACCGCCGCTGCCGCCGACGCTGGCGCCGACATTGAGGGTTTTCGAGGCCTGGTCGGCGCTGCCGCTGGAGACCCCGAGCTGCGCCGTGACCGCCATGCCGCCATTGCCGCCACCGCCACCGATGCTCTGGGCCTTGATGCCGTGCGAGCCCATGCCGTTGGTGAGAATTGAAGACAGCGCCCGGTTCGAGACGTGGACCTCGCCGCCGTAATTTCCGTTGCCGGCGCCGCCACCGATCGCCACGCCAATGGTGGCGCCGAGTTTTGATGTTCCGGTCATCTGCGCGGCGATCGAAAGACCGCCATTGCCACCGGAACCGCCGATGCTCTGCCCGAGAATGCCGATGGAATCCGAGCCCCAGGTGGTGATCGCACCGAAATTGTCGACCC
The DNA here is from genome assembly GCF_019334345.1 of Neohoeflea coraliihabitans. Classification (GTDB taxonomy): domain Bacteria; phylum Pseudomonadota; class Alphaproteobacteria; order Rhizobiales; family Rhizobiaceae; genus Pseudohoeflea; species Pseudohoeflea coraliihabitans. The sequence goes on from NZ_JAHWQX010000003.1 coordinate 577,421, forward strand.
GGACGGTGTTCGCGATGCTGCCGCTACCGCCAGCTCCGCCGACCGAGACGCCGACTTGACCGGCCGATTCCGAGAAGGCCAGCGTCCCCGAGACCGCCATGCCGCCATTGCCGCCGCCACCGCCGACCGACTGGGCCATGACCCCGTGGGCCGTGTGTCCGTAGGTGGTGATCGCCTGGCGTGTCGTGACATTGACCTCGTTGCCGGTGCCACCGGCGCCCCCGGCGCCGCCGATCGCCACCGCGACATTGACCGATTTCTCGGCGCTGAAGCCGAACGCGCCGGACATGGCGAAACCGCCGTCGCCGCCGCCACCGCCGACCGACTGGGCATGGATGCCATTGGCGCCGTCAGCATGGGTGATGATCGATTTCAGCGCATCATCGGCATTCACGGTGACCACGCCGCCATTGCCGCCGCCACTGCCGCGGCCACCGACGCCGATGCCGACCGCCGCACCACTGCCCACCGTCATCGCCACGCTGCCGGCAAAGCCGCCATTGCCGCCGCCGCCGCCGACCGACTGGGCAAAGATGGCGTGTGATCCGAGGCCGAAGGTTTCAATGTCGCCATGATTGTTGACGGTGACGGTGTTGCCGTTGCTGGCGCCGCCGCCGGCGCCGCCAACCGAAATCGCGAAGGCTCCGGCGGGCACATCGGGAATGGAAACGCCGACCGCGCCAGCGATCGCGAAGCCGCCATTGCCGCCACCGCCGCCGACCGACTGAGCGAAGATCCCGTAGGCCCGGCTGCCGAAATGCTCGGTGACATCCTCGCCGCCAACCTGGGTGACCGTCTGGTAGCCGGTGGTGATCGCGCCGAAATTGTCGACCGTGACCACGCCGCCATTGCTGCCGCCACCGCCGGAACCGCCGACCGCCACCGAGATGCCGACGACACCGCCGGTACCGGAGAGCGCGGCGCCGCCATTGCCGCCGCCGCCACCGACGCTTTGCGCAAAGATGCCCGAGGCTGTATCGCCGCGCGTCGTGATCGTGTTGCGATTGGTGACACCGACCGTACCCCCAGTCGCCCCGCCACCGCCGGCTCCGCCGAGCGACACACCGACGGCACCGCTGCCGGCCGAAACCGTTCCGGCCACGCCGCCGTTGCCGCCGCCGCCGCCGACCGACTGAGCGAAGATCCCGATCGCACCCTGACCTTCGGTGCTGATCCCGGCATCGGTGACGTCACCGGCTGCCGCATTGACCGTGACCGACTTGCCGGCGCCGCCCACCCCGGCCGCCCCGCCGAGTGCCACCGAGCCGGAAAAGCCGCCGAGCGACGCAGCGACGCTGAACCCGCCATTGCCGCCGCCACCGCCAACACTTTGCGCCATGATGCCGTGCGAGAGCTTGCCCTGGGTTGCAATGCGGCCGACCGAATCGACATTGACCGTGTTGCTGGCGCCGCCCGCGCCGCCCTTGCCGCCGATTGCCAGGGACAGGTTGTAGCCGCCGCCGGCCGCCACGCCGACGCTGCCGCCACCATTGCCGCCGCCCCCGCCAACCGACTGGGCAAAAAGCCCGATCGACTGATCGCCGGCCGTGGTGATGACGCCCTTCTCATTGACGGTGACCGCACCGCTGGCGCCGCCGGGTCCGCCCTTGCCGCCGAGCGCGATGCTGGCCGAGATCCCGCCCACCGGCGCGGTGCCGGAATAGGCATAGCCGCCATTGCCGCCGCCGCCACCGACCGACTGCGCCTGGATGCCGTGCGACCGGTCGCCGGTCGTGCTGATCGTCGCGGCGTCAAGACCATTGGCGTCGGGTGCGCCATCAAGCGGATTATAGGTGACGGTGGAGCCTGCGCCACCTATGGCGCCATTGCCGCCGATGGCCAGCGAGACACCGGCGCCGACTGCCGTTGCGCCGCCGCCATTGCCGCCGCCGCCGCCCACACTCTGCAGGAAGACCCCGACAGCGTCGTCGCCAGCGCCGCCGACCGCGCCACCGGTGGAGACCGAGCCGCTGTTGAACACCGTCACGACACCGCCATTGCCGCCTGATGCACCATTGCCGCCGACTGCGAACACGCCGCCGCTGCTGCCGCCGTCGCCCCCGCCGCCGCCGACCGACTGGACGAAGATGCCGGTCGATCCGGAATTGGTGGTTGTCACGCTTCCGGAATTGACGACCGTGACGGTTCCGCCGAGCGAAGCGCCACCACCTTCGCCGCCATCCGCGCCGATGCCGAAGGCATCACTGCCGTCGCCGGCAGCACCGCCGACGCTGGAGGCGTTGACGCCATAGGCGGCCTGGCCGGTGGTGCTGATCGACCCATGGTTCTCGACCCGCACATTGCCGCCATTGCCGCCGCGCCCACCTTCGTCGCCACCGGCATAGGCGCCATAGGGCTCACCGCCGCCGCCACCGATCCCGCCATGGCTGATGGCATAGACCCCGTGGCCATATTTTCCCGAAGTCCTGATATCCGACTGCGTTCCGAGAATGACCTGGACCTGTCCGCCACGGCCGCCATTGCCGCCAGCGCCCGCATCGGAGGCAAAAACGCCGAAGGAGCCGCCGCCATTGCCGCCGCGCCCGCCCTTACTGATGGCTGCGACACCGTACCGGCTCTGGGAATTGACCGTGATGGCGCCGTTGGAGTTGACCACCACCGAGCCCGCATGTCCGCCCCTGTCACCATCGTCGCACCAGGTATACACCAGCACGGACGAGCAACCGCCGCTGCCTCCGTTGCCGCCGTTCGACCTGACGAGAATGCCCACGGCGTCGATTGTGGTGATTGCGCCGGTGGAGCCGGGGAAGGGGGAGGGGTTGTTGACCGTCAGGCTGCCGGAAACGGTGCCGCCCGAACTCGACGAAGTGGAGGCGAGGTGCTGCGCCAGTTGCGTGCCGTTGTAGGGCGTGCCGTTGATGGAGAACGAATTGGTCCCGGTGACGATGATGTGATACCCACCCGACAGCACAGGCTGACCGGCGCTGTTTGCCACCACCCAGGTATCGGGCGTGTTGTCGTCGTCGGGAACAAGGTCGAGATGGACCTGGTTGGTGAAGCTGGTGCTGGTCGCCGATGAGCCGTTGGCGCCGTTTTCATACAGATGGATGCCGATGACACCCCACTGCACATTGGTCGAATCGCCGGCAAAATCGGTGATGTTGATGGTCTTGACCCCGGACCCGTAGCGGATACCGTCCGCAGGCACATCGGGGCAGTTGGCGACCGAACCGCTGACGCTGCAGCCCGAATTGGCGGCCCGAGCTGCCGGAACATCCTGGAATGGCAAGAGGTAGAGGAGGGTGGCGACGAGCGCCGCGAAGGCGCGCTTGAAATACCGGCAAGAGGGGGCAAGCCGTTTGTGGAACGGGATTGTCCGGCCACTCGCGTCAATGAGCCGTTCCCCCGCGTCAATGACTTCTTCCCCCGCGTCAATGACTTCTTCACCCGCGTCAAGGACTTCTTCGCCCGCGTCAATGACGGCGTTGGTTAAACCCTTCGGATGCGGCACGTCGTCCCCCCAAGCTCACCACGGCCCCCCTCGTCGATGACTTACATTAATGGTTAATCATACATGTATATATCTTGCGCTCAATGACAATTTTCCATCGCCCTCCGTCCCTGCAGGATGGGGTGGAGCTTTGGCTTGCACCAGATTGGGGATGAATCGCCCCAGTGACTTTCGCGAAAAAGCAGCAGGGACTCGCCTCGGGAAATGCGGAATTTTTGCCAAGGGTCGAGAAAGGGCTGCCGGCCGCTGCGCTCATTGTTTGCGCGAGGCAAGACCTCTCAACAGTTCAAGTGTTTTATCTGAGGGTTGGTGCCGTCGGCTTCGCAAGCCGAAAGGTCGCCCGAAGGCTGGCTCCGTGAAGCCGGGAAGGCGCTCGAAAATGGCCGAAGAAACCGAGAGGACCTTGCAATGAACCGCGGTGCAAAGAATGCCAGACTGAGAGGACGCAATACGTGCGAGGTGGAGTGCGCTGATGTTTTCGCTGAGGTCACCGAGGCGCGGTCCCGCAAGCTCGACGATGACTTCGTTTGCCGTACAATTTTGCTTCGCAAAAGAGCGGGGAGGGCATGGACCGAGTTCTCGCTGCCACCTAGCGGATTGCCATTCAGGTAGCGGCTCAAGCCGAGCCTTCCGTTTTTCGAGGGGTCACCCGGTCAGTCTCCGGCGGTCAGTTTTTGTCGGATTCCACCCTCGGAAGGTTGCTTCATCGATGCGCCTTCCGTTCCCGCGCTAAATGCCACCGGGTCCTTACTTTCCGGTCGAGGGTTAGGAGATTGCCCCAGATGCTGCGTGTAAGCCGACGGTTCTTCAACCGTTTGCGGTCGCTTTCGATCAGGCTGCCGCCCAGTTGATCGCTAATTTCTATCACCGGATTTCCCGGCAACGACCACACATTGAGCCCGAGTTCCCAAAAATACTTAATGTCCTCGTCGATCTGGCGAAATACCTTTGAGCGTGCCAGCAGCTTCTCGGCACCCTGTCGTGAAACCATGTAGGCTACCATGCCGGCAGTCGGCGAACGCCATTTTACCAGCTCAAGTTCACCAACACGACGATTAGCTGCCACGCGGTTTTTCGTTCGTTTCTCGTAATCGAATAATTTGACGATATCTCGGCCTTCGCCAAGTAGTGCCTGCCAATTGCTTAGGGCGGCAGTGACCTTTTCTGGATCCTTCAGGCCGAAATCGTCCTCGACCACGAACGCCGCGCCATGTCCATTTGCAAGCAGGCGCTGCCAGGCAAGCCTGTGGCTGCCATAGGCGCTGATCTCACTGCGTGAAAGTGGGCGCTTCGCGCGCCAGCGGTTGGCGACTTCGTCATAAAGCTGATCAATGACCGGATCGTCGTCAACCAAGCCATCGACAACCTCCGTAACCATTTCGAGGCCCAGCGTCTCGAGCTGCGCGGTAGCCGACAATCTTCTTCTTTCCGGCGACTTGCGGCACGTAATGACCTGCATGACGAGTGGCATCGAATTGCAGTCAATGACTTCCGCTACCCCGCGACAGTTCCTGTTCTCCATCGATTTGTCCCCGGAAACGGTTAGCTCGGTGAGTAATGGCATTCGAAATCATCATCGGACACCAGGTCCTCAAGCGATGATCCGAGCGGCTACCGCCAGTTACCCTGATTGTTTGTGGCACGCGCGCACGCGAAAAAGCAGCATTGCACAATCGCTGCAAGATGCTCCTATGACAATTTCTTGGATGCGCGCTTGATGAGCCATCGTCTAAAACGGCCTTCCTTTTTTCTTTCGGTGATGTCGCCAACGGTGTTCAGGCCCTGCAAAACGACCGCTCGGCGATGGTTTTCCGTCGAAGATGTTTCGGGGGTGTGAGGGGGGTGGTCCACGATCCGTGGAATTGTCGCGCGGGCGTTGAGTTTGGTAATGTCACACGGCCAATCGGCGGGGCGGCTGATCGGCAACGAATGCTTGATCAGGTACCTGGCACCAGATGCTGAGATAGAATAGCCGGTGGTCAGACAAGGCACGAGGGAAAGCCTACCCGCGCAAATATTCTCTGTCAGTCGCTTTTGCGAAAACCGCCAAATCCTGCAGAACCAGTGGTCGAGAACGATCAGATCAGCCATTGCGTACGCGCCTTGGGTCAAAAACTCGGCGAAGAGGGGGGACAGAATCGCATCGTCCTCCAAGATGATAGCCCCGGGAAGCCCTTCATTTTCTATGCGCTTGTACAATTGGTGATGTGAAATTGCGCAGGCATATTCAGCTCCCGCCATATCGCGGCCGAGATTTACGCGTGTCATATCGCGATCGACCAGTGCTTCATATTGTTCAGGAAGCCCATTCCGTCCGTCAATGGCCGAAACGATCTCAAAGTCGAGATTGAGCAATCCGAGCTGAGAGGCGATCGCGTTCCGGCGCGCCTTTGCATCATCCAACGATAGGACAAATATACGCCAAGTCATCTTTTGCCTCGAGAGACTGGACGAGTATCTTCCAATACTGGACCGGTGTAGTCGTGGCAGGTTGAGGTCAAGGCCCTGCAGGTGCGGTTTGATGAATGCGCGATATCAACGACTCTCCGCTCAGATCCGGGCTTACGGCTTCGCCGAGCAAATTCAGGATTGTCGGTGCGACATCGAATGAATTCGCTTGACCGCGGTCACCAGGCCGGATGTCAGCGCCCTTAGCCAAGAGAACACCCCAATCGCCTGTATGGCCGCCGGTCCTGCGAAATGGAACAGGTCCAATCGTACCCAGTTCGGGATGCGTCAATCCCGTAACGTTGGGCGCGAAGGTGACGTAAATATCGGCCTCGGTTGGACCTATCTGATATGGTTCCTTATCAGAAAATACGACCTTCTCGATAGCATCGCTGCCGCTGAGCGGGTCGCGGCATTGGAGCAGAGTATCACGGATATCCTTACGTTCCGTCTCGTATTCATCTGACGAGACGAGACCGTTTCGTTCCCGTCCGGAGAGGTTAATGCGCACCCATGCGTCGTAATATGCCGGCAACGCGAATGCCCGCATCGAAGGCCAGAAGGGCGCATAACGCGCCGCCGGCATCCATCCAATGTTTCCGGCCGCCTGGCGGCCTGACGGGGAACTCTTCTCGAATAACCGTTGCAGCCTGGCGACAACTGAGCCCGTTGCACCCGGCCAGGGAACGATTTTACGCATCGCCTTGTCCCAGCTCTCATCCATGCCGAAAACCGGCATGCCACCCGGTAGATGGGACGGCCAGTTTTCGTCCTTCGCATAAGCGCGGCGGAATGAACGGCGGTATAACAATTCTGGCAGCAGGAACATGGCAGGCACATCGGACGTGTTCGCGCCCATTCCATGCATGGAAAACACAATCAATGTCGTGTCGGGGAATGTCTCGTTTATCGTCCCGATGAATGCGTCAATTGCTTCATAAACATCCATGAGAGCGGTACGTGCCGGACCCGCGGATGGCAATCCACTCAGAGGATGGCCAGGGTCGACGCCATGCCAGAACTGCTCAACGGCGGAATGTGTTTCGGAAAACACTGCGATTGCTAGCTTCCAGTCGGGCAGCTTCTCCGTGAGTAGCCAGCGGGTGATATCACTTCGCAGATTTACGGCATCACGCAGTGCCTTGCCTGCCGCTTCTGTTTTTTGCACGGAGGGCCAACTAAAGCCATAGATCCATTCGGGTGCAGGGTACTTGCCAAAACGCGCCTCTACCTCCTCCCGGAGGCCAGTCGGGCGTGCATACGCTTCGGTTCCCGGGTCATGAGCGCCCCAGCTTGTGAGGCCGCCAGTATTCGGCACCGCTTCAAGATCGAAATAAGGAAGATCGAACACGACCGTCGGCGTAGCGGAATTTGCGATGAAAGGCGGGTTTGGCGACTGGGGCTGGTGGACCGAATAATTAGCGGGATCAAAGGAGATCGCGGACCAGCGCTGCTGGGCGTCGGGACCTTTGCCGGTGCTGAAGTGCTCCCACCCAAGCCCCGTGTATTTGGCTCGCTCCTCATGATGCAGACGGAAGAACGCGGATTGCTCGATGAGCTTGCTTAGATTTGGCAAACGCGCTTCGCCAATCAGCCTCTCGGCAAGCCCTATATCGAAAGCATCCAAGCCGATGGCTAGTATTCGGTCTTCTTTATTCTTCATCCGTTTTTTCTCACCCGCTGGAGCAGCACGGAACCGGCCACGATTAGCGTCCAGTTGGTTTGATTAAACAGCATGCGCGCACATCATGAAAGCCAGTTGCGCGGCATTGCCGTGCCCGCGGCTGCGGAGAACGCAGAACTAGCGATTATCAGTGAAATATTGTCATCGTCAGCATCGAGGTTGCGAGGTTGCGAGGATATTCAGGACTTGGTTGACTGCGTCGGCTCCCAACTTGACCATCCAGGCGGAGAGGATGATTGGGGCACGGACTGGGCGACGACTTCGGTCAAGATTGCCAGCAGAGCTAACGAGACCACGCGTAGCCACACTATGCGGAGATTGTAGAGGAACAGCCAGCCGAACTTCAATGCTAACGCGTTCTTCCCAAGCCCAAGGCCTCGATCAATGCCCGCAATCGTTTCCGTGGAGGCCGGGCAATCTTCCATGACCGCGTCAGCCAGAAACGCCCGAAAGGTTTCGTCTCATGCGTCGAGAGGCACCTCGAACTGATATTCCAACCCGCCTGGTGCGAATGTGAGGGCAATGGATCCCTGAGTTTCGCTGGCAATTCCAGCTTGCAGCAAGCGAGTTCCAAAGCCCCGTCGGGTCGGCGGGGATACCGGCGGGCCTCCCACTTCCCGCCACTCGAAGCGCAGGCGCGACCTGTTGTCCTCCAGGTTCCATGTGATCGCGATTTTGCCTTCAGGAGCCGAGAGGGCTCCATATTTCATGGCATTTGTCACCAATTCTTGCATCGCCATCGCAAAGGAAAGGCAGACAGGGGGCGGAATCAGAACGCTCGGCCCCGAGAGAATGAACCGCTCGCGGAAGTCGGCATAGGGCTCTAGCGCCTCGTCGACGACTTCAGTCAAGCTTGCGCTTTCCCAACGGGCACGCGTAAGCACGTCATGGGCACGTGAAAGCGCCGCCAGCCTCTGGCTGATTTCCTTACTTGCTTGTGCAGGGTCACGGTAGGCTCGCAACGTCTGGGAGACGATGGATTGCACCATGCCGAGCGTGTTCTTCACCCTATGATTGAGTTCATTGACGAGCAGCGCCTGCTGGCGTTCCGCCCTTATCCGTTCGGTAATATCGCGGACCACACGGACGGCATAGAGAGGCCGGTTCTCAGCATCGCGAACCATGGATCCTGACAGCTCGATACAGATCTCTTCGCCGTCCTTTCGAATATAGCGCTTTTCCAGCGTGTAGCTTCCCAGGTTGCCGTCCACCTGTTGCCGAAACTTCGCGAGATCGGCAGCACGGTCATCCGGGTGGGTGATATCGAAAAACGTGCGGCAGAAAAGTTCCTCGGATGTGTACCCGGTGATGCGGCAGAGCTCGTTGTTCACCCTCAGGAAGCGCCCGGTCAGATCAACTTCCGATATCCCTACAAATGCGTGCTGATAAGTAGCACTAAGGCGCTGCTCGCTATCAACCAGCGCCGCCTCAGCTGCCTTCCGTTCAGTCAGGTCGCGGATGTATGCGACGAAGCGCGGGTTGCCCGCCACGTTGATCGTTTCGATCGCGAGCTCCACAGGAAAACGCCGGTTTTCGAAATCGATCGCTTCCACTTCAATGCGTTTTCCGAGAACCGGACCTTCGCCGGTCGCCAGAAAATGCCGCATACCAGCTCGGTGCGCTTCTCTCAGTTCAGGAGGGATGATCAGTTCCGCCAGATCCCGGCCCAATGCTTTCGCTTTAGAATAGCCAAAGGTCCGCTCTGCAGCCGAATTCCACTCGATCACGCGGCCTTCGTGATCGGCCGCGATGATGCTATCCAGCGCCGCTTCGAGAATGGCGCGCTGTTGCGGCGACGCTTGGGTCAAGCCATTATCCCCTGAATTTTCGTAAGCCCCCGATCCTAACGCCAGCCTATTTCAGCTCAATACCTGTAGAAGGAAATTGCGCAAGGGTCCAACCGTTCCCTATGAGAATGCAGGGGGCTTTGGTGGGGGTCAGGGATCTTCTGACCGACAGGCCCAAGTAGATGTTAAAGGCAGCTTTCCGAGCTCAGGCAACTCCGGCATAGCGGAGGCGGTCGGCCTCTCTGACGGTAATCCGGGTGATTTTCACGACAACGCTTCCGGAGCGGCGAAACGGGCGCCATGCTGCTCCCATTGCGCATCGGGCACGAGAACGATCTTGCCGACGAAGTCCAGATCCCGGTTCATGAAGTAGCGCTCGGCTCTATGGATGTCGGAGAGACGGAACGCCCGGTGAAGAACAGGCTGCAGCGCGCCATCACGGATCCAACCGACGAGGCGTTGCGCCTCGGCGCGCGTGCCGTGCGAGACGCCGAAGATCTGCACCTGATTGAGATAGATCTTCGTCCAGAGGATCTTAGTCACATTCCCCGCACTTGCGCCTGCGATGGAGAGACGCGGATAACTTCGCCGCGCTGACATGCGTTGTGTCATCACGTCGATAAGAGGATTGGTGAGGGGACCGCCCACCAGATCCATCACCGCATCTATGGCCCTTCCGCCGGTGGCTTCGGCGACAGCGGCGGGCCAGTCCGTGACGTCGGTTCGGTCAATAACCGTTTCTGCGCCAAGCGCGGTGAGCGCCTCCATCTTGCCCGGGCTCGATACCGCATGCGGCACGGCGCCAAGCAATCGACAGAGCTGGATAAGCGCCGTACCGACCCCGCCACTGGCGCCGGTCACCAGAACATGTTCGCCGGGGCCGACATTGGCGGCGTTAAGCATCCGGAAGGCCGTCTGGTAGGAGCACATGCCGAGGGTTGCAAGTTTCGCATCGGCAATTTCGGGGTTTGCAACCCTGTGGAATTGCTCGGACGGACGGCGACGTATTCGGCGAAACCGCCATCGCGCCCATGCCCGAAGTAGTCCGGAGTCAGGTTCAGATCCGGTCGCTCGTCGGCATAGATATTGAAGTCGAGCAGACCACGTTCCCCGATCCGTGCCGGATCCACGCCGGGGCCAGTGGCCGCGACGCGGCCAACGATATCGGCGCCCTGTATTCTGGGAAATGTCAAGGTGGGTGCGTCGCCAAGCTGAAATGAGGTTACATCCTCGTCGCGGTCCGTGGGATAGAGTCCTTCGCGCACCTTGCGATCGGTGTTGTTCTTGGCGGTCGCAGTCACCCGAACCAGAACCTCACCCCGGCCGGGCCCTGGTACAGGCAGATCGGTGAGGTACTCCAACCGGTCAATCCCGCCGTGTCCGGTCAGAAGAACACCAGCCATCCGCTCGGGTGTCGTCGTCATCGTCCCAACTCCGCTTCTCAAAGGCACGGGCAATTTCTTGCAAGCCATCGGTTCATTGGCAATGCACTGACCCGGGATCGACCGGGAGATGCCCGCGGCCTATGGCCCGTGGCCCGTTGTCATGGAAACCGCAAGCCGGTATCCGAGACAAGTGGCCGACCTGTTGGCAGTCGAAGTATGTCTGCCTCGCAGCCGGGAGACCTGCCGCCCCCAGCGTGGGCCTCGAGTTCCACTAGTTCCAGCGGGCCTGCTGCATTTCTCCTCGGCTCCCGGTGAGGGAGAAAGTTGGGGAGGGCGAGGGGATAAACGAGATCTGTTAAATCGCAACGGCAATTTACTGAAAGGCATGGCGGAGAGGGTGGGATTCGAACCCACGGTACGGTCTCCCGCACGCCGGTTTTCAAGACCGGTGCCTTAAACCGCTCGGCCACCTCTCCGCGTGCCGCGGCCCGGATGTGAAAAGCGATGCCGGGCGGGCGCGGAGCATTTAGCTGCGCCGGGTGCCTGCCGTCAACCGATCAGCGCCGGTTCATGTGCCGCCCGTTGCCTGTGGGTTCTGTCCGCCTGGCGTTGCGGCGCGGGCAGGGGAGGTTGAGACGCCGATATCGGGGCCGGACGGCGCGTCGAGCGTGGCGCGCAGGCGCGGCAGGCTCTCGGGATACTCGGCCTGGATGAAATCGACCAGTTTCTCGCGCATCTCGCAGCGCAGGTCGAAAGCCGCGCCGGAATCGGCGGCCGAGACGAGAATGCGCAGTTCCATCACGGTCTCGCGGAAATCGACGACCTGGACCACGAAAACCTCGCCATCCCACAGCGGCGAGGCGCGGGCGATGCGTTCGGCCTCTTGGCGAATCGCGGCGACGGGAATGGTGAAATCAGCGAAAAAGCTGACGGCGCCGATCAGCGATGCGGTCTCGCGTGTCCAGTTCTGGAACGGATTTTCGATGAAATAGCTCAGCGGCAGGATCAGGCGGCGCCAGTCCCAGATCTTCAGGACGACATAGGTGGCGGTGATCTCCTCGACCTTGCCCCATTCGCCTTCAATGAGCAAAGCATCATCGATCCGGATCGGCTGGGTGATGGCCAGCTGAATGCCGGCAAAGATGTTTTTGAGCACCGGCTGCAGTGCCAGACCGACCACCAGCCCGGCGGCTCCGGCGGAAGCGAGCAGGCTGACGCCGTATTGCCGCACCGGTTCGAAGGTCATCAAGGCCCAGGCCACGGCGATCATGACAATCAGGACATTGGCGACGCGCTGCAGGATGCGGGTCTGGGTGATGTGTTTGCGGGCCAGCAGATTGTCCGAGGCGTCGAGCGAAAAGCGGCGCTGATACAGGGTCAGCCAGATGTGCAGCACGATATGGGCGATCCAGGCGATCAGAACGATCAGCAGCAGGACCAGCACGTGCCGGAGCATGCCGAGTTGGCGGTCTGTCAGTTCGGCGACGCCGGCGCCGAGGGCCAGGGCGGCGGCAAAGATCGCCAGGCGGATCGGACGCTGGTTGCGTGCCACCAGCGAGCGTTGCAGCAGGGTCCCGTCGCGCGTGAGACGGGTGAGAAGATTGTTGATCAGGCGGGCGAGAACAGCGCCGGCGAAGAGGAGCACGGAGATCGACAACAGGCTGGCGGCCCATGAGGGAATGGCGTCCAGCCAGCCGAAGGCGAGCATGAAGAGTGCGACAAGTTTCTGTTCAAGCGCGAACATGAATTCGGGTCCCGATCTTTTTCAAGTTCAATGCGTCCAGTGATCCTGACGGCCTGCTCCGGCGTCCGACCGGCGCGTTCGATTCTGGCGGCTCAGACGCAGTTGCGGGGTTGCGACGCCGTCAAGACCGGCAGCTAGGGCGGCAATTGCCTCCGGCAACCACCAGCACCCACCACCACCCACCACCACCCACCAGCGCCAGTCAGGCGACGATCAGGGCGCAACAAGCCGGGGCGGCAGCGCGATGCGGCCGCCGGCGAGCGGGGCGGGGACGCCGGTGGTCAAGGGAAAACTGATCGGCAGGCCGGCACGTGTGCGCATGGCGAGAAAGGCGAAGCACTCGGCCTCGACGGCATCGCCGCGCAGGCCGACCGTTTCCGCCGGCACGACGTTGACGCCGGTGCGGGCCGCCAGTTCGGCCATCAGTTGCGGGTTGCGCCGGCCGCCGCCACACACGACCAGCCGCGTTAAGCGCTGCGGCAGCAGATCGAGCCCGCGGGCGACCGCGGCCGCCGAAAAGGCGGTCAGGGTGGCGGCGCCATCGGCAAGCGACAGGCCATCGGCCATCGACGAGGGGAAATCGAAACGGTCGAGTGATTTCGGATATCCGGCGCTGAGATAGGGATGGTCGAGCAATTGCGCGAGGCGGTCTGCATCGACGCTGCCGCTGGTTGCAATCTTGCCGTCGCGGTCCATCTCGGCGCCGGTATGGGCCCCAATCCAGTCATTCACCGGTGCGTTGGCCGGCCCGGTGTCGAAGGCGATCAGGCGTTCTCCATCGTGCCAGGTGAGATTGGCAACGCCGCCGAGATTGAGAATGGCGGTGCCGGTGTCGGCGCCGATGCGCTCGAGCATCGCCTTGTGATAGATGGGCGACAGAGGCGCCCCCTGGCCGCCGGCGGCCATGTCGGCGGAGCGGAAATCATAGACCACCTCGATGCCGAGCCGCTCGGCCATCAGGGCGCCGTCACCGAGTTGCCTGGTCTGGCCGCGTTTGCCGTCACCGCCCGGGCGCTGGTGCAGAACCGTCTGGCCATGAAAACCGATCGCGGCAATGTCACCGGCGCTGAAGCCGTGCTGATCGAGAAAATGCGCCACGGCTTCGGACTGCGCTTCGCTCAACGCCCGTTCGGTGGAGGCAAACAGTGCCGGTTCGGGACCTTGAAAGCGCCAGTCGCGCGCGGCGGCGAGCGTGGCCTGCAGATCGGCACGCAGCGTGTCGGGGTAGGGCGCCAATTGCCATGGGCCGAAAGCGGCGATGCGCGCGCCATCGGTCTGCAGCATGGCAATATCGATATTGCCATCGAGAACCGTCCCGGTCATCAGTCCGATTGCCCATTTCATCGCCATTGCCGATCTGCTCCGCTGCTGCCGCCGGTCCGCGAATCGTGCGCCGGCGCCCGTTATTCCGCCTCGAGCTATCGCAAGCGCCAAGGCGCGGAGCAAGGACGCAGCCCTTGCGGGGGCTTGGGATGCGGAAGGACGGCGCGAATCATCCGGCCGCACGAAAAATGCGTTTCCGACCGCAAATTTCAGGCGGCGATGAAACCTTTCTGCCTGTTACGGCGTAGTCGTTGACGGGCGGCGCATGGGGCGCGGCCAGGCGGTCCACCGCCAGATTGGAGAAGTGTCGATGGCGTTGAGTTCGGATCCACAGCAAAGTTTTCGTCTGTCTCGCGCCTTGCAGCTGTTCGGGGTTGCCGCGGTATGTGTGTGGGCTGGAGCCGCGCAGGCCGAAGCGCTCAGCGGCGCGGCGCTCAAACAGCTTGTGGCAGGCAAGAAGGTCTATCTGCAGACCCCCTTCGGAGGGGAATTTCCCCTGTATTATCAGAGTTCCGGCGCGGTCAGTGCGACGGCTCGGGTCTTGGCCTCGGCAAATTCATGGCGCCGAAGGAAACCGGACGCTGGTGGGTCAAGGGTGGCAATCTGTGCCAGCAATGGCCGACCTGGTATGACGGGCGCACCACCTGTTTCAGCATCGAGAAGACCGGCGGCAACACCGTCCGCTGGCATCGTGACGATGGCAAATCCGGCAAGGCGCGCATCGAGGGTTAGAGCGGCCGGCAGCGCCGAAACCGGCCTCTGCGGCGGGTGACCGCATTTCTGCCATCTTGATGTCCCATTTCGATTTCCGCTATTATAGACGGAATGACCGGCACCGGCATGCGATGGGCAATCGCTGCGATCTTCAGCCGGTCGGGGAAGTGGGACGAAACATTGATTCAAGCAGACATGCTGAAGGCCGGAACCGGTCGATTGATCTTCGCGGCCGGTTTGCTGTCCCTGACGGTGGTGAATGGCGGTTGCCAGTCCACCTCGGACAGCGAGACAGCGACGGCCTCGGCAGAGATCTCCGCCGCCACGAAATTTTCGGTGGCTGAATACGGTGTCGAAGCCAGCCCGCGCGTGACGACAAGCAAGGTGGTGCCCAAGGGCGGCGGTCGGGCGATTGTCGGCAAGCCCTACAAGGTGCGTGGCAAATGGTACACGCCGAAGGAAGATCCCGATTACAACAAGGCCGGACGCGCCTCCTGGTACGGGCCGAATTTTCATGGCCGGCTGACCGCCAACGGCGAAGTGTACGACCAGTACCATCTTTCCGCCGCTCACAAGACCTTTCCGCTGCCCAGCTACGCGCGGGTGACGAACAAGAAAAACGGCCATTCGGTGGTGGTCCGGGTCAATGATCGCGGGCCGTTCTCGCATGGCCGGATCATCGATGTCTCGCGCCGCGCCGCCGAACTTCTCGACATGAAAAGGGAAGGCGTTGCGGATGTGCGGGTCGAATATGTCGGTCCGGCCCCGGTCGAGGGCGATGACATGCCGTATCTGATGGCCTCCTATCGCGGTTCCAAGGACGGGCTCGACGGCGATACGGGTGCTGACAACAGCTCTGTCCTTCTGGCGATGGCCGAACAGGATGAACCGGCGCGGGCCACTGCGACGCGTCGGGCGCCACCGCCACAATCGGCGCGCTGGGGCCTGCCACGCCCGCAATTGGCCGCTCTGCGCGGCAAGGGCATCTTTGCCGGCATGGCGCAGGCCAAGCCGGCGCACCGCGGTGATCGCGTCGGCCGGGCGGCCTCGATGGATCGCGGCACGGTCAATGCGCTGGTTCCGCCGATGGATGTGCAGCCCGCCGCCTTCTCGCTGCCCGAGACCGGCCCGACCTTCGAGCAGCGCCCGGATGCAATTGCTCCGATGGCACGCATCGAAGCCGGTGATTTTCACGATATCGGGCTCGCCTATCGCGGAGATCGCGTCGTTCGCCACAAGAATCCGTTCGACTGGGTCCTGACCGGCAGGTGAGAGGTTTCGCTGCGAAACCGGTTTTAAATCTCATTTCAGTCCTTTATGAATGTCTGCGTAGGCGATGCGGCAGCATTTGAAGGGGGACCACCCATTGCGACTGAACGGTGTTCAGGCCTTCGGGCTTGTTTTTGTTAGCATTTTTCTGTTCTTCAGCGCCCCGGCCGCAGCGCAGCTTTTCGAAACGCGCGCCACCGAAGCCTATCTGATCGAAGCGGAAACCGGCACCGTCCTGTTTGCCAAGAACGAAGACACGCCGGTGCCGCCGGCGTCGTTGGCGAAACTGATGTCGCTCGAATTGGCCTTCAATGCCTTGAAGAATGGGCAATTGTCGCTCGATGACCAGTTTTCGGTCTCCGAGAATGCCTGGCGCACCGGCGGCGCGGTGTCCGGCGGTTCGACGATGTTCGCGGAAATTCATTCCGCGATCGGGCTTGAGGATCTGATCCGCGGCGTGATTGTCCAGTCGGCCAATGATGGCAGCATCGTCATTGCCGAGGGCATGGCCGGATCGGAGGAGAATTTTGCCTATCAGATGACCGAGCGGGCCCGCGCCATCGGCATGGACAACTCCAGCTTTGGCAACTCCACCGGTTTGCCGCATCCGGACGCGCAGGTGACAATGCGCGACATGGCGCTGCTGGCCCGGCATATCTATGTCACCTATCCGGATTACTATACCTATTTCGCCGAGCCGGAATTCACCTGGAACGGCATCCGCCAGCGCAATCGCAACCCGCTTCTCAGCTACGATATCGGTGTCGACGGCTTGAAGACCGGTTTTACCGAAGCGTCCGGATACGCCATCGTCGCCTCGATCGACCGCGACGGACGGCGCTTGTTCCTCGCCATGAGCGGACTTGAGAGCGAGAATGCGCGGCGCGAGGAAGCGCGCAAGATCCTCGAATGGGGGGTGCGCGCCTTCAAGCGGCGCCCGATGTTCGCTGAAGGCGAAGTGGTGGCTGAGGCCGGCGTGTATGGCGGTGAAAGCACCGTTCCGCTGAAGGCGAGGGGGGCGGTCGATATCTTCCTGCCGATCACCAATCCCGATCGGCTGAAAGCGCGGGTTCGCTACAAGTGGCCGCTGAAGGCGCCGGTCGTCGAAGGCGATGAGATCGGCGAGCTGGAAATCTATATCGGCGACACGCTGTCACGTCGCGAGCCGCTTTATGCCGGACAATCGGTCGGAAAAGGTCCGATCCATACCCAGGCACTGGACGCGCTGCTCGAACTGGTTCAATTCTGGAACTGAGTGCTGTCGGGTCAGCAGAAAGGGTACGGATTGAGCCAGGACAGGGGCTGTTTCATCACATTCGAGGGCGGCGAGGGGGCAGGCAAGTCAACGCAGATCGACCGTCTCGCCAGCGTCTTGCGGCGCCGCGGCCATGATGTGCTGGTCACCCGCGAGCCGGGCGGCTCACCGGGTGCCGAAGCCGTGCGGCACGTGCTGTTGAGCAGCCAGGCCGAGGAATTCGGCGTGCGCATGGAAGCGATGCTGTTTGCGGCGGCGCGCAGCGACCATGTCGAGGAAGTCATCCGTCCGGCGCTTGAGGAAGGCACCGTCGTGCTGTGCGACCGGTTTCTGGATTCAACGCGTGTGTATCAGGGCGTTGCGAGCAATCTGGAGCCGCAATTTCTCGCCAATCTTGAACGCATCGCGGTCAATGGTGTCACACCGGACCTGACTCTGATCCTCGATGTGCCGACGGAGATCGGCCTTGCACGCGCCAGAAAGCGGGGCGGGGCGGCGCATCCCGATCGTTTCGAGAAGGAAGAGGCATCGATGCATCAGAAGCGGCGCGAAGCGTTTCGCGAACTGGCGCAGAAGGAGCCGCAGCGCTGCAAGCTGATCGACGGGACACTCGGCGAAGACGCCGTGGCGCTGGCGATCCTCGAGGAGGTCGATCGCGTTCTGCAGACCGGTGATGACGGCTCGCGCAGCGCCCGGAGCCATTGAGCATGACGGAGCGGCCGGATCTCCTGGAAGGGGCAATCGCGCCCGAAAGCAACACCGTATTATACGGCCACAGTGCCGCCGAACGCTTTCTGGCCGATGCCTATCGCATGGGCCGGCTACACCATGCGCTGCTGCTTGAAGGGCCCGAGGGCATTGGCAAGGCGACCCTGGCGTTCCGGCTGGCCAATCACATCATCAGCCACCCGGATCCCGCGCAAGCGCCGGAGGATATTGGCGACCCGCATCCCGACAGTCCCGTCTCGCATCAGCTCGCCGCCGGCGCCTCACATAATCTCATGCATCTGCGCCGGCCGCAGGATGAAAAGACCGGAAAACTGAAAAGCGTCATTACGGTCGATGAGGTGCGGCGGCTCGGCCGCTTCTTCCAGCAGACCGCCGGATCCGACAATTGGCGCATCGCGGTGATCGATACAGCCGATGATCTGAACCGCAACGCGGCCAATGCCTTGTTGAAAATGCTCGAGGAGCCGCCGCGCCACGCGCTGTTTCTGGTGCTCTCGCATGTTCCTGGCCGACTGTTGCCGACCATCCGCTCGCGCTGCATGCGCCTCGCGCTGCAGCCGTTGAACAGAGATGACCTCGCCAGTGCGATGATGCATCTGAAGGTGCGCTTTGACCTTGAGAGCGGCTATGACGCCACCGAGGGCAGCGTGGCGCGGGCTTTGGTGATGGCCAATTATGGCGGCGTCGATATCGCCACCCTGTTTGATGGGATCATGCAAAGCGGCGCCATTGATGATCGGGCGACGATCCACAAGCTGGCGCAAACGCTGTCCGCCAAGGATCGCGAGATCGCCTATCACTTCTTCATTGATCACGTCATCAGCCATCTGCAGCAGCGGGCACGCCGGCTGGCTGCCGAGGGCAAGGCGGCGGAAGCGGCAGCGCAGGCCGAACGCGTTAGCGCCGTGTCCGAACATTTTGACCGCGCCGAGACCTACAATCTTGACCGGTTTCAAACGGTGGTGACGCTTTTCTCGGTGATTTTCGACTGATATCCCGCACGCTCCCCCATGGCATCGCGTGGAATTTTCGCCTATGACGGCGCGTGACGGACACGCATTTCCCTGCCGTGCCGGACATCCGCATTGAGGCCCCTATGAGTTCCGAGCGTTTCTACATCACCACCGCCATCTCCTATCCGAATGGCCGGCCGCATATCGGTCATGCCTATGAGTTGATCGCCACCGATGCGCTGGCGCGCTTCAAGCGGCTTGACGGTCTCGACGTGTTCTTTCTCACCGGGACCGACGAGCACGGGCAGAAGATGTTGCAGACGGCGCGCAAGGAGGGCATCGAGGTGACGGAACTGGCGGCGCGCAATGCCGCCGAGTTTGAAAAGATGACGCATCTGCTGAATGCCTCCAATGATGCCTTCATCCGCACCAGCGAAGAGCGCCATCATC
Source organism: Neohoeflea coraliihabitans (assembly GCF_019334345.1). Taxonomy (GTDB): domain Bacteria; phylum Pseudomonadota; class Alphaproteobacteria; order Rhizobiales; family Rhizobiaceae; genus Pseudohoeflea; species Pseudohoeflea coraliihabitans. The sequence goes on from NZ_JAHWQX010000003.1 coordinate 596,634, forward strand.
GCGCCAGCCAGGAGATCTGGCGGCGGATGGAAGCGAATGGCGATATTTATCTCGACAGCTATTCCGGCTGGTATTCGGTGCGCGATGAAGCCTACTACCAGGAAGAGGAAAGCGAGCTTCGCGACGGGGTGCGGTACGGCCCGCAGGGCACGCCGGTCGAGTGGGTCGAGGAAGAAAGCTATTTCTTCCGGCTTTCGGCCTTCACCGAGCGGCTGATGGCGCATTACGAAGCGTATCCGGATTTCATCGGTCCAACCGAAAAACGCAATGAGATCATGGCCTTCGTCAAGTCCGGCCTGAAGGACCTGTCCGTCTCGCGTACCACTTTCGACTGGGGCATCAAGGTGCCCGGCAATGATGGACACGTGATGTATGTCTGGGTCGATGCGCTGACCAACTATCTGACCGGCCTTGGCTTTCCCGATGAGACGGCGGAAAACTGGCAGCGCTGGCCGGCGGATTTTCATATCATCGGCAAGGACATCATCCGCTTTCACACCGTGTACTGGCCGGCGTTTCTGATGTCGGCAGGACTGGAGCTGCCAAAGCATGTTTTCGCGCACGGCTTTCTGTTCAACCGCGGCCTGAAGATGTCGAAATCGGAGGGCAATGTCGTCGATCCGTTCGCCATGGTCGAAGAGTACGGCCTCGACCAGCTGCGCTATTTCCTGTTGCGCGAAGTGCCGTTCGGCCAGGACGGCAATTACAGCCACGAGGCGATCGTCAACCGGATCAATGCGGATCTCGCCAATGATCTGGGCAATCTGGCGCAGCGTTCGCTGTCGATGATCGGCAAGAACTGCGATGGCCGGGTGCCGGAACAGGGCGCACCGACCAGCGAGGATCAGGCGATCCTTGATGCCGCATACGGGCTTTATATCACCGTGGCGGCGGCGATGGATGCCTGCCAGATCCACAAGGCGCTGGCCGCGATCTGGCAGGTGGTCGCCGAGGCCAACCGCTATTTTGCGGCGCAGGAGCCCTGGGCGCTGAAGAAATCGGACCCGGAGCGCATGCGCACGGTGCTGTATGTCACCGCTGAAGTGATCCGCACGCTGGCCATCCTGATCCAGCCCTTCATGCCCGACAGCGCCGGCAAACTGCTCGATCTCGTCGCCGTCAAGCCGGAGGCGCGGCAGTTTTCCTCGGTGCGCGAGGCGCTGGTCCCGGGCACCGAATTGCCCAAGCCATCCGGCGTGTTTCCACGCTACATCGAGCCCGCAGCGGAGGGCTGAGCCGTGCAAGCGCAGGCGCATCCGATCATCGACAGCCATTGCCATCTCGATTTCGAGGATTTCGCCGCCGAACGCGAGGCCATCCTGGCGCGGGCGGCTGAGGCCGGCCTGGCGCGCATGATCACAATCTCGACCCGGGTGCGGAAATTCGCGCAGATCAAGGCCTTGAGCGAGGCCCATGAGCCGGTCTTCTGCTCGGTCGGCACGCATCCGCACAATGCAGCCGAGGAGGCCGATGTCACCACCGCCGAAATCGTCGCGCTGGCCGCCTATGACAAATGCGTGGCGATCGGCGAAGCGGGGCTCGACTATCACTATGACCACGCGCCGCGCGATGTTCAGGCTGAGGTGTTTCGCCGCAACATCGCGGCCAGCCGGCAGACCGGCCTGCCGCTGGTGATCCATGCGCGCGACGCCGATGACGATATGATCGCCATCTTGCAGGCGGAAACGGAGCAGGGGGCCTTTCCCTTCGTCCTGCACTGTTTCTCCTCGGGCCAGGCGCTGGCCGATGCCGGTGTCGCGCTCGGCGGCTATGTGTCATTTTCAGGCATTGTCGCCTTCAAGAAGTCCGAGGAGTTGCGCGCTATCGCAAGGTCGGTGCCGCGTGACCGGCTGCTGGTGGAAACCGATGCGCCGTATCTGGCGCCGCCGCCGTTTCGCGGCAAGCGCAATGAACCCGCCTATGTGGCGCACACGGCGCGCATTCTCGGCGAGGCGCTGGATCTCGACGAGGCGTCGATCCGCGATCTGACCACGGCCAATGCCTATCGCCTGTTTTCCCGGATGACACGTCCAGCATGAAGGTTCGGCGGCAATTCACCATCCTTGGATGTTCGTCCTCGCCGGGTGTGCCGCGCATCAATGGCGACTGGGGCAAATGCGACCCGGACAACCCGAAGAACCGGCGCCGGCGGGCGGCTCTCCTGGTGCGCCAGATCGGTCCGGATGGCGGTGTGACCACGGTGGTGATCGACACCGGCCCGGATTTCCGCGAACAGATGATCGATGCCAGGGTGCAGGCTGTCGATGCGGTGCTTTACACGCATGCGCATGCGGATCACATCCACGGCATCGACGATCTGCGCGGTTTTGCCCTGACGCAGCGGCGGCAGATCCCGATCTACGCCGAGGCAGCGACCTTGCGCCACCTGCGCGCCTCGTTCGGCTATTGTCTCGAGACCCCGGTGGGCAGCGCCTATCCGCCGATCATCGAGGCGCGGCTGATTGCCGACCCGGACAAACCGATCGTCATCGACGGAGAAGGCGGGCCGCTTACCGCGCAGCCGCTGGTGCAGAAGCATGGCGATATCATCTCGCTGGGGTTCCGTTTCGGCGATGTGGCCTATTGCTGTGATGTCAGCGATTTTCCCCGGGCGACAGTTGCACGCCTCGCCGATCTCGACATGATCATCATCGATGCGCTGCAATACCGTGAACACCCGAGCCATCTGTCGATCGACCAGGCCCTGTGGTGGGTGGACAAGCTCGGGGCGCGGAATGCGGTGCTGACGCATATGCACACACCGCTTGACTACCAGACGGTTCTCGAGGAAACGCCGGAGCATGTGCAGCCGGGCTATGACGGGCTGACACTCGACTATGAGGTGGAATTGTGAGCACCACGAACGAGAATGCCGTAAACGAGAATAACGGACAGGATCTCGATCCGGCGACGTTGCCGGCCGGGTCATCGATCGCGCGAGTTGCCGCCAGCGCCCAAACGCTTGGGCTGTCGATCCAGTTGCGGCGCATGGCGCAGTCGACGCGCACCGCCGAAGAAGCAGCGGCGGCCTGCGGTTGTACGCCGGCGCAGATTGTCAAATCGCTGATCTTCCAGAATGCGGCGAGCAAAGAGCTTGTGCTGCTTCTCGTCTCGGGCGCACACAATGCCGATCTGGCACAGATCAAGTCCGCGCATGGCCTCGATCTCGAGCGGTGTGACGGCCGGCGGGTGCGCGATGAGACGGGTTTTGCGATTGGCGGTGTGGCGCCGATCGGTCACCTGCAGGCGCTGCCGATCTACATGGATGAAACGCTGCTGTCCTATGATCAGGTCTGGGCGGCGGCTGGCCGGCCGGACAGCGTGTTTCGTGTCGAGCCGCAGGCGCTGGCCGGGGCGACCGGCGCGCAAATCCTCAAGGTGGCGTGAGCCGGTCTGGTTGAGAACGTGGGTCAGGATATTTCTGCAGCTCTCTGATATTGCAGCAGACTTCCTCGCCAATGTGAGACGGTTTGCTCGGCGATGTTGGGGCAACGCCGAGTCGTCCGGACAGCCATCCATACATGTCGGCATGGCTCCATTAGTTCCATAATCTATCTTATGCGATCTTTGTACCCAGTCTGTTCGGGGGTGGTTTTGCCGATGACAGGTCTGCGCGCGCGTTGTCCTTGGCACTTCCCTCAGAACGCCTCTGCCTTGCCTCGGCCCGGAAGTTGCCCTCACTCTACCCGGCAATGCATTTTCTCGGCGCGGCTTTGTCTTCCACCGGACCGGTGTTCACTCGGCACGCGCCGCCGGTCAGGCCCTGAGGATTATGCGGTCAATGCGGTCCTGCGACGCGGCATCTCGCGGCGCGGCTCACAGTGATGGACTGGACGGTGATCCGGACGATGGTACGTCTGCACCGTGTGTCTCGGTTGGCCGCCGGATCAGCGGCATGGCCTCGCGCACCAGCGGCTGCAACTGAGCAGCGTGTGCGTCCGTCAGTTCAGCGAGCTGCGCACGCATGCGTGGTTCCCAGAACTTGTTGATGTGTTCGGCGACGCCGGCGGCTGCCGTCTCGACTGGCTGGCTCTTGAAGAAACCAGCGATCTGGTTGGCCATGTAGACCAGCTTATCGGGGCGCATCATGGCGTCGGTCCTGCGGTATCGCTTCTCTGGGGGTCGCTGACGGCGTGCGCGACAGCGCTCGTGGCGACGCGGTCCGGCCGGCTGTAGATCTCAAAACTGTCTTGGCGCGCCAGAGCGATCAGCGTCAGGCCGGCGGCAGACGCGACGTCGACTGCCAGGGCTGTCGGTGTCGACACGGCGATCAGCATCGGCGTACCGGCGCGTACGCTCTTTTGCACGAGGTCGACCGAGACGCGGCTGGTGATGACGATTGCGCCGCTGGCAAGATCCTCTCCGGTGGCGCCGACGGCGCCGATCAGCTTGTCGAGCGCATTGTGGCGTCCGACATCCTCACGGATTGAACGCAGGCCTCTTCCCGGCTGCCAGAAGCCGGCGCCATGCACGGCGCCAACCTGCTGGCGCAAAGCCTGTCCCTGCCCCAGTGCGGCAATTGCTCCTGCAATGTCATCCGCCGGCAGCTGCCAGTTCGCCGTTGCAAGCGGCGGCAGGGCCGGCAGCGCGTCGGCGATCGATTCAATGCCGCAAAGGCCGCAGCCAACCGGACCCAGCGCGGTGCGGCGGCGCGAAGTCAGAGCCTGATGCCGCGGTTCGGCGAGGCGCATCTGCACATCGAACCCATTTGCGAGTTGGACGACCTCGATGCTCTCGATGTCGGCACGCGCAAGGGCAATGCCCTCGCTGAGCGCGAAGCCGACGCCAAACTCGGCGAGATCCTGCGGCGTGGCCATCATCACCGCCTGGGTCGTGCCGTTGAAGGAGAGCGCCACGGCGCACTCATCCGGCAGGTCGCGGCGCGCTTCGGGCAGCACAGAGCCGTGGCGAACGCGCCGGTACGGCAGTGGCCGGGCGGCATCCGCTGAACTGATGTCCTGGCTTTTGGAGGCGGCTGGCAAGCGCCCTACTCCGCCGGCTCGACTTCGGGCTCGGCAATGCGGCGCGCAGCCTCGGCCTGGGCGCTGTAGCTCTGCTGCCAGTCGGTCGGCCCGTTGGCCGGCGAGACCTGCACGGCGGTGACCTTGTATTCCGGGCAGTTGGTCGCCCAGTCCGTGTAGTCGGTGGTGATGACATTGGCCTGGGTGTCGGGATGATGGAAGGTCGTGTAGACGACCCCGGTGGCGACACGGTCGGTGATCCTGGCGCGCAACGCCGTGGCGCCGGAGCGGCTCGCGAGCTTCACCAGTTCGCCGTCGCGGATGCCGCGCTGCTCGGCGTCATGCGGATGGACCTCGAGGCGATCCTCGGCGTGCCAGGTCGAGTTGGCGGTGCGCCGGGTCTGGGCGCCGACATTGTATTGCGACAGGATGCGGCCGGTGGTGAGCAGCAAGGGAAAACGCGGCCCGGTCTTCTCGTCGGTGGCGACATATTCGGTGCGGATGAACTTGCCGCGGCCGCGCACGAAACCGTCAATATGCATGATCGGCGTACCGTCCGGTACGCTCGCATTGCACGGCCATTGCACCGAGCCCTTCTGATCGAGCATGGCGTAATTGACGCCGGCAAAGCTCGGTGTCGTCGCGGCAATCTCGTCCATGATCTCGGAGGGATGGCGATAGCTCCAGTCAAGGCCCAGCGCTTCGGCCAGTTTCAGCGTGACCTCCCAGTCGGCATAGCCATTTTTCGGGCTCATCACCTTGCGCACCCGGTTGATGCGGCGCTCGGCATTGGTGAAGGTGCCGTCCTTTTCCAGGAAGGTCGAGCCCGGCAGGAAGACATGCGCGTAGTTGGCGGTCTCGTTGAGAAACAGATCATGGACGATGACGCATTCCATCGCTGCCAGTCCGGCGGCGACATGCTTGGTATCGGGATCAGATTGCAGGATGTCCTCGCCCTGCACGTAAAGCCCGCGGAAATTGCCGTGAACCGCGGCATCGAGCATGTTGGGAATGCGCAGGCCGGGCTCGGAATCGAGCTCCACCCCCCAGAGTTTTTCAAAAATCTGCCGGGTTTCGTCGCCGGAAATATGCCGGTAGCCAGGCAGTTCATGCGGGAAGGAACCCATGTCGCAGGAGCCCTGGACATTGTTCTGGCCGCGCAGCGGATTGACGCCGACGCCGCGCCGGCCAATGTTGCCGGTGGCCATCGCCAGATTGGCGAGCGCCATCACGGCGGTCGATCCCTGACTGTGTTCGGTGACGCCGAGACCGTAGTAGATGGCGCCGTTGCCGCCGGTGGCAAACAGCCGCGCGGCCTGGCGCAGGGCTTCGGCATCGACACCGGTATAGGCCGCGGTGGCTTCCGGTCCGTGGCGCTCCTCGGCGACAAATGCTGCCCAGTCCTCGAATTCCGACCAGTCACAGCGCTCGCGGATGAAACGCTCGTCGCACAAGCCCTCGGTGACGATGACATGCGCCATCGCGGTCAGCACGGCGACGTTGGTGCCCGGTTTGAGGGGCAGATGATGGGCGGCCTCGACATGCGGTGTGCGCACCAGATCGATGCGGCGCGGATCTATGACGATCAGCCGCGCGCCCTGGCGCAGGCGCTTTTTCATGCGCGAGGCGAACACCGGGTGACCATCGGTCGGATTGGCGCCGATGACGATCATCACGTCGGTGTCCTCGACGCTGTCGAAATCCTGAGTTCCGGCGGAGGTGCCGAACGCCTGGCCAAGCCCGTAGCCGGTCGGCGAATGGCAGACGCGGGCGCAGGTGTCGACATTGTTGTTGCGGAAGCCGGCGCGCACCAGTTTCTGCACCAGATAGGTTTCCTCATTGGTGCAGCGCGATGAGGTGATGCCGCCGATCGCCTCGCGGCCATATTGATGCTGGATGCGGCGCAATTCCCGCGCCGTGTGGGCAAAAGCCTCCTCCCAACTGACCTCACGCCAGGGATCGGTGATCTTCTCGCGGATCATCGGATTGAGGATGCGGTCGCGATGGGTGGCGTAGCCCCAGGCAAAGCGGCCCTTGACGCAGGAATGACCGCGATTGGCCTTGCCGTCCTTCCAGGGCACCATGCGCACCACTTCCTCGCCGCGCATTTCCGCCTTGAAGGAACAGCCGACGCCGCAATAGGCGCAGGTCGTCACCTTTGAATGTTCCGGCAGACCGATGTCGATCACCGAGTTTTCCTGCAGGGTGGCGGTCGGGCAGGCCTGCACGCAGGCGCCGCAGGAGACGCATTCGGAGGAGAGGAAATCCTCGTTCATGCCGGCGGCGACGCGCGAGCCGAAGCCCCTGCCCTCGATGGTCAGCGCAAAGGTGCCCTGAACCTCCTCGCAGGCACGCACGCAGCGCGAGCAGACGATGCATTTGGACGGGTCATAGGTGAAATAGGGATTGCTCTGATCCTGCGGCCGGTAGAGCGGATTGGTCTCTCCCGAGGTGTCGCGCGGTGTGACGTGATTGCTGCCGTCATAGCCGTAACGCACCTCGCGCAGGCCGACGGCGCCGGCCATGTCCTGCAATTCGCAATCGCCATTGGCAGCGCAGGTCAGGCAGTCGAGCGGGTGATCGGAAATGTAGAGTTCCATGACGCCGCGGCGCAGACCCTTCAGGCGATCGGTCTGCGTGCGCACGACCATCCCCTCTTCCGCCGGGGTGGTGCAGGAGGCGGGTGTGCCGCGACGGCCATCGACCTCGACCAGGCAGAGACGGCAGGAGCCGAAGGCGTCGATCATGTCGGTGGCACAGAGTTTGGGCACCTCGATGCCGGCCTCGGCGGCTGCCCGCATCAGCGAGGTGCCGGCCGGGACATCGATCTGGCGCCCGTCTATGGTCAGCCGCACGGTGGTGGCGGCATGAACCGCCGGGGTGCCGAAGTCGGTTTCCTTGATCACGGTCATGGCCTACTCCGCCGCTTGTCTGCGTGGTTCCCCGGAAAAATCCTCGGGGAAATGATTGAGGGCGCTGAGCACCGGATAGGGTGTGAAGCCGCCCAGGGCGCAGAGCGAGCCGAACTTCATCGTCTCGCAGAGATCGCGCATTATAGCATAGTGCGGTGCCGGATCGCCGCTGGCGGCAATGTCGCTTTGCGCCTTGTCGGCCAGTTCGACACCACGCACTGCGCCGATGCGGCATGGCGTGCACTTGCCGCAGCTCTCGATGGCGCAGAATTCGAAGGCGAAACGCGCCTGCGCCAGCATGTCGACGCTGTCGTCAAACACGACAATGCCGGCATGGCCGATCAGTCCGTCACGGGCGGCAAAGGCCTCGTAGTCGAACGGCGTATCGAACAGCGCGGGCGGGAAATAGGCGCCGAGCGGACCGCCGACCTGCACCGCCTTGACCGGCCGGCCGCTCGCCGTGCCGCCGCCGATCTCCTCGATGATCTCGCCAAGCGTCATGCCAAAGCCGGCCTCGAAAAGGCCGCCATGACGGACATTGCCGGCGAGCTGGATCGGGATCGTGCCGCGCGACCGGCCCATGCCGAAATCGCGATAGAAATCGGCGCCTTGCGCCAAGATGATGGGAACGCTGGCGAGCGAGATGACATTGTTGATGACCGTCGGACAGCCGAACAGGCCGCGATGCGCGGGCAGCGGCGGCTTGGCGCGGACAACGCCGCGCTTGCCCTCGAGACTGTCGAGCAATGCAGTTTCCTCGCCGCAGACATAGGCGCCGGCGCCCACCCTCACCTCAACATCAAAAGCCTTATGTGCGTTGAGAAGATCATCTCCCAAGATATTATTATCTTTAAGTATTCTTATCGCACGGTTCATCGTGTCGATGGCGTGCGGATATTCGGAGCGCAGATAGATATAGCCCTTCTCGGCCCCAACGGCGATGCCGGCGAGGATCATGCCTTCAAGCAGCAGGAAGGGGTCGCCCTCCATGATCATGCGGTCGGAGAAGGTGCCTGAATCGCCCTCGTCGGCATTGCAGACGATGTATTTGCGCGGGCCTTGCGCCTCGTAGACGGTGCGCCACTTGATGCCGGTGGGAAAGCCGGCGCCGCCGCGTCCTCGCAGCCCCGACTGGGTCACCGTCTCGAGAATCGCCTCCGGCGTCATCGTCAGGGCGCGCTCGAGGCCGACGAGACCGCCATGGGCGCGATAGGCGGCCAGCGACAAGGGATCGGTCAGGCCGCAGCGCGCAAATGTCAGGCGCGTCTGGCGCTTGAAAAAGGCAATGTCCTCGGTCGGCCCGTGCGCCAGAGGGTGATCGCCACCAGTGAGAAAACCCGCGTCGAACAGGCTTGGCACTTGATCCGCTGTCACGGGGCCGTAAGCCAGACGGCCCTCGTCGGTTTCCACCTCGACGAGCGGTTCCAGCCAGATCATGCCGCGCGAGCCATTGCGGATGATGCTGATCTCAACGCCACGCGCGGACGCTTCGGCGCGGATGCGTTCGGCCACCTGATCGGCGCCGACGGCCAGTGCCGCCGAATCGCGCGGGACATAGAGGGTGATACTCATGGTGCCAGCTCGCTGAGAAGGGTTGTCAGGCGCGCCGCATCAAGCCGGCCATGCGGTTTCTCGTCGATCATCGCCGCCGGGGCGCAGGCGCACAGGCCGAGGCAATAGACCGGCTCGATCGTCAGCCGGCCATCGGCGGTGGTTCCGCTCCAGCCGGTGTCGAGATCCTCAAGCAGCTGCTCGGCGAGCGCGGCACCGCCCATCGCCTGGCAGGCTTCGGCCCGGCACAGCTTGACGACATGGCGGCCGGCCGGGGTGTCGCGAAAATCGTGATAGAAAGAGACGACGCCATGCACCTCGGCGCGCGACAGGTTAAGCACATCGGCGATCGCCGGAATTGTTTGCGGCGGGATGCAGCCAAACTCCTCTTGCACGGCGTGCAGGATGGGCAGCAGCGCCCCTTCGCGGTGGCTGTGCGCCCCGGCAATGGCGCGCGCCGTTGCCTGTTGCGCGCTCTGGATCTCGTCTGCTGCGGCCACGTCTTCCTCCCTGTCCCTGGCCCGTTGTGCGAGGAATTTGGACGAGGATCAAGCGGGTCGAGGGCGTCGCTCGATAGATAACTTCTATCAAGAATGATGTTTTTCGGCGAAGACCCGCGCCTGATGCAGCAATGCCGAAACGATCGGCGGGTGCGGTTCGCGTTCAAGCGCCACCATGCCGACGCGATGGGCGGCATCCGGCTCGACGATCGGCACGGCACGGATCGCCTCGCCGGCCCCCAGGGTTTCGGCCAGGTTGATCGGCATGACGGAGGACCAGGCGCCGGTCGCCACATGCTTGAGCAGAACGATCATCGAATTGGACTGCAGGGTCGGCTCATCGGGCTGCCCGGCTTCGGCGAGATGCTGATCGATGATGCGGCGGTTCTGCATGTCGGGCGTCAGCAGGCACAGCGGCTCACGGGCCACCTCCGCCCAGCTGACCGACTGACGCGCCGCCAACGGGCGCTGCCGCGCAGTAATCAGCTGATAGCGCTCGGCGTAGAGCGGCACGGTGACGATCCGCCCTTCCGGATGGCGGTCGAGATAGGTGACGCCGGCGTCGATCTCGAAATTCTCGATGCGCGCGATGATCTCGGCGGACGTGCAGGTGGTCACCGACAGGCGCAGATCCGGATGCGCGGCGGCCAGCGCCGTGGTGATCTCGGAAATCATGGCCGACGCGGTCGGAATGATGGCAAGGCGCGCAAGGCCGGAGAGACCATGATGGGCGGCGCGCATCTCGGCGCGCATGGTGTGCGCGTCGCTGACGATGCGGCGGGCCCATTCAAGCACGCGCTGGCCTTCCGGGGTCAGGCCGCGATAGCGCGACCCGCGTTCGACAAGGCTGACACCCAGTTGGTCCTCGAGTTGCCGGAGCGCCGCCGACAGGGTTGGCTGCGTGATGCCGAGGGCCTCGGCGGCGCGGCCGAAATGCCGCTCGCGTGCCAGGACGAGGAAGAATTCGAGCTTGTCGATCATGGCGCGAAGGTGACAGGAGTGCGGGCGGCAGGCAAGCGGCGCCGTCCGTCTGCGGCGCTTATAAAGCGTGTGTCACGCCGCCTCGCGGTCTTCCTTGCCGGTGCCGGGCGCCAGGCGCAGCTCGAGACCGTTGAGCTCTTCGCTCATCAGGATCTGGCAGGACAGGCGAGAATTGGTCTCGACATCAAAGGCGCTGTCGAGCATGTCTTCCTCCTCCTCGGCCAGCGGCGCAAGCCGGCCATGCCATTGATCATCGACATAGACATGGCAGGTGGCGCAGGCGCAGGCCCCGCCGCATTCCGCCTTGATATCCAGACCCCAGTCGCGAATGATCTCCATGACCCGAAAGCCTTCAAGAGCTTCAAGGCGGTGGCGCGCGCCCTCGCGGTCGGTGACAAAAATATGCATGCGGGTCTCCTCAACCGGCATCCGCTGTGCGGCGGCGCCAGGAATAGCTCGTCTCAGAGGGGCGTTGGCTGCGGCGCGCGCTCGGCTGATAGTGCAGGCCGACGCCCGGCAGACGCATTTCCGTCAGTCGGCGGGCGGTGGGTTCGTGGCGGGTCTCGACGCTGGTGATGCCGACGCGCAGCATGAACGGCACCTGGTCGAGCTGAACATCGCCGACCGCGCGGATCTCGCCTTCGTAGCCGAGACGGTCGCGCAACAGCGTGGCATGCGAAAATCCCCTGCCATCGCTGAAGGCGGGAAAATCAAGCGCCACCAGCGCGACGCGATCGAGCACCGGTGCCAGGCGCGAGACGTCATCGCCCGGCGCGACTAGCACGGCGAGGCTGTTGGCGCCCTCCTCTGCCGCGGTCAGGGCCGCGTCAAGGTCGATGAAGGGCGTCTCCTCGCCGCTTGCGAAGCGGTCGTTTTCAACAACACCGGTTTCGTTCCAGATCAGGGCCATCTCTTGTCCTCAGGCTGCTTGCGACTTTTCGCCATAGAGCGCGTCCTTGAAAGGAGCGCTGCCGACGCGGCGGTAATAGGCGAGAAAGTCTTCCTTGTCGTTGCTGCGACCCGCCAGGTAGGTCTCGACGATGGTCTCGACCGCATCGGTGATGCGCTCCGGCTCGAAGCCGCGGCCGATAATTTCGCCGATCGAGGTGTTCTCGTCGGCCGAGCCGCCAAGCGTGATCTGGTAGAGCTCAGCGCCCTTCTTCTCGACGCCGAGAATGCCGATGTGGCCGACATGGTGATGACCACAGGCATTGATGCAGCCGGAAATCTTGATCTTCAGGTCACCGATCTCGCGCTGCCGCGCCGCATCGCCGAAGCGCTCAGAAATTTCCTGCGCGACCGGGATCGAACGGGCATTGGCCAGGGCGCAGTAATCAAGCCCGGGGCAGGCAATGATATCGGTGATCAGCCCGGCATTGGCGGTGGCGAGGCCATTGGCGGCGAGAGCGCGATAGAGCGGTTCGAGATCGGCCAGCGCCACGTGCGGCAGAACAAGGTTCTGCTCATGGGTGACGCGGATTTCATCGAAGCCAAGCTCTTCGGCAAGATCGGCGATTACCTCCATCTGCTCGGCAGAGGCGTCGCCGGGAATGCCGCCGATCGGCTTGAGCGAAATGGTCACCATGCCGTAATCGGGATGCCGGTGCGGGGCAACATTCTGCGCGACCCATGCGGAAAAGTCGGCGTCCGTCCGCTTCCACGCCGCCAGTTGCGCCCAGCCCTCGGGACGGTCGGTAAGTGGCGGCGGCGCGAAATAGGCCTGAATGGATGCGATGTCTTCGGCCGGCAAAGTCAGTTCGCCGCCGCGCAATTGCGCCCATTCCGCGTCGATCTGCGCGGTCAGTTCCTCGGTGCCGGTTTCGTGCACGAGGATCTTGATGCGCGCCTTGAACTTGTTGTCGCGGCGGCCGTGCAGATTGTAGACGCGAACGATGGCCGTGACGTAAGACAGAAGATCAGCTTCTGGCAGGAAGTCCTTGATCTTCTTGGCGATCATCGGGGTACGACCCTGCCCTCCTCCGATCCAGACGGCGAAACCCAATTCGCCCTTCTCGTTCTTCTTCAGCTGCAGGCCGATGTCGTGCACCTGGATGGCGGCACGGTCATGCTCGGCGGCGGTGACGGCGATCTTGAACTTGCGCGGCAGGAAGGAGAACTCCGGATGCAGCGACGACCATTGCCTGAGGATCTCGGCATAGGGGCGCGGATCGGCGACCTCGTCGGCGCTGGCGCCGGCGAAGTGATCGGCGGTGACATTGCGGATGCAATTGCCCGATGTCTGGATGGCATGCATTTCCACCGATGCCAGTTCCTCGAGAATATCGGGGATCTCGCCGAGCTTCGGCCAGTTGTACTGAATGTTCTGCCGGGTGGTGAAATGGCCATAGCCGCGGTCATATCGGCGGGCGATATGAGCCAGCATGCGCATCTGGCGCGATGACAGGGTGCCGTAGGGGATGGCGACGCGCAGCATGTAGGCATGCAGCTGCAGATACACGCCGTTCATCAGCCGCAGCGGCTTGAAGGCGTCCTCGCTGATGTCGCCCTTGAGGCGGCGACTGACCTGGTCGCGAAACTGGGCGACCCGGCCGGCCACGAACTCGTGGTCAAATTCATCGTAACGGTACATGGAAAACCTCAGGCAGCTTGGTGGGCGGCGCCGGCATGCGGATGCGGGCGATAATCGATTGTCGGGCCATCGACCCGGATGCGCTCGCGCAGACGCAGGGCGCGGATGCCGGTGGCGGTTTCCTCGACATCGATCAGGTTGGCATCGACGACGCGGTTGTCGGCCTGAGCGGCGCGGCCAGCCGCTTCGAGAGCGGCGATGGCCTCGTCATGGCGGGCGATGAAGCCGTCCTGGATGGTCTCGACCCATTCGCCATTGGCGCTGAACCAGACGGACACTCCATCGATAAGGCGATTGGCGCTCAGGATCTTGGCGGTCATCTTTGTCTCCTCAGGCAGCTGTGGTGGCGGGCACCAACAGGCGCCGCAACGGGGTGGATCGGCTAAGATCGGCAGCCGCGACGGCATCGCCAATGATCACCATGACCGGGCCATCGAGAAAGGCGGCATGCTCGATCAGCGGCAGGTCATTGAGCGTGCCGTGATAAAGCCGCCGCCCGGGACGGCTGGCGTTTTCGATGACCGCGACCGTGGTGTCGGCACCAAGCCCGGCCTGGTTGAGGCGCGTTGCGACGCTGGCGGCGACGCTGCGGCCCATATAGACGGCGATCGTCGCTCCCGAGACGGCGAGATTGGCCCAGTCGGGCAGCGTGTCGCCGGTCAGATCATGGCCGGTGGTAAAGACGAGCGAGGATGCGACACCGCGCAGGGTGAGCGGCAGGGCCATGTCGGCGGCGGCGGCAAAGGCGGATGTGATGCCCGGCACGATCTCATAGCCGATGCCGGCGTCGCGCAGCGCCTCGATTTCCTCGGCGGCGCGGCCATAAATCATCGGATCGCCCGATTTGAGACGCACGACGCGCTTGCCCTGACGGGCAAGATCAACCGTCAGCTCGTTGATTTCATGCTGCTTTTTCGAGTGACATCCCTTGCGTTTGCCGACCGGGATGCGCTCCGCATCGCGCCGGCCCATGGCGACGACCGCCTCGGGAACGAGGGCATCGTGCAGGATGACGTCGGCCTGCATCAACAGCCGCTGGGCGCGCAGGGTCAACAGATCCTCGGCCCCCGGCCCGGCGCCGACGAGCGCCACATGGCCAGACGCATTGGCAGAGCCATCGGCAGGCGCGGCGAGCAGACGCTCGGCGACGCGGCGTGCGGTTTGCTGATCACCGGCAGCCATGGCGGCGGCGACCGGACCTTCAAAGAACCGCTGCCAGAACTGCCGGCGAACCGTGCCGCGCGGAAGGGTGCCCTCAACGCGGTGGCGCAGACTGGCGGCAAGCCGGGCCAAGGGCCCGAGCGAGGGGGCGAACAGCTGGTCGATGCGGGCCCGGATCATCTGGGCGAGCACCGGCCCCGCCCCTTCCGTGCCGATGGCTATGGCGACGGGCGCCCGGTTGACCAGCGCCGGGGTGAAGAAATCGCAGTGATCAGGCTGATCGACCGCATTGGCCGGAATGTTGCGGGCGCGCGCTGCCGCTACGATCTCGCGGTCCTGCGCTGCATCCCCGGTGGCGGCGAATACCAGCGCCGCTCCGTCAAGCTGGTCGGGGGCAAAGGGTCTGGCGACATGCGCGATGCCGGGGCCGGCGAGCACAGCCTGCAGCTCGCTGCCCGGATGCGGGGCAAACAGGATGATGGCGGCGGAGGTGTTGGCCACGAGGCGGGCCTTGGCGGCGGCCTCGGCGCCGTCTCCGAAGATTGCCACTTTGCGCCCTTCGACGCGCATGAAAGCCGGGAAGGCTGTCAGCCGGTCTGCCGAGGGGCGAACGCTTTCCTTTCCAGTCTTTTCATCGTGCCGCGACATTTCACGCATCCTTCTGCAATGTTCGGCAATTGTCGCTTCGCACTGATGAAACGAGAAGAAACAATGATGTGCGGCGAACCGGTGCCGGCGACATTGTTTCCTCATTCCCGCAGTCTCTTGAGCATAGGAAACCGGATGCAGCGCACGCGGCGGGCTTTGCCATTGCAGGTTGAGATGGATTTACGGCTTTGCCCGATGCCGATAGGCTGGCTGCAAATGAGCGCGCGATCCGGGATTAATCGGCGGGTTGGCGCGCCGCACCAGAAGGACTGCCGCCATGAGTGCTGCCGCAACACCCGAGCTTGCCGCCCGCCTTCTCGAGACGATCGAGGAGGACATCATCCCGAAGACGCGAACGGGGGTCGCAGACGGCAACAAGGTGTTCGGGGCGGCGCTGTTACGCAAGGATGACCTGTCGCTGGTGCTGGCGGAAACCAACAATGAGATGGACAATCCGCTGTGGCACGGCGAGGTGCATCTTCTCAAGCGCTTCTACGAGCATCCGGATCTTGCGGGCCTGCCGACAAGCGATCTGATTTTCCTGACGACGCATGAACCCTGCACCATGTGCATGTCGGCGATCACCTGGACGGGTTTTGACAACTACTATTACTTCTTCAGCCATGAAGATTCGCGCGACGCGTTTTCGATCCCGCACGATCTCAAGATCATGAAGGAATTGTACGGGCTTGAGCCCGGCGGCTACAACCGCCAGAATGCCTTCTGGCAGGCGACCGCCGTCATGGATCTGGTTGAGCAATGCCCCGAACCCGAGCGGGCGGCGCTGCAGCAGAGAGCGGCGCGGATCCGGCAAACCTATGATGAATTGTCACAGAGCTATCAGCGCTCCAAGGACACCAACGCGATTCCGCTGGCCTGAGGCCATGGTCAGTCGACGGCGCCCGACCCCATCTGCTCGCCGTTTTCGGCATCGGGCGTGACGTCGAGCACGGCCGCACGCATTTCGACGGTCACCGGCCCGGGTTTGCACTCGGTCATGCACGGCTCGCTCCTGTCGGCGTAATGCGCTTCCGACGCCCGGTCATCGGCCTTGAAATTGGGCTCGTTCGGCAAGCGGTACTGCGTGAAGTTCTCGTGCGACAGTTCGAAATCCTCATCGGTGACCACGTCGTTGAGATAAAGCAGGAACGCGGTCACGGCATAGACATCATCGTCGCTCAGAGAGCGCGCATCCCCAAACGGCATGGCCCGACGGACATAGTCATAGACCGTTGACAGATAGGGCCAGTAGGAGCCGACGGTCTTGACCGGGCGTTGGTCATCAAGCGTGCCGAAGCCGCCGGCGAGAACCGGCCAGCGGCCGGCGCCCTCCCCGAAGACGCCGTGGCATGAGGCGCATTGCTCGGTGTAGATGGTCTCGCCGGCGCTGACTGTTCCGCGGCCGGGCGGCAGGCCCTTGCCGTCGGGGCGAATGTCGATATTCCAGGCCGCCACCTCTTCCTCTGTCGCCCGGCGGCCGAGATTGTATGTGCCATGCGGGGCAGCGTCGGCTGGCGGCGTGTAGGCTTCACTTGCAGCCTGCGAGTCCTCTGCCTGCGGCTTAGCATCCGGCTGTTCGGGCGCGGCGGCCGGCTCGGCCTCTTCGGCCTGCGGTTCTTCGTCAGCAGCGGCGTCGGCACCCCCAGACTCGCGGCGCAGCCAGGCAAGGAGATTGGCCACATCCTCTTCCTTCTTCAGCCCGGCAAAGGCCATCTTGGTGCCCTTGATTATGGCGCGTGGGCCGGCGAGATATTCGCCGAGCGTCGCATCATCCCAGACCAGGCCTTCCTCGCCGGCCTCGCGCATCGCCTTGGAATATTTGTAATCTTCGAGACTGCCGGCGGTACGGCCGAAGACCCCGTTCAAGTGCGGGCCGACGCGGTTCTTGGCGCCTTCGCCAACCGCATGACAGGCCTTGCACTTGTTGTAGACCTTGGCGCCGGCTTCCGGATCGGCGGCGACGGCCTGGCCAATCGGCTGACCAAGGATGGCCGCCGCGGCGAACGTTGCAGCGATTGCGAGATCCTTAGGAAACTTCAACATTTTCAACCACTCCGTCTGCGCGGACCTGCCAGGTCTGGATGCCGTTGTTGTGATAGATCGAGTTGACGCCGCGCGCGGCGCGCAGCGCATCCTTGCTTGGCTGCACATAACCGGCCTCATCGATGGCGCGCGACTGCAGCAAAAGTTCAGAGCCGTCCCAGTCGATATCGAGATAGAAGCGATGCAGGGCCTTGGACAGGCTGGGGCCATCCAGCCGCGCCGTCTGCCAGTTGCGCCCGCCATCAAGGCTGACATCGACGCGACTGATGCGGCCGTTGCCCGACCATGCAAGACCGGTGATGACCAGCGGTCCCTTGCCGTGCGTGACCGGCGCCTGCGGACTGGGGCTGGTGATCACCGACTTGACGTCCATCACGAAGGTGTGGCGGCGGGCCGTGCCGTCATCGAGCAGATCGGTGTATTTCGAGGTTTCCTCGCGCTGGGCATAGGGCGCGTCGCCGATCTCGAGACGGCGCAACCACTTGACCCACATATTGCCTTCCCAACCGGGCACGACCAGGCGCAGCGGGTAGCCCTGCTCGGGGCGCAAGGCCTCGCCATTCATCTTGAAGGCCACAAGGCAGTCATCGAGCGCCTTTTCCAGCGGGATGGATCGGGTCATCGCCGCCGCATCGGCGCCTTCCGCCAGCAGCCAGGTGCCGGATGCCTTCAGGCCGGCTTCATCGAGCAGCAGTTTCAGCGGCACGCCCGTATAGACGACGCAATGCACCATGCCATGGGTGAACTGGCAGCCATTGAGCTGGGCGCCGCGCCATTCCATGCCGGTATTGGCGGCACATTCGAGGAAGTAGAGCCGGTTCTCGCGCGGAAAGCGCTGCAGGTCCTGCATGGTGAAGACCAGCGGCGTGTCGACGAGGCCGTTGATCATCAGGCGGTGTTCGGCGGGATCGATCGTTGCGACGCCGGCATGGTGGCGTTCAAAGCACAGCCCGTTCGGCGTGATGATGCCGTCGAGTTCGTGCAAGGGTGTGAAATTGACCGAGGACACCGGGTCGGCGGTCAGCCAGGGCACATCGCGGCGCACGACATGCGCTTCGAACGGTGACGGGGCACCGTAGGGCGCGGCATCGACACCCTCGCCGAGGTAGCGGTTCCAATCCTTGATCTCGGTGATTGCCGGATCGCCGGCGGCACGCGCGGCGCCCGGCAGAGCCGTGGCGGCACTGGTGGTCAGCGCGGCACCGGCGGCGCCGGTCAGGAAAGCGCGGCGCGAGGGCGCCCAATTTGCCGTATGGCCTGATTTTCGCGTCATGATCTACTCCCGGAAAAGGCTGCCCGCGCGCGCTCACGCTCGTCTGTCAAGCGCGCACCTCGACCGAATTGTTTTCCTGCAACGTGACCACCGGGTTCCGCGCCAGATAGCTCTCGACGACATCCCAGATCGGCGGGCCCTCGGTGCCCTCATTGACCGACGCCCATCCGGCAACCGCATAGTCGCGCGCCGGCTCGACCGCCGCGCCTGTAGCAAGCAGCGTCATGTCGGAAATGCGCGAACCGAAGGGTTTGTGAATGTCGATCGTGTAGCCCATGCCGCCGACCCGCACCATGTCGCCCCCCTGCTGGTAATAGGGATCGACATTGAACAGGTTGTCGGCGACATCCTCGAGAATTTCCTTGATCAGCGTGCCGCTCATCATCGAGCGGTAGGCCTCGGGATAGGTCATGGCACAGGCATTGTGCAGCGATTCAACGGTGATGGCATCACCCGGCAACAGGCTGGTGCCCCAGCGGAATCCCGGCGAAAGCGAGATCTCGGCATCGCGCTCGGTCAATAGCGCCTGACAGAACAGATCGTCATATGTGCCGTTGAAGTTGCCGCGCCGGTACAGCAGCGATTCGGTGCGGCCGAGTTCGCGCGCCAGTTCCTCTTCATAGGGCGCGCGCACCTGATCGATAAGCGCCGCCATGTCCGGATCCCTGGCAATGACATCGGAAAAGATCGGGATCAGCCGGTGCGCGTAGCCCTTGACGGCTCCGTCGGCGACTTCGAGGTCGACGCGCGAGAGAAACTTGCCGTTCGAACCGGAAGCGATGACGAGGGTGGAGCCGACGACCACCGGCTCGGGCAGCGCATCATGGGTGTGGCCGGTGAGAATGACATCAATCCCCTCGACCCGGCCGGCGAGCTTGCGATCGACGTCGAAACCGTTGTGCGAGAGCAGGACGACAACCTCGGCGCCTGCCGCGCGGGCATCCGAAACATGTTTGGCGATGTCCTCTTCGCGAATGCCGAAGGACCAGTTGGAGAACATCCAGCGCGGGTTGGCGATCGGTGTGTAGGGAAAGGCCTGGCCGATGACGGCCACCCTGGCGCCGCCGCGCTCATACATTTTCCAGGCCTCAAAGGCCGGCTCATCCCATTCGGCATCGTAGATGTTGGAGCCGAGAAAGGCGAAAGGCAGATTTTCGATCAGTTCGCTGACACGCTCTGCGCCATAGGTGAATTCCCAGTGGCCCGTCATCGCGTCGGGCTGCAGAGCGTTCATCACCGTGACCATGTCGGCGGCCTGGGTCTCTTGGGCCGTGTAGGATCCTTGCCAGGTATCGCCGCCGTCGAGAAGCAGCACATTGTCCGAGCCGCGCTCGTCACGGATACGCCTGATCACAGTGGCGACGCGATCGATGCCGCCCATGCGCCCATAGCTGCGCGCCAGGGAGACAAAATCCTCCGAGGTCAGCGCATAGGCTGCCGGGGTGCCCGGCTCGATGTCATAAAGGGCGAGAAAATCCTGACCGGTGACATGCGGCGGTTTGCCGGCCACCGGGCCGACGCCGATATTGACCGACGGTTCGCGGAAATAGACCGGTTTGAGCTGCGCATGGATGTCGGTGATGTGCAGCAGCGTCAGCTTGCCCTTGCCGTCCATATCGAGAAGCTGGTCTTCGCTGAGACCTTGTTGCGCGGCGGCCCGGGTCCAGGTCCCTGCCCCGCCGGCGATGGCCGTCACTGCAACGCCCGCCATGAGAAATTCGCGCCGATTGATCATCCCGGTCTCCAGGCAACAAGGTGCACGCACGCGCAAAAGCGCATGGGCCTTCGTCTCATCTACTATGCTTTTACGCGCTTTGACGAACCGGGCGAACGGAGCACGCCCGGCCGTCGTCGGTTACTGGCGCACCGCCGGCGTTTCCACCGCAAGGTTGGTGCCACGCCAGGTGACATAGGTCTCGAGCGCCATCAGATCGTCGGAAAAGGGTGTCGGTATGACGGCGCGGGTGTCGCGAATGCAGCCCTTGAACCGGTTGTGCACGGATGTCAGGCCGGTCTTCAGGCGGTAGGTCGGAAATCCGTTGACCTGCCCCTGGCTGAGATGGTCGGCGCGAATGAAATTGCCGTTGTTTTTCTCGTGGCAGGAGGCACAGGCGAGATTGAGCTGGCCGGTGCGGAGGTAATACAGATCCTTGCCGCGCTCCCACCATTCCTGCAGGTCTCCCTGGTCAAGATCAAGCTTGACCGGCATACCGAGCGACTGATGCTTGATGAAGGCGGTCAGTTCTTTCTGCTCCGGCGCATCGAACTTGTAGGCTTCGGCGCCCATGTTCTCTTCGCGGCACTTGTTGATCTGCAGCTCGACATTGATCGGGCGGGCGGAATCGGCATCCCATTTCGGATAGCTGGCGCCGACGCCCTTCATGGTTTCGGCGGCATCATTGTGGCAGCTGGCGCAGGATTTGCCGGCGGTGCCGTCAACGGTGTTCCAGATTTCCTCGCCGCGCTCGACCGCGAGCATGCCGGGATTTTCGAAGGTGTCGGTCTCCAGTTGCCGTGTTTCTGCCGAGCGGTACAGCCAGCCGGACAAATTCTCATCGAATGGCAGCCCCTCCGGCGCCGACGCACGAACGGTGATCGGCTCCCCGTCGATGGTCAGCGAGTCGTCCACCGGCTCGGCCTGCACGGCACCCGCCATGACCGCCATCGCGACACAGGCGGCGGTGGCGATTAGCGCACCGCGGTTTTTCATCCTGATGGTCAATTTTCTTCCTCCTCCGAAACGCTTCGCCGGCCTGCCGGCAGCCACGTCAGCTGACGGTGATGTCCTGCTCGGTCTCATAGACCGAGCCGTCATCATCCACCCAGGTGAATTTGAACGTGCCGCTCTCTTCGACCTTGGCATTGAACTCGAAATAGGGATTGGCGGAAATGGCCGGATCGAGCTCACACTCGAACACCTTGGCGCCCTCGAATTCGCACGTGAAGGTGTTGATGATCTGACGCGGGATCGGATTGCCTTCCTTATCCTTGCGCTGCCCGGATTCCATTGTGTGGCTGATCAAGGTCTTGATGGTGATGACCTCGCCGGCCGCAGCCGATTTCGGCAGTTTGATACGCGGTTTGCTTGCCATTGGTTCTTACCCTGTTGTCTCGCTCAGCCGCCGCAGCCGCCGATGGTCACCTTGACCAGCTTCTTGTCCATGAACACCGACCCGTCCTTCATCTTCGCCAGGGCGATGACGTTCTGGGTCTGCGCCAGACGCATGCGGGTGGTGGCGGCCGCGGAGCCGCTCATTTCGGTGAAGTGAAAGGTACAGACCTCCGGATTGGGGTTGCCCTCGGCGAGGATCGTCACCGATTCGACGAGATCGTCGCCGCTCATGGCGCTGTCGACCTCAACGGAGATCGGCACAGTATTACCGTTCTCGGCGATTTCCGGGGCGGTCAGCGTGATGCGGCCGGTTTCCGGCGTCGCGCCACCGGCAAATTCCGCAATCGCCTTCTCGGTCTCCTCGACCGCTGCCATGGCAGGGCCGATGGAAAAACCGACGGCTGCCATTCCGGCCGTGGCGGCGGAATAGGCGAGCATCTGTCGTCTTGTCATCTGCATCTGATCAGTCTCCTGCGGCGTTCAATGCCTACTCTTGAGGGCCTACTCTTGAGGGCCTATTCCTGAGGGCCTATTCTTGAAGGCCTATTCTTCCTTGAGGGTGGTGAGGTAGGCTACCACGTCCTCGACCTCCTGGGCGCTGAGAATGGTCTTGCCCTTGAACTGTTCGGCGACATCGTGTCCCACCTTCAGCGTGTAGAACCCGGGCATGACCGTCTCTTCGGTGAAAATTTGCTTGGCGTCGGCAACAATGGCGCGCAGGAACGGCTCCTCATAGCGGTCGGCCACCCCGTCCAGCGGCGGGCCGACATTGCCGTGGAAAGGCAGTTCGGCAAGGTCGCCATTGGCGTGACAAGCAAGGCAATTGCCCTGTTTGCGGCTGGCGAACACTTCCGCGCCAACGGACGGATCGCCAGGCTTGCCGGTCAGCGAGGACATGACACCCTCATCGGCGAACTCGACATCGTCAGGCGGCACTTCCGCGGCGAAGGCGGGCGTCGCAGTCAGAGCGGGGGACAGGATCAGCGGTGCGGCCAGAAGCGGCAGCATCGCCATTGCAAAATGTGTGGACTTCCACCGTGCCATCGTGGACTTTCCTCCTCATAATCCGGTTTGCAGACACTCTGCCGACCGGTTCCCATAGGTCAACCTAGCGCGCTGCCGGGAGACAATCAATGCAATTTTTTGAATATTTAATCGGCATGGATTGATCTCGTGATTGCTGCAACGCGCGATGGCTGACTTTGGTTCATTCCGCATCGAGGCGGCCTTCGGCGCGCAACTCGTTGATGATGCGGGCGTGGTATTTCTGGAAATGCTCATCGCTCTCGTAGCCCTTGTCGCGCACCCAGCGGAACATGTTGAGGAAGGTCCATTTGCCGAAGGCGCCCGGCATGGTGGCGACGGCGGCTTCGGCGACGGTGCCCTCCCCTGGCGGCGTTTCCGGGAGAAAGACGATCGTCGGCGTGAAGACATAGCCCCATTTGCGCGCCGCGGTCTTTTCAGTCAGGACATCGCCGTCGAGATCGGTGACCTCCTCATCGCCGAACATGTTGTACTGGACGACGACGAAATTCTCCTTGATGTAGTCGGCGACCTCGGGATCGGCGAGCAATTTCTCATGCATGGCGGCGCAGTAGATGCAGCCACGCTGCTCGAACACCATGGCCAGCCGCTTGCCTTCGGCTCGCGCGGCCTCGATGTCCTCGGCGACATCGCGAAAGGTCATGGCGAACCATGGCGTCTTGTGCAGGCCGTCCTCGCCAAGCGGCGCGGCGATGGCGGGGATCGCTGGCGCGAAAAGACCGAGTACCAGCACCAGGGCGGAAAGCGAATATGGTCTGAACATGGGGATCTCCTGTCTAGCCGATGGTGGCGAAAGCGGGAAAGGTGTCGATCAGCCATTGCGCAATGCGGGCCATCTGTCCGGTCATGAACAGGATGCCGGTGACCACCAGCAATAGCCCGACGGCAATTTCGATGATGCGCATATGCTTGCGAAAACGCGCCGCAAAACGGATGAATCTGCTTGCGAATATCCCGGCAAGGAGGAATGGAATTCCAATACCGGCGGCATAGACGGCGAGCAGGCCGGCGCCTTCGAGTGCGGTCTCGCGCCCGGCTGCGACGAACAGGATGGCCGCCAGGATCGGTCCGACGCACGGCGTCCAGCCGAAGGCGAATGCCAGGCCGACGATATAGGATCCGAGCGCGCCGGCAGGTTTTTTCGCCACGTTGACACGGGCCTCGCGGTAGAGAAAGCCGATTCGAAGAACACCCAGGAAGTGCAGCCCCATCACCAGGATGATGGCGCCGGCGATGATTGCCAGGGTGTCGAAGTGGCGCGCAAGGCTCTGGCCGACAACGCTTGCCGTGGCACCAAGGGCGATGAAGACCGTGGCGAATCCGAGGACGAAAAAGAAGGCCGCGACAACGATGCGGCGCTGCGCGTCAGGGGCGATCTCGTCATCGCTGAGCTGCTGGAAACTCATCCCGGCCAGCCATGCCAGATAGGGCGGCACAATGGGAAGGACACAGGGAGAGAAGAAGCTGAGAAGCCCCGCCAGAAATGCCGCTCCGACGCCGATATCGAGCACTGATCCATTCCTTCTGCAGCAAGCCGCTTGCGGGCGCTCGCTCAACGCCAGACGCGGGTCCTCGGGGCGCGCGGCCAAGCGTTGAAATATTCAAAGCATGATATATATAGCATGCGAGTCTTTTGGAAAGCGCCATGTTGCTGTCTGTCACCTCATATTCGCGTGCTCTACGAGCCCGAATCCTCTACGCGCGGCGCCTTGTCTGTTCCGCGAGCCTGTATGCCCTTGCGCTCGCCCCTGCCCTCGCGCTTGCCCTCGTCCTTGCCCTCGTCCTTGCACCGGGCGTGCGGGCTGCCGAACTGGTGATGTATGAGCAGGCCGGCTGCGTCTGGTGTGCGAAATTCAACGCGGAGATTGCACCCGCTTACGCGAAAACCGAAGCGGGAGAACGGGCGCCGTTGCGCCGCGTCGATATCCATGAGCCGATCCCGGCGGATCTGGCCGACATTCCGGTCGAGCGCTTCACGCCGACCTTTGTCCTGGTGGAGGATGGCACGGAAATTGACCGGATCCGCGGCTATCCGGGTGACGAATTCTTCTGGCACCTGCTCGACACCATGCTCGCCCGTCTGCCTGAGTCTCCTTAAACCGCGCCCGCCTCGAGCGCAGACTGACAGGCACTTCTCGCGCAAACAGCGTTTGCTTTTCGCACAGGCTCGTTACAATGCCCGCCAAACCGCTGGGTTCACCCGTATGATGAAAGAGATGATGAGCGACAAGACCGAAATTGAGTTGCCGAAACTCTCGCCGGAAATGAGCGCGGAGGATTTTGCGCTTCTGGTCACGCAGGCGCGCAAGGCCAGCGACCTTTTGAAAGCGCTCAGCCACGAGACGCGGCTTCTCATTCTCTGCATTCTTTCGGAGGGCGAAAAGTCGGTCTCGGAGATGGAAGCCCTGTTGTCGATGCCGCAGGCGGCCGTATCACAGCAATTGGCGCGGCTGCGCATGGACGGGCTGGTGGAGACGCGCCGCGAAGGCCGGCAGATCTTCTACACGATCGTCAATCGCGAGGTGACGTCCGTGGTGGCGACACTGTACGATCTGTTTTGCCGCTCGGTGCGGCCGGAGGACGCGAAGACATAGTCCGCGCGTCTCGCGCCGGGCGGACAGATACACTGCATGCCGTTTCGGGGAGGAGACGCCATGGATTTTCTGCTGAGACTTGTCGGCGGCGGCTGGCTGCTGCCGTTTGCCGGTGTCGCGGTCGGCGTGATCGTCGGCTATGTAGCGCGCCGCTTCCATTTCTGCACGATGTCGGCGCTGGAGCGGCACTGGTTCGCGGGCGATTCCAACGGATTGCGGTCGTGGATCCTGGCGGCGGCGACGGCGCTGTTGTGCACGCAGCTCTTCGTGGCGCTGGGCCTGGCCGAAACGAGCGACAGCTTCTACCTGACCGAACCGCTGCCGGTTGCCGGGGCGCTGTTGGGAGGCCTGCTGTTCGGTTTCGGCATGGCGCTGGTCGGCACCTGCGGCTTCGGGGCCTTGGTGCGGCTTGGCGGCGGCAATCTGCGGGCCCTGGTGGTGCTGACCGGCATCGGACTGGCGGCACTTGCGGCGCAGCGCGGCGTCACCGGACATTTTCGCCAATGGTTTCTTGATCCGCTGTCGATCGCCTTTCCCGGGACCGGCGGACAATCGCTGGCGGCGCCGTTCAATGCGCTATCCGGTGTCGATCTTTCGGTGCCGCTGGGGCTGACACTGGGCGGCGTGACCATCCTGCAGCTGCTGCGCGACCGGCAGTTTCGCGCCGACCGCGGCAAGCTGATTGCCGGCTCGGTCATCGGGTTGGCGATCGCGCTCGGCTGGCTGATCACCAGCGGGCTGCAGACGCAATTGATGCGTCCGGTGCAGGTCGAGGCCGGCTCATTCGTGATGCCGGTCGGAGACGCGATCCTGCAACTGATCGCGGTGACCGGCGAAATTCCCGACTATGGCGTCGGGCTGGTGGCCGGCGTGTTTATCGGCGCCGCCTTTGCCGCCTGGCGCGCCGATGACATGCGCTGGGAAGCCTGCGATGACGCGCGCGAACTGAGCCGGCACCTTTTGGGCGCCTTCCTGATGGGCAGCGGTGGCGTGTTCGCGCTTGGCTGCACCATCGGACAAGGGGTCAGCGCCGTTTCAGTGCTGGCCGCCTCGGCGCCGATGGCGGTGGCGGCCATGGTGCTTGGCGCGCGCATCGGCCTCGGTGTGCTGCTGGAAGGCTCACCCTTCGGCTTTCTCAAGGCGGCGCTTTCAAGCCGCGCCTGACCCACGCGGGTCAATCAGTCTGCAACAAAGCGGTAGGCGGTGCCGGTGGATTCCACCCTGCCCTCACCCGGATGCGGCAGGTGATAGCCGATGATCCGCGCCTTCTCGCCCGCCAGGCGGTCAAGCAGCACCGCGCGCGTTGCGGCGGCGGTCGCCGCATCCTGGTCGGCGCCGGTCGGCCAGCCGGGATGGGCGAACGAAATGGAGGCATGCGTCAGCGCGTCGCCGACGATGAGGACGGGCTCTGCCCCGCCATGCACAAGAAAACTGCTGTGGCCCGGCGTGTGGCCGTAGGTGGCAACGGCCTCGACGCCCTGGACCACCTCCTGGCCCGGTTTGAACAAGGCGATGCGGTCTTCGATGCGGGCCAGGCGCGATGCAGCGCCGACAGCGAAGCTCTTGCGCGCTTCCGGCATGTCGGTGAGCGTCTGCGGGTCGGTCCAGAAGGCATGTTCATTGGCGTCGATGTGGAATTGCGCCTCCGGAAAGACCACCTCGTCGAAATCATCGACCAACCCCCAGAGATGGTCCGGATGGGCATGCGTGAAGATCACATCGGTGACCTCGGCGGGATCGATGCCGGCGGCATCGAGTGCTTCGGCGAGGCGGCCGGCACTCGGCATGAAATTCGGTCCGGCGCCGACATCGAAAAGCACGAGCCGGTCGCCCTGTCGATACAGCGTGACATTGCAATCGGGCGTCAGCTGCTCCGGCACGGAGGCTGCGCCACCGAAGACGTCAGCGAGATCCTCCTGAGAGATGTCCGGATAGGAAAAATCAAGCGGCAGGACGAGGTTGCCGTCGCTGAGAACGGTCAGTTCGGCATCGCCAGCGGCAAACACCTGCCGCGCGACAATCGGCGAGAGGCCGAGAGCGGCGCCGGCAAATAGGGCCGTGTGAAGGCTGCGGGACAGCATATCCCGTCGGGTGAAGCGGATATCGGCCATCGCATCCTCCATATGGCAAGAATTGCATATAATTGCAGCGGCAGATGGCAGGGTCAATGACCTCTGGAACCCCCGGGGACCCCTGGGACCTCTGGGTTTCTGCAACAGCGCGCGGATGCAGCGCCACCCGCTCAGGCGCAGCCAGCCGCATCAGGATGCAATCGTAACGATGTCCTAGGCGACAGCGCGCGCCAGAGCGCACTGGCTCCACAGATCGCTCAAGGCGCCGGCCAGCCGGTCAATGTCGCCGTCGCTATGCAGCGGCGTCGGGGTGATCCGCAAGCGTTCGGTCTTGACCGGCACGGTCGGGTAATTGATCGGCTGCACATAGATGCCGTACTGATCCATCAGGACGTCGGAAATCCATTTGCATTTCGAGGCGTTGCCCACCATCACCGGCACGATGTGGCTGGGATTGTCCATATGCGGGATGCCCTGACGGTCGAGCGCGGCGCGCACCTTGGCAACCGCATCCTTGTGGCGGCGCCGTTCAAGTTGGCTCTGCTTGAGATGGCGAATCGATGCGGTGGCACCGGCGGCGAGCGCCGGCGGCAGCGCCGTCGTGAAGATGAAGCCAGAGGCAAAGGAGCGGACGAAATCACACAGCGCCTTGCTGCCGGTGATGTAGCCGCCCATGACGCCAAACGCCTTGCCGAGCGTTCCCTCAATAACCGTCAGCCGATGCATCAGGCCCTCGCGTTCGGCAATGCCGCCACCGCGGGCGCCATACATGCCGACGGCGTGCACTTCATCGAGATAGGTCATGGCGCCGAATTCCTCGGCGACGTCACACAGGGCGCTGATCGGCGCGATGTCGCCGTCCATCGAATAGACACTCTCGAAAGCCACCAGTTTCGGGGCGGCCGGGTCGTCGGCGGCCATCAGTTCGCGCAGATGTTCGGGATCATTGTGACGGAAGACCCGCTTGATGCAGCGCGAGTGCCGGATGCCCTCGATCATCGAGGCGTGGTTGAGGGCGTCGGAATAGACGATAATGCCGGGAATGCGTGCCAGCAGGGTGCCAAGCGCCGCCCAGTTCGAGACATAGCCGGAAGTGAAGATCAGCGCCGATTCCTTGCCATGCAGATCGGCGAGCTCCTGCTCCAGCAGCACATGATAATGGTTGGTGCCCGAAATATTGCGCGTGCCGCCGGCGCCGGCGCCGCAGCGATCGATCGCCTCTTTCATGGCGGCGGTGACGACCTGCGACTGCCCCATGCCGAGATAATCGTTGGAGCACCAGACAGTCACCTCCTGGCTGGACCCGTCTTCGCGATAACGCGTGGCAGCCGGAAAGGCGCCGTGATGGCGTTCCAGATCGGCAAACACGCGATAGTTGCCGGCCTCCCGCAGCCCCTGCAGACCTGCCTCGAAAAACGCGTCGAAATCCATAGCAAAAACCCTATATGTCCCAAACAGAATGCGCAAGGAACGCTGTCTGGTCAACCCGAAAGGCGAAATTCCGCAAAGCTGCGGCAATTTGCGCCGCCGGCGACGCGATTGGGCGGATCGGATCGCAGCCACCGGGTCTTTCGATCCCGTTTTACCCGACCGGCCGCGGCAAGCCAATATGCGGTTGCTGTCAGAGGTAGGTCGAGCGCTCGAGCGGCGTGATCTCGTTGTCGAAAGCGGCCAGTTCCTCGCGCTTGATGGCGGCGAATATACGCCGCAGATCGGTGCCGAACAGGCGCCGGATGAAGTCGGAGCGTTCGAAGTCCTCGATCGCGTCGTCCATGTCGTCGGAGAGCTGCGGCAGCGCCACGCTGTAGGCGTTGCCCTCGACCGGCGGCGGCGGCATCGTGCCTGTCTCCAGGCCTTCGAGGATACCGCCGAGAACCCCTGCGAGGACGAAATAGGGGTTGGAATCAGCGCCGGACATGCGGTGTTCGAGACGGCGTGCCCTGTCATCGGAGGCTGGCACGCGCACGACGACGGAGCGGTTGTTGCGCCCCCAGGCAATGCGCGTCGGCGCATAGGAGCCGGCCTGCAGGCGTCGATAGCCGTTAAAGCTCGGGATATAGAGAAGCAAGGTGTCCTTCAGCGTGGAGAGAAGGCCGGCGGCGGCATGCTGCAGGCGCTGGTCCCCCTCGCTGCCCGCAAAGATGTTCTCGCCATTGGAGTCCAGCACCGAGACGTGGACATGCATGCCGTTGCCCGGCCATTCGAGGAACGGCTTGGCCATGAAGGTTGCTTTCAGCCCGTGCTTTTCGGCGCATTCGGCGATGGCCCGGCGCAACAGGACCGTATCGTCGGCGGCGGCCATCGGATCGGCGCGATGCTTGAGGTTGACCTCGAACTGGCCGGGCGCCGCCTCCTTGATGATGGTGTCGATCGGCAAGCCCTGCTGCAATGCGGCGCTGCGGATCTCGGCGAACAGATCGCTCTGGCCGCGCAGTTCCGACAGCGAATACATGTGCTGCTTGTCTGGCCCCGGCCCCTCGTCCTTGCCCATGCGCCCGGAGCTGCGGAAGGCGGCCGGATCGACAAGGTAGAATTCGAGCTCGAAGGCGACGACGGGGGTCAGGCCCTTGGCCGAGAAGCGGTTGACGACGCTCTGCAAGGCGTTGCGCGGGTCGATCTCGTAGGGATCGCCATCCTCGGTGTACATTGACAACAGGACCTGGGCCGCCGGACGGCTCGACCAGGGCGCGCGGGCGATGCGCCCGGGCACGGCGCGGCAATAGCCGTCAAGATCGCCGGTCTCGATATGGATGCCGGTTGCCTCGACCTCGCGGCCCCAGATGTCCAGTCCGAAGATCGACAGCGGCAGATTGATGCCCGGCTCGCAAACCTTGCTGATCGCCTCGGCCGGCCCCCATTTGCCGCGCAGGACGCCATTGATGTCGGCAATCAGGAAATCGACCGATTCGAGATCGGGATTGTCGATGAGAAACTGCTCGGCCTCGGCATTGGCGGATGTTCCGGCTTGTGGCGTGGCGGCGGCTTTGTCGGCGTGCGGGCCGGCTGGCGACGAGCGCGTTGCGTCGGCCGGGAGGGGGCTGTCTTTTGTCATGATGCAACTCTGAACTGTGACCGGCACCGGGCCGGCTCCGGCTTGAAATATGATTTTACGCGCTTCTTGTGGAGCGCTCAATTCTGTGCACACATTCGCGCAATCTTCAAATCCCGGATCACGCTATACCGGCAAAATCGTTCAGGATGGTTCGAAATGCGCATCAACTTGTCTTCCCACGACCTGAAAGCGGCCGATCACGCCCATCATCTGCATCCCTTCACCGATCACGGCACATTCGGGATTGATGACCGCAAGGTGATCTCGCGCGCCGATGGCGTGTGGCTGTGGGACACGGATGGCAACCGCATTCTCGATGGCATGGCCGGGCTGTGGTGCGTCAATGTCGGGCACGGGCGCTCGGAGATCGTCGAGGCCGTACGGGCACAGATGAGCGAATTGTCCTATTACAATACGTTTTTCAAGACCTCGCATCTGCCGGTCATCGAACTGTCGAAGATGCTCGCCGAGGTGACACCGGCGCACATGAACATGGTGTTTTACGGCTCGTCGGGTTCGGATTCCAACGACACGGTGCTGCGCATGGTGCGCAGTTACTGGGACATCATGGGCAAGCCGGACAAGAAGGTGATCATTTCGCGCAAGAACGCCTATCACGGTTCGACGGTGGCGGGCGCATCGCTCGGCGGTATGGGCGGAATGCATGGCCAGGGCGATCTGCCGATCCCCGGCATCCATCACATCGAGCAGCCCTACTGGTTTGGCGAGGGCATGCAATCGGGCATGAGCGAAGCCGATTTCGGTGTCTGGGCGGCGCAAGAGCTCGATCGGGCGATCGAGGAACTGGGTGAAGACAAGATCGCCGCCTTCATCGCGGAGCCGATCCAGGGCGCCGGCGGCGTCATCGTGCCACCGGACACCTACTGGCCGGAGGTGAAGAAGATTCTCGACAAGCGCGACATTCTGTTCATTTCCGACGAGGTGATCTGCGGCTTCGGGCGCGTCGGCGAATGGTTCGGGGCCGACTATTACGGCACCACTCCCGATTTCATGCCGATCGCCAAGGGGCTGACCTCCGGCTATCTGCCGCTCGGCGGCGTCGTGATGTCAGACCGGGTGGCCGAGGCCTTCCACAACAGCGCCGCCGGCGAATTCTATCACGGCTATACCTATTCGGGACATCCGGCGGCCTGCGCGGCGGCGATTGCCAATCTGGAAATCGTCAAGAAGGAAAAGCTGGTCGAGCGGGTGCGCGACGACATCGGCCCGGTGTTGCAGAAGTTCTGGCACGCGCTTGGAGAGCACGAGCTGGTTGGCGAGGCGCGCATGGCCGGATTGTTCGGCGCCCTTGAGCTGGTTCCGGACAAGAGCGATCTTGCGAAGCGCTTTGCAAATGTCGGCCGGGTCGGGACGATTGCCCGCGACCATTCCTTCAAGAACGGGCTGGTGATGCGGGCGGTGCGGGACAGTCTGATCATCTCGCCGCCGCTGACCCTGTCGGAAGAGGAAGCGGGCCTTCTGGCCAAGGCGGCGCGCAAGACACTGGATGACACCTGGCAGACGCTGAAGAGCGAGGGGCTGGTCTAGGCGCCCTCAGGCAATCGTGGCTGCGGGATGACGTGGCACTCGCAACGAAAAAGGGCGGCCTTTCAGCCGCCCTTTGCATTTTGAGGCTGTCGTGAGCGCTTAGTTCGGCAGCGTGTCGTCAACGCCTTCGACATAAAAGTCCATGCCGAGCAGCGTGCCGTCTTCAGCGGTTTCGCCCTCGGCAAGCCACTCGGTGCCGTCCTGCTTGTTGATCGGGCCGGTGAAAGGATGCAGTTCACCGGACTTGATCTTGGCTTCGGTTTCCTCGGCCATCGCTTTGACGTCATCGGGCATGTTGCGATAGGGCGCCATGGTCAGAATGCCATCCTTGAGGCCGTCCCAGGTGGATTCGCCGCCCTTCCAGGTGCCGTCCATCGCCATCTTGATCCGCTTGACGTAATACGGACCCCAGGTGTCGAGAATAGCCGTCTTCTGAGCCGTCGGACCGGCTTCCGACTGATCGAAGGCCTGACCGAAGGCATGGATGCCACGTTCCTCGGCCACCTGCATCGGTGCCGCGGAATCGGTATGCTGCGTGAGGATGTCGACACCCTGGTCGACCAGGGCCTTGGCGGCATCGGCTTCCTTGCCGGCATCATGCCAGCTGTTGACCCAGACGACCTTCAGCTTGAAATCCGGATCGACCGAGCGGGCTCCCTGCAGAAAGGCATTGATGCCCATCACCACTTCCGGAATCGGGAAGGAGGCAATGTAGCCAGCCGTGCCGGTCTCCGAGATATTGCCGGCGATCTGGCCGATAATGTAGCGGCCTTCGTAAAAGCGCGCATTGTAGTTGGTGACGTTGTCGGCGGTCTTGTAGCCGGTGGCGTGTTCGAACATCACATCGGGATGTTTCTCGGCGACCGCAATGGTCGGGTCCATGTAACCGAACGAGGTCGTGAACACGATGTTGCAGCCAGATCTCGCCATGCGGGTGATCGCCCGCTCGGAATCAGGTCCTTCCGGGACGTTCTCGAGATAAGCGGTCTCGATTTCGTCGCCGAGCTGTTCCTCGACATATTGCCGGGCTTCATCGTGCGCCTGCGTCCAGCCGCCATCGGTGACCGGGCCGATGTAAACGAAACAGGCCTTGAACTTGTCCTGCGCGAACGCGGCACCGCCGCTGGTGGCGGCAAGCGCGATGCCTGCGGCCAGTGCTAAAAGGGTCTTTCTCATGGTTCACCTCTCTGTTGGTCTTCCGGTTTGGGCCGGCGGGGTTCTTTTTGATTATCCTGCGCGGACAGCTTTGACTAGCGGTCCGGCACAAAGGGCTGGGCGAGCGACGCCGGTGTGTTGATCACCGTCAACCGTCTGTCGCGCGAAATCAAGACCAGAACGACGATGGTCGCCAGGTAGGGCAGCGCCGACATCAATTGCGAGGGGATCGGAATGCCGAGCGCCTGGGCATGGATCTGGCCGATGGTCACGGCGCCGAACAGATAGGCGCCGCCAATGACGCGCCATGGCCGCCAGGAGGCGAAGACGACCAGCGCCAGGGCAATCCAGCCGCGCCCTGCGGTCATGTTCTCGACCCATTGCGGTGTGTAGACCAGCGACAGATGCGCGCCCGCCAGACCGGCGCAGGCGCCGCCGAACATGACGGCCAGATAGCGGTAGAGAAGCACGTTGATGCCGAGCGCATGCGCCGATTTGTGGTTGTCGCCGATGGAGCGCAATGTCAGGCCGGTGCGCGTCTTGAACAGGAACCACATCACCGCCGCGGTGAGCGCGATCGAGACATAGAACAGCGGGTCCTGTCCGAACAGCAGCTTGCCGACCAGCGGCAGATCGCTCAGCACCGGCAGGTCCAGACGCGGCAGGCGGATGCCGGCGCGGCCGACGAAATCCTCGCCGATCATGCCGGAAAGACCAATGCCGAGAAGCGTCAGGGACAGGCCGGTGGCGACCTGATTGGTGGCAAGAGACAGGGCGAGGAATCCGAACAGCAGCGACAGCAGCACACCGGCGAGAATGCCGGCCAGCGCGCCGATCCATGGCGAGCCGGTGATGAAGGCCCCGGCAAAACCGCAAACGGCGCCGATGACCATCATGCCCTCGACGCCGAGATTGAGAACGCCCGAGCGCTCGACCACCAGTTCGCCGATGGCCGCGAGCAGCAGCGGCGTCGATGCCGTGGCAATCGTCAAAAGGATGTTCTGGAGCATGTTGACGTCCATGGTGCCCTACCCTTTCGCCGTTGCCGGCTTGCCCGCTTCGCCAAAGATGAACTTGATGCGGTAGTGGATCAGCGTGTCGCAACCGAGCACGAAGAACAGCAACAGGCCCTGGAACACCCGCGCCACCTTTTCGGAGACGCCAAGCGACATCTGCGCCGCCTCGCCGCCGAGATAGGTCAGCGCCAGGACAAAGCCGGCGGCAATGGCGCCGAGCGGATTGAGCCGGCCGAGAAAGGCGACGATGATGGCAGCAAAGCCGTAGCCGGGCGAGATCGTCTCGCGCAACTGACCGATGGCGCCAGCCACCTCGGCGATGCCCGCCAGCCCGGCGAGGCCGCCCGACAGCAGAAAGGCAAAGAACACCATCTTCGTGGAGGAAAAGCCGCCGAAGCGTCCGGCCCGCGGGCTGCCGCCAAGCACCTTCACCTCGAAGCCCTTCATCAGAAAGCGCATCATGAACCAGACGATGATGGCGCTGAGGATGGCCAGGACGATGCCCCAGTGCGCGCTGCCATGCGAGGGAAAGATTTCGCCGAGCCGCGCCGATTCGGGAAAACGGATCGAGCCGGGAAAATTGTTGCCGCCCGGATCGCGAAAGCGGCCGCGGGCCAGCCAGTCGAGAAACAGCTGCGCGACATAGACCAGCATCAGGCTGGTGAGAATCTCGTTGGTGTTGAAACGGGTTTTCAACAACGCCGGGATGGCGCCCATGGCGGCACCGCCGATAAATCCGAGGAGCAGCATCACCGGCAGGGTGAACAGGGTCTGGAACTGAGGAAACAGGATCGGCACCAGCGATCCGGTTATGCCGCCGATGATAAACTGGCCCTCAGCACCGATATTCCAGTTGTTCGAGCGGTAGCACACCGACAGGCCGACGGCGATCATGATCAGGGGTGCCGCCTTGATCGCCAGTTCGTGCAATTGCCAGGCCTCGCTCAGCGGTTCGATGAAATAGGCGTGCAGCGCCGCGACAGGCGGCTTGCCGAGCAATGAGAAAATCAGGAAGCCGGCCAGCAAGGTCAGCACCAGGGCGAGCAGCGGCGAAATCGCCGAGTACAGGGCCGACTTCTGCGGCCGTTTGATCAGTTCGAGGCGCATCAGATCGGTGCTCCCGGCTCATGGGAGCCCTCTGTATTGGCGTGCGCTTCGGCGTGGGCGTGGGCCTGGTGCCCGGGTTCGGCGCCGCCCATCAACAGGCCGATCTTCTCGAAGCTGGCCTCGGCGATCGGCAATGGCGATGACAGTCGACCGTCATGCATTACCGCGATGGCATCGGAAATCTCGAACAATTCATCAAGGTCCTGACTGATGACGAGAACGGCGGAGCCGGCGCGCGCCAGGTCGATCAGCGCCTTGCGGATACGCGCGGCAGCGCCCGCATCGACCCCCCAGGTGGGCTGATCGACGACCAGAACCATCGGCTCGCGGTCGAGTTCGCGGCCGATCAGGAATTTTTGCAGATTGCCGCCGGATAATGCCGCCGCCTCCGGATCCTCGCCGCTCTTGCGTACATCCATCTCGCGAATGATGCGCTGGGTCGCCTCCTTGACGGCGCCCATGCGCACGAAACCGAGCGGACCGACCATGGCGCGGCGGTCGGTGGTATGGCGTGACAACAACAGATTGTCGGACAGCGGCAGCGCCGGCGCGGCACCATGCCCGAGGCGCTCTTCCGGCACGAAGGCGGCGCCCACCATGCGGCGGTCGGAGATGTTCTTGTGCCCGCAATTGCGGCCGTTGAGGCGAATGGTATCGGCGCGCTCCTGCCGCCACTCCCCCGAGACGGCCTCGAAGAACTCACCCTGGCCGTTGCCGGCGACGCCGGCGATGCCAAGAAGTTCGCCGCCGCGCACTGTGAGATCGATACCGCGCAGGGGAATGGAGAACGGCGTTGCCGGCGGGCGCTCAAGATTGGAGATCTCGATCAGGGGCGGTCCGGGCGTTGCAGCCGATGCCTGCCGCTTGACGGCCTCGACATCCGAGCCGACCATCAGATTGGCGAGGGTGGTGGCGGTTTCCTGGCGCGGGTCGCAATGGGCCACGACCTTGCCGTGGCGCAGCACGGTGGCGGTGTCGCACAGACGCTTCACCTCGTCGAGGCGGTGCGAAATGTAAAGGATCGAAGTGCCTTCCGCCTTGAGACGTTCGAGCGTGTCGAACATGCGGTTGGCTTCCTGCGGCGTGAGAACCGAGGTCGGCTCATCGAGGATGATCAGATCCGGTTTCTGCAGCAGGCAGCGAATGATCTCGATGCGCTGACGCTCGCCAACCGAAAGATCGCCGACCATGGCGTGCGGATCAAGCGGCAGGCCGTATTCGACTGAAACGGCACGGGCACGCTCGGCAATCTGCGAGATCGGCGTCTTTTCGTCGAAGACGAGAGCAATGTTTTCGGACGCCGTCAGCGCCTCAAACAGGGAAAAATGCTGGAACACCATGCCGATGCCGTGGCGCCGGGCCTCGCCCGGGCTGCCGATGCGCACCGGCTCGCCCTTCCAGTAAATGCCGCCTTCGGTCGGATCAAGAACGCCGAACAGCATCTTGACCAGGGTCGACTTGCCGGCACCATTTTCGCCCAGCAAGGCATGGATCTCGCCAGGCGCGATCTTCAGATCGACCTCGTTGCAGGCTTTCAACTCGCCAAAGACCTTGGTCAGGCCGCGAGTTTCCAGCAAAAGCGCGTCATTACCCCGATCCTGCACATTGCCCCCCCGGAATACGTTGCAGGCCAGCCCATGGGCTTAAGGAGACAAGCTCCACCAATTTCAACAGAAATTCAAGGGAGCAGTACAGTTGTACCCGTTGTTTTACGATCTTCGAGGTCTTTGTGAGCTGTTGCAGCATCCTGCAGATCGTAGCGCTGGTTGATGTCGAGACGGATAATCTTCTGCTCGATCGCATCGAATACAGCCGCCGCGCTGTCCTCCAGTTCCTTGCGGGTCGCGATGTAGTTGAACAGTGTCGGGCGGGTCAGATAGAGCGACCCCTTCTGGCTGAGCAGCGCGATGTTGAGCGGCTCGATCGGGCCCGAGGATTGTCCGAACGAGACCCACAGGCCGCGCGGGCGCAGACAGTCGAGCGAGCCGGGAAACGTATCCTTGCCGACACTGTCATAAACGACATCGACGCCGCGGCCATCGGTGATGTCTTTCACGCGGGCGACGAAATCCTCGTCCTGGTAGTTGATCACTTCATCATAGCCGAGCTTTCGGGCGCGCTCGGCCTTCGCCTGTGAGCCGACCGTCCCGATGACACGGGCGCCGAGCGCTTTGGCCCAGGGTCCGGCAAGCGAACCCACGCCGCCGGCAGCGGCATGCACAAGCACCGTGTCGCCTTGCTTGACGGCAAAGGTGTGGCGGACGAGATATTCGGCCGTCATGCCCTGCAGCATTGCGCCGGCCGCCGCTTCGAAGCCGATTGCTTCGGGAATTCTGACGAGCCTGTCGGCCGGCATCAGCCGCTCCTCGGCATAGGCACCAAGGCCGGCGGCATAGGCAACGCGGTCGCCTTCCTTGAACAGCGTGACACCTTCGCCGACGGCAACAATGGTGCCAGCGCCCTCATTGCCGGGAACAAATGGCAGGCCGGCGGGCGCGGGATAGAGCCCGGTGCGGAAATACACATCGATGAAATTCAGGCCGACCGCGTGGTGACGCACCCGCACCTCGCCCGGACCGGGATCGCCGACCGGATGGTCCTTCCATTCCAGCACTTCCGGTCCGCCGGTGCGGGAGACGACGATTGCCTTGCTCATTGAATGCTCCTTGATCCGTTTATTTTTTACCGAGCCACGGCAGCAGCTGGAGTATGGCGCCGATGACAAGAAGATACAGGCCCGACAGCGTCACGCCCCACTGCAGCCAGAGCGGCGAGCGGAAATGCAGAAGAAGTGCGGCACCGCCGAGGATGCACCAGATGGCGAAGACGGCGAGATTAAGCGGCCGCAGGCGCTTCACCCGCACCGGATGCAGGAAATTGATCGGCAGGAAGGTTGCGAAGACCGCGAACAGCACGATGACAAAGGCCGTGACTTCCGATGGCTCGATGACAAAGAAGCTGAAGACCAGCATGTTCCAGACCACCGGGAAGCCGGAGAAGAAATTCTCGTCGGTCTTCATGCCCATATCGGCGTAGTAGATGGCGCTGGAGACGACGATCAATCCGGCAGCGACGAAGGAATAGGGTTCGCCGATCAGGCCGCTCTGGTACAGCGCGTAGGCTGGCACCAGGACATAGGTGACGTAGTCGATGACGTTGTCGAGCATCACGCCGGACCAGTTCGGCAGCACCTCAGTGACCTTCAGCTTGCGGGCGATCGGGCCATCGGCGCCGTCAACGGCCAATGCCAGGCCGAGCCACCACCACATGTCGATGAAGCGCTGTTCACCGGCGGCGACCACGGCCAGAAATGCAAGATAGGCGCCGCTGGCCGTCAGGATGTGCACGGAAAAGGCCCGAATTTCGGCGTAAGGAACGCGCCGGTACTTGAAAAACGGTATCTTCAAACTGCTGATCCCTGAACTGGCATGGCGTGGCGCGCACAGCGAGAAAGGCGATCTTTCCCCTCGCCCGATGCTTCTTGCCCCCGCTTCAAGTAGCAGATTGAGGTCAGGCGTCCACCGCTAACATGCTGCTCTCGTCGGCGTTGACCGGTCGGCTTGCAGGGTAAAAAGGGTCTTCGCCGTGCCGCAGCCATGGAAAAAGCGTGGTCGGCGCGGTAGATCCTGAAACAATGCCGTGGAAATGCGCCGAGGTGTCGTCAATGTGCCGGGTGGCTTTCACAAGCGAGGCGAATGAGCGGAGGCACTGACATGGAGACGCCGGAGAATTTCGATGTCGCGGTGGTTGGCGGCGGTCTGGCGGGCAGCCTTGCCGCCCTTGCCGCGGCGCGGCAGGGATGGCGCACCGCCTTTCTCGCTCCGGCGGCTGCAAGTGACCGGCGCACGACGGCGTTGCTGTCCGGATCGGTTGCGATGTTGCGCAAATACGGGCTCTGGGAAACCGTGGCCCCGGAAGCTGCGGCGTTGAGCACGATGCGCATCATCGATGGCACAACGCGCCTGTTTCGCGCGCCGCCGGTGACCTTCCGCGCCTCTGAGATCGATCTGGAGACGTTCGGCTACAACATTCCGAACGCCGCGCTGCTCGGGGCTGCGACCGACCGCGTTGCGGGCTGCGATGCGATCGTGCGCATTCCGCATGTGCTGGCTGGGGCGCAGACGGATGAGGACGGCGTGACCCTGACGCTGAGCGATGGCAGCCAGGTGCGCGCCGATGCCGTGCTGGCGGCTGACGGTCGCAACTCGGTCGCCCGCCAGGCCGCCGGCATTGCCACCCGCAACTGGAGCTATCCCCAGTCCGCGATCGTTCTCAATTTCCAGCATCGCCTACCGCATCACAACATCTCGACAGAATTTCACCGGGACACCGGTCCCTTCACCCAGGTGCCGCTGCCTGGCAACCGGTCGAGCCTCGTGTGGACGATGCGACCCGATGATGTCGATGCCGTCATGGCGCTGCCGGCGGATGCGCTGAATTTGCGGGTCGAAACGCTGATGGCATCGCTGCTCGGTGCGGTGGAAGTGGAAGAAGGCATGCAGTCCTTCCCGATGGCGGGCCTGATCGCCGAGAATTTCGCCAGGGGGCGCACCTTCCTGATCGGCGAGAGTGGTCATGCCTTTCCGCCGATCGGCGCGCAGGGTCTCAATCTCGGCCTGCGCGACATCGAGCAGGCGATCGAGCGCCTGGCCGACGCCGGCGGTCCGGCTGAAGCGCCTGCCGCGGCGCTGTCTTACGACCGGGCACGGCGGATCGATGTGCGCAGCCGGACATTCGGCGTCGACCTGCTCAACCGGACACTGCTGAACGATTTTCTGCCGGTGCAGATGCTCCGCGCCGGCGGCCTGGCGGCGTTGAGCGCGCTGCAGCCCTTGAAGATTCTCGCCATGCGCGAGGGGCTGACACCGCGCCGGCAGCGGCCGCCGCTGGGGCGATGGCTGCGCCAGTCGCTACGGGAAAAGGTCGGCCGGCAGCGTTCCTGAGGTGATCAGCCACAACAGGGTGGACACGGTGACCACCGAGGCGACTGTCGTCACCAGCACCGTTGCCGAGGCACGCTCGATCCAGACGCCGTATTGCTGGGCGATGACGAAGACGTTGGTGGCGGTCGGCAGCGCGGCGAGAAGCACTGCGGTAAAGATCCAGATCGGCTCGAAGTTTCCGACCCAGCTCATGGCCAGATACATCAGGACCGGATGCAGGACGAGCTTGATCGGAACGATGTATCCGAGTTCCGCCGGCACCCGGCGCAGCGGCCTGAGAGCCAGTGTCACGCCCATGGCGAACAGGGCGCAGGGCGCCGCTGCCTGGGCGAGATAGTCGATCAGGCGTTCGATCGGCACCGGCGGGGTGAACTGGATCGCCGCTGCGGCGATGCCGGCCATGGTGGCGAGGATGAACGGATGAAAGGCGATTTTGGCGAGCACGTCGAGCGCCAGGCGCCCGGCGGGCCGGTCGTCGTCGCCGGCAAGCGCCATCATCATCGGGGCGATGATGAAATGCATGATGTTCTCGAAGCAGAAGATCAACGCCACCGGGACCGCCGCCTTTTCGCCGAAGGCAAGGATGGCGATGCCGGGGCCCATGTAACCGAGATTGCCATAGGCGGCGGCAAGTCCCTGGACGGTGGCGTCGGGAATGAGGGCGCGGCGGAAAAGTATGGCCAGCGCGAAGACGATGGCGAACATCACATAGGTCGCCAGCATCGAGGTGAGAACGAAATCCCAGCGCGCCAGCTGTTCGACGGGCGTCTGCGCGAGAAGCTTGAAGAACAGCGCCGGCAGCGCGAGGTAGATGATGAAGGTGTTGAGCCAGCCCATGGCCGCCGCCGGCTGGCGGGTGATGCGGGCGGTCACGTAGCCGAGAAGGATGAGCCCGAAAAACGGAAGAACCAAGCCTGCGATTTCAGCCATCCGGGTGTCCCTTCGCCGCCGACCGCCCCTGCCCTGTCAGGCCCCTGCAGCCGCAACGGGCTGCTGCATTTGCGCATACGTGCCGCCTCTTTGTGGCTAGAGAGACAGGTGCGAAGCGTCAAGCGGCGCGGGGGCCGGAAGGTTGATTTTTCCGGCGGAAATGCCCATCTTTGCAGCATGGAAAAGAGCAAGATAACAGCCAGAACCGCCAAATTTGCGATCGGTCAGGTCGTACGACACCGCATCTTTCCGTTTCGCGGCGTCATATTCGACGTGGATCCGGTGTTTGCCAATACCGAGGAGTGGTACAATGCCATTCCCGAACAGGTGCGGCCGCGCAAAGACCAGGCCTTTTATCATCTGCTCGCTGAAAATGACGAGAGCGAATATGTCGCTTATGTCTCCGAGCAGAATCTGGTCGAGGATACCAGCGGAGTCCCGCTGCGGCACCCGCAATTGCGGGAGTTCTTCGGCGCGCCGAGCAACGGGGTTTATCCGCCGCTCGAACTTGTCAGCCACTGATCATGCAGGTCAGCCACTGAGCCGCCGTTCTTCGCAGCCACCGCGCCGCATCGGCCGAGCGTGCATCGATCATGAAAAAAGCCCGGAAACCAATGGCTTCCGGGCTCTTTTCATCTTTGAAGCGTGAAAGCTGCTACTGCTGCTGCTTGGCGGCGTTCTGCGCTTCCTCGAGCTTCTTGCGGGCGGCCTCGGCCTTTTTCGACATTTCCTCCTGCAGCAAGCGTTGCCGCTCCTGCAATTCCGACTGCTTGATCGGCTCGCCGTCATAGGCCTGGGTAAAGCCTTCGAGCGTGATCTTGATCGGGTTCGGGGTGCGCTGGAAGTTGACCGAGGTCAAAACCATTTCGCCACCGCGCTTGAACGAGGAAATCATCTGGTCGGTGAGCAGCACCTCGGCGACGCATTTGTCAGGCATGCACACCGAATATTCGATCCGCTGCGCGCTGCCGCCATCCACCTGCAGATTGATGCCGGGCTGGATCATCCGCGCCGAAGGAACGGAGACCTGCATCACCTTGCGATTGACCTTGCCGGACACCTCGATCAGACCCACCGCCGTCAGTAGCTGACCGGACGGGGCCGAGATGATGTTCTGCACAATGCAGACATCATTGTCTTCCTGCTTGGTGCAGACCTTGTACCACCCCTGGCGGGGCGCCGCCTGCTGCTGAGCGCTGGCGGGCAGCGCTGCGAAGGTCGCGGCAGCAAAGCTGGCGGCAATTGCAAGCTTTGCAATGGATTTCGAAGTCAGTGTCATGGGAATCAGATTCTCCTGCAAACGCCCCGGCGATCGGTGACCTGCGCTGCGCCACAAAGTCGGCAGGCGCGGTTCCTCGCCATTTTCATCCTGCGGCGCTTCTGTTCGCCAAATACGGCGAGAGGAAGGCCGGTGCCCGCTCCGTGTTATCGCGATGGGAGCGCGAAAGCCACCCCTCGCCCCGTCCCGGCCTGCAAAAACTTGACGCCTATCGCGCGGTGAACTTGGCGCCTATCGCGCGGCGAGTTTTGCGCC
The DNA here is from genome assembly GCF_019334345.1 of Neohoeflea coraliihabitans. Taxonomy (GTDB): domain Bacteria; phylum Pseudomonadota; class Alphaproteobacteria; order Rhizobiales; family Rhizobiaceae; genus Pseudohoeflea; species Pseudohoeflea coraliihabitans. The sequence continues at coordinate 639,361 of NZ_JAHWQX010000003.1, forward strand.
GGTTGGGCGGTGGTGGAGGCTTGGGCGCCGCAAAATTCCGATCGGCCGTTGACGAACCATGCATGGCGAACAGATTCAGCCGCAACAATCCACGGAGGTGCCTGGCATGCAATTGCGAAAACTCGGAAATCACGGACTGCAAACGGCGCCGCTGGTATTTGGCGGCAACGTCTTCGGCTGGACCGCGGACAAGCAGACCTCGTTCGATCTTCTCGACCGCCTGCTTGATCGCGGCTTTGCAACGATCGATACGGCCGATGTCTACTCCGCCTGGGCGACAGGCAATTCGGGCGGTGAATCCGAGGCGATTCTCGGCGAATGGCTGGCCGCACGCAAGTCCCGGAACAAGGTCATCCTGATGACGAAGGTGGCCAAGAAGGCGGATCGGCGCGGCTTGTCGGCGGCCAATATCGAAACCGCGATCGAGGATTCGCTGCGCCGGCTGAGAACCGATTTCGTCGATGTCTATTTCGCACATGAGGATGATCCGGCGGTCCGGCTGGAAGAGACACTGGAGGCCTTCGGCACGTTGCAGAAAGCGGGCAAGGTCCGCTCGATCGGCGCTTCCAACTATTCGCCGGACCGCATCGAGGCGGCGCTGGCAACTGCAAAAACCAATGATCTGCCGGCCTACGAGATCATCCAGCCGGAATACAATCTGCTCGACCGGGATGATTTCGAAGGTGCCCTCGCCGCCACCGTGAGAGCGCATAAGCTGGATGTGGTGAGCTATTTCTCGCTGGCATCGGGCTTTCTGAGCGGCAAGTACCGCTCGCGCGAAGACGTCGCCGGAGCGGCGCGCGAAGGCCGGGTGGCAGAGTATTTCGATGCCCGCGGCAGCCGCGTGATGACGGCGCTGCGCGCCATCGCCGCCGACCACCGTGCGGCGCCGGCGCAAGTGGCCCTGGCCTGGCTGATGGCCAAGGACGGCGTGACGGCGCCGATCGTCAGCGCCCGCAGCCTCGATCAGCTGGAAGAGGTTCAGGGGGCCGTTCAGATCGAACTGTCAGAACGCGACATTGAGCAGCTCGACGACGCCGGACGTTAAGGCGGGCGCATTCTGGAAGCCGCCACAATCGCCGTGCTAGTGTCGCGCAGGAGATTCGACAGACCCAGGGAGATGTGATGGCGATGAGATCGATTGGCGCGAGGGGCATGCGGATTGCCACAATGATCGGTGCCGTCCTCGCCGGCGTGATGATCGGCGGGAGCGAGCCGGCCCGCAGCGAGCCGGTCCACGCGATCGCCATGCATGGAAAGCCGGCCCTGCCTGCCGATTTCACGCATCTGCTGTTCACCAATCCGCGCGCGCCGAAGGGCGGCAAGATCACCTATGGCGTGGTTGGCACGTTTGACAGCCTGAACCCTTTCATCTTGAAAAGCATGCGCACCACGGCGCGCGGCATCATCGATACCGAGTTCGGAAATCTTGTCTATGAGCCGCTGATGATGCGCTCGGCGGGCGAACCCTTCACGCTGTACGGTCTGCTGGCGGAAACCGTCGAGATGGACGAGGACCGGACCTTCATCCAGTACAATCTCAATCCCAAGGCGCGCTGGTCCGACGGCAAGCCGGTGACGCCCGAAGACGTTGTGTTCACCTTCGAGCTACTGCGCGACAAGGGCCGCCCGCCCTTCTCGACGCGCCTCGACCGGGTCGAGAAGATGGAGATCATCGATGTCGACAGCGTGCGCTTCACCTTCAATGACAAGTCGAATCGCGAGTTTCCGCTGATCCTGTCGATGACGCCGATCCTCCCGAAACATGCGACCGATGTGGACAGCTTCGACCAGTCCAGCCTGGACCCACCGATCGGAAGTGGCCCCTACCGGGTCGCGGCGGTGGAACCGGGCGAGCGGATCACCTTCGAGCGCAACAACGAGTATTGGGCCAAGGACCTGCCGGTGAAGCGCGGCCAGGACAATTTCGACCAGATCGTCATCGAATATTTCCTGTCGGCAACGACGCAGTTCGAGGCCTTCAAGAAGGGCGTGTTCGACGTCTATCCGGACGGCTCGGCGACCAACTGGATCCGCGGTTATGATTTTCCGGCGGCCAAGTCGGGCGCCGTCGTCAAGAAGACCTACAACAAGCAGACGCCTTCGGGCATGTACGGGTTCGTGTTCAACCTGCGCCGTCCCCCCTTCGCCGACCGCAATGTGCGCAAGGCATTGACGATGCTGTTTGATTTCGAATGGGTGAACAAGAATTTCTACGAGAATGTCTACACCCGGACCGAGAGTTTCTGGCAGGGCTCGATGCTGTCGAGCTACAAGCGCGCCGCCAGCGCGGCGGAAAAGGCGTTGCTTGCCCCGTTCCTGGACGCGGTCGAGCCTTCGCTGCTCGACGGGTCGTTCCGGCTGCCGGTCAGCGATGCTTCGGGGCGCGACCGGCGCATCCAGCGTGCCGCCTATGAATTGCTGGTCGAGGCCGGCTACCGCATCAGCGAGGGCAAGATGCTCGATCCGTCCGGACAGCCGCTCGCCTTCGAGATCATGACCCAGAACGAAGGTCAGGAGAAAATGGCGATCGCCTATCAGCGCTCGCTGGCGCCGCTCGGCATCGAGGTTGAAATCCGGACGGTTGATGACGCGCAGTATCAGCAGCGCTCGCAGGAATTCGATTATGACGTGATCATCAAATCCTATCCCTCCTCATTGTCGCCGGGATTCGAACAGCTCGGGCGCTGGGGTTCGGCCGCCAGGGACGTACCCGGTTCGTTCAACTATGCGGGCGTTGCCGATCCGGCCGTCGACGCGATGATCGATGCGCTGCTCAACGCCCGCGAACTGGAGGATTTCCAGGCCGCCGTGCGGGCTTACGATCGCGTGCTGCTGTCAGGTTACTACGTCGTACCGACCTATCATCTGAGCGAAGGCTATCTGGCGCATTGGCAGCGGGTGACCGGTCCCGGTGGCATGACGCCGCTCTACGGCACCTATTTCCCGGCGTGGTGGGACACGTCAGTGAAATAGACGTCGCCACGGCCTCGGGCGCTAATCCATTGCAAGGAAGGACATTTTGATGAGCTCTACCGATACCCCTGCCCCGGGCCAGGCGGCCGCGCCGCTGACGGTCGATGTCATATCCGACGTGATGTGTCCGTGGTGCTATATCGGCAAGAAGCGTCTTGAGACGGCGCTCGAGCGCCTTGACGGCGAACTGGAAGTCGAGGTGCATTGGCGCCCCTATCAGCTCGATCCGAGCCTGCCGAAGGAGGGCAAGGACCGCAAGCGCTACCTCGAGGACAAGTTCGGCGGCGCGGCGCGCGCCACCCAGGCCTATCAGGCCGTGCGCAATGCCGGGGCGGAGGAGGACATTGCCTTCGACTTCGAGGCCATCGCGGTGGCGCCGAACACGATCGACGCGCATCGGCTGATCCGCTGGGCCGGATCGCAGGGGCCGGCGGCGCAGGCCCGCATGGTGGCGATCCTGTTCCGCTACTATTTCGAGGAAGGGCGCAATATCGGCGAGGATGCAACGCTCATCGAAGCGGCGAGCGAAGGCGGGCTCGACCCGGAAATCGTCAGGAAACTACTCGCCGACGGGGCCGACCGCGACAAGGTCGAAGGCGAGATCGATGTGGCGCGGCAACTCGGGATCGAGGGTGTGCCGTGTTTCATCGTCGCGGGCAAATACGCGCTGGTCGGCGCGCAGCCGGCTGAACAGCTGGTCGAGGCGCTGCGTCGCGCCGCCGCCGCGCCTGAACCGGCCTCCGGCACCCCGCAATAGCGAGCGCCATCCTTTCGCCGCAACGTGCCGTCGGGCGGTGTCCGACCAAGGTTTCCGGTCGATGTGCCTGATCAGGCGGCTTGGGCAATTTCGGCAAAACGGCTCATGACCACGGCAGCGCCGGCCAGGCGCTTTTCGCCGGTCGGCAGGTCTCGTGAGAGAAAAACGCTCTGGTCGGCGCGAATTTTGGCCAGGCTGCCCTGTCCGGAGATGTATTGCACCAGGCCGGACGGATTGGGGAACTGTCCGTCGCGGAATTGCACGACGACACCCTTGGGACCGGCATCGAGCTTCTCGACATTGGCCTTGCGGCACAGTGACTTGATGAAGACGATCTTCAGCAGATGTTCGACTTCGATCGGCATCGGCCCGAAGCGGTCGATCAGCTCGGCTCCGAAAGCGTCGATGTCGGCAATATCGGTGATTTCGCCGAGGCGGCGATACAGGCCCAGCCGGAGATGCAGATCGGGCACATAATCTTCCGGGATCATCACCGGCGTGCCGACGGAAATTTGCGGCGACCATCCCGTATCGGCCAGTTCATCACCGCCCTTGATCTCGGCCACCGCTTCTTCGAGCATGTGCTGGTAGAGTTCGAAACCGACTTCCTTGATATGGCCGGACTGCTCTTCGCCGAGAAGGTTGCCGGCGCCGCGAATGTCGAGATCGTGGCTTGCCAGCTGGAAGCCGGCCCCGAGCGTGTCGAGCGATTGCAGGACCTTCAGGCGGCGGTCGGCGGTGGTCGTCAGCACACGGTTGACCGGCAAGGTCAGGAGCGCGAAGGCGCGCGCCTTCGACCGGCCGACGCGGCCGCGGATCTGGTAGAGCTGGGCGAGGCCGAACATGTCGGCGCGGTGCACGATGAGCGTGTTGGCTGTCGGCACATCGAGGCCGGATTCAACGATGGTCGTCGACAACAGCACGTCATACTGGCCGTCATAGAAGGCGTTCATGATGTCGTCGAGTTCGCCAGGCGGCATCTGGCCGTGGGCGATGGCGACCTTCAGTTCCGGCACATCCGAGCGCAGCCAGGCGGCGACTTCCGACAGGTCGCTGACGCGCGGGCAGACATAGAAACTCTGGCCGCCGCGATAATGTTCGCGCAGCAGCGTCTCGCGCACGGTGAGCGGATCGAAGGGCGAGATGAAGGTGCGCACCGCCATGCGGTCGACCGGCGGCGTGGTGATCAGCGACAATTCGCGCACGCCGGTCATTGCCAGCTGCAATGTGCGCGGTATCGGTGTGGCGGACAGGGTCAGGACGTGCACGTCCGATTTCAGTTCCTTCAGCCGCTCCTTGTGCTTGACGCCGAAATGCTGCTCCTCATCGATGATCAGGAGACCGAGATTGGCGAAACTGATGCTGGCGCCGAGCAGCGCGTGGGTGCCGATGACGATATCGGCCTTGCCGCTGGCCACTTCCTGCTTGGTCAGCGCCAATTCCTTGGCGCCCACCAGGCGCGAGGCCTGAACAATGCGCACCGGATAGCCGCGCAAACGATCGCTGAAGGTCTTGAAATGCTGGCGCGCGAGCAGCGTCGTCGGCACGACGACGGCGACCTGAACCCCGTTCATCGCGGCGATGAAGGCGGCGCGCAACGCCACTTCGGTCTTGCCAAAGCCGACATCGCCGCAAATCAGGCGGTCCATCGGCTGACCGGCTGCGAGATCTTCGCGCACCGCGTCGATGGCGGCCATCTGGTCGTCCGTCTCGTCATAGGGAAAGCGCGCCGCGAACTCGTCATAAAGTCCTTCCGGCGCCATCAGGGCCGGCGCGGTGCGCATGTGCCGCTCGGCGGCCAGGCGGATCAGGCCGCCAGCCATATCGAGCAGGCGCTTTTTCAGTTTCGCCTTGCGCGACTGCCAGGCGACACCGCCGAGCTTGTCGAGCTGGACGCCTTCGCTCTCGGAGCCGTAGCGCGACAGCAGTTCGATGTTCTCGACGGGCAGGAACAGCTTGGCATTGCCGGCGTAATGCAGTTCGAGACAGGCATGCGGCGCACCGGCCACCTCGATCGTCTTCAGACCGACGAAACGGCCGATGCCATGCTCGACATGCACGACGAGCGCGCCTTCATCGAGGCCGGCGACCTCGGTGATGAAATCGGCGCCGCGTTTCTTGCGCCGGGAGCGGCGCACCAGACGGTCGCCGAGAATGTCCTGCTCGCCGATGACCACGGTTTCGCCAGCCTCGAAACCGCCCTCGAGAGCCAGCACCGCGGCGGCCGCCTGACCCGGCTTGAGCCGCGACAATTCATCGAGACGGGCAATGGTCTTGACCCGCTCGAGGCCATGTTCCTCAAGCACCTGCAGCAGGCGGTCGAGCGAACCTTCGCTCCAGGCGGTGATCAGCACCCTGGCGCCGGCGGCGCGCTTGTCGGCAATATGGGCGACGGCCTTGTCGAACAGATTGACGCGCCCTTCGTCCTGGCGGCTTTCCACTTCGCTGGCCCAGCGCGGTCCGACGCGGGCATCGAGTTCGAAAACTTGGCGCGCCCCGGTTTCCGGCTCGCTGAACGGCGACAGGCGAACGGCACCGGCCTGATCGAGCGCGGCGGCGAGCGCCTCCTGATCGAGATAGAGCTCGGATGGCGGCACCGGCTTGTAAGGTGCCGTCTGCATCGTGCCGGGCTTGTGGCTTTGCAACTGCTCGGCGCGCGCCTCATAGTGATCGATGATCTGGGCGTGACGCTCGCCGGCGGCCTCGACCACGACATGATCGGTAACGAGCTGAAAGCCGGCAAGATAGTCAAAGACGGTGGCCATTTCGTCGTAAAACAGCGGCAGCCAGTGCTCCATGCCGGCAAAGCGGCGACCTTCCGAGATCGCCACATACAGGGCATCATCGCGCGTGGCGGCACCGAAGTGACGCAAATAATTGGCGCGAAAACGGCTGATCGTGTCCGGGTCGAGCGAGACTTCGCTCATGGCGTTCAGCGTCAGTTCCCTGACCGAGCCGCTGGACCGCTGCGACACCGGGTCGAAATGCCGGATCGTTTCCAAGGTGTCGCCGAAGAAATCAAGCCGCACCGGCTCCTCGTCACCGGGGAGCCAGGCATCGAGAATGCCGCCGCGAACGGCGTATTCGCCGACTTCGCGGACGGTGGCGATGCGCTCGAATCCGAGCCGCTCGAAGCGCGCCGCCAGATCTTCCATCTTCAAAATTGCGCCGGCGCGCGCGGAAAACCCAAGGGCGCGGATGGCCTCCTGCGGCGGCACGCGCTGCAGCGCCGCATTGACCGTGACCAGCACGATGGCGCCGTGCGGCTGTTCCGACAGGGCGGCCAGCGAGGCAAGAGCGTCGAGGCGGCGGGCCGAGACCTCGGCGCCGGGCGAGACGCGGTCATAGGGCAGGCAATCCCAGCCCGGCAAAGTCAGCACCGGGATATCCGGCGCGATGAAGGCCAGATTCTGCTCCAGCTCGGCGAGGCGTTGGCCGTCGGAAATCAGATAGGCGAGCGGCGGCCCCTGACGCGCCAGGGCGGCGAGCACAAAGGCGTCCATGCCGGGCGGCACGGCGGCAAGCGTGACCGGTCCGGCGGCGGCGCGAACCCGTTTGACAGGAACGACATCGATCATTGGTCTTTGGCCCGCGCCGCGATGTGATTGCCTTTGCCGTCAAAGGATGGACGATAGGCCGCGATGCGCCGGAACAGGGCGGTGTCGAAATCGGCGGGGCACGCTTTCTCGCCGGTGATCCAGTTGAGAATGTCGGCATCATCCTCGATGAGCAGGGCTTCAAAGGCGGCCAGATCCGCCTCGCTCAGCGCGTCGATCTCGGCATCGGCAAAGCCGCCGAGCATCAGGTCCATTTCACGGATTCCGCGGCGCCAGGCGCGCACCAGGAGGCGGCGGCGGCGCGGATCCAGATCAGCACTGCTTCGGGTGGTACCGGTCATCGTCATCCTTTTCGGGTTGCGCCCGTGTGCATAGCCGAAGGTGCGGGTCTTGTCAGCCTCGCAAACCTTGCCATCGGCGCATTTTCCGCATCATGGTGGCGCATGCGCCCACACCAACTCGATTCCCTGTTCCGCCCCGTCGATACCCTGTCCGGCATCGGTCCGAAACTGGCTGAAGCCCTGGCGCGGGTGACCGGCCGCGACGGCCCAGAAGACACCCGTGTCATCGATCTCCTGCTGCTTGCGCCCTACACGCTGATCGACCGCAGCCACAATCCCGGCGTGGCGCATGCGCCGGAGGGGACAATCGTGACCCTGTCCCTGACGATCGACCGTCATCAGCCGGCGCCGCGCGGCCGGGGCAATGTGCCCTACCGGGTGCATGCCCATGACGAGACCGGCGAGATCTCGCTGGTGTTCTTCAAGGCGCAGCAGAAATGGCTCGAGAAGCTGCTGCCGGTCGGCGAGACAGTGTTCGTCTCCGGCAAGGTGGACTGGTACAACGGCCGCCCGTCGATGGTGCATCCGGACCACATTGTCGGGGCCGATGACAAGGACGAACTGCCACTGGTCGAACCGGTCTATCCGCTGACCGCCGGCCTGTCGGCGAAAATGCTGCGCAAGGCCATCGACGCGGCGCTGACGCAATTGCCGGTGCTGCCGGAATGGGCCGATCCGCAATTCATTGCGAAGGCGGCCCTGCCCCGCTTCGGTGACGCGGTGATGCGGCTGCATCATCCCGAAGAGCCGGGTGATTTCGAGCCGCAGGACGCGTCGCGGCGCCGCCTGGCCTATGACGAATTGCTGGCCGGGCAGATCTCGCTGTCCCTGGTGCGGGGGCGGCTGCGCAAATTGCCGGGACAGGCGATCGCCGCCAAGGGGCTGTTGCGCGAGAAGATCCGCGGTGCCCTGCCCTATGGCCTGACCGGCAGCCAGACCGAGGCGATCGATCAGGTGCTGGCCGACATGCGGCTCGATGCGCGCATGATCCGGCTGTTGCAGGGCGATGTCGGCTCCGGCAAGACGATCGTCGCGCTGTTGACCATGGCCGATGCCGTCGAGGCCGGCGGCCAGGCGGTGCTGATGGCGCCAACCGAGATCCTGGCGCGGCAGCATCATGCGACACTGAAGGATCTTGCGGCCGCAGCCGGGATCCGGGTTGATCTTCTGACCGGGCGCAGCAAGGGCCGTGAACGCACGGCCACGCTGGAGCGCATCGCCTCGGGCGAAGCGCAGATCATTGTCGGCACGCACGCACTCTTTCAGGACACGGTCGTCTTTCACCGCCTCACCTATGCGGTGGTCGACGAGCAGCACCGTTTCGGCGTGCATCAGCGCCTGCGCCTGACAGCCAAGGGCCAGGCGCCGCACATGCTGGTGATGACCGCGACGCCCATTCCGCGCACGCTGGTGCTCGCCGCTTTCGGCGACATGGACGTCTCGCAATTGACGGAGAAACCCGCCGGACGCAAGCCGATCACCACGGTGACCGTGCCCGATGAACGCCTCGGCGATGTGGTCGAGCGCTTGCGCGCCGCGCTTGATGGCGACAGGAAAATCTACTGGATCTGTCCGCTTGTCGAGGACAGCGACAAGAGCGATCTGATGAGCGCCGAGAGCCGGTTTGAAGGCCTGAAAAAAGCCCTCGGCCCGGGGCATGCGGCGCGGCTTGATGTCGTGCATGGACGGATGTCCGGCGAGGACAAGGACCGCGCCATGGAGCGCTTCAAGCGCGGTGACACGCGGCTGCTGGTGGCGACCACCGTGATCGAGGTGGGGGTCGATGTGCCGGATGCGACGATCATGGTCATCGAGCACGCCGAACGGTTCGGACTGGCGCAGATCCATCAGTTGCGCGGCCGCGTCGGGCGCGGCACGGAAGCGTCAAGCTGCATCCTGCTTTACCACGGCCCGCTGAGCGAGACGGCGCATGCGCGGCTGGCGGTGCTGCGTGACAGCGAGGACGGGTTTCGCATCGCCGAGGAGGATCTGCGGTTGCGCGGCGAAGGCGATCTGCTTGGCACGCAGCAATCCGGTCTTCCTGGATTTCGCCTTGCCAATCTGGCGGCTCATGCGGATCTGCTTGAAGTGGCGCGCTCGGACGCACGCAATGTCATTGCCGCCGATCCCGATCTCTCCGGTCCACGCGGCCCGGCCCTGCGCATGCTGCTTTACCTGATGCGCCGCGACGAGGCGATTCGCTTCTTACGTGCCGGTTAGGTCGTTTCGCGGCGGGGTATCTTTGGCCAGCGCCGGAGCGGCAGGGGCCCCTGGTGTTTCCGCCGGCATTTTCTTCGGATACTCCGGGGCGACGAGACCGGCGGAGATCACCATCTTGGCGGCCTCCTCGACGGACATGTCGAGAAAGATGACGTCGCTGCGCGGCACGAACAGCAGAAATCCGGAGGTCGGGTTCGGCGTCGTCGGCAAGAAGACCGAAATGGTCTCCTGCTGCGGCATGCGCGCGTCGACCTCGCCCCTGGTCTCGGTGGCGACGAAGACGATCGACCAGAGGCCCTTGCGCGGATACTCGATCAGCGCCGCCCGCTTGAAGGAATTGTTCTGCTCGGCCAGTACCGTCTCGAAAATCTGCTTGAGACCGCGATAGACGACGCGGACCAGCGGCATGCGGTTGAGCAGGCTTTCGCCAAAGCCGAGCACCGTGCGCCCGACGAGGCTGGCGGTGAGGAACCCGACGATCGTCAGCGCCACCAGGGCAACGAGGAGACCGTAGCCGGGCACACCGAAGGGCAGATAGGAATCGGGATTATAGGCCTTGGGCAGATAGGGTTTGACCCAGCCATCGACCCAGAGCACGAATGTCCAGGTCAGCCAGGCGGTGATTGCCAGCGGCGCGACCACGATCAGTCCCGTCAGGAAATAGCGTCGCAAGCGCATTCCAGCGCTCGTTTTTTTCAAGCTATCGCTCATGTCATATGCCTGTCAGGACCCGGGCTGCGAGAGACGCCGCCGCACGCCTGTCAATATGAGGGGTGCCCGGCGGTTCGACAAGGGCTGCGGCTCAGCAAGCGGCCCGCTTTGGCAGCGATTTATTCGACCGTGACCGATTTGGCGAGATTGCGCGGCTGATCGACGTCGGTGCCCATGAAAACGGCGGTGTGATAGGCGATGAGCTGCACCGGCAGCGCATACAGGATCGGCGTGACGATATCGGCGACCTGCGGAAGGATGATCGTTTCCATGGTCTTGAGCGAGACGGCGCGGGCGCCCTTCTCGTCGGTGATCAGAATGATGCGTCCGCCGCGCGCTGCCACTTCCTGCATGTTCGAGGCCGTCTTCTCGAACAGCTTGTCATGCGGCGCGATGACAATCACCGGCATCGCCTCGTCGATCAGGGCAATCGGCCCGTGCTTGAGTTCGCCGGCGGCATACCCTTCGGCGTGGATGTAACTGATTTCCTTGAGCTTGAGCGCCCCTTCGAGGGCCAGCGGGTAATTGGTTCCACGCCCGAGATAGAGCACGTCCTTGTACTGGCTCAATTCACGCGACAACCGCTCGATGCGCGGCTGGACCGAGCGCAGAACCTCGCCGAAGATGCGCCGGCCCTCGACCAGAGCCTGGACCATCTCGCTCTCCTGAGCGCGCGTGAGCGTGCCGCGCGCCTTGGCCGCCGCGAGCGCCAGTGAGGCAAGAACGGCCAGCTGGCACGTAAAGGCCTTGGTCGATGCGACGCCGATCTCCGGACCGGCCAGCGTAGGAAAGACCGCATCGGCTTCGCGGGCGATGGTCGATTCCGCGACATTGACGATGGCGCCGATCGCGACCCCCTCGCCCTTGCAATAGCGCAGCGAAGCAAGCGTGTCGGCGGTCTCGCCGGACTGCGAGACAAACAGCGCCGCCATCTTGCCGGTGAGCGGCATTTCGCGATAGCGGAACTCGGAAGCGACATCGATCTCGACCGGCAGGCGGGCATAGCGCTCGAACCAGTATTTGCCGATCAGCCCGGCGTAATAGGCCGTGCCGCAAGCGGAAATGGCGAGCCGGTCGAGGGCGGCGAAATCAAGCTTGTCGGCCCCGTCCCTGATCTCGCCCTTCGCGAAATCGATGTAATGGGCCAGAGTGTGCGTGACGACCTCCGGCTGCTCGTAGATTTCCTTTTCCATGAAATGGCGGTGGTTGCCCTTGTCGACCACATAGGCGGCGCCGCGGCTGATCTTGCGGCTGCGCGTCACCGGCTGGCCCTCGCCATCATAGAATTCGGCGCCGGAGCGGGTGACCACCGTCCAGTCTCCATCCTCGAGATAGGTGATCTCATCGGTGAAGGGCGCCAATGCAATGGAGTCAGAGCCCAGGAACATCTCGCCATTGCCATGCCCGACGGCGAGCGGCGGACCGTGCCGGGCGCCGATGATCATCTCTTCATCGCCGGCAAACAGGAGGGCGAGCGCATAGGCGCCTTCCAGGCGGGCCAGGGCGGCGCGGGCCGCCTCGCGCGGCGCCATGCCATCGGCGAGGTAGCGCGAGACCAGCTGAGCGACAACTTCGGTGTCGGTCTCGGTCTGAAACTGCGCGCCAGCCGCCTCAAGCTCCTCGCGCAGAGTGGCGAAATTCTCGATGATGCCGTTGTGGACGACGGCGACATCGCCGGCCGTATGCGGATGGGCATTGTTTTCTGTCGGGGCGCCATGCGTGGCCCAGCGGGTATGGGCGATGCCGATCTGTCCGGGCAGCGGATCGCCTTCTAGGCGCCGCTCGAGATTGCCGAGTTTCCCCTCAGCGCGGCGGCGCTCGATGTGGCCGTCGCGCAGGGTTGCGACGCCGGCTGAATCATAGCCGCGGTATTCGAGGCGTTTCAAGGCATCGATCAGTCGCGGCGCGACGTCGGCGCTTGAGATGATCCCGACAATTCCACACATTCCATCGTCTCCCGTAAAGCGTTGGCCGCTTTCGGCCCGCCCGTACCGCAAGTGCCGCTATAGCCCCGCCTATGCTGCTATAGCCCCGCCTATGCTGCTATAGCAAAGGCACCTTTTCCGGCGTGTCACTTATCATGACCGTTCTTAACCCGCAGCGGCCTAACTCGACGACTTGCGCTGTTGCTTAACGGCCTCGGCCCGGGCCCTGAGCGTGGCGGCCTTGTCCGGCAGGTTCCTCTGCGGTGTGCGCGCCAGAGCCAGTGCATCGGCTTCGACATTCTTCGTCACCACCGTCCCCGAGCCGATATAGGCGCCCTCGCCGATCTCCACCGGCGCCACCAGCGAGGTGTTGGAGCCGATGAAGGCACCGGCGCCGACAATGGTGCGATGCTTGTTGACCCCGTCATAATTGCAGGTGATCGTGCCGGCGCCGATATTGGCCCCGGCGCCGATCGTCGCATCTCCGATATAGGTGAGGTGGTTGACCTTGGCGCCCGCCCCGATGTCGGCCTTCTTGACCTCGCAGAAATTACCGACCTTGGCGCCTTCGGCCAGCCGCGCCCCCGGACGCAGGCGCGCAAACGGTCCGATACTGGCATTGTTGCCGATCTCGGTGCCCTCGATGTGGGAAAAGGCGTGAATGCGGGCGCCCGATGCGACCGTCACGCCGGGGCCGAACCAGACATGCGGCTCGATGATCACATCCGGCGCAATCTTTGTATCATGGGCGAGATAAACGCTGGACGGATCGAGCATGGTCACGCCCGAGAGCATGATCTCATGGCGGCGGCGGCGCTGCCACTCGGCCTCAATCTCGGCGAGCTCGACACGGGTGTTGCAGCCCATCAGATCCGCTTCGGGCGCCTTGAGGGCCACGACGCGGCCGCCGCGCTGGCGGCAGATGGCGACAATATCGGTGAGGTAATATTCGCCCTTGGCGTTGTCGTTGCCGATCGCCTCGAGCAGCGACACGGCGCTTTGTCCATCCATGGTGATGATGCCGCCATTGCAGAATTTTAGCGCGCGCTCGGCGTCACTGGCCTCGCGATCCTCGACGATCGCCAGCAATTCGTCGCCGTCGGTGATCATCCGTCCGTAGCCGGTGGGATCCTCCGCCTCGAACCCGAGAACCACCATATCGGCACCGGCGGCGCGCGCCGCCATGGCGGCATGCAGGCTGTCCGGGTTGATCAGCGGCGTATCGCCGTAAAGGACGATCACGTCATCGAAGCGTTCGGCCTCGATCGCCTGGCGCGCCATCAGCACGGCATGGCCGGTGCCCTTGCGCTCGGTCTGCTCGACGGCGACGACCGGGATGCCGGAGGCGGCGGCGGAATCGCGCACCCTGTCGCCATCGCGCCCAACGACGAGAGCGATCCGGTCGACGCCGGCGGCGGCGGCGGCGGCCGTGACATGAGCGATGATCGGCCGGTGCCCGACCGGGTGCAGAACCTTCGTCAAGGACGACTTCATGCGTGTGGCATCCCCGGCGGCCAACACCACCGCCAGACTTTTGCGCTGCATCTGAAAATCTCCGTTTCTGATCATTCCGCCGACAGGTGATTCCCGGTATAGCATCTGCCACCACCCTCGTCCGCAGCGCACATAGCGGGGCTCCATGTCCAAGTCCACCAGCCAATCTACCCGCCGCGGCGTATCTGCAGGCCCTGGCGCGAGCCAGGGTGCGGGCCAGAGTCCTGGTCAGAGTGCGGGCCAGAGTCCGGGTTCGGGCGAGAGCGGCGATGCCAGCCTCACCCTGCCGTTCCTGGTGATGCTGATCACACCGCTGTTCTTCTCCTCGAACCTGATCTTCGGGCGGCTGGCCATTCCGGAAGTGGCACCGTTCACGCTGGCCTTTTTGCGCTGGACCGGCGCGGCGCTTTTTCTGGCGCCGTGGGTCTATGCGGCGCGCAAGCCGGCGCGCGCCTATCTGCGCGCGCATACCGGCCACTGGCTGCTTCTCGGTTTTCTCGGCATGTGGATCTGCGGCGCCATCGTCTATCTGGCGCTGCAAACGACGACGGCGACCAACGGCACGCTGATCTACACCACCTCGCCCCTGATCATCCTCTTGATCGAGCGGCTGTTTTATGGCCGTCCGATCAGCTGGCGCGAGTTTTTGGGCATCCTGATCGGCTTTTCCGGCGTGGCGATCATTGTCCTGCGCGGCGATGTCAACGTTCTCTTGGCGCTCGATTTCAATCGCGGCGACCTGTTGCTGTTCGGCGCCGCCATATCCTGGGCGGCCTATTCGGTGTTGCTGCGCCGCCGCTCGGACCCGGGCGCCGGACCGTCGCTCGGGACGCTGGCGCAGTTCGGCCTGAACGCCATCGCCGGCATCATTTTGCTGGCGCCCTTCGCCTTGTGGGAATTTTTGACCGGCGCGCGCATGCCGGTGACGGCAACCGCCTGGAGCGGCATTGGCGGCATCATCCTGTTCGCCTCGCTGCTGTCCTTTTCAGGATTTCAATACGGCATTGCACGGCTCGGAGCTGCGACCGCCGGCGTCTTCATGTATCTGATGCCGCCCTATGGCGTGGCTCTGGCGGTGTTCCTGCTCGGCGAAACGTTCGAGCGCTATCACGCCATCGGCATTGCCACCGTGCTGGCCGGGCTGGTGCTGGCAACCTTCCGCCGGCCCTATACGCGCCGCCAGGCGGCGGGATCGGCGGTCTAGGTCTTCGCGCAGGGCCGGACAATCAGCCGATGGCGCCGAGCGTCGGGAAGGTTTCCAGCAGCCAGTAGGCCATTCGCGCCATGCCGCCGGTCAGAAACAGGATGCCGGTGAGCACCAGCAGCGCGCCGGTGATCTTCTCGACCGTGCCCAGGTGCCGGCGGAAGCGCTGCAGGAAGCGCATGAAGGCGCCGGAAAAGCCCGCCGCGATCCAGAACGGCACCGCCAGGCCAAGGGAATAGAGCGCCAGCAGCGCGGCGCCGGAGCCGACGGTATCGCGCGAGGCGGCAACGCCGAGGATGGCGCCGAGCACCGGGCCGATGCAGGGTGTCCAGCCGAAGGCGAAGGCCAGCCCCATCACATAGGCGCCCGTCAGGGTGGCCGGCTGACCGCTGCCGGCGAAGCGGGCTTCGCGGGCCAGCAGACCGATGCGGAAAACACCCATGAAATGCAGGCCCATGATGATGATCAGGATGCCGCCGAGCCGGGCGAACAGATCGATGTTCTGGCGCAGAATTCCGCCGATGGAGGAGGCGCCGGCGCCAAGCGCCACAAACACCGTCGCAAAGCCGAGCGTGAAGATGAATGCGGCGCGCAGCACCTGCCATTGCACGCGCCGGGCAACCGCGGCGTCGGCCGCAGTGGCCGCAGTGGCCGCTGCGCCGCCGGGCTGGTTGGCGCGGTGCAGATCCTCGAAGGACACGCCGGCCATATAGCACAGATAGGGCGGCACGAGCGGCAACACGCAGGGCGAGAGAAACGACAGGGCGCCGGCAAGGATCGCCGTCAGCAGCGGAATATCGGCAATCGTCACGTGGTCCTGTGCCCCTGTCGCGTTTGTTCCGGCCGGCTTTCGAGCCTGGGCCGCGCCGGTTCCTGATGCCTATCACTCGCCGCGGCTTGTACCGGCGACGATTGGCGTTGACCAATCACAATTTCCGGCGCGGCTTGCGACAATTTGGCCGAGGCGCCCAATGCCCATGCGGCACGCTGCGGCGGTGCCGGTGCTTGGCACCGTGAATGACCGGGGGAATGGCCCGGGGGAATGGGCCGGGGAATGCCGCGCAAAAGCACGGATTTTGTGTTGACCAGCGGACGGGCCGTGCCTATGTTCCGCGCCACCCGGGAGGCGCTCACAGGCGCGCCGGTTCGGGAGCGCGTAGCTCAGCTGGTAGAGCAACTGACTTTTAATCAGTAGGTCCAGGGTTCGAACCCCTGCGCGCTCACCATTTTTCCATGCCACGTCGGTCGCTTGGCCTTTTGCTCCCAGAGCGGATGCGGAAGGTGCGACTTTCGTGCGACTTGCTGGTCGCACGAGCCTCTCGCACGGCAAGCCGACACGCGACACCCGGTGGTTGCTTGCGGTTGCGATGGCGCGCCGGTTTGGCGCGGTGTCAAAAGGTTCCGTCAGTCCTGGAACAGCCACATCATGTGGTGAGCTTCACCGTCGCCGTGGCGAGGACCACGTACCGTGCCGTCTTGGCGAAGGCGACCAGCAGGAGAAAACTCCAGAACGGCTCGCGAAGGACCCCGGCCGCTACCGTGAGCGCGTCACCGCCGAAAGGCATCCACGAAAGCAGCAGGCTCCATCGCCCCCATTTGCGATACCAGGCCGACGCGCGATCCAGATGAGCCGCGGAGACCGGAAACCAGCGGTGGTTCTGGAACCGGTCGACACCGCGTCCGAGCCCCCAGTTGACAACCGCGCCGAGCGTATTGCCGACGCTCGCGAAGGCGACCAGCAGGACGATGGGATATCCGGCGAGCTGAAGCCCCACCAATCCGATCTCCGATTGAGCCGGAAGTATCGTGGCCGCCAGGAAAGAGAGCGCGAACAGGCCAGACAGTTCGAGGAGACCTTCCACGCGCCTCAGCTCCGGCCGTGCCGGGCGGCATGCGTGTCGTCGATGACGACGGCATGCACTTGGCGTTGGTCGAGCGCGAACGTGCCCTGCGGGTCGGTGCCGTCATGCGGTCCTTGAAGGCCGGGCGTGACGAGGATGTTATGGGTGAGAACGGTCGGCATCACATTTTCTTCGCGATTTCCCTGAACACATCGATTGACCGTCGCCGCACGCGTGGAAGCAGTCTGACTGTCTCATTTGAGGCATGGTCGAGATGATCGTGAATGAGCGCCTTCTTTCCTTGGGTGAGAGCCTTGTCGGCGGTGGGAAGCGTGCCGTGTCCGGTCCGATCAATTTCCAGACCGGACGTTGTCATTGAAGATGTTAAGCGCAGAGATGGACAGACTTGCCGAAGGATCAAGGAGGGAAAGTCCGTCACCGACGACGCTGCCAAACCGAACAAGCCCTGACGGGCATCACCGAGGAGAATCCCGACGGCGCACAGATTAGCGCAGAGCAACGGTTTTGTAACCTGATGCCCCTATTACTACCTGAAGATGTGGATTCCTTAGGGGAATGCAATTCGCCGGATCGTTTTCAGCTTTTCTTAAGCTTCGAAGCGGAAAATTCGGACAAACGGGGCATATGGAAATGAAGAACCTCTCGCTGCTGAAAAGCAAACCGAAGAAAAGCTACCGTCTGACCCAGCTCGGCGGCCTGGCGCCCGCGCCCTCCTATCGCAGGGATGCCTGTTGCCCGGTGGTGCTGCATCTGCGCCAGAAGGGCCAGGAAGCGCGCGTGCAGCTGGCGGCGCGGCTGGTCAATATCAGCGAGGATGCCTGCCTGCTTGCGGTTGACAACATGCCGGCCAAGCTCGTCGATACCTATCTTTTCGTGCCGGGCATCAAAGCGCGCATTCCGGCCAAAGTGGAATCGCAGGGCTTGCATACGCTGGAAATCAAATTTGTCACCCGGCTGCCCGCCGATGTCGTCGACCGGATCGCCGGTCTCGATCTGGAATAGGTTCAGGCGATCCAGTCATCCAGTCGCGCTCGTGCCACTTCCTGGAGAAGGGCGAGAAAACCGTCCGTCTGCAGTTTTGCCGTATGCGCGCCCTTTTCAGCAGTGGCCTCGGCTGCCTCGCCTACGGTCCCGGAGGGGTTGAGATCCACCGCACTCCAGGCAAAACCGAAGGGTCCGGTATGTTTGAGCATGTCGAACTGCTCTTCGGCGCGGCTCACCGCCGAGACGAAGTTTTCCGCCTTGTCCATCGCGACGAGCTCGGGCCGGAAATGCAGCATCAGGGACGTCTCGACATCACCGCCGTGAATGCCGTAGCGGCGTTCGGTGTCACTGAACAGCCCGTCCGGCAGGCCGAAGCGCGACCAGCTCGACTTGACGGCCATCATGCGGGCCCGGACCCGCAATTCGCGCGTGACGATCGCCATGATTTCCTCATTGCCGCCATGCGAGGTGACGAAGACCAGCTTGCGGATGCCGGCGCGGGCGATCGAATGGCCGAGTTCCAGCCAGTGATCGATCAGGGTGGTTGCCGGTATGGTCAGGGTGCCCGGGGCATAGAGATGCTCGTTGGATTTGCCGACCGCCTGGATCGGCAGGATGCGAATGTCGAGATCCTGCGGGATCTGCGGTATCAGGGTGGCAAGCATGCCTTCCATGATCGCCGTGTCGGTGGACAGCGGCAGATGCGGGCCGTGCTGCTCGATGGCCGCGACCGGGACCACCGCGATCGTGCCGTTGGCATCGATGGTGTCAAATTCGGTCGCGGCGAAATCGCCCCACCAGATCTTGCGATACATCCGGCACTCCTGTTTGCCATCCGTTGATGCCCTGTCTTCCGTTGCAATGGCGACGTGGTCAAGTGCCGCCTGTGCCAGAAGCGGCATTCCCCGTCCGTCCGATCCGCCCTATTTTCATCGCAATCGGCTGGCTGCGCAGGAGTTCGCAGCAGCGGCAGCGCCAATTCCGGAGGCATCATGCGGATATTGCTTGTCTATTGCCACCCCGTTGCGGAAAGCTACTGCGCAGCATTGCGCGAAGCGGCGATCCGGACCCTGAAGATCACCGGGCACGAGGTCGATCTGCTCGATCTGTATGACGAAAAATTCGACCCGGTGATGCAAAGCGAGGAGGAACTGCACTACAACGCGACGACGCTCGACACGCATCCCCTGCCCGCTCAGGCCGAGCGCGTGCGCCAGGCCGAGGGCCTGCTGTTCGTGTATCCGACATGGTGGTACGGCCCGCCGGCGATGTTGAAGGGATGGCTGGATCGCGTCCTGACGCCGAATGTCGCCTATCAGCTCAGTCCCGGTGACCGGCCGATCCGGCCCTTGTTGACGCAAATCCGCTTTATCGGCGTCATCACCACCTGCGGCGCGACGCGCACCTGGTCGAACCTGATGGGGCATCCGGGACGGCGCATGCTGCTGCGCGGCGTGCGGGCCCTGTGCGCGCGACGCTGCAAGTCATTGTATCTCGCCCATTATTCCATGGATCAATCGACCGCGGAGACCCGCGCGGCGTTTCAGCGGCGTGTCGAGAAATATCTCGCAAAGATCTGACAGCGCTGTTCGCCGCGCGCGCTCCGTTCAGCGGTGCCGCGGCGCATTCTCGGGGGAGAGTTGCCCGAGACGGCGCTCAAGCCACCAGCCGTAGCGTGGCGGCCAATGGGCATAGCCCGCTTCGCCGAGCAGTTCGACGGCGGCGTGCAGGGGCCAGAACGGATTGTGCAGACTTTCGCGCCCGATGGCGATCAGGTCGGCATCGCCGTCTTGCAGCACGGATTCGGCATAGGCGGGCTGGCGGATCAGCCCGACGGCCATGGTCGTGAGCCCTGCCCCGGCCCTCACTTTTGCTGAAAGAGGCACCTGGTAGCCTTGCGGACGCTGAATGGCGGCGGTCGTCGAGCGCGATGTCAGGCCGCCCGACGAGCAGTCAATGACATCGACGCCGGCCAATGAAAGTTCGCGCGCCAGAGCGATGGAATCATCGATGTCCCACCCTTCCGGCATGCCATCGATCGCGGAAATGCGCACGAAGATCGGCAAATGATCGGGCCAGTTGGCGCGCACGGCGCGCGTTACCTCGAGGGCGAAGCGCATGCGATTGGCACGGTCGCCGCCATAGGCGTCCTGGCGGTGATTGCTGATCGGCGAGAGAAAGGAGTGGATGAGATAGCCATGCGCGGCGTGGATGTCGATCGCCTGAAAGCCCGCTTCGGCGGCCCGTCGTGCGGCGTCACCGTAAGCCGTCACCAGGTCGCCGATCTGCGCGATGGTCAATTCAGCCGGTACCGGCCAGCCGGGATTGGCGGCAATCGGCGATGGGCCGACGACATTCCAGGGCGGTTCGCCATTCGCAGCGTCCTCGGGGCCAAGGGGGCCAAAGCCATCCCATGGGGCCTGTACGGAAGCCTTGCGGCCGCAATGGCCGATCTGGATGCCGGGCACGCTTCCCGCCGCGGCGATCTTTCGGGCCAGCCGCGCCCAACTGGCCGTCTGCGTGTCCGACCACAAGCCGAGGTCGAAATGGGTGTTGCGGCCGATCGGGTCGATGGCGGCGACTTCGGTGAAAACCAGTCCGGCGCCGCCCTGTGCCAGGCGCACGAGGTGTTCGAAATGCCATGCCGCCGGTTCACCGCCATCATCGGAGGCATATTGCTGCATCGGTGAAATGACGATGCGGTTTTTCAGCGTCACGCCGCGCAGCGCCAGCGGGCTGAACAACCGGCTGGATGGCGTCCCGGGGGTTACAGCTGCGTCCATCAAATCCCTTTCATCCTTCCGGATTTCTCGTCATGCCAGACTCTCCCGTCATCCCAAGGCGCGGGCCGATCAGGCCGCCGCCTTGGGGTGCTGCGCTGGCCCCGAGGCGTGCAGGCGGTCCAGCAAGGCGGCGCGGCGGCTGGCGGCCAGCGCGATCGCTTCTTCCTTGACCGGGCCAAATCCGCGTATCGCCTCGGGAAGGCGTGCCAGTTCGACGGCCGCTTCATGGTTGGCCGGGCCGAGATCCGCAAGAAGGGGGTCGAGATCGGCCTGGTACTGGGCGATCAGCTGCCGTTCCTGCCGACGCTCCGGGGTTCGGCCGAACGGATCGAGCGGGGTGCCGCGCAGGAAACGCAGATGGCTGAGACCGCGCATTGCGGTGAAGATCCACGGGCCGAATTTCTTCTTGCGCGGCCGTCCGGTTGCCGGATCGGTCTGGCTCAAAAAAGGCGGCGCCAGCCAGAGCGACATGCGATCATAGCCGTCGATGGCCTCGTCGAGCCTGGCTTTCCAGGCGGTATCGGCATAAAGGCGCGCCACTTCGTATTCATCCTTGTAGGACATCAGCTTGGCAAGATTGAAGGCCACCGCCTTGGCGAGCTCATCGGTGCCGGCGCCCAGCGCCTTTTCTTCGGCGGCGTGGACCCGGCGCACCGTTGCCTCGTAACGCTGCGCCCAGCGCCTGCCCTGATAGCGGCGAAGATGGGCAACGCGGTGCGCAACGAGATCGTCGAGCCGATCCAGCGTGACGGGTGCGGTCTTTTGCGGCGCGACCGCCTCAGGGTCGATCACCGCCAGACGTCCGAGATCCAGCGCGTCAAGATTGAACTCGACGGCGGCACCGTTGAGTTCAATGGCCTTGCGGATGGCGGCAAGCGGCAGGGGCAACCAGCCCATCTGGTAGGCATAGCCGACCATGAACATGTTGGCTGCGATGCGGTCGCCCAGCAAACGCTCGGCGATCGCGTCGGCATCAATGGCGCGCATCTCGGCGACAGCGGACCCGACCCTGGCGGTCAGCGCCTCGGCGTCGATGCGATAATCGCGGTCACCCTGAAATGCCGCGGTCGGCATTGGATTGTCGGACAGCAGGGCGCGGGTGCGTCCCGCATCGCAGGTCTTCAGACCATCGGCGCTGGCAGCGGTGACGAGATCACAGCCGAGCAGCAGATCGGCGCTGGCCGAATTGACCTGCGAACCGCCGAGGTCATCGGGGGAAGCGGTCAGGCGGAGATGGCTGTACACGGCGCCGCCCTTTTGCGCCATCCCGGTCATGCTGTAGCAGCTGGCGCCCATGCCGATCAGATTGGCGGCCATCGCGAGGACGCTGCCGACCGTGACGACGCCTGTGCCGCCAACGCCGGTAATCAGCACATTGCACACTGCCGGCGGCGGCAGATCAACTTCCGGCAGACCCTTCAACCGGTCGCGGTCAATGGCGCCTCCCCCCTTGCGCGGCTTGCCGCCCTCGACCGTGACGAAGGACGGGCAGAATCCCTCAACACAGGAATAGTCCTTGTTGCAGGATGACTGGTCGATCTTGCGCTTGCGCCCGAACGCGGTTTCTTGCGGCAGGATGCTGACGCAGTTGGACTGGACCGAGCAATCGCCGCAGCCTTCGCAGACATCCTCGTTGATGAAGACGCGCGTTGTCGGGTCAGGCATCGTCTTGCGCTTGCGGCGCCGGCGCTTTTCAGCGGCGCAGACCTGCTCATAGACGATGACGGTGACGCCCCTGGTGCGTGCCAGTTCGCCCTGGATGCGCGGCAGTTCGCGGCGATCAACGATATCGACGCCGGCGACAGAGATTTCGGTGCGGCCGAGATCGTCGGTGACGACGACGACGCGCTCGACATTTTCGGCAAGCACCTGGCGGACGATATCGTCGCTGACAAGCTCGCCCTCGACGGGTTGGCCGCCGGTCATGGCGACCGCATCATTGGCCAGGATCTTGTAGGTGATGTTGACGCCGGCGAGAACGGCGGCACGGATGGCCAGAAGTCCGGAATGCGAATAGGTGCCGTCACCGATGTTCTGAAAGACATGTTCGGTGCCGGTGAAATGCGACAGGCCTATCCAGTTGGCGCCCTCGGCGCCCATCTGCACCGGCTTGAGCGTGTCGCGATCCATCCACATGGCCATGGCATGGCAGCCGATCCCTGACAACGCCACGGAACCATCTGGAACCCTGGTCGAGGTATTGTGCGGACAGCCGGAGCAGAAATAGGGAATGCGGCGCGGCTGATCGGCGGCCGGGACGGCCAGTTCAGCAGCCGTGATCTTCGCAACCCGTTCCTCAAGCGCCTCGTCCGCCAGGCCGAGGGCCTGCAGGCGGCTCGCCAAAGCGCGGGCGATGGTGCGCGGATCGAGCTGCACATCGGCGGGGAGCAGCGGCGCCTCGTCCGGGTCGAACTTGCCGGTGATGCGCGGCCGACTGGGCTCATTGAACAACAGCCGGGCCGCCTGATCCTCGACGAAGGCCCGCTTCTCCTCGACAAAGAACAGTTCCTCACAGTCCTGGGCAAAGGATTTCAGCCCGGTCGGCTCGACAGGCCAGATCATTCCGACCTTGTAGACGGACAGACCAAGGGCTGCGGCACGCGCCTCATCAAGACCGAGCAGATCGAGCGCGTCAAGGAGATCGGAATAAGCCTTGCCGGTGGCGACGACGCCGAGCCGGGCGCCGGGCTGGCCAAGGGTGCGCCGGTCGATGCGGTTGGCGCGGGCAAATTCATGCACCCGCGGCAGACGCAGACGCATCACGACACTCTCGTCGCGCTGGGGCCCGTAATCGGCCTGTGGACGAATATCGGCGGATGCCTCGCTCTGGTTTGGCGGCACCAGATCCGGAGCATTGGCATCGACGTCGATCGTGGCTGCGGTCTCGAGCGTCTCGTTGACGGTCTTCATGCCAACCCACAGGCCGGTATGGCGCGACAACGCCCACCCATACAGCCCGTATTCCAGCACTTCCTGGACATTTGCCGGGTAGAGCACCGGGATCATGTGGGCGGACAGCGCCTGTTCACTCTGATGCGCTATGGTCGAGGATTTGCCCGGATGGTCGTCGCCAAACACGACAAGCACGCCGCCGTGCTCGGTGGTGCCGGCATAGTTGCCGTGCTTGAAGGCATCTCCCGAGCGATCAACGCCCGGGCCCTTGCCGTACCACATGGAAAAGACACCATCGACGGTCTTGCCCGGAAGGCTGTCGATCTGCTGGGTGCCCCAGATCGACGTGGCGGCGAGATCCTCGTTCATGCCGGGCTGAAAGATGATGGAGCGCTCTTTCAGCAGATCACGCGATTTCCAGAGTTCCATGTCGAGGCCGCCAAGGGGGGAGCCACGATAACCGGAGACGAAACCGGAGGTGTTGAGGCCGGCCTTGCGGTCGCGTTCGCGCTGGGTGATCAGCAGCCGTACCAAGGCTTGTGTGCCGCTGAGGAACAGCGTGCCCGCATCCTGTGTGTAGCGGTCCGACAGCGATACGTCGCGCAGCGCAATGTTCATGGTTCAACTCCGTTCAGGCTGATGCCCGTTCTGTCCATCATAAATGACGCCGGCGGCGAGCAGTGCATCAACTTCTTCGTCGTTCCAGCCCGCCTCGGCCAACACGGCTCTGGTGTCGGCGCCGAGCGTGGCCGGCATGCTGCGCAGTTTCGGCGTCTTTCCATCGTAGCGCACCGGGTGGGTAACGAGGGTGGCCGGTTCGCCGTTGACGGAAATGTCCTCGAAGCACTCGTTTTCCCGGGCCTGCGGATCTTTGCGAATGGCGTCGTAATCCTGAACGCGCTCATACCACAATCCGTGCGGCGCCAGCGCCTGATCGAGGCGCTGATATGTCCAGCCGGCGAGTTCGGTGCCGAGACAGGCCATGAAAGCATCGCGATTTGCCATGCGGTCGCCTGCGAGAGCCACGAGTTCCGGGTGCCCGATGGCGTCGGCAAACCGGTCGATGTCGCCGCCCAGGCTGATGACCGCATGACAATCCTTGAGCTCGAAGACCCCGTAGGGCGCCGGCAGAAACCAGGATGCGAGGCGAGGATCTCGACGGAGGCGCTCGGCATTCCGATTGCCGGAATAATAGGCTGCCATCGATTCCGCTTGCAGGTCAAGGCCGGCGCTGAACAGGTTGGATTCGATGCGCGTCCCCTCGCCCGTCTGCAGCTTTCTGGCGTAGGCGGCACTGATCGCCATCGCCAGCAAGGCGGCGCCGTGCTGATCGACGATCGGCACGCCCGGAACCGTCGGTGCGGTCTCGAGGTTGCCGGTGGCGGCGACCAAACCGCAGCGCGCCTGGACAAGCAGATCCTGACCCGGAGCCTTGGCCATCGGACCGGAAGCCCCCCAGCCGGACGCCGAGGCATAGATGATGTCCGGTTTGATCTGACGGACCTCGTCATAGCCGAATCCGAGTCGTTCGAGCACCCCGATCCGGTAGTTCTCGATGATCACGTCACTCTGGCGGATAAGCGAATGGATGACCTCGCGGCCCTTGTCGCTCTTCAGGTCCACGGCAATCGAACGCTTGTTGCGGTTCACCGCCATGAAGGTGGCGCTGAGACCGCCGACAAACACGGAATCGGCTCCGTAGCTGCGTTCGAAGGCCCCGGTCAGCGGCTCCACCTTGACGACATCAGCGCCCATGTCGGCGAGATATTGCGAGGCCGCCGGTCCCTGGACGAAATGCGTAAATCCGAGAACCTTCATCTTATCAAGCATGGTTGCTATGTCTCTGTTATCGTGTCTGTTTCGGTGTAGGGTCGGCGTCCAAAGGCGACGCTCGGAAAATGGGTGCTCAGAGCGACATCTCGCCGTTTTTGAGAAGGCTGCGGGCGATGACCGCACGATGAATGTCGGAGGCGCCGTCGAAGATGCGATAGACGCGGGCGTCGCGATAAAGCTGCTCCAGCGGCATTTCGCGGCAATAGCCCATGCCGCCATAAATCTGCACGGCCTTGTCGGCGACGCGTCCGAGCATCTCCGAGGCGTAGTACTTCACCATCGAGACTTTCGCGCGCGGATCCATGCCCTGGTCTGTCTCCCAGGCCGCATTGAGGACCATCATGCGCGCCGCAAAAATTTCCGTCGCCATGTCGGCAAGCATGGCCTGCACCATCTGGAAATCGCCAATCTTCTGGCCGAACTGCTTGCGCTCATTGGCGTAGTCGATGGACAGCTGCATGAGTTTGCGCGCCATCCCAACCGCCCGGCCGCCAACCATGCCGAGACGCACCTGGTTGATGGTCGACAAGGCCTGAAACAGACCCGATCCTTCCGGCCCGAGCATCTGCGATTGCGGCAATCGCGCATCTTCAAAAACCAGCTCGCAGTGATTTGTGGCGCGCAGCCCCATCATGTACTGGATCCGGCCGATGGTGAAACCGGGCGTGTCCCGGTCGATCAGAAAGGCGCTGATCCCCTTGGCGCCCTTCGACGGGTCAGTGACGGCAGTGACGATGAAGGCATCGGCAAGATCGGCATCGCTGATGAAATGCTTCGAGCCATTGATGACGAAATCGTCGCCATCACGCCGCGCCGCCGTTTTGATTCCGGCAGCATCCGAACCGGCATTCGGCTCTGTCATGCCGAGCGCGACGTTGATCTCGCCGGCTACGGTGGGCAACAGATACTTGTCCCGTTGTTCGCCGACGCAATTGAGCAATGACGTCGGAATGGCGCCGAAGGCGCGCCGGACAAGTGCATCCTTGGTGAAGCCGAATTCCTCTTCGCACAGACACATGTCAACGGTGCTCAGACCGCCGCCGCCGACTTCTTCCGGCAGTCCCATGGCAAACAGGCCCAACTCCTTCGCCTTGGTGCGTAATTCGCGCGCCAGTTCCGGGCGCACATACTGCTTTTCCTCAACCTCGGCCTCGTGGGGTTGCAGTTCCTCCCTGATAAAGCGCCGCAGGGTTTCGAGCAGCATCTGGGTTTCCTGGGGGAGAGAAAAATCGATCAATTGTAGCCTCCAGCGTCCCCGTGCGGGACGGATCGGTTCGGTTCAGTCTGCGAATGTTGGTCTCAGTCGGCGGGTTCGAACGCGGTGACATCGAGCGGCTCGCCGAAAGCGGCCTGTCTCTTGCTTATGAAGGCCGCGACGCCCTCGGAGAAATCTGCGGTGCGCGACAATCCCTCGCTGAGATCGAGCGTCCGGCGAATCGCCTCGGCTTCAACAAGGTCGCAGGCGTAGCGCAGTGCCATCTTGCAGGCGTAAGTGGCCTGAGCTGGCCCCTGCGCCAGGCGGCGGGCGAGGTCCGTTGCCGTTTCGAGCGCCCTGCCTCTCGGCGCAATCCGGTTCGCCAGCCCCCAATTCAACGCTGTCTCGGCGTCGATCATGTCGCCCAGCAGCATCATTTCATTAGCGCGGGAAAGACCTATGCGGCGGGTCACACGAACGGTGCCGCCACTGCCCGGAAAGCCGCCGAGCAAAATTTCCGGAAGGCCGACTCGGGCATCTTCCGAAACGACGATCAGATCGCAGCCGGCCGCCAGTTCAAGGCCGCCTCCAAGCGCCAGACGCTCGATGGCTGCCACGGTCGGCTTGGGGAAATTGGCCACGAGGCCATAGGTTTCGTTTTCATAGCCGAGCTTTTTCGTCACGATCGCTCTTTCAGAGACGAGGCCCGGGAATTCCTTGATATCGGATCCGGCGCAGAACGCCCGGTCGCCGGCGCCGGTCAGCACCAGCGCACCAACCTGCGGATCGTCAGCGAGCCTTTTGACAGCCGCGTTCATCTCCCGCGTCATATCCAGGGTCACCACATTCATCGGAGGATTGTTCAGGGTCATGACCGCCACGCCATCCCTGATCTCCACCTGACATTTCTGCTTACTCATTATCGTTCCTCCGCGGTCGGACCTTGACTTATACTGACTTGCAGGTCAATAAGTTTTTGGGCGTTGCGAATGCCGCGCCGACAGCGTGTCGAGGAGGAATGACGCAGATGAGTGCCATAGTTGTCGCGCGGGTTCAGGTGACGGATCCGGAAAAATACGAAACCTACAAGCCGCTCGCCAAAGCGGCGATCGAAGCGCATGGCGGACGCTATCTGGTGCGCGGCGCCGAACCGGTCGTCCTGGAGGGCGAAACTGCTCCGGTGCGGTATGTGGTCGTGGAGTTCGATTCCGTCGAGACGGTGCAGAAGTTCTACGATTCACCGCTTTATCTCAAGGCGCGCGAGGCCCGGGATGGCGCCGCGATAGCCCAGATCACGGCGCTTCAAAGCGTGTGAATTTTCGAAAGGACATGACGATGGCCAGCAAAAACTTTGACTGCTCGGGTGTCATCCCGGCCTGCCTGCTTCCCCTCCATGATGACCTGAGCATCGACGAGGCGAGCTATCGCAAGCATCTTCGCGACGTCGCGGCGGTGCGCGGTGTTGCCGCCATCACCGTGAATGGCCACGCCTCCGAGGTCTCGTCCTGTACATTCGAAGAACAGGAAATGCTGCTTGATGTGGCAGCCGCTGAAATTGGCGACAGAATGCCGCTGGTCAACGGCGTTTATGCCGACAGCGCCGGCGAGGCCGTCCGGATTGCGCGCATGTCTGAGGACAAAGGCGCTTCAGCATTGCTGGTCTTCCCCTCCAATGTTTTCATTCTCGGTTCGCGACCGGAGATGATCCTTGATCACTACAAGCGCATCGCCGATGCCACCGATCTGCCGCTGATCATCTTCCAGTTCCCGAGCACAACGCCGTTATCCTATTCGCATGATGTGCTGGCGCGGTTGATTGAGGAAGTGCCGAGCGTGCGCGCCATGAAAGACGGCTGCGGCGATCCCGTCCGTCACGAGATGACGATCCGGGAATTGCAGAGCAACACGCGGCCGTTCCATGTGCTGTCGACGCACAGCGCCTGGATTTTGCCCTCACTGGTCTCCGGGTGCAACGGCCTGCTCTCCGGCGCGGGCTCGACGATTGCCGATCTGCACGTGGCCCTTTACGAGGCGGTGAAGGCCGATGAGCTGGCGCAGGCAAGAAAAGTCGCCGAGCGGATCTACCCCACCACTCATGCTTTCTACGGTCCCCCCGGCGTCGACATGCACAACCGCATGAAGGAGGCCCAGGTCCTGCTTGGGCGGCTGCCATCCGCTGCTGTCCGGCCTCCGCTGCAGAAGCTTTCGCAAAGCGAAATCAACCGCATACAAACCGCCCTGCAGGCCGCCGGCATCGAAAATGAAGGTGCCATGCGTCTGGCGTCGTGAGCGGGACGCGGCACATTCGTGACTCGCGGGACCGGACCAGCGCGGCCAGCATTGGCGGCATTTCTTGCGCATTCGCGCAGAAGCTGAATATAAGAGACAAACTCAGCGAAGGCATTGCGAATGCTTGAAAGTGGCAGGTGTCCCCATGCGTGACCGGATCAAGAGCGTTGCCGAAGAGCTTCTTATCAAGCATGGCTACCGGGGGTTGAGTTTCCGGCAGATCTCCGAGCTTCTCAATACGACCCGCGCCAATCTGCACTATCACTTCGGCAGCAAGGACGGTCTCGTCGAGGAAGTGCTGGAGGACTATGCAAACCGCACCCTCGATGGTTACCGCGACATCCTGACCGATTCCCGCACGACATTGCGGCAAAAGGTGGAAGCCGTGGTCAGAGCGACGCACGCGCGTTACAAGACCTACAATACCGGCGGCGACGAGGGTGAACCCTGGAGCCTGATGATCCGTCTGCGGTCTGACAGCGATGCCATCACACCGAAAATGCGGGCCAAGCTGAGGGATGTCAGCCGTGAATTCGAGACCCTCGTGCGGGTCGGAGTCCGGGCCGCCATTCAGTCAGGCGAATTGCGCCCTGACACGCCCGAGGATCAAGTGGTGGTTATGCTGGTGAACATCATTCACTACGCCGGATCCGTGACGCGCGATCACGGTACCTTCCAGCGGCTTGCCGATCTGTGGGAATCGACTTTGACCACAATCGAAAAGGCCTATGGCAACTCCTGAGGCGGATGCGCGCTCCTCATCAGCGCATCTGGTCGCGCTCCAGCATTTCGATGAAGTCTCGAAGATCGATGCCGGCAGCCTTTCGGTCCCAGGTGCGCTCGCTGACGCCCTGCTGGCGCAGAACCGCCTTGCGGATTTTCTGGGTGGGTGTGCGCGGCATTTCATCGAGAATCTCGATGTAGCGCGGCACCATCGCATGGGGCAGTTCTCTCGCCAGATGAGCGAGCAGGTCGATCGGCGCACAGGCCTGATCCGGGCGCACAAGCACGCACAGCATAATGTCCTCATCTGAGGCAAAACCGGAGGGTACGCCAATGGCGGCACTCTCCTGAACGGCAGGGAAAAGGTTTGCGGCGAACTCGATGTCGTAGGACGAGATGTTCTCAGCACGGCGGCGGATGCGGTCGCCGAGGCGGTCGACGAAAAACAACCAGCCGTCGGCATCGAGGTAGCCGCTGTCGCCCGAGTGAAACCATCCGCTTCGCCATGTTTGAGCCGTGGCCTCAGGGTCTCCGAGATAGCCGGGGCTGATGATTCCCGGCAGCTTCGTGCGGACCGCAAACTCGCCGATCGCCCCATCCGGGACGGGCCTGTCGGTCTCCGGGTCGAGGATCGCGAACTCGTACCGGTCATCGCTCAACCTGCCGCAGGAACCAAGTTTCAGTGGCTCGTCATAGGGGTGCCAGAAGGGAATGTTGATCTCCGTCATCCCCCAGGTCTCGATCCCTTTCACACCGAAGCGACGCTCGAAATCGAGGGCGATGTGCTTGGGGAACGGCGCGGTACCAATGCGTGTCAGCCGTGTCTCGGCATCATTTGCGCGTTCCGGTTCGGCATAAATCATCTCAAGCAGCGGGCCATGGCCGATCGTGACCGTTGCGCCGGTAGCACGAATGCGATCGATCCACCCTGACGCCGAAAACCTGCGGTCAAAACACACCCTCGCGCCACTCAGCAGCGCCGCATAGATGACGCAGAAACGCGGCGACATATGAAAAAGCGGATGCGCGCAGAAAAACACGTCGTCGGCGACGACGCGCAGTCCGTTGATTGTCTGGCGGGCCGTAAGATGGCCCTGGGCCTGGGTGACCATGACGCCTTTCGGTGGTCCGGTGGTGCCGGAGGTGAAGAGAATTGAGGCCACGTCACCGGGCTTGGAGACTGGTGCTGGCGCCTCTTCGATCGGGCCGGGCCGAAGCGAGCGGCAAGAGATGGCCGCGTTTACGCTGCCCAGAGCGTCCTGCCAGACATCCGCATCGCCAATTGTCAGGATCTGCCGCAGTTGCGCTCCGTCGCGGCAAGCTTGCGCAAGAGCAGGCAGCAAGGCGGCATCGGCAATGACAATTTCGGTATCGGCCCGGATCAGCGCCTGCGCCAGCAGACGACCAGAGAAATTCGGGTTGATCGGCGCATCGGCGGCGCCAAGAAGGTTGGCGGCAAACCAGACGGCAATGTGCTCAATGGAATTTCCTGCCAGCAGAGCAATCCTTTGCCCTGATCGGACCCCACATCTGTGAAGCGTTGCCGCGTAGCCGCGTGACAGGTCGGAAAAGGCGGAAAAGCTCAGGGCCGGCGCATCCTCGAAGAGGATAAACGGCTTGTCCGGCGTCAGGGCACATCGCCTCTTGAGGGCGCGGTCAAGCGTCCAGTCGTTTACCCCCAAGGCAGTTGCAAGATCGCGATCCGACGTCATCATAGCGGTGTGAGGGACGGCACCGCGCCGCCCCCCTCGCCTGTCCTAGTTGATGGTGACGAAGGCGCCATCACGGATCTCGACCGTAATCAACGAGTCTTCGAACACGCCTTCGTGCTGCTCGGGCGAGTAACACAGCTTGCCATCGATATAGGTTCCGTCGAAGTCGCAGATCGTTTCCAGCGCGTCGCGGATCTTGGCGCCGGTGACCTCGCCATCAACGCGGCGAATGGCCTCGGCGAGTGCCATGAAGCCGGTGGAGCTGAGAAGTTCGCCATAGCCCTGCGGCTCCATCCCGGCGGCCTGCATCACATCGCCAAGCGCTTTCTGCTTGTCGGACGGATCGTTCCAGTTACCCATCGACACCACCTGGACACCCTCGCCGGCATCTCCTGCGGCGTTGATGAAGGGTTGCTGGTTGAGCGATCCGGAGCCGATGATCGGCGCCTCAATGCCCACCTGCTTGGCCGCGCGAACAAAGGCGGCGCCGAGCGCCGGTGCAGAGGTCTGCAGGAGGATCACGTCCGGATCAGCATTGCGGATCTTGGTGGCCTGCGCGGTCAGGTCGATCGCGGAAAGAGGAGCCGACAAGGCTGCGACGACCTCAATATCCTGTTCCTCGGAAAGCTTGGTGGCATATTCCATGCCGGCCTCGCCATAGGCATCTTCCTGATACATCACGGCAAATTTCTTGTGACCCGGCGAAAACACACCGCGCTCCATGATGCCCGACAGGATCACCTTGTCGGTTGGCGCAATACGGAAGACCCACGGCCAGAAGGCATGTTCCTTGTCGGTCACGCTGATGGTGCCAACCGGCGCAAGCACCGGCACTTCAGCACGCGCGGCGACAGGCATCAGCGCCAGTGTGCCGGTCCCAATCGTCGAGCCGATGATGGCGATGACGCCATCCTGGCGGATCAGCTTTGTCGCGCATCGCGCCGATTCGGTCGGGTTGGTCTGGTCGTCGCAGAAGATGATCTCAATCTTCTTGCCGTCGATGCCCCCTTCTGAATTCAGATTATCGGCAAGGATCTTGACGATATCCCGCTCCGGCACGCCGAACGGTGCTGCCGGTCCGGAAACGGAAAAGATTCCGCCTACTTTCAGCGTTTCCTCCTGCGCCTGGCCCGCACCGGTCATCATTCCGGCGGCAAGTACACCCGCGGCGGTGGTCTTGAGAAACTTCTTCATCTGCTACTCCCTTTTTGATTGCAGCACCTTCGTGCTAATTGTCCGCGCCGCCCATAAAGACGTCCGCGAGCTCCTCCGGATTCTTGAGATCATCCTTTCCACCCCGGCGCATGACTTCTCCCTGCGACAGGATGATGTAGCGGTCGGCGATCCGACTGGCGAAAGGCACGTTCTGCTCGGCCAGCAACAGCGCCAGCCCACGCGCCTTCAAGGCATTGAAAGCGTTTTCAAGGATATCGAAGACCGCCGGTGCCAGCCCCTGGCTCGGCTCATCAAGGACCAGCACCGCCGGATTGCGCCCCAACGCCAAGCCGATGGCCAGCATCTGCTGTTCCCCGCCCGACAACACCCCGGCATGCGCCTTGTCGCGAACCTTCAGGATGGGAAACATATCGAGAATGAAATCGCGCTGAGCCTCACGCTCGCCCGGATCCAGCAGCCGAAGTCCGACATCAATATTCTCGCGCACCGACATGGCCGGAAAAATGTTTCCGCGTTGTTCGGGCACGAAGGACAGACCACGCGCCGCCCGAGCATTGGCGCTCATCCGGCCGATATCCGTGCCGCCGATCCTGACTTCACCGCCACCACTGACGATGCCAGCGATCGCCCCGAGCATCGAACTTTTGCCGGCGCCATTGGGGCCAAGCACGGCGAGAAGTTCGCCGGCCCGCACCTCAAGATCGACACCATGGACCACGGAGATGCGGTTGTAGCGCGCGGTGATGCCTGCGCATGCAATGACAGGGTCTTTCGCCGTGTCCGGCGCCGCGGCTGAAATGCTCTGAACAGTGGTCTCCGTTGCACGCGTCATTGGCCGGCCCTCCCGAGATAGGTGTCGATGAAGGCGCGGTCGCTGGCGATCTCGGCAGGAGTGCCTTCGAGCAACATCCTGCCTTCCTTCAGCACGACCACATGCTCCGCCAGTTCACGGATGAGGTTGAAATTGTGCTCCACCAGCAGAACGCCGACGCCCTGATCGGCGAGACGCCGCACCTCGTAGGCGAGCATTTTCTGTTCATCGCGTGCCAGGCCCGCGGCCGGCTCATCGAGCAGAATGTATTTCGGATCATTGGCAACGGCACGGGCGACCTCGACGAGTCGCACCCGCCCCATCGGCAGTTCACTCATTTGCAGATCGCGAAATGGCGCAAGGCGCAAGTCGCTGAGAATGGAACCGCAGCGCTCGCGAAACGTTTTCTCCTCGGCACTTGCCGCAGGTGTTCGTACCATGGAGGCGAACAGGGAGCAGGCCTTGCGTGGATAGAAGCCACACATCACCGCCTCTTCCACGGTGATCTGCGGATCAAAACGCGGCGTCTGGAAGGTGCGCGCCAGACCAAGTGCGATGCGCCGGTGCGGCGGCCGGGAATCGATACGTGCTCCGTCCAACTGGATGCTGCCTGCGGCGGTGCGCACCATGCCGGTGATAGCATTAAACATCGTGCTCTTGCCCGACCCATTCGGTCCGACGATGGACACGATCTGACCGCGTTCCATGGTCAGGGAGACATTGTCGACCGCGGTCACGCCGCCGAAGCGCACGGTTACATTTTCGGCGCGGACGGTCATGTTGCACCTCCCGTAACGTTCTTGCCGTTCGCTGTCTTCGCCGCTGTCCGGCCCCTGCCTTTGGAAAACAGTTTTGCCCAATTGGTGCCAAGGGCACCGTTCGGCGCGACCAGCAATACGAGGATGAGAACCGCACCGAAAATCATGCCCTGCGTTTCAGCGGCCGGCAGATAAAGGGTGATCAAAGTGAGAAACGCGGCACCCAAGACGGGGCCGAGCATCGTTGAAGCGCCGCCAATGACGGCCATGAGAACGATGCGGATCGAGACATGCATGGTCAGCGAATCCGGCCCCATGTAAGTCAGGTGGTGGGCATAGAGCCATCCGGCCAGACCGGCCACCGACGAGGAGAGCGCAAAATAGACCGCCAGCAGGGCCGGCACATTGATGCCATCGGCGGTGGCACGCAGTGGGTCATGCTTGGCCGTCTTCACCGCACGGCCCGTCGCGGAGACGGTGAGGTTGGCGTAAAGGATGATAACGCCAGCCACCAGCGCCCAGGACAGGATGTGCATGGAAAAGAGACTGTCAGCGAACCAGAGGGTCGGAATGCCGGAGATGCCGATATAGCCGCCGGTAAAATCGCCGCCCTCGCGGATCGCCATTTCCAGGACGATGGAAAGAAGGATCGTGGCGATCGACAATGGCAGGGGCGACAGACGGGTGATTGCCCGCGCCATCGGGTAGGCCAAAAGCGTTGGCAGCAGCAGTGCGAGCACCAGACCAAGCAGCGGTGACATCCCGTAGCGGGCCGTCACGATCGCCGTGGCATAGGCCCCGATCGCTCCGAAAGCAGCTGGCGCGATGGACAGGATGCCCGCCTGCCCATAGGCCATGCCGACCGACAGCGCCAGAAGCGAGAAAATGGCCACCAGCACGGAATTGTCCAGCCAGAAGGGGCTGGCGGCAATGACCGGGGTGATCAGCGCGATGGTGATAACCACAATCAGCGCCGGTATAAAGCGAGACAGGGTATTGCTGCGCATCAGACCCGCCCTCCCGTTGCTGCGATCTGGTTCATGCGCCCCAGCGACAGAATGACAAAGATGAAGATGAAGGGGATGGCGGTGGCCCAGCCGCCCGGCAGGTAGCCGGCACTCAAGGCCTGAACGATGCCGATGACCAGCCCCCCTGCGAAGCCGCGCAAGGGCCCGTGCATCCCGAAAATGATCGCCGCACCGAAGCCCCAGATGGTGAGGTTGAAGGCGGTCGAGTAATCGGCACCCGTGGTGTAGAGGATCAAGACGCCCGCCACGCCAGCAAGAAAGCCGCCCAGAACGTAGGTGGCAAACCAGATCTGCTTGACAGGGATACCGTTCAGCGCCGCACCCACCGGATTGACCGCGCTGGCACGCATTGCCCGGCCAAAGGGCGTCTTCTGCAACACGATGAACAAGGCCGACAGGATCGCCAGGCAGACAACGACGTTGATGCCCATCTGCGGGCTGACCCGAATGCCGCCGATGTCCCAGAAGGTGGAGAAGGGCTGACGGATCATCGGGTTGGTGCCGAAAACCGTCAGGATGAAGGATTCGATGAAGGTCGCCAGTCCGAATGTGCCGAGGACGGCAATGATATGATCAATATGGCCCGGACGATTGAGACGCAGCGATATCAGCCCGACCAAAATCGACGCGAACACCGCCACGCCGATGGCAACGATGACGCCGAGCGGCCCACCGATGACGTAGAGCACGGCTGCGGCGAGCACTGCATAAGCGCCGAGCGCCACATCGACCGAACCGGTGGTTGAAAAAAGCAGGCTGACCGGAAAGGCCAGCAAGCCGTAGGTCACGCCGACGAGCGCGCCCCGCGTGAGATACTCGATGAATTCAAACAAGCTGTCCTCCCCAATGCCCGTCTCCCCGCGGGCGCCCGCCAATGGCGTAGCATACTTGCATGTCAGTAAGCCTTTTCACTTTAAACCTGTCAAGCGGCTGTCCGCATCCATTCTGGTTGAATCAATTCATCCACAGACCGCCGGTGACGTTGATGGATTGTCCGGTCATGTAATCGGCCTCGTCTGAGACGAGATAGGCCACTGCATTGGCGATATCGCGCGGCTTTCCGAGCCGGCCCAGGGGAATCAGATGTTGCCTTTCCGTCGATGCAGGCAGCCCCTTGCGCGAGGCTTCCGCATCCGCCATTTCGCGCATCCGCGTGTCCGTGATGGTACCGGGACAAACAGCATTGACGCGAATGTTGCTGGTCGCCAGATCAAGCGCCATGGACTGCGTCATGCCGATGATTGCGAATTTTGATGCGCAATAGGCCAGAGACATCGGCCGCCCGGACTTGCCGAACCAGGAGGCGATGTTGACGATCAGTCCGCCGCCGGCATCGCGCATGGCCGGAACCGAAACATGGCAGCAATTATAGGTGCCGCCAATATTGACGGAGAGTGTGCGGTCGAAATCCTGCGGCTCCGCGTCGAGGATGGAGGCCACCTGCCCTATGCCGGCATTGTTGACAAGAATATCCGGCGCCGCGCCCCACTTTGCCATGACCTCGGCGTGGGCCGCGGCCACAGCCTCGCGGTCGGATACGTCGACCTCATAGGCGGCCGCCTGCCCGCCCTCCCGGGACAGCGATCCTGTCGTCTCCCGGACGCCGCCGCCGTCGATATCCCACAAAGCAACCGAGCACCCCTCTCGAATGAGACGTTCAGAGACCGCCCGTCCGATCCCATGCGCGGCCCCGGTGACGATGGCGCGTTTTCCTTCCAATCCATACATGCTGGCAGTCCATTTCATTGGTGTGATGGGATGCGCGTCGTTAACGATCCGGTCCCGTCAGGTTCGGCGGATGTGGATGCCGCCATCGACGTGGAAGGCGTCGCCGGTGCTGTAGGGCAACAACCCGGCTGCGAGGACGCCGACCGTCTTGCCGATGTCCTCCGGCTGCCCCCAGCGGCGCTGCGGAAAGCCCCCCGACTGCACCCAATTTTCGTATTTCTCGCGGACATCAGCGGTCATGTCGGTGTGAATGATGCCGGGGCGCACCTCATGAACCGCGATGCCGTGTTCAGCCAGACGCAGGGCGTAGAGTGTCGACATCATCGCAATGCCCGATTTGGAAATGCAATAATCTGCCTGCGCTGGGGTCGCCACCACCGCATTGCCCGAGGAGATAAAGATAATGCTGCGATCGGGATGTTTTGCATCGCCGCCGGGCTCGGCGAGCATTCGCCTGGCGATGGCCTGGGTGAGAAAAAAGGACCCGCGCAGGTTTGTCGAAATCAGCCGATCGAAGGCATCGACCGGGACATCCAGCATGTCGCCACGATGCGTCGTCTGCACGCCCGCATTATTGACGAGGCAGGTGAGCGGCCCGAAAGCGCTCCATGCGGCGTCCACCAATTTCTCATGATCTTCGACGGCGGCGACGTTGCCCTTTACGAAGGCCGAGCGACCACCGCGGGCGACAATGCCCGCAAGCGTCTCTTCGACGGCATTGTCGCGCTCAAGGTCGTTGATGACGACGTCAAAACCGTGCTCGACAAGCGCGAAGGCAATGGCTCTTCCGATGCCACGGCGCCCGCCGGTCACCAGTGCACGCCGGGAGGGCTGATCGCCGCCACCGACGCTCACTGCTTTTCTCCCGCGACCGTCACCCAGCGCATGACGTGCGTTGCCTTGGCAACCACGTGGCCCCGCTGGTTGGCAGCGGTCACCTCCGCGAGCGCGCGCTGGCGCTCGCCCTGCAGTTCCGAGACGGTGTAGGTGATCGTCACCGTGTCGCCGAAAAATACCGGACCCATGAAACGGATCTTGTCGTAGCCCTGTGAAACCGGAGTATAGCCTGCGTATTTTGCGACATGCGGCCCATACATCAGCGTCGAGGCCGTTGACATCAGCCCAACGGTCAGGACCCCGTGGGCGATGCGCTCGCCAAAGGCGGAACTGGACATGTATTGCGCATTGCAGTGGACATCCGAAAGATCACCGGTGATGCCGGCGAACAGATAGACGTCGCTCTCGCTTATCGTTTTGGCAAAGCTGACGCTGTCGCCCACCGAAACATGAAAATCCGTGTCCTGCATTGGCCGTCCTCCCTCACTCCGCGGAGAGTCCTAAGGCTGACTTGCATGTAGGTCAATATGCGATACAAGCAATTATGGCTTTTTGCCGGAGAATGCGAACCGGCCACACGGATATGCGGCGCAGGGCGCCGTGAGAAAGAAGGGGGAGGAGAGGATGTCCGGACTAAAACAGGGCGGCAGGGCTGACAGCGGTGCCTGCCTTGGAGCGGCATTGTCGACGATTGGCGAACTGGTTGGAGATCGCCTGTCGCGCGCGGAAGCGGTGCGCTTGCAACACGCCAGCCAGCTGACCTGGATGGCCTCGCAACCTCCCGACGCGGTGGCGTTTGTCGAGACCACAGACGAGGTGGCGGCTATAATGCGCATCTGTGCACACCACCGCATCCCGGTCATCCCCTTCGGTGCAGGCACGTCGTTCGAGGGCCATGTCAACGCGCCGTATGGCGGTCTTTCGATCGACCTGTCGCGGATGCACTCGATTCTGTCGGTGAATGCCGAGGATATGGATTGCACGATCCAGCCGGGCGTGACCCGGTTGGCATTGAACGAACATTTGCGCGACACCGGCCTGTTCTTTCCCATTGATCCCGGGGCGGATGCGTCCCTGGGCGGCATGGCCGCAACGCGCGCCTCAGGGACGAACGCGGTGCGATACGGCACCATGAAGGACAATGTGCTGGCCATGACGGTGGTTCTGCCCAGCGGCGAGACCGTGAGCACCGGCAGCCGCGCCCGTAAGTCTTCGGCAGGCTATGACCTGACCCGGGTGTTTGTCGGCTCGGAAGGCACACTTGGCATCATCACCGAGATGGTTCTGCGGCTGGCACCGATTCCGGAAGCCATCGTCGGTGGCATCTGCCCCTTTCCGGACGTGCGGTCCGCCTGCGATGCCGTGATCGCGACGATCCAGAGCGCCATCCCCGTGGCGCGGATAGAATTTCTCGATGAACTGACGGTGCATGCGGTCAATGCCCATTCCGGACTTGATCTGGCGGAAACACCCCTGCTTCTTCTCGAGTTTCACGGCACCGCGGCGAGCGTTGCCGAACAATCGCAGCGTTTTGGCGAACTGGCCGAGGCGTTTGGTGGCGGTCCGTTCATCTGGTCGGAAAAGCCGGAGGAACGGAGCCGCCTGTGGAAAGCGCGTCACGAGGCCTACTGGGCCTGCCTCGCCCTTCGGCCCGGGGCCCGGCCCATCCCGACCGATGTGTGCGTTCCGATCTCACGCCTGGCAGATTGTGTGGAAGCCACCAAGTCCGAGATCGCTGATCTCGGCCTGGTCGCGCCGGTGGTCGGGCACGTCGGCGACGGCAATTTTCACGTGCAGCCGCTGGTAGATATGGACAATCCGGATGAGATCGAGACCGTACGCGGGTTTGTCGCCCGGCTGGCCGAACGCGCCATCACCATGGGCGGAACCTGTAGCGGGGAACACGGAATCGGTCAGGAGAAACGCCGTTATCTCGAGCGGGAACACGGGCGCGCAGCGCTGTCACTGATGCGCAGCATCAAGGCAGCAATCGATCCGCACAACCTGATGAATCCGGGAAAAATGCTGGAGCCAGAAGAATGAGCATAACCTCGCCCCTGCCCGGCCGCGCCGGATCTGTCGATTTCGTCGATGGCTATACGCGGCTGTTTGGAATTGTCGGGCATCCGATCCGCCAGGTCCGCTCACCGCAGACAGTTACTTTCGAACTGCGCCGGCGGGGTATCAATGCCATTCTGCTGCCCCTGCATGTGCTGCCTGAGGATTTCGATTCCGTGTTTCCGCCGCTTCTCAAGCTGGCCAATCTCGATGGATTGGTGGTGACCGTGCCGCACAAGACGGCGGTTCCGCGGCATCTCGATGGCATTGGTCCCCTAGGAAAGTTCTCAGGGAGTGTCTCGATCCTGGCGCGCACCAGCGACAATTGCTGGGTGGGAGAAATGTTTGACGGCACCGGTTGCGTCCAGGCTCTGCAAAAGCACGGCATAGGCCTGACCGGACAACGGATCCTGCTGCTCGGAGCGGGTGGAGCCGGCGCAGCGATAGCCGCCGCCCTCGCCCGCACTCAGCCCGCTTCGCTGCATGTGAAAGAACCGGACAATGGCCGGCGGAACCGTTTGCGCGCGCGTCTGACAGGCGCCTTTCCCGCTCTTGTCCTGCCCGACGGGATGCCGCAACTGGACGAGATCGATGTTCTGATCAACGCCTCACCGGTGGGCATGCTCGATGCCGATCGCATGCCGATCGAGGTTGACCGGATCCCAGCCCACGTGGCGGTCTTGGACGCGATCATGGACCCCGAAGAGACGCGCCTTTTGCACCTGGCCAAGGCCTGTGGCTGTCGCACCGTCCCCGGGCGGGACATGCTCGATTCGCAGATTGTCTCCGCCGTGGATTTCATGATGGCGACCCGCACCTTGCAACTCGGCGAGGTTGCATATCCGACCTAGAAAATTCGGATGTTATCAACGTGCGCTGTGCATCAGTCGATGCGCACAATCAGCTTGCCGCGATTGGCGCCGCGCAACATTCCAACAAATGCCTCAGGCGCACGCTCCAGCCCGTCAACCACATCTTCCAACCGAGCGATCGCCCCCGAGGTCACCAGCGGGGCTACTTTTGCAATGAATTCATCTCGGTACTCAGCAAAGTCGGTGACGATGAACCCGCGCAGCGTCAGTCGTTTGACCAGGGCGTTGCGCATCAGCGTGTCGAGCGGCGTCGTGGCTGGCATGCCTGCGGCGCCGTTATACTGCGAAATGACACCGCATACGGGCACCCGGGCAAAATCGTTGAGAAGCGGGATGACGGCGTCGAGAACCGGGCCTCCGATATTCTCGAAATAGACATCGATGCCCTTTGGACAGGCCGCTGCGAGCCGATCCTTGAAATTCGCATCGCGATGGTCGACGGCTGCATCGAAGCCGAAATGCGAGCGCGCCAGACCGCATTTCTCGGCGCCACCCGCGATCGCCACCGTGGAGCAACCAGCGCTGCGCGCCAATTGCCCGACCATCGAGCCGACCGGCCCGGTTGCGGCGCCGACAACCACGGTCTCGCCGGGTTGCGGCTGGGCGATCTTCATCAGCCCGGCATAGGCTGTAAAACCAGGACTTCCGAGCGCCCCGAGATAGGCAATCGGCTCGACTCCATCGCTGTCGATCCGGCGCACAGCAGCAGCCGGCTGCAGCGCATAATCCTGCCAGCCCCCACCGGCGACAACCAGATCGCCCGGCGCCAGGCCTTCCGCCTCCGAGGCCACCACCTCCGAGATGGTGGCGCCCACCATAACCTCTCCGAGGCCGACCGGCGGCGCATAGGATTTGGCATCGTTCATCCGCCAGCGCATATAGGGGTCCAGCGAAAGGTAGCGGTTCCGCAGCAGGACCTCACCGCGCCGGGGACCCTCGGGGATCGCCAGCTCCCGCAGCCGAAAATCCGCGGTGCGCGGTTCTGCTGCGGGGCGACTTGCCAACTGCCACTGCCTGTTCATAGAATCTCCGCCATCATTTGCATACTTACATGCAAGTCAATACGCGAGGCGGTATGCGGATTCAAGTGCGTCGCGGGCTGTTTGTGGCGGCTTTTATCTCATGGCCGGACGTAGCTGTAGCCGTCTTCCTGCAGTTCCATCAGGCGGACAACGCCGGAGGGCACGATGGTGGCCTCATCGAGAAGCGCGACCTTGCCGCCCTTCTTTTTCTCCATGCCGGCAAGCGTGTTTCCGCAGGCGGAAAAGGACAGATTCTCGTCTTCCAGCGACATGGCCGAGATGCGGTCGGCAACCGGACTGTCGGCGGTGTACATTTTCAGACCGGGCCCATAGGCGACGATCTCTATGGTGACGTCCTCGCCCTTCTCATCGTAATAGGCGCGGACATTGGCTGCATTGTTCAGCGCCATGTTCATGATGGCAGGGTCAGACTCGTCGACATGGATCGCCAGCTTGTGCGCGGATTCGGCGGCCAGGGCGGGCGCAAGCGCGAAAGCGACGACAGCGAAAAACGCGGCGGCTGCAAGAGAGCGGATCATTTGTTTATCCTCCGAATGGCTGTGGTCGGCCAGTGTTCAGCCGAAACAGGCGCTTTGGCAAGGCGTCATGTATGCATTGACGTTCACATTTCCGGCACGTCCGCCGGCTCGGCAATGGGGCACCGCAGGCCTTGCCTGTGCAAGCTATCGGCCTGCGTGTTGCCAGACGGGCTGTTCCGCCCGATATCTATAGGCGAATCCAGGCGGGGCTTGTCGCCCGATGCCGATAGCCCGGCGCGGCTGTTGCGGGACGGGGCGGAAGGAGTTTGACAAAGCGTGTTGGCAAAACTGCAGCATCTCTACGAAGGCCATTCCGCCGCCGCGCATCGTTTTCGCTATGCTCTCCTGGCATTCGATCTGGCCACCATCCTCTACGTCATCGTCACCTCCTTCCTGCCGAGCCATACAATCATCGAACGCATCGATTTCGTCGTCGGCCTTCTGATCCTGGTGGATTTCCTGGCGCGGCTCTATGTCGAGCGCAACATGCGCCTTTTGTTCCGACCGGCGACATGGGCCGATCTGATCGCCATGGCGTCGTTCCTGGCGCCGATCGCCGGAGAGGGTTTCGGCTTTCTGCGCATTCTGCGCACCTTGCGCCTCCTGC
Organism: Neohoeflea coraliihabitans; assembly: GCF_019334345.1. Lineage (GTDB taxonomy): Bacteria > Pseudomonadota > Alphaproteobacteria > Rhizobiales > Rhizobiaceae > Pseudohoeflea > Pseudohoeflea coraliihabitans. The sequence goes on from NZ_JAHWQX010000003.1 coordinate 682,255, forward strand.
ACAGCTATCAGCTGCTCGTCCGGCTGCGCAAAGACCTGTTCTATTTCCGCAGCAACGAGGAGGTGATCCTCGCCCTGATCAACATGATGGTGTTCCTGTTTGTCACCACCGGGCTGATCTATGCGTTGCAATTCAACGTCAACCCGGACATCCGCAACTATGCGGATGCGCTCTATTTCACCGTCACCACGCTGACCACCACCGGGTTTGGCGATATCACGCTGACGGGAACCACCGGGCGACTGTTGTCGGTCGGGGTGATGATCGTCGGCGTGACGTTGTTCCTGCGGCTGGCGCAGGTGCTGTTCCGGCCGACCAAGGTGCGTGAGGAGTGCGAGACCTGCGGCTTGCAGCTGCATGATGCCGATGCCGTGCATTGCAAACATTGCGGCACGACGATCCACATCGACACCGAAGGCGTGTACTGACCCCGGGTCGTCGCTCCGGCTGTGGACAGGCCGCACCCGGCTAGAGATTCCTTCCGCCCGCTGCGATAGGCTGGCGCCATGACCCCATCGCGCGACATTTCCCGGCTGGTCGAAATCATGCAGCTTCTGCGTGATCCCGAGGACGGCTGTCCCTGGGACGTCAAGCAGGATTTCGAAAGCATCAAGCCCTACACGATCGAGGAGGCCTATGAGGTCGCCGACGCGATCGAGCGGGCCGATTACGACGATCTGTGTGACGAACTGGGCGATCTGCTGCTGCAGGTGGTGTTTCACGCCCGCATGGCGGAGGAAGCCGGCCATTTTGCGTTTGGCGACGTGGTTTCGGCGATCACCGCCAAGATGATTCGCCGGCATCCGCATGTGTTTGCCGTATCCGACGCCGACAGCCCGGAATTGGTGAAGACCCAGTGGGCGGACATCAAGGCCGCGGAAAAGGCCGAGCGGGCGCGCCGGCGCGCCGAGCGCGATCTGCCATCCGAGGACCCTGCGGAGCACCTCGACAGCGTGCCGCGCAGCCTGCCGGCTCTGATGGAGGCGGTGAAATTGCAGGACAGCGCCAGCCGGGTCGGATTCGACTGGGGCGCGGCCGGTCCGGTGCTCGACAAGATCGAGGAGGAAATCGCCGAATTGCGCAGTGCCATCGCCGAGGGAGCCCATGACGCGGCTGCCGAGGAGCTGGGCGATGTGATGTTTGCGCTTGCCAATCTCGGCCGGCACCTGAAAACCGATGCGGAAATGGCGCTGCGCGGCACCAACAGCAAATTCCGGCGGCGCTTTGCGCATATCGAGGCGCAGCTGGGCCGTGAAGGCAGGACGCTTGAGGCCGCAACACTCGCCGAGATGGAGGCCTACTGGCAGGATGCCAAGCGGGTCGAGCGTCAGGCGCGCGCGGCGAAAGCCGAGTAGAGGCGCCGCGCGTCAGTCCTCATCGCCATCCTCATCGTCGGACGCGGCGCGATAAAGCCCGAGCCGGCGGTCGAGCTCGGCGGAGGCGGCCAGCGTAATCTCGATTTCGAGGTCGACGGCGCCGTCTTCACGGTCGGTGCGTTCAAGCACGCGGCTGTGCTCGTAGAGCCAGGGCAGATCCGACATGCGTTCGGGCGAAACCGTCACCGACCGCGGCTGCAATGCGCCGGAAATCTCCGTTTCGATCCGTTCGAGCAGCCGGTCGGTGCCCTCCCCGGTCAGAGCCGACACGGCTATCGCATCCTCGGTGGCCTGCGCGCGGCGGGTGAGATCATCGGCGGCTTCAGGGGACAGGCGATCGATCTTGTTCCAGATCTCGATCAGCCGGCGGCCATCGCCTTCGCCATCGCCATCGCCCTCACCCAGGCCAAGGCTTTGAAGAATATCCTCGACATCGGCGGCCTGGGCGGCGCGATCGGGATCGGACATGTCCCGCACATGCAGGATCAGGTCGGCCTCGACCACCTCCTCCAGCGTGGCACGAAAGGCGGCAACCAGATGGGTAGGCAGATCGGATATGAAACCAACGGTATCGGACAGGATCACCGTGCCGCCATGCGGCAGACGGATGCGGCGTAGGGTCGGATCAAGGGTGGCAAACAGCATGTCCTCGGCCAGAACGCCGGACCCGGTCAGGCGATTGAACAGGGTCGACTTGCCGGCATTGGTATAGCCGACCAGCGCCACGATGGGGTGCGGCACCTTCTTGCGTTTCGAGCGATGCAAAAGCCGGGTGCGGCGCACCTGTTCGAGCTCGCGCTCCAGCTTGAGGATCTTCTCCTGCAGCATGCGCCGGTCGGCCTCGATCTGGGTTTCACCGGGGCCGCCCATGAAGCCGCCGCCGCCACGCTGGCGTTCAAGGTGGGTCCAGGACCGCACCAGCCGCCCCTTCTGGTAGTTGAGATGCGCCAGATCGACCTGCAGCACGCCCTCACGCGTTGAGGCACGGCGCCCGAAGATCTCGAGGATCAGACCGGTGCGGTCGATCACCTTGACCTTCCAGTGGCTTTCCAGATTGCGCTGCTGCACCGGCGTCAGCGGATGATCGACGATCACCAGGCTGGCCTCGCCGGCATGGATCAGGGCATCGATCTCATCGATCTTGCCGCTGCCGAACAGGGTGCCGGGGCGCGGCGTCGAGACGGGCACCACCAACGCTTCGGCGATGACAAGATCGATGGCGGCGGCCAGTCCGGTCGCCTCGTCAAGCCGGTTCTGGTCGGAACGCGCCGTCGGCGAGGCGCTCTCATCACTGTTGCCATGGCGCTGCTTGAGAACCGGCACCAGGACGACGGCGCGCGTCTCCTGCGGCGTCCGGTCAATGCCGGCGCGGTCATCCTTCGATTTTCCGCTCACGGAGTCACCAGCAAAGCCAGGGCTATGCGGGATCTGAGGTCAGCGCGCAGCACCCGCAGCAATTTGCTCAATCGCCACCCGCGCCTTCTTCAGTCTCGAACATCTGGACGGGCTGGCTCGGCATTATGGTCGAGATGGCGTGCTTGTAGACAAGCTGGGAGTGACCGTCGCGGCGCAACAGGACGCAAAAATTGTCGAATGAGGTGACCACCCCGGTCAGCTTGACGCCGTTGATCAGAAAGATCGTCAGCGAGATCTTCTGTTTGCGGACCGTGTTGAGGAAGAGGTCTTGCAGGTTCTGAGAGCGCTCAGCCATTTGCGAATTTTCTTTCCGTGATTCTTCTTGCCCGCCGGGACGGGAGATTGCCATCGACCCGCGCCGCCTGAACCGCAGGGTCTGGCTGACCCGCCTTCCCGCCGCCGGTACATTCAGCGCACGCGGATCCGGAGCAAATGGCTCCTAAAGCACCGCGCGCAAAAACAGCCGGCGCCGTTTTGCCCCGGCCTGCATGCGCTGGAAGAAGATCATTCCTTGCTGGCTTTGTAAATAGGTGTTTTCGAGCGCAAGAGTCGCACCCCCGATTTCACGGCCGACGAGCCAGGCAGCATCGCTCCGTCCAAGCGCTATCAGAAGAATTCCAGGCTGACGCGGAACATCTGCTCGACATATTTGACCGCATCGAGCGTGGCAAACATGACAACGCGGTCCTTGGCCTTGATGCGGGTGTCGCCGTCCGGCCGGATCACCTTCTTGTCGCGGTAGACGGCGCCCAGACGCACGCCATCCGGCAGGTCAAGTTCGCGCAACGGCTTGCCGACCAATGGCGACGTTTCCATCGCTTCGGCTTCGATGATCTCGGCGGCGCCCTTCTGCACACTGTAGACGGCGCGAATGCGGCCGCGACGCACATGCTGGAGAATGCGGGAAATGGTGACTTCACGCGGGTTGATATGCGCGTCGATGCCGAGCGTGCGCGTGAACCCGTGATAGGTCGGATTGTTGATCAGCGCCATGTTCGCCTTGCAGCCAAGGCGCTTGGCCATCACGGATGTGAGAATATTGGCCTGGTCGTCATTGGTCAGCGCCACCAGCAAATCGGCATCCGGGACATCCGCCTCGATGAGGATCTCCTGGTCGAGCGAGGAGCCGTTGATGACCACGGTGCGGCTGAGGGTGTCGGCGATGGCAACAGCGCGGCTGCGGTCGTTCTCGATGATCTTCAGGCGGGCCTTGGTTTGCCGCTCCTCGATGGCGCGGGCGACATAGAAGCCGATATTGCCGCCGCCGGCGATGACGATGCGGGCCGCCTCCTGCTCCTCATGGCCGAACAGGCTGAGGGTCCGCCGCACGGTGTCGCGCTGACAGACGACATAGGCGAGGTCGCCGGTTTCAAGCTGGTCGGATGAATGCGGCACGAACAGCTTTTCATGGCGCCAGACCCCGACAACGGTCGCGTTGAGATCGGGAAACAGCTCACTGAGCTGGTCGAGGGGCGTGTTGACGACAGGACAGTCCTCGAGGCATTCGATGGCGACCATGACGATGGCATCATCGGCGAAGCGCACGGCGTCATTGGCACCCGGAAGAGCGATGCGCCGCAGGATCACCTGCCCGACCTCGACCTCCGGCGAAATGATGACGTCGATCGGCATGTGATCGCGCGAGAACAGGTCGGCCCAATGGGGCTCGAGATAGCTTTGGGCGCGGATACGGGCGATCTTTGTCGGCACGTTGAACAGCGAATGCGCCACCTGGCAGGCGACCATGTTGACTTCATCGTACAGCGTGACGGCGATGATCATGTCGGCCTGCGCGGCGCCGGCCTTGGCCAGCATGTCCGGATGCGCGCCATGGCCGACATAGCCACGCACATCGAGCGTATCGCGGATGCCCTGGATCAGGTCAGCCGATGTGTCGATGACCGACACATCGTTTTCCTCCGCCGCCAGACGTTCGGCAATGCCGTAGCCAACCCGCCCGGCCCCGCAGATGATCACCTTCATGACGTGCCCCCAGTGAAGTTGCGCGCGTCTTATACGCCAAGCGACTTCAATTTGCGATGCAGTGCCGACCGTTCCATGCCGACATATTCGGCGGTGCGCGATATATTGCCGCCGAAGCGGTTGATCTGGGCAATCAGATAGTCGCGCTCGAACATCTCGCGCGCCTCGCGCAGCGGCAGGGTCATGATGTGCTCGGCATTGCCGGAACCGGTCTTGGGCAGCAAGTCGGAGACATCATCGGGCAACATGTCGGCGTTGATCGTCGTTTCCGGACCCTCGTTGCGTGCCAGAATCATCAATCTTTCCATATAGTTGCGCAGCTGCCGGATGTTGCCCGGCCAGCTGTGGGCCTGGATCACCGCCATCGCATCGTCGCCGATCTTGCGGTTGCGGATGCCGGCCTGCTCGGAGATCTGGCGCATGAAGGTGTCGACCAGGAAGGGAATGTCCTCGCGCCGTTCCATCAGCGAGGGCACGCGGATCGGGACCACCGCCAGGCGGTGATACAGGTCCTGCCGGAACTCGCCATCGGCGATCATCTGCTCGAGATTGACGGCGGTCGAGGAGATGATGCGGACATCGACCTTGACGCGCTTGGTGCCGCCCACCCTTTCGAACTGCTGGTCGACAAGCACGCGCAAGATCTTGTTCTGGGTGCCGCGCGGCATGTCGGCGATTTCGTCGATATAGAGAATACCGCCATGCGCCTCCTCGAGAACGCCGATGCGTCGCTCGTGACTCGAGGTGCTCTCGGTGCCGAACAGCGCCATTTCCATGCGGTCAGGCGTGATGGCGGCGGCGTTGAGCACGACGAACGGGCCATTGGCGCGCTGTGAGCTCTCGTGAATCAGGCGGGCGACCAGTTCCTTGCCACTGCCTGACGGTCCCATGATCATGATGCGCGAATTGGTCGGGGCCACCTTCTCGATCATCTGCTTGAGCTGCGAGATGGCGACGGATGTGCCGATCAATTCGACCGGGTCGCCGGACCGTTTCTTGAGATCGGAGACTTCCTTTTTCAGTTTCGAGGTTTCCAGCGCGCGCTCGGCGACGAGGACCAGTCGGTCGGCCTTGAAGGGTTTCTCGATGAAGTCATAGGCGCCGCGGCGGATGGCCGAAACGGCCGTCTCGATGTTGCCGTGACCGGAGATCATCACCACCGGCAATTCGGGGTAGCGGGCCTTGATTTCATCAAGCAGCGCCAGGCCGTCAAGGCGGCTGCCCTGCAACCAGATGTCGAGCAGGACAAGCCGCGGCACACGGTCGGAAATGGCTGCAAGCGCACTGTCGGCATCGTGCGCCGACCGGGCTTCATGTCCCTCGTCATCCAGAATGCCGCAAACGAGGTCGCGGATGTCCGCTTCATCGTCAACTACAAGAATGTCAGAGGCCATTATCCGTCTCCGTCGCGTGGTTGGCTGTTGTAGCGGCGTGCTTGTGCGTGACACCATCGGCCTGCGTTTCGCCGTCGTCCTGGTCCGTGGCCGCCGCGGCGCGAACCGGCAGCCAAACGGAAATCATGGCGCCTTTTCCCTGATCGAATTCGGCGGGCGCGTCGCGCAGCTGCAGTGTGCCGCCGTGATCCTCGACGATCTTCTTGACGATCGCCAGGCCAAGACCGGTGCCCTTGTCGCGCATAGTCATGTAGGGCTCGAGAAGGCGGTGTCGATTGTCGGTGGGCAAGCCGCGACCATTATCGATGATATCGACGACATAAGCTCCCTCCTCGGCACTGCCGGCGCCATCCTCGGCATTTGCGGGGCGCGCCCGGATGAGGATGGTCTTGCCATCGCGCGTTTCGTCCGGGGCGACGGCATCGATCGCTTCCGTGGCATTCTTGAGCAGATTGCCGAAGGCCTGGGACAGCATGCGGGCGTCGAACATGCCCTCCATCGCCTCGTCGGGCCAGTCTTTCTCGAATGTGATGTCCTGGCGGCTGACTTCCCGCAGGAAGACGGTCTCACGCAGGATTTCGCGCAGGCTGGCCCTGGTCTTGGACGGTTTCGGCATGCGCGCGAATGACGAAAATTCATCGACCATGCGGCCGATGTCCTCGACCTGGCGAATGATCGTGTCGGTGCATTGATCGAAGACGGCGCGGTCCTCATCGGGAATGCGCTTGCCATAGCGGCGGCGAATACGCTCGGCCGACAGCTGGATCGGGGTCAGCGGATTCTTGATCTCGTGGGCAATGCGGCGGGCGACATCGGCCCAGGCCGTCGATCTTTGTGCAATCAGGAGATCGGTGATGTCATCGATGGTGATGACAAAGGATTCCTGGCCGTCGTGGCTTTCTTCGCGGGTCACCTTGACGTCGAGCGTGCGTTCCTTGCCGCTGCGCCTGAGGACCAGCTGGGTGCGCGTCTCGCGGCCGGGCAACAGGGCGGCCCTTGCCACGATATCGGCGAATTCGGGAGCCAGTTCGCCAAAGGGCTGGCCGACGATATCGCCTTCGGAATCAGACAGCAGCTTGGCCGCCGAACGGTTGGCGATGGTGATGCGGGCGTCGTGGTCGACCCCGATGACACCGGCCGAGACGCCTGACAGCACCGCCTCGGTAAAGCGGCGCCGGTCGTCGATCTGATCCTTGGCGCGCAGGATTTCGTCGCGCTGGGTGCGGATCTGCACGATCATGTTGTTGAAGGTCTTGGCCAGTGAACCGACGTCGCCATCGGACGTGCGCACCGGAACGACGACATCGAGATTGCCGGAGGCCACCATGTCGGATGCATTGATCAGGACGCGGATCGGGCGCACCAGGCGGTCGGCGACGGCAATTGCCGTCCAGATCGCGGCAATCAGAACGATCAGCGCGAAGCCAAGGTAAAGGATGGCAAAGGCGAGTTGCAGCGGCGCCCTGCCCTTTTCCAGCGTCTGATACTCCTCGGTCGCTTCTTGCATCTGGCGCATCGATCGCATCACCTTGGGATCGACGGCGCGCACGGTGTAGAGATAGGCATCGTCGATCTGCTGCAACGGCATCACCGCACCGACCAGATTGGTGATGCCGGGCGGGATCAGGGCCGGTTTGCCATTGACGGCGTCGCGCAGGGCGTCCGGCGGAATGGCCGGCAACGGACGTTCGGTGCGTTTGTCGGCCTGCAGAATGACGCTGCCATCGGCGCGCACGAGAAATGCGCCGAGCAGGCCGCGCCCGATCGCCTGGCGGGTCATGAAGTTGGCGAAGCCGGTGCGATCCAGGCTGTAGAGCGAGCGGGCATTGTCGAGATCATTGGCCATGGATACGGTCTGGCCCTGCAAAAAGCGGGCATTTTCCAGAACATAGGCCTCGGCCACCGAGAGCGATGAATTGACGATCGACTTGGTGCGCAGGGAAAACCAGCGATCGAGCCCGACATCGAGGGTGATGGTGGCGACGATGGCGATCAGGATCGCCGGCACGATGGCGACGATGGAGAACAGCGCCACGACGCGAATATGCAGCCGCGCCGCCGCCTTGCGGCGCTTGCGGGCGCGTACCAGGGTGCGGATTTCGAGAAACACCAGGACGAGCATGCTGACGACGAACAGCAGATTGACGATGAGCGCCGTGAGAACGACCGAATCAACCGGCTCGATCGGTGTCAGGCCGAGAAGGATGGCAAAGGAAGCCAGGGCACTGAGAAAAGCGCAGCCGACGAGCGCCATGCCGGGCAGCGTCAGCGTGTTCTCGCGATGCCGTTGCAGCACCGGGTTTGTCAGCTCGTCATCCTGGGTGGATTGCGTTGGCATGGCCATGGGCCGCCCGTATCTCCAATTCGCCGATCAAATTGCGCCCCCGCAATCGTTGCCGTAGAGCAACAGATTGTGGCGAAAATGCAACTCCGGGCGCCGCGAAGTCAAGCTGACCTTCGGCACTTTTACCGCTTGTGCACGGGAACGGCCCGGCGCTGCAGGCCGCGATGGCCGGCGGATCCGGCGCGACGGGGTGTTACTGCGGGCGGGGACTGCGGTAGACGGCGATATCCAGATCGCGAATTTTCTTGCGCAGCGTATTGCGGTTCAGCCCCAATAGCTCGGCGGCGCGGATCTGGTTGCCGCGCGTCGCCGTCAGCGCGGCGAGAATCAGGGGCTGTTCAACCTCACCGATGACGCGGTGGTAGAGACCGGAGGCGGGAAGCGTCTCGCCCGCCTCCGCGAAGGTGCGGCGCAGATTGTCTTCGACCGCCTGGCCGATGCTCGGGCGGCTGGAGATCGTTGTTGGCGCGTCATCCGGCTCGGCGGTTTCGGCGCGCAGTTCGTTCTCGACGATCTCGGCGGTGATGACGTCCTGGGGGTAGAGCGCCATGATCCGGCGAACGACGTTTTCCAGTTCGCGGACATTGCCGGGCCAGGGGAAGGAACGCATCAACTCCAGCGCCGCGGTGTCAAAGCGCTTGGCTTCCAGTCCTTCCTCGGCTGCCTGGCGGATGAAATGGCGGACAAGGTCGGGAATGTCGGCGGCGCGATCGCGCAGGGCGGGCAACCGCATCGGCACGACATTCAAGCGATAATAGAGATCTTCTCGAAAAAGCCCTTGATTTATCAGGCTTTTCAGATCCTTGTTGGTGGCCGCGACTATGCGCACATCGGTGCTGATCGGCGTGCGGCCGCCGACGGTGGTGTATTCGCCCTGCTGCAGGACGCGCAGCAACCGGGTTTGCGCATCCATCGGCATGTCGCCGATTTCATCGAGAAACAGGGTGCCGCCCTCGGCCTGTTCGAAGCGGCCCTTGGAGCGGCTCTGGGCGCCGGTGAAAGCGCCCTTCTCGTGGCCGAACAGTTCGGATTCGATCAGGTCACGCGGGATCGCCGCCATGTTGATGGCGACGAAAGGTCCGTTGCGGCGTTTACCGTAGTCGTGCAGGGCGCGCGCGACCAGTTCCTTGCCGGTGCCCGATTCGCCGGTGATCATCAGGGTCAGATCCGTCTGCATCAGGCGGGCCAGCAGGCGGTAGATCTCCTGCATGGCCGCAGAACGGCCAACCAGGGGCATGCCTTCGGCATTCTCGTCGGCACCGGCGAGCGTCTGCTTTTTCGGTTCAGCCAGCGCCCGGCCGACGATGCCGATCATCTCCGTCAGGTCAAAAGGCTTCGGCAGATAGTCATAGGCGCCCCCTTCCGACGCCTTGACGGCGGTCATGAAGGTGTTCTGGGCACTCATCACCAGGATCGGCAGATCGGGCCGGGACTTGCGAAAGCGCGGCAGAAGATCAAAGGCATTGCCATCGGGCATGACGACGTCGGTGATGACCAGATCGCCCTCTCCTGCGGCCACCCAGCGCCACAGCGTTGCGGCATTGGACGTGATGCGCACCTGGTAGCCGGCGCGCGACAGGGCCTGATTGAGAACCGTGCGGATCGCCGCATCATCGTCGGCCACAAGTATGGTTGCCTGGCTCATCGCGTCGCTTCCTTCGTCTCATCTTCCGCCGCATCGGCTGTCCCGGCCGCCACGCGCGAGGCCGGCATCAGGACGCGAAATGTCGTTTTCGCCTCCTGGCTGTCACACTCGACGATGCCGCCGTGGCCGCCGATGATCTTCGCCACCAGGGCAAGGCCGAGGCCGGTGCCGTTGGTCTTCGTGGTGATGAACGGGTCAAACAGCAGCGGCAGCAGATCACGCGGCACGCCCGGCCCATTGTCCTGAACACAAAACTCGAGCGGCAGGGAGACGCGCCCGGAACTGCCCGGGACCGATAGTTTGATCCCCGGCCGATAGGCGGTGGTCAGCACGATGGCGCCATCGCGCTGGTTGCCAACCGCCTCGGCGGCGTTCTTGACCAGATTGAGGAACACCTGCACGAGATGATCGCGGTTGGCATAGACCGGCGGCAGCGACGGATCGTAGCGTTCGGTAAAGCGGATATGGCGCGCGAACCCGGCTTGCGCCACCGATTTGACGTGGTCGAGGACCGAGTGAATATTGACCGGCTCGCGGTCGATCGGCCTCTCATCGGAGAACATCTCCATGCGGTCGACAAGCGAGACGATCCGGTCGGTCTCATCGCGGATCAGGCGCGCCAGAGCGCGGTCCTCGGCGCCGACGGAGCCTTCGAGCAATTGCGCGGCGCCACGGATGCCCGACAGGGGATTCTTGATTTCATGCGCCAGCATCGATGCCAGGCCGGTAACCGAGCGGGCGGCGCCACGGTGGGTCAGCTGACGGTCGATCTTGTCGGCCATCGACCGCGCCTGCAGCACGATGACGACATCATCCTCCGTGGCACCGGCGAGCGGTGCGGCGTAGAGATCGACCAGCTTGTCGCCGCCAAGGCGGGGAGAACTGAGGTCGACGCGGTATTCATTGATCGGTGCGCGGCGCCGGCGCACCTGATCGATCAGGGCCAGCAAGGGGCTGCCGAACGGCACCAGCGTATCAATGGTGGTGCGCGCCAGATGAGTGGCGCTGGCCCCGAAAAAGGCTTCTGCCTGCCAGTTGGCGAAGACCGTTCGGCCGTCGGCATCAACACGGATGACCGGATGCTGGATCGCATTGAGGATTTCCGCGGCGGTGTTGCGTCCGGCCGGATCAGCGGCGGAAGCGGTCATGCGGCGTCGGCCCGGTCAGCGGCGCCTTCCGCAGGGTGCGACAGGGCCTGGCACAAAAGCCGCTCGACCGTTGTCGCGCTCTCGCCGGTCATGATCGCCAGGCGCTGTGACCTCGGCGTTGCCGGCGCCCAGGCGTCGAGATACCAGCCAAGATGCTTGCGGGCGTGACGCAGGCCGACATCGATGCCGTAATGCTCGAGCATCATGGCATAGTGATTGACCGCGATCGATGCGCGCGCCGCCGGGGTGGCCGGCTGACACCCGGAGCCGGCGATCTCGCCGCACAGCCAGGGCTGCCCCTGGGCGCCGCGACCGATCATCACTGCGTCGGCACCGGTGATCGCCAGGCACTGGCGCGCATCTTCCGCCGTGCGAATGTCGCCATTGGCCACGAACGGCACGGAGACGGCGCCGCGAACGCGGGCGATGGCCGGCCAGTCGGCCCGGCCCTTGTAGAACTGGCAGCGCGTGCGCCCGTGCACGCTGATCATCTGGATGCCGGCCTGTTCGGCGGCGCGCGCCAGATCGGCGGCATTGAGGCTGTTCTCGTCCCAGCCCAGCCGCATCTTGAGGGTGACCGGAACCGACACCGCCGCGACCGTCGCCTCGATCATCGAGAGGGCGCGGGTAGGCTCGCGCATCAGCGCCGAACCGGAGTAGCCGCCAGTGACCTTCTTGGCCGGGCAGCCCATGTTTATGTCGATGATCGCCGCCCCCTCGCCTTCGGCAATGCGCGCTGCTTCCGCCATCCAGTGCGCCTCGCGGCCGGCGAGTTGCACCACATGCGGCGACAGGCCGGCACCGCGCAGACGCGCCCAGGATTCGCGGCTGTGTGTCACGAGCTCCTGGCTGGCAACCATTTCGGTGACCACCATGCCGGCGCCGAAGGATGCGGCGAGCCGGCGGAACGGCAGATCGGTAACCCCCGACATCGGCGCGAGAAATACCCGGTTGCGCAGTGGCACGCCGGCGATATTCAGCTCAGATGCCAGATTCGTCACGGTCGCCGCCACGGCCTGTTCGGCGGGGCGGGCGGCTGTTTTCATTTCGGCATCGATCGGCATTGATATGCGTACCATATGTGCAGTTTTATTCGTTGCATATTTTTTAGCCATCTGAACGCGGCTTGCCAAGTGTCTTGTTGTCCGGCACAGAAGGTTTTTTTCGGTCGCCGGTCCTCGGCTGACCCGATGCGAGTGACCATCGCCGAAGACATCAAAGGATGAGTGTGCATGACGCCAGGTGACCTACGAGCGGCTGATTTCGGCGCTGAGCGCGGAACCTGGGCGGTGATCGCGGCGGCCGGTCGGAGCAGCCGCGCCGCCTGCGAGGACGGAAAACCGAAGCAATACCGCCGGCTTGGTGGCCGGCCCGTCATCAGCCGCACGCTCGCGGTTTTCGCCCGGCACCCGGCGATCTCCGGGATTCTTGTGGTCATTCATCCCGATGACGAAGAGCTGTTTGCCGATGCGGTGCGACAGGTGGACAGCCCGATCCCGATCCGGCATGTGCACGGCGGCGCCAGCCGTCAGATCTCCTGCCGGCGTGGCCTCGAGGCCCTGTCGGCATTTGCCGCCACCCCACCGCGCGCCGTCCTCATTCATGATGCGGCGCGCCCCTTCGTCAGCGACACGATCCTCGACAATGTCGTCACGGCGCTCGAAGATGGCGCGGCGGCAGCGCTGCCTGTCGTTGCGGTCAGCGATACGCTGAAGCGCGGCAATGCCAGTGGCACGGTGGTCGAAACCGTGGCGCGCGACGGACTGTTTGCGGCACAGACGCCGCAGGGTTTTGACTTTACCCGGATTCTGGCTGCACATCGGGCCGCGGTGGCCGAAGAGAAAGATCATTTTACCGATGACTGCGCCCTGGCTGAATGGGCCGGAATCGCGGTGACAATGGTCGGCGGCGCGACCGGGAACATCAAACTGACCACGTCGGAGGATCTTGCCATGGCCGAACGCCGCGTCAGCGCGCCCTGCCCGGACATTCGCAGCGGCAACGGCTACGACGTGCACCGGCTGGTGGCCGGGGACCATGTCACGCTGTGCGGCGTGAACATTCCGCATAACCGGCGACTCGACGGGCATTCGGATGCCGATGTGGCGCTGCATGCGCTGACCGACGCCTTGCTGGCCACCTGCGGCGCCGGTGACATCGGGACGCATTTTCCGCCTTCCGATCCGCAATGGAAGGGCGCGGCCTCTTTCGTCTTTCTGCAGAAGGCGGGAGAGATCGTGGCGCGGAACGGCGGCACGATCTTGAACGTTGATGTCTCGCTGATCGCCGAGGCGCCGAAGATCGGACCGCACCGGGACGCGATGCGAAGCCGGCTTGCGGATATTCTCGGGATCTCGGTCGATCGCTGCTCGGTCAAAGCCACGACCAACGAGAAGATGGGCTTTATCGGTCGCGAAGAAGGTATAGCGGCGATCGCGACAGCGAATGTGTCCTATGGAGTGCTAACATGAAGCTCAGCCCGGAAACGACATCGATCCTTGATGACTGTCGCAGCGCCGCCGAGGCCCTGGTCGAAGAATTCACCGCCGCCGGCGTATTCGCCACGACCGCCGAATCGTGCACCGGCGGCATGATTTCCGGCATGATCACATCGATCCCCGGTGCCTCATCGATGTTCAATTGCGGCTATGTCACCTATTCGAATGCGGCGAAGTCGACGATGCTTGGCGTCAAGCCAGCCACCCTCGAGCGGTATGGAGCCGTATCGCCGCAGACAGCGCGGGAGATGGCTGCCGGGGCGCTTGCCGCCGCGCAGGCGGATTTCGCGGTCGCTGCGACGGGCATTGCCGGGCCGAACGGAGGATCTGCGGAAAAACCGGTCGGGCTTGTGTATCTCGGCATAGCGCGCGCCGGCAGCACTCCGACCGCGATGAAGCTGCAATGGCCGGAAGACTGGAGCCGCGATCTGAATACCTTTGCCAGCGTGCATGCGGCGCTGGAAGCCTTGCGCGAGGCGCTGCGCGAACCCTCGTCGGGCTGACCCGGGCCTAGGTGGAGGCCGGGGTGGAGGTCGAATTGGAGACAGCGCCGGTGCCGTAGACCTGATCGGCGCGCTTTTCAAAGGCCGAGGAGAACATGCGGAAACCGCGGTCGAACATCGTGCCCATCAAGCCGCCAAGCAGGCGGTTTCTGAACTCGTATTCGATGTAAAAGCATATCTCGGTGCCGGTCGGCTGCGCCGCGCCAGGCTGCGGCGCCTGGCCCGGCTCGGAACCGGACGCGACGGGCGCCCCACTGGCGGGCCCGGCACCGACGGAGGCCGGCCGGAATGTCCAGCGGTTGTCGAGATAGCGAAAAGGCCCGTCGATATACTTGACCTCGATCTCGAGCTCGTCGGGCTTGAGCAGCACCTGGCTGGTGAACGTCTCGCGAATGGCCTTGTAGCCGACCGTCATGTCGGCAACGAGCAGGGTCTTGCCGTCCCTTTCGCGCCGGTTGCGCACCGTCAGGTCCTCGCAGAGCGGCAGGAACTCCGGATAGCGCTCGACATCGGCGACGAGATCGAACATCTGGCGCGGCGTATGGGCGACCGCTCTTCGTGTTTCAAATTGCGGCATGGTCTCAGGCGGTTTGCTGGGCTGCTTTGGCTTCGCGGGCCGCACGCAGCCGCGCGAAATCCTCGCCGGCATGGTGCGAAGAGCGGGTCAACGGGCTGGCGGAAACCATCAGGAAGCCCTTGGAATAGGCGGTGGTTTCGTAGCTCTTGAATGCGTCAGGCGTGACGAAATCGATCACCGCATGGTGCTTGCGGGTCGGCTGCAGATACTGGCCGATGGTCAGGAAATCGACATCCGCCGATCGCAGGTCGTCCATCAGTTGCAAGACCTCGTTTCTCTTCTCGCCCAGACCGACCATGATGCCGGATTTGGTGAAGATGGTCGGGTCGAGTTCCTTGACGCGCTGCAACAGGCGAATCGAATGGAAATAGCGGGCGCCCGGACGGACGGTGAGATAATTTGACGGCACCGTCTCGAGATTGTGGTTGAAGACGTCGGGCCGTGCGGCGACGACCTTTTCGAGAGCACCGGGCTTGCGCAGGAAATCCGGTGTCAGGATCTCGATGGTGGTGCCGGGGGCCATGGTGCGGATCGCCTCGATCACCTCGACGAAATGCTGGGCGCCACCGTCGTCGAGATCGTCACGGTCGACGGAGGTGATCACCACGTGGTTGAGGCCCATCTCGCGCACCGCGCGTCCGACATTGCCCGGCTCTTCAGGATCGAGCGCGTTGGGGCGCCCGGTTATGACATTGCAAAAGGCGCATGCGCGCGTGCAGATCTCGCCCATGATCATGAAGGTGGCGTGCTTCTTGTCCCAGCACTCACCGATATTCGGACAGCCAGCCTCTTCGCAGACGGTGACCAGATTGTGCTCTTTGACGATCTGGCGCGTTTCGAGATAGCCGCGCGATGTCGGGGCGCGGACGCGGATCCATTCCGGCTTGCGCTTGATCTCGGTATCGGGTCGGTGCTGCTTCTCGGGATGGCGGACGCGCTTTTCGCCGCCACCCGCGGGCTTGTCGTTGATCGTGTCGAGAATGGTGACCATGCCTGTTCCTGCCTTCCCCCGGTGAACAGCGCGTGAAGCCGATTTGCCTGAGTGCCAGGAATCGGACATGCGCGTGCGAACGGGTCGTGTGCGCCCTATATAGGCGGCCCGACAGGATTTGTCAGGCCACCCGTGTTAGCTAGGTGGCCTGACTGAAGTTTGTGATTTTGCGTGGCTGCGCCTCTAGCGCCGAACCATCCGCGCGATTGCGATGAGCAGAGAGGCGCCGATGAAGCCGACGATCAGATAGACCAGCCAGCCGGTGCCGGTGCCGATCCCGACCAGGCTCAAGAGAAAATTCAGGACTACGGCGCCGACGATGCCGAGAATGATGTTCATCAAGAGCCCCATATCGCTCTTCATGAATTTCTCGGCGAGCCAGCCCGCCAGACCGCCGATGATGATGGCCCCTAACAGGCCCATTCCGTTGAGATCCAATGTCGCCTCCGTGGTTGGAAAAGTACGCTGTACATTGAACGCGGCCCGCGTGCCCTGGTTCCGCCTCAAACATTCAAGGCCCGATCATAGGCATCAAGGACACTTTCCTTCATCGTCTCAGAAATTGTCGGATGCGGGAAGACCGCATGCATCAATTCTTCCTCGGTGGTCTCAAGGTTCATGGCAACCACGAAGCCCTGGATCAGCTCGGTGACCTCGGCGCCGACCATGTGAGCGCCAAGCAGTTCGCCGGTCTTCTTGTCAAAGATCGTCTTGACCAGCCCCTGATCCTCGCCCATGGCGATCGCCTTGCCGTTGCCGACGAAGGGAAACCGTCCGACACGGATATCGCGCCCGGCTTCCTTGGCTTTCGCCTCGGTGAGGCCGACCGAGGCGACCTGCGGATGGCAATAGGTGCAGCCGGGGATCTTGGCCTTGTCCATCGGATGCACGTTCTTCTGGCCGGCGATCTTTTCGACACAGATGACGGCTTCATGCTCGGCCTTGTGGGCCAGCATCGGCGGGCCGGCGACATCGCCGATCGCGTAGATGCCATCGACATTGGTGCGGCCGTAGCCATCAATGGCGATGAAACCGCGCTCCGTCTTCACACCCGCGGCCTCGAGACCGATCTTCTCGACATTGGCCTGCACGCCGACGGCGGAGATCATGCGGTCGGCGGTGATCTTTTCCACCTTGCCGTCCTTCATCTCGACATGAGCGGTGATCGCATCCGCCTGCTTGTCGACCTTGGTGACCTTGGCTTCGAGATGGATCTTCATCCCCTGTTTCTCGAATTGCTTTTTCGCAAGGGCAGATATCTCGGCGTCCTCGACCGGCATCACCGTCTTCATCACCTCGACGACGGTGACGTCGACACCGAGCGAGCGGTAGAAGGAGGCAAATTCGATGCCGATGGCGCCGGACCCCATGACCAGCACCGATTTCGGCAGCTTTTCCGGCTTCATCGCTTCAAAATAGGTCCAGATCAGCTTGCCGTCCGGTTCAAGGCCCGGCAGAGCGCGCGGCCGCGCACCGGTGGCGATGACGATATGCTTGGCCTTGTAGGTGCCCGGCCCGAGCGTGTTCTTCGGTTTCGGAACCTGCGGCTCGACCGGCTTCTTCTTGGTTTCGGTGACCACGATTTCGCCGGCCTTGCGGATCTCGGCCTCGCCCCAGATGATGTCGACCTTGTTCTTCTTCATCAGGAAGCCGACACCGTTGTTCATGCGCTGGGCGATGCCGCGCGAGCGCTTGACGATGGCTTCGATGTCGGCGCTCACCTTGCCGTCAATGGCAACGCCATAGTCACCCGGATGCTGGGCGTAGTGAAAGATTTCCGCCGAGCGCAGCAGCGCCTTGGTGGGAATGCAGCCCCAGTTGGAACAGATCCCCGCCAGGTGTTCGCGCTCGACGATGGCCGTCTTCATGCCGAGCTGGGCGGCGCGGATGGCGGCGATGTATCCGCCCGGTCCCGAGCCGATGATGATGATGTCGTAAGCCGTGTCAGCCATGTGGCACGATCCTTTCCTGTCAGACGCGCACGGTCCAATCGGACGTGCAAAACGCGCGGCTTGTTCAGCCGCCAATCATCAGTTGTGCCATTGGCGCCAATCCGCGCCCTATGGCGATGGTGTTGTCAGCATCGAGGTGAATGCCGTCGGCGGCACTGCTTTGCGCCACCGAGCCGGCATCGAAAAATCCGGCGCCGACCTCATCAGCGAGATCGGCGTAGAGCGACGCAAGCATCGCCGACTGGCTGACCGCGCCGGCATAGGCAGCGGAAAAATCCGGATCGGCGGTCTCGACAATGCGCGGCGGCGCGACGATCAGCACCGGCGGGGTGTCGTGATCGAACTGCCAGGCGTGGTGCTGGATCAGCTGCACCAGCCGGCGCATTCCCTGCTGGGCGGCAATCGCCGTACCGGCCATATGCGCCTTGAGATCATTGGTGCCGAGCATCAATATGACCAGATCGAGCGGCGCGTGGCTGTGCAGCAGGGTCGGCAGCAGGCGGGCGCCGTTGCGGTCACAGTCGGCGGTGTGGTCGTCATAGGCCGTGGTGCGGCCGTTCAGGCCCTCGGCGATGACCCGGACCCCGGCGCCGAGCGTGGCCTCGAGCACGCTCGGCCAGCGGATGTGAAACGCATGCCGGCCCGGCCCGGCGGGATCATAGCCCCAGGTCAGCGAATCGCCATAGACCAGGATCGACTTCACCGGGGCAGCCTCGCGATGACACTGCTGCCGGGGCCCATTTGTCCACACGCTGCCATCTCGCCTCCCGCCAGTCCGCTCAGACCAGCATGCCCATCGGGTTTTCGATATAGGTCTTGAACGCGCCGAGCACCTCGGCCCCAAGGGCCCCATCGACGCTGCGGTGATCGGTCGAGAGTGTCACGGTCATCACCGTGGCGACGGCCAGTTCGCCGTCCCTGACTATCGGCCGCGGCTCGCCGGCGCCGATCGCCAGGATGGTCGCATGCGGCGGATTGACGACCGCCGAGAATTCCTTGACGCCCATCATGCCCATGTTCGACACCGCCGAGGTACCGCCCTGGTACTCTTCGGGCTTGAGCTTGCGGTCCTTGGCGCGCTTACCGAGATCGCGCATCTCCGCCGATATCGCAGAAACCGACTTGGTCTCGGCGGCGCGGATGATCGGGGTGATCAGGCCGCCGGGAATGGAGACGGCGACGCCGATATCGGCGTGCTTGTGGCGCACCATATTGTCCTCGGTCCAGGAGACATTGGCCTCCGGGACATCGCGCAGAGCCAGGGCCCAGGCCTTGATGACGAGATCGTTGACCGAGACCTTGTAGACCGGACGGTCGTCCCGTGTCGGCGCGGCGGCGTTGATCTGGCTGCGCAAAGCGAGCAGCGCGTCGAGCTGACAATCGACCGAGACGTAGAAGTGCGGGATGGTCTGCTTGGCCTCGACCAGCCGCTTGGCGATGGTCTTGCGCATGCCGTCGTGCTTGACGAGCTCGTAGGAGCCCTCGGGAAACAGCTTGAGCACCGCATCGTCGGACATCGGCGCGGGACGCGATGCCTCCGCCTTGGCCGCAGCCGCCTGCGGGGCCTTGCTGGCGCCGCCAGTCATTGCCGCCTCGACATCGCGCTTGACGATGCGACCGCGTGGGCCCGAACCTTCGATGTCGGCCAGTTCGATGTTGGCTTCGCCGGCCATGCGGCGGGCGAGCGGCGAGGAGAAAATGCGATCGCCCGAGGACGCCGCCTTCTGCTGCGGCGCTTGCGCGGCGGAAACCGCCTTGTCGGCGATCGGCTTGTCTGCCTCTTTCGGGGCCTTCGTCTCAGTTGGGGTTTCAGCCTGGGTTTCAGACTTTGGCGCGTCGCTTGCCGCGCCGTTCGAGGCCGGTGCAGCGGCTTGCGGTGCCTTGTCCGCCTCCGGCTTTGCGGATCCGGCGGATTTGGCCGCTTCGGCGGGATCTTCGCCCTCGCCCGCCAGCACGGCGATCACGGCATTGACCTTGACGCCCTCGGTGCCGGCATCGACGAGGATCTTGGCGACCGTGCCTTCATCGACGGCCTCGACTTCCATGGTGGCCTTGTCGGTTTCGATCTCGGCGATGATATCGCCCGGGGCAATGGTGTCCCCCTCCTTGACCAGCCATTTGGCGAGGTTGCCCTCCTCCATGGTGGGCGACAGGGCGGGCATGGTGATGTTGATGGGCATCTTCAGACCCTCCCTCAGACCTTGTAGCAGACGGTTTTGACAGCCTCGACGACTTCATCGACGCTCGGCAAGGCCAGTTTTTCAAGATTGGCCGCGTAGGGCATGGGCACATCCTTGCCGGCGATGGTGATCACCGGCGCATCGAGATAATCGAAGGCCTGCTGCATGACGCGGGTCGCGATTTCCGTGCCGACCGAGGATTGCGGATAGCCTTCCTCGACGGTGACCAGCCGGCCGGTCTTCCGGACGCTCTCGATGACCGTCGGCAGATCCATCGGCCGGATGGTGCGCAGATCGATCAGTTCGACGTCGATGCCTTCACCGGCCAGCGCCTCGGCGGCCTTAGTCGCGTAGGTCATGCCGATACCGAAGGAGACCAGCGTCGCGTCGCTGCCGGACTTGTGGATGCGCGCCTTGCCGATCGGCAGGACGAAATCATCGAGTTTCGGCACATCGAAGGTCTGCCCGTAAAGGATCTCGTTTTCGAGAAAGATCACCGGGTTGGGATCGCGGATCGCGGCCTTGAGCAGGCCCTTGGCATCAGCGGCGGTGTAGGGCATCACCACTTTCAGGCCGGGGATCTGCCCGTACCAGGCGGCATAGCACTGGGAGTGCTGGGCCGCGACGCGCGCCGCCGCGCCGTTGGGACCGCGGAAGACGATCGGTGCGCCCATCTGCCCGCCGGACATGTAGAGGGTCTTGGCCGCGGAATTGATGATCTGGTCGATCGCCTGCATGGCGAAGTTGAACGTCATGAATTCGACGATCGGTCGCAGACCGGCCATCGCAGCGCCGACGCCGACGCCGGCAAATCCATGCTCGGTGATCGGCGTATCGACCACGCGGCGGGCCCCGAATTCGTCGAGCAGCCCCTGTGTGACCTTGTAGGCCCCCTGATATTCCGCGACTTCCTCGCCCATGACGAAGACATCGTCATTGGCGCGCATTTCCTCGGCCATCGCGTCGCGCAAAGCCTCGCGCACCGTGGTCGGGACCATCTCGGTGCCGTCGGGGATATCCGGATCTTCCGCTGTCTCGGCGATCACCGGCGCGGCCGGTGTCTTGGCCTTCTCGTCCTTGCCGGTGTCCTCTTCGCCCTTGTCAGAGGCTGGGGCTTGGCTTTTCGCCTCTTCCGGCTGCGGTGCGGAGTCGCCGGAACCACCCTTTTGCGCGGCCTTTTCGAGATCCTCGCCTTCCTCGGCGAGAATGGCGATCACCGCATTGACCTTGACGTTCTCGGTGCCGGCGGCCACGACGTGCTTGGCGATCCGGCCCTCTTCGACCGCTTCGACCTCCATGGTCGCCTTGTCGGTCTCGATTTCGGCGATGACGTCGCCCGCGGCGACACTGTCACCCTCCTCTTTCAGCCATTTCGACAGCGTGCCTTCCTCCATGGTGGGGGACAGCGCGGGCATCAGGATATCAATCGGCATGGTCTCCCCTCCCTTCAGAGCAAGATGTCGGTGTAGAGCTCGGAAGCGTCGGGCTCCCGGTCGGACTGGGCAAAGTCAGCGGAGTCGGCGACGATCTCGCGCACCTTCTTGTCGGTCTGCTTGAGTTCGTCCTCGCTGGCGAATTTCTGATCGAGAATGCGCGCCTTGACCTGTTCGATCGGGTCGTGCTCGGAGCGCATCTTCTGCACCTCGTCCTTGCTGCGGTATTTCGCCGGATCGGACATGGAATGGCCGCGATAGCGATAGGTCATCATTTCGAGAATGATCGGGCCCTCGCCGGAGCGGCAATGGGCGACCGCTTCCTGACCGGCGGCATGCACGGCGCGAACATCCATGCCGTCCACCTGGTAGCCGGGAATGCCAAAGGAGTTGCCGCGCAGCGAGAAATTCGACTGCGCCGAGGCACGCGCCGTCGAGGTGCCCATGGCATAGCGGTTGTTCTCGATGATGTAGACGACCGGCAGCTTCCACAGCGCCGCCATGTTGAAGCTTTCGTAGACCTGGCCCTGGTTTGCGGCGCCGTCGCCGAAATAGGTCAGGCAGACATTGTCATTGCCGCGATAGCGGTTGGCGAAGGCCAGGCCGGTTCCGAGCGAGACCTGGGCGCCGACGATGCCGTGTCCGCCATAGAAATGCTTCTCCTTGGAGAACATGTGCATCGAGCCGCCCTTGCCGCGCGAATAGCCATTGCGGCGGCCGGTCAGCTCAGCCATGACGCCACGCGCTTCCATGCCGGTGGCCAGCATGTGGCCGTGATCACGGTAGCCCGTGATCACCTCGTCGCCCTCCTTCAGCGCCATCTGCATGCCGACAACGACAGCTTCCTGGCCGATATAAAGGTGGCAGAATCCGCCGATGAAGCCCATGCCGTAGAGCTGGCCGGCCTTTTCCTCGAAACGCCGGATCAGCAGCATCTCGCGATAGGCATCCAGTTCCTGCTCTTTGGAAAATTCGGTGATGCCGCCCTCGAGACCCGACTTGGACCCCGACTTGGGCCCCGCCTTCGAGCCGGACGCTTGCTTGCGCGTCGCGGGCTTGCGTGTGGAAGAAGCGGATGTCTTGCGCGGCGCCATATTGTCCTCCCGACTGATAGCCGGAAAACCATAGGCGAAGGCCGTCTCGCCAGCAAGGTCAGAAACGCATAGCTCCTATGCTGACTAAACAGCTGAAAAAAGAGAACAAAAGACAAGTTAACTTGATTTGAGTTAATCTTGGTGATCGACGAAGTAGACAACCTCGTCGGCGCGCGCCACGTTGAGCATGTAGCGGGCGCGTTCGTCGAGCATGTCGGCCTCCATCGAACCATCGCTCATCAGGGCGACGCGGCGCTCAAGCGTTCCGCGATATTCCCTGAGCTGATCGAGACGGGCCGTCAGCTCGACCCGGCGCTCTTCGAGGTGCGACGAGGATTGCAGACCGAAGGTCCCATGCCAAGCATGAAACCCGAAATAGGAGAAACAGCCGAGCGCCAGTGC
Organism: Neohoeflea coraliihabitans; assembly: GCF_019334345.1. Lineage (GTDB taxonomy): Bacteria > Pseudomonadota > Alphaproteobacteria > Rhizobiales > Rhizobiaceae > Pseudohoeflea > Pseudohoeflea coraliihabitans. The sequence continues at coordinate 705,191 of NZ_JAHWQX010000003.1, forward strand.
CGGGACAACCAGGCGGGCAAAGGTTTTCTTTTTTCTGAATCTGGTCTGCATGTCCGGCTGCGCTTGAAGAGTGGATCGCAACAAGCTCGCAGATCATGCTTAAGAAGCGGTTAGCATCATCGCTGCGTTTTGACGGCGGCCATCGGCATTGTCTTTAAGCCGAAAGCAAAGGGCGCCGGCCCGGTTACACAATAGCAAAGGGCGACGCCGATGGCGCCGCCCTTTGGGTCGAGTGTCAGGTGACGCCGATCACCCCGGCAGGACGTCACGGCCGGCGAAGATGGCCTGATCGCCGAGCAGTTCCTCGATGCGGAGAAGCTGATTGTATTTGGCGATGCGATCGGAGCGCGACAGGGAGCCGGTCTTGATCTGTCCGCAATTGGTGGCCACCGCCAGATCGGCGATGGTCGAATCCTCCGTCTCGCCCGAGCGGTGCGACATCACCGCCGTATAGCGCGCCTTGTGGGCCGTCTCGACAGCATCGAGGGTTTCGGAGAGGGTGCCGATCTGGTTGACCTTGACGAGGATCGAATTGGCAACACCCATGCGAATGCCGTCGCGCAGACGGGCCGAATTGGTGACGAACAGGTCGTCGCCGACGAGCTGGCAACGGTCCCCGACCTTCTCGGTCAGCGCCTTCCATCCATCCCAGTCGTCTTCGCCCATGCCATCTTCGATCGAGATGATCGGATATTTGCCGACAAGCTCGGTGAGATAGTCAGCCATGGCGCCGGCTTCGAGGGAGCGCCCCTCGCCTTCCAGCTCGTATTTGCCATTCTTGTAGAACTCGGTGGCAGCGCAGTCGAGCGCGATATGGATGTCCTCGCCGGGCTTGTAGCCGGCCTTTTCGATCGACTGCATGATGAAATCGAGCGCCGCGGGCGCGCTTTCCAGATTGGGTGCGAAGCCGCCCTCGTCTCCGACATTGGTGCCATGGCCGGCAGCGGAGAGCTGCTTTTTCAAGGTATGGAAAACCTCGGCACCCATGCGCACGGCATCGGAGAACGTGTCGGCGCCGACCGGCATGATCATGAATTCCTGGAAATCGATCGGATTGTCGGCATGGGCGCCGCCATTGATGATGTTCATCATCGGCACGGGCAGCAGCCGCGCATTGGCGCCGCCGACATAGCGAAACAGCGGCAGGCCGGTCGACTGCGCGGCGGCGCGCGCTACGGCCAGGGAAACACCGAGGATGGCATTGGCGCCGAGACTGGCCTTGTTGGGTGTGCCGTCGAGACCGATCAGCGCCGCATCGAGCGCCACCTGGGCTTCGGCATCGTGACCGCTGAGCGCGTCGCGTATCGCGCCGTTGACAGCGTCCACGGCCTTTGTCACCCCCTTGCCGAGATAGCGGTCGCCGCCGTCGCGCAGCTCCACCGCCTCGTGGGCGCCTGTCGAAGCACCGGACGGCACGGCGGCACGGCCGAATGCGCCATCTTCCAGATGAACGTCCACCTCGACAGTCGGATTGCCGCGGCTGTCGAGAATTTCGCGGCCGTGAATGTCAATGATTGCGGTCATGCGGGGCTCCTGTAAAACCGGCTGTGGCCGAACTATTTGCACCGGCCAGGTGATCGGATCTGAAATGGTTCCCGGGTCATACCCTACCGGCCTGAAAAATCAATCTGAGCCTGAGGCAGGATACCGGCCGCGGTTCCGCGGCAGAATGATCACGGTGCGCATCGGACCGATACACCATCCACGCGGTGCACGAGACTGGGCGCGCATCGGCAAGCAACTGGACAGCGAGAATATTACTGCAGACGAATAAGTATTGTTTTCGACTTAGTCGGCGGATTGCAAGTCTGTTTTAATCTGAAATTAACGACACAGCATCAAAATTTTCGATGGGGGCATCAAGTAAGCGCAATGCTTGCCAGTGGCATGACGTCAGGGCTCTCCGCACCGGCCGGACCGGGATCGGACCAGCACAACTTCCGGCGGCATTCATCCTTGACAGGATCCGCCGCCATGTCGACCGGACGAGAGGTCCGGATAGTGGGGACAGACGTTATGAAAACCAGCATCAATCGCAGCCTGATCTATTTCGGAGCCGTCGTCATGGTCGGCCTCGCCGTCGCATTCGGCGTGATGAAATTCACTTACGAGGCGTTGAAGGTCAACGGACCGGCCTATCAGCAGATCGTCAACGGCAAAGACCTGATCGCCGACATCCTGCCGCCGCCGCTTTATGTAGTCGAATCCTACCTTCTCGCCAATGAGAGCATGGTCACGCCGGCGGCGCGGACGAAAAATGTCGCGCGCATCGGTGAACTTGATGCCGAATATCAGGAGCGCAAAGCCTACTGGGCGGCCTCGAACCTCGATTCGGCGCTGCTGGCCGAACTTCAGGGCGACGTTCTCGAATATGGCGACCAGTACTGGTCGGTGATGCTCAACCAGTTTCTGCCGGCCATTGCAGCCGGCGACAACGCAGCGACCAGCGCGGCGATCAGCCGGCTGTACACGGCCTTTCATACGCATGACGCGGCCGTCAACCAACTGGTGGCCAATGCCTCGACCTATCTGGAAGGCGCCGAGCAGTCGGCCCGCACCAGCGGATTTGTCTGGTCGCTGATCAGCATGGCTGCTGCCTTGTTCAGCGTGGTGCTGTTTGCTGGCGGGCTGTGGGTGTTCCGCAAGCGGGCGATCGTGCCGCTGACCGGCATGCGCGACTATATGGGCATTCTCGCCAAGGACGATTACAGCCAGGAAGTGCCATACGCGGATCGTACCGACGAAATCGGCGATATGGCCAAGTCCGTGGCGTATTTCCGCAACGAGGCACTGGCCCGCGAGGAAAGCCGGCGGCGCGCCGAGGAAGAAGAAAAGAATGCCCAGCAATCGGAAGCGGCGCAGGCCAAGGCACGCGCCGAGGCAGAGCGCAGCCGGGTCATCGAGCAACTGACCGAGGGCCTGGAGCGCCTGTCATCGGGCGACCTGACCTGCACCATCGAGGAACCGTTTGCGGCGGAATACGAAAAGTTGCGCGCCGAGTTCAATGCCTCCATCGAAGGACTGGCCGTCACCCTGAAGGGGATTTCCACGGCAACGAACGAGGTGCGCCAGACGGCCTCCGAGATCGGCATGGCGACCGACGACCTGTCGCGCCGCACCGAGCAGCAGGCGGCCGCGCTCGAGGAGACCGCAGCGGCGCTCGACGAGATCACCTCGACGGTCAAGTCGGCAAGCGCGCGGGCCGAAGAGGCATCGGCCGAGGTCGGCACGGCCAAGTCCGGCGCCGAGCAGTCGGGCCAGGTGATGCGTGACGCGATCACCGCCATGGAGAAGATCGAGGCCTCCTCGCAGCAGATCTCGCAGATCATTTCGGTGATCGACGACATCGCCTTCCAGACCAACCTGTTGGCCCTGAACGCCGGTGTTGAAGCGGCGCGCGCCGGCGAAGCCGGCAAGGGCTTTGCGGTCGTGGCTCAGGAAGTGCGCGAACTGGCACAACGTTCAGCGACGGCAGCCAAGGAGATCAAGGCGCTGATCGAGACGTCGACCAGCCAGGTGAGCGGCGGTGTGGCGCTGGTCAACAAGACCGGGACAGCGCTGAGCGAGATCGAAGCGCAGGTTGGCAAGATCAACGAGCATATCCAGTCGATCGTCACGGCCAGCCACGAACAGTCGAACGCACTCGGCGAGATCAACGCTTCGGTCAACCAGATGGACCGCGTCACCCAGCAGAACGCGGCGATGGTCGAGGAGACCAATGCGGCGACCCAGTCGCTGAGCTCGGAGACGGTCAAGCTCGAGGGTCTCGTCAACCGCTTCCAGATCAGGGGCGGGATGGGTACGGCGGCAGCCGCTCAGCCGGACCAGGCCCGGCGCGATAGCGGAGCTGCAGCGCGCCCGGCTCCGGTTCACAAGGCCGACCGGGCCGCCGATCAGGGTGCGGCCAAGTCCGCGGCACGACCGGAAGCGGCATCGCGCAGCAGCCGGCCGGCAAGTTCGCCGGCACGAGAACTGAGCCAGAAGGTGGCCTCGGCTTTCTCGACGCGCGAGACGGCGGACAGCGGCTCGGCTGACAGCGGACGCACGGTCACCCCGCCGCGTCCGGCCAATTCGGCCTCGGCGGCAGATAATGCCGTGGCGACCGGGACCGGCCCGACGATGTCAGCAGCCAGCGAGGGCTGGGAGGAATTCTGATCCCGCTCAGACTTTGACCAATGAGACGGCCGCCGGAGCGATCCGGCGGCCGTTTTTCATTGGTGTTGCGGCCTGGCTCTTGCGGTCAGCGCTGTTTGGCAATTGCGTCGAAGGCGAGCAGGGTTTCGAGCAACCGCGGCATCTGGTCGAGCGGCACCATGTTCGGGCCGTCGGATGGCGCGTTGTCGGGATCCTCATGCGTCTCGATGAACACACCGGCGACGCCGACGGCGACAGCGGCGCGCGCCAGGGTTTCGACAAATTGCCGCTGCCCCCCGCTGGAGCCGCCCTGGCCGCCCGGTTGCTGCACCGAATGCGTGGCATCAAAAATGACCGGCGCACCCATGGCCGCCATGATCGGCAGACTGCGAAAATCGGAAACCAGCGTGTTGTAGCCGAACGAGGCGCCGCGTTCGGTGAGAAGGACATCGGCATTGCCGCTGCCGAGGATCTTGGCGAGCACGTTCTGCATGTCCCACGGCGCCAGGAACTGGCCCTTCTTGACATTGATCACCCGCCCGGTGCGCGCCGCGGCAACCAGCAGATCGGTCTGGCGGCACAGGAAAGCCGGGATCTGCAGAATATCGACCACTGGCGCGACCTCGGCGCATTGCGCCTCGGTATGCACATCGGTCAGGACCGGCAGGCCGAATTCAGCCTTCAGGTCTGAAAAGATCTCAAGGCTTTGCGCGAGACCAAGGCCGCGGGTGGCTTGCAGCGAAGTGCGGTTGGCCTTGTCAAAGGAGGATTTGTAGACCAGGCCGATGTCGAGGTCCGCGCAGATCTCCTTGAGCCGGCCAGCCACTTCGAAGGCGTGGACGCGGCTTTGCATCTGGCAGGGGCCGGCGATCAGGCACAGGCGGCCATCATTGGCGAAGCGGACGCCACCGGCGGCAACCGTGGCATTGGGCCTGTCGAATTGTTGTGCGGTCATCGGCTTTCCTCGAAGGCGTAGAGGACCCCCTGCCCTTCCGCGGCATCGACGATCAGGCGGCCGGCATGCTCGCGGACCGGAATATCCTCATTTGCCAAAGCGCTGCGGGTGGCGTTGAGATCGGCAACGCGAAACACCACGGCCCGGCCGCGCAGGCCACGTCCGTGGGCGCAGCGCCGCGTGCCGAACCAGTTCTCAAGGCCCTCCGGGGTCATGACGTTGATGACAGCCGCCTGCAGCGCGATTTCGATGCCGAAGGAATGGGCATCGACTTCACGATTGTCGGCCAACTCCTGGAGAAAATACTGGAAATCGGTGGGGTTGGGTTCCGACAGCACCAGTTCGGAAATGCCGGTGACGCCGTTGGCGTGTCTGGCGAACGAATTGTCAGCAGCCGGCGGCATGGCGTGGCGCTCGACGGCGACGCCGAAAAAATCCGGAGCGCGCAGATCGGCCGCAAACGCCAGCTCGAAGCGCGGATGGCTGGTGCTGCCATCGGCCCGCTCGAGCGGCCGGGTGAAGGTCAGGATCTCGCCGCCCGACTGGCCGTTTGCGGCAAAGCGCGCGTGGTCGGCGCCGGCGTCGCTGCTGGAAACGACGAGCGCTGACAGTCCTTCTGCGCCCTGGCGAAAGCGGAAGGCCTGGTCCCGGGCGACAAAGACATTGCCGGCGATGGCGGCCGCCTCGCACTCCTCGCGGCTGGCAATGGCGAGTGGCTCGAGATAGGAGCCATCGCCGAAAAAGATGCAGGCGTTTTCAGTGCCGAAGGGATGGCGCGCATCCGGCGCCACCTGAAAGCCAAGCGCGGTATGGCGCTTCCGGGTGGTGGCAAGATCGGCGACCGGCAGGACGAGATGGTCAAGTCGGCGCGCGGTGCGCTGGCGGGAGGCGGTAGGCGTGTCCATCAAGGTCTCCTCAGGGTGCGCTCCCTTAGCAGGTCCGTTTGCCGCTAGGCAACCTGGACGGCGCATGCCGTGCCGGCAGCCAACACGATGGGCCGGCACCCTTGCGTTCGCACGGGACCGGAGCTATGCCATGCACCAGTAAATCAACAGGGAAATGCGGCATGATTCACAGTGCGGGACGAAGTGTGACGCGCACCGCGTTGGCGTTGTGGGTCGTCGTTCTCAGCTTTGCCGTCGGCGCCTGTTCGAGCACCGGTGCACTCGACAGCGTGCCCTATTCAGCGCCGGTTCCCGAACGGTTTGCGGCGATCGTCATTGACGAGCGCACCAGCAAGACCCTGTATTCGGTGCGCGCCAATGAAACGCGCTATCCGGCCTCCCTGACCAAGATGATGACGCTCTATCTGCTGTTTCAGGCCATCGATTCGGGTCGCCTGCGCCGCGATTCGCAGATCCCCGTCTCGGAGAATGCGGCGCGGCAACCGGCATCGAAACTATATCTGAAAGCCGGTTCGACGATCAGCGTCGATACGGCGATCCGCGCCCTCGTCGTCAAATCGGCCAATGATGTGGCGACCGCGGTCGCCGAGTATCTTGGCGGGGGTTCGGAAGAGCACTTTGCGGCGCTGATGACCCGTCAGGCCCGGGCGCTGGGAATGTCACGCACCCGGTTCAAGAATGCCTCCGGTCTTCCTGATTCCGAGCAGACCACCACGGCGTCCGACATGGCGCGCCTGGCGCTGGCCTTGAAGAGCCGCTATCCGCACTATTACCCGTATTTTTCCCTGCGCAGCTTCGAGCACAACGGCAAGACGATCCGCGGCCACAACAAGGTGCTCGACATGATGTCCGGCGTTGATGGCATCAAGACCGGCTATACGCGCGCCTCGGGCTTCAACCTTGCGACCTCGGCACGCAGCAATGGCCGGCGCGTCGTCGGCGTGGTGATGGGCGAGGATTCAGCCAAAGTGCGCAATGAGCGCATGGTGCAACTGATCCGCTACGCCGCACGGCAGCGCTAGTTCCAGTCATTTATACGCCGTCTTTGTAGGCGCCGACGCGCCGTTTTGCGCTGTCCTCCCGTAGCGGCCTCCCGGTCTTGTTTGCGCCTTTCTTGCCGCTCAGGCTTGGCATTTGCGGCCGGGCGGTCTATGCGGGCCGGGCGCGCCGCGCGTGGCGGCTGCATTCATTTCATTTTCCTCAACCGGAGGCCGGCACCGCCGATGCTCCGGCTGCAACCGCCAGAAGGGCCGCACCGGACCGATCTCCGCCGCGGCTTCCGAGAGCCCATGATTTCCCTCAGCACCTACAAGCACCAATGGTTTCACAATATCCGGCCGGACATTCTTTCCGGCCTGGTCGTCGCCCTGGCCCTGATTCCCGAAGCCATCGCCTTTTCGATCATCGCCGGTGTCGATCCGAAGGTCGGCCTGTACGCCTCCTTCTCGATCGCCGTGATCACCGCGATTGTCGGCGGCCGGCCGGGGATGATTTCGGCGGCGACCGCGGCAACGGCGGTGCTGATGGTGACGCTGGTGCGCGACCATGGCCTAGAATATCTCCTGGCGGCCACCGTGCTAGCCGGGCTGATCCAGATCGTCGCCGGCTTCCTCAAGCTCGGCTATGTGATGCGTTTCGTGTCGCGCTCGGTGATGACCGGTTTCGTCAATGCGCTGGCGATCCTGATCTTCATGGCGCAATTGCCGGAACTGATCGATGTGCCGCCACTGACCTATGTGATGGTGGCGGGCGGCCTGGCGATCATCTACCTGTTTCCCTACGTGACCAAGGCGATCCCCTCACCGCTGGTGACCATCGTCGTGCTGACGGCGCTCAGCCTGGCGCTTGGTCTCGACATCCGCACGGTCGGCGACATGGGCGATCTGCCCGACACGCTGCCGGTGTTCCTTCTGCCCGACATCCCGCTGACCTTCGAGACGCTGATGATCATCCTGCCCTATTCGGTCGGCGTGGCGGCCGTCGGGCTGCTGGAATCGCTGATGACGCAGACCATCGTCGATGATCTCACCGACACCGACTCCAACCGCAACCAGGAATGCATCGGCCAGGGCGTGGCCAACACGGTGACGGGGTTCATCGGCGGCATGGCCGGCTGCGCGATGATCGGCCAGTCGATCATCAATGTGAAATCGGGCGGGCGTGGCCGGCTGTCGACCTTCGTGGCCGGGGTGATGCTGCTGTTTTTCGTCGTCGTGCTCGGCGACTGGGTGTCGCGCATTCCGATGGCGGCGCTGGTGGCCATCATGATCATGGTGTCGATCGGCACCTTCTCCTGGTCATCGATCCTCAATCTGCGATCGCATCCGCGCAGTTCCTCGGTGGTCATGCTGGCGACGGTGGTGTTCGTGGTGTTCACGCACAATCTGGCGATCGGGGTTCTGGTCGGCGTGCTGCTGTCCGGCATCTTCTTTGCCTGGAAGATCGCGCAGATCTTCTCCGTGCGCACGGAGCTGTCGGAAGACGGGCGGTCGCGCACCTATTTTGTCGAGGGTCAGCTGTTCTTCGCCTCGTCGGAAGACTTCATGCGCGCCTTCGATTTCCGCGAGGTGCTGGAGCGCGTGACAATCGACGTGAGCCGAGCGCATATCTGGGACATCTCCAGTGTTCAGGCGCTGGACATGGCGGTGCTGAAATTCCGCCGCGAGGGGGCGGAGGTCGATATTGTCGGTCTCAACGCCGCATCGGAAACCATCGTCGACCGGCTTGCACTGCATGACAAGCCGGGCGCCATGGACCAGTTGCTGTCGCATTAGGGGAATTCGCATGACCAAGACAAAGATCATCTCGCTCGTCGATGGCTCGAGCTACTCGAAGAGCGTATGCGGACTGAGTGCGTGGGCCGCCGGCCGGCTTGAGGCGAGCGTCGAGATCCTGCACGTGCTCGGCCGCCGCGAGGCCAGCGGCAGCGACGATCTGTCGGGCGCCATCGCCCTTGGTGCCCGCACCACCCTTCTCGAGAAACTGACAGCGCTCGACGCCGAGCGCGGCAAGCTGTTGCAGGAGCGCGGCCGGGCCATTCTCGAGGATGCGCGCGCCGTGGTGACGGCAGCCGGCGTGGAGGCGGTGGAGACGCGCCTGTTTCACGGCGACCTCATCGATATCCTGGCGCGGCGCGAGCCGGAGGCCGACCTTCTGGTGATCGGCAAACGCGGCGAAGGAGCGGATTTTGCGTCGCTGCATCTGGGCTCCAACCTCGAACGCATCGTGCGTGCCAGCCACAAGCCGGTGCTTGTCGCCTCGCGTGCCTTCAAGCCGATTGCCAAGGTGCTGATTGCCTGGGATGGCGGCTCGTCGAGCGCCAAGGCGGTGGACCATGTGGCACGCTCGCCGCTGTTTGCCGGGCTTGATATCCGGCTGGTGTTCGTCGGCCACGAGACCGACGAAATCCGCAGGGGCATGGCGCGCGCGGCTGAAACTCTCGGCGCCGGCGGGCATTCGGTGGCGACAGCGGTGCTGGCCGGGCAGCCGGAAAAGGTGCTTGGCGAGCATGTCGGCGCGGAATCGACGGATCTCGTGGTGATGGGCGCCTACGGCCATTCGCGCATCCGCAGCCTGATCATCGGCTCGACGACGACCGAGATGATCCGCTCCTGCCTCGTGCCGATCCTCCTGATGCGCTGAACCGACTGCCGCGACCGACACTGACATCGCGCCACGGGCGATGGCATTTGACCATCTGGTCAATTCTGCATGTCGACGATCAGACGAGGCGCGACTGTTCCAGCGCAGCGCCGATGAAGCCGGCAAACAGCGGATGCGGGTCGAGCGGGCGCGATTTCAGCTCCGGATGGTACTGGACACCGATGAACCAGGGATGGTCGGGATATTCGACCGTCTCGGGCAGCAGGCCGTCGGGCGACATGCCGGCGAACTTCATGCCCGCCGCCTCGAGCCGCTCGCGATAGTCGATATTGACCTCGAAGCGGTGCCGGTGACGCTCGGAGATATCGGTGTTGCCGTAGACCTTTGCGATCAGGCTGTCATCGGCCAGGCGCGCCGGATAGGCGCCAAGCCGCATGGTGCCGCCAAGATCGCCGTTGGCGGCCCGCTTTTCGAGCTGGTTGCCCTTCAGCCACTCGGTCATGATGCCGACAACCGGTTCGCTGGTGGCCCCGAATTCGCTCGATGAAGCCTGTTTGATGCCGACAAGATTGCGGGCCGCTTCGATGACCGCCATCTGCATGCCGAAACAGATGCCGAGATACGGCACCTTGCGTTCGCGGGCGAATTGCGCGGCATGGATCTTGCCCTCGGCGCCGCGTTCGCCAAAACCGCCCGGCACCAGGATGCCATTGACCTTTTCCAGCCAGGGGGCCGGATCCTTGGCTTCGAAAACCTCGGATTCGATCCATTCCAGGCGCACCTTGACGCGATTGGCGATGCCGCCATGGTGCAAGGCTTCGATCAGCGATTTATAGGCATCCTTGAGGCCGGTATACTTGCCGACAATGGCGATGGTCACCTCGCCCTCGGGATTGTGGATGCGTCCCGAGACTTCCTCCCAGGCGCTCATGCGCGGATGCGGCGCCGGATCGATGCCGAAGGCGGCGAGAACCTCTGTATCGAGCCCCTCGCGATGATAGGCGCTGGGCACGTCGTAGATCGAGCTGACATCAAGCGCCTGAATGACGGCGGTCGGCCGCACATTGCAGAACAGTGACAGCTTGCGGCGCTCTTCGGCGGGAATCTCGCGGTCAGCGCGCACCAGAAGAATGTCCGGCGCAATGCCGAGCGCCTGCAATTCCTTCACCGAATGCTGGGTCGGCTTGGTCTTGAGTTCGCCGGCAGCGGCGATGAACGGCATCAATGTCAGATGCACATAGACAGCATTGCCGCGCGGCAGATCGTTGCCGAGCTGGCGGATCGCCTCAACGAAGGGCATCGCCTCGATGTCACCGACAGTGCCGCCGATCTCGCACAGGACGAAATCGAAATCCTCATTGCCATCGAGAACGAAGTTCTTGATCTCGTTGGTGACATGCGGGATCACCTGCACCGTGGCGCCGAGATAGTCGCCGCGACGTTCCTTGTCGATGATGTTCTTGTAGATGCGGCCGGTGGTGATGTTGTCCGACTGGCTGGCGGAGCGGCCGGTGAAGCGTTCGTAATGGCCCAGATCAAGGTCGGTTTCCGCGCCGTCATCGGTGACGAACACTTCGCCGTGCTGGGTCGGGCTCATCGTGCCCGGATCAACGTTCAGATAGGGATCGAGCTTGCGCAGCCGGACGCGATAGCCGCGCGCCTGCAGCAGCGCGCCGAGCGCTGCGGATGCTATGCCTTTGCCGAGCGAGGAGACCACGCCGCCTGTGATGAATACGTATCGCGCCATGGGAGAAAACCGATAGTCCGAGCTGAGTGATTCCGCCACCCCCAAAAGCGAGAGATGGCAAATTTATGGTGGATAGCGCTGCGCGATGAAACAGACCCCGTCAGCGCTTCAAGCAATGAAAAGCCCCGCGAAACCCGTAGCCACGCGGGGCGAATGATATCTTCAGATGGTCCTTGGGACCGTGCCGCCCTACTGACCGGTCGGAACGCCGGCGGGATCATTCTGGCTGTCAGCCGGTGCCAGGGTGGCGGCGGGCGGCGATTCGCCGGTATTAGCCGGTGCATCCGTTGGCACATCTGTCGGCACTTCCGCATTGGGAACGTTTCCGGACGGCACGGCCGCGTTATTCGCCGGGGCCGCATCCGGGTCACTGCCGCCGCCGAGCTGATCGAGAATACCGCCGCCGGTGCCCTGCGTTTCGGTCGGAATGCGATCGAGAATGTCGGTCGAGGACGGACCGTAACGGGCGAGAATGCCGAGCGCCAGCGAGGTGGCGAAGAAGGCGGCCGCCAGAATGGCTGTGGTGCGCGTGAGTGCATTGGCCGCGCCGCGCGCCGACATGAAGCCGGAGCCGCCGCCGATGCCGAGGCCTCCACCCTCCGAGCGCTGGATGAGCACAACGCCGACGAGGGCGAGCACGATCATGAGGTGGATGACGATCAAAACGGTTTGCATGGGGTCTTCCTGATCAGGGAGCGCCCGACACGGGGCGTTCCTTCAGCGAATTTTGCCGCTCTTTACACGAGGCGCAGCGGTTTTCCAAGTGCCACGCGTCCTGCAAGAGCATGCGAGCTGCGGCTTGAAGCTGCACCATCAGCACATTCGGCTTTTCAGCCGAGCAGAGCGCGGTAAGCCTCACAGATGGCGAGAAAATCCTCGGCTTTCAAGCTGGCGCCGCCAACAAGGGCGCCATCGACGTTCTCGATCGCCATCAGCTCGCCGGCATTGCCCGGCTTGACAGAGCCGCCATACAGAAGCCGCATGGCTTGCGCCTCATCGGCAAGGCGCATCGTCAGGGCCTGGCGCATGAAGGCATGCGCGGCGGCGATGTCCTCGGTTGTCGGCGTCAGGCCGGTGCCGATGGCCCACACCGGTTCATAGGCAATGACCGTATTGGCCGCCGTCGCCGTTTCCGGCACCGAGCCGCTGAGTTGCGATCGCAGCACGTCGAGCGTCTTGCCGGCGCGGCGCTCGTCTTCGGTTTCTCCGATGCAGATGATGGCTGTCAGCCCGGCGGCAATGGCCGCCTCGGCCTTGGCGCGGACCGTCAGGTCGTCTTCACCATGCAGCGTCCGGCGCTCGGAATGGCCGACGATGCAGTAGCTGGCCAGGCAATCGGCGAGCATTGCCGCCGAGACATCGCCGGTGAAAGCGCCGCTCTCCTGAGAATGGCAGTCCTGGCCGCCGATATGCAGAGCGCAGTTTTCCGCCAGTGCGGTGGCAACGTAGACCAGGGTGGCCGGCGGGCAGATCAGCGTATCGATGCGCTCGAAATGCGGCTCTTCGACACCCTCGCAGATCGCCTTGATTTCGGCGAGACTGTCGCGCAGCCCGTTCATCTTCCAGTTGCCCGCGACGAGCGGTCGAATATTCGGCGTCATTCAGCTGTCCTCTGCTTTTTCCGGCGGTTCTTCCCGGGCGCTGGGGTGGGCAATAGCAAAGCGCTCGCCGCTTGCCAACGACGAAGACCGGCCGCGCCCTCCTCCGTCCCCGGCTGTCAGCGATGGCCGCTCACCCGATCAGGTGCGTTGGCGACCGGCGGGGCCTTCAAAAAGCGCAGGCGATCGTCTAAAGGGTCTCAGTTGCAAATGCCCGCGTCTCCCATCGCGGTGCCACAGGCCGGAGCTTACATGCTGAACACACTTCGAAAGGGCGCCCGCGGCTGGGTTGCCAAACTCCTCCTCGTTTTGCTGGTCGCCGCCTTCGGCGCCTGGGGAATCAGCGGCTCCATGTTCTCCGGCACCGGCAGTGCGGTGGTGTCCGTCGGTGAGACGATCGTGACGCCGAACGAATACCGGCTGGCGTATAACCGGCAGATGGCGACGCTCGGGCGGCAGCTGAACACGCAGCTCACCAGCGAGCAGGCGCGCGCCTTCGGGGTGCCCGAGCGCACCTTCGGCGCGGTGATCGCCGGCGCGGCGCTTGACGAAGAGGCGCGCAAGATGAATCTCGGACTGTCGGATGAGCGGCTGGCCCGCCTTGTGGCCGACGATCCGACCTTCCACGATTTCAACGGCCGCTTCGACCGCAACAATTTTGCCCGCATTCTCAGCTCGGTCGGCATGAGCGAGGCCGATTACATAGCCAGCCGCAGCAAGGTGGCGGTGCGTTCGCAGATCGTCGAGGCGGTCGCCGATGGACTTGACGCGCCGGACGCGCTGTTGACGGCCCTCGCCCAGTACCAGGCGGAAAGCCGCGATGTGGCCTATATCCTTCTCACCCCGGACGCCCTCGATCCGGTGGCAGAGCCCACCAACGCGGAGATTTCTGCATTCTACGACGCGCAGAAAAGCCGTTATGTGGCGCCCGAGTATCGCAAGATCACCTATCTCAAGCTTGAGCCGGAAGACATCACCGATCCGGAGGCGATCGCCGAAGACGCCGTGCGCGCCGATTACGAGGCCAACAAGGACCGCTACACGACCGCCGAGACGCGCACCGTCGATCAGCTGGTGTTCAGCGACCGGGAAGCGGCCGAGAGTGCTGCGGAACGTCTCGCATCGGGCGCCAGTTTCGATACGAGCGCCGAGGAACAGGGCCGCTCGCCTTCCGATCTTCGCATTGGCAGCTTCAGCCAGGAAGATGCGCCATCCGATGCGATTGGCGAGGCTGCCTTCGCCGTATCGGCAGCGGGCGGGACAACCGGCGTGGTCGATGGCCCCTTCGGTCCGGTGATCCTGCGGGTTGCCGCGATCAACCCGGCGAGCGTCAAGTCGTTCGAAGAGATGGAGGCGGAACTGCGCCGGCAGATGGCCCTGGCGGAAGCCTATGACCAGGTGCTCAACGTGCATGATTCGATCGAGGATGCCCTGGCGGGCGGCTCGTCGCTCGGCGAGGCGGCGACATCCCAGCGGCTCGATCTGGTGACGGTGGAGGCCATCGACCGGACCGGACGGGATCCCGACGGCACCGTGCGCAGTGACCTGCCGGTGTCGCGCGATCTGCTGCAGGGCGCGTTCGAGGCCGAGGTCGGCGTGGAATTGCCGCCACTGGCGATCGGCTCGGACGGTTTCGTCTGGTACCAGGTCGAGGCGGTCACCGAGGAGCGGCAGCGGCCTTTGGACGAGGTGCGCGAGACGGTAATTGCCGACTGGAAGTCCGAACAGATGGCTGAAGCGCTCGGCGCCCGGGCAACGGAGCTGGCTGAGCGGCTGAAGGAGGGCGACAGCCTCGAGGAGATTGCCGGCGAGCTGGGCCTGGCGGTCGAGCAGAAATATGCGCTGCAGCGTGACGGCCAGGGGCCGGTATTCGGCGAAGCCGCGGTGCAGGCGGCATTTGGCGGTCCGGCCGGGCATGCGGGCGTGGCGAGCGATGCCTCGGGTGCAAACCGCATCATCTTCCAGGTGACGGCGGTCAATGATGCATCGGATGCCAGCGCCGAGGCGCTGAGCGAAGCCGAGCGCAGCAATTTCTCAAGCCGCATTGCCGATGATATTCTCGATCAGCTGGTTGCCGATCTGCGCACGCGCTACGGAGTCGAGGTCAACCGCACGCTCGCCGAACGCGCCATTTCCTACTGATCGGAATATTGGCCCGGCACCGCCGCGAGACAGGCCTCTGGCGCGAGCGCAGACAGGAGTTGGAATGGCCGACATGAAAAGTTTCATCGCCAAGGTTGCCGATGGCGCGGCGCTGAGTGCCGAGGAGGCGCGTGGCGCTTTCGCCGCCATGATGTCCGGCGAGGCGACGCCTTCGCAGATCGGCGGGTTTCTGATGGCGCTGAGGGTGCGCGGCGAGGCCGAAAGCGAAATTGCCGGCGCGGTGCGGGTGATGCGCGAGAAGATGATCCCGGTGGAGGCGCCGGACGACGCCATCGACATTGTCGGCACCGGCGGCGATGGATCCGGCACCTACAATGTATCCACCTGCGCGGCGTTCATCGTCGCCGGGTGCGGCGTGCCGGTGGCAAAGCACGGCAACCGCGCCCTGTCCTCGAAGTCCGGCGCGGCGGATTCACTGGCGGCGCTCGGGATCAATATCGAATTGAAGCCGGCCGGAATCGCCGCCTGTATCCGTGAGGCCGGGCTCGGTTTCATGTTCGCGCCGGCGCACCATTCGGCGATGCGTTTCGTGGGACCCTCGCGCGTGGAACTGGGAACGCGCACGATCTTCAACCTGCTCGGCCCGCTGTCCAATCCCGCCGGCGTGACCCGGCAACTGCTCGGGGTCTTTGCGCCGCAATGGCTCGAGCCGCTGGCGCATGTGATGCGGGATCTCGGCTCGGAGCGGGTGTGGGTGGTGCACGGGGACGGTCTCGACGAGATGACCACCACCGGTGCGACCCGGGTCTGCGCTCTCGAGGACGGACAGGTGCGCTCCTTCGACATCACCCCGGAAGCGGCCGGGCTGCAAAGGGTCGATCTGGCGCAGCTCAAGGGGGGCAACGGCGCGCATAACGCCAAGGCGCTGCGGGCCGTGCTGGAAGGAACGCGCGGGGCCTATCGCGACATCGCCGTATTGAATGCCGCCGGAGCGCTGATGGTGGCCGGACGCGCCGAAACGCTGCAGGATGGCGTCGAACTGGCTGCAAAGGCACTCGACAGCGGTGCGGCGCTGGACAGGCTGGAGCGGCTGGTGGCCTGCTCGCAAGCGCATGCGCCGGCCAAGGAGGACTAAGCAATGAGCGATATTCTCGAGCGGATCGAAGCCTACAAGCGCGACGAGATCGCCGCCGCCAAGTCGGCCCGGCCGCTCAGCGAGCTGACCGCGCTGAGTGCCGAGACTGAACCGCCGCGCGGTTTTCTCGCGGCGCTGGCGGCCAAACGATCGGCGGGTGAGCCCGGACTGATCGCGGAGATCAAGAAGGCAAGCCCCTCGAAGGGCCTTATCCGGCCGGATTTCAATCCGCCGGCGCTGGCGCGTGCCTATGAGGAGGGCGGCGCGGCGTGCCTGTCGGTGCTGACCGACAAGCCCTCCTTCCAGGGGGCGCCGGAATATCTCGGCGCGGCGCGCGATGCGGTGTCCCTGCCCGTGCTGCGCAAGGATTTCATGTTCGATCCCTACCAGGTACACGAGGCGCGTGCATGGGGCGCCGACGCCATCCTGATCATCATGGCGGCGGTGTCCGACCGCGATGCGCGCAGCCTCGAGCAGACGGCCATGACGCTCGGTCTCGATGTTCTGGTCGAAGTGCATGACGAGGCAGAGCTTGAGCGGGCCCTGAAGCTGGAAAGCCGGCTGATCGGCATCAACAATCGCGATTTGCGGACTTTCGAAACGTCGCTGGAAACCAGCGAGCGTCTGGCGCCGCTGGTGCCTGAGGGGCATCTGCTGGTCGGCGAGAGCGGAATTTCTACACCCGCCGATTGCGCGCGGCTGAAAGCCAGCGGCATTTCCACCTATCTGGTCGGCGAGAGCCTGATGCGGCAGGCGGATGTGGCCGCGGCGACGCGGGCGCTGCTCGGCCAGGACGCCCTGCCCTCGGCGGTTCTGTAGCGATGCCCGGCGGCGCAGAGAGCGATGCCGGGCGCCCGGCAGACCACCTCACCCACCTGGCCGAGGACGGCTCGGCGGAGATGGTCGATGTCGGCGGCAAGGCGGAAACGCTGCGGGTTGCCACGGCGGTCGGGCATGTGCGGATGGCGCGCGAAACCCTCGAGCTGATCCGCGCCGGCGACATGAAGAAGGGCGATGTTCTCGGCACGGCGCGGCTGGCCGGCATCATGGCGGCAAAGCAGACGGCGCAGCTCATCCCGCTCTGCCACCCTCTGGCGCTGAGCAAGATCGCCGTCGATATCGTGCCTGATCCGGCCCTGCCCGGCCTCACCGTGACGGCGACGGCACGGCTGACCGGACGCACCGGCGTCGAGATGGAAGCCCTGACGGCGGTGTCCGTGGCATGCCTGACGATCTACGACATGGCCAAGGCGGTGGATCGGCGCATGCAGATCGGCGGTATGCAGGTGATTGCGAAATCGGGCGGTCAGTCGGGTGATTTCACGCTCGATGCGCCCCCCGCACAGGAAGGATGACAGCATGGCGCTGATCCCGGTAGCCGAAGCCCTCAGGCGCGTGACAGGCGATGCCGCGCCGCTTGCGCGCAGCGAGCGCGTGCCGCTCAACGCTGCGGCCGGGCGTGTGCTGGCCGAAGACCTGCCGGCGCTGAGGACGCAGCCGCCGTTTTCAGCCTCGGCGATGGATGGCTATGCGGTGCGGTCCGCTGATGCCGAGGCGCCCGGCGCCACCCTGGCTGTGACAGGCGTTGCCGCCGCCGGGCATGGGTTCGAGGGGACGGTCAAGGCCGGCGAGGCGGTGCGCATCTTTACCGGTGCCCCGCTTCCCGACGGCGCTGACAGCGTGGTCATCCAGGAAGAGTGCGCGGCGATCGACAGCGCCGACGGCGACAAGCGGGTGCGCATCGAAACGGCCGCAAGGCGTGGCCAGAATGTGCGGCCTGCCGGGATCGATTTTCGCGACGGCCATGCCGGACTGCCGGCCGGGCGGTTGCTTGACCCGGCGGCGATCATGCTAGCGGCGGCCATGAACCACCCGCATTTATCAGTGCGGGCCCGGCCGAAAGTGGCGATCCTGGCGACCGGTGACGAGTTGCGCCTGCCCGGAGAGCCGCTGCAGCCCGGACAGATCATTGCCTCGAACAGTTTTGGTATTGCGGCGCTGGTGCAGGCGGCGGGCGGCGAGGTGCTCGATCTCGGTATCGCCGGAGACAGCATGGCGGCGCTCGATTCGGCAATTGATTCGGCGCTGGGCCACGACGCCGACGTGCTGGTGACGATCGGCGGCGCCTCTGTCGGCGATCATGATCTGGTGCAAAAGGCGATGCTGGCGCGCGGCATGGCGCTGGATTTCTGGAAGATTGCGATGCGGCCGGGCAAGCCGCTGATGTCCGGGCGGCTTGACGGATTGCGCATTCTCGGCCTGCCGGGCAACCCGGCATCGAGCATGGTCTGCGGCTATCTTTTTCTCGAGCCTCTGGTGGCTATCCTGGCCGGACGCAATTCGCCCAACCGCATTCGAAAAGCGCGTCTTTCCAAAGGTTTGAAGGCCAATTCTGAGCGTCAGGATTACATGCGTGGACGGCTTGAGACGGCAGCCGACGGAACGCTCACCGCGGTTCCGCTCGCCGAGCAGGATTCGTCGCTGATGCGCGTTTTCGCCGAGGCCGACTGCCTGATCATCCGGCCCCCGCATGCCCCTGAGGCGCCCGCCGGGGCGCAGGTCGACGTCCTGCTACTCGGCTAGCCGCAGGCCGCTGCGCACACGACGCCACTTTCGGGACTTGCAGAACACATAAGGAACATGTAAAAGTTGTTCCGGTTTTGTTTCATACGGCAAGCGCGAGGATGGCGGCCCGATGTTGACCCGCAAACAGCAGGAATTGTTGCTCTTCATCAATGAGCGGATGAAGGAGTCCGGTATTCCCCCCTCCTTCGACGAGATGAAGGATGCGCTGGATCTGGCGTCCAAATCGGGGATTCACCGCTTGATCACGGCACTTGAGGAACGCGGTTTCATTCGCCGCCTGCCCAACCGGGCGCGGGCGCTGGAAGTGATCAAGCTGCCCGACAGCTATCAGTCGGCCCTGCAGCCGAGGCGTGGCTTTTCGCCGAGCGTCATCGAGGGCAGCCGGGGCAAGGCAGTGGAACCGGTGCGCCGCGACCCGCCGGCCGCCGACAATGATCATCAGGCCGCGCATGTGCCGATGATGGGCCGGATCGCGGCCGGCGTGCCGATTTCGGCGATCCAGAACAACACACACGACATTGCCGTGCCGATGGAAATGCTCGGTGCGGGCGATCATTACGCGCTCGAGGTCAAGGGCGATTCCATGGTCGATGCCGGGATCTTCGACGGTGACACGGTGATCATCCGCAATGGTTCGACCGCCAATCCCGGCGACATCATCGTGGCGCTGGTCGATGACGAGGAAGCGACGCTGAAACGGTTTCGGCGCAAGGGCGCATCGATCGCCCTGGAAGCGGCCAATCCGGAATATGAAACCCGGATATTCGGCCCGGACCGCGTCAAGGTGCAGGGCAAGCTGGTCGGCCTCATTCGCCGCTACCACTAGGCAGCTGTCCTCCGCGGCGATCACGACGGTTTGGCGCAGCTTGTGGCGACTCATGGCCGATCAGAGCGGCTTACGATGTCTGACGAGGTATCGGGCCGCAGTTGCCAGGTCCGGCTGCGGTCGGCCGCGTCGATACGGGCACGCGCGGCGGCAGCGTCCGGAAACAGGAATGCATCGCGCCGCCAGTCGTAATAGCGCTGCACGGTCCAGGGCCGAATGATCCCTTTCACCGCGGAACGCACGGTTATCGGCGATGGCGGACCGGTTTGCGGTGCGCCGCTGTCCTTGCTCGACCGCGCCGGCGCTTGGGCCTTCATTCCGGCGCCGGCAACCGGCTGCGCAGCGGCATCGAGCGGCAAAGAGATGGCCAGTGCCCCGCTGCGCCGCAGCATGCGTCCGGTGATTAGCTCGGCGCCGGAACGGCAGTGCTGCATCCGGATGGCGGCGGCAAGGATGACGAGATCAGCATGATCGCAGGCGAGGCCGATCGTGTCCGGACGGGCGATAACGACAATCGTGCGCTCGCGAAACCGCGCCGCGCACATGGCGCGCGTGCTGCACAGGAATTGCGACGGTGCCTTGCGGCTGGCGGCGATCAGATGCAGCAACTGGCTTTCGGCCAATGCCTGTTGCGCCGCGGCCTGCCTTGCCAGTTCCTGCGCAAACATGGTGCCCGCCCCGAACGCAGTTATCGGCTCGGGCGGGAGCACAGTTGGTGGCCCTGTCGGCGGCGCTGGCGCGGCTTGCATCTGCGGTGGCACCAATGCGGCATGCGGATAAGCGGCGGTCCATTGCTCGAACAGAAAGCTGTTCGGGCGATCGGCGTTGGCGGCGATGCCGTTCTCGCTCAGCATTGCAACGAGGCGCGCGTCTTCGCTGACAAGAAGATCGGGCCGCGGCGGGCGAAAGGGCGGCAACATCAGAATGACGCCAATCAGGATGAGACCCACGCCGCCGGCGCGCAAACGCGTGCGCAGCACGATCAGCGCGATCAGTCCGGCAACGAGCAGCGCCATGGCGAGCAGCGGCAATCGCCCGGTGGAGCGGTCGCCGCCCCATTCGGCAAGGGTGGCAGCGATGGCGATGACCAGGGAAAGGCCCTGTGCGGTCAGACGCAGCGGCCAGTGATCAAGTCCGAAAGGCATGGCGAGCAGCGAGAGCAGGCCGGCCGGCATCACCCATAAGGTGACAATCGGCATCGCCGCGACATTGGCCAAAAGGCCGAATACGGCAATGCGGTGAAAATGCCAGGCCGCGAAAGCGCCGGTGGCCAGGCCGGCAACCAGCGATGTCATGGCGAGGCCGCCGAGGAGCCGCGCAACAGCGTTCAGGGCGCGGCCAGCGGCAGCCAGCAGGCGGCCGTGCGCAGCCTGGCTGGCCAGCCCGCTTGCCCGCGGGGATGGCGACCGCATGGAGCCGGGACGGCGGACCCAGATATCATAGGCGGCGATCAGCGCCCCGGTGGCGGCAAAGGACATCTGGAAGCCGGGTGATACCACCGCCGAGGGCGAGATCAGGAGGATCAGGGCCGCGGCGATGGCGACATTGCGCATGGTCAAAGCGGGCCGGTCGAACAGGATGGCGCCGAACATCACGATCATCATGATCCAGGCGCGCTGGGTGGCAATGCCGGCGCCGGAGATCAGCAGATAGCCGGTGGCAACCAGCATCGCCGCGGCAGCCGCATATTTCTTGACCGGCCGTGTCTCCACCAGGCGGGGCCAGAAACTGAACAGCTTGCGGAATGCGGCAAAAACCGTGCCGGCAGCGAGTGCCATATGCAGGCCGGAAATGGCCAGAATATGCGCAAGTCCGGTGGCGCGGAGCTGATCCACCGTGCGCTCGGAAATCCCGCGCCGGTCCGATACGGACAGGGCAGCGATCAGGGCGCCGCCATCGCCCGGCGCCACCTGGCGGACCCGCGCCGAAATCTTGTCGCGGATGCGGTCGAGGCTGAGCTTTGCGCGCAAGATCATCGACAGGCTGGCATTGTCACCGGGCGCGTCCGCGAGGGCACGCGGCGGCCCAAAAAAGAAGCCATAGGCGGCGATCTGGCGGCTGAAAGCCGCGTGGGCGAAATCATAGCTGCCGGGATAGGCCGGCCCGGAGGGCGGCGAGAGCATGGCGCGCCCGGCAATGTTTGAGCCGATCGGCAGAGGTGGCGGCCCCTCGCGCGCCAGCACGCGAACCCGGCGCGGCGGCCGCTTCAAGGTCGGCTCGCGGGTGGTGGCGACGGCGATCAGGTAACGCACCCTGCCCTTTGCATCGATATCGCGCGACAGAATGCGCCCGGTGAGGGTGGTGACGACACGCCCGTCAAGAAGCGGCGGCAGGCGCTGCGCCTCGAGGCGACCCGCAAGGATCCCGGCCAGCGCCAGTGCCATCAGCATCAATAGGACCGCAGCCGCCTGCCCGCGCCGGTGCAAGGCTGCGGCGCCCATCCCCGACGCGGCGAAGGCCAGCAGCAGCGGCCAGACAAGCGGCTCACGCGGCAACAGCGCATAGGTTGTTGCGCCAAGGCCGAGGGCGACGGGCGCCAACAGGAAGGACAGGCCGTGGCGGCGTTCCCGCTCGATCGCCCGATTGCAGCTTTCGCGCAGGGCGGCAAGGCGATCTGTGCGCATCCCCACCCTCCCCGTTCACCCGCAGCCCTGCCGCGATACGCAAGGCGCATCGCTGACTGTCGTCAGCCGTCATTGCTACCGCAAATGGAGCATAGCGCAGCATTTCAACCGAGTACAATCCGCCCTGGCGCGGTCGCGCCGGAATGAATGCCGGATGCCGGTTCCCTGAAAGCCCGGTGCGGCCGAGCCGGATATGCGTCCGCGGGACGGTGCGCATGCCGCGTGCGGTGCCTTGCTCTGCGCTGAGAATGACGCATTGCACAATTTGCCCGTGGCGTAACTTGGCACAGGCAAGGAAATCATATAGCTAACCGGTACGAAATTGACCCGACGCGCCGCGCAGTTCCTGCCGGTGCGGACAAGCCGGAGGGAGAAGCCATGGCCGATAGTACCGCGAAACTCACAATGGGGGCGCAGGACGTCGATCTTTCAGTCCGCAGCGGCACGCTCGGCCCGGATGTTGTCGATATCGGCGCTTTGTACAAGAAGACCGGCACGTTCACCTATGATCCGGGCTTTACCTCGACAGCGTCATGCGAATCGAAGATCACCTTCATCGATGGCGACGAAGGCGTCCTGTTGCATCGCGGCTATCCCATCGATCAACTGGCCGAACAGGGCGATTTTCTCGAGGTTTGCTACCTGTTGCTTTACGGCGAACTGCCGACGGCGACGCAGAAGCAGGATTTCGATTACCGTGTGACCCGCCACACGATGGTGCACGAGCAGATGTCGCGGTTCTTCACCGGCTTCCGCCGCGACGCGCATCCGATGGCCGTGATGTGCGGCTGCGTTGGCGCCCTGTCGGCCTTTTACCACGATTCAACCGACATCACCGATCCGCATCAGCGGATGGTGGCGTCGATGCGCATGGTGGCGAAGATGCCGACCCTGGCGGCGATGGCCTACAAGTACCATATCGGCCAGCCCTTCGTGTATCCGAAGAACGATCTCGATTACGCTTCGAACTTCCTGCATATGTGCTTTGCCGTGCCGTGCGAGGAGTATGAGCCCAACCCGGTGCTGTCGCGTGCCATGGATCGGATCTTCATCCTGCATGCCGACCACGAGCAGAATGCATCGACGTCGACGGTGCGTCTCGCCGGCTCGTCGGGGGCCAATCCGTTTGCCTGCATTGCCGCCGGTATCGCCTGCCTCTGGGGGCCGGCGCATGGCGGCGCCAACGAAGCGGCGCTGAACATGCTGTCGGAAATCGGCTCGGTCGAGCGCATTCCGGAATTCGTCGCCCGTGCCAAGGACAAGGATGATCCGTTCCGCCTGATGGGCTTCGGGCATCGCGTCTACAAGAACTACGATCCGCGCGCCAAGATCATGCAGAAGACCACGCATGAGGTGCTCGGCGAACTGGGGATCAAGGATGATCCGCTGCTCGACGTGGCGATGGAGCTTGAGCGTATCGCGCTGACCGACGACTATTTCATCGAGAAGAAGCTGTATCCGAACATCGATTTCTACTCGGGGATCACGCTGAAGGCGCTTGGGTTCCCGACGACAATGTTCACGGTGCTGTTCGCGCTGGCTCGGACTGTCGGCTGGATCGCCCAGTGGAGCGAGATGATCGAGGACCCGAACCAGAAGATCGGCCGGCCGCGGCAGCTTTATACCGGCTCGCCGCAGCGCGACTATGTGCCGATGGACAAGCGCTGACCGGCGCTGACCGGCGCTGATTGGCGCTGACCGGCGATGATCGCCGCTCTCTGGCGCGATGACTGACATGAGCAATCAAGGCGCCTTCGGGCGCCTTTTTCGTTGGGTCTCCGCAAGTTGTGGTGGTCAGCTATGCGGGGTTTCGGCCTTTTGCGTCGGAAGGTTGGCCCCCTGTGCCCCGGCAGCGGATCGTCTCGCTCGGTTTGCAATGACAATGCAGATGCATTACCTTTGCCGGTGTTGCATACGCCCAATCTTTTCGGGACTCGCCATGGCTCCGCTCGCTGATAATGTCTCAAAACTCACCGATCGCTATCAGACGACCGTGCCGAGCGGCGTGCGCAAGCAGCTGCAACTGGGCAAGGGCGATAAGATTCGCTACTGCACAGAGGCGAGCGGCCGGGTCTATATCGAGGCCGTTCGAGCCGAAGAGGAAGATCCCGCGCTCGGCGCATTCCTCGATTTCGTCGAAGCGGATATAATGGCGCATCCGGAACGCCTCCGGGCGTTTGACGGCGCCCTGCATGACCGACTTGAGGCAATGGTCTCAGATGTTGACGTCAATCTCGATGAGCCGCTGTCGCCCGAGAACGAATGACTGGCGGGGCCGCGGAAGCGCCGCTCGTCGTCAATGGATGGTCGATCTATGCGCACCCGATTATTCTCGAGCAGCTCGAAGCGCTGATCAAGGAGGTCGAAGAGCGCAAGCTGCGCGCCCCCCGAGACTGGCACAGGAAAAACTGCACGAAACGGCTGGCGGCAATCTACAAGCTGCTAACCGGGACGATACCGGCTGATCCGGGCGCCGCAGCATTCCGGCAGGGCGCGTCCCTCGGCGATCACCGGAAGCACTGGTTCCGGGCAAAATTCTTCGAACAGTATCGGCTGTTCTACAGGTTCAACAGCGACGCAAAGGTCATTGTGCTTGCATGGGTGAACGACGAGAAGACCTTGCGGGCCTATGACAGCAGGACTGATGCCTATGCGACTTTCAAGGGGATGCTGGAGAGCGGCGACCCGCCAGATGATTTCGACACGCTCATGAAAGAGGCCATGCGGGCGGCGGAGCGGTTCAAGAAAGGCCTCAAGGATACGCCTGGCCGCTAAGCTCGGGAAGACAGCCGGCAGGCGCCAATGCCACCCTTCAAGGGGACCCTCGCTATGCGGCGCTACCGCGGCGCAGCAGCTCCAGAACGATGTCGGCGGCCCTGTCCTCTGGCTGTCGTGGCACCTGCATGCGCCGGTGAACCAGATCGAGATCTGCGAGCGCGGCGCGGCGTGTCAGGCCGTCGCGGGCGAGCTGTTCCGCCATGCGGGCAATGCGTTCGGGCCGGATCATCTGCTGGAAAAATTCATGGATGACGACCCGGTCGGCAATCAGGTTGGGCAAGGCGGCCGACCAGGTCTTGATGAGATGCGTGAAATGCTGCGACAGGGAATCGACCCGGTACAGCGAGACCGCCGGCACGCCGGCCAGAGCAAGTTCCAGAAGCACGGTGCCGGAAGCCGCGATTGCGACATCAGCCTCGCCGAAGGCCTGCCATTTCGCCGCCTCTCCCTCGACCAGTTCGACCGGGACCGTCCAGCCGGCCATGGCCGTGCGCAACAGTTCCTCGCGGCCGGTCGCCACGGGAAGAAGAAAGCGCACCGATGACTGGCGCTCGGCAAGAATGGCGGCGGACTGCCCGATGTCGGCGGCAAGCCGGGTGATTTCGCCGCGGCGCGAGCCCGGCAGCAAAAGGCAGGTCAGGGGCGCGGCCTCCTTGTCGCCGGAGGCCGGCATGCCGCGGGGGCCGGTCCCCTCCTGCAAGGCTGCGCGGCGCTTCTGTTGCGCTTCGTGCGCCGCGGTCAATCCGGGCACGCTGGTCAGGCGATGGCCGACATAGGTCAGCGGCGGGCCGCCAAGGCGTGCAACGACCTCCGGCTCGAAGGGCAACACCGACAGGACGTGGTCGATATAGGAGCGCATCCTGGCGGCACGCTCGGGCTTCCACGCCCAGACAGTCGGACAGACATAGTTGATGACCGGCAGATCGGGGCATTGCGCCTTGACGCGGCGGGCGACGCGATGGGTGAAGTCCGGACTGTCGACAATGATCAGGCAGTCGGGCCGCGCGGCAATGATGGCCTGCGCCGTCTGGCGGATGCGGGCCAGAAGACGCGGCAATTTGGCAATCACCTCGGAAAAGCCCATCAGCGACAATTCGGTGTAGTCGAACAGGGAACTCAGCCCGGCATCGACCAGTTGCGGTCCTCCGACGCCAACCAGTTCAGCCGGGGTGTCGAGCCGCGCGTTCAGGGCGTTGACCAGCCCGGCGGCGAGCGTATCACCGGATGCTTCTCCGGCGATGATCGCAATGCGCGGCGCCGTCATTCTGACACCTCCGTCGGCGCATCTTCCGCCGGTGCGCCGGGGGCAAGGCCGAAGACGAAGAGGCCGGCGGCATCGGCCGCTTCGATGAGCTGATCGCGATCGAGCACCAGCGAGCAGCCGGCTTCCACGGCAATGCCCGAGAGCCCGGCCCGCTCGGCCCTCTCCACCGTGCGCGGACCGATCGATGGCAGATCGGCGCGGCGCTCCTGGGCCGGTTTGCACGTCTTGACAAGGACACCGCCGGCGCGGCGCGGCAATCGGCCCTTGGCGCGCAGCCCGGCGACGCGATCAAGCATTTCATCCGTGCCTTCCAGCCCTTCAAGCGCGATGACCCGGCCGGAGACCGCCACCGCCCCCTGCCCGACGTCGAGCGCGCCGAGATGCAGCGCGGCGCGGCGCCCCTGTTCGATGTCCCGCCAATCGGCGGCGGCGGGCTTGCACGTGCCGAGCGGACCGAGATCGGCGAGCAGATCCGGCGCGATATCATGCGCGCCGACGACCGAAAATCCCTCATTCTCGAGGAGGCTAATCGCCATGCGCAGGGCCATGTCGTCGCCCCCCCGGATGATGGAGCGGAAGGCGACGGGCAGCCATTTCAGCGAGCGCAGAGTCGGACGCGCCTGGTACCATTCAGGCCGCCGCTGAATGCTGCCGGACAGCACCACACGGGCCACGTTGTTGGCGCGCAACAGGCGGGCGATGCGGCGAAAATCGGCGAGCGGCGCATAGTGATGCGCAAAGCCGGTCCAGTCCTGGTCGGCTTCATCCTGCAAGGCGAGGATGAACGGTTCTTCGCCGGCCTGCCGAACCGACTGGGCGACATGTTCGGGCAGGCGACCGCCGCCGGCGATGATGGCGAAACGTGTCTTCGCCGCCATCTGCTCAGGTCCGCTGGTGACGCTGGGGCGAGGTCAGAGCGCGTTCCCGATCGGCATCGATGAAGTCGACAATGTGACGAACGATCGTATTGTTGATGCCGGCGGCTTTCAATTTCTCGACGTTTTCGCGGATCGGCGCACCGGCCTCGAAGATCGCCTTGTAGGCGGCCCGCACCTCGTGCAACTGCGCCTTGCTCAAGCCGGCGCGTTTCATGCCGACAATGTTCATTCCGCTCAGCGCCGCCGGCCAGCCGGTGCACATGCCGAACGGAATGACGTCATTGGTGACGCCGACCACCCCGCCGATGAAGGCATGATGCCCGACGCGGACGAACTGATGGATACCGGCGCCGCCGCCGATGATGACGTGATCGCCGACAACGACATGGCCGCCCAACATGACATTGTTCGACATGATGACATTGTCGCCGACGCGGCAGTCATGCGCGACATGGCTGTAGGCGAGAAAGAGCCCGTTGCTGCCGACGCTGGTCAGGCCGCCATGATCAGGCATGCCGCGGTGCATCGTGACGCCCTCGCGGATGACGCAGTCATCGCCGATCACCAGTTGCGTGTCTTCGCCGGCGTAGCGCACATTCTGCGGCTCGCCGCCAAGGACGGCCTGCGGGAAGACGCGGGTGCGCGCACCGAGGGTCGTCCGGCCGGAAACGACGACGTGGCTCATCAATTCACTGCCGGCGCCGATCGTTGCCTGCGCGCCGATCAGGCAGAAGGGGCCGATGCGGACCTCATCGCCAATGGTGGCGCCGTCCTCAACAACCGCTGTCGAATGGATCTGCGCGCTCGTCGATATGCTCATTGCTCGTTTGTCTCCGGCTCGGCGATCATGGCGCCGATGTCCGCCTCGGCAACCTTGTTGCCGTCGACGATCGCATCGCAGTGGAATTTCCAGATGGCACCGCGCCGCTTGGTTTTCTGGACGTGATATTCAAGCCGGTTGCCGGGAACCACGGGTTTGCGGAAGCGTGCATTGTCGATCGTCATGAAGAACACGCTGGCGGAGCCCTCGCCCAGTTGCCGGGCGCAGATGGCGCCGGCGGTCTGCGCCATTCCCTC
This sequence comes from Neohoeflea coraliihabitans, assembly GCF_019334345.1. Classification (GTDB taxonomy): domain Bacteria; phylum Pseudomonadota; class Alphaproteobacteria; order Rhizobiales; family Rhizobiaceae; genus Pseudohoeflea; species Pseudohoeflea coraliihabitans. Next base: position 733,404 of record NZ_JAHWQX010000003.1, read on the forward strand.
AATGATCAGCACACCCGGCATGATCGGCCGATTGGGGAAATGGCCAGGAAAATGCGGCTCGTTGATGGTCACATTCTTGATGCCGACGGCGCTGTCATCGCCATTGATGTCGGTAATTCGATCGACCAGCAGGAAGGGATAGCGATGCGGCAAATGCTGCATGATCGCCATGATTTCCATGGTCTCGAGTGTGGTCTGCGTCGATTCGCTCATGGTCCCCGCCGTCCCTTTTCTGTGGCCCTGCCGCTCTCAAGGTGTTTCGCCCGGTTGATCGCGTCAAGACCATCGCGAATCGCGCCGCGCAACGGGCGCGCCGGAATTCCGCCCCATTGCGCTCCCGCCGGTATGTCGCCGTGCACACCGGAGAACCCGGCCAGCACCACCCCGTCGCCGATCGAGACATGACCGTTGATGCCGGTTCCGCCGCCGATCATCACCCCGCTGCCGATGGTGACGCTGCCGGCAATGCCGACCATGCCGGCGAAAGCGCAATGGCGGCCGATACGCACATTGTGGGCGATCTGGCAGAGATTATCGATCTTCGTCCCCTCGCCGATCACCGTGTCGTCCATGGCGCCGCGATCGATGCAGGTGTTGGCGCCGATCTCGACATTGTCCTGCAGGATGACACGGCCGATCTGCGGGATCTTCAAGAGCCCGGCCGGCCCGGCGGTGTAGCCGAAGCCGTCCTGGCCGATGCGCGCGCCGGCATGCACGATGACGCCGTTTCCGAGCAAAGCATGCACGAGGGTGACGTTCGGTCCGATGACGCAGTTGCGTCCGATCTTGCTGCCGGCCCCGATCACGGCATTGGCGGACACCAGCGTGCCTTTGCCGATCTCCACGCCGTCACCGACCACCGCGCCGGTTTCGACGGTCACATCGGCCTCGAGGCGTACGCTGGCGGCGATGCTGGCGCCCGGGGAAATGCCGGCACCGGCCTCGATCGGCTGCGGGCGCATGGCCTCCGGGTGCAAGCGGGCCGCGACCTGGGCGAAAGCCTGCTCGGGATTGTCGACGATCAGGGCCGCGACGCCTTGCGGTACGAATTCGGCAAGCTCCGCCGAGCACAACACGGCGGATGCGGATGACTGCTTAAGCTGGTTGCGGGCGCGGCGCGCCTTGATGAAGGTGATCTCGCCGGCGCCGGCGCGCGACAGAGGCGCGATGCGCACAAGGCGCGTCGACGCCATTGCCGGGTCTGATAGTGCCGCGCCGCACAGGGTCGCGACATCAGCAACGGTCAAACCGTCTGAATCAGAAAAAGCGGGATCGGTGGTCATTGCCGGACCAATTCGAATTGAGACAGAACGCGCGCCCCTGCCCGGATCAGGCCGGAACGGCGCGCGCTCTGGATTTAAAAGCGCGTCGAGGCGCCGAAGCCGAACTTCTTCGTCTCGTCGTAGGCTTCCTTGACAACCGGCTCGGCGTAATAGACGCGCAGCGGGCCGAAGGGCGATGCCCAGGTGATGCCGAGACCGACGGAAGCACGCCATTCCATGTCATCGCCAACCACGGTCTGGGTGGTGCAGGAGGCTGCAGCGCCCGTAGCACAGTTGAGCGACGCACTGGCAATGTCATTGCCGAACAGCGTGCCGGCATCCGCGAAGACGTTGAAGCGCAGGCCGAGATCACGCGACAGCAGCGGCAAGGGCGCCGAGGCTTCCAGGCTACCGTTGAAGTAGGTGGTGCCGCCGGCGGTATCGGCGTAGCTCATGTCAGCGTTCTGCAGGCGCGGACCAAAGCCACGCGAGTCGAAGCCGCGAATGACGTCCTGACCAAGGAAGAAATGGTCGAAGACGCTCAGATCGCCCGAGGTGGCCATGACATGGCCGGCACCGACCGACACCGAACCGATGATGTCGGACTGGTCGCTGAGCATGTGGAAATAGGTCGCCTTGGCCGTGGTCTGCAGGTAATCCGCGTCTCCACCGAGGCCGGCAAATTCCTGCGAGAACCGGGCCACCATGCCTTCGCGTGGCAGCTGCTGGTCGTCAAGCGTGTTGTAGACCAGCGAATAGGCCAGCGCCGAGGTGTTGCGGCCGCCCATGTTGACTTCGTTCGCATAGGGATTGGATTCGATCGAAGAGACATCGACGTCGGAGTAGTCGGTGCTGTTGAACTTGTAGGACAGCGAGGCGCGCAGATCGTCCGTCAATGGTGCGGAGATCCGCAGGTTGATGCCCTGGCTGACCGTGTCAAACCCATCGTAGCTGGAGTCTTCATTCTTGTAGACATCGAAGCCGGCCGCCAGGCGATAGCCAAGGAAGTAGGGCTCGGTGAACGAGAACGAGTAGGTCTGGGTGTCTTCGCCCTTGCCGATCGAACCGCGGATGAACTGGCCGCGACCGAGAAAGTTCTTCTCGGAAATGTCGAGCGTGGCGGAAAAGCCGTCAGTGTTGGAATAGCCGCCACCGATGCCGAATTCGCCGGTCGCCTGGTCCTTGACATTGACGATCAGGACAACGCGATCGGGCTCGGACCCCGGACGGGTGGAGATGTCGACCGATTCAAAGAAACCGAGTGCTTCCAGACGCTTCTTGGCGCGGCGCACGAGCACCTGGTTGAAGGCATCGCCTTCCGACAGGTCGAATTCGCGGCGGATGACATAGTCACGCGTGCGCGTGTTGCCCATGATCTCGATGCGCTCGATATAGGCGCGCGTGCCCTCGTCGACGAGATAGGTCACCGAGATGGTGCGCGAGGCGAAATCGCGATCACCGCGCGGGGTGACCTGCGCGAAGGGATAGCCCTGCCCGGCCACGCGGTCGGAAATGGCAAGGATGGTGTCCTCGACATCTTCGGCGCTGTAGACATTGCCACTGCGCGTCTTGACGAGACGCTGCAACTGCGCGCCGTCGAGACCGGCAACCGTGCTCTCGACATTGATCTCGCCGAAGGTGTAGCGCTCGCCTTCCTCAACGGTGATGGTGACCACATATTCGTTGCTGAGTTCGTCGAGCTCGGCAAAGGAGGAGATGACGCGGAAATCGGCATAGCCGTGATTGTAGTAGAAGCGGCGCAGCAATTCCTCGTCGGCGCGCAGCTTGTCGTCGTCATAGACGTCCTTGCGCGACAGGAAGGACAGGAAGTTGGACCGCTTGGTGCTGATCACGTCGGCCAGACGGCCATCGCCATAGGCCTGGTTGCCGACGAAATTGATCGAGGAAATCTTGGTGCGATCGCCTTCATTGATCTCGAAGGCGATGTTGATGCGGCCGCCATCGACGGGGACCAGACGCGTCGACACGGTCGCATCGCTGCGCCCGATGGCATCGTAAGCGTCCTCGATCGCCGCAATGTCGGCCTGCAGGATCTCGTCATTGTAGGCGCCGAGCGGCTGGATCTGGACGACCGAGCGAAGCTGGGCATCCTTGAGCTTGCGATTGCCGTTGAAGACGACCTGGTTGACGATCTGGTTTTCCGAGACGGTGACCAGAAGCGCGCCGCCGGCAACACTGATGCGGACATCGGAGAACAGACCGGTGGCAAACAAGCGCTTGACCGATTCGTCGATGTCATTGTTGTTGAAGGATTGTCCGGGCTTGATCGTGATGTTGTTGCGCACGGTGGACGCTTCAACACGCTCGTTGCCGCGCACCTGAATGGAGTTGACAACCGCAGCCTGGGCCACGGCAACCGCCGAAAGCGTTGCCGCCCCTGCGCCTGCCGTCACCAGTCCTGCTGACAATGCAAACGCCGACACAGCGTTCAAGAGATTTGAACCGGCCTTCATTAATCCACTTACCTTTTTACCCGATGTCCCCAAGCAGCTTCACGTGGCTTGAGTCCCCTCAAGAGCCGTTGTACCCGCTTTTGTCCCACAAACAAGTGTGGTGGTTAATTTCCGTTTACTTCGCTCGCCGGCGTGGCTGTTTGGCCACGGATCGGTCAGTTTATCGTTAATAATCAGTCAAGCACGCCCCGAAGCTCACCCAATCAGCATTGTCACGTCGTTCCATGTCGCGAACAGCATCAGCGACAGAACGGCCATCAGTCCGAACCGGTAGGCCCACTCCGTGGCGGCCTCTCCAAGTGGTCGTCCCAGCACCGCCTCTATGCCATAAAAGACGAGATGTCCACCATCGAGCATGGGCACCGGCATGAGGTTGAGAAGCCCGATCGACACACTCAGCACGGCCGCGAGCTGGATCAGCGCCGCCCATCCGAGGGTCGCCATCTGCCCCGAAACCTGCGCGACGCGAATCGGTCCGCCAAGCTGGTCGGCCTTTTCACGTCCGACGATGATGTTGCCGATGTAGGAGAATGTGCGCTCGACGATGAACCAGCTCTCGAGAGCCCCCTGCCCGACCGCCGCCACCGGGGAATAATGCTCGACGCGGAAGCTGCCCGCGGCCTGGTCGGTCACGACGCCGATCTGGCCGACCTCCATCGTGTTGCCGAAGCCATCGGTGATGGCGGTGCGGGCCGGGGTGAGCGCCAGATCGAACGTCTCGCCGTCGCGGTCGACCGTCATCAGGATCGGGACTTCGGGACGCGGCGAAACATAACGGCGCACATCCTCGAAGGTGCGGACTGCCGTGCCGTCGAGCGCCACGATGCGGTCTCCCGGCTGCACGCCGGCGGTCTCGGCGGCGCTGCCCGCGGTAACGTCGGCGACGACGGGGTCGGCGATCATCCGGCCGTTGACCGCGAAAAACACCGCGAAAATGGCAATGGCGAGAATGAAGTTGGCAATCGGACCGGCGGCGACCGTGGCGGCGCGGCGCCACAGCGCTGCGGCGGGAAAGGCGCCGGCGCGCTCGGCGTCCGACATGGAATTCACCGCCGCGTGGTCCGGCACGCTGGCGGCATTCTCGTCGCCGAAAAACTTGACATAGCCGCCAAGGGGAATGGCCGAGAGCTTCCAGCGGGTGCCGTGGCGATCGTTGAAGCCGAGCAGTTCGGGACCGAAACCGACCGAGAAGGTGAGAACGCGGATGCCCGACCAGCGTCCGACCAGATAGTGGCCCATTTCATGCACAAAGACGACAAGCGTCAGGACGATGAGAAACGGCAGAAGATAGCCGGTCAGCAGCCCCCAGAATGAAGCCAGGTATTCCATTGTGGTCCCGTCCCGCCGCGCTCAAAGCGGCCTTTGAATCATGGTGCGGCACCGAAGCGCCGGTCGTTCTACTGCCCGAGCAACCTTGCGGCAAACTCGCCGCCGCCGGCCCCCTGTTCCGCCGACGGCATCAGCATGGTCAGAATAAACGCGGCGAAAACGGCAAAGACAAGGCCGTCGACGCGGTCCATGACGCCGCCATGACCGGGAATCAGGCGGCTGGAATCCTTGGCGCCGAAACGACGCTTGACCCAGCTTTCGAACAGATCGCCGATCTGCGAGGCGATCGACAGGATCAGCGCCACCAGCGGCAGCGTCACGGTGAAGCTTATTCCCAGAGCCAGGGCGATGGCACTGCCGGCGATCACCCCGGCCAGGGCCCCGCACAGCGCGCCGGACCAGGTCTTGCCCGGCGAGATCGCCGGCGCCAGCTTCGGCCCGCCGAGCGCCCGGCCGCAGAAATAGGCGAGAATGTCGGTGGCCCAGACGATTGCGAGGATGAACACAAGCACGATGAGGCCGGCGGCGCCGCTGCCGCGCAGGGCGGCCAGGGCGAGCGCGAACAGGCCGGCATAGAAGATGGCCGTGGCTGTCCAGGGGGCCTGCCGCTTGACGAGCGCGATCCCGAGAGCAATTGCGGCGGCGAGCGCGACGGCGCCGAAGGCCTGGAAAAATGCGCCCCATGCAAGCAGGGCCGCCGCCAGGGCCGTGGCGCCCCAGCCAAGCGCCCAGCCGACCAGCTGGCGATGGCGCAGGGCTGCGATGGCCGCGAATTCATAGTAGATGAGCAGCGCCAGCAGGGCCGCCAGGGCGCGAAACCAGAGATCGCCTGCCCAGGTGAGCGCGAGGACGGGCACTGCCAGCACGATCGCCGAGATCACGCGCAGGCCAAGTTCGGATCTGATCATGAGCCGACGGCCAGGCCGGGCGCCGCAACGGCTCCGAATCGGCGCTCGCGGCTGGCATATTCATTCAAGGCCTGATGAAAGGCGGCCCTGTCGAAATCCGGCCACAGGCTGTCAACGAAGACCAGTTCGGCATAGGCCGCCTGCCAGAGTAGAAAGTTGGACAGCCGCTGTTCGCCGCTTGTGCGGATCACCAGATCCGGATCGGGAATGGCTGCGGTGTCGAGCAGTTCGGCCAGGCGCGTCTCGTCGATCTGATCGGGCTGCAGCGCTTTATCGCGCACGGCGCAGGCCAGTTTGCGCATGGCGCGGACGATCTCGTCGCGGCCGCCATAGTTGAAAGCGATGATCAGCGTGGCGCCGCTGTTGGCGGCGGTGCGGTCCTCTGCCTCGCGCAACAGGGCGCAAATATCGTCCTGCAGGGAATCGCGGCTGCCGATGACGCGGATGCGCACATTGGAGCGTGCCAGCTCGTCGAGATCCTTGCGGATGAACAGCTTGAGAAGGCCCATCAGGTCGGAAATCTCTTCCTGCGGGCGGCTCCAGTTCTCGGAGGAAAACGCAAACAGCGTCAGATAGTCGATCTTCAGCTCGCTGGCGGAGCGGACAAGTTCGCGGACCCGATCGACCCCGACCTTGTGGCCGGCCGTGCGCGGCAGGCCGCGCGCCTTGGCCCATCGGCCGTTGCCATCCATGATGACCGCGACATGACGGGGCAACTTCGAGGGGTCGAGACCCTGCATGCGTTTGCGCCTCCCACTTGCACACCGGCGATCCAAGGAATCAGCGGATCAGACGTGCATGATTTCCTTTTCCTTGTCGGCGAGCAAGCGGTCGATCTCGGAAATCACCCCATCGGTCAGCTTCTGCACGCGTTCGGAATCGCGGCGGCTGTCATCCTGGCTGATGTCGCCATCCTTTTCGGCCTTTTTCAAGCCTTCCATGCCGTCCCGGCGCACGTGACGCACGGCGACCTTGGCGTTCTCGGCATAGGTGTGCGCCACCTTGACCAGTTCGCGCCGGCGTTCCTCGTTGAGTTCAGGCAGCGGAATGCGCAGATTCTGACCGTCGATGATCGGGTTGAGGCCGAGATTGGCCTCGCGAATGCCGCGATCGACAGCGCCGACCGTCTGCTTGTCCCAGACGCTGACGGCAATCATGCGCGGCTCGGGCACCGAGACATTGGCGACCTGGTTGATCGGCACCTTGGACCCATAGGCCTCGACCAGCACCGCGTCGAGGATGTTGGCCGACGCACGTCCGGTGCGCAACGAGGCAAGATCCCCCTTGAAGGCGGTGATGGCGCCATCCATACGGCGCTGCAGCTCCTTGAAATCAACCGCGTCAGTCATCGTTTCTTTCCTTCTTTCGTGCCGGCTTCCTGCCGGTTTTCGTGCCCGCTTCGCACGGCGACACGCGAGCCTTGCGAATGCTGCCAAAGCGGATCGTGGCTGACCGCCCGGCCGTTACCTGTCGTTGACGATCGTCGCGCGGCCGCCGCCGGTCACGATCCTGGCGAAAGCGCCCTGCTCATGGATCGAGAACACGATGATCGGGATGGAGTTTTCGCGCGCCAAGGCTACGGCGGCGACATCCATCACCGCAAGCCCCTTTTGCAGCACCTCGTCATGCGTCAGGGTCTCATAGCGTGTTGCGTGCGGGTCCTTCTTCGGATCGGCGGAATAGATGCCATCGACCTGCGTGCCCTTCAGGATTGCTTCGGCGCCGATCTCGGCGGCGCGCAGCGCGGCTGCCGAATCGGTGGTGAAAAACGGATTGCCTGTGCCGCCGGCAAAGATCACCACCTTGCCGCGTCCGAGATGATGCAGGGCAAGGCGCTGGGAGAAGCTCTGGCAGATCTCCGGCATGGAGATTGCGGAGAGGACCTCGCAGTCCAGCCCGATCTTGCGCAGCGATGTGGCCAGCGCCAGGGCGTTGATGACGGTGCCGAGCATGCCCATGTGGTCGCCGGAGACGCGGTCACCGCCCCTCGAGGCCACGGCGACGCCGCGAAAGATGTTGCCGCCGCCGACAACGACGCCGACCTCGACCCCCAGGGCGCGGGCTTCGGCAATGTCGGATGCGATGCGGTCGGCGACAGTGACATCGATGCCGAAGCCTTGCTCGCCCATCAATGCCTCCCCCGACGCTTTCAACAAAACGCGCTTGTAGAGGGGAGTTGCTTCGCTCATTGCCAAATTTTCCGTATTGTTTGAGCCCGGATACACGAAGGGCACCGCGTTGTCACGCGATGCCCCTTGAAAAATCCGGTCGTAATGACAGCACTCAGCCCTTGGCGGCTGCCGCCACTTCGGCCGCGAAATCGCTCTCTTCCTTCTCGACGCCCTCGCCGAGCTGGAGACGCACGAAACCAGTGATTTCGACCGGCGCGCCGACTTCGGCCTCGGCCGCCTTGATGGCCTCGCCGACCGTCTGGTCGGGATTGATGACAAAGGCCTGCGAGAGAAGGACGACTTCCTCGTAGAACTTGCGCATCCGGCCTTCGACCATCTTTTCGATGATGTTTTCCGGCTTGCCGCTCTCGCGGGCCTGTTCGACGAAGACGGCGCGCTCGCGCTCGGCAACGGTGGAATCGACATCATCGGAGGTCAGCGCCAGCGGATTGGTCGCAGCGACATGCATGGCCACCTGACGGCCAATGGTCTTCAGGGCCTCTTTGTCGCCACCCGACTTCAGCGCCACCAGGACGCCGAGCTTACCGAGATTGTCGCTGACCGCATTGTGCACATAGCTGGCAACAACACCGGCATCGACCGACAGCTTGCTCGAGCGGCGGAACGTCAGGTTCTCGCCGATGTGTCCGACGGCATCCTTGACGGTGTCCTGCACGGATTTGCCGGTCGAGGATACGGTGGTGCCGGCAACGGCATCGACGGATCCATCGGTGGACAGGGCGGTCTGCGCGATCTGGCGCACGAGATCCTGAAAGGCATCGTTGCGGGCAACGAAGTCGGTTTCGGAATTGACCTCGACGACGACCGCCTCATTGCCGTCACCGGCAATGCCGATCAGACCTTCGGCAGCGGTACGGCCGGCCTTCTTGTCGGCCTTGGAGATACCCTTGGCGCGCAGCCAGTCGATGGCGGCTTCCATGTCGCCATTGGTCTCGGCCAGCGCCTTCTTGCAATCCATCATGCCTGCGCCGCTCTTTTCGCGCAGTTCCTTCACCATAGCAGCGGAGATGCTCATATCTGCCTCTTGTTCTTGAATGCGCCGAACGGGCGGAACCCGCCGAACGCAAAACTGGCGCCGTTGAAGCGCCCGTGAAAGGATCACGCGGCACCGGAGCCGTGCCGGAACCGCGTGATGCTGGTGTCTAGGGCCTGATTCAGGCCTTGGCTTCAGCCGATGCGTCGCCTTCCGGCGCGGCAGCTTCGCTCGCAGCGGGCTCGGCAGTCGGAGCGGCTTCAGCGGCCGGGGCTTCTTCCAGAGCCGGCTCGGCCGGTGCTTCGGAGGCGGCGCCGAGATCAACGCCGGACGCACCCTGCTGACGGGCAATGCCGTCGATGCAGGCGCGCGAGATCAGATCGCAATACAGCGAGATCGCCCGGGCCGCATCATCATTGCCCGGGATCGGGAAATCGACGACATCCGGGTCACAGTTGGAATCGATCACCGCCACGACCGGGATGCCAAGACGCTTGGCTTCCTGAATGGCGATCGACTCCTTGTTGGTGTCGATGACGAACATCAGGTCCGGCGTGCCGCCCATGTCGCGGATACCGCCCAGCGCGCGGTTCAGCTTTTCGCGCTCGCGCTCAAGATTGAGCCGCTCCTTCTTGGTAAAGCCCTGGGCATCGGCGGACAGAATTTCGTCGAGCTTGCGCAGGCGGGCGATCGAATTGGAGATCGTCTTCCAGTTGGTCAGCATGCCGCCGAGCCAGCGGGCGTTGACGAAGTACTGCGCCGATCTCTGAGCCGCGTCGGCGACGATTTCCGATGCCTGGCGCTTGGTGCCGACGAACAGAACACGGCCGCCCGAGGCGACGGTGTCGGAGACAAGCTTCAGCGCCTGGTGCATCAGGGGCACCGTCTGGCCGAGATCGATGATGTGCAGATTGTTGCGGTCGCCGAAGATGTACGGCTTCATTTTCGGGTTCCAGCGGTGAGTCTGGTGGCCGAAGTGAACGCCTGCCTCAAGCAACTGGCGCATGGTAAAATCAGGCAATGCCATGCCTTTACTCCTGTTTCCGGTTGAACCTCCGCGGGGCGTCAGCGTCGAGCGCCACCGGCGGAACGAACCGGATTTCTCCCGGGCCGTCCCATGCTCCGCGTGTGGAATGAGGCTGCCCATACAGGAGGTGAGAGAAATGTGCAAGCCCGCCGGCCGCGGTGAAGGCCCGCTTGGTGCCGGCGATCAGTCGTCGCAGGGCTCGCTGGCCAGCACTTCCAGCGCGCTCAGCTTGCCGACCAGCGCAAATTCGCCGTAGTCCATCATCAGATCGCGCGTGATGCCATCGGCGTAGAGCTTGAACTGGATGGAATAGACCGGCACGCCGTCGCCGGTCGGCGTATCGCTGAAATAGGAGATGGCGACCGGCCAGTAGTCACGGAGCGCCAGGGTCTCGATGCCGGCGATTTCCGGGTCCGCCGCGTCCGCCTTTCGCTTCTCGCCGAGCACCGTGTTGGTGATCAGCGCCTCGTCGGCCTTGTCGGAGCCGTCGAAAATGCGCGATTCATAAAAGGTCTCGCCGGCCCGCGCCTTGTTGATCAGCTCGATCAGATGCTCGGTCGGAAACAGGGCCTGCGGAAGAGCAAGGCTTTGCTCTTCCGGCTTTTCGATCTCGACACTGATGGCATCATCACCGAGGCGGGCCGTGCCCTTGACCTCGTAGTCGAGGCCGCGATTGACGTAGGACTTGGTCACGAAGTCAAAGGTATGGCGACGGATATCCTCGTAGCTGCTGGTCTGCTGGTCGGTGATGCGCACGCTCTCGCCCGTATCGATCTCGGTGACGAAGCGGAAACTGACCGTATAGCCATCGCAGGCCGTGCCGCCGAACTCGTAGACCATGCGGCCAAGCATGCTTTCGATACCGGACCGTTCGGAGGCTTCCTTCAAGGACAGATCATAGACCGCCCGGTGCGGCGTGAGGTTGGCGGCTGCATGCGCCGGCAGCGCGGGCAGCGTGAACGCAAGCAGCGCTGCGGACAGCGTCAGCCGGGCGCGCAAGGCAGCCTGGGCGTTGATCTTGGCGGCGAAAACCATCTTCGGCATTCAGATTGCTCCTGTCGAATCCCTGAGCGATGTTATATGAAGCGCTGACCGAAAAGCGAGAGGTTGCGGCGCGTCCGTTTCCATCGCGCGGCCCCTATGCAAACTGAAAGCAGAGACCCCATGACCAGCACCATCGCCTCCCGCCTCGCCGCCCGCAACATTGTCCTGCCGCAGGCCGCAGCGCCGGCCGCAAACTACGTCAATTATGTCCAGTCCGGCGCCCTGTTGTACATTTCCGGGCAATTGCCTTTGAAAGACGGCAGTCTCGTGGCAACGGGACTGCTTGGCCGCGATGTTGACGTGGAAACTGCACGGCAGGCCGCCGAAGTGTGCGCCATCAATATTCTGGCACAGGCCAGTGCGGCGCTCGATGGCGATCTCGAACGCATTGTCCGGGTGGTCAAATTGACCGGTTTCGTCGCCTCGACGGGCGATTTCACCGAGCAGCATCTGGTGATCAACGGCGCGTCCGACCTCGTCGCGGACATCCTCGGCGAGGCCGGCAACCACGCGCGCGCCGCTGTCGGCACGGCGAGCCTGCCGCTGAATGCCGCCGTCGAAGTCGACGCCATCATAGAAGTGCGCTAAGATCATGGCGCGCTATGCGGGCGATATCGGATGGCTGACGCAGCGGCCGATCGCGCATCGCGGCTATCACGACATGAACCGCGATGTCTGGGAAAACACGCTGACCGCCTTCGAGCGCGCCGTGGCGCAGGATTTCGCCATCGAGTGCGATCTGCAATTTGCCTGTGATGGCGTGCCCGTCGTCTTCCATGACGAGGATCTGGAACGGCTGTGCGGCCTGCGCGGCGATGTCCGGCTCCAGACCTCGGCGGAACTCGGCATGCGGCGGATCGGCGGCGGCCGCGATTCGATCCCGTCGCTGAAGACGGCGCTCGAGCGCGTTGCCGGCAGGGTGCCGATGATCCTTGAATTGAAGGGTCGGGGGGCGCGCGGCGAGGAAATCAGCGACGATGACGGGTTCGCCGAAGCGGTTCTCGAGGTTCTCGAAGGCTATGCCGGCAAGGTCGCCGTCATGTCGTTCAATGCGAATATTCTTCGCGATTTCATCGCAGCCGACTGCCCTCACCCGGTCGGACTGACGGCGGAAGGCACCACGCCGGAGCAGTTTTACGAGCACGAGGATGCGATGGACATGGGGCTGGACTTCCTCGCCTACCGGGTCGAGCATCTGCCCAACCCGTTCGTCGAGGGCGTGCAGCGGCTCGGCCTGCCGGTGTTGTCATGGACGGTGCGCACCGAAGAGATGCGCGCATGCAGCGATGCCTATGCGCATCAGATGACCTTTGAGGGGTTTGACCCGGACCAGGACCCCGCCGAGTGAGGCGCCGCCCCCGGCATCGGGACGTTGTGGCCTTAACTGCCCGCCCCGTGCACCGGCCTTGCCTCGCGGCGGCGGGTGCATAGATGAACTGAAAGGCGCGCATGCGGGCTTCTCCCGCGACGCCGCACGCGGAGACCTTCCCCTGCCGAATTCTGCAAGCGAACATACGCTCGAGACGATCAGCGAACTGGCCACGATCCCTGCCGAGGAGTGGGCAACGCTGGCGGGAACCGCGATCGGCAGCAGCGCGGGCGGCGCGCGCGGCGCGGGCGATGTCGCCTTCAACCCGTTCGTGTCGCATGCTTTCCTGTCGGCGCTGGAAGAATCAGGCAGCGTCGCGGCGAAGACCGGCTGGCTGCCGCAGCACCTGATCCTGCGCGACGGAGCGGGCAAGCTTGCCGGTGCCCTGCCCGCCTATATCAAAAGTCATTCGATGGGCGAATATGTGTTCGACCATGCCTGGGCCGACGCCTTTGAGCGGGCCGGCGGGCGCTATTATCCCAAGCTGCAATGTTCCGTGCCGTTCACCCCGGCGACCGGGCCGCGGCTCTTGGTCCCGGCGGGCAGGGATCGCGCCGTGACAGGCGAGGCGCTGGCGGCCGGAGCGCGCACGCTGGTCGACCAGCACGGCCTGTCGTCGGCGCATGCCACCTTCGTGCCGGAAAGCGAAGTGGCGGCATTTGCCAGCGCCGGTTACCTGCACCGCACCGACCAGCAGTTCCATTTTCTCAATCCCGGCTATGGCGGCTACGAGGATTTTCTCGAAACGCTCGCTTCGCGCAAGCGCAAGAATCTCAGGAAGGAACGACAGGCGGCGCGCGACAACGACATCGAGATCGTCTGGCTGACCGGCGCGGCGCTGACCGAGGCGGCCTGGGATGCCTTTCACGCCTTTTATCTCGACACCGGCAGCCGCAAATGGGGCCGGCCCTATCTCAATCGCCGCTTCTTTTCGCTGATCGGCGAGCGCATGGCCGACCAGGTGCTGCTGGTGATGGCGCGGCGGCAGGGCCGCTTCATTGCCGGAGCGCTCAATTTCATCGGCGGCGATTGCCTGTATGGCCGGCATTGGGGCTGCGTCGAGGACCATCCCTTTCTGCATTTCGAGCTCTGCTACCATCAGGCGATCGATTTCGCGATCGCGCACAAGCTGGCACGGGTGGAGGCCGGTGCTCAGGGCCAGCACAAGCTGGCGCGCGGCTATCTGCCAGTGACCACGCATTCCTGCCATTACATCGCGCATCCGGGACTGCGCCAGGCGGTGGCCGATTACCTGGAGCACGAGCGCGCCGATGTCGCGGAGATGGGCGACGTCTTGGCGGCGCACGGGCCGTTCCGCAAGAGCGATGCACCGGCACAGGCGCGCAAGGATGATCCAGCGGCGCAGTGACTTGACCGGCACCGCAAGCGGGCTACAACGACAGCATGATATCGGGAGATAGTGATGACCGCACCGGCCTATGACGACAACAACATCTTTGCCAAGATCCTGCGCGGCGAGTTGCCGTGCGAAAAGGTGTTCGAGGACGATGCGACGCTGGTGATCATGGACATCATGCCGCGCGGCGACGGGCATTGCCTGGTGCTGCCGAAGGCGCCGTCGCGCAACATCCTCGACGTTGAGCCCGACAGCCTGGCCGCCGTCGCCCTGACGACACAGAGGATGGCGCGCGCGGTCAGGGAGGCGTTCGGCGCTGACGGCGTGACGGTGCAGCAATTCAACGAGAGTGCCGGCGGCCAGATCGTCTTCCACCTGCATGTGCACGTCATCCCGCGTTTTGACGGTGTCGCCCTCAAACCGCATACGGGAACCATGGAAGATAGCGCGGTGCTGAAGGCCAATGCCGAGAAGATCCGCGCCGCACTCAACGGCTGAGGGTCAGAGCAGCAGACGTCCGAGAAAAAGGGTGGCGACGGCTGAGAGTATGCCGATCCACGGCTTGCGGCCGGTCGCGAGAAAAAGTCCGAAGCCGAAAATCGCTGCGCCGATGCGCAAAGCGAGCGGAAAATCCTGCAGGGCGCCGCTCGGGTACAGGATCAGTTTCGCAATCACGGCGGCCACGAGAGCGGTGGCGACGGCGCGCACCCAGATCAGCAGCGGCGCATCATCGGCAAGCCGGTTGCCGATCAGCACGCCCAGCCAGCGCCAGATGTCGGTGGCGAGCCAGCCGGCAATGATGATGAACAGATAGGGCCACCACCAGGTGTCCAGGCTCTCCCAGGTCATCGGTCACGTCCCTCATCCGCTGCCGCGCCGGTGCCCTGCCCCGTCTCTTCCGCGTCCGCTGCCGGTTTCCTGCGGCGTCCGACCAGACGGTCAAATGCGAAGGCCAGCGTGCCGGCGACGATGCCCGTGTAGAGAATATCGAAGTCGGGCGCGATCAGATGAAACAGCGGCGCGCCGAGAAGGCCGGCAATCATCGCGTAATGCGCGATGCGGTCGCGCGCCGAGGCCCAGATCGAGGTCAGAAAATAGATCGGCGTGAGAAAGAACAGCGTGCCGGCGACAATCGGCGGCAGTTTTTCCACAAACACGAAGACAGCGGCCACGACCGCCGTCACCGTCGTCGTCAGGGTCAGCGCGAAACCGAGAAAAAAGCGAAGCCGCTGGTCGACCGGCACGCTCCGGATGCGCTCCATGGTGAACACCCAGGCGGTGACGGCGATGAAGTGCGAGGCGAACAACAGCACCCAGATCGAGGTCTTGCGGCCGCGTATTTCCGGGATCAGCGCCGCGACCATCGGCAACAGGCGGATCGACGAGAGCGTGACGGTCAGAAATGCAGCCGGCAGCGACGCATTCGCCAGGATCGAACTGATCAGCAGCACCATCGCCGGCAGGGCCCAGACGATACCGGTCATGAAAACCGCATGCTCGAGCAACAGGCCCGCCTCTGACGCGAAGCCGGTAAAGCCGACAAAGGAGGTGATGAGGATCAGGGCCGGAAGAGAGAAAATGCCTCGCATTCCCTGCAGGAACCAATAGGCTCCGGCCCGCTCGCTGGCTGTTGTCATGGCTTCTGGTAGAGCTTTTTGCGCATCCGGAAAAGCAAAAACAGCGCACCGTCACTGGTAAAAAAATGCCCCGAAAATTCGGGGCATTTCAGCTAACTCACTCAGGACGCAAGGCGGCTAGCGCTTGCGCGGCACTTTCGGGACGGCGCCGTCACGCTTGCTGCGCGAAGGCGTCGTTGCACCGCTTGCCGGCTTGTCCGGCTTACCGGACTTCTCATCCGCCGCCGAAGAGGCTTCGGCTGCGGCTTCCGCATCCGGCTTCTTCGGTTTTGCCGATTTGCGCGGCGTGCCGGAGCTGCCGCCCGCATCCTTGGATTTGCGCGGCGCCCTTGCCGTCTTCGGCTTCGGCGTCTTGTCGGCCTTCGGCTTGACCTTGCGCTCGGCCGGGATGCTTTCCAGCAGCAGACCGCGTGTGCCGTCCTCGCGGGTGCCGACCGTGACCTTGACGGTGCCGCCATCCTTGAGCTTGCCGAACAGCAATTCATTGGCCAGCGGCTTCTTGATGTGCTCCTGAATGACGCGGCCGAGCGGCCGTGCGCCCATGCGTTCGTCATAGCCCTTCTCGGCCAGCCAGCGCACGGAGTCCTCGCCGAGATCGAAGGTGACATTGCGCTCGGCAAGCTGCGCTTCAAGCTGCATGACGAATTTCTGCACCACCATGTTGACGACCTGCGGCGGCAGCGGACCGAACGGAATGATGGCGTCGAGACGGTTGCGGAATTCCGGCGTGAACAGCCGGTTGATCGCTTCCATGTCGTCGCTGTCGCGCTTGGACGAGCCAAAGCCGATCGCCGCCTTGGCGAGATCCTGGGCACCGGCATTGGTGGTCATGATCAGGATGACGTTGCGGAAGTCGATCTTCTTGCCGTTGTGGTCGGTCAGCGAGCCGTGGTCCATCACCTGCAGCAGGATGTTGAACAGGTCCGGATGCGCCTTCTCGATCTCGTCGAGCAGCAGGACGCAATAGGGGTGCTGATCGACGCCATCGGTGAGAAGGCCACCCTGATCGAAGCCGACATAGCCGGGAGGCGCGCCGATCAGCCGCGAGACCGTATGGCGCTCCATGTATTCGGACATGTCGAAACGCAGCAGTTCGACACCGAGCGAACTCGCCAGCTGGCGCGCCACTTCGGTCTTGCCGACACCGGTCGGGCCGGAGAACAGGTAGCTGCCGATCGGCTTGTCGGGCTCGCGCAGGCCGGCACGCGCCAGGCGGATGGCGGCCGTCAGCGCATCGATCGCCGGATCCTGACCGTAAACGACCGAGCGCAGTTCCTTGTCGAGATTGGCCAGCACCGTCTCGTCATCCTTGGACACGGTCTTGGCCGGAATGCGGGCCATGGTGGCGATCGTCGTCTCGATGTCGGCATCGGTGATGCTCTTGCGCCGCTTGCTCGCCTCGAGAAGCATCTGCGAGGCGCCGGTCTCGTCAATGACGTCGATGGCCTTGTCGGGCAGCTTGCGGTCGGTGATGTAGCGCGCCGACAATTCCACCGCCGCCTTGATGGCGTCGTCGGTGTATTTGACCGAATGATACTCCTCGAAATAAGGCCGCAGGCCCTTGAGGATCTCGACCGCGTCGTCGGTCGTCGGTTCGTTGACGTCGATCTTCTGGAAGCGGCGGACAAGCGCCCGGTCCTTTTCGAAGAACTGGCGATATTCCTTGTAGGTGGTCGAGCCGATGCAGCGGATGGCCCCGGAGGACAGCGCCGGCTTGAGCAGATTGGAAGCATCCATGGCGCCGCCGGACGTGGCGCCGGCGCCGATCACCGTGTGGATCTCGTCGATGAACAGGACAGCGCCGGGAAGATCCTCGAGTTCCTTGACGACCTGCTTCAAGCGTTCCTCGAAGTCACCGCGATAGCGGGTGCCCGCCAGCAGCGAGCCCATGTCGAGCGAGAAGATGGTGGCATCGGCCAGCACTTCCGGCACGTCGCCCTCGACGATGCGCTTGGCCAGACCCTCGGCAATCGCCGTCTTGCCAACGCCGGGATCGCCGACATACAGCGGGTTGTTCTTCGAACGGCGGCACAGGATCTGGATCGTCCGGTTGACTTCCGTGCTGCGGCCGATGAGCGGATCGATGCGCCCGTCCTGCGCCTTCTCGTTGAGATTGACGCAATAGGCCGTCAGGGCGTCCTGGTTCTTCTTCTTGGCACCCTCTTCCGCCTCGGCACCGGCCGGCTTGTCTTCCTCGGCCTCGGGTCCCTGCGCTCCGCGCACGGTGCGTTCCTCGCCGGAACCGGGCCGCTTGGCGATGCCATGCGAGATGAAGTTGACGGCATCGTAACGGGTCATTTCCTGCTCCTGCAGGAAATAGGCCGCGTGGCTCTCGCGCTCGGCGAAGATGGCGACGAGCACGTTGGCCCCGGTGACCTCCTCGCGGCCGGAGGACTGGACATGGATGACGGCGCGCTGAATGACGCGCTGAAAGCCGGAGGTGGGCTTGGAGTCCTCGTTGTAGCCGGTGATCAGATTGTTGAGTTCCTTGTCGACGTAATCGGCCACGGTCCCCCGCAACACGTCCAGGTCGACATTGCAGGCGCCCATGACGGCCGCCGCATCGGGATCCTCGATCAGCGCCAGCAGCAAATGCTCAAGCGTTGCGTATTCGTGATGCCGCTCATTGGCAAAGGTGAGCGCCTGATGGATGGCACGCTCGAGACTTGTTGAAAAACTTGGCAAGTTCAGGTCCTCATTTCTTTTCCATCACGCACTGGAGCGGATGGTCGTGCTCCCGGGCAAAGTCCATGACTTGCGTGACCTTGGTTTCCGCCACTTCAAAGGTGAAGACGCCGCATTCACCCACACCATGATTATGCACATGCAACATGATTCGCGTCGCCTGCTCGCGATCCTTTTGAAAAAACTGCTCGAGCACGTGGATGACGAACTCCATCGGCGTGTAGTCATCGTTGAGCAGCAGGACGCGGTACAGACTCGGCCGCTTGATCTGCGGGCGGGTCTTGGTGATGACCTGTGTTCCGCGATCGGGCGGCGTATCGCCGGGCTTCTTGTCGGCCTGCATGACGAAGTGTTTGGCTCGCTCCATCAAAATCCGCATTCCCGTCAGTACCCTCTTCATTTCCGGCGCACCGGATTCGTCTCACTGTCTGAGGGAGTAACTTAATCCTTCACGAGGCGATTTTAAGCCCCCCGGCCAGCCGATGTCCCACTTTTTCGACGCATTGCGGCCGCGTGCGGCGCGAATGCAAGGATGGGGACGAACAAAAACCCGGCCGCGACAGGTCGCGACCGGGTGCAATCGGGATCAGAATTGCCGGCAGACCGGCAGGCCTTGCGCCTTCGGATCAGGCGTTGGCCTTGGCGAAAGCGTCTTCGAAGGGCTTGTAGCTCTGCTTGGCAAGATCGGTGTAGAGCTCGCCGATCTTCGTGGCCTGGGCGACAAAGCCCTCATAGGCCGACTTGGCGTAATCGGTCTGAATTTCGAAAGCCTTGTCGAGGCTCTTGGCCGTGGCCAGCTGTTCAAAGGCAGCGGCGCCATCCTCGTAGGACTTCTTGGAGTACTCGGCGGATTCAGCAGCGATCTGCTGCATGCCCTTGGTCACCGACGAAACGGTTGTGAGCATGTTGTCCATGGCTTCCTTGGTGATCTTGGAGGCGTCAAAGTTCATCATTTCGGGGTCCAGTGCAATTTGAGAGCCGCCGGATGGGGGTCCGGATGGCGGCGGTGGGCAGCAAATATATGCAACGCAGCATGGTGTCAAGTATTTTTTGTGCATTGCACAATACGCGACCCTTCCGGGGTGCGCACCTCGTCGCCTTCCCCCTTGCCTGAGTGGCCTGTTTTGTTTCATCGCGGTGCAGATCGGCACGCCCATGCCGCAGCGGAAAGGAAGCGTTCATCATAAACATTTTGGTAACGCTGCTTGGCTACTCTGCTCTTCCAGTGGCGACGGACAGGGCGTCGTCAGTGTGTTCCGACAAAAGAGATCAAAGTGTATCAGCGTATCAAGCTCAATGGCGGACAGTTCAGGATCGGCAGGATCCGACTGGCGCGCCTTGCGATGGCTGCGGCCATGCTCACCCTCGCCGCCCCGACGGCCCCGGCGAGCGCCAATTCCAAATATGCGGGCATCGTCATCGATGCCAAGACCGGCGAGACGCTCTACAATTCGAGCGGTGACGCGCAGCGGTATCCGGCATCATTGACCAAGATGATGACGCTTTACATGCTGTTCGAGGCGCTGGAGAGCGGGCGCGTCA
Organism: Neohoeflea coraliihabitans; assembly: GCF_019334345.1. GTDB lineage: Bacteria > Pseudomonadota > Alphaproteobacteria > Rhizobiales > Rhizobiaceae > Pseudohoeflea > Pseudohoeflea coraliihabitans. The sequence goes on from NZ_JAHWQX010000003.1 coordinate 753,203, forward strand.
ATCTGTCGACGCGCATTCCGTTTTCAGCGCATGCGGCCGCCGAACCGCCGACCAAGCTCGGTCTGAAAGCCGGCCAGTCGATCAGCGTCGAGACCGCGATCCTGTCGCTGGTTACCAAATCGGCGAATGATGCCGCGACCGCCACCGGCGAATTTCTCGGTGGCTCGGAAGCCCAGTTCGCGCGCATGATGACCGCCAAGGCGCGGCAGTTGGGCATGAACCGGACGACCTTCCGCAACGCCAGCGGCCTGCCCGATGGCCGCCAGGTGACCACGGCGCGCGACATGGCCCGCCTCGGCATCGCGCTGCGCGAGCACTACCCGCAATATTACAAGTATTTCTCCGTGCGCTCCTTCACCTTCGGAAAGACGCGGATGGGCAATCACAACCGGCTGCTCGGCAAGGTCCGCGGCGTCGATGGCATCAAGACCGGCTATACGCGGGCTTCCGGGTTCAACCTGGTCAGTTCCGTGGTTGCCGACAACCGCTCGATCGTCGCCGTGGTGATGGGCGGACGCACCGGCGCCTCGCGCAATGCGCAGATGGAAAAGATGATCCGGCTTTATCTGCCCAAGGCTTCCAAGCATGGGCCGGGTATCAACATTCCGAAACCGGGCGGCGTGATCGCCGTGGCGGCCTTGCAATTGCCCGACGTCGGTCCGGTGCCTGCCCTGCGTTACGGCGCCAACAACCGCATCGCCCTCGCCTATGCCGCTCCGGCACCGAAGCCGGTGCTCGGGCGGGCGGCGCTGGTGGAAACGCTGATCCGGCAACAGCAGGTGACCGAGCCGGCAAGAGCAAGCATTGCCGCGCCGCTGCCGCCTGAGCCGATCGGTTCTGCCTCAGCCGCGGCCATCGATCCGGTCACCACGGCCAGCACGCAGCCTCGCGCTGCGGCCGGCTCCGAGACAGGCACGCGGCCCGAGGGCTGGCAGATCCAGATCGGCGCGATGCCCGATCGCGGCGCGGCGCTTGCGCTGCTCGACAAGGCGCAGTCCGCCGGCGGCAACCGCCTGAGCGGCACCGCGCCCTTCACGATGACCTACACCAAGGGTGCGACGCAGCTTTATCGGGCGCGGTTCGCCGGCTTCTCCGGACAATCGAGTGCCGTTGCCGCCTGCCGCACCCTGAAGAAAAAGGGCTTTGGCTGCTGGGCCACGCCGAACTGATCCGCCAGGCCGGTCGTATCGTCATGTGTGAGATGACAGCGACAGGCCGGGCATAACCGAAAGACCCGCGCCGGAGGGGGGATCCGGCCAATCGAGGGCAAGTTCAAGCCCACCACCGGGACGGTTCGTATCGCCGCCCGGAACCCGAAAATGTTATTTGCGTATTGGGGAACTACACATGTCGACGCAAGAGAAAATCCTTGGCAGCGTTGAGCCTGGAGGCAAGCGCCGCCGATCCACCCGTGTCGGGATGCACCCGCTTCATGAGGCGGCGATGCGCCTGGCGGATCTCGGTCTCGGCCGCTCCCGGAGCAAGCCCAAGGATCTCGTAGGCCTCCTGCTCTGTCATGGGGCCAGAGCCTGGCGGAGTTCCCAGCCCCGCGCCGGCCTGCGCGTCCGGGCCGTCACGCCAGTCGGCTATGCGGCGGTCAAGATACGTTTCCAGTAATTCGCGGCTTTCCGGCCAGGCTGCCATCTCGGCGTGCAACGCCAGGAGCTCTTGGTCGGTCAGTTCGTTGAGCTCGGAACCGTTGCGGCTGCCCTTGAGCACCATGCCGTTGATCTCGCCACTGTCGAGGTCAAGTTCCATCATCAGAGCATCCGCGTAAACGCGGGATTTCTGGCCCGGGCGGCGTGTCGCCCGGGCTTTCTTGACGGAATGGCGCAGCAGCAGGACCGCGCCGCTGAGGATCGGCATGCCGAGAAAGGCCTTGCCGGTGAACAGCAGCACGCCGCCGACCAGGGTCAGCAGGCCGACGCCGAAATAGCGCAGCGCCTGGGCGACGCGTTCAGGCCGCGCACCGATGATCCAGCGGACGGCGGCGGCGAGAACCGCCAGCGCAACAACGATCAGCAGGACGCGGATCATGCGTTGCCCCGTTTATCGCCGCGATCCGGCGGCAGCTGGCGCAAAAGCAGCCGCGCCGCCTCGCCGCCCTGGTGTTCGAGCGCGACGCGGCCACCGCTGGCATAACGCGCCACGGCGCCGAGCAGCGCCTTGAGTTCGGCCGCTGCGGCGGCGTTGAAGCGCGCATAGGCGCCGCCCGACAAACGCGCGATTTCGCGGAATGCGGCTTCGGCGGCCGGATCGCCGCCCTCATGGAACATGAAGCAGGGCAGCTTGCGCAGGCCGAGTTCGCCGGCGAGAACGCAGAGCTGATCGACATTCTCCTCCATTGCGTCGCCGATATAGATGAGGGCGTTGACGCGTCCGCGACCAGCCTCGGCGCGCGCGTGTTTGAGCACCTTTTCGATCTGGGTGCGGCCGCCGCGGCAATCGATCTTCTGCATCAGGCGGGCCAACTCGCCCGAACGCCCGGTCCATTTCGAGGCGCGGCATTCGCCAAGTCCGCGAAAATAGAGAAGCTGGATCTCGAGCCCGTCCATCTCGTCGGCCACCTCGAACATCTCGGCCTGCAGTTCGCAGGCCAGATCCCAGGTCGGCTGACGGCTCATCGTCGCATCGAGCGCAAAGACCAGCCGGCCGGCACCGGTGGCGCCCTGGCGCTGCGCCAGGGCCTGGGCGGCTTGCTTGAAGGCCGCCAGCTCGGCGGCGCTGGAGCGCGGGACAACGGAATCGGAATCGCCCTTGCGCGGAGCCAGCGGCCGATCTTCCGGCTTGTCCTGAGCCTGTTCTCGAGCCTTGTCCGGGGTCTGATCTCGGGTCTTGTCTTTCATCGCCTCGATCCTTCCCGGGCCTTGTGGCGCGTCGCCTTTTCTCGCAGGGCTACCGCGGCGCAGGCAGCGGCCAGCGGCCTGTGCGACTGATCCTGCTCCCTCAATGTGGCGATCTGCATCATATCTGCAAGGGCGCAGATGCCTGGCGCCGAGCACGCGTGCCTTAATCGCGGTGCCCAGACACGCTTAAAGAAGACCGAGACTGGCCAGTTCACCCCGCAAGGCGGCGGGCAGTTCATCGCTGCCGTCGCTGGTGCCAAGATCACCCGGCGCATCCTCCGGCTTGAGGTAGCGCCAGCCCTGAAACGGCCGCCGCGGCTGCCAGCGCGTGGCATGCAGCACCGGTTCGAGCACCAGCCGGCAGCGCCCTGTTCCCTGCATGTCGGTAAAGGGTTCAACCGCGAGAAGGCGCTGGCGCGCCTGCACATTGCCCTTGATCACCCAATACAGCGATCCGCCGTCGATCAGATCGGCGCTGCGCTTGGGCTGCATGCGGGTGGTGTGCACATAGCGGTCGCCGCCGCCGGCCTGGCGCCGGGCAATCGCGGCCTGCAGGTCTTCCAGCGTCTCGACGCCGACGCAGAGCTTGATCAGATGGAGTGGCATAACCTGTCATTTAACGCGGGTGCGGTGGCGTCAAGAGCCATGACGCAATCGGCCGCCTGCAGACCACGTCGTCCACAGGCCGGTCCACAGCCCGGTCAGCATTCGACGACATTGACAGCCAGACCGCCCTTCGAGGTCTCCTTGTAGCTGTCACTCATGTCGCGGCCGGTCTGGCGCATGGTCTCGATGCAGGCGTCGAGCGAGACGAAATGCGTGCCATCGCCGCGGATCGCCAGCGACGCGGCGGTCACCGCCTTGACCGCGCCGAGGGCGTTGCGTTCGATACAGGGCACCTGCACCAGCCCGGCCACCGGATCGCAGGTCATGCCGAGATGATGTTCCAGCGCGATCTCGGCGGCATTTTCGATCTGATGCGGCGTACCGCCGAGTACGGCCGCCATGCCGGCGGCGGCCATCGCGGAGGCGGACCCGACCTCGCCCTGGCAGCCGACTTCGGCGCCGGAAATCGAGGCGTTGGTCTTCAGGATGCCGCCAATGGCGGCGGCGGTGAGAAGAAAGTTGCGGATCGCCTGGTCGTCGAGATCCTCGTGGAAGCGCACGAGGTAGCGCAGCACGGCCGGCACCACCCCCGACGCGCCATTGGTGGGCGCGGTGACGACGCGTCCGCCGGCGGCATTCTCCTCGTTGACGGCCATGGCAAACAGGCTGAGCCAGTCATTGGCCTGCAGCGGATTGACGCGGTTGGATTTCCAGTCGTCCTGCAGTTTCTCGTGCAGCGCCTGGGCGCGCCGCCGCACCTTCAGACCGCCGGGCAGATGGCCCTCGCCGCGCAGACCGCGCTCGACGCAGCCGTCCATCGCCTGCCAGAGGCGATCAAGGCCGGCATCGAGATCGGCGCCGGACATGTGAACTTCCTCATTGGCGCGCTTCATCTCGGCGATCGACAGGCCGGAGGACCCGGCCATCTCCAGCATCTCGCGGCCATTGGCGAAGGGATAGGGTACGCGGGGGCCTGCGCCGGGACCGGCAGCACCGGCTCCTGCAGCGTCCTGTTTGGCGGCGCGGCGTTTCTTTTCGGCCTCGAGTTCGATGTCGGAGAGGATGAAGCCGCCGCCGACCGAATAATAGACGCGGCGCAAGAGCAGCGTTTCATCGCGATCATAGGCCGTGAACACCATGCCGTTGGCATGGCCGGGCAGCGGCTGTTTGCGATCGAAGACGAGGTCGGTTGCCGGATTGAACTGATAGGTCGGATGTCCCTCGGGGCTGACCGCGCGATCACGCCGCACGCTTTCGACCAGCGTCTCCATGCTGTCGGGATCCACCGTGTCCGGCCGGGCGCCGCACAGGCCGAGAATGACGGCCCGGTCGGTTGCATGCCCGACGCCGGTGAAGGCGAGCGAGCCGTGCAGGCTGACCTTCAAGGCGCGCACCACGGCGCCGTGCGGGCGCGGCCAATCGGGCCCGGCAATCTCGTCAAGAAACCGGGCCGCCGCCGACATCGGACCCATCGTATGCGAGCTCGACGGCCCGACACCGATCTTGAAAATATCGAAAACGGAAAGAAACACGCTGCACCTACTCCCATCGCACGCCTCGTCGCCGCAGAGAGACTCAGTGTCTCCGCGTCGGCGCCATGCCACGCCCAGACTATACAGGGAGATGAAATGCTTGGCGATGAAGACCGACGCCTGTCCGCCTGGCAGCGACACGGTGGCGTCGGATTTCGTCAGGCTTCAGCGAGGCCGGGCGGCAGAGCGGAAATGCAAAAGGCAGCGCGGAGGATATCTCACGCGCTGCCTTTGTTCACTTGGGCAACCTGATCGCTCAGAAACCAGCGACGAGGTAGGCTACAACAAGAATTCCGGCAAAGCCGATCACTGCACGGGCTGTGATGCCCCAGCAGGACTTGGTTGTATCATCCATGATAACTCCGATTTGTCCCCTGTGACGCCGGTGCTCTGAAGCACGTGTGCCGGCGACGACAGCGAGGGTCTTAACTATCCGTTAAAGGTTTCGCAAGCGCAAAAGGCGCCAACCGATGCCCGGTTGTGCATAGCTGCTTCTCGCCAAATGCAAGTCTCGCAACGTTTCCAAACTGTTCGCTTTTTCCGCCCTTAACGTCCTCCTGACGGTTATCCACAATCAGACCGATATGGTTAACAAATCCTTAACTTCGGCACGCGGCCGCCCTGCCCGCCCCTAGCGAGGCGGCAAGCTTCGTGGCAAAACAATGACATGACCAGTCTCGATCTCGTTGCAGTGGTGTGGTTTCTCGTCTTGTGGATCGCGTTCTCGTTTGCGACACGCTCGAAGCGATTCGGCAGAAGCAGCCTGACGCAGATCATGAATGCGCGTCGTCGCGAGTGGTTCCGCATCGCCGCCGGGCGTGAGTTGAGAATGATCGACACCGCCATTCTCGGCGGCCTGCAGAACGGCACGGCGTTTTTTGCCTCGACGAGCGTGTTCGCCATCGGCGGGTGTTTCGCGCTGCTTGGCGCCACCGACGAAGTGCTGCTGGTGGTGCGCGATCTGCCCGTCGCGCTGCCGACCGACAAGACCGGTTTCGAGATCAAGGTGATCGGCCTGATGTCGATCTTCGCCTATTCCTTCTTCAAGTTTGGCTGGTCGTACCGGCTGTTCAATTATTCGTCGATCCTGTTCGGAGCTTTGCCCTCGGCGGATGCGAAGGACATCGACATCGCAACCCTTGAGGCGGGCGCCGATCGCGCCGCGCGGATGAACATTCTCGCCGGGCAGAGTTTCAATGCCGGGCTGCGGGCGATCTTCATGTCGATCGGCTTTCTCGGCTGGTTCGCCAGCGCCTGGATCTTCATGGCGTCGGCGCTCCTGGTGCTCGTCGTGCTGGTGCGGCGGCAATATTTCTCGCCGGCCCGTCTCGCCGCTGCCGTCGATCTGCCGCCCACGCCGTCTCCGCAACCCTAGTCGCAACCCGTGGCTTTCGCCGGGCGATTGCGGCATAAACCATGGCCATGCCTGCGCCGGGCGGGCGATCCTGGCGCGGGCCTGATATCGTCATTCTAGAAGCCCATCCACGGGTTGAAGGGGACTTGCATGAGCGTGTCTGAAGCCAGCGGCGGCGAAGTTCGGCCGGCAAAACGCCGTCTCGAAGTCATCGATCTGGCGCGCGGCCTGGCGCTGCTGGCGATGGCCTCCTACCACCTGATCTGGGATTTCGAGATGTTCGGATACCTGGCGCCCGGCACTGCCGGCAGCGGCTGGCCGAAGATCTACGCCCGCGGAATCGCCGGAAGTTTCCTGTTTCTGGTCGGCTTCAGCCTGGTGTTGTCGCACTGGCCGCGGCTCAGGCGGCGCAAGTTCCTGCTGCGGCTTCTGGTGATCACCGCCGCCGCGGCCCTCGTCAGCCTCGGCACCTATTTCGCCTATCCGGACGTTTTCATTTTTTACGGAATCCTGCACGCCATCGCCGTCGCCAGCGTCGCCGCCCTGCCCTTTGTCTTCTTGCCGCCGGCCTTGACCCTGCTCGCCGGACTGGCTGCACTGGCGCTGCCACATTTTGTCGCATTCCCGGTGCTCGATCCGGCATGGCTGGCGTGGATCGGGCTGTCGGAACGCCTGCCGCGGGCGCTGGATTTCGTGCCGTTCTTTCCGTGGATCGCGCCGGTTCTGTTCGGTGTCGCGGCGGCGCGCTGGGCCGAGGCGAGCGGGATGCTGGCGCGGCTTGCCGACCGGCCGCCGTCGCCGGCTGAACCGGGTGTCCTGCGAAAAACGCTCAGCTTCATCAGCCGCCACAGTCTGGCCTTTTACCTCGTGCATCAACCGATCCTGATCGCGCTGGTCTGGCTGATCAGCCAGGCGGCACCGCCGGATCCCGTCCGGAGCTATCTCGACAGTTGCCAGAGGGGCTGCGAAGCCCAACAATCGGCTGGAATGTGCAGACGCTTTTGCGCCTGTACCGCCGAGGGGCTGGTGGCTGGCGACCGTTTGTCGGCGTTGCAGTCTGGCAGGATCGACGCGGCAGACCCCGGCATCGCGGAGCTGGTGCGGCAATGCAGCGCGAAGGCGCTGGAAGATGAGTGATTCGGCGGCAGGAGACATTGACCGCGCCGCGCCGCAAAGGCGCGCGGCAGTGTCAATCCGCCCCTTTGGGAAGATGAGTACGACGACGATGAATGCCTATCGCAGCCGCCCGAATGTGGTTCCCTGGCCGCCGATTCTTGTGATCGGCGCGGTGCTCGCCAGCCTGGCGCTGCATGCCGGTCTTGCCTGGCCACTCGCATTTGCCGGCGCCCGCCCGCTCGGCTGGCTGCTGATAGCCGCGGCCTTCGCGATCGATATCTGGGCGATGGCGACGCTGCGCCGCGCGCATACGACGATCATGCCGCATCGCGGCTCGCGCCACCTGGTCACCAGCGGACCGTTCCGCCTGTCGCGCAATCCGATCTATCTCGCCAATGTCACGATCCTTGTCGGCCTCGGGCTGGCCAGTGGCATCGGCTGGTTCCTGGTGCTGGCGATCGTCGATGCGGCGGCGACACAGCTGCTCGCCATCCGGCGCGAGGAAAGCCATCTGCTGGCGCAGTTCGGCTATGAGTATGAACGCTACTGCCGGAGCGTGCGCCGCTGGATATGAGGGCTGGCGGCGCGGCCGGTGCGCTGCGGACGGCGGGGCAAAATGCTCAGCTGCGCACGCCGATCTCGGCGAGCCGCGCCAGGCAGGATTCCTCGATATTGTCGAGCTCGGTCAAGGTGTCGTCGATGTCCTTGCGCTTCTGGCGCAATTCCTCGCGCTTTTCCTCGACCTTGCGCATCAAAAGGCGCAACTGTCCCGCTTCACCCGGCGGGTCCTTGTAGACCTGGATGATCTCGCGGATCTCGGCAATCGACAGGCCGACGCGGCGACCGCGCAGGATTTCCGCAATAAGGTGACGATCAGCGAGCCGGTACAGCCGCGTGCGACCGCGCCTGTCGGGATGGATCAGCCCCTCGTCCTCGTAATAGCGCAGGGTGCGTGTCGAGATGCCGAATTCGCGGGTCAGCTCGGTGATGGTATAGTAGCGGTTCAACTCTTTTCCTCGCGGATGGACCTTTGCGGCGGCACAATGGCATAGCCGTCAGATTCTTACTTTGACGTATAAGTCAAAACAGCTGCGATGGCGAGGCCGCCGCCGGTGATCGCCCACATCTTCAGGCAAAAGATGACAGCTTCAGGCGCGAGATGACCGCTTCAGGCGAGTGACGACAACCACCAGCCGGCAAGGCCGAGAAAGGCGAAGAAGCCGACGACATCGGTGACGGTGGTGACGAACACCGCCGAGGCGATCGCCGGATCGGCGCCGATCTTGTCCAGCAGCAGCGGCAACAGGATCCCCGCCAGCGCCGCGGCCAGCATGTTGATGACCATCGCCGCGGCGATGATGCCGCCGAGGCCGGGATTTGAGAACCAGAGCGCCGCCACGACGCCGATGATGACGGCAAACAGCACGCCGTTGATCAGCCCGACGGCGGCTTCGCGGCGGATGACACGGCCGGCATTGTAGATGTCGATGTCGCGGGTTGCCAAGGCGCGCACCGTCACCGTCATGGTCTGCGTGCCGGCATTGCCGCCCATCGAGGCGACGATCGGCATCAAGACCGCCAGCGCCACCATTTCCGAAATGGTGGCATCGAACAGGGCGATCACCGCCGATGCGAGGATGGCGGTGGCGAGATTGATCAGCAGCCAGGTGAAGCGCGAGCGCACGGTGGTGATGACCCGGTCCGAGAGTTCCTCGTCGCCGACACCGCCAAGGCGCTTGATGTCCTCTTCCGCCTCTTCGTTGATGACGTCGACGACATCGTCGATGGTCAAAACGCCGACGAGGCGCTTGTTGTCGTCGACCACCGCTGCCGAGAGCAGATCGTACTGCTCGAAGATCTGCGCCGCCTCCTCCTGGTCCATCTCGGCGGTGATCGGACTGCGCGGATCGTCCATGATCTCTTCGATGCGCACCATGCGCTTGGTGCGCAGGATACGGTCGAGATTGACCGAGCCGACGAGCTTGAAGGTCGGATCGACCACGAAGATCTGCGCAAAGCTGCCGGGCAGCTCCTCTTCGTCGCGCATGTAGTCGATCGTCTGGCCGACCGTCCAGAACGGCGGCACGGCGACGAACTCGGTCTGCATGCGGCGGCCGGCGGTGTCCTCGGGATAGTCGAGGGCGCGACGCAGACGGATGCGTTCGGTGAATGGCAGCTGGGCGAGAATCTCGAGCTGATCTTCTTCTTCGAGATCCTCGAGAATGTAGACGGCGTCGTCGGATTCCAGTTCGCCGAGCGCCTCGGCGATCTTGGCGTTCGGCATCGCATCAGCGATTTCCAGACGAATGGCCTCGTCGACCTCGGTCAGTGCGGCGAAATCGAAATCGTCGCCGAGCAGGCGCACCAGCTCCTGGCGCTGCGCGGTGTTTATGGCTTCGAGCAGATCGCCGAGCTCGGAGACGTGCAGGGCGCCGACTTCCGAGCGCAGGAACAGCACATCGCGATCGGCGATCGCCGCCCCGACCGCGGTGAGAAAATCCTGACGGATCGACCCGTCATCGCTGTAGATGTCGTTGCGGCCGGCGGCTTCGGCAGCTGACGTCTCCGCGTCGCGCGCTCCCTCGCGACCGCCATCGGGACCACCCGCGGGGCCCCGCCCGGGCCCACCAGGCGGCTCATGTCCCGGCTCACGCTCATCTCGGCGCTCGAAATTGTCGCTCATCAGTCCACTCACCGGATTGCGGAATGTTCAAACGGTGACGGCTGTCCCGCTCCGTTCGGCGCAATTGCACACAAAGGCGGGCGGATTGCAATTGTGCAGCGGCAATTGCGGAGGGTCAGGCCAACTCAAAGGTGACACGAGACGAAACATCGCCCGGCAGTTTGAACTGCCAGGCGATGCGCTCAGGTCTCGAGAGCGGCTTTATGAGACCTGGAATGCGCCAGATGAGACCTGGAATGGGCCGGATGGCCGCATTCACTCGGCCGGGAGCGGCGCGGCCTTGTCGATCTGCTCGCCGGCGCCGGCGCGATAGCGCCAGACGACATAGATGAACATCAGCATCGAGGCGATGGCGGCCAGCGAACCGATCTGCGCCAGCGCTTCGCCCTGGCCGGTGATCGCCCGGGCGATGCCGAATGGCAGGATTATCACCATGGCGGTATGCAGCCAGAAATGCACGCGCGCGATGCGGCTGGCTGCGGCGCGTGGCGCCAGCGCATAATAGGCCCCGAACACCGCCATGACGACGAAGCCGAGAAGATTGAGGTGACCATGCGCCGGGGCCAGCGTGTGGTCATGGGTGGCAGACATCTGAACCCCCCAGATCATGCCGGCCAGGGCAAACAGTGCAGCGGTGGCAAAAAAGCGGGTTGGCAAGGCATTCATATTTATCCCTCCGATGCAATGGCGAGCGGCGGATCATCCGCAAGCGGCGGACCCGTGAACGACAGTTGATGACGTTCGCCACTCTCGATAATCGCCGGCATGTCGTCCGGAATGGCAAACTGGCCAGCGGCCATTTCTGCAAAAAACCCCTCAAATCCACCGGGTGTCAAGATAATAAGATGGCGCGCGGGGCCCTCGCTGGTCACCCGGAAGGTGTGTTCGCGGCCGCGCGGGATGAACACGGCCTCGCCGGCATGGACCACGGAGCGCTCGCCCTCATGCCAGACCTCGATGGATCCGGTGAGGATCGACAGGGTCTCATCGGCATCGTGATGCACGTGCCGGGGCGGGCCCGAACCCGCGGGCGCCAGGGACTCGGTGATCGAAATCGCGCCGCCACTATCCTTTGTGCGCAGCAGCGGCCGATATTGCACGCCGAGCCATTCAAAGGCGTCGGCACCTAGACTGTACTGGTTCATCGTTTCCTCCAAGCTGGTACCGGAAACGAAAGCGCTCTCGTAATCCCCTTCTTACGCCAGATTCGAACATATGATAAATTGATAGATCATATAGGGTCTATCCATGCGATGAATTTCAGAGGCTTCGATCTCAACCTGCTGCGTGTCCTCGACGCGCTGTTGATGGAAGGGTCAACGGTGCGTGCCGGCGAGCGACTCGGCCTGTCGCAGCCGGCGGTGTCGGCGGCCCTGGCGCGCCTGCGTGCGGCGCTGGGCGATGAGCTGTTCCTGCGGCGCGGCCAGGGGCTCGAACCGACCGAATATGCGCGGTCCCTTGAAATGCCGTTGCGTGACGCGCTGGCGCAATTGCAGGTGCTGCTCGCCGGTCCCGAGCCGTTCGACCCGGCGCGTTCGCAGGCGCGATTCCGCATTTCCGGCAGCGATTTCTTCGCGGAAATGCTGATGCCGCGCCTGGCCGAGCGCCTGGCGGCAGCAGCGCCTGGCATGAAGGTGCATCTGGTCGATCTGGTGCCCGACAGCTATGTCGACACGCTGGAACGCTACGAAGTCGATCTGGCGCTGGTGCCCGAAGTCGCCCTGCCTGACTGGGCGGAAGGGCAGAAGGCGTTCACCTCCTCGTTCTCGGTGATCGCCCGCAAGGGCCATCCGGGCCTCAAGGCCGCCGGACTCGCGCCCGGCGACGAGGTGCCGCTCGATCTGTTCTGTGATCTCGGTCACGTGCTGTTCTCGCCGGAAGGCAAGCCGAAGGCGATGGGCGATGCGGCGCTGAAAGCGGTGGGGCGCGAACGCCGGGTGGTGATGACGATGCCGGTGTTTTCCGGCGTCTACCGGGCGGTGGCGGGGTCCGACCTGATCGCGCTGCTGCCGAGCCAGCTGGCGCGGCATGTGGCGGACGCTGCCGGGCTTGACGTGTTCATTCCGCCAATGCCGATGCAGCCGGTGGCGGTGTGCATGATCTGGCATCGGCGCTATTCCGCCTCGCCGGCGCATTTGTGGCTGCGCGGCCAGATCGCCGCGTTGCTGGCCGATCTCGATGAAGCGACGTGAGGAGAGCTGGGGAGCCGGAGGCCGGGGGATCCGTAGACCTGAGGAGCCGGAGGCCGGGGGAGCCGGAGGCCGGGGGAACCGGAGACCGGGGGAACCGGAGGGACGTCCCGCACCCTGCAGGAATCGCCCCGCACCCACTAAGAAGCCAAATATTTAGAAGAAGAATGGTGCGGTCGAGAAGACTCGAACTTCCACGGGTTGCCCCACAGCGACCTCAACGCTGCGCGTCTACCAATTCCGCCACGACCGCACGTGGTAGAGCCGAAGCGGGTTCGGCGGGGAGCGATGTAGCAAATGGTTGCCAGCGAGACAAGCGCCGCGATCATAAAAACGCGCCGGCGTGAAACATTCCTCAGGACGGCCGCAAAATTGGCCCGTGCCGTTGCTGGCACCAGGACCACGGCGCCCTGCCCGAGGCCGGCGTGCGGCGATGCCGGACCGTCCTTATTTCATGCATGCGGGCGGTTATGCGCGGCCTGCCGGCGTTGCCAAGTCGGCACCGGCGGCGTAGGACATCGTCATGCTCGAGCGCGCCGAAATGTTCACCTCATTTGCCGCCGGCGCCGGTCATCCGCCGGTGCGCTGGCGGGTTTCCGATGCGCCGGTGGCCTATGAGGAGGCCGTTGCCGTGATGGAGCAGACGGTGCAGCGCATCCGCGAGGGCAGCGAGGATGAACTGGTCTGGCTCGTCGAGCATCCGCCGCTCTATACCGCCGGCAGCAGCGCGCAAGCCGGCGACCTTTTGATGCCGGACCGGTTTCCGGTTCACGCCACCGGGCGCGGCGGCGAATACACCTATCATGGTCCCGGCCAGCGCGTCGTCTATGTGATGCTCGACCTGTCGCGGCGGCGGCGCGATGTGCGCGCCTTCGTTGCGGCGCTCGAAGAGCTGGTGATCGCCACGCTGGCCGAGATGAACGTGCAGGGCGAAAGGCGCGAGGATCGCGTCGGTGTCTGGGTGCGGCGGCCGGAGCGGCCGGCGCTGCCAGATGGCTCAGTCGCCGAAGACAAGATCGCGGCGATCGGCGTGCGGCTGCGCAAATGGGTCAGCTTTCACGGCCTGTCTCTTAATGTCGATCCGGATCTCGAGCATTTCTCCGGCATTGTTCCCTGCGGTATTTCCGGCTACGGAGTGACCAGCCTGGTCGATCTCGGACTGCCGGTATCGCTGCCGGAGGTCGATACCAGGCTGCGCGCCGCCTTCGAGGCGATTTTCGGCCCGACCCGCAGCGTCGATTGAGCGGTGGCGGTTGGGCGTTTGATGCGCGCCGGCAGAGCAGAACCCGACGACAAGACTGCCGCGCAACGTGCGGGGTTACATCGCGCGCCGCCGGGCGATATGTTCCGGCGCATGCAGCCGGGCGCTGGCGCCGCGGTCGACGAGAATGTGCAGAAGCAAAAAGGAATGAAGGAATGAACCAGGCGATCGAAATCCGCGGCCTCGACGAGGACACGCTGGGCGGACGCATCGTTCGGGCCCGCGACATTGCTCGCATGGAACTGACCGAAGTCGCCGACCGGGTCGGCGTGACGGCGGAAACCTATGCGGAGTGGGAGAATGACCGCTCCGAACCGCGCGCCAACAAGCTGATCATGCTGGCCGGCGTGCTGGGCGTGTCGCCGGCCTGGCTGATGGCCGGCAATGGCGCCGGTCCGGACCAGATGGCGCTGGCCGCCGGCCTGCAAAGCTGCGCCGAGGAACTGGCGCGGTTGAAGGCGCTGAACGACGAGATCAGCACGGCCATGCAGGGACTGGAAGAGCGACTGGCCGCTCTGATCGTGACCACCGGCGCCTGAGGCGCTGAAAGCCGCCAAGCGGCGCCGGCACGGCGCCACGGCAGCGGCCGCTGAAATTGCCCCCTTATTGCGGACCTAGCAGGAGAGAACCCGATGGATGTGCGCGCCGCTGTTGCCGTAGAGGCCGGAAAGCCTCTGGAAATTCACAGAGTGCAGCTCGAAGGGCCGCGCGCCGGCGAAGTGCTTGTCGAGATCAAGGCGACCGGGATCTGCCATACCGACGAATTCACCCTGTCTGGCGCTGATCCGGAAGGCCTGTTTCCGGCCATTCTCGGGCATGAGGGCGCCGGCGTGGTGGTCGATGTCGGCCCGGGCGTGACCTCGCTGCAAAAGGGCGACCACGTCATTCCGCTTTACACGCCGGAATGCCGGCAGTGCGAATATTGTCTGAACCCGAAAACCAATCTTTGCCAGGCGATCCGCACCACCCAGGGCCAGGGTCTGATGCCCGACGGTTCGTCGCGCTTTTCGCTGAACGGCAAGCCGCTGCACCACTATATGGGCACCTCGACCTTTGCGAATTTCACCGTGGTGCCGGAGATCGCGCTGGCGAAGATCAATCCCGACGCGCCGTTCGACAAGGTCTGCTATATCGGCTGCGGCGTGACCACCGGCATCGGCGCGGTGATCAACACCGCCAAGGCGGAGCCGGGCTGCCGCGCCGTGGTCTTCGGGCTCGGCGGCATCGGTCTGAATGTCATTCAGGGCCTGCGGCTGATCGGCGCCGAGATGATCGTCGGGGTTGATCTGAACAACGACAAGAAAGAATGGGGCGAGCGCTTCGGCATGACGCATTTCGTCAACCCGTCGGAAGTGGAAGGCGACCTGGTGCCGTATCTCGTCGACCTGACCAAGGGCGGGGCCGACTATTCCTTCGAATGCATCGGCAACACCAAGGTGATGCGCCAGGCGCTCGAATGCGCGCACAAGGGCTGGGGCGAATCGATCATCATCGGCGTCGCCGGAGCCGGGCAGGAAATCTCGACACGGCCGTTCCAGCTGGTCACCGGCCGCTCGTGGCGCGGCACTGCCTTCGGCGGGGCGCGCGGACGCACCGATGTGCCGAAGATTGTCGACTGGTACATGCAGGGCAAGATCGAGATCGATCCGATGATCACCCACACGCTGGGGCTTGAGGATATCAACAAGGGGTTCGAGCTGATGCATTCGGGCGAAAGCATCCGCTCGGTGGTGGTGTACTGACGATGGCGTCCGGGGCTGAGAAGCTGAATCTGGTCTCCGAAGCCAAGGCGCATGGTGGCACGCAGGGCGTCTACTCGATGCACTCAGCCGCCTGCGGCACGGAGATGACCTTCGCCGTCTACATGCCGCCACAGGCCGCCAACGGTCCCTGCCCTGTGCTGTGGTATCTGTCCGGGCTGACCTGCACGCATCAGAATGTCATGGACAAGGGCGAATACCGCAAGCGCGCCGCCGAACTCGGGCTGATCATCGTCTGCCCGGATACCAGCCCGCGCGGCGACATGGTGCCCGATGACGTCACCAACTGGAAATTCGGCAAGGGCGCCGGATTCTATCTCGATGCCACCGAGGCGCCGTGGAACGAGAACTACCGCATGCAAACGCATATTCTCGCGGAGCTGCCGGCGGTCATCGAACAGCATTTCGCCGCCGATTTGAGCCGGCAGGGCATTTTCGGACACTCGATGGGCGGGCATGGCGCCCTCACCTTCGCGCTGAAACATCCGGACCGCTTCAAGAGCTGCTCGGCTTTCGCACCGATCGTGCAGCCATCGACGGCGGACTGGTCGGTCGGCGCGTTCGAACGCTATCTCGGCAAGGACGAAGAGAGCTGGCGCCGGCATGATGCCACGCGGCTGATCGAGGACGGGGCGCGGTTCGACGCGTTCCTCGTCGATCAGGGAACAGCGGATTCGTTTCTCGATGATGGTCTGCGCCCCTGGCTTCTCGAGGCGGCCTGCGCGGCGGCCGACATCGATCTGACGCTGCGCATGCAGGAGGGCTATGACCACTCCTACAATTTCATCTCGACCTTCATGGATGACCATCTCGACTGGCACGCCGAACGGCTGTAGCGGCGCCTTAGGGGCGGCTTGCGGGCGCCTTGGGGGGACGCCTTGGGGGCGCCTTGGGTTGGCGCTAGTCGGTCAGCGCGGCGCAGTCATTTTCGAGCGTGACGATGCACGGTTCGATGTCGCCGTCATCACCCCCGGTCATGTCGCTGCCACTGGTGGCGCCCGCCGGCTGCGGCGTGGATTGGGGCGTGGGCGGCGCCAGAAGCGGCTTCGAGGTATCGATCGTCCTGGCGGGCAACTGACTGGTCGTCACCACCGGCACCACGGTTGTGGTCGGCGTCACGGTGCCATCGAGCAGCGGATCTGCGGCTTGCGCGCTGCCGGCAAAGACCGCCACAGCCTCGGCATCGGTTGTTCGGCCCGACCCGGCGACCACCGGGCGTTTGACCGGCCTTGCCACCGAGCGCTTCGCAGCGTCGAGCGCAACCGGTGGCGTCCCTGCAAGTCCCAGACGGTGGCGCAGATCGGCGATCAGCGAAGCCACAAGCCCCGCCTCATCCGGCTGCCTGTGATGCATGGGTGCGGCGTGCAGCACCCGGCCCGTCCCCGGCTCGATGAGATACAGGTCAATGCGAATGGCGGTGCCGCCGGCTTGTGCCATCCATTCACGAATGAACAGGTGCAGATCCGCATCGGTGCCGGTCTCGGCATTGGTGCGGCCGAGTGTGCGACGCGCTTTTTGCGCCAGGTCGCGCGCGAACGGCTCGCGTGCCGGATCGCCCGCGGTCACCTGCACCGATCTGACGGCAACCGGAAAGGCCGGATAGGTGGCGGGCGGTTTGGGGCGCGCCGCACAAGCCGCAAGCGTGAGGGCGAGAATGACGATCAGAACACCGCGCACGGCAGTTGCAATCTGGCAAAAGCGTGGCGTCACGGCAGGCTCCGGCAGCAAGGAAGGGTGCCGAATGATCGCTGTTTATGGTTAGCGCCCGGTTAAGAAAGTTACCCTGATTTCTAAGTGGTTACAGCGCGAATAAGGAGCGCTGCCGCATCGAAATCCTGACGCCGCGCCGCGCGCCTTTCGGCGGCCTCGCCGTCTTCGCCCCAAAGGCCGATGTTCCAGTCCTCATCGACATGGGCGGCGGCCCAGACGCTGTCGGCATCGGCAACCCGCTGGGTCAGGGCAAGCGCCAGGATGGCCGAGCCGGTGATGCCGGTGACGACATGCAGGGCAGCCAGCATGAGCGCCGAGTTGTAGGCCGCCAGCAGGCCGGCGACGATCGACAGGCTTTCGTCGGGCTGATCGACATGCATGACACCCTCGGCGAGAACGAAACGGGCGTGATGGGTGTCGCGCATCCAGTCGAGAAAGGGATCCCAGGCCTCGGCCTGCCGGTCCACGAGACCTTGCGGCGAGGCGGCGCGGTAGCACAGAAGATCAGTGCCGGCAAAGGCGAGAATCTCCTGCCGCACAGCATCCTTGCTGTGTTCGACGCCATCGAGCGCGGTGTTGAGCAAGCGGGTCAGCGGCATAGAGGCGGGATCGATGCGCTCGGTCTGCGCTTCCCATTCCGCCGCAACAGCCTCCGCCACCGCCCGCGAGGGCAACTGAAAAGCGCCGCGCGCCGGCGTGCGCAGGATATTGCCATCCAGCTTGATGAAGAAGCCTTCGGCAAGCGCCTCGATGGTCACTGTCTCGTAAAAGCGGCGCGGCAGGGCTTTCTGCATGGCCGCGCGGGTCTGACCGACCGGATCATGGTCCGGCGGCGCACCGTTTTCCAGGTCGCTGAGAAGGTCGCGCATGCTGTGTCCCTGCCTTCCTGTTCAGGCGGCCAATCCGATGAGGCCGGCAATATCATCGGCGCTGCCGGCAATGTGGTCAGCGCCGGCGCGGCGCAGATGATCAACCGGGGCATAGCCCCAGCTGACCCCAATGGCGGTGGCGCCGGCGCTGCTGGCCATTTGCATATCGTACACGGCATCGCCGATGACAAGGGTGCTGTCCGGCTCGATACCGGCGTCGGCGCAGCATTCAAGCACCATTGCCGGATGCGGCTTGGACGGACAGTCATCAGCGGTGCGGATATGGGTGAAGGTGGTCTCGAGCCCATGGTGACCGAGGATCGCCTTCAGGCCGCGGCGCGATTTTCCGGTGACCACACCGAGAAGCAGATCGGGCTCCTGACGGCAGGCTGCCAGGAGCGGCGCGATGCCCTTGAACAGCGGCTCCAACGGATTGCCGGCATTGCGGTAGGCGATGAAGTTCTCTTTATAGCGCGCTGTCATTGCAGCAATTTCATCGTCGATGTCGCGCAAGAGCATGCGCGCTATGGCATGATCGAGCGACAGACCGATGATCGACCGGGTCAGCGCCATGTCCGGCTCGGCGATGTCGAAATCGCGGAAGGTGGCGGCCATGCAGTGATGGATGACATCGGCGCTGTCGACCAGCGTGCCGTCACAGTCGAACAGGACGAGCTTCATGCGTCGCTCCCCGTCTCGCCATCCGCCTCGTCGAGCCCGAGCAGGTTCCAGCTCTGGACCATGTGCGGCGGCAGCGGCGCTGCGACATCCAGTGTTCCGCCGGCCGGGTGCGGCACGGTGATGCGGCGGGCCAGCAGGTGCAGGCGTTTCTGCATGCCGCCCGGGAATTCCCAATTGTGATCATCATCGAAATATTTCGGATCGCCGAGGATCGGCGTGCCCATATGCAGGGCATGCACGCGCAATTGATGGGTGCGGCCGGTGAAGGGTTCCATTTCCAGCCAGCTGAGCCGCTGCGCGGCGGTCTCGATGACGCGGTAGTGCGAAATGGCGTGGTCGGCACCGCGCTCGCCGTGCTGGGCGATGCGCATGCGGTCGCCGTCCGGTGTCTGTTCCTTGATCATCCAGGTGGAAAGACGGCCCTCGTGGCGGCGCGGAACACCCTTGACCAGCGCCCAGTAGGTCTTCTTGGTCTCGCGCTCGCGAAAGGCAGCCGTCAGGTGCTGCGCGGCGCCGCGGGTGCGCGCCACGACCAGAACACCGGAGGTATCGCGATCGAGACGATGCACCAGACGCGGCTTCTCCCCCTTCTTGCTGCGCCAAGCTTCGAGCATGCTGTCGACCGAGCGGGTGATGCCGGAACCGCCCTGGACGGCCAGGCCGGCGGGCTTGTTGAGTACAATCACCTTGGCGTCCTCGTGCAGCACCATGGCGGCCAGCACGTCAGCATCATCGCGGTTGCGAATGGTCTTGCCGGTCAGCGGACCCCTGCCCTTTTCATCGACCGCCAAGGGCGGGATGCGCACCTGCTGGCCGGGCTGCAGACGGGTGTCGGCCTTGACGCGGCCGCCATCGACACGCACCTGACCGGTGCGCAGCAGTTTCTGCAACGCGCCAAAGCCCAGGCCCGGAAAATGGCTCTTGAACCAGCGGTCGAGCCGCATGCCCGCCTCATCGCCATCCACGCTCTTCAATTCCACACCGGCCACGTCAGATCATCCTTAGAATTGCCGCCCGGCCCAGAGACCGGCGAAAAGTGCCAGGATCGCCGCGGCGACGCTGACAGAGACATACAGGGCCGCCGGGACCATGGCGCCGCGCAGATATAGCGTCGCGGCATCAAGCGAGAAGGCCGAAAAGGTCGTGAAGCCGCCGAGGAACCCGGTGGCCAGCAACAGGCGCAAATCGACCCCTGAGACCGAACGGCGTGCCAGCCAGGCGATCAGCAGGCCCATGGCCAGCGATCCCGCGACATTGACGAACAGCGTGCCCCAGGGAAACGTCGTGCCATACTGCCGGCCGATTAGCACGGTGGCGGCGTAGCGGCTGACAGCCCCGAGCCCGCCCCCGGCAAAGACCAGCAGATAGGCGCTCATGGCGGTTGGATAGGCACTCATGGCGGTGCTGTAGCGGAAAAGCGCGGGCGGATAAAGCGCAATCGGCCGCTTTGCTCCGGCCTGTCGGACCCTGCGGCACAGGCACCGCCATGCGCCTCGCCTAAGCCGTACCGCCGCGTTCGCTTCTCAGGCGCGACCAGAATTCAAGACGCTTGCGGATGTCGCGCTCAAAGCCGCGATCGGGGGGATCATAAAAGGTCTGGCGGCCGAGCGCCTCGGGAAAATAGTCCTGGCCGGAAAAGGCGTCGGGCTGATCATGATCGTAACGATAGCCCTGGCCGTAGCCCTCGCCCTTCATCAGCTTGGTGGGGGCGTTGAGAATGTGCTTGGGCGGCAGCAGCGAGCCGTTCTCCCTGGCCACCCGCATCGCCGCCTTGTAGGCCTTGTAGACGCCATTCGATTTCGGCGCGGTGGCGAGATAGACGCAGGCCTGCGCGAGAGCCAGCTCCCCCTCAGGCGAACCAAGAAAATCATAGGCATCCTTGGCGGCGTTGGTGATGACGAGGGCCTGCGGATCGGCGAGGCCGATATCCTCGACGGCCATGCGCACCAGGCGTCGGCCGAGAAACAGCGGATCCTCGCCGGCGTCGAACATGCGGCACAGATAATAGAGCGCCGCATCGGGATCGGAGCCGCGCACCGCCTTGTGCAGGGCGGAGATCAGATTGTAGTGGCCGTCTTGGCCCTTGTCATAGACCGGCGCACGGCGCTGAACGACCTCCACGAGGCCCTCGGTGTTAAAGGTCTCGTCGGGCCGGGCGGCGCGCCAGAGTTCCTCGGCAAGGGTCAGCACCGCCCGCCCATCACCATCGGCCATTCGAATCAGGCTGTCGCGCGCCGCCTCATCAAGCGGCAGCGGCCGCTGCATCTCGGCCTCGGCGCGCGTCAGCAGCTGCGCCAGGCTGTCGCGATCGAGCGCCCTGAAGGTCAGAACGCGGGCCCGCGACAGCAAGGCGGCATTGAGTTCGAAGGACGGGTTCTCGGTGGTGGCGCCAACCAGGACGATGGTGCCGTCCTCCATCACCGGCAGAAAACTGTCCTGCTGGGCGCGGTTGAAACGATGGATCTCGTCGACGAAAAGCAGGGTCTGGCGGCCGCCCATGCGGCGGGCACGCGCCGCCTCGAACACCTTCTTGAGATCGGCAACCCCGGAAAAGATCGCGGAGATCTGCTCGAAGGCGAGATCGGTGTCGCCGGCAAGCAGCCGCGCCACCGTGGTCTTGCCGGTGCCGGGCGGACCCCAGAAGATCATCGAGCCGAGATTCCTGCTGGCGATCATGCGCGTCAGAGCGCCGTCCGGCCCGGTCAGGTGCGACTGTCCGGCAACCTCATCGAGCGCACGCGGGCGCAGCCGGTCGGCAAGCGGCCGGGCAACCTTGTCCGCCTGGTTGGGATCGTCGAACAGGTCAGCCATGTCGGATCCTGATCCTAGCGGTTGAACATCTGGCGGATGCGGCGGCCGTTGCGGATCATCTCGAAGCGCAGGAAATAGCCGCCGGCATCGACGGCGCGTTGCAGATCCTCGGCACTCGCCACCACCTCGCCATTGACCTCGGTGAGGATATCGCGGCGCCGGAAGCCGCGCTCGGCAGCCGGCGAGCGACTGTCGACGTCGGTGATGACAAGGCCGGTGAGCTTGGGCGGCAGGCGCAACTGGCGCAGCAGTTCCGGTGTCAGCGGCGACACGGTGATGCCGGAAAACGGGTTGTCGCCGGTGATCGCCACCGGCTGCATGCGCATTTTCTCAGGGGTCTTGGCCAGCGTCACCGACCGGGTGACGGTGCCGGAGCGGCCGGTAACCGACAGTTCGACCGTGGTGCCGACGGCAACGGTGGCCAGCCGGTAGCCGAGCGCATCGGGATGTTCGACGCGCTGTCCGTTGAAATGGGTGATGATATCGCCGGGCTCGAGGCCGGCCTTGTCGGCCGGGCTGTCCGGGTCGACGCGCACGATCAGGGCGCCGGAGGCGCGGGAAAGATCAAGCGCCTCGGCGATGTCGGCGGTGACGCTTTGAAAGGTGGCGCCGATATAGGGCGGGTCGAAGCGCTCGCTGCCGGATTCCGCCGAAAGGGCGAAGGCGCGCACGAGATTGGCCGGAATGGCAAAGCCGATGCCGTTGGAGCCGCCGGAGCGTGAGAAGATGGCGGTGTTGATGCCGATCAGGTTGCCGTGCATGTCGACCAGCGCACCCCCCGAATTGCCCGGGTTGATCGCCGCGTCGGTCTGGATGAAGAAGCCGAAATCAGACACGCCGATGCGGTTGCGGGCCAGCGCCGAGACGATGCCGCTGGTCACTGTCTGGCCGACACCGAAGGGATTGCCGATGGCAAGCACCAGATCGCCGACCTCGAGGGCGTCGGAATCGCCAAAGGCGATCGAGGGAAAGGTGCCGCCGGCATCGATCTTCAAAACCGCAAGGTCGAAGCGCTCATCCTTGAGCATCACCGTGCTTTCGAATTCGCGGCCATCGGAGAGCGCGACGCGGATGTCATCGGCGCCGGAGATGACATGGTTGTTGGTGACCACGATGCCGGATTTCTCGATGATCACACCGGAGCCGAGGGAAGACTGCTTCTGGGTGCGGTTGGGAAGCGAGCGGCCGAAGAACTGCTCGAAGAACGGATCGCCCTGGAACGGGCTGCGCCGTACGACGGTGCGGTCGGCATAGACATTGACGACAGCTGGCGCTGTCTGCTTGACCAGGGGCGAAAAGCTCTGGGTGATCTCGGCCCGGCTTTGCGGCACGCGGCGCAGATCGCCGTCGCCGTCCTGGCGCTGGCCGGCACCCTGCTGCGCCGGCGCTGTGGCATCGGAACTGCCGCGCAGGGTGTCGCGAAAGAGATCGCCGAGTGCTTCAGTGACGCTTTTCTCCTGCTCCTGAGCCTGCGCGGCCCTGACGCCACCATCACCATCAGAGACGGCGTAAACCAGGAGCGGGGTCAGCAGAACAGCGGTCAGTACAGCTTTCACGAAACGCGGCATCGGCATGTTGTCCTCATTCTTCGCGGCCACCATGGCGGCAGGTCGGCGCCAAAGGGAATCGCGCCCCTTCATGGCAGATTCACGGCAAAAGCCAAAGGCCGGACCGGGACCGGGCCGAGCGAAGCTGGCCGGGCGGAGCTGCCGTCCGCGCGGCCTTGCGACGACCCGCCCTTCCACCGCTTAGGATGGGGATGCGACAAGAGCATGGCGGCACGAAAAAGGCCGGGCGCTGGGCCCGGCCTCTTCGAATTTCCCGATGCGGCTGAACTCAGGCCGCTTCGTTCTCGGCTTCCGCTTCCAGACGCGCACGATCCTTGGCGCCCTTGGCATCGACGTCGCGATCGATGAATTCGACCACGGCCATCGGCGCATTGTCACCGGCCCGGAAGCCGGCTTTCATGATGCGGATGTAACCGCCATTGCGCGTCGCGTAACGCGTGGCAATGGTGTCGAACAGCTTGCGCACCGCATCCTGATCCTTGATGCGCGACACTGCCTGACGGCGGGCGTGCAGATCGCCGCGCTTGCCCAGCGTCACCAGCTTCTCGACGATCGGACGGATCTCCTTGGCTTTCGGCAAGGTGGTGACGATCTGTTCGTGCTCGATCAGCGACGCCGCCATATTGGCGAACATCGCCTTGCGATGGCTGGCGGTGCGGTTCAGTTTGCGGCCGGCTTTTCCGTGGCGCATGGCCCTTCTCCTTCACATGCAGGCAGAGACCTGCCGTTTGAATGCGTTGTTCAGTATTGATCTTCGTAGCGCTTGGCCAGATCTTCGATGTTTTCCGGCGGCCAGGACGGCACTTCCATGCCGAGATGCAGGCCCATGGAGGCCAGAACCTCCTTGATCTCGTTCAGCGACTTGCGTCCGAAATTCGGCGTGCGCAGCATTTCGGCTTCGGTCTTCTGGATGAGATCGCCGATATAGACGATATTGTCGTTCTTCAGGCAGTTGGCCGAACGCACCGATAGTTCCAGTTCGTCGACCTTCTTGAGCAGCGCCGGGTTGAAGGCCAGTTCCGCGACGGCTTCTTCCTGGACTTCCTTCTGCGGCTCTTCGAAATTGACGAAGACACCGAGCTGATCCTGCAGGATGCGCGCCGCATAGGCGACGGCATCTTCACCGCTGACCGAGCCATCGGTTTCCAGCGTCAGGGTCAGCTTGTCATAGTCGAGCACCTGGCCCTCACGGGTGTTTTCGACCCGGTAGGAGACCTTCTTGACCGGCGAATACAGGCTATCGACCGGGATGAGACCGATCGGCGCGTCTTCGGCGCGGTTGCGCTCGGCCGGAACATAGCCCTTGCCGTTGTTGACGGTGAATTCCATGCGGATCTCGGCGCCCTCGTCGAGGGTGCAGAGCTGATGGTCGGGATTGAGGATCTCGATGTCGCCAACCGTCTGGATATCACCGGCGCGGACGACACCCGGGCCCTGCTTGCGCACGACCATGCGCTTGGGCTCGTCGCCTTCCATGCTGACGGCGATTTCCTTGATATTCAGGACGATGTCGGTGACATCTTCGCGAACGCCCGGGATCGACGAGAATTCATGCAGCACGCCGTCGATCTGAACCGCGGTGACGGCGGCGCCGCGCAGCGAGGAGAGCAGAACGCGGCGCAGGGCGTTGCCGAGCGTCAGGCCGAAGCCACGCTCGAGCGGCTCGGCGACCACGGTCGCCTTGGTGCGGCCCGAGGAGGAGAACTCGACCTTGTTCGGCTTGATCAGTTCCTGCCAGTTTTTCTGAATCATGATAGTGCCTTCCGTTGCCGCCACCATCCAATCGTGGCGGTCCAAAGAGAAGAGCCCGCGGCGCTTGTGGCGGCACCGCGGACGGTAAATGTGTCAAATCAGACGCGGCGCTTCTTGCGCGGGCGGCAGCCATTGTGCGGGATCGGCGTGACGTCACGGATCGAGGTGATCGTGAAGCCGGCGGCCTGCAGGGCGCGAAGCGCCGACTCGCGGCCCGAACCGGGACCGGAGACTTCGACTTCCAGCGACTTCATGCCGTGATCCTGCGCCTTCTTGGCAGCGTCTTCCGCCGCCATCTGGGCGGCAAAGGGCGTCGATTTGCGCGAGCCCTTGAAATTCTTCAGACCAGCCGAGGACCAGGAAATAGCATTGCCCTGGGCGTCGGTGATGGTGATCATGGTGTTGTTGAACGTCGACTTCACGTGCGCGACGC
Organism: Neohoeflea coraliihabitans; assembly: GCF_019334345.1. Taxonomy (GTDB): domain Bacteria; phylum Pseudomonadota; class Alphaproteobacteria; order Rhizobiales; family Rhizobiaceae; genus Pseudohoeflea; species Pseudohoeflea coraliihabitans. The sequence continues at coordinate 778,374 of NZ_JAHWQX010000003.1, forward strand.
CAGACGAGATGTTCTTGCGTTCGCGACGGCGAACGCGGGCGGCTTCCTTGGCCATGTCTTACCCTTTCAACGATATCTGCACCGCCGTAGTGCCAGCGGCTCCACCGGAAAGGCAATCCGTTGCACCACGCCCGGGAGCCGGGTCGTGGTTGCGACTTCGATTGCCTGATCCTTATTTCTTCTTGCCTGCGATGGCCTTTGCCGGACCCTTGCGGGTGCGGGCATTGGTGTGCGTGCGCTGACCGCGGACCGGAAGGCCACGACGATGGCGCAGACCGCGATAGCAGCCCAGATCCATCAAACGCTTCACATTCATCGATTTTTCACGACGCAGGTCGCCTTCGACCTGGTAGTCGCGGTCGATGGTTTCGCGGATCTGCAGAACTTCCGCATCGGAAAGTTCGTTGACCCGACGTTCCATCGGAATTCCCACCTTCTCCACGATTTCCTGGGCAAACTTGGTGCCGATACCGTGGATGTAGGTCAGCGCGATGACAACGCGCTTGTTCGTCGGGATGTTGACGCCAGCAATACGGGCCACGCCTGTTCTCCTTGAATTCCGGACCGGAGCCCGGCTTCCTTCCATATCACGGCACAGGGCCGTGGGTTCTCCGCAGGATCGACCGCACTGGGCGGCGTGATGATCCGAGGTCTCGTCTTTGCGCAATATCGGGCGGAAAACCGGTTTCGACTTTTCCTGAAATGCCCGAGAATTCCCGACACGATGAAAACGACCAGTAGCGTATCCCCATTGCCGGGACGACGCGCTGATCGCTCAAGAGTCGCGAGTTGCGCGGTCTTTAGCGGACTCGGGCGGGTTTCGTCAACCTCCCCGGCTCCGGTAAATTAGGCCGTGGCTGTTGCCAGCACGGCTTCGATCGACTTTGTCACCGCATCGATCGACTGCATGCCATCGACGGTGACCAACTTGTCCTTGGCGTAATAGTAGCCGATCAGCGGTGCGGTCTTCTTGTAATATTCCCGCAAACGCTCATCGTAGACCTCGGCATTATCATCCTTGCGCACCGGCTCACCGGCGGCCCGCGCCTCCTCGGCGCGTTTGAGGATGCGGCCGACCATCGCCTTGTCGTCCACCACCAGTTCGACCACCACATCGAGCGACAGGCCCTTGGCGGCGAGCATGGCATTGACCGAATCGGCCTGCTGCAGCGTGCGCGGATAGCCATCGAGGATGAACCCCCGCTGGCAATCGGCGGCGTCGATGCGCTCGGAGACGATGGCATTGACGATGTCGTCGGACACCAGTTCGCCAGCTTCCATCACCGCCTTGGCCTTGCGCCCGACCTCGGTCTGCGCCTTGACGGCAGCCCGCAGCATGTCACCGGTGGACAGTTGCGGGATGCCCAGCTTGTCGACCAGCCGCTGCGCCTGCGTCCCCTTGCCGGCGCCGGGTGGTCCCAAAAGAATCAGCCTCATCGTCCCCTCTTTCCTCCCTGCAACTTCGACTTCTTGATCAGCCCCTCATATTGCTGCGCAATCAGATGACCCTGAATCTGCGCCACCGTGTCGAGCGTCACGCTGACGACGATCAGCAGCGAGGTGCCGCCGAGATAGAACGGCACGCCGGTCTGGGCGATCAGAAACTCCGGCAACAGGCAGACGATGACCAGGTAGATAGCGCCGACGACCGTGATGCGGGTGAGCACATAATCGATGTAGTTGGCGGTACGCTCGCCGGGACGGATGCCCGGAATGAAGCCGCCATGCTGCTTGAGATTGTCGGCGGTGTCCTTCGGATTGAAGACGATCGCCGTGTAGAAAAACGCGAAGAAGGCAATCATCGCCGCATAGAGCAGCATGTAGAGCGGCTGACCATGGCCGAGCGAGGCCAGTGCCGCCGTCGCCCAGCCGGGCAGCTCGGTGGTGTTGGAGAACCCAGCCAGCGTCGCCGGCAGCAAAAGCAGCGACGAGGCGAAGATCGGCGGGATGACACCGGCGGTGTTGAGCTTCAGCGGCAGGTGCGAGGTGTTGCCCTGGGCCATGCGCGAGCCGACCTGGCGCTTGGGATACTGGATCAACAGGCGCCGCTGGGCGCGCTCGATGAAGACGATGAAGGCGATGACGAGGACGGCGACGACGAGAACGCCGATGATGATGCCGGTCGACAGGGCGCCGGTCCGGCCCAGCTCGAGCGTTCCGGCCAGCGCGCCCGGCAGGGCGGCAACGATGCCGGCAAAGATGATCAGCGAAATGCCGTTGCCGATGCCGCGCGAGGTGATCTGCTCGCCGAGCCACATCAGGAACATCGTGCCGCCAACCAGGGTGATGACCGTCGAGATGCGGAAGAACCAGCCCGGATCGGTGGCGATGTTGTTGGCCGATTCCAGGCCGACGGCGATGCCGTAGGCCTGCAGGGTGCCGAGCAGAACGGTGCCGTAGCGGGTGTACTGGTTGATGACCTTGCGGCCCTGCTCGCCTTCCTTCTTCAGCTGCTCGAGGGTCGGGACGACCGAGGTCATCAGCTGAATGATGATCGAAGCGGAGATGTAGGGCATGATGCCGAGGGCAAAGATCGCCATGCGCTCGACGGCACCGCCGGAAAACATGTTGAAGAGACCGAGAATGCCGCCCGCCTGGCCCTGAAAGGCCTGGGCGAACGCCTCGGGATTGATGCCGGGCAATGGAATGTAGGTGCCGAGCCGATAGACCAAAAGCGCACCCAGCGTGAACCAGATGCGCTTCTTGAGATCCTCGGCCTTGGCGAAGGCGGAAAAATTCAGATTTGCTGCGAGCTGTTCGGCGGCTGATGCCATGGAGATCTCCAAGCTTCGTCCGGCCCCGGGACGAGTGGCCCTGCCGGCGATGCGAATTCCAAAAAGGCGGCGGTCCGGTGACGATCCTGCCGCACCCCCTCGCCTGCCCCGATATGCCGGTGCGTCGCACCGACCAGACCCATATGGGTGAAAAGCCGCCCGATGTGAAGCACCGGGCGGCCTGAAATGCCTAGTCGGCCGACTTGGCGGCAGGCAGTTCGATCGAACCGCCGGCCTTTTCGATCTTTTCGACCGCGGATTTCGAGGCACCGGCGACCTTGAGGGTCAGCTTGGCCTTGAGATCGCCATCGGCCAGAACGCGCACGCCATCCTTGACGCGGCGAATGACACCGGCAGCCTTCAGGGCGTCGGCATCGATGTCCTTCTTGGCATCGAGCTTGCCGGCATCGATCGCCGTCTGGATACGACCGAGCGAGACGACCGTGAAGTCCTTGGCAAAGATGTTGGTGAAGCCGCGCTTGGGCAGACGCCGGTAGATCGGCATCTGGCCGCCCTCGTAGCCCTTGATGGCAACGCCGCTGCGCGACTTCTGACCCTTGACGCCGCGACCACCGGTCTTGCCGGTGCCCGAGCCGATGCCGCGACCGACGCGCTTGCGCGAGTGGGTGGCGCCTTCGTTGTCGCGAATTTCGTTGAGTTTCATGTTCGCTGCTCCCAAATCACTTCTCGTCCACAACGCGGACGAGGTGGCTGACGGTGCGAATCATGCCGCGCACGGAAGGCGTATCCTCGAGCGTGCGGCGGCGATGCATCTTGTTCAATCCCAGTCCGATCAGCGTCTGACGCTGCGAACCCGGGCGACGGATCGGACTGCCGGTCTGTTCGACAGTGATCGTCTTTCCTTTTTTGGATTCAGCCATTTTCCGGCTCCCTCAAAAAGTCAGGCAGAACGCCCGGATTATTCTTCGTTGCCGACAATCGAGGCGCGGCGCGACTGCAGCGTGGCGTATTTCATGCCGCGCTGGGCCGCGATGTCCTTCGGATGCATCTGGTTCTTCAGAGCATCGAAGGTGGCACGCACCATGTTGTAGGGGTTGGACGAACCGGTCGACTTGGCAACAACGTCATGGACGCCGAGCGTCTCGAAGACGGCGCGCATCGGACCACCGGCGATGATGCCAGTACCGGCCTTGGCCGAACGAAGGAGCACCTTGCCGGCGCCGTGGCGGCCATGCACATCATGATGCAGGGTGCGGCCCGAACGCAGCGGCACGAAGATCAGTTCGCGCTTGGCAGCTTCGGTCGCCTTGCGGATGGCTTCCGGCACTTCGCGCGCCTTGCCATGACCGAAACCGACGCGACCCTTCTGGTCACCGACCACGACGAGGGCGGCAAAACCGAAACGGCGGCCGCCCTTGACGACCTTGGCAACGCGGTTGATGTGAACCAGCTTGTCGACGAATTCGCTGTCGCGCTCGTCGTCACGACCGCGATTGTCGCGGCGTCCTTCTCTTGCCATTGTCCTTTTCCTTTTTCTTTTCCGGAATCAATCGGCTGTTGTTAGAATGAGAGACCGCCCTCGCGGGCAGCATCGGCGAGGGCCTTGACGCGGCCATGAAAGATGAAGGCGCCGCGGTCGAACACCACTTCCTTGACGCCGGCAGCCGTCGCCCGCTCGGCGATCAGTTTGCCGACCGCCTCGGCAGCGGCAACATCGGCACCGGTCTTGAGCTTGTCGCGCAGACCCGCATCGAGCGTTGAAGCTGCGGCAAGCGTGCGCCCGGCGGCATCGTCGATGACCTGAACATAGATGTTCTTGGACGAGCGATGCACGGACAGGCGCGGACGACCGTTCGCAACCTTCTTGAGTTGACGGCGCACGCGGGCGGAGCGACGCGTAAGCGCTTGTTTGTTGGTAGCCATTTCGCGTCTTCCTTACTTCTTCTTGCCTTCCTTGCGGACAATCCGCTCCTCGGCATATTTGACGCCCTTGCCCTTGTAGGGCTCCGGCGGACGGTAGCTGCGGATTTCCGCGGCAGCCTGGCCAAGGACCTGCTTGTCGACGCCGTTGAGAACGATCTCAGTCGGCTTCGGGCAGGCAATCGAGATGCCTTCCGGCGGCTGATAGACCACATCGTGGCTAAAGCCAAGCGCCAGTTGCAGGTTCTTTCCCTGCATGGTGGCGCGGTAGCCAACGCCGTTGATCTCGAGCTTGCGCTCGAAGCCATCCTTCACGCCGGTGAAGATATTGGCGATCATCGTGCGCGACATGCCCCACTTGGAGCGGGCATCCTTGGAATCGTCGACAGGAGCGACGACGACTTCGTTGTTTTCGAGCTTCAGCGACACTTCGTCATTGGCGACGTAGGTCAACTCGCCCTTCGGGCCCTTGGCTACGACTTTCTGGCCGTCAATGGTGGCCGTCACGCCGTCGGGAACCGAAATGGGTTTCTTGCCGATACGAGACATTTTTCAAACCTGTCTGTTCGAGTTTCGGGTTCAGCGCGATCAGAAGATCGAGCAGAGAACCTCGCCACCAACATTCTGCTCACGCGCCTGGTGATCGGCCAACACGCCCTTCGGGGTCGAAAGGATGGTGATGCCGAGACCGTTGGCGACCTGCGGAATGGACTTGACCGAGACGTAGACCCGACGGCCGGGCTTGGACACGCGCGCGATTTCGCGAATGACCGGAGCGCCTTCGTGGTACTTCAGCTCGATGCTGATTTCCGACTTGCCGTTGTCGAACGAGGTTTCCGAATAGCCGCGGATATATCCTTCGGCCTGGAGAACATCGAGAACGCGGGCCCGGAGCTTGGAAGCCGGGGTGGAAACGGAGGATTTCCGACGGGAAATTCCGTTACGGATACGGGTGAGCATATCGCCCAGCGGATCAGACATTGCCATGGTTGCGGCTCCTTACCAGCTCGACTTGACAAGACCCGGCACCTTGCCGAGCGACCCGAGTTCACGCAGCGCGATACGCGACATCCGCAGCTTGCGGTAGTAGGCGCGCGGGCGGCCGGTGACTTCGCAGCGGTTGCGAATGCGGGTCTTGGAGCTGTTGCGCGGCATTTCAGCCAGCTTCAGCGTGGCGCGGAACCGCTCTTCGATCGGCAGCTCACGATTGCTGACGACCTCCTTCAGAGCGGCGCGCTTTTCAGCGTCGCGGGCGACCAGCTTGCGGCGGCGCTTGTTCTTTTCGATAGCGCTGACTTTCGCCATATCGGTTTTCCTTTTTTACGAATGCCGTAACGGTTACTGACGGAACGGGAAGTTGAACGCCTTCAACAGCGCCCGGGCTTCGTCGTCGGTGCTTGCCGTCGTACAAACGATGATGTCCATGCCCCAGATCTGATCAACCTTGTCGTAGTTGATCTCCGGAAACACGATGTGTTCCTTGATGCCCATGGCAAAATTGCCGCGGCCATCGAAGCTCTTCGGGTTCAGGCCGCGGAAATCGCGAACGCGCGGCAGCGCGATGTTGATCAGGCGATCCATGAATTCGTACATGCGGACATTGCGCAAGGTGACCTTGGCGCCGATCGGCATGTCTTCGCGCAGCTTGAAGCCGGCAATGGAATTGCGGGCGCGGGTGATCACCGGACGCTGACCGGCGATCGCCGCCAGGTCCTCGGCGGCAACAGCCGGCTTCTTGGAGTCTGCCGTCGATTCACCGATGCCCATGTTGATGACAATCTTGTCAACGCGCGGGATCTGCATCTCGTTGGCATAGCCGAACTCTTCGCGCAGCTTGGTGCGGATGGTGTTGACGTATTCCGTCTTCAACCGCGGCTCATACTTGGTGTCAGCCATCGATGACTTCTCCCGAACGCTTGGCAACGCGCACCTTCTTGTCACCATCGACCTTGAAACCGACGCGGGTCGGCTTGCCGTCCTTGGGATCGGCAATGGCGAGGTTCGACAGGTGGATCGGCGCTTCCTTGTTGATGATGCCGGCTTCCTGGCTCTGCGTCTGGCGCTGGTGGCGCTTGACGACATTGATGCCCTGAACGACGGCGCGGTCTTCCTTCGGCATGACGGCCACGACATCGCCGGTGCGGCCCTTGTCCTTGCCGGCGAGAACGACGACCTTGTCGCCTTTGCGGATCTTCTGCACAGCTTTTCTCCTCAGAGCACTTCGGGGGCCAGCGAGATGATCTTCATGTGGCGCTTGCCACGAAGTTCACGCGGCACCGGGCCGAAGATGCGGGTGCCAACCGGCTCTTTGTTGTTGTTGACCAGGACGGCGGCATTGCCGTCGAAGCGGATGACGGTGCCATCGGCGCGGCGGATATCCTTGGCGGTGCGAACCACGACCGCCTTCATGACGTCGCCCTTCTTGACGCGGCCGCGCGGGATCGCTTCCTTCACCGACACCACGATGATGTCGCCGACCGAAGCGTATTTGCGCTTTGAACCGCCCAGCACCTTGATGCACTGAACACGACGGGCGCCGGAATTGTCGGCGACCTCGAGGTTTGTTTGCATCTGAATCATGACGGGATGCCTTCTTCTATTGGCCGATGGTCAGAACCAGCGGCGTTGACTGCTGTCGTTATACCTGGTCGGCGGAAATGACCGACCAGCACTTGTCCTTGGAGATCGGCGCACATTCCTGGATGAACACATTGTCACCCACCTTGTGCGCGTTGCTCTCGTCATGCGCCTTGTACTTCTTGGAGCGACGGACCGTTTTCTGAAACATCGGGTGCGCGAAACGGCGCTCGACGCGGACAACGACGGTCTTGTCGTTCTTGTCGCTTACAACGACGCCCTGCAGGATGCGTTTTGGCATTTTGTTCTGGTCCTCAGGCCTTGGTGTCCGCCGCCTTCTGGCGGCTGATCGTCTTGATGCGGGCAATATCGCGGCGCACCTGGCGCACGCGCGACGTCTTTTCCAGCTGGCTGGTGGCCGTCTGGAAACGCAGGTTGAACTGCTCTTTCTTCAGCTTGGCAAGCTCATCGTTGAGCTCGTCGACGCTCATGGCGCGGACATCTGCGGCTTTCATGGTCGTTTCCTTACTCTGCGATGCGTTGCACGAAGCGGGTCTTGACCGAAAGCTTGGCGGCGCCGAGGCGCAGTGCTTCGCGGGCAATCTCTTCGCTGACGCCGTCAATCTCGAACATGATCCGGCCAGGCTTGACACGCGCGGCCCAATAATCGACCGAGCCCTTGCCCTTACCCATGCGGACTTCCGTCGGCTTGGAGGTGACAGGCAGGTCCGGGAAGATGCGGATCCAGACGCGACCAGCACGCTTCATGTGACGGGTGATGGCGCGACGGGCAGCTTCGATCTGACGTGCATTGACGCGATCTGGCTCCTGCGCCTTCAAGCCGAACGAACCGAAATTCAGGTCACTGCCACCCTTGGCAACGCCCTTGATGCGGCCCTTGAACTGCTTGCGGTACTTGGTACGCTTTGGCTGCAACATTGTTCACATTCTCCGAATTACGTAACCAGCGCTCAGGCGTTTTCGCGCCGGCGGTTGCCGCCCGATGCATCGCCTTCGGTGGCGCGGCGCTCGGAGGCCATGGGGTCGTGCTCGAGGATCTCGCCCTTGAAGATCCAAACCTTGACGCCGCAGATGCCATAGGCGGTCTGGGCTTCGGCGGTGCCGTAGTCGATGTCGGCGCGCAGCGTGTGCAGCGGCACCCGGCCCTCGCGGTACCACTCGGTGCGGGCAATCTCGGCGCCGCCAAGACGACCGCCGCAGGTGATGCGGATGCCTTCGGCACCAAGACGCATGGCCGACTGGACGGAGCGCTTCATGGCGCGCCGGAAGGCGATGCGGCGCTCAAGCTGCTGGGCGATCGACTGTGCCACCAGCGTGGCGTCGACTTCCGGCTTGCGCACCTCGACGATGTTGAGATGCGTTTCCGAGCGGGTCATTTCCTGCAGCTTGCGGCGCAGCTTCTCGATGTCGGCGCCCTTCTTGCCGATGATCAGTCCCGGGCGGGCGGCATGGATCGTGACGCGGCACTTCTTGTGCGGACGCTCGATGACGATCTTGGACACGCCGGCCTGCTTGAGTTCGTTCTGCAGGTAGGAGCGGATCTTGAGATCCTCATGCAACAGCTGACCATATTCGGCATTGTCGGCGAACCAACGGCTGTCCCAGGTGCGGTTGATGCCGAGGCGGAAACCGATCGGATTGATTTTCTGACCCATTATGCGGCCTCCTGCTCTTCGACTGCACGCACGACGATGGTGAGGTGCGAGAACGGCTTCTCGATGCGCGATGCGCGGCCGCGGCCACGGGCGTGGAAACGCTTCATGACGATCGACTTGCCGACAAAGGCCTCGGCGACGACCAGAGCGTCCACGTCGAGGTCATGATTGTTTTCCGCGTTGGCAATCGCCGATTCCAGCGTCTTGCGGACCGTCCCGGCAATCCGCTTGCGCGAAAATTCGAGATCGGCAAGAGCCTGCTCGACCTTCTTGCCGCGGATCATTGCCGCAACGAGATTGAGCTTCTGCGGGCTGACGCGAATGGTGCGGGCGACGGCCTGAGCCTCATTGTCCTTGAGCCGGCGCGGGGTTTTTGCCTTGCCCATCGTTACTTCCTCTTCGCTTTCTTATCGGCGCCGTGACCGTAATAGGTCCGGGTCGGAGCGTATTCGCCAAGCTTCTGGCCCACCATGTCTTCGGAAACCGAAACCGGGATGTGCTTGCTGCCGTTGTAGACGCCGAAGGTCAGTCCGACGAACTGCGGCAGGATGGTGGAGCGGCGGCTCCACGTCTTGATTACTTCATTGCGGCCGCCTTCACGGACCTTCTCAGCTTTCTTGAGAAGATAACCGTCAACAAACGGACCTTTCCAAACCGAACGAGCCATTCTCGACGTCCTCTCTTATTTCTTGCGCTGGTGGCGCGACCGCATGATGAAGCGATCCGTCGACTTGTTCGAACGGGTGCGCTTGCCCTTGGTCGGCTTGCCCCAGGGACTGACAGGGTGGCGACCACCCGATGTACGGCCTTCACCACCGCCATGCGGGTGATCGACCGGGTTCATGGCAACACCGCGAACGGAAGGACGCTTGCCGCGCCAGCGGGTGCGACCGGCCTTGCCGTCATTGATGTTGAGGTGATCGGGGTTGGAGACGGCACCGACCGTGGCCAGGCACAGGCCCTGCACGAGGCGCTGCTCACCGGAATTGAGCCGCAGGATGGCCATGCCCTGGTCACGACCGACCAGTTGCGCATAGGCGCCGGCCGAACGGGCCACCTGGCCGCCTTTTTGCGGTTTCATCTCGATGTTGTGCACGATCGTGCCGACCGGCATGAACTGCAGCGGCATCGTGTTGCCCGGCTTGACGTCGACTGCCTTGTCGGAGGCGATGACCTTGTCACCAACCGCCAGACGCTGCGGCGCCAGGATGTAGGACTGCTCGCCATCCGAATAGGTGATCAGGGCGATGAAGGCGGTGCGGTTCGGGTCATATTCCAGACGCTCGACCGTCGCTTCGACATTGAACTTGCGACGCTTGAAATCGACGATCCGGTAGGTGCGCTTGTGTCCGCCACCAATCCGGCGCGCCGTGATGCGGCCGGTGTTGTTGCGGCCGCCCTTGCGCGACAGACCTTCGGTCAGGCTCTTGACCGGCTTGCCCTTGTGCAGACCCGAACGGTCGACGATGACCAGCTGGCGCTGGCTCGGTGTCGTCGGGTTGTAAGTCTTGAGTGCCATGTTTCCGTTCCCTTTGGGGGCTGTTCCGCTCGACCTTACAGGCCGGTGGTGACGTCGATCGACTGACCGTCAGCCAGCGTCACATACGCTTTCTTCACATCGTTCTGCTTGCCGACATGACCGCGGAAGCGCTTGGTCTTGCCCTTGCGCAGCAACGTGTTGACGGCGGTGACCTTGACCCCGAACAGCGCTTCGACAGCGGCCTTGATTTCCGGCTTGCTGGCGCTGCGGGCGACATTGAAGACGACCTGGTTGGATTCCGACGCCAGGGTCGACTTTTCGGTGATCGACGGCGAGACGATCACGTCATAGTGGCGAAGATCGGTCATTTGAAGCGTTCCTCCAGGGCCGCCAGGGCGTCCTTCGACAAGACCAGCTTGCCGCGGCGCAGGATGTCGTAAACATTGATCCCCTGAACCGGCAGAACATCGACATTCGGGATGTTCTTGGCCGCCAGGCGGAAATTGGTGTCGAGCTCGTTGCCACCGATGACCAGGGCATTGGTGATGCCGAGCTTGCCGAGCGAGGCCGCGAGACCCTTGGTCTTGGCTTCGGACGCGGTCAGAGCGTCGATGACGATCAGGTCGGATCCCTTGGCCTTGACCGACAGCGCATGGCGCAGGCCGAGAGCGCGGACCTTCTTGGGCAGATCATGGGCATGGCTGCGCACGACCGGTCCGTGGGCACGGCCACCGCCGCGGAACTGCGGCGCACGCGCCGAGTGGTGACGGGCGCGGCCGGTGCCCTTCTGCTTGTACATCTTGGCGCCGGTGCGCGAGACTTCCGAGCGGCCGAGGGTCTTGTGCGTGCCCTGCTGGCGCTTGGCCAGCTGCCAGCGCACGACGCGCTGCAGAAGATCCTGGCGCGGATCGAGGCCGAAGACGGTGTCGGAAAGCGAAATCTTCCCGGCGTCCTTGCCTTCAAGGGTGGTGATGGTGAGATCCATTATTCGGCTCCCTCATTCGAGGCCTCGGCAGCAGGCGCTGCGTCATTTGATGCTTCGGCAGCTGCTGCAGCCGCGCGCAGACCCGCAGGACGGGGTGCATCGGCCGGAACGCCGGACTTGATGGCGTCACGCACGACGATCCAGGAGCCCTTGGCACCCGGTACGGCGCCGCGAACAAGGATCAGACCGCGATCAGCGTCGGTCGAGACAACCTGCAGGTTCTGGGTCGTGACCTTGGTCTGACCCATGTGGCCGGCCATCTTCTTGCCCTTCCAGACCTTTCCCGGATCCTGGTTGGAACCGGTCGAGCCGTGCGAACGGTGCGAGACCGAGACGCCGTGGGTGGCGCGCAGGCCGCCGAAATTGTGCCGCTTCATGGCACCGGCGAAGCCCTTGCCCTGGGTGATCCCCGAGACATCGACAAGCTGGCCGGCAATGAAGTGCTCGGCGGTCAGTTCCGCGCCGACATCAATCAGATTGTCGGTGGAGACGCGAAACTCGACGACCTTGCTCTTCGGCTCGACCTTGGCGACCGAGAAATGGCCGCGCAGGGCCTTGGACGTGTTCTTGACCTTGGCCATGCCGGCACCGAGCTGAACGGCGGTGTAACCGTTCTTTTCGTCGGTCCGCTGGGCCACAACCTGGCAGTTGTCCAGCTTGAGGACGGTCACGGGGACGTGTTCGCCGGCGTCGTTGTAGACCCGGGTCATCCCAACCTTCTGTGCAATCACACCTGAACGCATCGGTTCGTTCCTCTCGAAGCGGCCGTCGGGGCGCCCTGCCCCTCAAGCCTCTTGGTTTTCAGCTCTCGGCCCCTGGCCTTAAAGCTTGATTTCCACATCCACGCCGGCAGCCAGGTCGAGCTTCATCAAAGCGTCGACGGTCTGCGGCGTCGGGTCCACAATGTCGAGCAAGCGCTTGTGGGTGCGCATCTCGAACTGTTCGCGGCTTTTCTTGTCGATGTGCGGCGAACGGTTGACCGTGAATTTTTCAATGCGGGTCGGCAGCGGAACCGGACCGCGGACACCGGCACCGGTGCGCTTGGCGGTCGAAACGATTTCGCGCGTCGAGGCATCGAGCACCCGGTGGTCAAACGCCTTGAGGCGGATGCGGATATTCTGGCCGTTCATTCGACTTGTCCTTGTTCGTGTGAGATGCCGTGCGCGACCCGATGGACGGGCCCCGCACGGCCTTCACTTTTTTTCTTACTCGATGATGGAAGCGACGATGCCGGCACCGACGGTACGGCCGCCTTCACGGATGGCGAAGCGCAGCTTCTCTTCCATGGCGATCGGCACGATCAGCGCCACATCGACCGTCACATTGTCGCCCGGCATCACCATCTCGGTGCCTTCCGGCAGCGTCACGATGCCCGTCACATCCGTCGTCCGGAAGTAGAACTGCGGACGGTAGTTGGTGAAGAACGGCGTATGACGGCCACCCTCTTCCTTGGTCAGGATGTAGGCCTCGGCCTTGAACTTGGTGTGCGGCTTGACCGAACCGGGCTTGCAGAGAACCTGGCCGCGCTCGACACCGTCACGCTCGACACCGCGCAGCAGCGCACCGATATTGTCGCCCGCCTGGCCCTGGTCGAGCAGCTTGCGGAACATCTCGACGCCCGTGCAGATCGT
>NZ_JAHWQX010000004.1 GCF_019334345.1 Neohoeflea coraliihabitans
ACCCAATCCAGACCGATGGCGACGATGGCGAAAAGCGGTAAGGAAACAGCGTCCAAATCCGAGAACCCGCCCCGGCGGATGATCGGCTACGCTCGCGTCTCCACCGCTGACCAGAACCCGGATATGCAGGTCGCCGCCCTGCGTGCCTACGGGGTGCCAGAAGCCTTAATCTTCGTGGACAGGGCGAGCGGCAGCACCTTGGACCGCCCGCAATTCATCCGCGCTCTGAAGTTCGCGCAGCACCCCGAAACGGAGTTCGTCGTCTGGAAGCTCGACCGCCTCGGTCGCACGCTGGAAGGCATCATCGAAGTCCTTGCTCTTCTCGAATCTCGGGGCCTGAAGTTCTTCAGCCTGACCGAGCGGGTCGATATGACGACGCCTATGGGCAAGGCCATGTTGCAGATGATGGCAGTCGTCGCCGAGCTTGAGCGCAACCTGATCGTGGAGCGCACCAAGGCGGGGATAGCCCGTGCTCGTGAACGCGGGGAGCGAGGCGGCCGGCCCATCGCAATGACCCCGGCGCGCGTCGAAGTGGCAGACATGATGCTGCGCCTCGGCAAGCGCGGCAATGAGGTCTGGGAAGCCCTCAAGCCCCTGTCCGAAGTGCCGATCAGCCGGGCGGCTTACTTCGCCTGGCAGAAGCAATGGGATGCCGGGGAGGTCACGGATCTGCCCGGCGATGATGAAGTCTGAAAAGGAGCAAGGGCGATGAAGAGTTCGGATTATATTTGTGATTTTTCGTGGTTGGTCTATTTCGCGTTCTTCGGCATGGCCTGCGGCGCGCTGTTGCTGATAGGCGCGTTGGGCGGACTGATATGGTTCATCGTGAACCATGTGCAAATTGTCTGAATAGGAGCAAGGCTATGGCCGAAGGATGGAAGTGCCCGAACTGCGGGAAGGCCCACGGGCCACACGTTGACACGTGCCCGGAGCCGGGTGGTTTGGCACCACCCTTCTCGCCGTCGCCGTTTCCATATCCGCAGCCCGGCACCCTCTACGCCCCGTCGCAGATATGGCCGCCGTACACGACATGCGGCGGCCCGCCGGGCAGCGTCGATTCAGGGGCCACGCAAGTAATCGATCGGGTTTCGGGGCGCAGCCTCGGGCCGTCCGACTGAGTCCAAATAGGAGCGAGGCGATGCTGGAATGGAGACGAAAACGAGTTTTCTGGCCTGTGCGGTTCACGCACGACAACAAGGGTTACATGATCCTTCATCAGCCGGCGCGGCGACGCGCGCGTTGGTTTGAGGTGGTGCTGACCTGTGAGTATCAGACCTTCCGGGATTCTCACCGGGGCTATAGGCCATGCTGATCTGCACAAAGGAGCGAGAACGCCCCGTGAACTTAGTACGGGTTGGTACGGGTTGGGGACGGGTTGGGCCAGATTTGCATGAACGAAACGCGATCAAACGCAATCGGCTTCATTGATTTCATTGAATTTTTAGGACGCTTCCCCCGTTCGGGACGAGGGGGTCGGAGGTTCAAATCCTCTCGCTCCGACCAGCCTGTTCCCCCAATCAGTCGGTACACAAACCGGGTCGTTCGCGAAAGCGACCTGCGCCACCGCGCGCATCGCCGCCGACCGTCCCGATGGCGCCGGCATTGCCACCGTGCTACAGCTTGCAGCTGACGCGGCTGAAGCTGCCGCGCCGGGGCCCCGACTGCCACGTCGCCACCCGCGACGTCGCCGCACGATGGAGGACCCCGCCCATGCCGTCCCCGCCCACCGAGACGCCGCGCCGCGAGATGGAAAGCCTCGATCCCGCAGACTGGGAAGAGATCCGCCGGCTCGCGCACCGCATGATCGATGACGGCATCGACCACCTGCGCGACGTGCGCAGCCGCCCCGTCTGGCAGGACATGCCGCCGGCGGTGCGGGAAGCCTTCCGGTCCGGCCTGCCGCAGGAGCCACAGCCGCTGGCGCAGGTTTATGACGAGGTGGCGGCGTCGGTGATGCCCTATCCGATGGGCAATATCCACCCGCGTTTCTGGGCCTGGTACATGGGTTGCAGCAACATCACCGGCGCACTGGCCGATTTCCTCGCCGCCGTGCAGGGCTCCAATCTCGGCGGCGGCAATCACGCCGCCACCCTGCTCGACAACCAGGTGGTCGACTGGCTCAAGACGATGATGGGCTTTCCCGCCGAGGCCAGTGGCTCGCTGGTCAGCGGCGGCTCGATGGCCAATCTGATCGGCTTGGTGGTCGCCCGCAATGTCATGGCCGGTGCCACCGGTGTCGACGTGCGCGAGGAGGGGATGGCCGCCGCTCGCCCCCTGTGCTTCTACGGGTCCGACCAGTTGCATGGCTGCCACCGCAAGACCATGGAAACGCTCGGGCTCGGCAACAATGCCCTGCGGCGGATCGGCACCGACCAGCGCCTGCGCATCGATTGCGACGCCTTGCGCGCCCGCATCGCCACCGACCGTGCCGATGGCCGGCATCCGGCCTGTATCATCGCCAGCGCCGGCACCGTCAACACCGGCGCCATCGACGATCTGCCGGGACTGGCAGCCATCGCCCGCGACGAGGGCCTCTGGCTGCATGTCGACGGCTGCATCGGCGCATTGCTGGCCATAGCGCCGGACAATGCCTGGCGGGTGGCGGGGCTCGAACTGGCCGATTCCATCGCCCTCGATCCGCACAAGCTGCTGCATGCGCCCTTCGAGGCTGGCTGCGTGCTGGTGCGCGACGCCGCCGCCCATCGCAAAAGTTTTGCGGTCGACAGCGAATATCTGCAATCGACCCGCCGCGGCCTGCCGTCGGGCGACTGGCTCTACGAGCTCGGACTGCAGACATCGCGCGGGTTTCGCGCGCTGAAGATCTGGATGGCGCTGAAGGAACACGGCGTCGACAAGTTCGGCCGCCTGATCGACCAGACCATCGCGCTGGCCGGCGAATTGGCGCGCCGGGTCGCCGCCGAGGAGACGCTCGAACTGGTGGTCGAGCCTCAGCTCAACATCGTCTGCTTCCGCTATCGCCGTCCCGGCCTCGACGCCGACCGGCTCAAGGCCGTCAATGTCGAGATCATGCTGCGGCTGCAGGAACAGGGCACCGCCGCCGTCTCCGACACCACGGTGCACGGCACGCATTGCCTGCGCGCCGCCATCGCCAATTACCGCACCCGCCCGGAGGATCTCGCTTTGCTGGTCTCCGAGACAACGCGGATCGGCCGCACGCTCGCGTCCTGAGAGATGCTGCCCGTGGCACGGCCCGCGCGACGGCGATCAGGCCCGTGGGGCCTGCTGGGCGATGGCGCTTTGCACCGCGCGTTGCCAATTGGCGTATTTGCGCTCGCGGTCGGCCTCCTGCATCGCCGGCTCGAAGCGTCGCTGCAGCTGCCAGATCTCCGCGAAGCCGTCTTTGCCCGGATAAAGGCCGGCTTTCATCCCGGCCAGCCAGGCGGCGCCGACCGCGGTGGTCTCGAGAATGGTCGGGCGGTCGATCGGCGCATCGAGAATGTCGGCGAGAAACTGCATCGTCCAGTCGCTGGCCACCATGCCGCCATCGACCCGGAGCGTGACATCACCGTCCGAGCGCCCCCAGTCGGCGCGCATCGCCTCGACAAGGTCGCGCGTCTGGTAACACACCGCTTCCAGCGCCGCCCGGGCGAATTCCGCCGGCCCGGAATTGCGCGTCAGTCCGAAAATCGCCCCGCGTACTTCCGGCTCCCAATAGGGGGCGCCAAGACCGGCGAATGCGGGCACCAGCACGACCTCCTGGCTGGCATCGGCCGCATCCGCCAATGGACCGGTCTCGCCGGCATTCTTGATGATCCCCAGCCCGTCGCGCAGCCATTGCACGGCCGCCCCGGCAATGAAGATGGCGCCCTCCAGCGCATAGGTGGTCTCTCCGTCCAGCCGGTAGGCAATGGTGGTCAGGAGCCGGTTTTCGGAGCGGATCGCCCGCGTGCCCGTATTCAGCACCATGAAGCAGCCGGTGCCATAGGTGGATTTCACCATGCCCGGCGCGAAACAGGCCTGGCCGATCGTTGCCGCGTGCTGATCCCCGGCCATGCCGAGCACCGGAATGCTGGCGCCGAAGAGCTCCTTCGCCGTAAATCCGAATTCGAAGGCGCAGTCCTCGACCGTCGGCAGCATCGCCCGCGGGATGTCAAACAGCGCCAGCAACTCCTCGTCCCAGCAATTGTCATGAATGTTGTAGAGCAGCGTCCGCGCCGCATTGGTCGCGTCGGTGCGATGGCATGCGCCGTCGGTCAGCCGCCACAGCAGGTAGCAATCAATCGTTCCGAACAGAAGATCGCCGCTTTCCGCCTTGCCGCGCGCGCCCTCGACATGATCGAGCAGCCAGCGGATTTTCGTCGCGGAGAAATAGGGGTCGAGCAGCAGCCCGGTTTTCGCGGCCACCAGCGCCTCGTGCCCCTCCTTTTGCAGCCTGGCGCAATCGCCGGACGTGCGCCGGTCCTGCCAGACAATGGCCCTGTGGATCGGCTTGCCGGTCTTCCGGTCCCAGACCACCGTCGTCTCGCGCTGATTGGTAATGCCGATGCCGGCAATCGAGGCGGGCTCGATCTGCGCCTTTCCGATGGCATTGCGGGCGGTCGCAACGACGCTGTCCCAGATGTCTTCCGCATCATGTTCAACCATGCCCGAGGCAGGGAAATGCTGGGTGAACTCGCGCTGGTCCGAGGCCGTCACGCCGAGCGTCTCGTCAAAGATGATGGACCGCGAGGAAGTTGTGCCCTGGTCGATCGCAAGAATGTAGGAAGCCATTGGTCGCCCCATGCCGCTGTGGATTTGCAACTAGCCTATGAAAAGGGGGCCAAAACGCAATGTCCTGGCCCCCTCATTCGTCAGCAGGCGCGCGATGCCCTCGCGCGCCGGCAGAAGCTTACTGCCAGCTCTTGATCAGCTCGTCATAGGCGATGGTTTCGCCGGCCGGCTTCTCGTTTTCGACCTTCGGATAGGGAGCTCCCGGCTGCTCGAGCCAGTAGGAGGGATCCTGCTCCTCGTTCATCACCGGCCCGATGTCGCCCTGCACGCCGGCACGCTCGAGACGCTCGAGCACCTTTTCCTGGGCTTCACACAGGGAATCGAGCGCTTCCTGCGCCGTCTTGGCACCGGACATCGCATCGCCGATATTCTGCCACCACAGCTGTGCCAGCTTCGGGTAGTCCGGCACGTTGGTGCCGGTCGGCGACCACTGGATGCGCGCCGGCGAGCGGTAGAACTCGATCAGCCCGCCAAGCTTGTCGGCCCGTTCGGTGAAGTGGTCGGAGTTGATCGTCGATTCCCGGATGAAGGTCAGACCGACATCCGACTTCTTCAGATCGACCGTCTTGGACGTGACGAACTGGGCATAAAGCCAGGCCGCCTTGGCGCGGTCGGTGGGTGTCGACTTCATCAGCGTCCACGAACCGGCATCCTGGTAGCCGACCTTCTGGCCATCCTTCCAGTAAACGCCGTGCGGCGAGGGGGCCATGCGCCATTTCGGCGTGCCGTCCTCGTTCATCACCGGCAGGCCCGGCTCCACCGTCGCTGCGGTGAAGGCGGTGTACCAGAACATCTGCTGCGCGATGTTGCCCTGGGCGGGGATCGGGCCGGCTTCGCCGAACGTCATCCCGGCCGCTTCCGGCGGCGAGTACTGTTTCAGCCAGTCGATCGCCTTCTCCACGGCGTAGACGGCCGCCGGCGCGTTGGTGGCTCCGCCGCGGTCGACACACGAGCCGACCGGCTGCGAGTTCTCGTTGACGCGGATGCCCCATTCGTCCACCGGCAGTCCGTTCGGCTCGCCGACATCGCCCATGCCGGCCATCGACATCCACGCATCGGTGTAACGCCAGCCGAGTGAGGGATCCTTCTTGCCGTAGTCCATGTTGCCGTAGACCTTGCCCTCGACACCCAGATGCGACAGATCGCGGCCGGTGAAGAATTCGGCAATGTCCTCATAGGCGGACCAGTTCACCGGCACGCCCAGATCGTAGCCGTATTTCTCCTTGAAATCGGCCTTGTTCTTTTCGTCGTTGAACCAGTCGTAGCGGAACCAGTACAGATTGGCGAACTGCTGGTCCGGCAGCTGGTAGAGCTTGCCGTCCGGAGCCGTGGTGAACGAGGTGCCGATGAAGTCGTCGACATCCAGGTCCGGATTGGTCACGTCCTTGCCTTCTCCGGCCATCCAGTCCGTCAGGTTGCGCACCTGCTGGTAGCGCCAGTGGGTGCCGATCAGATCGGAATCGTTGACATAGGCGTCATAGATGTTCTCGCCCGACTGCATCTGTGTCTGCAGCTTCTCGACGACATCGCCTTCGCCGATCAGATCATGCGTGACATTGATGCCGGTGATGGCGCTGAAGGCTTCCGCCAGCACCTTCGATTCGTATTCATGCGTCGTGATGGTTTCCGAAACGACCTTGATGTCCATGCCCTGGAACGGCTTCGCGGCATTGATGAACCATTCCATCTCGGCCTTCTGCTCGTCCTCCGAGAGCACCGACAGGCCGTTGATCTCCTCAGCCAGGAATTTCTCTGCCGCCGCCATGTCGGCATGGGCAGGACCCATTGCCAGCATCAAGGCCGCGACGGCCGTTGTGTTGAGTAGGATATTTCGCATGCTTTTTCCTCCCATTGGAACTATGCGCATTACGAAGATGAGGGGCTCATCTCCGGTTCAGTTGGCTCACACGGTACGAAAAACGCCGACGGCGAAGATCAGCGAGAGCCCAAAGGCCCACCACAGGTCCGGGCCGACGAGGCCCAGCCAAGCGAGATGGATGAAGGCGCTGCCGAGCAGCGATATGAACAGCCGGTCGCCGCGCGTCGTCTCGAAGCGCAACAGCCCGACGCGCGGATGCCCGCCCGGCGAGAAATACTCCCACACGCCCATGGCGATCAGCAGTCCGACAATACCGGCCCAGAACAGGAAGGTCGGCACGGTCCATGCCATCCATGAGAAATCCATCGCTTCCTCCCTAAACCCGGCCCAGGGCAAAGCCCTTGGCGATGTAGTTGCGAACGAAATAGATGACGAGCGCGCCGGGGATGATGGTGAGGACACCGGCGGCGGCCAGAACCCCCCAATCAACCCCCGACGCGCCGACCGTGCGGGTCATGATGGCGGCGATCGGCTTGGCGTCCGTCGTCGTCAGGGTCCGCGCGATCAAAAGCTCCACCCACGAGAACATGAAGTTGAAGAAGGCTGCGACGCCAATCCCCGAAGCGATCAGCGGCATGAAGATCTTCACGAAGAAGCGCGGGAAGGAGTAGCCGTCGATATAGGCCGTCTCGTCGATCTCCTTCGGCACGCCGGACATGAAGCCTTCGAGAATCCACACCGCAAGCGGCACGTTGAACAGGCAATGCGCCAGCGCCACCGCCAGATGCGTGTCGATCAGCCCGAAGGCCGAGTAGAGCTGGAAGAACGGCAGCACGAACACTGCCGCCGGCGCCATGCGGTTGGACAGCAGCCAGAAGAACATGTGCTTGTCGCCGAGGAACCGGTAGCGCGAGAAGGCATAGGCCGCCGGCAGCGCCGCCACGATCGAGATCGTCGTGTTCATCACCACGTAAATCAGCGAGTTGATGTAGCCGGTGTACCAGCTCGGATCGGTGAAGATCACCGCATAGTTTCTCAGCGTCGGGTTGTCGGGGATCAGCGTGAAGCGCGACAGGATCTCCTGGTTGGTCTTGAAGCTCATATTGAGCAGCCAGTAGATCGGCAGCATCAGGAACACGATGTAGAGCGTGGGCACCAGCCAGCGCGACACGCTCTTGCGGGCGAAGCGGTTGCTGGCCCGCACGTTCTTCGTATCGATGACGTTTGCCGGAGCGGCTGTGGTCTCGGCGACCTTGGTATCGGAAACGCGGTTGGCCATCAGTCTTCCACCCGCGCATCTGGCTTGTCGACGCCGACATTGCTCATCACGGTAAAGAAGATGTAGCTGATCGTGATCACCATCAACTGGTAGACCAGCGACATCGCCGCCGCCGGGCCGAGGTCGAATTGGCCCACCGCCTGCTTGACCAGGTCGATCGACATGAAGGTCGTTGAATTGCCCGGCCCGCCGCCGGTCAGCACGAATGGCTCGGTATAGATCATGAAGGAATCCATGAAGCGCAGCAGGAAGGCGATGATCAGCACGCCGCGCAATTTCGGCAGCTGGATGTAGCGGAACACCGACCAGCGCGAGGCGCCGTCGATTTTGGCGGCCTGGTAATAGGCTTCCGGAATGGAGACCAGCCCGGCATAGCACAACAGGACAACCAGGCTGGTCCAGTGCCACACATCCATCAGGATGATCGTCGCCCAGGCGTCGAAGATGTTGCTGGCGTAATTGTAGTTGATGCCCATCTGGTCGAGCGCGTAGCCCAGCAACCCGATGTCGGCACGCCCGAAGATCTGCCAGATCGTGCCGACAACGTTCCACGGGATCAGCAGCGGCAGCGCCATCAGGACAAGGCAGACCGGCACCCAGATACCCCGGCGCGGCATTGTCAGCGCGATTGCGATCCCGAGCGGGATCTCGATGCACAAGACGATGAAGGAGAACAGCAGGTTGCGGCTCAGCGAGTTCCAGAACCGGTCCGATCGCAGCACGTCCTGGAACCATTCGGTGCCGGCCCAGAAGAACTGGTTGTTGCCGAACGTGTCTTGCACGGAATAGTTCACCACCGTCATGATCGGAATGATGGCGCTGATGGCGACCAGCAGGAACACCGGGATCACCAGCAGCCAGGCCTTGTTGTTGTAGGGTTTATCCATGTTCACGCTCCCCGCCGCACCAGGTGAGAGTTCTTGTAGATATTGATCCGCGCCGGATCGAAGCGCAGCGCCGCGTCCGCCGGGATTTCCTCCCCCTCCTGCAGCAGCGCATTGACCGGGTGGCCCTCGAGATTGGTGCGGACAATCTGGAAGCGGCCGATATTTTCCACCGCATCGATGCGCACCGGAATGCCCTCGCTGCCGCGCGCCGTCAGGGTGACGAATTCCGGCCGGATGCCGAGCTCGAGATTCTCGCCTGACGCCGGTGAAGGCTGGACCAGATCGATCGCCGTGCTGCCCACGGTCGCCGTACGTCCGGTGATGTTGCAGGGCAGGACATTCATGCCCGGCGATCCGATGAAATATCCGACAAATGTGTGCGCCGGTTCCTCGAACAGCTCTTCCGGCGTGCCGATCTGCACCACTTCGCCGGCGTACATCACCACCACCTTGTCGGCAAAGGTCAGCGCCTCGGTCTGGTCGTGCGTAACATAGATCATCGTGTGCCCGAGCTGGCGGTGCAGGTCCTTCAGCTTGGTGCGCAGCTGCCACTTCATGTGCGGATCGATGACCGTCAGCGGCTCGTCGAACAGGATGGCGTTGACGTCGTAGCGCACCAGCCCCCGGCCCAGCGAGATCTTCTGCTTCTCGTCGGCGGTCAACCCGCGCGCCTTGCGGTCGGCCTTGTCGCCAAGGTCGAGAATCTCGACCATCTCGTTGACGCGCTCGGTGATCGTCTCGCGCGGCACGCGGCGGTTGATCAGCGGAAAGGCCAGGTTCTCCCGCACCGTCATCGTGTCGTAGATCACCGGGAACTGGAACACCTGCGCGATGTTGCGCTCCTCCGGTTGCAGATGCGTGACGTCCTTGCCGTCAAACTTGATGTGGCCCTTGGATGGCACCAGCAGACCGGAGATGATGTTGAGCAGGGTGGTCTTGCCGCAACCCGATGGTCCGAGCAGCGCGTAGGCGCCGCCATCCTCCCAGTTGTAGTTGATCTCCTTCAGCGCGAAGTCGGCATCCGAGGTCGGGTTCGGAAGGTAGGAGTGGGCCAGACGGTCGAGGGTGATGCTTGCCATGCTCTTGTCCTCACATCTGTCCGGCGGAAGCAGGCGACGAGACCAGTTTCTCGCCCGCATCGAAGATGAACACGTCGCGCCCGGCGATATAGGCCGGGATCTGGTCGCCAATGCCGATGCGATGCACCCCGTGCAGCAGAGCCACCATCGGGGCATGCGCGCTTTCCAGATGAATGAAGCTTTCCGAACCGGTGATTTCTGTTGTCGAAACACGGCAGGCGATGGTCAGGGCTTCGCCTTCCGGCGGGCGCAGCGACAGGTGATGCGGCCGCACGCCGAGCGTATAGGCCCCGTCCGCCAACCCGCCGAGATGCGCAGGGACCCGCAACCGGCTCTGCTCCACCACGAAGGCATCGCCGGTCTTCGTCACCGGCACCATGTTCATCGGCGGATCGGAGAAGGTCTGCGCCGTCAGAAGGTCCGAGGGCGCATTGTAAACGTCAATGGTGCGATCGAACTGCGTCACCCGGCCCTCGTGCAGCGTCGCCGTCTTGCCGCCGAGCAGCAGCGCTTCATGCGGCTCCGTGGTCGCGTAGACGAAGATCGCTCCCGTCTCGGCGAAGATTTTCGGCAGTTCGACCCGCAGCTCTTCGCGCAGCTTGTAGTCGAGATTGGCCAGCGGCTCGTCGAGCAGCACCAGTTCCGCATCCTTGACCAGGGCCCGCGCCAGCGCCGTTCGCTGCTGCTGGCCGCCCGACAAATTGAGCGGGGTGCGATCGAGATACGGCGTCAGCTTCATCAGCGCCGCGGCTTTCTGCACCCGCGCATCGATCTTCGACTTGTCGACGCCGGCAACCCGCATCGGCGAGGCGATGTTCTCGTAAACCGTCATCGCCGGATAGTTGATGAACTGCTGATAGACCATCGCCACATTGCGCTTCTGCACCGGCACGCCGACCACGTCCTTGCCGTCGAGCAGGATCTGCCCCGAGGTCGGGCGGTCGAGACCGGCCATCAGCCGCATCAGCGACGTCTTGCCGGACAGCGTCGGCCCGAGCAGCACATTCACCGTGCCCTTCTCGAGCTGCATCGACACGCCGTCAATGTGCAGGCTGTTGCCGACTTTCTTGCTGACGTTCCTCAGTTCAAGCATCAATCAACCCCGTTCCGCCGCGCTTTGGCGCGGTTGTGCGTTGATGTCCATGAAGGCTTGCAGGTCGGCCATCTGCTCCGGGCTGAAGCGAATGCCGAGCTTGGTTCTGCGCCATGCGACATCCTCTGCCGTCCGCGCCCACTCATGCGCGATCAGATACCGCACTTCCACCTCCGTCAAGCCATGTCCGAAATCGGTGCCGAGGTCGGCCGCCGACCCGGCGGCGTCGAGCATCTCGAAGACCTTGAGGCCGTAGCATCGCGCCAGCCGTTCGCTCTGCGCCGTCCCGAGAAACGGGAAGGTGGCGCGCAGCCGGGCCAGCAGCGCGTCAAAGCCGGTCACTGCGAAATCGCCGCCGGGCAGGGCACTTTCGCGCGTCCACGGCCTGCCTTTCGCGCCGAGCGTCGCCTCGACTTTCTCCAGCATCGATTCCGCCAGGCGGCGATAGGTGGTGATCTTGCCGCCAAAGACATTGATGACCTTGGCCTGTGCACTTTCGCCGTCGACGCGCAGGACGTAATCGCGCGTTGCTTCCTGCGCTTTCGAGGCGCCGTCGTCGTAAAGCGGCCGCACGCCGGAAAAGGTCCAGACGATGTCGTCACGCGTCACCGGCTCGCGAAAATACGCGCTCGCCCCCTCGCACAGATAGTCGATTTCCTGCTCCGAGATGCGCACATCCGACAACGGACCGTGATAATCCTGGTCGGTGGTGCCGATCAGCGTGAAATCCTGCTCGTAGGGGATGGCGAAAAAGATGCGTTCGTCGGTGTTCTGGAAGAAATAGGCCTTCGGGTGATCGAACTTGCGGCGCACGACGATGTGGCTGCCCTGAACAAGGCGCACATTGTCCGCGTTGGTGTGACCGAGGGACGTCTGCAGGATGTCATCGACCCAGGGGCCGCCGGCATTGATCAGCAGTTTCGCCCCGACCGTCTCTATGGCGCCGGTATCGACCGATTGCAGCGAGACCTCCCACTCCGCCTCTTTGCGTTTTGCCGAGACAACCTTCGTCCGCGTGTGAATTTCCGCGCCTCTGGCCTGCGCGTCCATGGCATTGAGCACGACGAGGCGGGCATCGTTCACCCAGCAGTCGGAATACTCGAACGCTTTCGAAAACTCGCTCTTCAGCGGCCGCCCGGCACTGTCCGATCGCAAGTCGACGACATCGGTCGCCGGCAGCAGCTTTCGCCCGCCCAGATGGTCGTAAAGAAACAGGCCGAGCCGCAGCAGCCAGGCCGGCCGCATGCCGTCATGATGCGGCAGCACGAAGCGCAGCGGCCAGATGATATGCGGCGCCATCCGCAACAGCACCTCGCGCTCGATCAGGGCCTCGCGGACCAGCCGGAACTCGTAATGCTCGAGATAGCGCAGGCCGCCATGGATCAGCTTGGTCGACCAGGAGGATGTGCCCGAAGCCAGATCGTTCATCTCGGCCAGGCATACGGAATAGCCCCGGCCGGCCGCATCGCGCGCGATGCCGCAGCCATTGATTCCGCCGCCAATGACGAGAAGATCATAGTGCCTGGACAAGTCTGCCTCCCGAAGACGGTCACGCTTCCTCCAAAGCGAAACCGCTCACAGAAGAAGTGAAAATAATACGAATGTCAAACGAAAATGTCTCGAAAGGCTGACGCCCGTTCTCCCGCCGCGCGACGCGCCTGCGTCTCAGGCGGCGCCGGCTTCGATCAGCCGCACATCATTGTCCACGCAGATCCGGCGGATGGTGTCGCTGGCGCAGATATCGGTGACAAAGGTGTTCACCTGCGAAAGATGTGCGATGCGCACCGGCGCCGTGCGTTCGAACTTGGTTGAATCGGCGACCAGGATCACGTTGCGGGCGTTCTCGATGATCGCCTGTGCCACTTTCACCTCGCGGATATCGAAGTCCAGCAGCGCCCCGTCATGATCGATCGCGGAGGTGCCGATCACCGCGTGATCCACCTTGAACTGGCGGATGAAATCCACCGCCGTTTCCCCGACGATGCCGCCATCCGCGGCGCGCACCACCCCGCCGGCCATCACCACCTCAAACTTGCGATATACCCGTAAACGATTGGCAACATTGATGTTATTAGTGATCGCCATCAGGCCGACATGGTCCAATAGCGCCTCGCTGACTGCTTCCGTGGTCGTACCGATATTGATGAACAGCGAGGATTCATTGGGGATCAGCGCCGCCGCGGCCCTGCCGATCGCCGATTTCTCAGGTGCCGCAATCTGCCGGCGCTCCTCATATTCGAGATTGGCAACACCGGAGGGAAGTTCGGCGCCGCCGTGGATCCGCTTGAGCAATTGCTGCTCGCACAGATCGTTGAGATCCTTGCGGATCGTCTGCGGCGTTACATTGAAGCGCGACGCCAGGTCCTCGACCAGCACCCGTTCCTCGATCTTCGCCAGTTCGAGAATTCTTTCATGACGTGGGGTCAGATACATGCCGGTTCCGCGGTTTCATTTCTCTTTCGTTTTATCTATAACCGAACCCGAGCGAAACTCCAATCTGCCGATCTGCACGGACGGGTCGGTGCCGCGGCGAGGATGCAATGAACGGATCTCCTTTTTCACAAACCCTGTTTGACGGCCAGACCGTTCTTGTCACCGGAGCCGGGCGCGGCATCGGCCTGAGCGTGGCGCGCGCCTTTGCCGATCACGGCGCAAGGGTCATCGTCCACAGCGGCCGCGCCGGCACCGCGGAAACATTTGCCGGCAGCGGAATCGAAGCGCTGGAGGCCGATTTCAGCCAGCGCACCGGGGTCGCCGACTTCATTGCCGCCGTGCACGACCGCACCGACCACCTTGATGTGCTGGTCAACAATGCCGGCACCATGCTTGGCCGCTTTCCGGCGGGAGAGATCACCGATGCCCAGTATGATGAACTGGTGATGCTCAACCAGACCAGCGTGGTGATGCTGTGCCGTGGCCTGCTCGCGCCGCTGCGCGCCGCTCGCCAGGCGGCCATCGTCAACACCGTGTCGATCTCCGCCAGAACCGGCGGCAGCCCCGGCTCGTCCGTCTACAGTGCCACCAAGGCTTTCGTGTCCACCTATACCCGCGCATTGGCCCGCGAACTGGCGCCGGACGGCATCCGCGCCAACGCCGTCTCGCCCGGCACCATCGCCACCGATTTTCACGGGCGCTATTCCAGCGCCGCCAAACTCGAGGCCACCCGCGCCGCGCTGCCGCTGCAGCGGCTCGGAACGCCGGACGATTGCGCCCCCGCGTTCCTCTTTCTCGCCAGTCCGCTCCTGTCGGGCTACATCACTGGGCAGGTGCTCGAGATCAACGGGGGTCAGTTGATGGCCTAGCCATGCCATCTTGAGCCGCCGCCCGGCGGCCAGCGCGCCGATTGCCTTTGCGCGTGAAATCCGCTGGCGCCCGGCCTGCGATCTGCGCTAGTTTCACGCGGCCCGGCCCGGCTCACGCCGTGCTTCAGAAGGGCAGGGGATGACCCGCCGTTGTGTGCGGGCGTGGATATCGGCGCGGGGCCGGCGATGACACAGGATGCAGGCATGGCTGACCAGAACGCTGCGCCCTCGGAACGCGCGCCCCCGGCGCGCAGCCCGGTGGCGCGGGTCGTGGCCGCCATCGACACCGCCGACTTCTTTCCGGCGATGACCGATTATCTGCGCTCTGTGGTTCCCTTTCGCGGCATCTTCGTCACCCACCTGCACCGCGATCGGCCGCCCGGACATGTCTATGACAATGTCCGCGCCGAGCGCCACCGCGTCGTCGTCAATCAGTATCTCGACAGTGCCTATCTGCTCGATCCCGTCTACGATGCCTATCTGTCGGGGCGCATCAACTGTGCCATGCGGCTGCGCGACATCGCTCCCGACCGGTTTCGCAGCTCGACCTATTTTCGCCGCTACTATCAGAAGATCGTGCTGCGCGACGAGATGGCATTGCTCGTGCCGATGCCCGGCGACGATGCCCTTTTCTACTCGCTCGGACGGCTTGGCGACGAACCGCGCTTCACCGCGCGCGCCGTGCGCGCCTTTCAAGACGAGATGCCGGTGATCACCGCCCTGACCGGCAAGCATTTCGATCGCGGCCGCCACGGACCGTCCGGGCCCCGCGACGTCCCCGCCGGACCTTCGCTGACCGCCGCGCTCGAGGCTTTTGGCCGCGATGTTCTCACCGCCCGCGAGCGCGAGGTGGCAACGCTCATCCTCAAGGGGCATTCCTCCGCCTCGGTGGCCGCCGTGGCCGGCATTGCCGTGGCCACGGTGAAGATCCACCGCAAGAACATCTACCGCAAGCTCGGACTGTCGTCGCAGTCGGAGCTGCTGTCGCTCTTCCTGCGCTCGGTCCTGCAGTGATCCATACCTCCTTGGGGGTATTTACCGGCACGCATGCGGCTCCTAGCCTGAAGACAATTGCAGGGGGACAGCGTGACGAACACTCACACAGGCACCGTCTTGGCAGACCAGGGTTCGGCGGACGCGCACAGGCCCGCAGCCGTTTCCGTGCAGAAACTGTCGAAGAGATTTGGCGCCGGGCCGTTTGCCATCACCGCTCTGGACGCCGTCGAGATCGATATTGATCAGAACGAATTCTTCACGCTGCTCGGACCGTCCGGCTGCGGCAAGACCACGCTGCTGCGCCTGATCGCCGGCTTCGAACTGCCCTCCAGCGGTACCATCGCCTTGCAGGGCGAGGACATCACGGCGTTGCCGCCGCACCGGCGGCCGGTCAACACCGTGTTCCAGAGCTATGCCCTGTTTCCGCACATGACGGTTGCCGAGAATATCGGCTTCGGTCTGCGCATGCTTGGCAAATCGAAGGCCGAGATCGGCACTGTCACCGAGCGCATGCTGGCCCTCGTGCAGCTTGAGGCACTGGCCGGCCGGCGCACCGATCAGCTCTCCGGTGGTCAGCAGCAGCGCGTCGCGCTGGCACGCGCTCTGGCACCGGCACCGCGCGTATTGCTCCTCGACGAGCCGTTGGCCGCGCTCGATCTCAAACTGCGCAAGAGCATGCAGCTCGAACTCAAGAGCCTGCAGGCGGAAACCGGCATCACCTTCATCTTCGTCACCCACGATCAGGAAGAGGCGCTGACCATGTCCGATCGCATTGCGGTGATGAAGGCCGGCCGCATCCTGCAGGTCGGCAATCCGCGCCAGATATATGACCGTCCCGAGCACCGCTTCGTCGCCGACTTCATCGGCGATATCAACATTCTCGAGGCAACGGTTCTCGAGGCCCGTGACGGCGTCGCGACGGTGCGTCTGAAGGACGGCACGAAGGTCAGCGCCGGCACGGCCGCCGGTGCGGCGCCCACCGGCGAGGTGGCCATTGCCATCCGCCCGGAAAATCTGCGTCTGGCCGGCGAGGGCGAGAGCGCCACGATCACCGGCACGCTGGAGAACCTTGTCTATTTCGGCGCCGCCAGCAATCTGCATCTGCGCCTGCCCACCGGCGAGGACCTCGTGGTCCGCGTTCCCGGCACATTCGCGGAAGGCCGCTACACGCCCGGGGCATCGCTGGGCGTCAGCTTCCAGCCCGAACTGACCCGGGTCCTGGCATGAGCGCGCCGCCGCAAAATCCGGCTCTTGCAGCGGCGATCGCCAGCACCACCCGGCGGGAGCGGACAACCCGCGCCGCCCTTCTGGCACCGGCGCTGCTGATCATTCTGACAATCAGCGTCCTGCCGCTCGGCATCACGCTCGTCTATTCCTTCCTCACGCCGGGAACCTACGGCGGCGTGACCTGGGAATTCAGCGTCAACAGCTACCTGCAATTCCTGTTTGACCGCGACATCTTCGACGACACGCTGAGCTTCAACCCGGCCTATCTTTCAATCTATCTGCGCTCGATCGGTCTCGCCCTCGGCGCCACGCTCGGCGCGTTGATCCTTGGTTTTCCGACCGCCTATTTCATCGCCACCAAGCCGCGCGAGCAGCGCAACATCTGGCTGTTTCTCGTCACCCTGCCATTCTGGACCAACCTTCTGATCCGCACCTACGCCATGCTGCTGATCATTCGCGACGAGGGGATCATCAACACGGTGCTGATGCAGATCGGCCTGCTGAACGCGCCCCTGACCATTCTCTACACCGACACCGCCGTGTTCATCGGACTGATCTATTCCTACCTGCCGTTCATGGTGCTGCCGCTCTATGCCAGCCTGGAAAAGCTCGATTTCAACCTCGTCGAGGCCGGCTACGATCTCTATGCCAACCGCCTGCGCGTTCTCTTTCACGTCATCGTGCCGCTGGCCAAACCGGGCATTGTGGCCGGTTGCGTGCTCGTCTTCATTCCCGGTCTCGGCGCCTACATCACGCCCGAGCTTCTCGGCGGCGGCAAGAAACTGATGATCGGCAACATGATCGCCATGCAGTTCGGAGCCTCGCGCAACTGGCCGTTCGGCTCGGCAGCGGCGCTCATCCTGATGACCCTGGTGATCCTGGTACTGCTGGTCTATGCCCGCGCCGCCCGCCGGAAGGAGGCGGTCCATGACTGAAGGCTCCCCGGCCCCTGTGTTGCGCGCCTTTCGCCGGCGCGACCTGCGCGCCATGCCCGGCTTCAAGGCGATGGCCTGGTTGTGCATCATCGCCCTGTACATGCCTCTGGCTGTGCTCATCATCTTCTCGTTCAATGACAATCGCTCGGTGGTGCGCTGGACCGAATTTTCCCTCGACTGGTATGCCAAGGCCCTGGCCAATGACGGGATCCGCAACGCCGCCTTGGTGTCGGTGAAGATCGCCCTGTTCGCCACCGTCATCTCGACCGTCGTTGCGACCATGGCCGCCCTGGCGACGACCCGCACCCGCGGCTTTCGCGGCCAGGGTCTTGTCTACGGCATCATCAACCAGCCGCTGATGATCCCCGAGATCGTCACCGCCATCGCCACTTTGTCGCTGTTCGCACTGATCAAGCGGCTGACCGGGGTCACCGGTGTCGGCTACCTGATGATGGCGCATGCCGCCTTCTGCATTCCCTTCGCCTACATGCCGATCCGCGCCCGCCTTGAAACCATGACGCTGACCATGGAGCAGGCCGCCGCCGATCTGTATGCCACGCCGTTGAAGGCCTTCGCACTGATCACCCTGCCATTGCTCGGCCCCGGCATCGTCTCGGGCGCCATGCTCGCCTTTGTCGTGTCTCTCGACGACGTCATCATCACGCTGCTGGTCGCCGGACCGGGCGAGACCACGCTTCCCATTTACATTCTCGGCGCCATTCGGCGCGGGATCACCCCGGAGATCAATGCCGTCTCGACCATTTTGGTCGCGGTCTCGGTGTTGCTGGTCGTCCTGCTGTTCTTCGTGCAGCGGCGCATGCAGCGCTAAAGACGGAATAAAAAGGAGAGAGGAACAATGAAAGCGCTTATCAGGCTTTTCGGAGCAGCATCCGTGCTCGCCTTCGCGTCATCGGCGGCGATGGCGGAGGGTGAATTGAACATCTACAACTGGGGGAATTACACCAACCTCGACATGATCAAGAAGTTCGAGGAAAAGCATGACGTCAAGGTCAACCTCGATGGCTATGATTCCAACGAGGCGATGCTCGCCAAGGTGAAGGCCGGCGACACGGGCTACGACATTGTCGTTCCCGGCGACTACATGATCAAGGTGATGATCGGCGAGGGCCTGCTCGAGGAGGTCAAGCCCAACGAGATGGAGAACTTCAAGAATGTCGATTCGCAATGGGTCGATGTCTGGTGGGACCCGGGCCGCAACTATTCGATTCCCTACCAGTGGGGCACCACCTCCTTCACGGTCGACACGACGGTCTATGACGGCGACATCAACACGCTCGCCCTGATGTTCGATCCGCCCGAGGTCCTGAAGGGCCGGATCAACATGCTCAATGACATGAATGATGTCATCAACGCCGGTCTGCGCTATCTCGGCTACGGCCGCTGCAATGGCAATCAGGACGAGCTGCGCGAGGTTCTCGACCTGCTCATGGCCGCCAAGCCGCATTGGCGCACCATGGATTACGCCACCATCGAGAAGCTGACTTCCGGTGACGTCGATCTGAGCCAGACCTGGAACGGCGCGGCCATGCGGGCCCGCGCCCAGCGCGAGACCCTGCAATACGCCTATCCGAAGGAAGGCTTCACCGGCTGGATGGACAATGTCGCGGTCCTCAAGGGCGCTCCGAATCTGGAGAACGCCAAGCTGTTCATCAACTTCATGATGGATCCGGAAAACGCCGCCATGACCTCCAATTTCGCGCGCTATGCCAATGGCATCAAGGGCAGCGAGGAATTCATGGATGAGGAAATGCTCTCCGCGCGTGAGATCGTCATGCCCGAAGATGCGCCCGAGCCGGACTTCGTCACGCCCTGTCCGCAGGAAGTGGTCGATCTGTACAACAAGATCTGGACCCGGCTGAAACAGTAGGCCCTCACTCCGGACGCGCGCGCCGCGCGCGTCCGTCTTTGCCCCGGGGATCGCTCCCCAAGTCTCGCAGCAGGGATCACCGCGATGTCAGACACCGACAAGGTGGAGCCGACCGTGGCGCCGAAGACTGCCCGTCAACTGGGCATCATGCAGGGGTTTCCGCCCCCGCCGGAAAAGCGGCCGACCCTTGAGAACTGGGACCTGCCGCCCTTCAACCGCTGGAGTTTCCAGAATGTGCGCAGCCTGATCCCGACGGTTGACGTGTTCCGCGGCTACGGCGCCCCATCGCCGATGCCCGAGGCCCCGCGCGATCTTTCCGAAGTGACCTTCACGCGCGAGGATGGCAGCAGCGTCTCGCTCGCGCGGTTTCTCGATGACAGCTACTGTGACGCGTTTCTCGTCATGCATCGCGGCGCCATCGTCTACGAGACCTATCTCAACGGCATGCAACGCGAGACCTTGCACCTGTCGCAATCCGTCGCCAAATCCGTCGTCGGCCTGCTGGCCGGCATTCTTGCCGAAAACGGCACCCTTGACCTGCATGTGCCGCTTGTCGAGATGGTGCCGGAGCTGGGCCGCTGCGGCTATGCCGATGCGACACTCGACCAGGTGCTCGACATGCGCTCCGGCGTCCGCTTCAGCGAAGATTACAATCTGCCCGGCAGCGATATGACGCGCATCGACGTGGCCTCCGGCTGGCGCCCGGCCGCTGCCCATGAAGTGCGGCCGACGATCCGCGAGGTTATTCTCAGCCTGCCGAAGGTGCGCCCGCATGGCGAGGCCTTCGAGTACCGCTCGATCGAGACGGACGTTGCCGCCTGGGTTCTCGAGCGCACCGCCGGCAAGTCGCTGGCATCCCTGGTCAGCCGCCATCTCTGGCAGGCCATCGGCGCCGAGCGCGATGCCTATTTCACCGTCGACGAAGCCGGAACGGCCCTCGCCGACGGCGGCTTCAATGCAACCTTGCGCGACTATGCGCGGCTTGGCCGCCTGCTTCTCGACGGCGGGTGCGCCGATGGCCGCCAGGTCGTTCCTGCCGCCTGGATCGAAGGCATGCGCCAGGGCGATCATTCCGTGTTCGCGCATCCCTATACGGCGGTGCTGCCGCAGGGCGCCTATCGCCGCTTCTGGTGGATCCGCGACACCGCCCGCGGCGATATCTGCGCCCGCGGCGTCTTCGGCCAGTTGATCTATGCCGATCCGCGCAGTGATTTCCTGGCCGTCAAGCTGTCGACATGGCCGGACTACGTCATCCCGTCGCTGACCCGCGACACGTTCCGGGCCCTCGATACGATCCGGGACGCGCTGATCGAATGAGCGCCCGCGATCATATTGCGTGATTGTCGCGGCAGACCGACTAAGCCTGCTCTGAAATCCGTTGTTTTCATTGATAAATTTTGCTTCTTCCGGGGCGCGCGGGACGACCGCGATAAACCGCTTGACTCTCTAGTAACTGGAAGCTTTAGGCTTCGTGAAATCGTCCTTTTGACGACCTTTCACTTGAACCGCTTTGGAGCTTCCGATGGCGAAAATTCTTGCTCATACGCATACCGATGGTCATGGCGCCTGCTGTTCGCATCACGATCACAGCCCATCCGGTACAGATATTCTTTCCGCCGCCACGGTTCCCGTCGACGGCAAGGTCACCGACCCCGTCTGCGGCATGCAGGTGGCGGTTGATGCCGGCAAGCCGTCCCTCGAGCACAAGGGGCAAACCTTCCATTTCTGCAGCAGCAAGTGTCACGACAAGTTCGAAACCGATCCCTGGTTTTACCTCTCGGGCGGCAATGCGAAAAAGAAGGTCGTTGCCTCCGGCGCCGTGCAATACACCTGCCCGATGCATCCGGAAGTGGTGCGCGATGGCCCCGGCGCCTGCCCGATCTGCGGCATGGCGCTTGAGCCGATGAGCGGCGTTGCCGAGGGGCCGAACGAGGAACTCGTTGATTTCACACGCCGTCTGTGGGTCAGCGTGCTGGCCGCCGTGCCGCTTCTCATCCTCACCATGGGACCGATGTTTGGCCTTCCCATCCGCCAGTGGCTCGGCGAGCAGATGTCCGTCTATGTCGAATTCCTGCTGGCCGCCCCGGTCGTCCTCTGGGCCGCGCTGCCCTTCTTCCAGCGCGGGATCACGTCGGTGCGCACCATGAATGCCAACATGTGGACGCTGATCATGCTGGGCGTCGGCGCCGCCTACGGCTTCTCCGTTGTGGCGACCTTCCTGCCGGGCCTGTTCCCTGACGGCCTGAAGATGCATGGCGGCCATGTTCCGGTGTATTACGAAGCCGCCGTGGTCATCGTCGCCCTGATCTTCGTTGGCCAGGTGCTGGAACTGCGCGCCCGCGAACGCACCGGCGACGCCATCCGCGCTCTTCTCGACCTGGCGCCAAAAACCGCGCGCCGCATCACGCCCGATGGCGATGAATACGACGCGCCGCTGGAAAACATCGTGGAAGGCGACCGCCTGCGCGTGCGTCCGGGCGAGGCCGTCCCCGTCGATGCCACCGTCATCGAGGGCACATCCAGTGTCGATGAGAGCCTTCTGTCCGGCGAGCCTATGCCGGTCTCCAAACAGGCTGGCGATACGGTCACCGGCGGCACGCTCAACAAGCAGGGCTCGCTGATCATCGAGACGCGCGCCGTCGGCGAGGACAGCATGCTGGCGCGCATCGTGGCCATGGTCGCTTCGGCGCAGCGCTCGCGCGCGCCGATCCAGGGACTGGCCGATCGGGTTGCTTCCTTCTTCGTGCCGGCCGTGGTGGCCGTCGCCATTATCGCATTCATCGTCTGGCTGGTTTTCGGACCGGAGCCGTCCTTCATCTTCGCCATGGTCTCGGCGGTCGCCGTGCTGATCATCGCCTGTCCCTGTGCGCTGGGTCTGGCCACGCCGATGTCGATCATGACGGCAACCGGCCGCGGCGCTCAGATGGGCGTTCTGATCAAGGATGCAGAGGCGCTCGAGCGCATGGCCAAGGTCGACATCATCGTCGTCGACAAGACTGGCACGCTGACCGAGGGCCGTCCACAACTCACCGATGTCGAGACCGTTGACGGTGTCGATGAGAACGAGATGCTGGCGGCCGTGCGCGGGCTCGAGCAGGGGTCCGAGCATCCGCTCGCCGAGGCGATCGTCTCGGGCATCGAGGCGCGCGGCATAAATTCATCCGCCGTCGGCGATTTCGAAGCGGTGACCGGCAAGGGCGTGCGCGGCGTTGCTGCCGGCCGGAAAGTGGCGCTCGGCAATGCCGCGATGATGGCGCTGGACAAGATCGATCACGCCGCACTCGATGCGCGCGCCGATGAATTGCGGGCCAGTGGCAAATCCGCCATGTATGTCGCCCTTGATGACCGCATCGCCGGTTTGATCGCCGTCGCCGATCCCATCAAACCCACCACTGCCGCGGCCATCAAGGCCTTGCACGAGGAAGGCCTGCGCGTTGTCATGGCTACCGGTGACAATGAAATCACCGCCCGTGCCGTCGCGGCGAAACTTGGCATCGACGAGGTCCGTGCCGGGATCCTGCCTGAAGACAAGAAGGCCCTGGTCGACGAGTTTCACCGCCAGGGTCACAAGGTCGCCATGGCAGGCGATGGCGTCAATGACGCACCGGCTCTCGCCGCCGCCGAAGTGGGCATTGCCATGGGCACCGGCGCCGATGTGGCCGTCGAAAGCGCCGGCATCACGCTGCTCAAGGGCGACCTGATCGGCGTCGTCAAGGCGCGCCAACTGGCCCGCGCCACGCTGCGCAACATCAAGCAGAACCTGTTCTTTGCTTTCTGCTACAATGCCGCCGGCGTTCCGATCGCCGCCGGCATTCTCTACCCGGTCACCGGCACGCTGCTGTCGCCGATGATCGCCGCCGCGGCCATGAGCCTGTCATCGGTCTCGGTGATCAGCAACGCCCTGCGGCTGCGCCGGGTCAGGCTGGGCGCCTGAGCCCGGCCTGGAGCGCCGGGGAAAGGCCAGAAGACCCCCGCGTGAGAGGCTTTTGAGAAAGGAGAGCAGTCATGAACATCGCCATTGCCGCCGAACGGTCCGGACTGCCGGCAAAGACCATCCGCTATTACGAAGACATCGATCTGATCAAGCCGGCGCGCGGACCCAATGGCTATCGCGACTATTGCGCCCGCGATGTCGAAACCCTCAGCTTCCTGCAGCGGGCGCGCAGCCTCGGCTTCTCGCTTGATGAATGCCGCCTGCTGCTGTCGCTGTATCGCGACAGCCATCGCTCCAGTGCCGAGGTCAAGGCGATCGCCGAGGACAAGATCGTGCATATCGATCGCAAGCTCGTCGAGCTGAAGGCCTTGCGCAAGACGCTGTCGACGCTCGTTGCCAATTGTCACGGCGATGCCGAGCCCGAATGCCCGATCATCGATACGCTGGCCGGCCAGTCAGGCGAGGGGAACTGAGGCCTCACTCGGCGCCGATGCGGTAGAGATAAAGCTGCGTGCGCCGCCGGTCGCCCACCGGAATCACCGCCTCCGGCGTCACCCCCGGCACCGCGAAACTGTTGCTGACGAACAGGCTGCCCGGTCGCATTTCGGCGCGCGCCTTTGCAAACAGAGCCGCCATCGGCGCCGGCGACAGGAAGCAGTAGACCAGATCCCGCTCGGCCAATCCGCTGCGCCACAGGCTGCGAAACCCGATCCGCGCATTGCGGCAGCGCGCCAGGAATTTTCGCATGCGCGCCACCGCATAGACCAGCGGAGCGGTCTCGAGACCGTCGCAGATCAGGCGCGGATGCGCGCGCGCCAGCGTCAGCACCACGCCGCCCGTCCCGCAACCCAGATCGACAAAGCTGCCGGACCGGTTGTCGGTGATCAGCTGGCTGAGGGCGCTGCGCGTCTCGCGGTTGGTCAGATACAGCGGCACCCGTTCCAGCGGACTGTTCCAGAAGATCAGCGCCAGCACTGCAAGGGCCACGGGAAACAGCCATGCCGGGGCGCTTGCCGCCTGCACGACGGCCAGCGGCACCACCAGCTGCACCATCAGCCATGCCGCCGGCAGGCGCAGCAACAGGCGGCCGAAAGCCGCCGCCAGCGCCCCGAGGGCCAACAGCATGATGATCATCGCAGCGCCGGCCGGCAGCTCTTCGACCAGTTTGGCGTTCAATGGCACGAGGCGCAGGATCGACCAGACGATGATCAGCGCCAGCCCTTGGAGAAGAAGGGTCTTCAGCGCCATCATCAGCACGCGCCGCAGGGCCATCGCTTGGTCTGCCTAGTTGAAAATTAGACGAATCATGGGGGTAAATTAGCATATGACGATCTAGTGGCGAACGGCTTTGCCCCACCCTCTATGCCGCGCGCTGTACGATCACTTCCGCCTGGAGGGCCACATTGCGTGCGCCGGGCGCGGCGTCGCTTTTGCCCTTGACTTCGAGTGCACTCGAACCGGTAGGTTTCGCCCGATGGCAACAAGAGGCAAACGATGAAAATTGGGGAAGTGGCGCAACGCTCGGGCCTTTCGGTGCATACGATCCGCTATTACGAACGCATCGGCCTGGTGCCGAGAGCCGGTCGCGATGCAGCCGGACACCGCGATTATGACGCAGCCATCCTGACATGGATCGCATTTCTCAGCCGCCTGAAGGAAACCGGCATGCCGTTGCGCCAGATGGTTCACTATGCCGAACTGCGCGAACAGGGAGACACGACCGCAAACGCACGGCGGCACATTCTAAAATCCCATCGCAGCCATGTGCGCGATCGGATGCGTCGTCTCACCGAGGCGCTCGATGCGCTTGACGCCAAGATCTTCAGCTACACCGATAAACGCAAGGAAACACCGGAATGAACCCTATCGACAATGCAACGGAGACCCGGCTGCAGCGTGGCCAGAGGGCACTGGCTGAAATCGACGGCGAGGCCGGTGAAGCCGTGGTGCGCAGCCTGGCGGACATCGCGCCGGATTTTGCCACCTACCTGCTCGAGTTTCCGTTCGGCGATATCTACAGCCGCCCCGGTCTCAGTCTGCGCGAGCGCGAGATTGCCACCATCGGCGCGCTATGCGCCATGGGGACCGCTCGCCCGCAGCTGGAAGTGCACATCCGCGCCGGGCTCAATGTGGGCCTGACGCGCGAGGAGATCGTCGAGATCCTGATGCAGATGTCTGTCTATGCCGGCTTTCCGGCGGCGCTGAACGGCCTGTCGGCGGCAAAAGCGGTATTCGCCGCGCTTGATAGCGAAAACGGACCCGACGAGGTCGGGTCCGCGCAAGATATCAGCTGATGGTGAGACAGCCCGGTTCAGGCAAGGGCCACGGTGAGGGGAGGACCGGGCCGCAGCTCGAGTGATCTACTTCTCGTGATCCGGATCGCCCGCATGCCCGGGAATGGTCACGGCCACAGGATCACTGGCCGGAAACGTGTCTTCCAGACCGGTCTCCAGCTTCTCTTCATTGTCGGCCTTCTCGCGCGATTCCAGCTCCGCGCGCGCCGCCTCCGCAGCCAGTTCGCGGGTCGCGTAGACCGGCGAGTGGCGATTGTCGATGACGTAGCTGTAGCCATCCTCGCGCTGCTCGATTTCAAAGGATTCGTCGGTCATTGCAAAACTCCTTGGTCCAAACGTGAACTCACAGGGCAAACGCAGGAGCACCGGGCCAAGTTCCGGCTGTCCACGCGCCCGGCCGGTTCCCTGTTTCGGCACAACGGCCAGAAACCTCTTCAAAAGCGCCGGTCGATGGCCTTCTGGCGTCCGGGAAGGGTCAGCTGCATTGGCGTTTTCGCTCGCCGTGCGATCACCTGTCCCTTGGAAATTACCAGCAGCCGGTCGGCCCTGAGCCGGATGGCTTCCACCGGATCGGACGCATCGAGCACCACCAGGCTGGCCGCTGCGCCTTTGTGCAGGCCGTAGCCGTCAAGGCCGAGGATCGCGGCGCTTTCGCTGGTCACCATGTCATAACAGCGCCGCATCTCCGCTGGGCTCGTCATCTGCCCGACATGCAAGGCCATGAAGGCGACATCCAGAAGGTCGGCGGTGCCCAGCGAATACCAGGGATCGAGCACGCAGTCCTGGCCGAAACCGACCCGGATGCCGTGCGCCAGCATCTCGCGGACGCGCGTCATGCCACGCCGCTTCGGATAGCTGTCATGCCGGCCCTGCAAGGTGATGTTGATCAGCGGATTGGGGATCGCCGCCACCTGCGCCTCCGCCATCAGCGGCAACAGTTTCGAGACATAGTAATTGTCCATCGAATGCATCGATGTCAGGTGCGAGCCGGCGACCCGGCCATGCAGCCCGAGCCGTTGCGTCTCGTAGACCAGCTGTTCGATATGCCGCGACTGCGGATCATCGCTCTCGTCGCAATGCATGTCGACCCGGAGCCCGCGCGCCGCGGCGATCTCGCAAAGTTCCGTCACCGAAGCCCGGCCGTCGGCCATCGTGCGCTCGAAATGCGGAATGCCGCCCACCACGTCGACGCCCATGTCCAGCGCTTCAAGTGTGCACTTGCGGGCGTTCGGCGCGCGGTACAGCCCGTCCTGCGGAAAGGCCACCAGCTGCAGATCGATATAGTCCCTGATCTGCTCGCGCACCGACAGCAGCGCCCGCACTCCCTTCAGCCCGTCTTCATCGGAGGTGTCGACATGGCTGCGGATCGCCAGCAGACCCATCGAGGCGGCCCAGTCGCAGTAATCGAGCGCCCGCGCTGCAATTTCCTCTTCTGTCTGCACCGGTTTCAACTCGCCCCACAGCGCGATGCCTTCGAGCAACGTGCCGGAGGCATTGATGCGCGGCCGCCCGTAGGACAGTGTCGCGTCCATGTGGAAATGCGGATCGACAAAGGGCGGACTGACAAGATGACCGGAAACGTCGATCGTCTCACCGGCCTCGGCCGCAATGCCCGCCTCGACGGCCGCGATTTCGCCGCCCGACAGGCCGATATCGGCATGGGTGCCGTCCGGCAGCACGCCGCCCTTCAAGAGAATGTCGAAACTCATCTCTCACCTTTCTGATAGGGCACCATCAGCGCCTTCGGATAGGCCACCCGCCGGGCCACCAGCACCAGGGCGGCGATCGACAGGATATAGGGCATCATCAAAAACACCTGATAGGGGATCACCCCGCCGGTCAGTTGCTGCAGCCGCACCTGATAGGCATCGAATGCGGCAAACAGAATGGCCCCGATCAGCGCCTTGCCGGGCCGCCACGAGCCGAAGACGACCAGCGCGATTGCGATCCAGCCCCGGCCATTGATCATTTCGAAAAAGAACGAATTGAACGCCGACATGGTCAGGAACGCACCACCGATCGCCATCAGCGCCGAACCGGCCATCACCGCTCCGATGCGCACCGCCGAGACGGAAATGCCCTGGGCTTCCACGGCGCTCGGATTTTCGCCCACCGCCCGCACCGCCACGCCTGCTGGTGTGCGGTACAGCACCCACGCCACAACCGCGACGCTGACAAAGGCCAGATAGGTCAGCGGCGTCTGCTCGAACAGCGCCGGGCCGAGAATCGGAATCTCTGAAAGGCCCGGAATGGCGAGAGGTTGAAAGGCCTCGATCTTTGGTGGCGAGGAGACTTCCGGCAGCAAGAGGCGATAGGTGAAATAGGTCAGCGATGTGGCCAGCAGCGTGATGCCGATGCCGATGACATGCTGTGACAGGCCGAGGGGAACGGTCAGAACGCCGTGCAGCAGCCCGAATGCCGCCCCCGTCAGCGCCGCGATCATCACACCGGTCCACAGATCGAAGCCGAGATAGACGGTGAACCAGCCGGCGAACGCCCCGGCGGTCATGATCCCCTCAATGCCGAGATTGAGGACGCCAGCGCGTTCGCAGATTAATTCGCCCATGGTCGCGAAGATCAGCGGCGAGGCGATGCGGATGGCCGCCGCCCAGAAACTCGCCGTCAGAAGAATGTCGAAGGCTTCCATGGCGTTACCTCCACCGGATGCGGTAGCGCATCAGCATCATCGCCGTCACCATGGCCAGCAATGCGCTCGCCACCATCACCTGCGCGATGTAGCTCGGCACATTCGCCGAACGGCTCATCGCATCGGCACCGACGAAGATTCCCGCGACGAAGATCGCCGCGATCACCACGCCAAGCGGGTGCAGCATCGCCAGCATCGCCACGACGATGCCCGTGTAGCCGTAGCCGGGCGACAGATCGAGCGTCAGATTGCCCTTCAATCCGGCAACCTCCGAAAAGCCCGCCAGCGCCGCCAGTCCGCCCGACAGCAGCGCCGTCTTGGCCAGCACACGGTTGACCGGAATGCCGGCAAAGCGTGCCGCCTCGGCATTGTGGCCGACGGCCCGCATCTCGTAACCGAGCACGGTTTTCTTCATGATGAACCAGATGATGCCGGCCGCGACCAGCGCCAGCACGAAGCCGAAATGCAGCCGCTTGCCCTTGATCAGGCGCGGCAGTTTGGCCTCGGCAATCACCTTTTCCGATTGCGGCCAGCCGAGCCCGGTCGGATCCTTCAGTGGCCCTTCAAGCAGCAGCGAGACGAACAGGATGACGATGAAATTGAGCAGCAGCGTCGTCACCACCTCGTCGACCCCGAAGCGGGTCTTCAGCAGCGCCGGGCCAAGCAGCACCAGGGCACCGGCCAGCATCGCCGCCATCATGATCAGCGGGATCAGGCCATAGGCCGGGATCGTCACCGCCCCGGTGCCGATCACCACCGTCATCACCGCGCCCATGTACAGCTGCGCCTCGGCGCCGATGTTCCACAGTTTGGCGCGGAAGGCGACGGCGACGGCGAGGCCGGTGAAGATCAGCGGCGTCGCCCGGGTCAGCGTTTCCAGCGCCGCGAATTGCGAACCGGCGGCGCCTTTGGCGACCAGCCAGAACACGGTCAGCGGATTGGCGCCGGCCGCCATCACCAGAAGCGAGGCAAAGACCAGCGCCGCGGCAAGCGCCAGCACGGTCAGCGACAGCGACCGCGTCAGCGAGGAAGCTGCGCGTGGTTCAAGCCGCATCCGAGGCGCTCCCATGCTCATCAAAGCCGTGTCCGGCCATCAGAATACCGAGATCGCGCTGGCTGCGCGCGCCGCGCGCCGAGGGTGCTGACAGGCGTCCCTGCGACATCACGATGATGCGGTCCGACAGGGCCTGGATCTCGTCGAGATCCTCGGAAATCAGCAGGATCGCCGCCCCCCGGTCGCGCGCCTCGACCAGGCGCCTGTGCACATAGGCCACGGCGCCCACATCGAGCCCGCGGGTCGGCTGGCTGGCGAGTATCACCTCCGGATCGCCATCAAGCGCCCGTCCGAGAATGAGTTTCTGCATGTTGCCGCCGGACAAAAGCCGCACGCGCGCTTCTTCGGAGGGGCATTTCACGTCATAGGCGGCAATGATCTGGCGCGCGAAAGCCGCCGCTGCCGCCCAGTCAAGAATGCCCAGGCGCGAAAAGCGCCGGCTGCGATAGCCCTCGGAAATGACATTCTCGGTGACGCTCATATCGCCGATCATGCCGGTCGCATGCCGGTCCTCGGGGATGCGTCCGAGCCGCCGCGCCAGTGCCTGGCGCGGCGACCAGCGCGCCATCGTCTCGCCGCGAATGCTGATCGTGCCCGCGCTCAGGGGCAGGGTGCCGGCGATCGCTGCCGCCAGCGCCGCCTGTCCATTTCCCGAAATGCCGGCCAGGCCGGTGATCTCGCCGGCTCTCAGTTCCAGACTGACACCGTTCAGCCCGGCGCCGCCATAGCTGCGTGTCCGCGCATTGGCCAGCGCGAACAGGACCGGTCCCGGCGTCGCCGGCGCCACCTCATCCTGGGCCAGTTCGGCGCCGACCATCAGATGCGCCAGGTCCTGCGCCGACGTCTCGCCGATTGCCCGCGTACCCGCCACCGCGCCGGCCCGCAGCACGACGACCCTGTCGCTGACCGCCATCACTTCGTGCAGCTTGTGCGAGATGAAGATCACCGACAGCCCGTCGGCGACCAGCTTCTTGAGGGTCGCAAACAGCGCCTCGCACTCCATCGGCGTCAGCACCGCCGTCGGTTCGTCGAGAATCAGAATGCGCGCGTCGCGATACAGCGCCTTGAGGATCTCCACCCTCTGGCGCTCGCCCACCGAAAGATCCTTGATCTGCGCCTGCGCATCGACGGCCAGCCCGTAATCGCGCGCCAGGCGGTCAATGCGGGTCCGCGCCGCCCGCCGGTCCAGCCTCGGCCGGAACAGTCGCTGCGTGCCGAGCACGATATTGTCGAGCACGCTCATCTGTTCGGCGAGAGTAAAATGCTGGTGCACCATGCCGATCCCGGCGGCCAGGGCAGCGCGCGGTTCGCCGGCCGGCAGCGGTCGTCCCTCGACCTCGATGCGTCCGGCATCGGCCGTGTAGTGGCCGAACAGGATGTTCATCAGCGTCGTCTTGCCGGCGCCGTTTTCGCCGAGCAGCGCCACCACCTCGCCGCGCTTCAGCGTCAGCGAGATGGCGTCATTGGCGGTCAGCGCGCCGAAGTGTTTGGTGATCCCCGCGAGGCGGAGAACAGTCTCCGCCTCGTCCCCCGCTGTGTCCGGCATCAGCTGGATTTGGGCTCGGAATCATCGATCTCGACGGTAAATGAGCCGTCCAGGATCGCCTTTCTCTTCTCTTCAACCAGCTTCATGGCCTCTTCTGGGACCTTGCCCTCGAAGGTGCCGAGCGGCGCCAGCGACGAGCCTTTTTCCTTCATGAAGGAATAGACGCCGTAATCCTCGGCCTTGAAGCTCCCGTCGCGGACCTTGGCAATCGCCGCATCGAGCGTCGGTTCGAAATGCCACAGCGCCGATGCCACCACCGTGTCGGGATAGTCGGACTGCGTGTCGATGACATTGCCGATCGCCAGAAGCCCCTTTTCCTGGGCCGCGTCCGACACGCCGAAGCGCTCGGCATAGAGCACGTCGGCGCCGCCATCGATCTGCGCGAATGCCGTCTCCTTGGCTTTCGGCGGATCGAACCAGGAGCCGATGAAGGCGACCTGGAATTCGACCTCCGGATTGATCTCGCGGGCGCCGGCCATGAAGGCATTCATCAACCGGTTGACCTCGGGAATCGGATAGCCGCCGACCATGCCGATATTGTTGCTCTCGGTCATGGCGCCGGCAATGATCCCGGTCAGATAGGAGGCATCCTGGATGTAGTTGTCGAACACTGCGAAATTCGGGTTGGCATCGTCCGGCTTGAAGGAGGAGCCGATCAGGAAGGCGGTGTCCGGATAGTCGGCGGCAACAGCGCGGGCGGCGTCCTCGACGGCAAAGGCCTCGCCGACGATCAGGTCATGGCCGGCCTCCGCATATTCGCGCATGACGCGCTCATAATCGTTGTTCGACACGCTTTCCGAGAACACGTATTCGATGTCGCCGCGCTCCTTTGCCGCCTGCGCCGCCTTGTGAATACGGCTAACCCATTGCTGCTCCACCGGCACGGTGTAGATCGCCGCGACCTTGATCGGCTCTTCCTGGGCCGCAGCCGGACCGATAAAGCCGGGCAGCGTGGCCGACAGCGCCAGGGTGGCCACGGCGGCGGCGCCGCTGGCCAGCAGCTGCCGGCGTTTGACGAGAATTTTCGGGGCAGGGGATTTGGACATGTCAGACGCTCCTGTTGCGATGAAAGCTGTTCCGGGTAATTTTTGACCAAACGTTAAAACGCGTTTCCGCCCTTGGCAATGGGCGGCGCGCCTGACGGC
Organism: Neohoeflea coraliihabitans; assembly: GCF_019334345.1. GTDB lineage: Bacteria > Pseudomonadota > Alphaproteobacteria > Rhizobiales > Rhizobiaceae > Pseudohoeflea > Pseudohoeflea coraliihabitans. The sequence continues at coordinate 31,857 of NZ_JAHWQX010000004.1, forward strand.
GCGGAAAAGAGCGGTGCATCGCGGCGGCGTTTGCAGTTCGCCGGATCTTGCTGATACAAGCGCCGGCGAGCGGCCCATCGAGCAGAAGCGCCGGAGCGCGACAATCCATGTCCTTTCTCAGCACCTTTCTTGTCGGCGTCGTCATCGCCGGCGGCGCCTATTTCATCGCCGGGGCGGTGCTGGCCGCCTCGCAGACCCCGAGCGCGCCGTCCGCGAAGAAGGGCGAAGGCCTGCAGTTCGGCCACCTGCCGGCGCTCGACACCCGCACCGTGCCCGCGCCCGAGACCTTTCGGGCCGGCGATGGCGCCGAGCTGGTCTATCGCCGCTGGCCCGGTGAAAGCGCCCGGTCGCCGGCGCTCATTCTCCTGCACGGCTCCACCTGGCACGGCCGGCAGTTCTGGCATCTTGCCGCACAGCTGGCCGCGCAGGGCATCGAGGTGATCGTCCCGGATCTGCGCGGCCATGGCGAAGCGCCGCACAAGCGCGGTGACGTGGGTCATATCGGCCAGCTCGAGGACGATATCGCCGACCTCGTTGCTCATCTCGGCCTCAAGGCGGGCGAGCGCAAGCTGGTGATCGGCGGCCATTCCTCCGGCGGCGGCCTGACCGTGCGCTTTGCCGGTGGGCCGCATGCATCGCTCGCCGACGGCTTTGTGCTGCTCGCACCCTATCTTGGCTACAGGGCGCCGACCGCCAGGCCGCATTCGGGCAACTGGGCCTATCCGGCCACCCGCCGTATCATCGGCCTGTCGATGCTCAATGCCGCCGGCGTGCACCACCTTGACCACCTGCCGGTGATTGCCTTCGCCGTGCCGGACCTTGTGCGGCGCAGCCCGCTGGGTAAGACGGTCACCGACACCTATTCGCATCGGCTGCTGACCAGCTATTCGCCGCGCCGCGATTATACCGCCGATCTGGCCGCCATCGACAGGCCGCTGCTGCTGATTGCCGGCGCCGAGGACGAGGCGTTCCACGCGGACCAATTCGAGCCGACCATCTCGGCCCACACGGCCACCGGCCGCTATCACCTGATCGACGGGGAAAACCATCTCGGCATCGTCGACAATGAGCAAACAGCGCCGCTGATCGCCGATTGGCTGAAAGAGCATTTCTAAAAGGTTCTAGCCGCGCGCGTAGCGCGCCAGCCGCGTCGCCAGCGTGCCCGTATGCAGTTCGAACAGGTGATTGTCGTAGTCGTGAAAATAGATCGAGCGGCCTTCGCCGGCAATGCGGGCGCGGCCCTCGCGCACATCGAGGCCGAGCGCTTCAATGCGCGCCAGCCGCGCCTCGTACTCGTCCTCGGCAATCTTGAAGGCGACGTGATTGTAGCTCCGCTCGCCGAGTGCCGGACCTTGCATCACCGCCACCCAGACGCCGCCAATATCGAAAAACCGTTCCGGCGACAGGGAATGGCTGGCCGCGCCGCTGTCATAGGTCTTTTCCGCATCCAGCACCGTGACGAGCAGCTTTTCCATCCGGTCAAGATCGCTGACGATGAAGGTGATATGGCTGAGCCCCTCGACCATCTGGTTCTCCCGGGTGGTGAATTGCCGGACTGCGGATGCCCGTGCTGCACGGCGAATGCGACCGGACAATGCCACCGCCGCGCCCGCCCGGCAACGGCTGATCGCCGCAGCCGCAGCCAGGTCGGTAGACCGCCCGAAGCCATGCACGGCGCATCGCCCGCCCTTGGCGGCGCGCCGCCGCTGCGCTAGACAAACCCTCAAACCGGCCCTGAAGGATATTTCATGAAAATTGTCGCCGTCACCATTTCCGACCGCGCCAGCCGCGGTGAATACGAGGACAAGAGCGGCCCGGCGTTGGAAGACTGGCTGCGCCGCGCCATCTCCTCCGCCTTCGAGATGCAGCGCCGCGTCATCCCCGACGGCCTGGAGAGCGTGCGTGACACGCTGATTGATCTCTGCGACGTCGAGGGAGCTGATCTGGTGCTGACCACCGGCGGCACCGGCCCCAGCCCGCGTGATCTGACCCCGGAAGCGATGCGCCAGGTGATCACCATGGAACTGCCCGGCTTCGGGGAACTGATGCGCCGCGTCAGCCTCGAGGAAGTGCCGACCGCCATCCTGTCGCGGCAGACGGCGGGGGTGCGAGGCACCACACTGATCATCAATGTGCCGGGCAAGCCGGCGGCGATCGACATCTGCCTCAACGCGGTCTTTCCCGCCGTGCCCTATTGCCTCGATCTGATCGGCGCCGGCCGCATCGAGACCCGCGACGAGGTCATCAAGGCCTTCCGACCCAAGGGCGCGTGATACTGCGCGCCTGACCTACGGGGCGCGACCGCCGCCGCAACCGGCCTTGATCAATCGTTGCTGCTCTCGCCCTCTTCGACACGGATTTCGCCGGCATGGCTGCGGGCGAAGTCCGAATTGCGGAAGGCCTCGAGAAGATGGCCGGGCAGGGTGATGCGCACCCGTCCATCAGTGCCGCCACGCAGACCGCCCGGCGGATTGCGCCGGCCTTCGATCATGCCGCCGGCCACCGTGTTGCGCGTTTCCGGATCGATCAGGATGAAGGCGCCGGTCTGCCGGTTGGTGTCATAGGCATCGAAGATCGCCGGCTCGTCGAAATCAAGCTGCGCGCTGCCGATGGCGTTCAGCGCCAGGCCTGTCGCCGGTTGCCACTGCCCGCTTTGCAGATCGAGCGCCGCCGTTGGTGTCACCTGCACCCGCTGCCGCCGCGATCCGGCTTTCAGCCAGTAGCGCTTGCCCGGCTCGATGCCATCGGCCGACAGCGCCACCAGCCGCGAGGAAAACGCCGTGCCGGTCTGCGGGCGCTGATCGATAGCGACAATCATGTCGCCGCGCGCAATATCGACCGGCCGGTCGAGCACCAGGGTGATCGCATCACCGCTGACCGCGGCATTGCGGATCAGATCGAAGGTGACGATCTGCTTGACATTGGCCTCGACGCCGGAGGGCAGAATGACAACGGAATCGCCGGGCTTGATCGAGCCGCCGCTGACCGTGCCCTGATATCCGCGAAAGCCTTCACCGGGGCGCGACACGCGCTGCACCGACATGCGGAACCCGGTCGACTGTCCGGCGCGTTGGGTTGCGCGTTCAAGCACCTCGACCAGCGTTGGCCCCTCATACCACGGCATCGCTGCCGTGCCCGGCAGTACGATGTTCTCGCCTTTCAGTGCCGAGACCGGAATCGAGATGACGTTCTTGACGCCGAGCGTCAGGGCCAGTTCGCGGAACGCGCGGCTGATTTGCAGATAGCCGGCTTCGTCGTAATCGGTCAGATCGATCTTGTTGACCGCCAGCACGAACTGCCGGATGCCCATCAGCGCCGCAATCGTCGCATGCCGCCGTGTCTGTTCGAGCAGACCCGTGCGCGCATCGACAAGCAGCACCGCCAGATCGGCGGTCGAGGCGCCGGTCGCCATGTTGCGGGTGTACTGCACATGCCCGGGCGTGTCGGCAACAATGAAGGCGCGCCGTTCCGTCGAGAAATAGCGGTAGGCGACATCGATGGTGATGCCCTGTTCGCGTTCGGCCTGCAGCCCGTCGAGAAGCAGCGCGAAATCCGGCAGGCCGAGATCGTTCTGCTTGCCGGTCGAATCGCGCGACAGGGCCGCCGCCTGATCTTCCTTGACCGCCTTGGTGTCCCATAGCAGCCGGCCGATCAGCGTAGATTTGCCGTCATCGACCGAGCCGCAGGTGATGAACCTCAGCGGCCGCGAATCCTTGCCCGCCAGCTCGCTGGCAGTCTCGATCGATGGCGTTGGATCAGCCGCGCGTTCAGCCCGCGCCAGCGACGTGTTGTGCCCCGTCATCAGAAATATCCTTCGCGTTTTTTCTTTTCCATCGAGCCGGACTGGTCGCGGTCGATGGCGCGTCCCTGGCGCTCCGAGACCGTGGCGATTTCCAGTTCCTCGATGACCTCGTCGAGTGTCGTGGCGTGCGAGCGGATGGCGCCGGTCAGCGGAAAGCAGCCGAGGGTGCGAAAGCGCACCATTTCGCTGCGCACCTGCTCGCCGGGCAAGAGTTCCAGCCGCGCATCCTCGGCGAGGATCAACATGCCGTCGCGCTCCACCACCTTGCGCGGCGCCGCGTAATAGAGTGGCACGAGCGGGATGTTCTCGGCCGCGATGTAGCGCCAGATATCCACCTCGGTCCAGTTCGACAGCGGAAAGGCGCGCACGCTTTCGCCGGGCCGGATCATGCCATTGTAGATCGACCACAATTCCGGCCGCTGGTTGCGCGGATCCCAGCGATGATCGGGCGTGCGGAACGAGTAGATGCGCTCCTTGGCGCGCGAAGCCTCCTCGTCGCGGCGGGCGCCGCCGAAGGCCGCGTCGAACTTGCCGGCATCAAGCGCCTGGCGCAGGGCCTCGGTCTTCATGATGTCGGTGTAAAGCGCCGAACCATGTGTGAACGGCGTGATGCCTTCGGCCTTGCCGCGCGGATTGCTGTGAACGATCAGATCGAGGTCATACTCGGCGGCGATGGAATCGCGGAAGGCGATCATCTCGGCGAACTTCCAGCCCGTATCCACATGCAGAAGCGGGAATGGAATCTTGCCGGGATGGAAGGCCTTGCGCGCCAGATGCAGCAGCACCGAGGAATCCTTGCCGATCGAATACAGCATCACCGGCCGCTCGAACTCGGCGGCCACCTCGCGAAAGATGTGGATCGCCTCGTTCTCGAGCGCCTTGAGATGCGGATCGAGCGGCGGACGGCCGCGGCCGTGCTCGATGATTTCGGGATGTGCTGTCATGCGTTCAGGCCTTCTCGGTCCGTGTTGGTGTGGCGGCGGGCCCGACATGCAGGCCGCATTCGCGTTTCTCGTCATTTTCCCACCACCAGCGGCCGGCGCGTTCCGGCTCGCCCGGCTTGATGGCGCGCGTGCAGGGCGCGCAGCCGATCGAGGGATAGCCGCGCCGGTGCAACGGATTGACCGGAATGGTCTCCTCCGTGACCATGCGTTCGAGGCGCTCCAGCGGGACATCGGCAAGCGGGTTGATCTTGATCAATTCGCGCACCGGGTCGTATTCGGCCAGCGGCGTCTGCGCCCGGTTGTGCGACTGGCCACGGCGGATGCCGGTCACCCACACATCGGCGCCTGAAAGGACCCGAGCCAGTGGCCGCATCTTGCGGATATCGCAACAGGCATGACGCGCCGCGACGCTGTCATAAAAGCCGTTCAGCCCGTACTCCGCGACATAGCCGGAAACCTCGTCCACCTGCGGCTCGACCTGCGTGATCTCCACGCCGTAGCGCGACTGCGTTTCGCCAATCAGCATCAGGGTTTCGTCAAACAGCCGTCCGGTCTGCAGCGTCACGATGTCGATCTCTGCGCCGCTGCGCGCGATGGCCGCGGTCAGGACCTGGTCTTCAAGGCCAAGGCTGGTGGTGAACACGGCGCGCCCGAGGGCGCCGGCCTGCACCAGGCGCGCCTCAAGCGGCAGCGCTGCAAGAGTTGCGGCCAGCCGGGCTGCCTCTGCCTGGCCTGCCTGCGGGCTGGCGGCATCGGATTGCGCCGTCGGCGTGAGCGAAGGGGCATTTTGTGCGATCGATGAGGCAAGCGGCATGGTCGGTCTCCTGACGAAGTCCGGATCATGCCGTTCAGGGCGCGGCTTCGCGAGGAATGACGATCTGTTTGCACCGCCGCAGGCAGGCAGCCTTTCTATGCTTCACGCCCGTGGCAGGAAAATCTCACCGTGCGGTTGCGCCGCCGCTCGCCCCGGCTCCGGCCGGGCGCGGATTGAAGGCAAAGCGGGCCGCGAGATGCAATCCGAAAATGGCCAGCGATTGCATGGCCCAGATCGGGTCGATCCGCCGCAGGAAAAAGGTCTCGAGCAGCCCCATCAGCGACAGGAAGATGATGATCGTCGCGAACATGTCGGCCAGTTTCTGGTTGCCGGCGATGCGCCGCGCCTTGGCGTAGTTGTACAGGGGGGTGATGAACAGGACGAAGATGACGATGCCGCCGCCGATCACGCCGAGATTGTTGATGGCGTCGAGATAGTTCTGGTGGCCGTGGACGATGAAGCGGTAGTCCCACGCCGCCCAGAACGGCTTGTCGAGACCGCGCACCGTGCTGGTCAGCCAGAAATCGTCGTAGCCGTAGCCGAACCACAGCCGCTGCGGAATCATCGACAGGTTGAACTCCCACAGGCTCGTGCGTCCCGTAAACGTGCCATCGCCCAGCACCGAGTGCGCCAGCGCAAAGATGCGTGCGTTGAAAGCCGACCCGAGTGTGAGCACCAGCGCCCCGGTGAACGCGATCAGATGCAGCGCGATGGCGACCCAGGCGCGTCCGGTCAATGTTCCCATGGCGACGATGAAGACGGCCAGCGGCAGAAACCCGCTGGTGGTTTTCGACCCGGTCTGGATGACGAAATAATAAGCGGCGATGAATGTGATGGCACCGATCAGACGCAGGCCCGAGCGAAACAGATAGATGCCGAAAATGGCGATCACCGAGATCACCGGGCCGGCAATGTTCTTGTGCGAGAACAGCCCGCGCCAGAGCCCGGCATGCTGCGGCTCGTAAGCGTCATAGCCATGCACCGCCAGATGCGGCAGCAAGGCAACGCCGGCATAGGAGATTGCGAGAACGAGAAGCGACACGCTGGCCAGCACCAGCCGCAGGTCGCGCTCGCCGCGTGGCAGGGCCACCACCGTGAAGGTGATCATCATGCCGATCACCGTCAGCCCCAGCGATCGTGCGGTCTCCATCATGTCCGGCGCCCGCAGGACCGAAAAACCGATGACGGCCGCCAGCGCCAAAAGGCTCGGCGAAAAGAGGCTGCGCAGGACGCGCGGACTGGCAAGCGTCAGGAGACCGGCCAGGCTGATGGCACCGGCCGCCATGAACCCCACCTGCTTCAGCGGGTCGCCGTCCGAACTGATGTCCCCGCTCATGCTGATGGCAACGAATGGCCGGAGCGAGATGAGAATCAGCGCCAGCCCGGCGATCGACAGGGTCAGGGCCACAAGCCGCATCAGCGGCGGCGAGATCATGTCGGCGCGCCTGATCCGGTAATTGGCCAGAATGTCGGGACGAGCCCGGGCGCCCGGATATGTCAAATGCTGTCCCATGAGAACCTGGCCGCCATTGCGCCACGGGACGGCATTGCGTGGCCCATCCCGGTGGCAGAGAATCCGCCGGGCCACAATGAAACAACCGGGTTAACGCGGCGTTAACCATGTCACTGGCGGCTCAGCGCTTCAGCCGGTCCGTGCTCTGCCAGTCGGGGTTGATCCACGGCTCGAGGTCTTCGGCGCGGGGCAGGGAGCGACCCAGTATATGGTCGGCGGCCTTCTCGCCGGTCATGATCGACGGCGCATTCAGATTGCCATTGGTGATGCGCGGGAAGATCGAGGAATCGGCCACCCGCAATCCGGCAACGCCGATCACCCGCGTGTCGCTGTCGACGACAGCCATCGGGTCGTCCGGCGCCCCCATCTTGCAGGTGCCGCAGGGATGATAGGCGCTTTCCGTATGCTCGCGCAGGAAGGCGTCGATCTCCGCGTCGCTTTCAACCCCGGCGCCCGGTGCGATTTCGGCGCCGCGCCAGCGGTCGAAGGCCGGCTGAGCGAAGATTTCGCGGGTCAGCCGCACGCAATGGCGAAAGTCGCGCCAGTCATTCTCGCCGCTCATGTAGTTGAAGCGGATTTCCGGCGCCCGCCGGGGCTCGCGCGACTTCAGCCGCACCGTGCCGCGCGCTGCCGAACGCATCGGCCCGACATGCGCCTGGAAACCGTGCCCTTCAGCCGCCGCCTTGCCGTCATAGCGAATGGCGCCGGGCAGAAAATGAAACTGGATGTCCGGATAGCGCACCCCGGCGCGCGAGCGCACGAAGCCGCCGGCCTCGAACTGGTTCGAGGTGCCGAGACCCTGACGCAGGAACAGCCATTGCGCGCCGATCATCGCCTTGGAGACAAGGTTGAGATGTCCGTTCAGCGTGATCGGCTCGATGCATTCCTGCTGGATATACACTTCAAGATGGTCCTGCAGATTGCTGCCGACACCGGGCCGGTCGGCGACCACCTCGATGCCGTGCTCGGCAAGATGCGCCGCCGGGCCGATCCCCGACATCATCAGAAGCTTCGGCGAGTTGAAGGCCGAGGCGGCGAGGATCACCTCGCGGCGCGCGCCAACCCTCTGCAGCTTGCCATGCGCCTCGACCTCGACCGCCGTGGCGCGTTGATTCTCGATGACAATGCGAGTCGCAAAGCCTTTGAGAAGGCTGACATTGTTGCGCTTCAGGGCGGGCGTGAGATAGGCGTCGGCCGCCGACCAGCGCCGGCCCCGGTGAATCGACTGCTCGGAAGCGCCGAACCCCTCCTGGCGCCATCCATTGTAATCATCGGTGGTGCCGAAGCCGGCCTGACGACCGGCCTCGATGAAGGCGGAGAACAGCGGGTTGTCGAGCCGGCCGCGCTGCACATGCACCGGACCCTCGCTCCCGCGCCAGCGCCGGTCGACGCCGCCGCCGCGCCGGTGCGCCGTTTCCATGCGTTTGAAGTAGGGCAGCACATCGGCAAAGGCCCATCCGCGCGCGCCGCTCTCCTGCCAGTGATCGAAATCGGCGGCATGGCCGCGCACGAACACCATGCCGTTGATCGAGGACGAGCCGCCGATCACCTTGCCGCGCGGCGCCGCCAGCCGCCGGTTGTTGAGCTGCGGCTCCGGTTCGCTCTCGTAGCGCCAGTCATACAGGCTCATGTTCATCGGATAGGACAATGCTGCCGGCATGCGGATGAAGGGACCCATGTCGGTGCCGCCATATTCGATGACGATCACCGAATTGCGGCCATCCTCGCTGAGCCGCGCGGCCAGGGCCGACCCGGCCGATCCGGCGCCGACGATAACGAAATCAGCCTCCATGATGTCTCCGTTCATGCGTTGGTGGGAGGGCGCGCAAGCCGCGCTCAATAGGGGCTGTCGACCGGGCCGCTGGCGACATAGACGCTCTTCAGCCGCGTGTAGTGATTGATCGCTGCCATCGAATTCTCGCGGCCGATACCCGAGCGCTTGACGCCGCCGAAGGGCGCTTCCACCGGTGTCAGATTGTAGGTGTTGATCCAGGTGGTGCCGGCATCGAGCGCCGCAATGACCCTGTGCGCCCGCGCCAGATCGCGGGTGAACACGCCGGCCGCCAGCCCGTAGGGCGTGGCATTGGCACGATCGATCACTTCGCTTTCCTCCGCGAACGGCAGCACCGCCATCACCGGACCGAAAATCTCCTCGCGGGCGATGGTCATGTCGTCGGTGACATCGGCAAAAACGGTCGGCGCGATGAACGCACCCCCGGCAAAGCCCTGCAGCTCCAGCGGCGTGCCGCCGGTGATCAGCCGCGCGCCTTCACGCTGGCCGCTGGCGATGTAGTCGAGCACCTTGTCACGCTGGGCCATCGAGATCAGCGGCCCCATCTGTGTGTCCGGGTCGAGCGGATCGCCGATGCGGATTTTTTCCGTGCGGGTCTGCAAACGCTCGACAAAGCGTTCGTAAACCGGCTTTTCGACGAACACCCGCGTGCCGTTCGAGCAGATCTGCCCGGTCGAGTAGAAATTGCCGAGCATCGCGCCGCCGATGGCGTCTTCGAGATCGGCGTCGGCAAAGACGATCAGCGGCGACTTGCCGCCAAGTTCCATCGTCACGTCCTTCAGGGTGGTTGCCGCTGCGCCCATCACCTTGGAGCCGGTCGGCACCGAGCCGGTCAGCGAGATCTTGTCGATGCCCGGATGCGCGGCGAGAGCGGCGCCGATATCGCCAAAACCCTGGATGACGTTGAAGACCCCATTCGGCAGCCCGGCTTCGCAAAGGATTTCAGCGAGAATCAGGGCCGTCAGTGGTGTCATTTCCGAGGGCTTGAAGATGAACGCATTGCCCGCCGCCAGTGCCGGCGCGGCTTTCCAGGCGGCGATCTGCATCGGATAGTTCCAGGCGCCGATGCCGGCACACACGCCAAGAGGTTCGCGCCGCGTATAGACGAAATCATCGCCGAGATTGACTGTCTCGCCGGTGATGGCGGCGGCGATGCCACCGAAATATTCGAGACAGTCGGCCGCCGACGCCGCATCCGCCACCAGCGTTTCCTGCAGCGCCTTGCCGGTATCGAGAGTCTCGATGCGCGAGATCTCGGCATTGCGGGCGCGGATCAGATCGGCGGCGCGGCGCAGCACCCGGCCGCGTTCGCTTCCGGTCAGTCTCGCCCAGCCTTTTTGCGCCGCTCGCGCCTCGGCCACCACCCTGTCGACCAGTTCCGGCGTCGCCGCATGCAGGCGGGCAATGATGTCGCCGGTGGCCGGATAGGACACGTCAAGCGGCGCGCCGTCGGGGGTTTCGTGGAACTGGCCATTGATGTGGTGGGAGGCGCGCGGCTGCGCTTGCAATTTGGAATTCATGGCAGATCGGACTTTCATGGCTAGGGGAAGGGCGGCAGGTGGCGGGCCTATTCGCCGCGCGGGAACCGCTTTTCCTCTTCAAGGACATTGAGATCCATATGGTTGCGCATATAGCGCTCGGAGGCCTTCTGCAGCGGCTGGAAGTCCCACGGAAAATAGGCGCCGTTGCGCAGCGCCGGGTAGACGACATGCCGCCGCGCCTGGCTGGCGCGCACCTCGGCGTCGAAGGCAGCCATGTCCCAGCGCGCCGCAATTTGCGTCATGAACGTCTCGACGCGCTGCGCATGCTCGGCCATCCCGGCGAGGTTGCTGAGTTCGTTCGGATCGCTTTCAAGATCGAACAGTTGCGGCGGATCGAGTTCGCAATGGACGAACTTGTAGCGGCCCTCGCGCAGCGCGACGAGCGGCGCCGCCGAGCCCTCCGCCGCGTACTCCATCGCCACCGGCGCCGAGCGGCTGCCGCCTTCGATCAGCGGCACGAGGCTTTCGCCATCCGTCCACGGCGCGATCTCGTCCATCGCAACACCGGCCAGATCGCCCAGCGTCGGCGCCACATCGAGATTGGACACCGGTGCGTCGATCCGCCCGCCGGGGCGGCCGGGCACGGCGATCATCAGCGGCACCCGCGCCGAGCCTTCGAAAAAACTCATCTTGAACCACAGGCCGCGCTCGCCCAGCATGTCGCCATGGTCTGAGGCAAAGACCACGATCGTGTCGTCCTGCATGCGGGTGGCGGCAAGGGTCGCCAGAAGGCCGCCGATCTTGTCATCCAGATAGGAGATGTTGCCGAAATAGGCCTGGCGCGAGCGGCGCACGTCGTCGGCGCTGATGTCAAATTGCGCCGCATCATTGGCCTTGTACAGCCGCTGCGAATGCGGATCCATCTCGTCATAGGGGATTGCCGCCACCTGCGGATCGAGTTCGCGAATGCCCTGGTAAAGATCGAAGAACTGCCGCCGCGCCACATAGGGATCGTGGGGATGCGTGAATGAGACGGTCAGCAGCCACGGCCGCCGTTCCGGATCGTCACTGTCGCGCGCCAGCTGGTGCAGCTTCTGGGTGGCGAAGAACGCCACCTCGTCATCATATTCCATCTGGTTCGAGGTTTCCGCCACGCCGGCGCCGGTGACCGAGCCGAGATTGTGGTACCACCAGTCGATCCGTTCGTTCGGGCGGCGATAATCGGGCGTCCAGCCGAAATCCGCCGGATAGATGTCGGTCGTCAGCCGCTCCTCGAAACCGTGCAACTGGTCCGGGCCGACAAAATGCATCTTGCCCGACAGGGCGGTGCGATACCCGGCGCGCCGCAGATGATGCGCAAAGGTCGGAATATCGGAGGCAAACTCGGCGGCATTGTCATAGACCCGCGTCCGGCGCGGCAACTGGCCGGTCATGAACGAGGCGCGGCCCGGCGCGCACAGCGGCGAGGCAGTGTAGTTTTGCGCAAACCTAAAGGAGCGCGCCGCCAGCGCTTTCAGATGCGGCGCATGCAGAAAGTCGGCCGGCCCATCGGGGAACAGGGTGCCGTTCAGCTGATCGACCATGAGGATCAGGATATTGGGCTGCCGGGATGCGGTTGTCTGAGCCATCATGCCGCCTGCCGCTGCCGGATCGCCGCGATCTGGCTGGAGACCTGCTCTTCGATCAGCGCCACCGGGTCGGTGTGCCGGCCGGCCGTGCCGAGCGCCTTGCGGATATACAGCCCGTCGATCATCGCCGCCGCCGCCTCGGCGATGCGCTGCGCTTCGGTGCGGCCGGTTAGCGGGGCGAGTCCGCTCATCAGGTTGGAATGCAGTCGCCGGCCGTACAGTTTCAAGAGCCGGCTCAAGGGTGACGAACGCTGCGCCTCGACATAAAAGGCCAGCCAGGCCGCCACCGTCTGCCGCGAAAACTGCTTGTCGGAGAAGCTGACGGTCAGGATCGCCGACAGCCGCTCGCGCGGCGTTGCCGCTTTCTGCAGCGCCGCCACCGCATCCGCCTTGAGTTCGGCCAGCATCGATCGCACCGCCGCCGCCACCAGCATCTGCTTCGATCCGAAATAATGATGCGCCAGAGCCGGTGACACGCCTGCCTCGGCGGCAATCTCGGCCATGGTGACATCGAGCGAGCCGCGCCGCCCGACCGTCGTGATGACGGCCCCGGTCAGCGCCTTGCGGCGTGCGATTTCGACAGTGCTTCCGGCCACGGCGCGGCTCCTTTGCTCGTCAATATAGACTTGATTGACTGATCAATCAACAATGTCGGCAGCGCGACTTTCTCGCCTGAAATAAGGAAGAATCAGGCCGAAACTTGCCTCGCTCGCCGCGCAGGGCCGGTAGCCGAGGCTGCGCACTTTACAACGCGGCGGAATTGCCCAACATGGACGGCAAAAGGAGTTCTTCATGACAGCGAGTATCATCGGTTGGGCCCACACGCCCTTTGGAAAACACTCGGACGAGACCGTCGAAAGCCTGATCGTGCGCGTCGCCCGCGAGGCGCTCGAGCATGCCGGCCTTTCCGCCGGGGACATCGACGAGATCTATCTCGGCCATTTCAACGCCGGCTTCTCGCTGCAGGATTTCACCGCCAGCCTCGTTCTGCAGGCCGATGACGGCTTCCGTTTCAAGCCGACGACACGCGTTGAAAATGCCTGCGCCACCGGCTCGGCAGCCGTTCACCAAGGCATCAAGGCCATTCGTGCCGGTGCGGCGCGCCGCGTCCTCGTCGTCGGCGTCGAGCAGATGACCACGACCCCCGGCCCGGAGATCGGCAAGAACCTGTTGAAAGCCTCCTACCTGCCCGAGGATGGCGACACGCCAGCCGGTTTCGCCGGCGTTTTCGGACAGATCGCCGATGCCTATTTCCAGCGCTACGGCGACAAGTCCGATGCCCTGGCAGCGATCGCCGCCAAGAATCACAAGAACGGCGTCGACAATCCCTATGCCCAGATGCGCAAGGATCTCGGCTACGATTTCTGCCGCACCGAGAGTGAAAAGAATCCCTTTGTCGCCGGCCCCTTGAAGCGCACCGACTGCTCGCTGGTCTCCGATGGCGCCGCCGCCGTCGTTCTCGCCGACACCGAGACGGCGATGCAGGCGCCGCGCGCCATCCTGTTCCGCGCCGCCGAACACGTTCAGGACTTCCTGCCGATGAGCAAGCGCGACATTCTCGCCTTTGACGGGTGCCGCGAGGGCTGGCAACGCGCCTTCGCCCGCTCCGGCACGACGCTCGATGATCTCTCGCTGGTCGAGACGCATGACTGTTTCACCATCGCCGAACTGATCGAATATGAGGCGATGGGCCTGGCCAAGCCGGGGCAGGGCGCCGATGTCGCCCTGTCGGGCGAGACGGCGCGCGACGCCCGGCTGCCGGTCAACCCGTCCGGCGGGCTGAAGGCCAAGGGGCATCCGATCGGCGCCACCGGCGTCTCCATGCACGCCCTGTGCGCCATGCAGCTGACTGGCGAGGCCGGCGGCATCCAGGTGCCCGGTGCCGAGCTGGCCGGCATCTTCAACATGGGCGGTGCCGCGGTGGCCAATTACGTCTCGATCCTGGAACGCATCAGGTGACCGGCACGGTCGACGGTCACGTCGTCGTCACCGGCGGCGCTGCGGGCATTGGCGCGGCCACTGTCGCAGCCCTGCTCGACGAAGGCGCGGCCGTCACCGTGCTTGATGCCGACGGCAACGGTCTTGCCGCGCTGGAAGACCGTCATGAGGGAGAGGATCTGCTGGCGCTGTCCTGCGATGTCTCCGACGAGGATGAAGTCGCCGATTGCCTCGACCAGGCTGCCGACACCCTCGGGCCGATCACCGGGCTGGTCTGTGCGGCGGCGATCCCGGCGCGCGCTACCGCCGAGAAGACCTCGGTCGAGCTGTTTCGCCAGATCATCGATATCAATCTCACCGGCACCTTCATCGTCTGCCGTGCCGTGCTTGACCGCATGGGCGAAGACCTGGCGATCGTCACCCTGGCCGCCGCCTCGGGCCTGAGGGCCAATCACGGCCATGTTGCCTATGGCGCGTCGAAAGCCGGCGTCGTGCTGATGACCCAGGTTCTCGCCAATGAGTGGGGCGCCTCCGGTGTGCGCGTCAATGCCGTTGCGCCCGGCATCATCGGCGCCGCCGATGCGGGCCACAGCGATAACGATGAGTATCGCCGCTGGCTGGCGCGCACGCCGATGCGCCGTGGCGGCACGCCGGATGATGTGGCCGGCGCCATTCTGTTCCTTCTGTCGGACGAAGCCGGCTATATCAATGGCCACGTGCTTTCGGTCGATGGCGGCTTTGCCTCGGCCGGGCTGCTGCAGGATCTGTGAGCCGTCAGGCGGCGCCGGTCGGCACCGTCTCGATCGCTGCCAGCCTGCGCCGGCGCACGCTGACGCCGGTGATGATGGCGCCGAGCACCAGCAGAATGCCGGCCCATTGCGCCAGACCGAAGCGCTCATCCATCACCAGCGTGCCGATCAGGGTCGCCGTCACCGGACTGGCCAGCGCCAGATAGGCGGCGCTCGGCCCGAGTTTCGTCACGCCGCGGTTCCACGCGTAATAGCCGAAGGCCGTGCCGAAAAAGATCAGCCAGCCATAGCCCGCCACGGCCATCAGGTCAGGGGCCGGCGGCAAACCCTCCTTCAGCCACGCAACCGGCGCCAGGATCAGCCCGCCGAAGATCATCTGCCAGGTCACCATCTCCAGCGGCTTGCCGGCGCGGCCCCAGCGGTCGATCAGCACGGTCCCGACCCCCATCGACACGGCGCCGCCCAGCGCCGCCATGACGCCGATCATGTCCAGCGTTGCCGAGGGTGAAAACACCATCAGCCCGACGCCCGCCACCCCGGCAATGCCCGCCGCCACCTGCACCGGGTGCGGCGCATGCCGCCCGATCAGCGCCACCAGGCCGACAACCACCAGCGGCTGCACAGCGCCCAGCGTCGCCGCCAGCCCGCCCGGCACGCGCCCGGCGGCCACGAACAGCATGGAAAAGAACACCGCAATGTTGAAGACGGCCAGCACCGCATAGCGCATCAGCACCCCGGGTTTCGGAATCACCGGGTTCAGCGCCAAGAGCAACAGCCCGGCCGGCAGCGCCCGGATGACCCCGGTGAAGAACGGATGCGTGGTCGGCAGAAATTCCGTGAAGACGGCGTAGGTGGTGCCCCACAACATCGGACCGAGCACGGCAAACAACGCAATACGGAACATTCGCACTCCACAGGATCGGCCGCCTGCGGGTGCCGGGGGGTGGTCACGGGCAGGATGCATCAAGACGCGGCGGCGCGATGATATCTGTCGCCGCGCTGGATGCAAGCCGCGCTGCCATCGGCGGGTTTTTCGGCCTCACGCCGGAGCGGTCAGCCAGGCCGAATGTGCAAAGCCGCTGACGCCGTCGCAGCCCTCCTTCACGCGTGTGACAAAGGCCCATGGCGCCGCCTCCGACACCACCCGCACGAGGCTGCCTTGAGAAAGCAGGCCGATCACCGGGTGCTGCAGGCCGGGGCCGCTGCGCAGATTAAGACCATTGGCCGCCCGCACCTGCCGATAGGAGTCCTTATCTGCCGGGCAATCTGGCGGCGAGGATGTGCCGCGTCCCGCCGCAAGCCCGCGGAAGGCGCGCATGTCGAAAGCCGGGCCGGGATCGATCTTCCGTCCCGGCGCGATGTCGTCATGGCCGATGATCGCTTCCTCGCCGAGCCCGTAGCGCGCCATCAGCGCCGCCACCAGCTCAGCCGCCGCTTCGACCTGCACCGGCGCGAAGCGCTCCCAGGCGAGCGCCTCCGCCGGTCCGTTGCGGTGCGCGGCAATCGCCACGCGGCCGCGATCGACGGCGACGCCCGCATGGCTGACAAAGCCGTCCGGTCCGCGCTGCAACAGACCCCAATTGGCCAGTTCCACCCCGATCGAATGGGCATTCAGCCCGTCGATGCCGCGCCACCGGCTGCGTCCGGCATGCCAGGCGGCGCGGTCGCAGGCCACCTGCTGCACGATCGCCCCCTGTCGGCTGACGACGAAATGCGCCGAGGCGCGCGCGCCGGGAGAGGCGAAATAGCGCACCGTTCCGGCGGCAGCACCCCCGGCGGTATAATGCATGACGATATAGCGCGGCACGATGGCGCTGCCGGAATGGGCAGCGGCGACGAAGCGCACCGGCTGGTTGTCGGCGCCGACGAGGCGATTGTTTTCGATTTGCATCCGTTTCATCTCCCGCGCTAGAAGGAACCTGCATCAGCATAGGGGCATCGCTGATGGAGTGGATGAACTGGCTGCTGCGACTTCCGGGCGCCACACCGCGCCACGCTGCCCGCAATCGCCGGAGAAGAGCATGCACAACCCGGTTCTGGTCGAAATCACCCGTGGTGATCTGGTGGAAAGCCGCCATACGGGCCGCGTTGTGGTTTTCGATGCCGACGGCGCCACTGTCCTCGCGCTCGGCGCGGTCGATGAACCGGTCTTTCCGCGATCGGCGATCAAGGTGCTGCAGGCCCTGCCGCTGGTCGAGAGCGGCGCCGCCGAGGCCTATGGGTTCGGCCAGCGCGAACTGGCCCTGTCCTGCGCCTCGCATTCCGGCGAACCCGAGCACGCCGAACTGGCCGCCGCCATGCTCGCCAAAGCCGGGCTGGATGAGGCGGCGCTGGGATGCGGGTCCCACTGGAGCCTTGAGCCGCGTGTGATGCGCGCCCAGGCAAGGGCGCACGCGCATCCGACGCCGCTGCTCAACAATTGTTCCGGCAAGCATGCCGGCTTTCTCTGCTTTGCCTGCCATTCCGGCATCGCGCATGCCGGCTATGTCGATTATGATCATCCCGTGCAGCAGCACATCCGCGATGCCATGGCCGAACTGACTTCGACGCCGCTCGGCCATGATGTCTGCGGCACCGATGGCTGCAACATTCCCACCTATGCGGTGCCGCTTGACCGGCTCGCTCATACCTATGCCCGCCTGGCCACCGGAACCGGCCTTGCAGCCGAACGCGCCCGCGCCGCCCGAACGCTGATCGAGGCTTCGATGGCCGAGCCGTTTTTCGTTGCCGGCACCCGGCGCATGTGCACCACTCTGATGCAATTGGCCCCCGGGCGTATTTATGCCAAGACCGGCGCCGAGGGCGTCTACTGCGCCGCCATTCCCGAGCTCGGTCTCGGCATCGCCCTGAAAGCCGACGATGGCGCCACCCGCGCCGCCGAGATCATGGTTGCCGCAACGCTGGCGCGCCTGTTTGATGCCGCCGACCGGGACCTTGCGGCAAAGCTCGATAAGCTCGCTCAGCGCACATTGAAAAACTGGAACGGCACCATTGTCGGCGAGGAACGCCCGGCCGACGAACTGCGCGCCGGTTGATCGGGCTGAGCTGCAGGGTTGTCGGCGCGCAAAACGGAGACCCGCAATGAGTGAGGCTGAGAAACCGCTGGCCATCCGGGCCGCCGACGCGCCGGCGCGGCAAAAGCCCTCCAACTATCCCGAACCCTTTGCCAGCCGCATGGCCGGCCGCCACAAGCACCCGCTTGGCGACCTGTTCGGCCTGACGAATTTCGGGGTCAATCTGACACGGCTCGAACCCGGCGCCGAGACGGCGCTGTTGCACCGCCATTCGCGCCAGGATGAGTTCGTCTATGTGCTGGAGGGCGCGCCGACCCTGGTCACCGACACCGGCGAGATCGACCTGCAACCGGGGATGTGCAGCGGCTTCAAGGCCGGCGGGCTGGCCCATCATATCGTCAACCGCAGCGATCGTCCGGCGGTCATTCTCGAGATCGGCGACCGCCGGCCCGGCGACAGCGGCGAGTACCCGAAGGACGATCTCGTCGCCGCGCTCGGCAGCGACGGCGCCTGGATCTTCACCCGCAAGGATGGCACACCCTACTGACGGCAGGCCGCCGGCCGGCGTTTCTATCCGGCGACATTGTTGCGCACGGTCAGATGCGCAAAAGCCTCGGCTCCCTGGCGCGCCAGGTCACCGGTGACGGTCTCGTTCCAGCGCGTGCCGATGACGGCGCCCTGCGGTGTGTGCGAAAAGATGTTGCCTTGCACCAGCGTCGCTCCGGCGCCCTCGACCACGCTGACCGCGATGCCGGCGCCGCAATGCCGAATCATGTTGCCGGTCAGCGCCACATCGCGCAGATACGGGCCCCAGCCGGCCATGACGCCCCATTTCGGCGCCCCCTCGATCGTGTTGCCGGACACGCTGGCATCGGCTTCGACGGCGATGCCGATGCCGAAGCCGGAATTCTTCGGCACATAGGGGCCGCTCGTGGAAAGGTTGCGGACGAGATTGCCCGAAATCACCGACAGCCGCCCGCCGCGATCGAAATTGGCCACCGAGATGCCCATCGTGCCGCCATCGATCAGATTGTTGGCAATCACCGCCCCGCTGAACTCGAATTCGCTGTAGATCGCCGTCTCGCCCGAATGGAGCGCCTGGTTGCCGATGATCTGGCAATTGTCCGCCGAATTGGCGCGAATCGCCGAAAAAGCGCAATCGCTGACATGGTTGCCATTGATGATCACGCCGCCGGCCCGGAACAGATTGATTCCATTGCCGAACGGCCCGGTGCCGCCGTTCGTCGCCGCGATCCGCGCGATCCGGTTGCCGCTGATCAGCGTCCCGTCAAAGCCCTTGCTCCAGCGGTGCACCAGAATGCCGCCATTGCCGCAATCATGCACATGGTTGTCGCGGATCGTCAGGGTCCGACTCTCGACGGCATAAAGGCCCGCCTCCGCCGCGCCGGACAAGTCGCACTGCTCGACCGTTCCGCCGCACCCTTCGAGTGCCAGGCCATATTTCGCCGAACCGGCGATCTGCACGTCCCGCAGCGTGAGGTTTCCGACATTGCGCAACTGCACCAGTCCGCGCACATGCTCGCCGAGCCGCTGATTGGCGCCGTCGATCACCAGGCCATCAAGCGCGACCCGCTCCCCGCCCTCGGCAAGCAGCCCGTGCCCGCGCCCCGTATAGATCAGGCGGGTGGCTCCCGGCACACCGGCGAGCCGCGCCCCATCGGGCAGCGTCAGATTGGAGAAATAATAATCGCCCGCCGGCAATCGCAAAATCCGGCCCTCGCGCGCCGCGTCATCGATCGCCTGTTGCAGGCGGCGGCTCTGATCATCGACGACATCGGGCAGCAGTCCGGCAAGATCGCCATCATGCCCGCCGCGCAGATCCGCCTGTGCCAGGAGGGTTGGCTCGGCGGAGGCCGCCCGCACCAGGCCGGTGGACATGACGGCAAGGCCGGCCAGACCGGCAAGGCCCGACACTCCGGTCAGAAGGCGGCGACGGGTCGGCAAAGAGGGCGCAGGCGTCCGGGTCATAGCGTTACCAAGCAGGAAACGTGCCAGCGGAAACTGTGTCATTCCGGCACAGATCGCGCCCGAGCGGGCGGGCGAGGGGCCGGCAGCGACCGCATCGTTCCGGGCTGAGACACAAAGGGTGTCCACAAACCGTGTTGGTCGACCTCGTCCCAGGCCGCTAATCTTGTGCCGCCAGAAGCTCCTCGATCAGATTGTATGTGGCGCGCACACGCGCCTCATTGGGATAGTTCCGGTTGGCGAGGACAATGACACCAAGGTCCTGACTGGGCAACAACGCCACATATGCGCCGAAACCCCTGGTGGCCCCGGTCTTGTTCAGAATGACGTTCTGCTGCGGCGGCAAGGGAGACGCAATCGCCGTGACCGGCTGCGGTGACAGGATGAAGTCATAGCCGTTGCCGGCTTCGATCACGGTCCTGTCTGCGGGCCACGGATATTGCTCCCAAATCATGGCCTGCGTGTAATGGGCCGTCTCCGCCCGGCCCTCGCGCGTGCGTTTGAGGGCAGCAGCGAGCGCCGGGTCGGCATCGCCACGGCCGAGTTCGAGGTCGAGCAGGCGCAGCATGTCGCGGGCGGTGGATTTGACGCCGTAAGCCTCGTCCGCCAGCACACCCGGGTTCACCCGGATCGGCGCGTCGGACTCGCGATGATAGCCATAGGCGTAGCGGTGCATGGCCGACTCCGGCACATTCACGAAGGTGCTGGTCAGGCTTAACGCCGGAAACAGGATCTCTTCTGCAGCCTGCGCATAGGGCATGCCCAGGGCCTCCGCCGTGATGTAACCCAGCAGGCCGATGCTGACATTCGAATAGCTGCGCGTTCCGGGTTGCGGCGGTCGCCAGTCGGCCAGCCAGTCGATCAGTGCGGGCACATCCCTGATCCCGCCCGGAACCTGCAGCGGCAGACCACCTGTGACGTGTGTGGCGAGATCACCGAGCTTGATGCCGCCCAAGGCAGAGCCTTTCAGCTTTGGCAGACGGTCCGAGACAGGGGCTTCCAGATCGATGTGGCCGCGTTGTTCGGCCAGTGCCGCAAGGGTTGCGTTGAAGATCTTGCTGATCGACCCAAGCTCGAAGATGGTCTCCGGCGATGCCGCGACCTTGCCGTCTCGCACGGCCAATCCGGTCGCATAGAAGTGCTGTTCGCCGCGTAAGGTGATGCCGACAACCAATCCCGGAATGTCATATTGGGCGATCACCGGTGCGAAGCTCTCGCGCGCCATGCCGACGACCTGCTCGTCTGTCAGATCTTGCGCCGAAAGCAGGGTGGTAAACGAGAGCAGCGCGGCCGCTGCAAGAGCCCACCTCTTCATCTTTGCCTTCAACACGGTTTACGGCCCCAATAAAACAAAAAACCCGGCGCCGAGACGCCGGGTGGATCACGGGTTCACACGCGGCGTGCGCTCAGACGAACTGGCTGAGGCCGGGGATCGAGTTGACGATATCGTCGACCGCGCCGCCCGCACCCTTTTCACGCGCGAAACCGACGGTTTCCTTGGCCACCGAGGAGATCTGGCCCATGTCGAGCCCCATGCCCATCAGCTTCGAGCCGAGGCCCATCACGCCGCCGCCCATCAGGCTGCCCATGCCGCCGCCTTCTCCGGCAGCCATTTCCATGAACACATCGGCGCCGGGCAGGGCGGCAAGCATTTCCTGCACCTTGTCATCCGGCCCTTCCGACTTGAGGAAATTCAGGATGGCGCCGACAGCCTTCTGCGCCGTTTCCGCATCGATTCCGACAGCGGCCTCGATGCGCTTGATAAGTTCTTCCATGGGGATCTCCTTTGCATTGGCAAATTCTTACCTGATCAGTACGCAAGGTAAGGTCGAGTTTCAAGCGAAGATTGCCGCTCCGCCTGCTCTGCCTGTGCTCCGGGTTCGGCTGCCGAGCGCAGTGCGCCGAAGCGGCCAACCCACAGCATGACGGCGATCAGGCCATTGTTCGCCCTCTTCGATTTACCTATAAGTCATGCGGGGGCCGATGGCCACGCGTTGCATCGCAGCGCCCCGGGCACACAGGGCCGGGGGTGGCACAGGGGAAACGGAATACAACATGCTCAAAGACGGCAAGATCTACATCGGCACCAGCCGCAAGCCCGATGACACGGTCAACAAGGGTGAATATCTCGATCTGAAATACGCCAATCGTCACGGTCTCGTCACCGGCGCCACCGGCACCGGCAAGACGGTCACCCTGCAGATTCTCGCCGAAGGCTTTTCCAATGCCGGCGTGCCGGTGTTCTGCGCCGATGTGAAAGGCGATCTGTCGGGCATCGCGGCGATCGGAGAGCGCAAGGATTTTCTTGAAAAGCGCGCCGCGACCATCGGCCTCGATCCCTATGATCTGCAGGAGTTTCCGGTCATTTTCTGGGACCTTTTCGGCGAAAAGGGGCACCGCGTGCGCACCACGATCAGCGAGATGGGGCCGTTGCTGCTGTCGCGGCTGATGGACGCCACCGACGCGCAGGAAGGCGTCGTCAACATTGCCTTCAAGATCGCCGACGAGGGCGGTCTGCCGCTGCTCGATCTGAAAGATCTGCGCTCGATGCTCACCTACATGTCGGAGCATTCCGACGAGCTCTCGCGTGTCTATGGCAACATTTCGAAACAGTCCGTCGCCGCCATCCAGCGCGATCTGCTGGTGCTCGAGCAGCAGGGCGCCGAGAATTTCTTCGGCGAGCCGGCGCTGAAAATCTCCGACATCATGCGCACCACCAATGATGGCCGGGGTGCCATTTCCGTGCTGGCCGCCGACAAGCTGATGATGAACCCCCGCCTGTACGCCACATTCCTGCTGTGGCTGCTGTCGGAACTGTTCGAGCAGCTGCCCGAGGTTGGCGATCCGGACAAGCCGCGCCTGGTGTTCTTTTTCGACGAGGCGCATCTGCTGTTCGATTCCGCGCCGCGCATCCTGCTTGATCGTGTCGAGCAGGTGGTGCGGCTGATCCGCTCGAAGGGCGTCGGCGTCTTCTTCGTCACCCAGAACCCGCTCGACGTGCCCGATTCGGTGCTCTCGCAGCTCGGCAACCGGGTGCAGCACGCGCTGCGCGCCTACACCCCGCGCGAACAAAAGGCCGTCAAGGTTGCCGCCGAGACCTTCCGCCCCAATCCCGATTTCGACAGCTTCGAGACGATCACCCAGCTCGGCGTCGGCGAGGCGCTGGTCTCGACCCTCGAAAGCAAGGGGGTGCCCTCCATCGTCGAGCGCACTTTGGTGCGCCCGCCATCCTCGCGCCTTGGCCCGTTGACCGATCCGGAGCGCCAGAAGGTGATGGCCGTCAGCCCGGTGGCCGACCAGTATGACGAGGACATCGACCGTGAGAGCGCCCATGAAATTCTCACAGAACGCGCCGAGCAGGCTGCGAAAGAGGAGGAGGAACAGCGCCGCGCCGAGGAGGAAGAGGATCGCGAGATCGACGAGTCGCGCCGCTGGACGCTGCCCGGCTTTGGCGGCGATGACGATGATGATGAGCGCGAACGCAGCGGACGCCGCAAATCTACAACGCGCCGCAAGAGCAGCCGGCGCCGCTCAAGCAACCGCCAGACCGTCACCGAGGCGGTCATCAAGTCTGCGGCGCGCACGGCCGCGACGACCATCAGCCGGGCGCTGGTGCGCGGCATTCTCGGCTCCCTGAAAAAGGGCTTCTAGGGTCGCAACGCCGCCGCAGACACGGTGCCTACAAGCGCCCATACAAACATTCAGGAAAGACTGCAAATGATTGAAAGACTTGAGACATCGGCGCGCATGAGCAAGATTGTCCGGCACAATGGAACGCTCTATCTGTGCGGCCAGGTCGGCGCCGGCGATACGATCACCGAGCAGACCCGCGACTGCCTGTCGCGCGTCGATGCACTCCTCGAGAAGGGCGGTTCGTCGCGCGACCGCATCCTGCAGGCGATCATCTGGCTGGCGGACATGTCCGATTTCGCCGAGATGAACGCCGTGTGGGACGAATGGGTGCCGGAAGGTCATGCCCCGGCCCGCGCCTGCGGTGAGGCGAAGCTGGCCCGCCCGCAGCTCGGCGTCGAGATCATCATCACAGCCGCTTGCGATTAGAGTTGCGGCGAATGCCGCCGCACCAGGCGGTGATCAGTCAGGGCGGCCCCTCGGCCGCCCCTTTGTTGCTCAGCGCACCAGGATCGGGGTCTTGGCGGGAACGCGATCATACAGATCGCAGACATCCTGGTTGATCAGCCGCACGCATCCTGAGGAAACGGCCTTGCCGATCGACTGGTATTCCGGGCTGCCATGCAGGCGATACAGCGTGTCCTCGCCGCCCTGGAAGATGTAAAGGGCGCGGGCGCCAAGCGGATTGTCGAGCCCCGGCTGCATGCCGCCGTTATCGGCCGAATACTTCTCGAGCTCCGGTTCGCGGGCGATCATCTCCGCCGGCGGTGTCCAGGTCGGCCACTTCTTCTTCCACTGCACGATGGCGCGGCCCGACCAGGAAAAGCCCTGGCGGCCGATCCCGACGCCATAGCGCATGGCACGGCCGTTCTCGCGCACGAGGTAGAGAAAGCGCTGGCTGGTGTCGACGACGATCGAGCCGGGCCGCTCGCCCGTCGGATCGGCGACTTCCTGGCGCAGATAGATGGGATCGATCTCCCAATAGGGAATCGCCGGCAGCGGAAACAATTCATCCGGCTTGGCGCCATAGATCTCGTCGTAGAATGCCGAGCGCCGCGTCAGACCGGCTGAAGGGGATTGCGGCGAGCGGAAAGCCGGGTCCGTCTGCTGACGGAACGTGACCGTGGATTGCGGAGCCGCGCAACCGGCCATCAGCCCGGCGGCCGCGCCGCCGACGCCGAAACGCAGGAGGGAACGTCGTGAAAGTCCGAACGCCCTTTGCGTTCCGGTATTCTGGTCATGCATGTAAAGGCCCCTGAGCGGATTGATCTTGCAGAGTGGATAGGAGGTCGAATGTGGTTTTCCCACGGCAGGTACGTGACAATCCAGTCACAGCGCGGTGGCAGAAGTCACTTTGATGTGAGAACGCCGCATTTCTGCCCCGGTGAGATCCCCTTCTTGCCATCTTCTCCGATCAACAACTCGAAATTGTCGGGATGGTTCCGAGGCTTGGCTCGCACGACGGCGCGCTAGCGGTGCTGCGGCTGCATCAGCGGCCTTGCCCGGCGATCGAGGTTTATCGGCATCGCCTCTGGCGCCGGAGTGCTCACCGGCAGTTCCAGCTGCTTGATGAATGTCTCGCTCCACTTTGAGACATCGTTGTCCGCCAACCGCTTGTACAGGGCCTCATGACGCTCGCGTCGTTCCTCAAGCGGCATTTCCAGACCGCGCCGGATAGCCTTTGCAAGTCCCTGCGGATCATGCGGATTGATGATCAGGGCTTCCTTCATCTCCTCGGCGGCGCCGGCAAACTGGGACAACAGCAGCACCCCGGGATCGGCACTGTCCTGCGCCGCCACATACTCCTTGGCAACGAGGTTCATGCCGTCAAACAACGGCGTCACCAGCGCCAGGCGCGAATATCGGTAGAGCGCCGCGAGTTCATTGCGCGGCAGGGAGCGGTGGATGTAGTGCAGCGGCACCCAGTCCACGGTACCGAAGCGGCCATTGATGCGGCCGGTGATTGCTTCCAGTTCCGCCCGGATCTCCTTGTAGGCTTCAACGTCATCACGGCTTGGCGGCGCGATCTGCAACAGCGACACCTTGCAGTGATAGCCCGGATTGCTTTCGAGAAAATGCTCGTAGCCGGCCAGCCGCTGCGGCAGTCCCTTGGAGTAATCGAGGCGATCGACACCGATCAGCCGCGGCAACGCCGGCGGTTCGACCTTGCGTGACGTTTCAGCCGCCATGGCGGCAAAACCCTGCACGTCGATCGAGATCGGGAAACAGCCCAGCGAAATTTCCTTGCCATCGATGGACATGTTGCCGTTGAAGCGCAACTCACCGTTCAGCGTGTGCCGGAAGATGTCGATCAGATGCGCGACATCGCGTTTCGCCTGAAAGCCGATGACATCGTAGGACGCCAGCCACCCGGCGATGTCCTTCCATTCCGGAATGGCCCGGAAGGTCTGCAGATCCGGCAGCGGGATGTGCAGGAAAAAGCCGATGCGGTTGGTCAGTCCCGCCTTCTTCAATTCATGCGCCAGCGGGATCAGCTGGTAGTCGTGAATCCAGATGACGTCATCATCGCCGATCACCTTGGCGACCATGCGGGCGACGCGCTTGGACACCTCGCGATAGGCGCGGATGTAGTCCGGCTGCACATCGATCAGGTCAAGGCGCCCGTGAAAGGCCGGCCAGAGAACGGAATTCGAGTAGCCGAGATAGAAATCGCGCTGCAACTGCGGCTCGAGTTCGAACAGACCGATGTCGAAATCGCTGCGCTCATGCATGATGATGCTTTGCGACGGGTCCTCGCTGGCCGCCGGTGCGCTGCCGATCCACAGCCCGCCGCGCTTGCTCAGCGCATCCTTCAGGGCAACCACCAATCCGCCCGAATCGCTGGCTCCGTCGACGGAGGGCGCACGGTTGGAAATGATCACCAGTCTGGACACGTTAGTTTCTCCGTTTTGACAGCGTGGCCGACAGCCACCGTTTCAGCACCGCCGGGCTTTCGGCCCGATATTGCGCGCAGGTCGGGCCCGCGCCGATCTTTATCGACAACCCGCCCATGTCGTTGACACAGGCGAATGCCGTCTCATCGGTGGTGTCATCACCCGCATAAAGCGGCACCCGCCCGGCAAATTCCGGCTGCTGCAGGATCTGCTCGATCGCCGCTGCTTTCGAGATATTCTTCGGCTTGATCTCGAAGGCCATCTTCGCCGGCTGCAGTTCGAAATCATCACATCCCGACAAAAGACACTCGGCGAAGGTCCGCACCAGGCTTTCCACCTCGGGATTTTGACGGAAGTGCAGAACCATCCCGGTCGACTTTTCCTCGAGGATGACGCGCGGATCGATCACCGCGAATTCGGTCACCGCATTCTTGATATGCTCAAGCCGCTCGGCGTCGAACTCGGCCTGCGTGACGATCTCGCCGTCGCGGCGGATCTGCGCGCCATGGCCGCCGGAAACCGTGCCGGCAAAACCGCCGAGATAATAGCTGATATCCGCGAGATCACGGCCGGTGACGACCGCGACGGCACCGTGAAATCCCTGCATCAGGCTGCTGAGCAGGCGGCCATCGGCCGGCGTGTAGCGGATCGCGTCCGGCCGCGCCGCGATGTCGACAAGCGTGCCGTCAAAGTCGAGGAGGATGGCGGTGTTGAGGACATTGATGCGAAGATCGGCGAGATCTGCGGGCTCGGGAACCTGTGGCGCTTGAAATCCGACAAATTCGTAAAAACTGGCGCTCTGTTCCATCCATCCGACTCCCGCTTCCAACACCGGACTGAACTGCTCAGAAGCGTGAAGGTTCCATCACATTTACAATTTTACTTAGCAGCTGCAGCATAGCACATGCTGCACTGCAAGTTAACCCCGCGCGCCCCGGTCTGTCGCCGGCGGTTTCAAGTCACTGTCAGGGCTGACAAATCCGGCAGTATCAGCTGGGGTTTGAGATCCGGATACTCGTCCGGCATGCCGCCGCGATTGATCCAGACAGTGCGGAAACCGAACCGCGTCGCTCCCGCGATATCCCAGCGATTGGACGACTGGAAGGAGACCGCCTCGGCATACAGCCGGTATTGCGTGGTGACCAGTTCATAGACGGACTGCGCGGTCTTGAAGGTCTGCAAGGCATCGACCGAGAAGACATCGTCGATGATCGTATCGAGCGCGGCATTCTTCACCGCCGAGTCCAGCATCGCCGGAGACCCGTTCGACAGAATGGCGATCTTGGCGCCGGAATTCTTCAGGGCGCCGAGCACCGCCGGCACTTCTGCGTAGCAATCGAGCTTCCAATACGCCTCGAGCAGTTGCGATCGCAGGCTGCGATCGGCGGACGGCACCCGCTCGAACGCATGGTCGAGAGCCTCTTCCGTCAGGCTCCAGAAATCCCGGTAGGCGCCCATCAGGGCCCGCGTCCAGGAATATTCCAGCTGCTTGGCCCGCCAGATTTCCGACAGCAAAGGGCCCTCGCTGCCGAGGGCCTCGGCATGCCGGCGCACGGCCGCATGCACGTCGAACAGTGTGCCATAGGCATCAAAGACGAATGCGGCGTGAGGCATGAAGCGATCTTTCCCGGACTGGCATGACATGGCGGACAGGTGGACATGGCGCGGCGCGTGCGGCTGTGGCTGCCCTGCAGCGCCGCTTGCAAGGGTAAACCGTGGGCAGCCCAACATGCAATGGCCGCCACCGCGTGCCCCGCTTTCCCCCAGCGCTCTCATATTGTTTTGCCCGCACGTGCGTTCACGCAAGGATGCTGCGTTCTCTGCCTCCCGCCTTCCAGCGACGCGATTTTCAGCTTGACGCCGTGCGGGCGGACCGCTTGGCTGCTCTCCGCACAGCATGGCAAGGAGAGCGGAATGGCCCACGGCACGCGCGCCGGAACACCCACATGGACCTATGTTGACGGGGACTGGATCGAGGGCAACCCGCCGCTGATCGGCCCGGTCAGCCACGCCATGTGGCTGGCGTCGACTGTATTCGACGGCGCCCGATGGTTTGAGGGGGTTTCCCCCGATCTCGATCTGCACTGCCAGCGGGTCAACCGCTCGGCGCGTGCCCTTGGCCTCGAAGCCACGGTCCCGGCCGAACAGATCGAGGCGCTGGTCGCCGATGGGGTGAAGAAGTTCGACGGCAAGACGGCGATCTACGTCAAGCCGATGTACTGGGCCGAGCACGGCGGCTACATGGGCGTGCCGGCCGATCCGGCATCGACGCGTTTTTGCCTCTGCCTGTTTGAATCGCCGATGATCGCGCCCTCCGGCTTCTCGCTGACGCTGTCCCCGTTCCGCCGGCCATCGCTTGAAACCGCGCCGACGGACGCCAAGGCCGGCTGCCTCTATCCCAACAGCGGCCGCGCCATACGCGAAGCGCAGGCCCGCGGTTTCGACAACGCCCTGATGCTCGACATGGTCGGCAATGTCGCCGAAACCGCCACCTCGAACATCTTCATGGTCAAGGACGGTGTCGTCTTCACGCCCGTGCCGAATGGCTCGTTCCTGTCCGGCATCACCCGCCACCGGGCCATGACATTGATGCGCGCCGATGGCCGCCAGGTGGTCGAGAAATCGCTGACCATGGCCGATTTCCGCGATGCCGACGAGATCTTCGCGACAGGCAACCATTCCAAGGTCGTGCCGGTCATTCGCTTCGAAGAGCGCGACCTGCAGCCGGGCCCGGTCGCCCATGCCGTGCGTGACCTTTACATGGACTGGGCGCATTCCGCCTAGGTCCAACCCGCTGTCCCGAACGCGCACTATTCACTTGGTCAGCCGCGGCATCTCGATCGCGGTGTCGAAAAGTTCGGAAATGGCAGCTGGAACGCTGTCGTTAAAGCCGACCTCGGCATAAAGGCCCGGCGTCGCGCATGTGGCCATCTGTGTCGGGATGTCATCCTGAAACGGCGCCACATAGCGCGTGTAGAAGGGGCTGGAGGGCAGCGGCAGATAGGTCGTGTAGAGCACCGCGAGGCGGATCCCGGCGGCCTTGATATCGGTGCAGACGGCATCGTCGATCGGTTCGATGCAGCGCGTCGCGCGGATGACGCTCCGCGTGCAGGCATAAGGTCGCCGCGCGTCCCCGACGCCGTCGGAGATCAGAACGACAATCGCGTCCCGCTCTGCCTCGCTGGCCTGGTGACCGGTGATCACCGGAATCAGATCGGAAAGAGTTGCCGCAAAATGCGTCTGCTGGTCCTTGTTGTAGTTCTGATAGGGGATGCTCATCAATTGCAGCTGAGTCGCCATGGCGGCCTGCGCGTCGAAATCGCTCGAAGGCGGCGCAATCTCCGTCAGCCCCATGGTTTTCGCCGTCTCGCCGAATGAATAGATGCCGACCCTGAACTGATCCGGATAGTACTGGCGGCTGGAAATGTCGTTCAACAATTCCTGCACGCCGCGCCGTACCGTATCGATGCGGATGTTGACGCCGTAGGTCTCGGCGAGAGTGAGGTAATTGTCATTGTCGTTTTCCGTGTGGCAGGCAAAGGCGCAGCCATCAGGTGTGCTGTCTTGCATCAGCGCGATGTCGTCGGTCGTCGCGGCAACTCCCATCGAGGGGGTATTGTCGATCAGGAAATAGAAATTGGCGCTCTGGGCGGCGTTGGTCTCGGCGCGGACCGTGTCGCTGATCGTGATGGTCTCGTAATTGAACAGGTGCATGATCGTCGTATCCAGTTCCGCCGTATAGGTGGCGGTGGCGGTCAGGACATTGGAAATGTCCTCCACGGTGACCACAAACTCGGTGAGCGTGAAGGACATGTAGTCGTCGCTGTTGGCCAGCATGAAGTCTTCCGAAAGCAGTTCCTCGGCTGTGTAGACCGTCTTTGCGCCATTCATCACGAGATCGCTGTTGGCCTGCTGCAGCGCCGCAAGCACCGCGCTGTCGGCCGAATGTGTCAGCAGCGACCGGACACGATTGGCATTGGAAAGATCAAATGCCATGCCGGCAGTTGCCAGGACGACCGGCAACAATAGGGCCGTGAAAATTCCGAAGTTCCCGCTTGATTCATGTTTCGTATGTTTAAATACATGTTTCATATTAAAAACCTTGTATTAAATACAAATTATAAAATAAAAAACAATTATTTACTTGATAAATGAAAAACAAATGAATCTTCTATCTGTAGTTTATATGTAAAACTTTGGGGAAACATCGCGGCACGCCGGTTTGCGGGCAGGCCCGTTCCCTGGTCCGCTGTTTAAAAGCGGTTCGGACATTGTCAGGAAAAACCGATGGCTCTATGTAAGGCGACAGATCCGTACACCGGTTTTCTGCGGCGGAATGGGTGCGGCTGACGGCAAGCGGGGGATACCCGATCCATCGGCCCATCCGGCCTTGCCAAAACCCTCGAACCATGGAGATTGCATATGCCTCTCGAACTTCCGGAACTGCCTTACGACTACGACGCCCTGGCGCCCTACATGTCGAAGGAAACGCTTGAGTTCCATCACGACAAGCACCATCAGGCCTATGTCACCAAGGGCAATGACCTGCTCGCCGGCTCGGCTCATAAAGGCAAGTCGCTCGAGGAAATCTGCAAGGCCGCTTACGACGAGGGCAATGCCGGGCTGATCAACAATGTCGGCCAGCATTACAACCACATTCACTTCTGGCGCTGGATGAAGAAGGGCGGCGGCGGCAACAAGCTGCCCGGCAAGCTGCAGCAGGCCATCGACAGCGATCTCGGCGGCTTCGACAAGTTCAAGTCGGATTTCGTCGCTGCCGGCGTCGGCCAGTTCGGCTCGGGCTGGGCCTGGCTTGCCGTCAAGAACGGCAAGATCGAGATCATGAAGACCCCGAATGGCGAAAATCCGCTGATGCATGGCGCCAGCCCGATTCTCGGCGTCGATGTCTGGGAGCACTCCTATTACATCGACTACCGCAATGCGCGGCCGAAATACCTTGAGGCCTTCGTCGACAATCTGATCGACTGGGATCACGTGCTGGAAATGTACGAAGCGGCTGTCTGACAGCTAAGGCCCGCTCTGAGACACTGCAAAAGCCCCGGCGGAAACGTCGGGGCTTTTTTTGCGACCGTGACCTGTCGACCCCAGGGCGCGCCACTCTTCGCATGCATCACGCTTTTGTGATTTTATCTCCCAGCCGGTCATGCAATCATCTGCAGGCCTGCTGATTGGCGCAGGTCTCTAAAGGGAGAAGATGATGAAGTTGCGTCTGATTTTCACTGCCGCCGCATTCGGGATCGGCTGTGCCACACTGGCCTTCGCCGCCGACGAGCCGCAGAAGGAGCGGCAGGAACTGATGAAGGGGGTGGGCGGCGCGACCGGCACCATGGCCAAGATGGTCAAGGGCGAGGAACCGTTCGACCAGGCCGCGGTGATCGCCGCGCTGGAAACCATTTCCGCCAATGTCGAGAAGTTTCCCGAGCTGTTCCCCGAAGGCAGCGAGACCGGCATGGAGACCGAGGCCGCCCCGGCCATCTGGGAGAACATGGAGGATTTCCGCGCCAAGGCTGACAAGCTGCAAAGCGACGCCGACGCCATCCTCGCCGACCCGCCGGCGGATCTCGACGGTCTGAAAGCGGTATTCGGCCCGCTGACCAAGAATTGCGGCGCCTGCCACGAGACCTATCGCATCAAGAAGAGCTGAGCATGGCGGCAGCAAACGGCCGGCCGGTCGCAAAACGGCGCGTCCGCCTTCTTGGCGGGCTCGCCGTTGCGGCGCTGATCGCCGGTCTCGGCGTCTTTTGGGCCGTGACGGCACCGCGCGCGGTGAGCGCCGAACGCCTTGCCGCCATCGAGGCCATCGAGGCCGACCCGGCGCGCGGCGAACGCGTGTTCTGGGCCGGAGGCTGTGCGTCGTGCCATGCCGAAAAGGAGGCTAGCGGCGACGACCGCAAGCGGCTGTCGGGCGGTCTGCGCCTGACCAGCGATTTCGGCACATTCGTCGTGCCGAACATTTCGCCGCATCCCGATGCCGGCATCGGACAATGGACGCTGGATCAGTTTTCCAACGCCATGCTGGCCGGTATCGCTCCGGGCGGCAGCCATCTTTATCCGTCCTTTCCCTACGCGTCTTATGTCCGCATGAGCGATCAGGACATTGCCGACCTTTTCGCCCACATCAAAACCCTGCCGGCCAGCGATGCCACACACCCCGACCATGAGCTGAAATTTCCCTTCAGCTGGCGCCGTTTGCTCGGCGGATGGAAGTTTCTGTTCTTCGATGACGCGCCGCGAACCGAGCTTGCGGACGGCGATGCGCAGCTGCAGCGCGGCCAGTACCTGGTCGAAGGGCCGGGCCATTGCGGCGAATGCCACACGCCGCGCAATCTGCTCGGCGGCTTGAAGACGGATCAATGGCTGGCGGGTGCGCCGAATCCGGAAGGCGAGGGACGTGTGCCCAACATCACGCCGGGCAGCCCGTCGCTGAAAAGCTGGAGCGCCGCCGACATCGCCTATTATCTGGAATCCGGTTTCACGCCCGATTTCGACAGCGTCGGTGGTTCGATGGTGGCTGTGCAGAAGAACATGGCCGAACTGCCTTCTGCGGATCGCGAGGCGATTGCCGCCTATCTCAAGACCGTGCCGGCGCGATAGTCCTCGACCGGCGGTGGCCTATTTCGTCAGGCGCGCCAGGATCTGCTCGGAGTGCTGACCGATCCGCTCGAAGGCATCGATCAGGTCATCGGCCGTTTCCGCCTCGAAATAGTGTTCGCTGTCGGTTGCGCATGATGAGAGCAGGGACTGACCCTTGTCCGGCGCCATGAAGGCCACCGTATAGATCGTGATGCCGGCGGCCTTTGCCGCGGTGCAATAGGCCAGGGTGTAGACATCGTCGACGGCATTGTTGTTGTCGCCATCGGTCATGAACACCATGATCTTTTCCGGCGTCAGGCCGTTCTTGTTGATGTGAGTGCTGTCCTCGATCAGGGCATTGACGGCGGCATAGGCGAGATAGAAGCTCTGGGTCGACGACGTGCCGCCGCTTGCCGTTAGCTTTTCGGCGAATTTCGTGACCTGTTTGGTGCCCCAGGACATCAGTCGATAGTCGACGACACCGGAATTGTAGGTGATGGCACCGGTGCGCGAATATTTCGCATCCGGATCGGCCGTATCGATTTGACTCATCAGGTTGGAGACGGCGGTCTTCAGGGCCTCGATCTTCTTGGGTTGTCCATTGGACGGCGACCAGGAATATTGCCCGTACCAGTCCATCGAACCGGATACGTCGAGCACCAGCGCCATCGAGAAGGCGTGTTGCACCGGCAGGGCGCTTTCCGTGTCGGCATTGACCACGAAATCCATGGTTGCTGCATCGAATATCGACGCCAGCGGCGTCACTCCGATCGAGCCCTCGACCTTGACATTGACCTCCCACACATCCTGACCGTCGCGGGTTACCTTGCCGACCGTCGCCACCGGTGTGGCGGCGAAACTGGAATATTGCGCCAGTTCATTGCTGATCTCGCCGTTGAAATAGGCTTCGGCTTCCTTTTCGGCCTTGGACGAGTTGATGAGGTCGCCCACCGACAGCCGCGCGGCGACAGCGAGCGCTGCCGCGTCGGCCGCATTCTGGGTGCGCGCCTTCACCGTCATCACATTGGAGAAGTCCAGCAGCACACTGCCGGCGGCAAAACAGACGGGAACGAGAACCGCAGCAAACATTGCGAAATTTCCACGCCTGTCGTTGGCGAAGGAGTGAAACTTGCGAAACCGATGAACGAGCATGACGACCTGCCGGATGTGCGTTTGAGTATCACGAGAAAATAATATGAAAACATGCACAAACCGCTAAAGGCATGGGTAAAATGCCGTCAATCTGTGCCAAATCGTCGAGACCGGAATGGATTTCCCGCCGCCATGCGGAGGCAGCCGCCGTGCGGCCTTGCGGGCGGCGCGTACGCGACCGGCGGCCGGGGCGCACGGCTTAAAATCAGCTTGAGGGCGGCGGGCGGTGCGTCACTTCGTCAGACGGGCGAGGATTTCTTCGGAACGTTGG
Organism: Neohoeflea coraliihabitans; assembly: GCF_019334345.1. Classification (GTDB taxonomy): domain Bacteria; phylum Pseudomonadota; class Alphaproteobacteria; order Rhizobiales; family Rhizobiaceae; genus Pseudohoeflea; species Pseudohoeflea coraliihabitans. Next base: position 66,059 of record NZ_JAHWQX010000004.1, read on the forward strand.
CCGATCCGCTCGAAAGCGTCGATCAGATCGTCGGCGGTTTCCGCTTCGAAATAGTGATCAGCATCGGTCGCGCATGATGAGAGCAGAGCCTGGCCTTTGTCCGGCGCCATGAACGCCACGGTATAGATGGTGATGCCGGCGCCCTTCGCCTCGTCGCAATAGTACTGGGTATAGGTGTCGGAACTGCTGTAATTGTTGTCGCCATCGGTCATGAAGACGATGAATTTTTCCGGTGTCAGCCCGTTCTTGTTCAGATGGTAGGTCTCCTCCAGGCCGTCCTTGACCATCTGGTACGACAGCCAGAAGCTGAGCCAGGATGAAGTGCCTCCATTGGCCGAGAGATCCTCGGTGAACTCCTCGGCACCGGATGTCCCCCATTGCATCAGCGTGTAGTCAACGAGGGATGTGTTGTAGGACGTGCCGCCAATGCGCGAATAGTTCGCCTCCGGGTCGGCGGTCTTGATCTGCGTCAGCAGGTTGCTCACCGCCGTTCTCAGCGCTTCGATCTTTTTCGGCTGCCCGTTCGACGGCGCCCAGGACGTGGTGCCGTACCAGTCCATCGATCCGGAGACATCAAGCACCAGCGCCATCGAGAAGGCGTTCTGCACCGGCGGCGCACTTTCGGTGCGCGCGCTCACGTCGAAGTTCATCGTCGTGCCGTTGAGCAGTTTCGCCAGGGGCGTGAGCGCGATCGAACCGGCCACCTGCAGATCGACCTGCCAGACATTCTGCCCGCCAACGCTGATCTGGTTGACCGTGGCCACCGGCGTCGCGGCGAAGCTTGAATATTGCGCCAGCTCATTGCTGATTTCGCCATTGAAATAATCGAGGGTTTCCGCCTCAGCGGTCGAGGCATCGCTGATTGTGCCGTTGGAAAGGCGCGCCGCGATCGCCAACGCCGCCGCATCGGCCGCATGCTGCGAGCGTGCCTTGACGGCCATCACGCTCGACACATCGATGGCCAGGCTGCCGACGGCGAAACAGATCGGCACCAGGGTTGCCGCAAGCATGGCGAAATTGCCGTCGCGGCGGCGCCAGAAAGCCTGGGCCGCCTGGGTCGTACTCAAGCAGAACGTCTGGTGCGACGAATGTGGCCGGTGATGACACATCCGCGCATCATCATATTAGAGGTCTGTAATTTCCCCTAAATCTGTGTGTAAAATTCTATCGATATGCCGTTCGCCCGACATACCGCTTGCCGCATGCGGCCGGGGCAGCCCTATTTCGTCAGGCGCGCCAGCATCTCGCTCGACGTCTGCCCGATGCTGGAGAATGCATCGACCAAATCGTCGGCGCTGCTCGGCTCGAAATAGTGCTCGCTGTCGGTCGCGCAATAGGACAGCAATGCCTTGCCCTTGTCCGGCGCCATGAACGCCACCGTGTAGATGGTGATCCCGTCAGCTTTGGCGAGATCGCAGTAATTCTGCGTGTAGAAGTCTGAACGCAATGCATTGTTGTTGCCGTCCGTCATGAAGATCATGATCCGGTCCGGTGTCAGCCCGTTCTTGTTGAGATGGCTGGAATCCTCGATCGCGTCGCCGAGGGCGGCGTAGGCAAGGAAAAAGCTGTACCAGGATGACGTGCCGCCGGACGCCGTGAGCCGGTCGGTGAAGCTCTGCACGCCGTCTGTGCCCCAGTCGATCAAGGTGTAATCGACGACATCCGAATTATAGGCAATGGCGCCGACGCGCGAATAGTCGGCCGTGGGGTCCGCCTCGTCGATTTGCGTCAGGAGGTTGGTCACCGCTGTTTTCAGGGCCTCGATCTTCTTGGGCTGCCCGTTCGAAGGCGTTGTGGAAGAATCGCCGTACCAGTCCATGGATCCGGACACGTCGAGCACCAGAGCCATCGAGAAGGCGTGCTGCACCTGCGAAGCGCTTTGCGTTTCCGCCAGAACATTGAACGTCATCGTCGACGCATCGAACAGCACTGCGAGCGGGGTCAGATCGATGGAGGCTTCGACATCGACCGCGACTTGCCAGACCGGCAAGCCGTTGGCGAGGGTCTGGCTGACGCTCGCGCTCGGCGTCGCGGCGAAGCTGGAAAAATGCGCCAGCTCATTGCTGATCTCGCCGTTGAAATAATCGACAGCCTCGGACTCGGCCTCGCTTGCCGTTGTCAGCGTGCCATCCGCCAGGCGCGCCGCCACGGCCAGCGCAGCAGCATCGGCTGCGTTCTGTGTTCGCGCCTTGACCATCATGACATTGGCGAAATCGAGCACGAGACTGCCGGCCGCGAAGCTGAGCGGCACAAGGGCGACCGCGAAAACGGCGAAATTGCCGCGCGCATCGCGGAGGAACAGGCGCAATTGATCATAAAAATGAGACATTGGATTGAAATCCCGACTACAATAGGAAATGAATATTACCAAGTAAAACTTTGTATTGTGTAAAGACTAAAGAGAAAATTATCTATTTGAATATTCATCTATATTGATTTTACGATTGTCGAGCCGGCAGTTTGCGCTGGGCGGCCTCATATGACGCAAGCGTTGCTGGGGGGGCGATACGGGGCGCCGCACCAAACGGTATCGCCTGCGCCTGCGGGGGCCCGAAAGAGGATCATCCGTCGCTGTCCGATCGGCCCGGACGGGATGCGCGCCGAGCGGGCCCGAGCGCCGGCGGGGCGAATATCAAGCGCCCACGGAGCAATCCCGCAAAGCGCTCATGAACTGCCAACGCAGTTGCCAATGCAGCGGACAATGAAGCTGCCGCCCGGTGATGGCCGCGATGAACCCCGGAATTGAATTATGGGTTGCCGCGCGGTTTGCCTTTGATATGGCTCGAGCGCTCAGCCTGCCGACATGTCTCAACGAACGGCACCAGGCCGGGGGGGGGGTGATGTCGAACGCCTGTTGGCGGGCGGCAGTATCGCAGCCCCGGTTTTTCCGTCGCCGGTGTCAGAGTCCCGGTTTTGACCTCGCACGCTTGCGCAGCCACTGCGTTTGGCGTCCGATCGCACGCGGCCCGTAAGTGGGGATAGTATGGTGGGAAAAGTAAGGTGGGGAAAGCAAGTGCCGCTCCGATTCCTCGCGCGCAAAGCACACCCCAAAGCATTCGCACGGCTGCCGAAGACCCGACGGCAAAGGTCCCCGAAACCGGCATTATTACCTAAAAAGGTGAAAATATCCGGCTTGTCTGAAAGGCAAAATCCGAACCCGATTCCAGGACAATATTAAGGGACACTTCTGTTTCGCAGGTCGTCAGGAGGGAGATCGGAACATCTTGCCGTTTTATCTTGAAACGACAATCGAGAAAATCGGCAAAAGCCGTTAACTTGAAAATAAAACTATAAAAATGAAAAGACGCCCAGACTATTCTTGCAAATTTGAAATTTATGTAGTGAAAAGGGATTCTGATCGGAAAAAATACAGTATTCAGTTTGGTTTATCTCTTAGGGCGCCCCTCAAAAATCCTCAAACAGGCGAAATTTAGCCTACTATAAATAGGTAGCGCAGGCCTTTCGCAGAAGCGGGAGGATCGAAATCCGCCAAAACAGCGAAGAACAAACCCCGCTTCCACGCGCAATGGACCATATTCCCTAAGGGAAATCAAGTAAAAATGTGTAATTTTACGGTGAAGGTGGCGCGCTGGGTAAAATCGAGGCCCGGTGCGGAATCCCGGTGAAATCGGCGCCAGCGGACAACCTCGGGGCGTGATCGCAAGCCGCTCAGGCGTCCGCCGACGGGCAGCAGCGCCCGAACCACGCCGCGGCACGATCTTGCCGCGTTTCACGCGTCTTGCAGCGGGTTCAGGCCCGCCCGACAACCTTCAAGGCAAAGGCGTATTCGAACGCGATTTCCTCAAGCCGTTGAAACCGCCCCGCTGCGCCGCCATGTCCGGCCGCCATGTTGGTCTTCAACAGCATCGGCTCGCCGGAGGTCGAGCACTCGCGCAGCCGGGCGATCCATTTCGCCGGTTCCCAATAGGTCACGCGCGGATCGGTCAGCCCGCCCAGCGCCAGGATCGGCGGATAGGCCTGGCGTGTCACATTGTCATACGGCGAATAGGAGGCGATCATTTGGTAGTCCTGCTCGGATGCGGCGGGATTGCCCCATTCCGGCCACTCCGGTGGCGTCAGCGGCAGACTGTCATCCAGCATGGTGCTGAGCACATCGACAAACGGCACCGCGGCGATGATGCCGCCGAATGCGCCCGGTGCCATGTTCGCCACCGCGCCCATCAGCATCCCGCCGGCCGAGCCGCCTTCGGCAATGATCCTGTCGTGCCGGGTCAGCCCAGCCGCGACCAATGCCTCGGCCGCCGAGATGAAATCGTGAAACGTATTGCGCTTGTGCGCGCGTTTGCCGGCCTCGTACCAGGCAAAGCCCTTCTCCTTGCCGCCGCGGATATGCGCAATGGCATAGATGAAGCCGCGGTCGACCAGCGACAGGCAGTTCGAGTTGAAGGCGGCGGGGATCGCAATCCCGTAGGCGCCATAGCCATACAGCAGGCAGGGGGCCGAGCCGTCGAGCGGCGTATCGCGGCGATAGAGCAGGGTGACCGGCACGCTCTCGCCGTCGTGAGCTGGCGCGATGATGCGGCGCGTCACGTAGTCCTCGGGGTTGTGACCGGACGGGATCTCGGTCTCTTTCAGCAGGTGCCGCTCGCGCGTGCGCATGTTGTATTCGAACAGCTGGCTTGGCGTCGTCATCGACGAATAGGTGAACCGCACCGTTTCGGTGTCGTATTCCATCGATCCCTGGAAGCCGAGCGAGTAAGCTTCCTCGTCAAAGGCAATGGCGTGTTCCGCACCGGTGCTGCGCTGGCGCACAATGATGCGCGGCAACCCGTTTTCCCGTTCCATCCAGACCAGATGATCGGCATAGGCGGAGATCGACAGGATCAGGCGTCCGGGCTTGTGCGCCACCACCTCCGTCCAGTTGTCCGGCTCGGGAGCGCCGACCGGTGCCTGCATGATCTTGAAATCCTTGGCGCCATCGACATTGGTCAGGATGTAGAAGACATCGCCGCCCTCGGTCAGTGAATATTCGACGCCGCTGCGCCGCTCTGCCACCAGCCGCGGCGCTTTCTCGGGCGCATCGGCGGGCACGGTCCACCATTCGCTGGTCTCGTGATCATTGATGGCAATGAAGATGTAATCGTGCAGGCGGCTTTCCGCCACGCCCATGAAGAACCCCGGATCGCTCTCCTCGCGCACCAGCCGATCCTGCGACTGCGGCGTGCCGAGCCGGTGGTAGTAAATATGCGCCGGGCGGTGATTTTCATCGACCGCCGTGTAGAAGAAGCCGCCGCTGTCCGCTGTCCAGGCACCGCCGCCGCCCGTGTTCTCGACCAGGTCATCGAGATCCGCGCCACTTTCCAGGTTGCGTACCTTGAGCGTGAAAAACTCCGATCCCTTGTCGTCATAGGCCCAAGCGAGATGCCGGTGGTCGGGCGCGTGGCTGCTGCCGGCCAGCCGGAAATAGGCCGCATCTCTGGCTTCCCGGTCCCCATCAAGCAGAATTTCTTCCTTGCCGCCCTCGCGCGGCAGACGGAATGAAATCGGATGCTCGCCGCCGCTGACATAGCGGATGCCGTAGCACCAGGGGCCGTCGGGCGCCGGAACGGAACTGTCATCCTCCTTGATGCGCCCGCGCATTTCCCTGAACAGCGTCTTCTGCAGCTCTTCCGTATCGGCCATCGCCGCGCTCACATAAGCATTCTCGGCCTCCAGATGCGCCCGGATGTCCGCGTCAAGCAGCGAAGGGTCCTTGAACATCGCCTGCCAGTTGGCATCGCGCAGCCAGCTGTAGGGATCCGAGCGGGTCGTGCCGTGATGCGTGTCGGACACCGGGCGCTGCGGGGCGATCGGGGCGGCGGGCAGATTTTTGAATGCGGTCAAGCGGGACTCCGGCTGTAGGGGCAGGGGGCTGCGGGGGACAGGGGTCCGATGTAGGCCGCTCGCCGGTGCTATTCAACCCGGCCGCCGCGCTCAATCCCGCGTCCCGGCGTTCAGCCCGACATTGCTGCCGTGTCGGCGGCCGCTTCGCCGCGGGCGGACGCATTCTCGCTCAGCCGGCGCAGCGCGTCGACATCCGGCATGTCCATCGGACCGAGATGATGCACCGTGCCATCGGCATCGCGATAGCCGCGATGCCCCGACAGATACCAGCGCTGGCTGCCGATGATCGGAAAGCATTGCGCCGTCAGCGCCGGTTCCTGGAAATAGGCGGTCGCCAGTTGCCGCCCGGTCAGGGCGATCTGCCCGGACCAGCCATCCGGCAGCGGCGACAGATCATCGTCGAAAATTTCGGCCTGCATCCCGGGAAACACCTGGCCGAGGGCCGCACTCAGGCCGGGAGCGGCGGCGGCACCATCCTCGTGGCTGCGCCGGAAACAGGCCACCGGCGCCTCCGGCGGGCCGTGCAGCGTCTCGATGAGGCTGTTGGGGGTGGCCCTGCGCCAGATCTCGGCCGCCTTGCTGCTCAGCGCCGCGCCGCAGAACAACGACAGCCGCAGCGTCGGCATGCCGCCCGGCGGCGGTCCGCCCAGGGGGCCGCCGGTAATCACCGATGGCGCCGAAAGCCAGGTGGTTATGCCGTGCCTCTGCACGAAAGTGCCGGGCGCCAGCATCTCGAGCAGTTGCATGATATGCAGCGCCGCACCGGCTTTCCAGGTGGTCAGCATATTGTGCACCGACAGCATCGAGGTCAGGTCAGCGGTTTCCGCCGCCCGGTCATTGGGGCTCAGATCATACCAGCCGTCGATCGCATCGAGATAGGCGAACAGGGCGCCATTCGGCACCATCGCCGCCCGATACCCGCCCTCCGGCCCGGCATTCGGCGCCGTGCTCAGATGCATGCATGCCAGATCTCCCGGTCCGCATTGCTGGGGCTCGCGCAGCACAACAGTGTCCGGAATCGGCCGGTTGTTGCGATAGGAGAGAAAGGCGGCAGGACCGGCACCGGGCGCGTAGACCGCATAGGGCGCCGCGGTCAGCACATCGGGGGTCAAGAGCTTGACCCCGGCCGCATCGACGATCAAGGCATCCAGCTGCAGAAATTCCAGCAGCCGTTGCAACTCTTCGGGCGGCGTGCGCAGGTTGATCGCCACGTAGTGACCGCCGGCCCATGCCGTTGCCAGGACACCGACACAGGCATGGATGCTGCGCGATGCAAGAATACCCACGCGACGCCGCGTCAGCCGGTTCGAAAGACTTGAGGCCAGACGCTGCACGCTGATCCGCAGGGCGCCGTAGCTCAATCGATGATGGCCGAACACCACGGCAGCATCCGACGGCTGGCGGCGAGAACTTAAGTAAAATGGGTATGAAATATTATAGTTCATGTATATCTCCGAAAATATACTTACTCATACTTGAATTCGGCATCGGAGAAAACCTAACACTTCATTAACCATTAACACCGCGCTCTGCCATGCGGAACCGGCAATCGTACGATCGAAGCGGGGTGCAGGAGCGGACTATAGGCAAAAATTACTGAAATGTGCAGGGTTTCTGATGCAATTTTTTCGCGATGTCCCTGCCGTGGCACCCCGCCGCTGCGGGGTGGGCATGGGTCCTGATCCTCAACTGGCGCGGAATGGCGCAATCATCGCAAAAGAAAACGGCCCGGCGATACGCACCGCCGGGCCGTTATTACAGTGTCAATTGCCCCGAATAGGGTGGAGGCGGGACCGGGCTCTATGCTCCCCGCCTCTGACCCGGGCTCTACGCCTCCGGGTCGAGCCGCATTGCCGTGCCGTTCATGCAGTAGCGCAGGCCGGTCGGCGCCGGCCCGTCCTTGAACACATGGCCCAGATGCGCGTCGCAATCGCTGCAGCGCACTTCCGTGCGCACCATGAACAGGGAGCGATCGCGATGCTCACTGACCGCGTCCGGCGCCACCGGCTCGTAAAAGCTCGGCCAGCCGGTGCCCGAGTCATATTTGGTCTCTGACGAAAACAGCGGCTTGTTGCAGCAGATGCATCGGTAGACACCGTCTCCCTTGCTGTCCCAGTTCGGCCCGGTGAAGGCGCGCTCCGTTCCGTGCTCGCGCGTCACGCGAAACTGTTCAGGCGTCAGCTCGGCGCGCCATTCTTCCTTGCTCTTGTCGATCTTCGGCTTGGTCTCGTTGCTCATCGGATGATCCTTTCGCTTGCCCTGAAGATAAGGAGCGCAGCGGGAGGCGACAAGGCCGCATGCCGGCGCCGATCCGCCATTGCAGCCGGTCAAATTGCGCTCTGGTCCGATTTTTCGACCTGTTTCACCCGGCTTGCCTTGCGGATGCGCCACCGGGAATTTAAGTGTCACTGAATCGTTCAGTTGGTGCCCCAGCGGGGCAGGAGAGTCCGGAGAAGCAATGCCCGCCGAGCAAGTCATGACCCTGGCTGCCATTGTTTTGCCGTTTCTTGCCGCGCTTATTGCTCCATGGCTCACCCGCCGTCTCGGCCATCATGCCGCCTGGGTCCTGGCCCTGTTGCCGCTGCTCGTCTTTATCCGCTTCGCCAGTTATGTCCCCAAGGTCGCTGCCGGTGGCGTGGTCACCGGCGGTTTCATTTGGGTGCCGTCTTTCAACCTGAGTTTCTCCTGGTTTCTCGACGGTCTGTCGCTGACCTTTGCGCTGCTGATTTCCGGCATCGGCACGCTGATCGTTCTGTATTCCGGCGGCTATCTCAAGGGCCATCCGCAGCTCGGCCGGTTCTTCGTCTTCATTCTGTTGTTCATGGGCGCCATGCTCGGCCTCGTGATCTCCGACAGTTTCCTGATGCTGTTTGTCTATTGGGAACTGACATCGCTGACCTCGTTCCTGCTGATCGGTTTCGACCACACCCGCGCCGCCTCGCGCCGCGCGGCGCTGCAGGCGCTGGTCGTCACCGGTCTCGGCGGCCTGAGCCTGCTGGCCGGACTGCTCGTCACCTGGAACATCACCGGCATCACCCAGTTCTCGCTCCTGGTCCGGCTCGGCGGCGACATCACCGCAAGCCCGTTCTACCTGCTGGCGCTGGTGCTGCTGCTCGGTGGCGCCTTTACCAAATCGGCGCAGTTCCCGTTTTATTTCTGGCTGCCCAATGCCATGGAGGCACCGACGCCGGTCTCCGCCTATCTGCACTCGGCAACCATGGTGAAAGCCGGAGTCTATCTGGTGATGCGCCTCAACCCGACCTTTGGCGGCACGCCGGCCTGGGAGACCATTCTGCCGCTCTTTGGCGGCACAACGCTGCTTGTCGGCGCGCTCCTGGCCATCCGCCAGACGGATCTGAAACTGATGCTGGCCTACACCACCGTTGCCTCGCTCGGCCTGATGGTGATGCTGACCGGCTTCGGCTCCGACTATGCCGTTGCCGCCGCCGTCCTCTATCTCGTCGCCCATTCGCTGTTCAAGGGCGCCTTGTTCATGGTCGCCGGCCTGATCGACCACGAATCGGGCACGCGCGATGTCCGGCAGCTTGGCGGCTTGCGCAAGGCGATGCCGATCACCTTTGTCGCGGCCCTTGCCGCCGCCTTCTCGATGGGCGGGCTGCCGCCCTTCTTCGGCTTTCTCGCCAAGGAAGAGATCTACGCCGCTCTGTATGCAGCCGATTACTGGTCGCTGGCCTTTGTCGCCGTCGCGGTGATCGGCAATGCGCTGATGTTCGTCATCGGCTTCGTCGTCGCCTTCAAGCCCTTCCTCGGCGAGAAAGTGAAGACGCCGAAAGACGCGCATGAAGGCCCGGCTCTGCTCTGGCTCGGCCCGTTCCTCCTGGCGCTCGCCGGCCTGCTCGCGGCCGTCTTCTCACCGCTCTTTCACGCCATCATTTCCTCGCCGATGGCCAGCGCCGTCGCCGGCCATTCAGAAGAGATCACCATTTCTCTGCTGCCGCATCTCGGCATGCCGCTTTATCTCTCGCTCGCCACCGTCGTGCTCGCCACTGCCATCTATCTGGCGCTGACCCCCGCACGAAACGCCATCGCCGCGACACTGACCGCCCTGGGCTGGGGACCGGATCGCGGCTTCGACCAGTTCATCGCCGCCAGCGTGCGCGCCTCGCGCATGCTGACCGCCATTCTGCAGCCGGGCCGGCTCGACATCTACATGACGGTGACCTTTCTCGCCGTGGCCGCCGCCTTGCTCGCCCCCATGGCGATTTACGGGGAATGGCCATCGCTGCCCGCCTGGCCGGAGGATGCGGAAATCCATGAGCTGGCGATCATTCTCATCGCCTTCATCGGCCTGGCCGCGGTCATCTGGGCGCGCGATCGCCTGACTGCGATCGTCACGCTCGGCGTGCAGGGATTTGCCGTGGCGCTGATCTTCATGCTGTTCGGAGCGCCGGATCTGTCCTTCACCCAGTTCATGGTCGAAACCCTGTCGGTGGTCATTCTCGCTCTGGTGATGACGCGTCTGCGCCTGTCGCCGGCCGACCACCGGCCCACCAAGCAGAAGATATTCGACGCTTCGGTGGCGTCCCTGTGCGGTGTCGGCTTCATGCTCTATCTGCTCGCCGTCACCGAGCAGCCGTTCAACAGCTACCTGACCGACTTCTTCGTCGCCTATTCGAAGGTGGTCGCGCACGGCGCCAACATCGTCAATGTCGTCATCGTCGACTTCCGCGGCACCGACACGCTCGGCGAGATCGCCGTCGTCATGGTCGCCGGTCTTGCCATCCTGTCGTTGATCCGCGTCCGCGCCGGCTGGCGTCCCGGCATGCTGGCCGAGAATGATCCGGATGCGCCACGCGGGGAGGGGACCTGATGCGCACGGTGATCTTCCGCACGGTGGCACCCTATCTGACCAGCCTGATGGTGCTGTTCTCGATCTTCGTCCTGTTGCGCGGCCACAACGAACCGGGCGGCGGTTTCATCGGCGGGCTGATCGCCGCCTCCGCCTTCGCCATCTACGGCATCGCCTGCGGTGTGGCGCCGGTGCGCCGGGCGCTTTATTTCCACCCCATGGCGCTGTCGGCCTTCGGCCTTTTGATGTCGACGCTCGCCGGCATGATCTCGCTGCCCCTGTCGGTGCCGTTCATGACCGGCAACTGGATGAAGCTGCATCTGTTCGGCAACGAGATTGATCTCTCCAGCGTGCTCCTGTTCGACATCGGTGTCTATTTCGTCGTGCTCGGCGCCATCACCTCGATTGCCCTGGCACTGGAAGAAAGGGATCGCGGCTGATGGAAGCGCTGTTCTCCCTGCTCGTTGGTGCCCTGTTCGCCGTGTCGATCTATCTGTTTCTGTCCAAGCACATCATCCGCATGCTGCTCGGCGCCGCCATACTCGGCAATGCGGTCAACCTGCTGATCTTCACCGCCGGCCGGCTGACCCGGGAAGTGCCGCCGATCATCGCCACCGACGAGACGACTTTGACCACCGCCGCTGCCAACCCGCTGCCGCAGGCGCTGATCCTGACCGCCATCGTCATCTCGTTTTCATTCTTCGCCTTCCTGCTGGTGCTCGGCTATCGTGCCTTCCAGGAGCTCGACACCGACGATACTGACGAGATGCGTGTCGCCGAGCCGGCCGATGAAGATGCCCCGCCGCTGGGCTATTAGCGCCATCGCACCCAAGGAGTAGACCCGCCGCAATGGCAACCGCAGCCCAAACACCCGTTGATTTCAGTGCCGCCTTCAATATGGCGCCGACACCGCTGGCCGACTGGCTGATCGTCATGCCGGTGGCCTGGTGCCTGCTGGCCGGCGCGGTGCTGCTGATGCTGCGCAAGCGCACTGCCCTGCATCCGGGCATCGCCATTTTCGCTTTGATCGGCCTGTGTCTGTTCGATGCCGCGCTGCTCGTCAGGGTGCTGGCCGAAGGCCCCCTGACCATGGTCATGGGACGCTGGCTGCCGCCCTTCGGCATTGCCTTCACGGTCGATCTGATGGGCGCCCTGTTCGCGCTCACCGCTGCGCTGGTGGCGCTGGCCGCCGGCGTTTTCGGACGCGCCGATGTCGACACCACCGGGCGCCGCTACGGTTTCTATCCGTTCCTGATGCTGCTGATGGCGGGTGTCTCCGGCGCCTTCCTGACTGGTGACGTGTTCAACCTTTATGTCTGGTTCGAAGTGTTGCTGATCGCCTCCTTCGGCCTGCTGGTGCTCGGCTCCGAACGCGCCCAGATCGACGGCGCCACCAAATACGCCTTTCTCAATCTGGTCGGCACGACCCTGTTCCTGATCGCCACCGGCTATCTCTATGGCCTGTTCGGCTCGCTCAACATGGCCGATATTATTGTCAAGGCGCCGCAATTGCGCGACACCGCGCCGTTGATGACCCTGACGACGCTGTATCTGCTCGCCTTTGCCATGAAGGCGGCGGCCTTTCCGGTCAATTTCTGGCTGCCGGCCTCCTACCATACGCCGAAGCTGGCCGTCTCGGCGCTGTTCGGCGGGCTTTTGACCAAGGTTGGCATCTACGCCCTGATACGCGTGCTGGTCATGCTGTTTCCGGTCGAACGCGACCATCTCGCCTGGGTCATCGCTGTCATTGCCGCCCTGACCATGGTGTTGGGGGTTGTCGGCGCCCTGGCTCAGAACGACACCCGCCGCGCGGTCGGCTACCTGGTGATTTCCGGCATCGGCGTCATGATGGCGGGCATTGCGCTGGGCAGCCCCGGCGGGCTGAGCGGCACCATCTTCTATGCGCTGCATTCGATGGTGGTGATGACGGCGCTGTATTTCGCGGCCGGCATTGGCGGCACGCTGGCCGGCAGCTTCCTGCTGTCGCGCTCGGGCGGGCTGTATGCCGGTCACGCCGTGCTTGCCTTCACGACGCTCGCCCTGTTCTTCTCGGTTGCCGGACTGCCGCCGTTTTCCGGCCTCTGGCCCAAGGTCCTCCTCGTCAAGGCGGCGCTGGATGTCGGGGCATGGTGGCTGGCGGCCAGTATTCTCGTCACCGGGTTCCTGACCACCATTGCCACCGGCCGCATCTGGTTGCTGGCCTATTGGCGCCCGGCTCCGGTCGGCGCCGAACCTGGAACGAACCCGCGCGCGCCCACCGCTGTCGAGGGCCGCCACGAGCCGCCGGTGGCCGCACCCGGAGACGCGGCACCGCCCTTTGCGGCCATGGCCGTGCTGCTGGCGCTGACCAGCCTGAGTGTTGTCTTCGGACTGTGGCCCGAACCCTTGCTGGCGGCGGCGCAGGAGGCAGCGGCCGCATTGCTCGATCCGTCGGCCTATGTGCTGTCGGTGTTTCCCGGCGAGGTGCCGCAATGAGCCTGTTTCTCGTCAATGTGCTGCTTGCCCTGGCCTGGTCGGCCGTCACCGGCGTGTTCAGCTTCGGCAACCTCGCCTTCGGCTTCGTTCTCGCCATGGGCGTGTTGTCCCTGATCCGGGAACAAGTGGGATCGGTCGGCTATTTTTCGCGCACCCGCCGCGTCGTTTCGCTGGCGTTATTGTTCATCTACGAACTGATCCTGTCGGCCTGGCGCGTCGCCATCCTGGTGCTGTCGCCGCGCATGGATCTCAAGCCGGGCATCTTCGCCTATCCGCTGAAGGTCGACCGTGATTTCGAGATCACGCTGCTGGCCAACATGATCACCCTGACCCCCGGCACGCTGTCGGTCGATGTGTCCGATGACCGGCGCATCCTGTTCGTGCATGCCATCGACGCCTCGACACCGGACCAGACGCGCCGCGACATTGCCGAGGGTTTCGAACGCAAGATCATGGAGGCGTTCCGATGAGCGAAGCCAATCTGATTCTTGATTATGCGGTCGATCTGTCGCTCTGGATCCTCAGCCTGTCATTTCTGGTGACCCTGATCCGCGTCATCCGCGGGCCGACTTTGCCCGACCGCGTGCTCGCGCTCGACATGCTGGTCGCCGTCGCAATCGGCTTCATCGCGGTGATCGGCATCAAGACCGGCTATGTTCTTTATGTCGACATCGCGATCGCGCTCGGGCTTGTCGGGTTCCTGACGACCGTCGCCTTCGCGCGCTTCATCCTGACCCGCGGCAAGACCGAGGATGATTTGCTGGAAGAACACAACCAGGCTGAGCGCCTGAAGAACCGCCCGCCAAGGCACGCCCCCGCGCGCGGCGACAAGCAGGGCGAGGGCGCAGCGACGGCGGAACGTCCTTCCGCAAGCCCGCCCACGAGTTCGGATGCCAGCGCGCCCACAAGTTCGGATGCGACAAAGGAGCGGCCATGACCATCGCCTTGACTTTGCTCTCGGCAGCCTTTGTTCTGATCGGCGCACTCTTCGCGCTTGTCGCCTCGATCGGCCTGCTGCGCCTTCCCGATCTGTACAGCCGCATGCACGCCGCCTCCAAGGCCGGAACCGTCGGATCCGGCCTGTTGCTCATCGCGCTGGCCATCCATGCCGGTGAAGCCGGCGTCATGGCCCGCGCGCTGGCCGGGGTGATCTTCTTCCTGCTCACGGCCCCGATCTCTGCGCATCTTCTTGCCAAGGCCGCCTATGCCGTCGGCTATAGGCTGGGACCGACCGCGGTCAGAGATGAAATGGCCTCCACTGTTGAAGAACAGACTTCCGGCTCCATTTGATCTGTGTGATCTGGCAGGTGTCGCGCGGCCCTGTTTCTTCGCCATGGAAAATTTCTGCTGTCCCTCACGCTGCGTTACGTGCGCGTGAATTATAACTGGTAAACATTGGCAGCTATCAACCGGACAAAAGAGCGGAGAATCAGTTGCAGGAACAATCGGATTCTAATCTAAGTTTCATGATGTGCTAAATTTAGCCTGTCAGTTATGGTGTGACTTTCGTTCTTACTAGTCGTTGATGTATTCAAAAATGATACACGAACACAATTCCATTTGTATTGCCAAGGTTTTCGGATAGAAGTCGCAAATCTCTCCGGACCCGATGCTGGAGATGGAAGAAAAAAGCCTCGGCGGCCGCGATTCAGAATTTGTGGCTTGCTGTATAAGACAAGGAATAGAAGATGAGCGAAGCTCCTCAAGACGATGGCAACGACCTGCTGATCGAGTTGACCTCGGAAATTGTAGCTGCCTATGTCAGCAACAATGCGGTGGTCGCCGGCGATCTTCCGGCCCTGATCAGCAATGTTCATTCGGCGCTGGGCGGTGTGTCCGGCAACAGCAAGGTTGAGGAAGTCGAAAAGCCCAAGCCGGCGGTGCCGGTGCG
Organism: Neohoeflea coraliihabitans; assembly: GCF_019334345.1. Classification (GTDB taxonomy): domain Bacteria; phylum Pseudomonadota; class Alphaproteobacteria; order Rhizobiales; family Rhizobiaceae; genus Pseudohoeflea; species Pseudohoeflea coraliihabitans. The sequence continues at coordinate 81,079 of NZ_JAHWQX010000004.1, forward strand.
TCGCTCGGTCCAGAACGACTTCATCATCTGCCTGGAAGATGGACAGAAATTCAAATCGCTGAAGCGTCACCTGATGACCCATTACGGCCTGACGCCCGAGCAGTACCGCGAGAAGTGGGACCTGCCGGCCGATTACCCGATGGTTGCTCCGTCCTATGCCGAAGCCCGCTCGCGTCTGGCCAAGGAAATGGGTCTCGGTCAGAAGCGTAAGCGTCGCAAGGCGGCGTAACGCCTTTCGGGGCTGACGCCCCGAGCCGGCCCTGCTGATACGGCCCTGCTGATACGGCCTTCTTGATACACGCCCGCGAGCCTGCCCCGCGTTGGTGCTGGCCGAACAAACCTCTTGAAAGCCCCGGTCCCTGGCCGGGGCTTTTTGCTGTTGGCGCCGGGGCCGAGCAGCGCCAGGGCTGGACCAATGGGTGCCCAAAGGGGGGAAGAAAATCGCGGCAAAGCGGAAAAGGGAGTCAATAACCCCAATAAAAACAACAGGAGGTTGCAGGAAGTTGGTGGTTGCACGTCCTCCCTTTCGTCATAGGTAGAAAGAATATATTCCTACCTAATGAGGAATGAGTTTGATGTGCAAGTTTCATGATCCCCACCGGCATTCCACCGCGCCGTCCACGTTTCCCGTCCTATCCGCAACAAATGCCGGTTTCGCCGCCTGTGCACCCGCTGCAATCACGGCTCGCACGGCGAAAACCACCAGGGCTTGCGACCCCGCGCCAGGCCGAAACAAGCCGGCGCCTCGCGCTGCCGGCTCCAGGGAAAGCGCCACACGGGCCGAGGCGGCCATTGTCCTGACGCTGGTCGAGGAGTTGTTCGCCCTGGCGCGCATCGGCATGTTGCCGCACAGCGTCACGCGCCAGAGACCCCAGTGCCAGGTGCGGCAGATCGCCATGTATCTGTGCCGTGTGGCCCTGTCGATGTCCTATCAAAGCATCGCCCGGGCGCTGCAGCGTGACCGCTCGACGGTCATCCACGGCTGTGCCGTCGTCGAGGACCGCCGCGACCATCCCGCCTATGACGCCTTTCTCGACAGTTGCGAGCGCTGCGTGCGGGCGGTTTTCGCCGATCGCGCGTCGGCAGCGAAGCCGTCGAAGACTGCCGCATCATGACGCGGGATGACAGTGCGACGACGCGGCGGGCGCGGTTGAAGCTCTATCGTTTTCTCGCCCATGCCGGCGATCAGGGCTGTTCCTGCGCCCGCGCCGTGCACACCGCCGGCCCCGAAGAAGGCCTGGCACTCGAACGGCCCGACGGGCGAAGCCTCACCGTTGCTGCAGCCTGCCTCACTCAGGCTCTGCGCCGCGGCGGCGTGACCAGCGTTGATCGCCGGTTGCGTCTGACACGCGCCGGAGTGCAGAGCCTGAAGCGGCTTCTCGCCGAGGATGACGGCTTCGCTGACCAGCATGGCGAGAGGACGTTCCGGCCGTGTGCCGATGGTGAGAGGGTCAAGATCAATCTCGACGAATCGCCGCTGGGCGGCCTAGCCCGTCTGCGCCGCCGCGACGGGACGCGCTGGTTCCCGTCCGACCTGCTTGACGCCGGCGACCGGCTACGCGCCGATTTCACGCGTGGACACTATATGCCGGGGATAAGCGCTTCCATGCAGCCGGTCGTCAGCCGCGGCACGACCAACCGAACCAGCGGTGTTGCCGATCTCGCCGACGCGGCGCTCGCCGCCCGGCTGCGGGTTGAAAAGGCGCTCGATGCGGTGGGGCCGGAACTGGCCGGCCTGCTCGTCGATATCTGCTGCTTTCTCAAGGGGCTGGAAACGGTCGAGCGCGAGCGGCAATGGCCGCAGCGTTCCGCGAAGCTGCTCCTGCACGCCGGGCTTGAGATGCTGGCGCGCCATTACCGCGGACCGCGCCGCAAAGAGCCGCATCAGACCACCGCGCGGTGCTGGGGCGCACCCGGCTACCGGCCCGACCTTGCAGCCGATCTCGAGCGCAACACCGGCACATCGCGTGATCTCTCGAGCTGAAAGCCGGCGAGCCGCGCACAACGACCGTGGCCTAGGCCTGCCGCGCCTTGCCCGCTTCCTGCTTGATGCGATCCACCATTGAGCGCAGACCATTGGCGCGCTGCGCCGTCAGGTGCTCGCCGAGGCCGAGTTCGCCGAGCAGGCTTTGCGCTTCCAGCGCCGTCACTTCCGAGGCACGGCGTCCTGAGGCCGCCGCAAGCACGATCGCCACCAGGCCGCGCACGATATGCGCATCCGAATCGCCGCGGTAATGCATCACCGGGTCATCCGGCTTGCCGGCCGCCTCGCTGTCGGTGGCCAGCCACACCTGGCTGGCGCAGCCGCGCACCTTCGCTTCCTCGGTCTTTTCCGCCTCGGGCATGGCCGGCAGGCTCTTGCCCAGCTCAATCACATAGCGATAGCGGTCCTCCCATTCATCCAGGAAGGCGAAATCGTCCTTGATCGTCTTAAGGTCGGTCATGGTTCTCTGCTGTCTTCTTGCATTGGCCGAACAGGGGGCCGAACAGGGGCCGAACAGGGGCCGGGCAGGGGGTCGCCACCGGGGCGATCTCTCCGCCCAGCATATAGGCCCCGCACACAGGCCCGCCTAGAGCCCCCGCATATAACCAATGCATGGCAGAAATACACGTCTTTGGAAAAATTGGCCGCAAACCGGCGGCTCGTAGTCCTTGCTCTAGCGCAGCAGCGTGGGAACCGGGATCCGGTCAAGCGGCACGCCGGCGGGCAGTGAGCCCGTGACGATCGGCTCAGACATGACGAGTGTCGGCCGGTCGCCGGGATAGGTCGTATCGCCGGCCGGCGCCGCAAGGCCGTTTCCGGCCACGATCAGCGTTTCGCCTTCGCCTGGCTCTGCGCCGGCAGCAAAATGCTCATCAAGCAGCCGGTAGGCGACACGTGCTCCCTCGCGCGCCTGCAGGCCGAGGGCATGCAAGGTTTGCCCGCCCCGCTCGCAGATCGCCGGGTTGCGCTCGCACATGGCGAAAATGTCGCCGATCGCGGCAGCGGCCACGGCCAGGCCCTGGCCGACATCGCCCGCCACCTCGGTCGGCGCGGCGGGCACCGCCATGGGGTCGGTGCTGACCGCGTCAGCGCGCCGGTCTGCCGTCTCCGGTGAACCGGCGACGAAGGGCAGCGCCAGCAACACCAGCGAAAACCAGAACGCACCTTTCAGAAGAAACCACATGACCTTGACCCTCTTTTCTGCGCTTTCGGTCGGCAAGCCGCTTTTGCCAGCGACACCTGCTTTCCCGATGCCAGGCCACCCTAGCGCACACTTGCAAAGAGGCGATTGCAGGCCCCGCTGCAAATTGAAGCGAATTTATCTAAAATTTGAAGCAATGCCGCCGAACGCTCCGGACCGGGTTCTCCCCTGCGCCCGAAATGCCGCTTTCACAGGCACATCGCGCCGTTCCGGCACAGTCCCAACCAGCTGTTAACCATAGCTGGCGATGCCATGCCGTGACCGCAAGAAAAAGCTTTGCGGGCGCGCTCTGAGCCGCGTCGGCGCCGCCTGCCTTATTCATTCCTTAAGCTGCAAATGGCAAGCTTCCGCCCAACAGATAAGAACTGCGGCGTGTATGGATTCGGCAGGCATGTGGACGGCGAAACTGGGCGAAATTCTTGAGACAATGCTGACCGATGCCGCCGAAGGGTGGCTGTCGGCCTGTCGGCTGCCAAGGGATCGTCACGCCGAAGCGGTTCGTCAGTCCGTCGGCTGGCTGGCCGCGGCAGCCCTGCTGCTTGCGCTGGCCGCACCGCTTCTGATGCTTGTCCTGCCGCTGCCTCTCGCCTTGTCGATCGCGCTTTTCGCCACCGCCATCCCGCTCGCGGCAACCGGCATTCTGGCAACCACCGGCCGCTCCGGTTCGGCGCGTCTTGTTGCTCTCCTCGGCGCCACCATCGCCCTGACGGCGCTGATCACGGCAGCCGGCGGGCTGTCCTCGCCATTGATCCTGGTGTCCGCCCTTGTGCCCATCGAGGCCGCCCTGTCGAGCCGCAGCCGCGGCGGCCTGTGCATCGGCCTTGTCGCCGGCCTGGCGGTCCCCGGCGCCGTCGCCCTCGCAGGTCTTTTCGGCTTTGTCAGCGCCGTGCCGGCCATCCCGGTGCTGCCGGTCGATCCGCTGCTTGCGACCGCGGCGATGATCGCCGCCTATTCCGTGCTGCGCGGCGCCTGGCTGAGCGGTCCGGCAGCCAGCGCACAGGCCGCATTGAAGCACGCGCCGGACATGCAGGCCCCGGCAATCGAGACAACAGCTGCCGCCGACCCTGCGGAAGCGACGCGCCGCCAGCATGACCTTATGGATCATATGCCCGGCCTCGTGACGCTGCACGATGCCAATGGCAGTGTCGCCCAATATGGCGGCGCCGACGCTTCGGATTTCCTTGTCTGGATGAACTCGCCGATCGGCAATGGCTATCTCTCGCGCATCCATGTCAGCGACCGCATCCTGTTCCTCGACGCATTCGCCCGGCTGCGCCGCGGCGAAAAGCGCGTGCACATCGAATTGCGCATGGAGCGCCAGGACGGCTCGCCGCAGCAGTTCGTGCATCTCTCGGCAGACCTGATTGCGCAGCGTGATGCCGCCGGAACATTCACCGGGGCTGTCGTGCAAAGCCATGATATCAGCGAGGTCGTTGCAAGCCGCGCCGAGCTGGCGGCGACGGCGCACCAGGCCGAGACCGCCAATGAGGCGAAAACCCGTTTTCTCGCCGCCGTCAGCCACGAACTGCGCACGCCGCTGAATGCCATCATCGGTTTTTCCGACATGCTGGCGCGCGAATTCTTCGGCCCGTCCAGCGACCCGCGTCAGCGCGAATATGCCGGCCTGATCCACACGTCGGGACATCATCTCCTGTCGCTGGTCAACACAATGCTCGACATGTCGAAGATCGAGGCCGGACGCTACGAATTGTTCACCGAGAGCTTCGCGATCGGCGAGGCGGTCGCGTCCTGCGAATCCATGCTCGGACTGCAGGCCTCGGAAAAGGGTGTGTCGCTCGCCAGGCGCATAGCCCGCGATGCCGGCGAGATTGTTGCCGACCGCCGTGCCATCCAGCAGATCCTGATCAATCTGGTCGGCAACGCCATCAAGTTCACGGAGGCCGGCGGCGTCGTCACGACCGATGTCGAGCGCCGCAGCGATCGCATCTGCCTTTCGGTCAGCGACACCGGCATCGGCATTCCGGCCGCCGACCTGGAGCGCATCGGCGAACCATTCCGCCAGGGCGAGGCCTCGCTGGCGAGCAATGTCGAAGGCACCGGTCTCGGCCTGTCGCTCGTCAAGGGCCTCGTGACCCTGCACGGCGGTCGCTTTGCCATCACCAGCCGCGAAGGCGAGGGCACCAGAGTATCGGTCGAACTGCCGCTTGAGGGACAGTGCATCGATACCGACGAGCCGTCCTCCGGCAAGGCCGTGAGCTTTCCGCCGCGCCTGACCGCGTCTTCACCCATCAGACAGACAATGGAGGAAAAGTCGGATGACGCAGCAGCGCGCCTCGCATGATCCTTCCTTTGACGATGAGTACGAGCCCGGCTTTCTCGCCGGCTGCGCCGAACTGATCGCCGCCTATCCCTCCATCGCCGGAGGCACCGCCGCCTTTGCGGTCATTTTCAGTTTCGTCTCCGCCAACGCGCTGTGGTATCAGCCGGGCGAGCACCCGGCGCCATTGCTGCGCACCCGCCCGGTGAGCGCCGAGGCCCAGGCCGGCGGCGCGCCGCAGGATCTGATCCGCCAGGCCATCGATCGGGTGCCGGTGCGCCAGGTCACCACCTATCGCATCGAGCGTGATGATCTGCTGCCGACCGGCAGCATTCCGGTGCCCGAACTGGCACAGCGCCAGCAACCGGAAGCGGGCACCGATGTAGCCGCCCGCGCTCCGGACCGGGCAGCGGAAACACCGGCGCAAGCCAAACCGCTTCCGGTGGCCGACCCGCTGCTGGTCGACATTCAGACGCATCTCAAGCGCAAGGGATTTTACGGCGGCAAGGTCGATGGTCTGATCGGCCCGATGAGCGTCGCCGCCATCCGCAACTGGCAAAAGAAGGCCGGCCTTGAGATCACCGGCGCACCGTCAGCGCTGGTGCTTGAAAGCCTGCAGCTGGGCGGTCGGCCGGAACCTCTGGTGCGCCGCAACGATCCGCCGGTGGTCGTGCCTGCGAAGGCGCCGCAACCTTCCACCCGTCCCGCTACGCCGCCGGCTGCGAGTCCGCAGGTCGCGGCGGCACCGACACAGGCGGGCGACGAACTCGTCGCGCGCATCCAGTCGGGACTGTCGAACATTGCCTATGCCGACATCGCCGTCGATGGTGTCGCCGGAGAACGCACGCGCCAGGCGATCCAGGCTTTCGAAAAGCACTATCGCCTGCCGGTCACCGGCGAGGCCAACTCGGCTGTTCTGGAAAAGCTGTTGGAAATCGGTGCGCTCTAGGGTCAGGACCCTGGAACAGCGGCAGAAGCGACACGCCTGTCGCGCGCGCAAGCGCGTTGCGGCGGCAGGGGAGAGGACGGCATGGCACGCCTTAAATCCGGTCTGTTCGTTGCTGCACTGATACGGCGTCTGTTCGCCGAGGGCGGGCTTGCGGCGGTGGAGCAGCGCGGTTCTGAAGAGGCCGGCGCCATTCACTTTCGCATCCGCCATCGCAATGGCCGGGAAAGCCGTCTGGCGCCGGCACCGCAATCGATTTTCGAGACCGGGCGTCCCGAGGACCGGCGCTTCGAATGGCGTCAGCGGGACCAGCCCGAATGGGAAATCTCCGAGGCGTTGCGCCGCGAGCGGGACTTCGATCCCGACATCTGGATCGTCGAACTGGAGACCGACCGGCCGGAGGAATACCTCGACATCGTGCCGGATGAATCCGCCCGCTGACGCGTGCCTTGAGCCCGCAATGCCACGATAGGCTTCAGCCCACCTTCTGCGTTTCCTGCGCCAGCCCGTCATTGACGGCAGCCGGCGCGGATACCGTCTCGACGCCCGGGTCGACGGTGACCTGCGATCTTGCATAGGTATAGGCATCGGCGCGCAGCCAGGCGGCAAACCGCGAGCCGCACTCGGCCCGGTCGAGCTCGGCGAGCAACCGTTCGCAGCGGTTCTGGCCATTCTCCTCGGCACGAAGATGCGCGAAGGAGGTCTTCAGGGCCAGCATCGTGGCGTCGCGGCTGCACCCGAGCGCCACCATGGCGATCGCCAGTTGCCGGCCGGAAATATCGAGCATGATCCGCTCGGCGAGCGCAAAGCTCGATCCCATCGCATCGGCCAGGGCCGTGGCGAGCCACGCGGCGTCGTCACAGCCGGCCAGTCTCTCGAGCCGCGAAATGTCGGGCCGCTGCAATTGCGTGCGCTGCCGGTCGCTTCCCAGATCGCGATAGGCGGCGAGCAGGCCGGCTGTCCGGTGCACGACCGGTCCGCCGTCATTGGCAGCGGCTGGCGCCAGCGGCGGTGTGGCCGCGATGTCGTGCTGCGCGGCGTGCCGCAGATGATCGCGCAACCCTTCGGAGGCGGCATCGCTGCTGGTCAGTTCGTCAAGCCGGGCCAGCGGCGGCATTGCGCCCGGTTCGATGACCGCGCCCCCGTCCGGCGTCTCGATCGGGGCCGCAAATTGGGTCTCGAGCGTCAGCCCGCGCAATGTCAGGGCGCGCTCCACCCCCTTGTCGCCGAGGGCCCACAGGGCCGCCAGTGCGGCCGGTGACAACTGGCTGCGCCGCGCTGCCGCGCGCGCATGCGCCGGCCCGTTGCGGGCGATCGAGCGTGCCAGCATCGCCTCGGACAGCGCCGCATAATGGCTGATGAACGGTGCTGCCACCTCGATCGGCTGGTTGACCAGGAGTTCGGCAATTTCTTCAGGCAGGCGCGGCAGCCGCGACAACGCCGCCGCCGCCGTGCGCCGGGCCGCGACACTCGCCTGGTCGAACAATTGCGGAAACAGCGCCGCAAAGCGCAGCATATCGTGGCGCGCCGGACGCGCCAGGCTTTCAAAACCGCTGACCGCCGCGATCAGCAGCGCATCCTTGCGCGCTTCTTTTGAGGATGGTTCTTCCAGATCACGAAAACGGTTCGACACACTACAACCCTACGCATACGCAATGACATTTGAACTTAAAAATATCCGAAAAACGTTAGCGAGCTGTTAACTATGTACGGGCTTGATAAAGCCTTCAGGGGAAGTCCTGTTGTGCGTGTTTCCCGAGCGGAACAGCCGGGGTGTTTGACCGAACGCCCGACTGGGATCCGATGGATCGACCGGAACCGCCACTCTGCCACACTGCGGATGGCGCTCCATGACACGGAGACAAGACATGGCAACACTTCTGAGGTTTGAACCGGCCCCACGCTCTGCCGCGCCACGCGGCGGCGCGCTCAAAGGACCCGCGGACATACTGTTTTTCACCGGAATCCGCTACGAGCGCCACACCAGCCACACCAGCCATACTCTGGCGGAAAAGCCTGCTGCGAAGGGCGAGACGATTGCGCCGCGGCCCCGCAAGCTCAAGCGCGGCCGACGCAGTGCCCTTGCCGTCAAGCCGGGCGGCGACCCCGCCTGACCCTGAGTGCCGCGCCAAGGCTCTGCCGCCTGATTGGGTGCAGCCTCCGCTTAGACCGGGCCGCAAGCGCGCCTTAGCCCAGCGCCAGCGGCTGACACCGGGCCTCGGAAAGAAAGCCGCGCGCCTGCCGTTCACTGCTCGGGTCCGGCACGATCGTGCGCAGCACGACAAACCCCTCGGGATTCTCCAGTTCGACGAAGATCGACCGCTGCAGGGCTTCCGGCATGTTGCGCCTGAGCTTGAGCATCTGTGCCGTTGTCCCCAGGATCATGTCGACCCCGTCGCCGATCGCCGCGCGGTCATTCATCGAGTACACCTCGTCCGAATGCCGGTCATAGATCGCCAGTGTCCACAAGGCGACAACGCCGCGCGCGGTGATGCGCAGTGGCGCCTCCTGCAGATCGAAGCGGCAGACCGCCGAGCGCAGATGCGGATCATCATTGAACAGGCCGGTGACGTTGGCCTCGTTGGCGAGCGTGAAGAACTGCTGCGTTTCGCCGAGCGCCACGACCCGCGAGAAGGCATCGCTGCCCGTCCAGCTCGGCAGCGCCAGAATGATGATGATGTGCAGCAGCGCCCCGCCGACCACACCGGTAAACAGCGCCAGAAGCAGGCTACGCAGCATCGCAGCCCATCCTTGTGATGGCCGGCATCGCCACTTCGCCAAGCCCGGCCGAGGAGGCGGTTGGCGTGTCGATCAGGGTCAGGACGAGGCGGAACGGCCCGGCATGTGTCACCGACAGCCAGTTGCCGGGCGCCGGACGCTGGCCGACCACCGCCTCGAATGTGCCGTTCTGGTCCTGCAAAAGCCGCCAGGACTGCAAGCTGTCAGGTTTTTCCGGGGCAGCGGTGAGCGGTCGCCCGTCCTCGTCGGTGGCGCGCAAGGTCCAGAACCGTGCCGGCGGCGTGCGCCCCGACAAACGGTAGCGGCATTCGCCGCGCAGGTCGCGCCCGGCATCATCGGCAAGCGCGGTGAATAACAGGCCTTCCGCCTGGCCGAGCAGCAGCCGGCCTTCTTCGGAACGGTGCGCGCGGGCATAGGGATCGGCCCGCTTCGTCTGGATGTCCGGATAGGCATCCCATGCCCCGACAGAGATGGCGCCGAAACCCGATGTCGCGTCCAGAAGGCGCAATGTTGCCCAACTGCCACCGCCGAAAGCGGTCACGAGGGCAACGAGAACGTAAAGCGGCAGGCGAAACAAGATCTGAGCCTTCAGCACTGGCGCGCGGCGCAGGCGCCGCTATTGCGACCGCGTGACGGGCCGCTGAACACGAAGGCGCCGCAGGAACGCATCATTCCTGCGCCTCGTTCGTCTCGATCCCCGCCGCCGCCGCCAGCTCATCCGAGTCAAGCGGTGGTGCCGTGCGCAAGGCCGTCAGGATCTGCCGCAAGACACGGGTTGTATCGCGGCTCAGCGAGCGCGGCCGCACGCGCGGCATCAGATCGCCTTCGCCGGTTGCGGCATTGCTCGACAGTTTCGCCGCGGCGATCATCTGCCGGTCAGGCTCGGCATCCTCGATCCCCGGAATCGGTTTGAATTCCACACCCTGATGCGCGTAATCCATGATCCGCTTGAACGTACTGGCCGGCAGGGAACCGCCGGTCATGCGGTTGGTCGGCGTGTAATCATCATTGCCGAACCAGACGGCGGTCGTGAAATTACCGGTATAGCCGACAAACCAGGCATCGCGGTAGGCCTGCGTGGTTCCGGTCTTGCCGGCGGTCTTCAGCCCGTCGAGCTTGGCCCGCCGCCCGGTTCCCCATTCCGGCACCTGGCTGAGGATCTGGTTCATCGCCGCCGTCGATTTGGTGCTCAGCACCTGTTTGGCCGGTGCTTCATCGCGCCGGAAATCATACAGGATCTCGCCCTGGTAGTTCATGATCTGGGTGACGCCATGCCGCCGCGTCTGCTTGCCGTTCATCATGAACACGCCATAGGCGGTCGCCTGGTCGAGAACGGTCACCTCCGAAGTGCCGAGCGCCATCGTCTTGTCGGTGCGGACCGGGGATTGTACGCCCATCGCCCGCGCCGTCTCCGCCACCACATCGGTGCCGAGTTCGCGCGACAGGCGTACGGGAACCGTGTTGATCGACTTGGCGAGCGCCGTCGTCAGGTCGACCCGGCCGCGATAGCTGCGCCCGTAATTGCGCGGCGACCAGCCATTCCAGGTGATCGCCGCATCGGTGATCGTCGATTGCGGCGTGTATCCGTCTTCCATTGCCGTCGCATAGACATAGACCTTGAACGACGAGCCCGGCTGGCGCAGCGCCCGCGTGGCGCGGTTGAACTGGCTTTCACCGTAATCGCGGCCGCCGACCATGGCCCGCACCGCGCCGCCACTCTCGATCACCACCGCCGCGCCCTGGTCGGCGCGCATGTCGGCGCCCGACTGGCGCAGGCTGGACTTGATGGCGCTCTCGGCGGCCTTTTGCAGGCCCATGTCGATGCTGGTGCGCACGATCAGCGAATGCTGATCGAAGCGGACCGCCAGCCGCTTGACCTCCTCGAACGCCCAGTCGAGGAAATAATCGGGAGATTCAATGGCGCCGCGGTCGATGACGTCGGCCGGATTGCGCCGCGCCCCGATCACCTGCCCCTCGGTCATCAATTTGCCCTGCACCAGATTGGTCAGCACCTCGTTGGCCCGCGCCCGCGCCGCCGGCAGATTGATATGCGGTGCATAGCGCGCCGGCGCCTTGAACAGCCCGGCCAGCATCGCCGCTTCCGCCAGCGTCACATCGGTGACGTCCTTGCCGAAATAGAACTGCGACGCCCCGGCCACCCCGAAGGTGCCGCCGCCCATATAGGCGCGGTCGAGATACAGGCTCAGGATTTCCTTCTTCGACAGATTGGCCTCGAGCCACACCGCCAGGAAGGCCTCCTTGATCTTGCGCTCGATCGTCCGCTCATTGGTCAGAAACAGGTTCTTGGCCAACTGCTGCGTCAGCGTGGAGCCGCCCTGGACGACGCCGCCGGCGCGCGCATTCTCGGTCATGGCCCGCACCAGGCCGAAAAAGTCGATGCCGAAATGCTCGAAAAACCGCCGATCCTCGGTGGCCAGAACCGATTTGACCAGATGGTCGGGAAGCTGATCGACCGGCGCCGAATCCTCGTGGATGATGCCGCGATGCCCGATTTCGTTGCCGTAACGGTCGAGAAAGGTGACGGCGAAATCATCGCGCGCCCGCCAGTTGCCCGCCGTTTCCTCGAACGCCGGCAGCGCCAGCGCCAGCATCAGCACCGCCCCGGCGACGCCGATATTCATGCCTTCGCCGGCCACTTCGGACACCACCTTCATTGCCCCGCGGGCGCGGAAGCGGCGGAAGAAGATGGTGATCTCTTCCCAGCGCTCGCCGGCCGAGAAGCCGGCATCCCACAGGGTCGAATCGATCCATGAATCAAGCCGCAGGAGGAAGGTTGCGCGCTTTGCTTCCGGCACGCGCGCCGCCGGAGCAGCAGGTCGCGCCGTCTCGTCCGCGCCGTCCTGCTCCGGTGCAATCTCATGATCCGCCGCCGCCTGCTGATCTGGCGCGGCCTTCTGATCTGGTGAATCCTGCCGCCGCCACGCGCCGCGCGGCAGCATCCGGCCCAGAGAATTCAGCAGTTTTTTCAAAGACGTCGTGCTCCCTCGCCAGCCGGGCCGGCAATCAGTCTACACTCCCGCCGCCGCGAGCGGAACCGCCACCCGCCCGGCAAGTCGGCCAGGCGGCGGGCCGGCAAAAAGGCGCGCAGGACAGGCGCGCAGGGCGGGCAAGCGCCCACCCTGACATCATTTGGGTTTTGGCGTATTTTGACCACAAGAACAAGTCAGCAGTCGGGCACCATTGCCCGCCGCCAGCCAACCCCGGGGACTTTCATGGACGACGTGCCTTTCTGGCAACGAACGACGCTCGAGGAGATGAGCCCCGCCGAATGGGAAAGCCTGTGCGACGGCTGCGGCCGCTGCTGCCTCAACAAGCTCGAGGACTGGGACACCGGCGAGATCGCCTGGACCAACATCGCCTGCCGCCTGCTCGACGGCACCAGCTGCCGCTGCAGCGACTATCACAACCGCCAGGCCGAGGTGCCCGACTGCATCGGCCTGACGCCGCAGACCGTGCGCGCCTTGACCTGGCTGCCGCCCACCTGCGGCTACCGCCTGGTCGCCGAGGGCCGCGATCTCTACTGGTGGCACCCGCTGGTCTCCGGCGATCCCGACAGCGTGCACGCCGCCGGCATATCGGTGCGCGGCCGCACCGTCAGCGAGCGCGACATCAACCTCGATGATTTCGAGGATCATATTGTCGAATGGCCGGAGGAAGAGCCGGCGGGAGAAGAGGGAAAGAAGGCGGGGTAGGTGAGGGGGGAGGGTTGCGCTCAGCGACGACCCGATTGACCATGCAGGTCCGTCGGCGCGATTCACCGAACCAGCGGCGCACCTCTCATTGCGGAAGCGTACCGAAGAACGCTTGAATCTGCGCTTGAAATGCAATGAAGGCGCCTATGAGCGTGATCGCCCCAACGACGGCTGTGTTGATGTATCCCTTCGTTGGCAAGGCGCTCACCCGCTCTTCTATGCGTACCAAACGCTCTCGCGAATCTTTGACATCGGGTTTGATAGCTGCGACGTCCGACCTGATCGCATCTGTGTAGGCTTCGAGCGACGCCACTCTGGCTTCCAGACCGTTCATTCCACCTCCTCCTCCCGTTGGTGACAAGGGACCGCTCTTGCCCGGCGGCCCGAAATCGTCCTTCAAAGGGACAACGTTACCATCCGCAAAATCTGGGGCGCTTTCAGTCATTTTGCAACAACGGAGCTCATCAAGGCCATGAAAAAAAGCCGATGGGCGTTCTGAGCCTCGATCAGGAGTCGCCGGCTTTCGTGATTGAGATGATTTGCCTCGTCCACCTGACCATTTGAGTGCGCAATGATGGCATCCTGGAATAACGCTTGCGCACGCGCCATGTTGTCAAATGAGAAATACAATCTGTCCATGTCGACGCGGGTGACGCGGAGATCGAGAAATTGCGTTTCCGGTATATCCACCCATTTCTCAATGATCTGGCTTGGGATCGTCACAGAATTTGGCAGAGGTGCTTCCAGCTTGTTCATCCTTCATTACTATCAAATCTTTGCGTTATTTGCGAGTTGTTTTATAATTCGTCCTGCTGTTGCTAGTATCCGTTAAGCAGGATGGCAGATTCGATTTATAGGAAAATAATCCTTGCAACCGCAACGGTGATCTGCTAGGGTTCTGTCATCGTCACAGAAATGCGCCGGTGAGGCGGTTCGCTGATCCGGAGGTGCATGCTTGGTGCCGGCGGATTCGGCTTCGCCATAGAGATGCGGAACCGATACAGACACAGGCACAGACGCGGGCACCGTCACCGAAGCCGAAGCCGACCCCGACCCCGACCCCGACCCCGACCCCGACCCCGACCCCGTCGCAGTCGCAGTCGCAGATGCAGTCGTACTCGTAATCGCAGTCACAGACCGAGCGGCTGCGACGGATACAGCGGCAGCCGCAACCATCGTCAGCAGGCTTCCATCGCCTCGCCCACAAAACAATTGCCGTTTGCCTGAGCGTCCCTTTGCGGGCGCTTTTTTTCGTTTTCCGTTCCGAAAATTTCGCACCCCTGGAGGTTTGCTGATGCAGGATCACTCTGTTTCCGGCCAGAAAACACATGCGCCGCTGCCCGCGGCACATCGATCGCCGGTCGGCCCGCCGCCCATCGGCCCGACGACTGTTGGCGCGCCGCCGCTCTGCCCGCCGCCCGTCTGCCAGTCCCAGAATCGCAAGGCTCCGGCCGCCTGTATTCTCGAGGTCAAGCATGCGCTCGACCGGCGTGTCGAAAGCGGCGCCGGGCACAGCGATCCCGAAGGCACGGCGCGCATGCTGGTCAAGATGCGCGCCGTCCTGTCGCGCGAACTCGACCGCTTCGCCGCCGCCGCGCCTCTTAATGACGCGCAGCCGGTGGACGGCAAGGCGGCCATCGACCTCGTGTCGCTGATCGCCCGCACCTTGGAGAAGATCGACCAGCTGGAAAGCCAGATCGCCGCCGCGCAGCGCGACGGGCAGGGGGAACTCAGCAGCACCGAGCGCACCGCCTTGCACCGCACCGTCAGCGATCTGATTGCCACGCTTGCCAGGCGGCATGCGGGGCAGCCGCAGGAGAAAAGCGGTGACAGCGGTGATCGGCAGCCGGGCGCTGGCGGCACTGTTGATAATGCTGCGCCGGCACAAGCGACGGGTGGACATAACGGGGCAGGACCTGCCGCACACGCGTGTTCCGCCGGCGCAGATCCCTCCGCTGGCCCGGCTACCGGAGCGGACCGATAGCCAGCAATCCGGACGCCTTGCCAAGCAACAGGCCGGACATCGTGCCCGACACCGTGCCGATCAGGGCCGCGGCAGACGCCGCGCAGCCGGCTGGCTCCGATGGCAATACCGATGCTGGTGGCCGCGAGCTGATCGCGCATTTCATCGCCGGCCTGTCCGATGACAGCCTGCGCGCTCTGCCGCATTTCTGGCCGCTGATCAGCCATCCGGCGCAGCGTCCGCCACAGGGCGACTGGCGCACCTGGCTGCTGCTTGGCGGCCGCGGCTCCGGCAAGACCCGCGCCGGCGCCGAATGGGTGCATGCGCTGGCCAGCGGCGAGGCGGAAGGGCTCGGCTCCGACGGGCGCATTGCCCTTGTCGGCGAGACCTTTTCCGATGCCCGCGAGGTGATGGTCGACGGCATTTCCGGCATCCTGGCGATTGCCCGGCATCAGCGCCCGCGTCTCGAGGCGACCCGCCGCCGCCGCCTCCTCTGGCCGAGCGGCGCCATCGCCCAGATGTTCTCCTCGGAGGACCCGGAAAGCCTGCGCGGCCCGCAATTTTCAGTGGCCTGGGGCGACGAGCTCGGCAAGTGGCGGCATGCCCGCGACACATGGGACATGCTGCAGTTCGGCCTGCGCCTCGGACCGCGCCCGCGCCAGCTGATCACAACGACGCCGCGCCCGACGCCGCTGCTTCTGGCCCTGGTCAAGGATGCCGGCACCGTGCTGGTGCGCAGCGCCACCGCCGACAACGCCGCCAATCTGGCGCCGGGTTTTCTGAATGCGCTCAGGGCGCGCTATCAGGGCACCCGCCTTGGCCGCCAGGAGCTGGACGGTGAACTGATCGCCGACCGCGAGGACGGCCTGTGGCGCCGCCGCCAGCTCGAAGAGCTCGTCATCCGCCGGCCCGGACCGTTGCGCCGCATCGTCGTTGCCATCGACCCGCCGACCTCCGGCACCGCGAAAGGCTCCTGCTGCGGCCTTGTCGCCGCCGGCCTTGGCGAGGATGGTCGCGCCGTCGTGCTCGCCGACGCCTCACGCGAGGCCGCCGGCCCGACCGCCTGGGCGCGCGCCGCCGTGGCGCTCTACCGGCGCTTTGATGCCGATTGCGTCGTTGCCGAGGTCAACCAGGGCGGCGACATGGTCGAGGCGGTGCTGCGCACGGTGGCGCCCGAACTGCCGCTGCGCAAGGTGCATGCCAGCCGCGGCAAATGGCTGCGCGCCGAGCCGGTGGCCGCGCTTTACGAGCAGGGCAGGGTGGTGCATGCCGGCCACTTTCCGGCGCTCGAGGACCAGATGTGCGACTTCGGCCGCGACGGCCTGTCCTCGGGCGCATCGCCCGACCGCCTCGACGCGCTGGTCTGGGCCTTAAGCGAACTGATGCTCAGCCGGCGCGGCCAGCCCAGCCTGCGGCATTTGTAGTCAACGCCGCCCGCTTGTTCTCGCGCGGCGGATCGGTTACCTCGGCGCCAGTCTTGTTACGGGCCAGTGGCATTACGGGCCGTTGTCACGGGCCAGTGTTAATACGGGAATCAAACATGCTCCGCCATATCGTCTTCTTCCGCGCCAAGGATCCCGCCAATGCCGAGGCCGTCTATGAAGGTCTGAAAATGCTGACCAGGACGCCGCATGCGCGTTTCATGGAGGTCGGCCGCGTCAGCGTCCGCGACACGATTTCCGAGCCGGTCGATTTCGTCGTCTACGGCGAATTCGACGACGCGGCGGCGCTGGCCGCCTTCAAGGCAGAGCCGCTGTACCAGCAGTCGATCGAGGTCGTCCGCCCCTTGCGCGATCTGCGCATCGCCGCCGATTTCGAATCCGAACAGCCCTAGGGGCCTGAACCAGAAATTTTTCGCCCGCCCGGCTTTTCGCGCCGGCGCGAACCAGACGATCAAGCTTCGCCCGCCGGCTTTCTCCCGGCGGGTTTTTTCATGCCCGCCGCACGGCCGCAGGATTCTTGATCTTCGGCTCGATCGGCGCATTTGCAGGAAAGGACGGCCAATGGCCTGGACCGTGCGATTGCCGTTTTCATGGGCGCCGGGGCGCCACCCGACGCACGCCCCGCCCTCTGATGCCCCACCCCCTGAGGCCTCACCTCCCAATGCCGAACGCAAGGCGCATCTGCCGGCGGCGCTGGCGGCGCTCGGCGCCAGCATCGGCGCCTCCTGGACGGCGCGCAGCTACCCGTCTTTGGCGCGTGAGGGCTTCATGGGCAACCCGGTGGCCCACCGCGCCGTGCGCATGATCGCCGAGACGGCGGCGGCGACGCCCTGGCTCGTCTATGAGGGCGAGCGCGAACACCCGCGGCATCCGGTTCTCGACCTTCTGGCGCGTCCCAACGGGCAGGTGTCCGGCACCGAGTTTCTCGAAACCCTCTACGGCCATCTGCTGATTTCCGGCAATGCCTGGCTCGACGCCATTGCCGGCGGCGACGGCCTGATCGGCCTGCAGATCCTGCGGCCCGACCGCGTGCGCACCATTGCCGGTCCCGATGGCTGGCCGGTGGCGCATGAATACGGCGTCGGCAACAAGCGCCGGCGCTATCCCGTCGACCCGGTCGCAGGCCGCGGCCTTCTGCATCTGCGCCTGTTCCACCCGCTCGATGACCATGCCGGCTTTCCACCGCTCGGCGCCGCCCAGATGGCGCTTGATCTGCACAACCAGTCGAGCACCTGGAACAAGGCGCTGCTCGACAATTCGGCCCGCCCCTCGGGCGCCCTGGTCTATCAGCCCAAGGATGGCGGCAATCTCACCGAAGAGCAGTTCGATCGGCTCAAGCAGCAGCTCGAGGAGGGCTACCAGGGCGCCAGCCGTGCCGGCCGGCCAATGCTGCTCGAGGGCGGGCTGGACTGGAAGGCAATGGGCCTGACGCCGCGCGACATGGATTTCGTCGAGGCCCGCAATGGCGCCGCCCGCGACATCGCTCTGGCCCTTGGCGTACCGCCGATGCTGATCGGCATTCCCGGCGATCTGACCTATGCCAATTACCAGGAGGCCAACCGCGCCTTCTGCCGCCAGACCGTGCTGCCGCTGGTGGCCCGCACCGCCGCCGCCCTGAGCAACTGGCTGGCCCCGGTCTACGGCGCCGGCATCCGCCTTGATTTCGATGCCGACCGGCTGCCCGGTCTCGAGGCTGAACGCGAGGCGCTGTGGAACCGGCTCTCGAGGGCCGACTTCCTGACCGCCGACGAAAAGAGGGAAGCTCTTGGTTATCAAGCGCTTGGCGAGAAAACCGGACTCACTTCGCAAGACAATTGAATCGATCCCGCAAGTCATCGGAGACGCCCCATGAGCGCCATCGAGGATCCTGACCGTGCCCTGCTGGCGGCTCGCCTCGGCGGAGCCGTCGCCGGCGCCCTGGTCTCGCTCGTCTATCTGTTGCCGCATTCGACCCGCGAAGCGGCGGCCCGCGGCCTCACCGGCGTGACCGCCGGGCTGGTCTTCGGCGCACCGGTCGGTGCCGCCCTGGCCCAGCGCTTTGCCATCGCCGAGGCGATTGGTCCGGTCGAGACGATGCTGATGGGTTCGGCCGCCGCCTCAATGCTGGCCTGGTGGGGGCTCGGCGCCTTGTCGCGCCTGGCCGGCCGGGTGGGCCGCCGCACCGAGACCGGCACCAGCGCCGCCGGCAAGGGCAGGGAGCGGCACCGCGCCCCGCTGCTGGATCGCCCGCATGGCAGCCGCCCGCCGGCCGCAGCAGACGGGACAGCGCAAGACAAGCAGCATGCAACGCGGAAGGAGCACCCATGACGGCAAGCAAGCCGAGCTGGCAGAAAAAGCGCGTCGAACTCGATCTCGAGGAGGTCGCCGGCGATGGCTCCTTTTCCGGCTATGCCAGCATATTCGGCAGTCTCGATCTCGGCCACGACATCATCGCCCCCGGCGCTTTTGCCGCCAGTCTGCGCCGCCGCGGCCCGCCCGACATCCGCATGCTCTTCCAGCACGATCCCGACCAGCCGATCGGCCGCTGGACTGCCATCCGCGAGGACGGGCGCGGCCTGCATGTCGAGGGCAAGCTGGCGCTGGCCACCAGCCGCGGCCGCGAGATTCACGCCCTGATGAAAGCCGGGGCGCTCGATGGCCTGTCGATCGGCTTCCGCACCCTCAAGGCAGCGCGCCAGCAAAAGGGCGGCGTCAGGCGCATCCTGATGGCCGATCTGTGGGAGATTTCCATCGTCACCTTTCCCATGCAGCCGGAAGCGCGCGTCACCTCCGTCAAGCATCTTTCGCCCGAAGAGCACCTGATCGCCACCATCCGCCGCGCCACCCGCATCGTCGCCGGCCACGGCGCGTAACGCTTGTCTCCTTCCTCCATCCGATCAAAAGGACACGACCATGCACATGACCCGCACCAATGATGCCACGCCATCCCTTGAGACCAAGACGGCCAGCAGCGGCGAGGTTGCCGGCGCCTTCGACGAATTCATCGCCACCTTCGAGGCCTACAAGGACAGCAATGACCAGCGCCTGGCGCAGATCGAGCGGCGCTCGGCCGCCGATGTTCTCACCGAAGAGAAGGCGGAGCGCATCAACCATGCCCTCGACGCGCAGCAGCGCCGGCTGGACGAATTGACCCGCCGCGCCGCGCGTCCGCCGCTGGCCGCGGGGCGAACCGGGGAGGGGATAAGCGAGCACAAGGACGCCTTCGCCGCCTATATCCGCCGCGGCGAGGAGCGCAATCTGCGCCTGTGCGAGGAAAAGGCTATGACCAGCGCCTCTGACCCCGATGGCGGTTATCTGGTGCCCGACGAACTCGACAGCGAGATCGGCCGGCGCCTTGCCGACCTGTCGCCGATGCGGGCCATTGCCACTGTCCGCCAGGTCTCCGGCGCGGTTTTGAAAAAGCCCTTCGCGCTTGACGGCATGGCGGTCGGCTGGGTCGGGGAAACCGATGCGCGGCCGCAGACGGCGACGCCGCAACTGGCGGAGCTGCAGTTTCCCACCATGGAGCTGTACGCCATGCCGGCTGCCAGCGCCTCGCTGCTCGACGATGCGGCGCTCGATGTCGAGACCTGGATCGCCTCGGAGGTCGAGGCGGCATTCGCCGAACAGGAGGCAATTGCCTTCATATCCGGTGACGGCGTCAACAAGCCGCGCGGCCTCACCGATTATCCGAGCGTGGCCGACAGCGCCTGGAGCTGGGGCAATCTCGGCCATGTCGCCACCGGCAGCGATGGCGGCTTCGGCCTCGATCCTTCCGACCGGCTGATCGAACTGATCTATGCGCTGAAAGCCGGCTACCGCCAGAATGGCCGCTTCCTGATGAACCGCTCGACCCAGGCGCAGATCCGCAAGTTCAAGGATGCCGACGGCAATTATCTCTGGGTGCCGCCCGCCGGCATCGGACAATCGGCCTCCCTGATGGGATTCCCGATCAGCGAAGCCGAAGCCATGCCGGACATTGCCAGCAGCGCCACGGCGATCGCCTTCGGCGATTTCCGGCGCGGCTATCTTGTCGTCGACCGCACCGGCGTGCGCGTGCTGCGCGATCCCTATTCCGCCAAGCCCTATGTGCTGTTCTACACCACCAAGCGCGTCGGTGGCGGCGTGCAGAATTTCGAGGCCATCAAGCTTCTCAAATTCGCCATCGCCTGAACCTGGCGAGAACCGTAGTACGGCCGCCGCGCATCCATGCGGCGGCCTTTTTCTTTCCGTGACGCGGGGAGGGGCGCATGACCCTTATTCTCACCGGGCCGCCGCTCGGCGAACCGGTTTCGCTTGCCGAGGCGAAGGCGCATCTGCGCCTTGAGAGCGATGCCGAGGACAGTCTGCTTGAAAATCTGATCGCCGCCGCCCGCGCCCATTGCGAAGCGATCACCGGTCTCGCCCTGCTGACCCAGTCCTTCCGCCTTTTTCTCGACGACTGGCCGTCTGCTCCGGTGATTCAGATTGCCAAGTCACCGATCCAGGCAATTGATTCGATGCGGGTTTACGACGCCGCGGGACTTCCCGTCAGTCTTGATGTCACGGATGTGGTCCTTGACGGCCGCGCCCGTCCGGCACGACTGCACATGGGCAGCGTCGCGGCCACCGCGCGCCAGATCAATGGCATCGAGATCGATTTCACCGCCGGCTTCGGCACCGCCGCCGACATTCCGCCGGAGCTGCAGCGCGCCATGCTGCTGCACGTGGCGCTGATGTACGAATTTCGCGGTGCCGTGCCGCCGCAAATGCAGCCCGCCGCCGTGCCGCACGGCTATGCGTCGCTGGTCGCCCCCTGGCAGCGGCGGGCGATCTGATGCCGGCATTTCACTGTGATCCCGGCCGCCTGTCGGCGCGTCTTCTCCTGCAGCAGCCGCTCGACAGCGACGACGGCCAGGGCGGTACGACGACGAGCTGGGCGGATGTGACGCAGCTCTGGGCGCTGATCGAGCCGCTGAGCGCAACGCCCGGCGAGCAGGCGGCGCGCCAGGTGGCCATCCACACCCATCGCGTCACCCTGCGCCACCGCACCGGCCTCTTGCGCGGAATGCGCTTTATTTTCGACGGCCGGTTTCTGCTCATCCGCGCCATCTCGGATCCCGATGCGTCTGGCCGCTATCTGACGTGCCACTGCGAGGAGGAGGAGCCATGAGCGCCAATCTGCTGCAGGCGGCGGTGTATCAGCGCCTTGCCGGCGATGCCGCCATCAGCGCGCTGGCCGGGGCCGGCAAGGTGTTCGACGGTCGGCCGCTGCGCAAGACCTTGCCCTATGTGCATCTTGGCATCTGGCAGGTCGAGCCGCTCTCCGGCGATGACGGCACCTTCGAGCATCGCTTCGACATCGAGGCCTGGTCGGAACAGGGCGGCCAGCGGGAAGTGGCTGCCCTCGCCGAGGCGGTGCGCGCCGCCCTGCACGATCAACCGCTGACGCTCGATGGCGCCACGCTGGTCAATCTGCGCCACTGGCGCAGTCGCGCCGGACGCCAGGCGCAAAGCCGCTTTTACCGCGCCGTCGTCACTTTCCGTGCCGTGGTCGAGACCGCTGCCTGAACCCGCCGCCCATAACACCCGGAACGCCCAACCCAGGAGACCATCATGAGTGCCCAGAAAGGCAAGGATCTGCTGCTCAAGATCGAGAATGCCGGCAGCTATGTCACGGTCGCCGGCCTGCGCACACGCCGGCTGGCATTCAACGCCGCCGCGGTCGATGTCACCGACGCTGAATCCGCCGGACGCTGGCGGCAATTGCTGGCCGGCGCCGGCGTGCGCCGCGCCGCGCTCTCGGGCAGCGGCCTGTTCAAGGACGGCGAGAGCGATGCGCTGGTGCAGACCGTGTTCTTTGACGGCGAGATCCGCAATTGGCAGGTGATCGTGCCCGATTTCGGCACCATCAGCGGATCCTTCCAGATCGTCGCGCTGGAATATGGCGGCCGCCACGATGGCGAGGTCAGCTTCGACATCGCCCTGGAATCGGCGGGCGAATTGTCCTTCGGGGCGCTGTGATGAGCGCCCGCGGACCGCTGCCCAACCGCCTGCGCGGCGAGATCACGGCGCGCATCGACGGCGAGACGCGCATTCTGTGCCTGACGCTCGGCGCCCTGGCGGAACTTGAAAGCGCCAGTGACGGGACAGGTCTCGCCGGCCTGGCCCGGCGCCTGTCCGAAACCCGCTTTTCGGCCGAGGACCTGATCCGCATCTTCGGCGCCGGACTGCGCGGCGGCGGCAATGTCATCACCGACGCGGAAGTGTCCGAGCTCAGGATCGAGGGCGGCGTGCCGGAAATGGCGCGCATTGCGGCGCGGCTGCTGATCGCCACCTTTGCACCGGACGGCGAGGCGGCCCCAGAACACGCGGCACCAGCGCAGGATCGGCCGGGGCCTGCGCCATGATGCCCGGCAATTCGCATGCGAACACCCTGCCATGGCGGGCAATGATTGCTTTCGGGCTCGGGCGGCTGCGCCTCGCGCCGAAGGAGTTCTGGGCCCTGAGTTACCCGGAATTCCTGGCGCTGACCGGCAGCATTTCGGTTGCGAAGGCCGCGCCGCTCAGTCGCGTCGATCTCGAGAAACTTCTGCAGACCTATCCCGATGGAGACCCTGATGGCCGATGACGAGAGCCGGTGGCCGGACTATGATCTTGAAGCGGTGGAACGTGGGCTTGGAGAACTCGAGGCGCGCGCCGACCGCTTCGGTGCGGCAATCACCAGCGCCCTGAAATCGGCAATCATCGAGGGCCGCACGCTTGACGATGTCCTCAAATCGCTTGGCCGCACCATGTCCGGCATCGCGCTCGATGCCGGCCTGGCGCCACTCAAGGATCTGGTCTCCCAGGCGGCCTCCGGCCTGACGGCAAATCTGACCTCTGGCCTGACCTCGTCTCTCACCTCGGGCCTCGGCAGGATCATGCCCTTTGCCGAGGGCGGCGTGCCGGGACCGCTGACCCCCTTTGCCGAAGGCGGGGTGGTCGATGCGCCGACCTTCTTCCCGATGGCGGGCGGCGAGACCGGCCTGATGGGCGAGGCCGGCAGCGAGGCGATCCTGCCGCTCAGGCGCGGCAGCGACGGCCGCCTTGGCGTGGCAGCCCCCGGCGGGCAGGGCGACGCGGTCAATGTCACCTTCAACATCACCACGCCCGATGCCGAAAGCTTTCGCCGCTCGGAAGCACAGATCAGCGCCATGCTGGCCCGCTCCGTCGCCCGCGGCAACCGCCTGTTGTGACCACGGTCCCTGCGGCCGATGCGCAATGAACGGGCCGAGACCAGACGAGGAAGATAAACACCGATGCCAGAGGATTTTCACGAGGTCAGCCTGCCGCTGCGACTGGCGCTCGGCGCCACCGGAGGGCCGACCCGCCGCACCGACATCGTCGCCCTGTCCAATGGCGGTGAGGCACGCAACTCCCGCTGGGCCGACGCGCGGCGCCGCTATGACGTTGGCACGGGGCTGCGTTCGCTCGACGATCTCTATGCCCTGGTGGCGTTCTTCGAGGCGCGGCGCGGGCAATTGCACGGCTTCCGCTTTCGCGATCCGCTCGACCATTCGAGCGCCGCCCCGCAAGACGCGCCGGCTGCCGGCGACCAGATGATCGGCACCGGCGATGGTGTGACGGCGCTGTTTCAGCTGCACAAGACCTATGCCGACGCCGGTGGCGCCACCAGCCGGCTGATCGAAAAGCCGGTGGACGGCACGGTGCTCGTCGCCATCGATGCAACACCGCTCGATCCTTCCCTGTTCGCGGTCGACGCGACGCGTGGCCTGATCAGCATCGAGCCGGCGGCAATCCCGCCCAGCGGGGCCGTGGTGACGGCGGGTTATCTGTTCGACACGCCGGTGCGTTTTGACGCCGACCGCATCGAAGTCAATCTCGCCGCCTTCCGCGCCGGATCGGTGCCGAGCGTGCCGCTCAGGGAGATCCGCCCGTGAAGCTCGTGCCGCAACCGCTCGCCGACCATCTCGCCGGCGCTGCCACCACCACCTGCCACGCCTGGCGCCTGACCCGCCGCGACGGCCTGGTGCTCGGCTTTTCCGAACATGACCGCGATCTCGCCTTCGATGCCACGCTGTTTCGCGCCGCCACCGGCTTTGACGGCAGCGAGGTGGAGACGGCGCTGGGCCTGTCTGCCGACGCGAGCGACGTGCTCGGCGCGTTTTCCGCCGAGGCGATCACCCGCGACGACCTCCTGGCTGGACGCTATGACGGTGCCTTGGTCGAGACCTTCCTGGTCAACTGGCAGGCGCCGGAAGACCATATTCTGCTTTCGACGCGGGAACTGGGTGAGGTGCGCGCCGGCCCCCTGGCTTTCCGCGCCGAACTGCGCAGCCTTGCCGCCCGCCTCGATCAGGTCCAGGGTCGCATCTATGCGCGCCACTGCGACGCCGTGCTCGGCGATGGCCGCTGCCGCTTTGACCTTGAGCAGGCCGGCTTCGGCGCGACCGCCAGCGTTCTCGCCGCCGTCGGGGATGATGTCCTGACCTCTGCCGACCTTGGCGCATTCGCCGATGGCTGGTTCTCCAATGGCCGCATCACATTTGTCAGCGGCGCGCTCGCAGGCCTCGAATTCGCGCTTTCGGATCATCGCCTGGAGGCGGGCGTCGCCACCCTGACCCTGTGGTCGGCGAGCGAGATGCGGCCAATGCCGGGCGATGCCTTCACCATCCATGCCGGCTGCGACAAGCGCCGCGAAACCTGTCGCGACAAATTCGATAATCTCCTAAACTTTCAGGGGTTTCCCTTCATGCCGGGCAGCGACTTTGCCTATGGCTATGCCGACGAGGACAGTGTGCATGACGGCCGGCCGATTGTCCTGTGACGACGCGGTGGCGTGTGGCGCAGCGATTGTCGCGCTGGCCCGCCAATGGATCGGCACCCCTTACCGCCACCAGGCGTCGCACAAGGGGGTCGGCGCCGATTGTCTCGGCCTGGTGCGCGGCGTGTTCACCGAGGCGACCGGGCGCATCATCCCACTGCCGGCGCCCTATGCCCGCGACTGGGCGGAACGCTGCCACGAAGAGCGTCTGCTCGACGCGGCGCGGCACTATTGCGGCGCGCCCCTGCCATGCGGCGCGGCGCTGCCCGGCGACATTGTCATCTTTCGCTGGCAGGCCGGTTCCGCCGCCAAGCATGCCGGCATCCTGTCGCCCGCCCGGCGCTTCATCCACGCCTATGAACCGGCCGGTGTCATCGAATCGCCGCTGACCCCGAGCTGGGCCCGGCGCATCGTCGGCACCTTTCGCATTGCCAGGACAAGGGACTGAACCATGGCCGTCATTCTTCTGCAGGCGGCCGGTGCGGCGCTCGGCGGCATGCTCGGCCCGCTCGGCGCGGCCCTTGGCCAGGCGGCCGGCGCGCTGGCCGGCAATCTGGTTGACAACGCGCTGCTGGGCGGCGGCAAGACCGTCAAACGCGCCGGCCTGTCGGGGGCGCGCATCCCGTCAGCCGAGGAGGGCAGCGCTATTCCGCGCGTGCACGGAACGGCCCGCGTCGCAGGCGCCTTGATCTGGGCCACCCGGTTCGAGGAGGTGGTGACCGTCGAGCGCAGCGGCGGCAAGGCCGGCTCGGGCGGCAAGACCCAGACCTCAAGCTATTTCGGCAGTTTCGCCATGGGTCTCTGCGAGGGGCCGATCGCCTCGGTCCGTCGTGTCTGGGCCGACGGGCGCGAACTCGATCTGGCGGCCATCGAGATGCGCGTCCACACCGGAGAGGACACGCAGATGCCCGATCCGCTGATTGAAGCCAAACAGGGGGCGGGCGCCGTACCCGCTTGGCGTGGTCTCGCCTATGTGGTGTTCGAACGCCTGCCGCTCGACGGTTTCGGCAACCGCATTCCGGTGCTGAATTTCGAGGTCATCCGGCCGATCGGCGAACTGGAAAACCGCATCGAGGCGGTCACCGTCATTCCCGGCGCCACCGAACACGGCTACGCCCTGACGCCGATCTCGGAACTGCGCGGCCAGGGCGCCCGCACCTATCTCAACCGCCATACTCGCCAGATCGGCACCGACTGGGCAGTTTCGATCGATGAATTGCAGGCACTCTGCCCGAATCTGAAAAGCGTGGCGCTGGTCTGCGCCTGGTTCGGCGATGATCTGCGCGCTCGTGAGTGTCGTTTGATGCCCGGGATCGAGGAGCGCACGCGCAATTCCGAGAGCCGCCCCTGGCGCGTCGGAAATGCCGATCGCGACACGGCGCGGCTGATCAGCCGCATCGACGGCAGTCCCGTCTATGGTGGCACGCCGGCCGACGCGGCGGTCATCGAAGCCATCACCGATCTCAAGGCGCGCGGCCTGAAAGTGGTGCTCTATCCCTTCGTTCTAATGGATATCGTCGCCGGCAATGGCCTGCCCGATCCCCAGGGCGCCAGCGAACAACCCGCCTTGCCCTGGCGCGGCCGCATCACCACCGAACCGGCGCCCGGCCGGGTGGGTTCCCCCGACAAGACCGCCGCCATCGCTGCCGAAATCGTCGCCTTCTGCGGAGAGACCGACGCGGCAGATATTGTCGTTTCGGGCTCGACGGTGAATTGGACTGGCGGCGACTGGGGCTATCGCCGCATGATCCTGCATCACGCCGGCCTGGCCCTGGCCGCCGGCGGTGTGGACGGATTTCTGCTCGGCTCGGAACTGAAAGGCCTGACACGGCTGCGTGATGACACCGGCGCCTTCCCCTTCGTCGATGCCCTGACGGATCTGGCGGCTGACGTGGCGGCGCTGCTCGGAGCATCGACGACGCTGACCTATGGCGCCGACTGGAGCGAATACAACGGCTATGCCCCCGACGATGGCAGCGGCGATTTCTTCTTCAATCTCGATCCGCTGTGGTCGCATGCGGCGATAGGCGCCATCGCCATCGACAATTACATGCCGCTGTCCGACTGGCGCGACGGCGACCTGGAAACCGGCAATCCCGATGGCGAGCGCCATGCCGGCGATCGTCTCGCCATGGCCAGCGCAATTGCCGCCGGCGAGGGCTATGACTGGTACTACCAGAGCCCCGCCGACCGCCAAGCGCGCCTGCGCACCCCGATCATCGACGGATCGGCCGGCAAGCCCTGGGTCTACCGCGCCAAGGATCTGCGCGGCTGGTGGCAGAGCCTGCATTACGACCGCACCGCCGGGATCGAGGCCAGCGAACCGACCGCATGGGTGCCGGCTTCCAAGCCGATCTGGTTTAGCGAACTGGGTTGTCCGGCCGTCGACAAGGGCGCCGTCGAGCCGAATGTTTTTCCTGACGGCCAGTCGTCGGAGGGAACTGTTCCTTCGGGCTCGACGTCGGCGCGCGACGACGCCGTGCAGCGCGCCTTTCTCAATGCCCATTTCGACTATTGGAATGGTGCCGCGAATGCCGACGACATGGTGGCCCGCGATCGCCTGTTCGTCTGGACCTGGGATGCAAGGCCATTTCCGGTGTTTCCAACGAGCCAGATGGTCTGGGCCGACCATGCCAACTGGCGCACCGGCCACTGGCTCAACGGCCGCCTCGGCGGCGCCGATCTCGCCGATGTGATCGCCGCCATTCTTGCGGCAGCCGGCTTTTCGCGTTTCGATGTCACCAATGTCAGCGGCGCGGTCTCCGGGCATCTTATCACCGGCCTCGTCTCGCCGCGCCAGATCCTAGAACCGCTGCTCGACGCTTTTGCCATCGACATGCATGAGGGCGCCGACGGTCTGCACTTCGTCTCGCGGCTGAAGCTGGCGCAGGAGCCGCACCAGATCTCTGTCGTTGTCGATCCTGCCGATGCGCCGCGCTTTGATCTCGTGCGCCGGCCGGACGCCGAACTGCCGGCCGAGGCGATGATCCGCTTTGCCGATCCGCTCAATGATCACGAGACCGCCAGTGTCCGCTCCCGGCGTCTGGCCACCGGCGATCCGCGCGTCGCCGCCCTCGAACCCGCCGTGGCGCTCGACACGGGGGTGGCAGCGCGTGTCATCGATGGCTGGCTGAAGGACCGCTGGGCGGCGCGCCGCGAGTTGCACTGCGCCCTGCCGCCGGGACGCGTCGATGTCGAGCCGGGCGATCTCGTGCAGCCACTGTTCGAGGATGCGCCGTCCGGCCTGTTCCGAGTCACCCGTATCGAGGATGGGGCCAGCCGCCGCCTGACCCTGACCGGACATGCGGCGATCCGGCCTTACGAGCCCCTTGTCACGGCCCCGTCGCGCGGCACCACCGCATTCGATAGCGGTTATGCCCCGACCGTGCTGTTCGCCGATCTGCCGCTGCTCGAGGGCAGTGATGAGGGCGCCTGGGCGGTAGCCGGGGCGAGCGTGGTGCCCTGGCGGGCTGCCATCCTTGCCGCCGCCTCCGGCAATGAAGGCTACCGCCAGCGCGCCCGCATCGAGGCACCGGCGCATACCGGACGCCTCGCCGCCGACCTGCCGCCCGGACAGATCGAGGGCCGTTTTGATCGCGCCGCGTCGCTTATCATCGACCTCGACTATGGCGGCTTTGACAGCCTGTCGCGCCAGGAGGTGCTTGACGGCGGCAATGTGCTGGCGGTCGCGGCCGGCAACGGCGCCTGGGAGATCATCCAGTTCGAGCAGGCCGAGGAGATCGCCGCCGGCCGCTGGCAACTGACGTCGCTGTTGCGCGGCCAGTCGGGCACCGACGATGCCATGACCGCCGGCGCCGCCGCCGGTGCCGCGACGGTGCTGCTCGATGAGGCGCTGGTGTCCCTGGCGATCGCCGCCGGCGAGGCGGGACTTGAACGCAACTTCATCCTCGAACCGGTCGGCCTGAGCGGCGAGAGCGCCACCGACCCCGTTGCCTTCGCCGGCGGCCTGAGGGCCCGCACACCGCTTTCGCCCGTGCATCTGCGCGCCGCGCGCAGCACGGACGGCATCGCATTCACATGGATCCGCCGGTCCCGAACCGCCGCCGACAGCTGGCTGGCCAGCGAGATCGGCCTTGGCGAGGACCTCGAGGGCTACCGCGTCGAGGTGCTCGATGGCAGTACGGTGCTGCGCGAGGCGCAGGTCACAGAGACCGCATGGCTGTATCCCGCTGCCGACGAGATCGCCGATTTCGGCGCGCCGCAGACGACACTGACGGTCCGCGTCAGCCAGGCCGGCACTTGGTTGCCCTGGGGCGTGCCGCGCACCGCGACGCTTTTTGTGCCGTGAAGACGGCAGCTTTTCAGTGAACCCATCATCAAAGGAAGGAAGAAACGATGTATGACACAAAGGCCTGGTACCGCTCGAAGACCGTCTGGGGCTCGATCATCACCCTGTTCAGCATGGCCGCCGCGCTCGCCGGCGCCCCGATCGAGACCGCCGACCAGCAGATGCTGACGACCCTCGCAACAACGGCGGCAGGTGCCCTTGGCGGCATTCTGTCGCTGGTCGGCCGGGTTTCGGCCACCGACCGCATCACGCGCTAGGCAATGTTGCGGATAAACGGCGGCACTCGCGATAAAAGGGGCCGGAGCAGGCGTTCCGGCCCGTCCGCATCTTAAGGCGCGATGATTTTTCGCTTATTCATTTGCCGTTCAGGCACCATCGTCTAGAACAGGCTCAGCAAATCGAGACTGCCCGCCTTGCGGGCGAAAATGGGGCCTGAAATGACCACTTTGACCTGGACATCGCTGCTTTTGGGCGCAGCATTGAGCGTTTCCCCGATCGCCGCTTCGCCGGCGCTGGCGGCGGGCGATTGCGCCCAGGCGGCCGCGCGCGTTGTCGGCCAGACCGGCGGACAGCTTCTTTCCGCAACGCCCACCAATCGCGGCGGCCAGACCGTCTGCGAGATCACCGTGCTGATTCCCGGCACCGACAAGGCCCGCCCGAAGAAAGTCACGGTTTCCGTTCCGCTCTGATTTCGGCTAGCCTGCCGGCTGTTAACTGACACGCCCGGCGACCAAGCGGAGAGACTGACTGTGCGCATCCTGGTGATCGAAGATGACGAAAACCTCAACCGCCAGCTCTGCGAGGCGCTGGAGGAACAGGGCTACGTCATTGACCGCGCCTTCGATGGCGAGGAGGGCCATTTTCTCGGCGACACCGAGCCTTATGATGCGGTGATTCTCGACATCGGGCTGCCAGAGCTCGACGGCATCACCGTGCTGGAGCGATGGCGCGCCGACGGCCGCGTCATGCCGGTGCTGATCCTGACCGCCCGCGATCGCTGGTCCGACAAGGTCGCCGGCATCGACGCCGGTGCCGATGACTATGTCACCAAGCCGTTTCACGTCGAGGAAGTGCTGGCCCGCATCCGCGCCCTGATCCGCCGCACCACCGGCCATGCCAGCGCCGAGATCGTCTGCGGCCCGCTCAGCCTCGACACCAAGGCCTCGAAGGCCAGCATCAACGGCACCGCTCTCAAGCTGACCTCGCATGAATATCGCCTCTTGTCCTACCTGATGCACCACCAGGGCGAAGTCGTCTCCCGCACCGAGCTGATCGAGCATATGTACGATCAGGATTTTGATCGCGATTCCAACACCATCGAAGTTTTTGTCGGGCGTCTGCGCAAGAAGATCGGCAACGATCTCATCGAAACCGTGCGTGGCCTCGGCTACCGGCTCGCTGCCGGAGACAGCAGCGCTGCAAACGGATGATCCTGCGCTCTCTCACCGGGCGCGTCCTGCTGTTTGCCAGCCTCTGGTCCGGCATCGCCATCCTGACCATTGCTCTTGTCATTTCGACCCTCTACCGCCAGGCCAGCGAACGCAATTTCACCGGCCTGCTGCGCGCCCAGCTCAATGGCGTCATCAACGCCGTCTCGATGCAGCGGCCGGGCCAGCTGGCCGGCAGTCCGGAACTCGGAGACCTGGCCTTCGCGCAGCCCGAAAGCGGCTGGTACTGGCTTGTCGAGCCGATCGAAACGCCGGCCGCAACCACCGGACGCCTCGCTTCGCCATCCTTGAGCGGGCTCGATCTCGCCGTGCCTTCGACCGACGCCGTGCCCTTTGATGAGCGCTATCAGCGCAGCTATCTTCTCACCGATGCCGCCGGCAACGAGATCGAGGTCATTGAAACGGAGGTCGAGCTGGACGCCGGTGTCGCCCGCTTCCGGGTGGCGGGCAACCGCGATGTGCTCAAGGCCGACATCGATACCTTCAACGCCAGCCTGTTTCTCTCGCTTGGACTGTTCGCCTTCGGCAGCCTGCTTCTCAACGCCGTGGCCATCCTCATCGGCCTGCGGCCGCTCGATCGCGCCCGTCTGGCGCTCGGGCGCATCCGCAATGGCGAGGAAACCCGGCTGACCGGCACTTTTCCGCGCGAGATCGAACCGCTGGCCGCCGAGATCAACGCGCTGATCGAATCCAATGCGCGGCTGGTCGACCGGGCCCGCAAGCAGGTGGGCAACCTGGCGCATTCGCTCAAGACGCCGATTGCCGTATTGCTCAACGAAAGCCGCAATCTGCCACCGGCGCAGCAGAAGCTGCTCGTCACGCAGCTCGATGCGATGCGCGCCCAGGTCCAGACCTATCTCGATCGCGCCCGCATTGCGGCCGGTCGCGGCAGCGTGCTCGCCCGGACCGATGCCGAGAAGGCCGTGGCCCGCATGCTGCGCGTCATGTCCAAGCTCAATCCGCACCTCGATTTTTCCACCGATATCACAACCGCGCAGGGACAGGCGGCCACGCTTGCCGTCGAGCAGCAGGATTTCGAGGAAATGCTCGGCAACCTGCTGGAAAACGCCGCGCGCTTTGCCCGGTCGAAGGTGACGATCCGCTTGCGCCCCGCATCAGCGCCGGACGCCGAAGCGGCAGCGGCCGCGGAGCAGGCGATGCGACAGCGGCCGTTTCTCGCCGTCTGGATTGACGATGACGGCCCCGGCATCGCCCCCGAGCAGCGGGCCGAAGCGCTGCGCCGCGGCGCCCGCCTCGATGAATCCCGCCCGGGCACCGGCCTTGGACTTGCCATTGTCGCCGAGATCGCCGGCGAGTATGGCGGCAGGTTCAGCCTCGAAACCGCCGCTGCCGGTGGTCTTTCCGCACGCCTCGTCCTGCCCGGCGTCTTCGCGGAAACGTGATCGCCAATCCGCGCGCCGGGCCGGCTCGGTCATTGCCTGATCAGCCCCGCCACGTCATATTGCCGCCACAGCCGTCCCGCATGGGAATGCGCAGGATCGATGCCATGGGCCCCGAACACTGGGGCGTATGAGCACCCGCGGGAGTATGACATGAGAGCAGCCGAACGGATTGCCCGGCCTGACCACCGTCACCACATGCTGACCGGTCATGCCGGTTCACGCCGCCACAGGGGCCCACGCTTGGCTCGGCGTCTGGCTGCAGGCGGTGCGCTGATTGCCGCCACATTTGTGCTGGCGGCCTGCCAGTCTTCAAGCTCCTCTTTCACACCGCTGTCCTATGCCAAGCCGCAACCGGCGGCCTCTCCGGCCGGCTCGAATGCCTTGCTCGCCGCCCTGAACGGCGGCATCCTGCCATCGACCGCCGTTGCTTCGCTGACCAGCCAGGATCGCCTGCGCACACTGGAAGCCGAATACAAGGCGCTGGAATCGGCCCCGGGCGGTCTGCCGGTGAAATGGACGAGTTTCGACGGGCGCGCCAGCGGCAGCGTCACCGCCGCCACCCCCTACCAGGTCGGCCAGCAGAATTGCCGGCAATACACGCACACCGCCACGATCGCCGGCCAGCCGGTCACGGGGCAGGGCGCCGCCTGCCGCAATGCCGATGGCAGCTGGACACCTTTGAGCTGAATGGCATCGCCGGGCACTGCGTCGGGGGGGGGGTCTCGACCGGGGCCTCGACAGCTACCGGAAGCGGCCCGCTTCGCGACCAATCGTCCCAAGGCGGATGCGAGACATCGATTGCGGTTGGCAAGGTTGAACCGCTCGGATAATGAGACCTGATGCTGTTCTGGATACTTGCTGCTTTACTGACTTTCGCCGCCATCGCGGCCGTGCTGTGGCCGCTTCGTGGCCGCCGCGCCGCCGTTTCGGCTCCGCCGCCTGAAGCCCATGACATCGAGGTCTATCGCGATCAGCTGGCGGAGATCGAGCGCGATCGCGAAAGCGGACATCTGGCGCCCGCGCAGGCGGAGACGGCGCGTGCCGAGATCGGCCGGCGACTGCTGACAGCCGCCCGCCGCGATCAGCCGCAGCCGCACGGGGAGAACGGGCCGTCATCACCGCGCCGCCGCAACGCCCTGGCGCGCCCGGTGACGCTCGCCATCGTGCTGTTCATTCCGCTCGCTGCCCTGCCGGCCTATCTCTATCTCGGCTCGCCCGGCCTGTCGCAGCAGCCCCTGGCGGCGCGCATGAATGCCGCCCCGGAACAGACTGACATTGCTGTTCTTGTTGCCAATGCCGAGCGGCATCTGAAAGCCAATCCGGACGATGGCCGCGGCTGGGAGGTGCTGGCGCCGATCTACCTGCGCACCGGCCGTCTCGATGATGCCGCCACCGCGTTCCGGCGCGCCATTGCCTTGCTGGGACCGTCCGCCGGCCGCCAGGCGGGGCTGGGCGAAGCGCTGGTGAGCGGCTCCGGCGGCATTGTCACCGAGGAGGCGCAACTGGCCTTCCAGAGCGCCCGCGAACTCGACCCCGACGATCCGCGCCCGGCCTATTTTCTCGCTCTGGCCAGCGCCCAGGAGGGCCGCATCGACGTCTCTCGCGCCCAGTTTGAGAGCCTGATCCGGCGCTCGCCCGAAAACGCCCCGTGGCTGCCGACCGTGCGCAACCAGCTGGCCGCCCTCGAAGCCGTAGAGGGCCGCGGCATGAATGCCGACGCTCTGGCCAGCGCCCTCGGCGCCGTCACCGTCGAGGCGCGCGACGAGATGCTGGCCTCCATGCTGGCGACGCTCAAGACCCGCCTCGAACGCCAGCCTGAAGATCTCGAAAGCTGGCTGATGCTGGTGCGCTCGCATGCGGCAATGGGCGAGCGCGATGAGGCGCAGCAGGCGCTCACCCGTGCCGGCTCGACCTTCCCGACCGGGCAGCCGGCGATACAGCTCGCCGAACTTGCCGCCCAGCTCGGCCTTGAAGCCGGGGCCCGGATCAGTGGCGTGACGATGATTGCGCCCGAGCCCGGGGCGGCAACTCCGGCCACCGGCACGGCTGGCACGCCCGTCGCCTCCGGTCCGTTCCTGCTCCCGGATGCGGGCAAGCAGCCACCGGCCGCGGCGCTCGGCAATCCCGATGCTGCCGCCATTGCCAGCGCCCGCGACATGACGGCATCCGACCGCGCCGAGATGATCCGCGGCATGGTGGCCTCGCTCGATGCGAAACTGACCGAGGCGCCGGACAACCTTCCCGGCTGGCTGCGTCTGATCCGCTCCTACACGGTGCTCGGCGACCGCCAGAGCGCCGCCGCAGCGCTGGTGCGGGCCCGCGCCGCCTTCCCGCAAGGTGATGAAGCCCGCGCTGCCATCGACCAGCTCGCCACGGAATTGTCTCTGCAAGCCAGCGAGGAGTCAGCGCAGTGAACCGCAAGCAGAAACGTCTTGCCGTCATCGGCGCCGGCGCGCTGTTCCTGGCCCTGGCCGCCGGCCTGGTGCTGACCGCGCTGCAGGATCAGATCGTCTTCTTCTCCTCGCCGAGCGATGTGCGCGCCGGCACGGTGGCGCCGGGCACGCGTGTGCGGCTTGGCGGCCTTGTCGAAGACGGCTCGATCGAGCGCGGTGATGACGCGAGCGTGACCTTTGCGGTCACCGACACCAGCGAGACGGTGCGCGTGCGCTATGTCGGCATCCTGCCCGACCTGTTCCGCGAAGGGCAGGGGGTGGTGACCGAAGGCGTGTACGACCCGGCGTCCAACATCTTCATGGCCGACACGGTGCTCGCCAAGCATGATGAGAAATACATGCCCAAGGAAGTCGCCGACGCCTTGAAAGCGCAGGGCGTGTGGAAAGAAGGCGATGCGGAGCTGCCGCCCACCGGCCCGGCAGCCAGGGAGGCAGCGAAAGAGGCGGCTGGCGGGACGGCGACCAAGGCCCCCGCCTACTGACGGATCAGAGACCAGCCTCACGAACAAGGGCGCGGCAAGAGGGAAGCGAAACGCGATGATCACCGAACTGGGCCATTTCGCACTGATCCTGGCGCTTGCCACGACCCTGTTGCAGGCCGTCGTGCCCCTGCTCGGAGCGCGCCGCCACGACGCGGCGATGATGGCCGTGGGCGGCATGGCGGCGCAGGCGGCCTTCGTGCTGATCATTTTCTCCTTTCTCACCCTGGTCTATGCCTATGTCGTCTCCGACTTCTCGCTGCTGAACGTCGTCGAGAACTCGCATTCGCGAAAGCCGCTGTTGTTCAAGATCACCGGTGTGTGGGGCAACCATGAGGGCTCGATGCTCCTGTGGGTGTCGATCCTCGCCCTGTTCTCGGCGCTGGTGGCTCTGTTCGGCGGCAATCTGCCGGCCACGTTGCGCGCCAATGTGCTGGCCGTGCAGGCATGGATCACCGCCGCCTTCCTGCTGTTCATTCTCTTGACCTCCAACCCCTTTCTGCGCGTCAGCCCGGCCCCCGCCGAGGGCAACGATCTCAACCCGATCCTGCAGGACATCGGTCTCGCCATCCACCCGCCGATGCTCTATGTCGGCTATGTCGGCTTCTCGATCTCCTTCTCCTTTGCGCTTGCCGCCTTGATCGAAGGCCGCATTGACGCCGCCTGGGCCCGCTGGGTGCGGCCCTGGACGCTGATGGCCTGGAGCTTCCTGACCGCCGGTATCGCCATGGGCTCCTACTGGGCCTATTACGAACTCGGCTGGGGCGGCTGGTGGTTCTGGGATCCGGTCGAGAATGCCTCCTTCATGCCCTGGCTCGTCGGCACGGCGCTGCTGCATTCGGCGCTGGTGATGGAAAAGCGCGAGGCCCTGAAGATCTGGACGGTGCTGCTGGCCATCCTGACCTTCTCCTTCTCGCTTCTCGGCACGTTCCTCGTGCGCTCCGGCGTTCTCACCTCGGTGCACTCCTTTGCGTCCGATCCGACGCGCGGCGTCTTCATTCTCGGCATTCTCGTGCTGTTCATCGGCGGCGCCTTTGCCCTGTTCGGCCTGCGCGCCGCCACCCTGAAGGCCGGTGGCCTTTTCGCGCCGATCTCGCGCGAGGGCGCCCTGGTGCTCAACAATCTGTTTCTGACCACCGCCGCCGCCACCGTCCTGGTCGGCACGCTCTATCCGCTGGTGCTGGAAGCGACCACCGGCAGCAAGATCTCCGTCGGCGCGCCGTTCTTCAATCTGACCTTCGGCCCGCTGATGATCCCGCTGGTCTGCGCCGTGCCGTTCGGCCCGCTGCTGGCGTGGAAACGCGGCGATCTGGCCGGCGCCGCGCAGCGCCTCTACATGGCGGCCGGCGTTGCCGTTCTCATCGGTCTCATCGTCGCCGCCTTCACCACCGACGGCCCGGTGCTCGCCGCCGCCGGCATCGCGCTCGGCGTCTTCGTCATCGGCGGCGCTCTGAGCGATCTTGCCTATCGGTCCGGCTTTGGCCGCCTGCCGCTGGCCACCGTCTGGGCGCGCGCCAAGGGTCTGCCGCGCTCGGCCTTTGGCACGGTCTTCGCCCATGCCGGCGTCGGGGTCATGGTGATCGGTGTCGTTGCCGCCAGCGTCTACTCCACCGAAACCGTGACGGCGATGAATCCCGGCGACACGATTGAGGCGGGCGGCTACAGCGTCCGCTTCGAGGGACTGAGCGATGTCCAGGGCCCGAATTACACCGCCCAGTCCGGCGCCTTCATCATCTCGCGCGGCGGCGCCGAGGTGGCGCGCACCGAGAGTTCCAAGCGCTTTTATCCGGCCCGCCAGATGCCGACCACCGAGGCCGGCATTCTCACCTTCGGCGCCAGCCAGCTCTACATTTCCCTCGGCGACCCGGAAGCCAATGGCAAGCTGGTGGTGCGCGTCTGGTGGAAGGCCTGGGTGACGCTGATCTGGTACGGCGCGGTGCTGATGGTCATCGGCGGCGGCCTGTCGCTGTCCGATCGCCGTCTGCGCGTCGGGGCGCCAAATCGCCGCCGCAAGCCGGTGCCCGCCGACACCCTTGCCGGCGCCGGAGCGCCATCATGAACGCCGCCTTCGCCAGCAGGCTGGGACAGGGGTTTGCCGCGCTGGCGCTGGCGGCAGTGCTGCTGTTTTCCGCGCTGACCCCGGCTCTGGCGGTCAACCCCGACGAGGTTCTTGCCGATCCGCAGCTGGAAGCCCGGGCACGGGCCATTTCCGCCGAACTGCGCTGCCTGGTGTGCCAGAATCAGTCGATCGATGATTCCGATGCCGATCTGGCGCGCGATCTGCGCCTTCTGGTGCGCGAGCGCCTCAGCGCCGGCGATTCCGACAGCGAGGTCTATGACTATGTCGTCTCGCGCTACGGTGAATTCGTGCTCCTCAAGCCGCGGCTGTCCCTGCGCACCGCCCTTTTGTGGACCGCGCCGATCCTTCTTCTGCTGATCGGTATCGCCGTCCTCGTTCTCGCCGGCCGCTCGCGCCAGGCGGTCGCCGCGCCACCGCGTCTTGATGCCGCCGAGGAGGCGGAAATTGCCCGGCTGACCGGCAAGCGCTGACCCCAACGGATCGAACTGTGGCAGCTTCGCGGCGAACCTTACCAAGCTTTAATGTGGCGGAAAGGTTGCCGTAAACCGACAGGCGCTATCTCTCTTTGCAACGCCGGGCCTCTCCCTTTTTCGAAGGGAGGGCTCCGACTCCGAATTCATGCGAAAGAGGAAGACGCTTAATGTCAGACAAATCTCCCCTCAAGACCCATCGCCTGCTGGCCACCACCGCCATTGCCGGTTTTGCCGCCACAATGCTGTCGATCGGCACGCCGGTGCAGACCAGCACCGCCCTTGCCGATGCTGTCTCCGTCGAGGCGCCGCAGGCTCCGAGCTTTGCCGATGTGGTTGAAGCCGTCTCGCCCGCCGTCGTCTCGGTCAGGGTGACCTCCAACGTCAAGCCGGTCGGCGACGAGACCTTCTCCTTCAACGGACGCGGTCTCGAGGATCTGCCCGACGACCATCCGATGAAGCGCTTCTTTGACCAGTTCGATCGCCAGTTCGGCGAGCGCGCGCCAGGACCGCGCCCCGAGCGCCGTGGCCGCGCCCGTCCGGTCAGCCAGGGCTCCGGCTTCTTCATCTCGGAAGACGGTTACCTGGTCACCAATAACCACGTCGTTGACGGCGGCAGTGCCTTTCAGGTGATCATGGATGACGGCACCGAGCTCGACGCCAAGCTGGTCGGCAAGGATCCGCGCACCGATCTCGCCGTTCTCAAGGTCGAGGAAGCGCGCGAATTCGTCTATGTCGACTGGTCCGACGACAGCCGCGTCCGCGTCGGCGACTGGGTGGTCGCCGTGGGCAACCCCTTCGGCCTTGGCGGCTCCGTGACCGCCGGCATCGTTTCGGCGCGCGGCCGTGACATCGGCGCTGGCCCCTACGATGATTTCATCCAGGTCGATGCGGCCGTCAACAAGGGCAATTCCGGTGGCCCGACCTTCGATCTCAGCGGCAAGGTGATCGGCGTCAACACCGCCATCTTCTCGCCGTCGGGCGGCAATGTCGGCATCGCCTTCGCGATTCCCGCCTCCACCGCCAAGGCCGTCGTGCGCGACCTCATCGATGACGGCACCGTCGACCGCGGCTGGCTCGGCGTACAGATCCAGCCGGTCACCGACGACATCGCCGAATCGCTTGGTCTTGCCGAGGCCGAAGGCGCCCTGGTAACCGCGCCGCAGCCCGATGCCCCGGCTGGCAAGGCCGGCATCGAAGCCGGTGACGTCGTCACCGCCGTCAATGGCGAGACGGTCGAGGGCCCGCGTGAACTGGCCAAGAAGATCGCCGCCATCGAGCCGGGCGAGACCGTCGAGATCACCCTGTGGCGGGATGGCAAGAGTGTCGAGAAGTCCGTCACCCTCGGCAGCCTGCCGATGGAAACGGCGGCCCTTTCGCCGGATGCCGATGACCCGGCGGAAGACGCGCCGGCCGCAGCCACCGCAACGCTCGACGCCTTCGGCCTGACCGTCATCCCCAACGAGGATGGCAAGGGTCTGGTCATCACCGATGTGGCGGCCGACAGCGCAGCTGACGAACGCGGCCTGCGCGCCGGTGACGTCATCCTGTCTGTCAACAACCGGGAGGCGACCAGCGCCAAAGAGGTTGTGGCAATCATCGACGAAGCCGCCAAGGAAGGGCGCAAGGCTGCGCTGTTCCAGGTCGAGAACGAAAGCCGCTCGCGCTTCGTCGCCCTGCCGATCGAACAGGGCTGACGCACCGCCCACGGTCGCCGGCGCGACAGGCGCGGCCAGAGGCATGTGGCGTCCGGCCGGGAACCTGTTCGCTCCGGATCCTGTTGACCGGCCCACACGCAAAGACAGCGGGTCGCCCCATCGGCCCGCTGTCGCTTTTTCCACGCCATGAAACAAGGCGGCGCCAGGCCGCTGTGGAGACCGCGACCATGCCGATCGATCATCCGCCCGGTGAGGCAGATCAAGAGCGTCAGGCTTGTGAGGTGGCTGACAATGCCGCTACAACGCCGGGCATGAAGATTCTCATCATCGAGGACGATCTCGAGACGGCCGCTTACCTGACTCGCGCCTTTCGCGAGGCAGGCATGGTCATCGATCATGCCAGTGACGGCGACAGCGGCTTCTTCCTTGCTTCGGAAAACGATTATGATGTGCTGGTCGTGGACCGCATGCTGCCCAAGCGTGACGGCCTGTCGATCATCTCCGAACTGCGCGCCAGCGGCGACACCACGCCGGCGCTGATCCTGTCGGCCCTCGGCCAGGTCGATGATCGTGTCACCGGCCTGCGCGCCGGCGGCGATGACTATCTCACCAAGCCCTATGCCTTTTCCGAGCTGCTCGCCCGCGTCGAGATCCTCGGACGCCGCAAGGGCACCCGCGACACCGAAACCAGCTACCAGGTCGGCGATCTCGAACTCGACCGCCTGAGCCACGAGGTGCGGCGCGCCGGCAAGCTGATCGCCCTGCAGCCGCGCGAATACCGTCTGCTTGAATATCTGATGAAGAACGCCGGCCAGGTGGTCACCCGTACCATGCTGCTCGAACATGTCTGGGACTATCACTTCGATCCGCAGACCAATGTCATCGATGTGCATATCTCGCGGCTGCGCGCCAAGATCGAGAAGGATTTCGACGCGCCGCTCCTGCGCACCATTCGCGGGGCCGGATACATGATGAAGGCGGGGGACTAAGCGGCGATGGCCGGACGCTCGGGCAGCGTGCTCAGCCGCTTCGGCGCCATGCTGAGCACCACGGCAGTGCGCCTGTCGGCCCTGTACCTGGCCCTGTTTGCCATTTGCGCTGTGGCGCTGGTGTTCTACGTCACCGCGATTTCCGAGGGCTTGCTG
This sequence comes from Neohoeflea coraliihabitans, assembly GCF_019334345.1. Lineage (GTDB taxonomy): Bacteria > Pseudomonadota > Alphaproteobacteria > Rhizobiales > Rhizobiaceae > Pseudohoeflea > Pseudohoeflea coraliihabitans. Next base: position 121,575 of record NZ_JAHWQX010000004.1, read on the forward strand.
CGCGACCAGACCGAACGCGCCGTGCGCGGCGAGATGCGCGATATTTCCCGCATCTATCAGACCCGCGGCATAGCCGGCCTGGTGCGCATCATCGACCGCCGCTCGCGCCAGCCCGGCGCCAATTTGTACATTATCGCCGCCGCCCAGGGGCAGATCGTCGCCGGCAATGTCGCCTCGCTGCAGCCGGGGGTTCTCGACCGCGAGGGCTGGACGCAATTGCCCTTCACCTATGAGCGCTACGGCGAGCGGGATGCTGACGCCGACCGCGCGCACCGCGCTCTGGCGCGTGTCATCTTTCTGCCCAATGGCATGCGCCTTCTCGTCGGGCGTGACATCGGCGAACCCGAGCAGGTGCGCGGCCTGGTGCGCCAGGCGCTCGTCATGGCGCTCGCCATCATGTTTGTCGGCGCCCTGGCGATCTGGTTCTTCGTCGGCCGCCGCGCCCTCAAGCGCATCGATCACATGTCGGCGGCCAGCCGCAAGATCCTCGCCGGTGATCTCAGCCAGCGCCTGCCCGAAGGCGGCTCCGGCGATGAGTTCGACCGCCTCAGCCGCTCCCTGAACACGCTGCTTGGCCGCATCGAGCGCCTCAATGAGGGACTGCGGCAAGTTTCCGACAATATCGCCCATGACCTCAAGACGCCGCTGACCCGCCTGCGCAACCGCGCCGAGGCGGCGCTGGCCGAGCGCAATAACGAGGAAGGCTATCGCCGCACGCTGGAAGAAATGATCGCCGAGAGCGATCAGCTGATCCGCACTTTCAACGCGCTTTTGATGATCAGCCGCGTCGAGGCCGGCTCGACAATCGCCGAGATGGCTCAAGTCGATCTGTCGGCTCTCGCCGCCGATGCCGCCGAGCTCTATGAGCCGGTGGCCGAGGAGGCCGGCGTGGCGCTGCAGCTCGAAATAGCCCCCGGCATCGTCATCAGCGGCAACCGCGAATTGCTGGCCCAGGCGCTCTCCAACCTCCTCGACAATGCCATCAAATATGCCGGGGGCCCGGCGGATGCATCGGTGATCGTGCGCCTGTCCGAAGCTCGCCGCGCCGTGCGCCTGTCAGTCGCCGACAATGGGCCGGGGGTTCCCGCCGACCGCCGCGACGACGTCGTCAAGCGCTTCGTGCGCCTTGATGAGAGTCGCACGAAACCCGGCACGGGCTTGGGTCTGAGCTTGATTCAGGCGGTCGCTGAAATGCATGATGGCCACCTCGAACTGACCGACGCCTTTCCCGGCGAGCCGAACCGGCCGGGGCTTGCGGCGACCATCATCCTGCCGGCCGGAGCCAAAGCATGACCGCCATCCTCGGGCAGATCGCCGCGCAGCCGCTCAAACCCTTCACGGTCAAGGCGGCGAAAGAGGCGCTGTCTGACCTTGGCGCCATGGCGCGCGAGGAGCCAATCCTCAAACCGTTCTTCGACGAGCCCGGGCCGGCCCGCGACTTCGTCGTCGCGGCGCTGTCCCTGTCGCCGTGGCTGGCCGAATCCGTCGCCGCTGATCCGCTGGCCCTGCACCGCGCCTTGACGCTGCCGCTCGATGCGTTGCTCGCCGAAGCGGCCACCGCAATGCGCGATGCCTGGCGCAACGGCGAGGGGGGGCTGGCCGGCGAAGCGCTGCTGATGCAGAGGCTGCGCGAGAACAAGCGTGGCGCCTGCATTGCCCTGGCGCTCAACGATCTCGCCCGTCTGACGGGCGCGCGTGAGACGACGGCGGGCCTGACGATGCTCGCCGATGCCGCCCTGGCCGCCAGTTTTGACTATTTGCTGCGCGACGCGCATGAAGCCGGCAAGCTGCAATTGCCCGATCCCGACATGCCCTCGCGCGGCACCGGCCTGTTTGCCCTTGCCATGGGCAAGCATGGAGCCGCCGAGCTCAATTTCTCCTCCGATATCGACATCGTCGTGTTCTTTGATCCCGAAGCCGGCGTCGTTGACGATGGCGAGGACGCCACGGAAACCTTTGCCCGCCTGGTGCGCCGCCTGGTGCGCATCATGCAGGAGCGCACCGGCCACGGTTATGTCTTCCGCACCGATCTGCGCCTGCGGCCTGATCCGGGGTCGACGCCGCTCGCCTTTCCGGTGGATGCGGCGATGCATTACTATGAGAGCCGCGGCCAGAACTGGGAGCGTGCCGCCTATATCAAGGCGCGTCCGGTGGCCGGCGATCTCGCCGCCGGGGACGCCTTTCTGCGCGATCTCGCCCCCTTCATCTTTCGCAAATATCTCGACTATGCCGCCATCGCCGACATTCACTCGATCAAGCGGCAGATCCACGCGCATCGCGGCTTCGGCGAGATCGCCGTCAAGGGCCACAACGTCAAGCTCGGGCGCGGCGGCATTCGCGAGATCGAGTTCTTTGTCCAGACTCAGCAGCTGATCGCCGGGGGACGCACACCGCAACTGCGCGGCCGGCGCACCGAGGAGATGCTCGCCGAACTGGCCCGCGTTCACTGGATCGACGAGGAGGCCGCGGCGACCATGACCTCGGCCTATTGGTATCTGCGCGATGTCGAGCACCGCATCCAGATGGTGCGCGACGAGCAATCGCACACATTGCCGGAGGGCGAGCGCGAACTTGGCCGCATTGCCTTGATGATGGGGGAGAAATCCACCGCCGCCTTCGGGCGGAAGCTGACCGGCGTGCTCACCTCGGTCGAGACCATCTATGGCGCCTTGTTCGAGGCCGAGGCGCAATTGTCGACCGCCACCGGCGGCAATCTGGTGTTCACCGGCGAGGATGACGATCCGGCCACCCTGGCGACGCTGTCGCAGATGGGGTTCGAACGCCCGACCGTGGTCGCCGGGATCATCCGCACCTGGCACTACGGCCGCTACCGCGCCACCCAGTCGACGGAAGCCCGCGCCCGGCTGACCGAACTGGCGCCACGCCTGCTGGAAGTGTTCGGATCGACGCGCCGGGCCGATGAGGCCATCATGCGCTTTGACGGCTTTCTCGCCGGCCTTCCTTCGGGCATCCAGCTGTTCTCGCTGCTCAGCAACAATCCGGCCCTGCTCAATTTCATGGTCACTGTGATGACCGCGGCGCCCCGCCTGGCGGACCTGATCGGCCGGCGCCCGCACGTCTTTGACGGCATGCTCGATCCGACGCTGATGTCGGAATTGCCGACCCGCGCCTATCTCGCCGAGCGCATCGGCAATGCCCTGGCCGGGGCACGCGACTATGAGGAGACCCTCGACAGGCTGCGCATCATCGCCCTTGAGCAGAAATTCCTGATCGGCGTTCGTCTGCTGACCGGGGCGATCACCGGCCCGCGCGCCGGCGAAGCCTTCACCGATCTTGCCGACCTGATCATCGCCGCCGCGCTCGACGCCGTGCGCGCCGAAATGGAGGAAGCGCACGGCAAGGTGCCCGGTGGCCGCGTCGCGGTGCTCGGCATGGGCAAGCTGGGCAGCCGCGAACTGACCGCCGGATCCGATGTCGACATCATTCTCCTGTATGACCGCCATCCGGACATGCAGGATTCCGATGGCCCGAAGCCGCTCGACCCGGTGCGCTATTACGCCCGCTTCACGCAGCGCCTGATCGCCGCCCTCTCGGCGCCGACAGCGGAAGGCATTCTCTACGAGGTGGATCTGCGCCTGCGCCCCTCCGGCAACAAGGGGCCGGTGGCCACCTCGCTCGCGGCCTTTCGCAAATACCAGGCCAGTGAGGCCGAGACGTGGGAACACATGGCCCTGACGCGCGCCCGGCCGGTGGCCGGTGACGCCGAGCTGATCGCCGAGACCTGCGCCGCCATCGACCAGGTTCTTTCAGCCCCGCGCAGCGCGAAGAAACTCGCTGCCGACGTCGCCGACATGCGTGCCCTGATCGACAGCGAAAAACCGCCCTCCAGCATCTGGGACGTCAAATTGATGAAGGGCGGGCTGATCGACATCGAGTTCATAGCCCAGTTCCTGGCTTTGCAGGCGCATGCCGAGGGCTGGAAGCCGAACAGCGGCTGCACCGGCACCGTGGCGGTGCTTGAGGCTCTCGGGTCCGATCGCATCGGTGTCGAGCGCGTCGAAACCCTGGTGCGCGCGCATCAATTGTGGATGGGCCAGACGCAGATGGTGCGCATGTGCGTGGCCGGCGGCTTCAACCCCGCCGAGGCACCGGCCGGACTGATCGACCTCGTGGTGCGTGCCGCCGATGCGCCGGATCTCAAGGCGCTGGAGGCCGATTTCAAGACCACCGGACGCAGCGTGCGCAAGCTGTTCGAGAAGATCCTGCGCGAAGCCCGGGGCCGGAAATAGCCGGCACGAGCGCTATCAGGCGGCCGCGGCCTGCGTCTTGCCGGCACCCTGCGGCGCATCGCTCTTGCCCGGTTTTGACGGTCCGGTCACCGGCTCGAGCGGCACGCCGTCATCGGTGACGTTGCACGGCACCCGGATCGCCACCAGCGTGCCCACGCCTTCCACCGAGCGGATGCGCATGGCGCCGCCATGCAGCTCCGTCAGGCTGCGCGAGATCGCAAGGCCAAGCCCCGACCCGCCCTGGCTTTTCGAGAACTGGTTCTGCACCTGCTCGAAGGGCTGCCCGATCTTGCTGAGCGCGGCGGCGGGAATGCCGATGCCGGTATCGCGGATGGTCAGGCTGATCGCGCCGGCCGATTTGCGCGCCCTGAGCATGATGTGGCCGCCCTCATCGGTAAATTTCGTGGCATTCGACAACAGGTTGAGCAGGATCTGCTTCATCGCCCGCCGGTCGGCGAATGCGGTCAGATCGCCGGCAATGTTCTGTTCGACGACGATGTTCTTGCGCTCGGCATTGACCGACACCAGCCGCAGCGTCTCGACGATCAGCGGCCCGATATCGATCGGCTCACGCTCGAGCTGCATCTGCCCGGCCTCGATTTTCGACATGTCGAGAATATCGTTGATGACGCCGAGAAGATGAATGCCGGAATTGTGGATGTCGTCGGTGTATTCCTCGTATTTCTCCGATCCGAGCGGCCCGAACATGCGGTTTTGCAGGATTTCCGAGAACCCGATGATGGCATTGAGCGGCGTGCGCAATTCGTGGCTCATATTGGCGAGAAATTCCGACTTCGCCAGGTTCGCCGCCTCGGCCTTTTCCTTTTCCGCCTGGTAGTCGCGGTTCAGCGAGGACAATTCCGCCGCCTTGCGCTTCAGTTCCGCCTGGCTGACGGACAGATCGCCGATCGTCGCCATCAGCCGCTTTTCCGAATCGCGCAGCCGCTCCTGATTGCGCTTGAGCTGCGTGATATCCGTGCCCACCGACACCTGGCCGCCGTCGCGGGTCTTGCGTTCATTGATCTGCAGCCAGCGTCCATCGGCCAGCTGCACCTCGAAAGTCTGCGCCTTTCCGTTGTCGTAGGGCGTTGCCAGCCGTCGCTCGACGACAGGCCGGGTCGCCGTCATCTCGATCATGGCGCGCGGCGTTCCCGCCGTCAGAACGCCGTCCGGCACGCCGAGGATCGTCTGGTAATGCTCGTTCCAGAGCACCAGGCAATCGTCCCGGTCCCACAGCACGAAGCTTTCCGATGTGCTTTCGATCGCGTCGAACAACCGCTGATCGGCCAGCGCCGAGCGCTGCTGCAGGCGGTATTGCTCGGTGACGTCCATGGCGATGCCGATCAGATGCGTCTGCGCCGCCGCCGGGTCGACCACCTGCGCGCGTGCCCGCATCCACACCCAATGGCCATCGGCATGGCGCATGCGGAAGAGGTGGTCGATCTGATTGATGTCGCCGCTCGCCACCTGCCGCGCCATCTCGTAGAGATCACCATCCTCCGGGTGGATCAGTTCGGACGCCTCGCCGAAGGAAATGACATTCTCGCGCGGCGGCAGGCCGAGAATCTCGTACATCGAGCGCGACCAGTACAGCCGGCCGCGCGCCATGTCCCAGTCCCACAGCCCGCAGCGTCCGCGCGACAGCGCCATGTCGACGCGCCGATGCGATTCCAGATAGATTTCGTCGGCTTCCTCGGCGCGCCCGGCCTGCGAGAAATAGGCGTAGAGAATAACCAGCAGGATGGCCGAGGTGGCGATGAACAGCGTCGCATTGACCGACACCGAACGGCGCCACATCGCCGTCATCTGGGTTGCCGAATCCACGACGAGGATCGCCCCGGCGCCATCGCCGATCTTGGCCATCGCGGCCCGCGAGGGCTGGCCGTTGAACTCGATCTGCTGGATGCCGGCGCGGATGCCGAACATCGCCAGCGGCGACCAGGCGGGCACGAGGCGCGTCATCGCACTGCCCACGAACGCCCGGCCATGCGCAGTCGCCGCGAAGATCTCGCCATCCGGTCCGGCCACCAGCACCGCGTTGACACCGTCGCCCGGCACGATGCCGGACAGGACCTTGTTGAGGCGCGCCTCGGTCTCCCATCGCCGCTTCTCGTTGACGATTTCGGGAAGCCCGGCAAGCGCCGATTGTGCCGCCGTCAGGGTCAGCGCCGTCACCCGTTCCGCCGCCGCCATCTTCGCGGTGTGGTCGTCGACCATGTTGGTAAAGCGCGCAATGGCAAGAACCACCAGGAACGCGACGATCAGCACCGGGATGGAGCGCTTGAGCATCGGCTCGGCGCTGATCAACCGTTCATAGGCCGGCTTGGCAAACAGCCGCGCATGTCCCGAGATCTTGGCTCTGCGAGCCTCTCCACCCCCTAGGGGCGAGGCAATATGCGACCGTCCGGCCGCAGTGTGATGCTGCGCGTCCGCCATGAGCGTTGATTTGTCCCCTTACCGACCGGCATCCGCGTCGCCGGATCTGACTCAGTGAATCATCGGTGATTCGCCTTGTCCAGTGTCCGTTGACAAAACTTTTTAACCTTTTGTTATGCTTTCTCTTTTTTGCCGGTTTCGGCAACGCGGATGACGCGCGCCGGGCGCATTAATTGCCTCAGACAGCAAATCACCTGCAAATCACATGCGCTGGAAAGGCCGCCGCGGCACCTGCAACCTGAGGGGAGTCCCGTCTGGCCGCTTCGCCTCCTGCCGGGACTTCTTGTCCCTTCCTATTGCAGGGTGCGCTCGACGATGTCGCTCAGATCGACAGACAGATCCCCGGCCGAGGAAATTGCAACCAGCGCCTTGCGGGCCTCTTCGCGGCGACCGCTTTCCAGCGATTGCCACGAGCGCATCGCCGTCAGCAGACGCGCCGCCAGCTGCGGGTTCTTGCGGTCGATCGCCAGCACCTCGTCGGCCAGCAGACGATAGCCGGCACCGTCAGCGCGGTTGAAGCCGGTCGGATTGCCGGCGGCAAAGGCGCCGAGCAGGGCCCGCACGCGGTTCGGATTGCCGCGCGTGTAGCCCGGATGCTGCATCAGCGCGACAACACGCGCATGGCTTTCAGCCCCCGGCGCCGTGGCCTGGACGGTGAACCATTTGTCGATTGCCAGCGGCGTGTCCGCATAGCGTTCGGCAAATTGATCAAGCGCCGCCTGGGTCTCCGGCGCATCCTCGAAATCGTGAGCGAGGACGGTCAGCGCATTGATGCGGTCGGTCATGTTGTCGGCATTTGCATAGGCCTCGGCGAGCCGTTGCGCATCGTTCTCGGCCAGGGCCGTATAGCGCAAGGCCATGCCGGCGAGGGCGCGCCGGCCCGCATCATTGGCCGCCGGTGAAAACGGTCCGGATGGCTTGTCGTCGGCGAGCGAGGAAAATGTGCGCTGCCCGGCCGCGGCAATGGCCCGCAAGGTTTCGCGTCGGGCCCGGTGGATGGCGTCCGGATCGATATCCTTGCCGATTTCGCGCGCCACATCCGCCTCGCTCGGCAGCGCCAGGACCTGCGCCCTGAAAGCCGGCTCGAGCGTCGCATCGCCGGCGACCGCAATGAGAATATCGGCCAGCCTTCCGGACTCCGGCAGCGCCGCATTGTCGCGCGCCAGCCCGGCCGCCTTGACCAGATGCCGCGTGGCCAGTTCGGTGATCGCCTGCCAGCGCGCCACGCCGTCGCTTTCATGCCGGGCCAGCGCCACCAGATCGTCGGCGCGGCTTTCCATCAGGATATTGACCGGCGCCGAGAAGCCCCGGTTGATCGACAGCACCGGTCGATCCTCAACGCCGTCAAAGACAAAGCTCTCGTTGCGTTCGGTCAGGTGCAGTACCGTGTCCGAGGCCGCCGCCGTTTGCGGTGCGCCGGTCACGGCGGTGCCGTTCGGCATCATCAGCGCATAGCCGAGCGGAATGTGCATCGGCTGCTTCTGCGGCTGACCGGGTGTCGGACGCAGATTCTGCTCGAGCGTCACCGTAAAACGCTGCTTGTCACGATCATACTCGGTCGAGACCGTCACCGTCGGTGTCCCGGCCTGCGTGTACCACAGCATGAATTGTCCAAGGTCGCGCGCCGACACCTCCGCAAAACAGGCAATGAAATCCTCGATGGTCACCGCCTGGCCGTCATGCCGCTCGAAATACAGATCCATCCCGGCGCGAAAGTCGTCCGCACCGAGGATGGTGCGCAGCATGCCGATCACCTCCGAGCCTTTTTCATAGATGGTCGTTGTGTAGAAGTTGTTGATTTCCTTGTAACTTGATGGCCGCACCGGATGTGCCAGCGGGCCGGCATCCTCGGGAAACTGGTGCGCCTTCAGGGTCTTGATCTCGGCAATCCGCTTGACCGGCGCCGAGCGCTGATCCTGCGAGAAGGTGTGATCGCGATAAACGGTCAGCCCCTCTTTAAGACACAGCTGGAACCAGTCACGGCAGGTGATGCGATTGCCGGTCCAGTTGTGGAAATATTCGTGGGCGATGATCGCCTCGATATTGGCATAATCCTGGTCGGTTGCCGTCTCGGGATCGGCCAGCACATATTTGTCGTTGAAGACATTGAGCCCCTTGTTCTCCATGGCGCCCATGTTGAAGTCGCTGACCGCGACGATCATGAAGATATCGAGATCATATTCGCGCCCATAGACCTCCTCGTCCCAGCGCATCGAGCGCTTCAGCGCATCCATCGCATAGGTGGCACGCGCCTCCTTGCCATGCTCGACATAAATCTTCAGCGCCACCTCGCGCCCGCTCATCGTCGTGAACGTGTCCTCGATCACGCCGAGATCACCGGCCACCAGCGCGAAAAGATAGGACGGCTTCGGATAGGGATCGTGCCAGGCGGCGAAATGACGTCCGTCGCCATAAGCGCCGCCGCCGAGAAAATTGCCGTTCGACAACAGTTGCGGCACGCTTTCGTCGGCGATGATCGTCACCGTGTAGACGGTCAGGACATCCGGACGGTCGTAGAAATAGGTGATGCGGCGAAAACCCTCGGCTTCGCATTGCGTGCAGTAATTGCCGCCGGAGCGGTACAGCCCCATCAGCGTCGTGTTGGCATCGGGCGACAGCTCGGTCTCCACGGTCACCTCGAAGGCCTCCGATTCGGGCAGTCCGCGAATGACAAGCTCGTCGGGAGTGGCGTCGAAGTCCTGCTCGCTGACGTCGATGCTGTCGATCTGCAGCGCCTTCAGGGTCAGGGCGTCTCCTGCAAACACCAGAGGGCGATCGGCTGCAACGCCGGCACGGCGCTTCAGGATCGACCGCGCCACCACCTTCGTCGCTTTCGGATCGAGTTCGAAGGTCAGGTCGATGCGTTCAACTTCGAAATCGGTCGGCGTGTAGTCCTTCAGATGAATGACTTGTGATTCTTCGGTCCCCATGAATACCCTTCAAGATAGCTTCGGCCGCGACGCCCCCGTGCCGCAGAATTCATCACGACTCGATTAATATTTTAATATATCTCTCAGCAAGACTTTCTTTTGCCCATTGCAATCTGAAATATGCCGCTCGGAGGCTTTTCTATCCGGGTGAAGGCTTGACCTCAACGTCTTGTCTCGTGCCCTGCGGCTCTCGACAATCGGCCGCTCTCGGCTACATTGCACCCGAGACCGCCACCGCGTGTGGCCATCAAATTCCGTCAGGACCTCTCATGACTATGGCAATGCCGAAATTCGGTGTGGGCGCGTCCGCCCATCGCAAGGAAGACAAGCGCCTGGTGCGCGGCGATGGGGCCTACACGGCCGACAAGTCCGTCCCGGGCCAGTTGCATGGCTATGTGCTGCGCTCACCCCATGCCGCGGCCAGCTTCACCTTCGCCGACCTCGAGACGGCGCGCCAGGCGGACGGGGTTCATCTGGTAATGACCGCCAGCGATGTCGCCCATCTCGGCGCGCTGCCGGTGTTCACCGGCGTCACCCAGCCCGACGGCTCGCGCATCGCGCTGCAGCTTGAACCGGTCCTGTGCGATGGCGAGGTCCGCTATGTCGGCGATGCCATCGCCTTCATCGTTGCCGACACGCTGGCCCAGGCGCAGGATGCCGCCGAACTGGTGATGGTCGAGTGGGAGGAACGCCCGGCGCAGACCGACACGGCGACCGCCCTCGAAGACGGGCGGCCCCTGGTGTGGCCGGAGACCGGCAGCAATCGCGCCTTTCGCTTCCAGCTCGGGGACCGCGACAGGACCGAGGCCGCCTTCGCCGGCGCCGACCATGTGGTCACCCTCGACCTCGTCAACAACCGCCTGGCCTCCAACTACATCGAACCGCGCGCCTGTCTCGCCGAGTGGGACGGCGCGGCGGAGAAATTCACCCTGCATGTCGGCTCGCAGGGCGTGCACAGCCTGCGCCGCAGTCTGGCCGACAAGGTGTTCAAGCTCGACCGCGAGGCGATCCGCGTCGTCACTGGTGATGTCGGCGGCGGTTTCGGCACCAAGATGTTCCTGTTCCGGGAATATCCGCTCGCCATGGAGGCGGCCCGCCGGCTTGGCCGACCGGTCAAATGGGTCGGCGACCGCACCGAGCATTTCATGGCGGATTCGCATGGCCGCGACAATGTCGTGACCGCCCGGATGGCGCTCGATGCAAAGGGTCGTTTTCTCGCCGTCAAGGTCGATATGCGCGCCGCCATGGGTGCCTATCTGCATCAGTTCGGCCCCAATATTCCGACGATCGGCGTCACCATGACCACCGGTGTCTATGATATTCCGGCCATGGATGTGAACATCGAGGCCGTTTACACCCACACTGCGCCGGTCGACGCCTATCGCGGTGCCGGGCGGCCCGAGGCGGCGTTCCTGATCGAGCGGCTGGTCGATCATTGTGCCCGCGAGATCGGCATCGACCCGGCGGAACTGCGCCGCCGCAATTTCATCGCGCCCGACAAGTTTCCCTACAAGACGCCCGGCGGACGCAATTACGATGTCGGCGAATTTGACGGCCACATGACCCGCGCCCTCGAGAAAGCCGATGCCGCCGGATTTGACGAGCGCGCCCGCGCCGCCAGGGCTGAAGGCAGGCTGCGCGGCCTCGGCACCGCCGTCTATATCGAGGCCTGCGCCTTCGCCGGCTCCGAGGCGGCCTTCATGGAGCTGACGCCGGACGGTGAGATCGTCCTGCGCATCGGCACCCAGAGCAACGGGCAGGGGCACGAGACCGCCTACAGCCAGTTCATTGCCGACAAGATCGGCATTGATTTCGAGAAGATCATCGTGCGCCAGGGCGACACCGATGAACTGGCGGCCGGCGGCGGCACCGGCGGTTCGCGCTCCATCCCGCTCGGCGGCGTCTCCGTGGCGCGCGCCGCCGACATTCTCGTCGACAAGATCAAGGCGCTGGCGGCCGATCATCTGGAGGCCGCCGCCGCCGATATCGAACTCGTCGACGGTGCGGCGCGCATTGTCGGAACGGACCGGTCGGTTGACTATGCCGCCCTGGCGGCCGCCGCGCCAAGCCCGGAGGCGCGCTCCGCCGACGCCGATGTCCGGCAGGACGAGGCGACCTACCCGAACGGAACGCATGTCTGCGAAGTCGAGATCGACCCGGCGACCGGAGCGCTCGAGATTGTCCGCTACACCGTGGTCGATGATTTCGGCATGACGGTCAATCCGCTGCTGCTGCTCGGCCAGGTGCATGGCGGCATTGTCCAGGGCATCGGCCAGGCGCTCAGCGAGGGCGTCGTTTACGACGCCGACGGCCAGTTGCTGACCGCCAGTTTCATGGACTATGCCATGCCGCGCGCCGGCGACCTGCCATTCTTCGAGTTTGAAACGCGCAATGTGCCCTCAACCACCAATGCGCTCGGCATCAAGGGCGCCGGCGAGGCCGGAACCATCGGCTCCTGTCCGGCGGTGATCAACGCCGTCATCGACGCCCTCGACCGGGCCCGCGGCATCCGCGATATCGAGATGCCGGTCACCCCGCACAAGCTGTGGCAGGCCCTGAACGGCTGATGGCACCCGGACAAGACACGTCCCCGGCGGGGGAGGAGCGCAACGACGACCCGCAGCTCACGCGTGCCCGCCACCCGGCCGGTCCGGCACTGCCGGCTGCCGGCAAAGCCGTGCCGCCGGCGGCCGGCAGCACCGGCGGCACGCGGCCGCTCGTCGGTATCGCGCTGAAACTCCTGTCCGTCACCAGCTTCGTCATCATGGTCACGGTCATCAAGATGACCGGCTCGGCGATGCCCACCGGCGAAATCGTCTTCTTCCGCTCGGCCTTCGCGCTGGTGCCGGTCTTCATCTATCTGGCCATGCGCGGCCAGATGGCCATCGCCTGGCGCACCAGCCGCCCGATCCTGCATCTGGTCCGCGGCCTGGTCGGCGTCAGTGCCATGGGGCTGAGTTTCTACGGCATTGCGCAATTGCCGCTGCCCGACGCCATTGCCATCGGCTATGCCATGCCGCTGCTGACCGTGGTGTTCGCCGCCATCTTTCTCGGCGAGAGCGTGCGTGTGTTCCGCTGGACGGCCGTCGCCATCGGCCTGACCGGCGTGCTGGTCATTTCCTGGCCGCGCCTGACGCTGTTCGAAGCCGGACTTGGCTCGACCGGCGAGGCGCTCGGCGTCATTGCCCTTTTGCTCAGTGCCACCTTTGGCGCCAGCGCCGCCATGCTGGTGCGCCGTCTGACTGTCACCGAGAAAACGCCGACCATCGTCTTGTATTTCTCGCTCAGCGCCGCGATCCTGGCGCTGTTCACCTTTCCCTTCGGCTGGGTGATGCCGGATCTGTACATTTTTTCGCTGATGCTCATTGCTGGCATCTGCGGCGGCCTGGCCCAGATTTTCCTGACCCAGAGCTACCGCCATGCCGATGTCTCGACCATCGCTCCCTTCGAATACGCCTCGATCCTGTTCGGTCTGGCGATCGGCTATCTGCTGTTTGACGAGGTGCCGACGGCCTCGATGCTGATCGGCACTGCCATCGTGGTCGCCGCCGGCATTTTCATTATCCTGCGCGAACACCGCCTCGGGCTCGAGCGCCGCGCCCAGCGCCGCCTCGTCGGTCCGCAAGGCTGATCAGAGACGCGCCCGGGCTAGCCGGCTTGTGATTCGCTCTCCGCGACCTCGCTGTCATCGCTGCCATAGTCCGGATCGGCGCGCGGATCGAGTTCGAGCGCTTGCTGCGTCGTGATCTGCCCGGGCAATGTTGCCTGGAATTCGCCGCGTGCTTCATCCGGCAATTCCTCGCGCCGCGTCATGCGCCAGGCCGCATAGGCCCCGTAGAACGCGAAGAACAGGCCGATAATGACGAAAAATCCGCTCGGCCCGCTCAGATCCATCACCGTACCGGCGATCAGTGGCCCGGCCATGGCGCCGCCGCCATAGACAACCGTCAGCCCGCTTGATACGGCGACGAATTCATCGGCTTCCGCATGGTCATTGGCATGCGCCACATTCAGGGCGTAAATCGGAAACAGCACCGTGCCGAGCAGGAACATGCCGGCAAAGAAGATGGTCCTCGAACTCGTGCCGAGCACGATGATCAGCAGGCAGCTGAACACGCCGATCGCTCCCGCCACGACCATCACCCGCCGCCGGTCCATGCGGTCGGAGGCGCGCCCGAGCGGATACTGGAACACCGCGCCGCCGATCATCGCCAGCGCCAGCATGGTGGCGCCCTCGGTGGTCGAAAGCCCGGTCTGCGTGCCATAGACCGGTGCCAGCCCGTTCCACACTCCGCCGATCAGGCCGGTCGAAAAGGCGCCGACCACCGCTGCCGGTGAACGCCGGAAGAGATGTGGCAGATCAAGCCGTACTTCGGTCAGCGGCTGCGGTGACTGGGCGCTCGACAGCGAGGTCGGCAGGATTGCCAGGGAGAAGATCAGGGCCGCCAGGATGAACAGCCCCGGCAGCATCGGATCGCCGAACGGCACGGCATATTGCCCGACCGTCAGCCCGCCCATCGACAGCATCATGTAGACCGAGAACAGCGCGCCGCGGCTCTCATTGGTGACTTTCTCGTTCAGCCAGCTTTCGATCACCATGTAACCGCCGGCAAGCGCAAATCCGGTCAGTCCGCGCGCCAGGATCCACACGGCCGGATGCACCACCAGCACGTTGAGCAATTGCGCCATCGACAGCAATGTCACCATGACGCCGAAGACGCGCACATGCCCGACGCGCCGCACCAGCCGCGGCGTCACCAGGCAACTGGCCGTAAACGCCACCGCATAGCTCGTCGCAATCAGCGAGATGACCAGCGTCGACCAGCCTTCGCCGACCGCGCGCAGGGGAATGAGGTAGCCCGACAGCCCCGCCGCCACCAGCATGAAGAAGGTGGACAGGAGCAGCGCGCCGACCGGGGCGATGGTGCTCAACATGGTCTCAATTCCCGGTCATTCGAGGGGCGCGGCGAATCTGTTGCCCTGCTCTAGCATCGACAGGGGGGAAGGCGAAGGCCCGGAAACGACAAGGCCGGCCGGTTCGCGACATGTGCGAATCGAATATGCGCGAATCGAATATGTGCTCCAGCCTGCGAAGGCCGAGGATCAGGAGGCCTTCTCGAGCTCAGCCGCCAGCGCCAGGAGATCGGCCCAGGCGAGCTTCGTCCGGTACCTGGAAGTGCAGCACATTTGATGGGGTCAGGGAAATTTGCCTCTGCGAGAGCTGCCCGCCGCGTCAGTGAGCGGTCAGATGCAGGTGCGTTGCCTCCGGCGTTATCGTGACGCTGGTGCGGCGGTAGATGCGGTTGTTTGCGGAGCCATCGAAAAGAGGGATTCCATTTTTTACGATCCGCGGGATGAGACGCAGATAGATTTCGTCCACCTCTCCACTGGCCATTGCAGCCTGTGCGGCGCTTGCCTCGCCGATAATCATCACGTCACGCTCACCGCAGGCTTTACGGGCAGCCGCCAGCGCCGTCATGAAATCCGGCAGAAAATGGAAGGAAATGCACCCGTTCTCAGCGGGGTTCTTTGCAGGTGCCGCGGCAGAGATGACAAAAATGGGAACCTGGTACTCATAGTTTCTGGCAAACCAATCCGGGTCCTCGGCCATCTCGAATGATCTGCGGCTCATCACGACCGCGCCGGTTCGCAAGACCAGAGGCGCAATCAGACCGGCGTCGTGCATTTCATCGACGGGGAAGATGCTGTTGCCGTACTCAACGGCCCAGAATCCGTCGATCGACATTCCCACATCCAGCACGACCGCGCCCATTCTGTAACTCCCAGCGTTTCACCTGTGTGCCTGAAGACCAGCACCGCGTCGCATCGTTCTGTCAGGGCGCGAGGCTCAGATGCCCGCCTCTTCGAGCAGCGCCGAAAGCGTCAGCAGATCGGCCCAGGCGAGCTTCTTCTGCGCCGGCTGGCGCAGCAGATAGGCCGGATGCAGGGTCGGCATCACCGGGATTGACAGTTCGCCGCGCGCGTAGGTCTTCATCTCGCCGCGGATCGACAGGATCCCCTGCCGGGTTTCAAGCAGCGTCTTGCTCGGCACATTTCCCAGAAACATCAGGAATTTCGGCTTCGCCAGCGCGATGTGCCGCTCGGCGAATGGCCGGCACAGCTCGATCTCGTGCGCCGTCGGCGTGCGGTTGCCCGGCGGCCGCCAGTAGATGACATTGGTGATATAGGTCGAATCCCGGTCGCGCCCGATCGCGGCCAGCATGCGGTCGAGCATGCGCCCGGCATCGCCAACAAAGGGCCGCCCCTGCTGATCCTCGTTGCGCCCCGGCGCCTCGCCGACCAGCATCAGGGGGGCCTCCGGATTGCCGTCGGAAAAAACCGTCGATCGCGCCGAATGGCGCAGATTGCAGCCGGTGAACGCCTCGACCGCCGCCTGAAGCTCCTCGACTGTCTGCGCCGCCGCCGCCGCCGCTTGCGCCGCCTCCAGCGCTTCCGCGCCGGGCAGCGTCATTTCGGCTGCCCCGGGCTGCGCAGCCGGGGGGGATGCCGCCGGGCGTGTTGCCTGCGCCTGGCTCGGTCCCGGTCCCTGCGCTCGGGGCGGCGCGGAAGCGCCCGCAGCCGGCATTCCGCGCTGTGGCGGCGCGGCAGGGGCGGCGCGTTGCGCCTGCTGACGGCGCGCTGCTTCCTGGCTTTCGAGATAGCGGTTGACCGGCGCATCCGCCGTTGCGCCATCGATGCCGGCGTCACGGTAAAACAGCATCAGCGCCTCGAGAGCGCTAAGGTCGGGGGAAGGGGCGGGGGCGGTCATGGTCCGGTTCTACGCCAGCCACGCCGCCGGTGCAATCGGCCCCTTTGGCGCAGCCTGCGGCAATGAAACCGCCCCGGACAGGGTGCGACCCGGCCCAGAAAAAGAAACCGCCCGGGGCAGGGTTGTCCCGGCCCAGAAAGAGAAACCGCCCGGGGCAGGGTTGTCCCGGCCCAGAAAGAGAAACCGCCCGGGGCAGGCTTGTCCCGGCCCAGAACAAGAAACCGCCCGGGGCAGGGTTGTCCCGGCCCAGAAAGAGAAACCGCCCGGGGCAGGCTTGTCCCGGCCTAGAACAAGAAACCGCCCGGGGCAGGCTTGTCCCGGCCTAGAACAAGAAACCGCCCGGGAGAGGGTTGTCCCGGCCCAGAAAAAGAAACCGCCCGGGACAGGGTTGTCCCGGGCGGAATTGTCAAAGCTGGATCAGCGCGGACCGGCCGATCAGGCCTGTTCGTCTTCGCCTTCCGAGCCGGCCTCATCGCCAGTTGCATCGCTTTCGCCGGCGGCACCTTCTTCGCCCTCATCGTCGAAATCCGGATCGTGAGCGGCGGCTTCGGCCGCGGCTGCGGCTTCATCCTCGTCGACGCCGTAGATGGCGTCGGCGGAGCTGAGATCCTCGCCCTTCGCCTGGCGTTCGGCCTCATCGGCCGAGCGGGCAACGTTGAATTCGACGGTGACCACCACATCCGGGTGCAGCGCGATGCTGATCTGATGCAGGCCGATGGTCTTGATCGGGGCGTTCAGGTCCACCTGGCTGCGGCCGATCGAGAAGCCGCCTTCGCCGAGCACCGTGACGACGTCGCGCGCCGCGACAGAACCGTACAGCTGGCCGGTCTCGCCAGCCGAGCGGACGACGACGAACGACTTGCCATCGAGATCCTGGGCCACGGTTTCGGCCTGCGACTTGCGCTCATTGTTGCGCGCCTCGAGATCGGCGCGCTGCGCTTCGAAGCGCTGCTTGTTGGCCTCGTTGGCGCGCAGCGCCTTGCCCTGCGGCAGAAGGAAGTTGCGGGCGTAGCCGTCGCGCACCTTGACGGTCTCGCCCATCTGGCCGAGCCGGGCAACGCGTTCGAGAAGAATGACTTGCATGAGAGGTCCTTTCGTTAAAGCGAAGTGTTTGTGTGTCAGGGTTTCGGATCGCGCGGCGTCATCGTCGCCATGCGTCCGGTGGAACTCAGCCCGAAGGCCAGGAAAACGAGAAGCGGCACGGTGAAGATGATCACCGACAGATAGGCCAGCCAGATCGCCGCCAGGCGCCATGGCTTGCCGCGCGTCGCATCGTGCATCAGCGCAAAGCCGGTCAGCGCGAAGCCGGCTCCGAAGGTGCCGACGATCGTCCAGCCGACAAGTTCGAGCATGCCCGGCAGAAAGGTCAGGGCCAGCCCGGCAAGGAACACCCACAGCCCGGTGCGCGGCATGCGCAATTGCGCCGCGAAATCATCGCGCGGCCGCTGCGAGCGCCCGGAAATGCGCACCACCAGCCGCGCCAGGTAATACATCGAGAACAGGAAGCCGACCCAGGTCAGGCCCTGGAACACCGGCAACAGCCGCAGCATCAGGCCCTTCATCTCGCTGATCATGTCGACCGTCAGCGGCATCTCGCTGTTGGCTTCGCCAAACAGCGTCACCAGGGCATCGACCAGTTCGTCGGCCATCGCCGGGCCGTAGCCGATCACCCAGCCCATGACCAGCAGCGCCATGGTCACCAGCGCCGAAATCTGGAACAGGATGTCCGACAGCGGATACCAGGCCATGCGGCCGGGCGGGCCGCCGATTTCCTCGGCGGGACGGGCGAGATTGTTGAGATGCGCGATCCAGGCCGCCGGCCCGAGCGAGGTCAGCGTGGCGCTCAGCGCCACCAGCGGTTCCGACAGGACAGCGATCAGCGCCGCCGCCGTGCCTACCGCGACGATTGCCGCCAGATTGGACCAGCCCATGCCGGCAATCAGCACCGGCAGGCAGGACGAGGCGACGAGCAGGATGGACAGGGTCGAGGGACCGCGCGCCCCGGCAAGCAGCAAGGCTGCGGCAGCGCCGGCGATCAGGCCGACGATCAGGCTGCCGGGAGCCGATATGAGTTTGCCGTTGGGCATGTCGCTGTCCTGCGTGTTGCGCAGTTAGGAGCGTTGCGCTCCAACTCGGTCAAAAATGATCCCGGCATGCGCCGCCGCATGGGGGAAGAGGCGGTCCCGGCGACAGCGCGCCGCCGGGACCGGTAGAACTAGCTGATCACGTAGGGCAGCAGGCCCAGGAAGCGGGCGCGCTTGATGGCACGTGCCAGTTCGCGCTGCTTCTTCTGGCTCACGGCAGTGATGCGCGAGGGCACGATCTTGCCGCGCTCGGACACGTAACGCTGCAGCAGCCGCACGTCCTTGTAATCGATCTTCGGTGCGTTGGCACCGGAGAACGGGCAGGTCTTGCGCCGGCGATGAAACGGGCGGCGCGTCGGGATCTGATTGATATCGACCATTGAGTTGTCTCCTTAATCGCGCGGGCGGCGGTCGCCGCGATCACCACGGTCGCCGCGATCACCGCGGTCGCCACGATCACCACGATCACCGCGATCGCCCCGGTCACCACGATCGCCGCGGTCACCGCCACGGCCACCCCGGCCACGGTCGTCACGCTCACGCTTTTGCAGCATGGCGGACGGGCCTTCTTCGTGTGCATCGACCTTGATGGTGATGAAGCGCAGAATGTCTTCGTTGAAACGCATCTGGCGTTCCATTTCCTGCACGGCTTCCGACGGGGCGTCGATATCCATCAGGGCGTAATGCGCCTTGCGGTTCTTGTTGATCCGGTAGGAGAGGGACTTCAGGCCCCAGTTCTCGATGCGCCCGACTGAGCCGCCACCGCTTTCGATGATTCCCTTGTACGTATTGACAAGGTCATCGACCTGCTGGGCGGACACATCCTGCCGGGCAAGGAACACATGTTCGTAAAGTGCCATTGGCTTGCCTTTCTTGCTGTGTCATCACCCGGATCCGGCGCTAAGCCCCAGCGACTTGTCCTGGCGGCCGGGGCAGGAACCTGCGGGCCGTGCAAGAAAGACGTGTCGGAACGGTCGTGAGCGGAGACACGGGAGGCCGGGACTCTGGTGTCCCTTGCAGGCATTTGCCAGCCCTCCGTTCAGCCACCAGCCAGATGACCGGGTGTTCGAACGAGAGCGCCTATACGCCGAACCGGCGGCAAACGCAAGTGCCCGCGGCGCCGGGCCGGCTCAAAACGGCATCGGAAATTTCCGGTGCAGGCGGGCAATCTCCTTGTGCACCTCCTCGGACAGTTGGACATCGACCGCACCGAGCGCCGTCTCGAGCTGTTCGAGTGTCGTCGCGCCGATGATCACCGAGGTCATGAACGGCCGCGACAGACAAAAGGCCAGCGCCATTTGCGCCGGGTCGAGATCATGCCGGCGCGCCACCTCCAGATAGGCATCGACCGCCGTCTCAGTCTGCGCCGTCCAGCGTCCGCCCAGCTTTTCCGTGCGCGACCGGCGCGAACCTTCCGGAATGACGCCGCCCTGATACTTGCCGGTCAGGATGCCGGCCGCCAGCGGCGAATAGGCCAGGAGCCCGACATCCTCGTGATGCGCCACTTCCGCAAGGTCGAGATCGAAGTGCCGGTACAGAAGATTGTATTCGTTCTGCACCGATGCGGCGCGCGGCAGATCGTGCATCTCGGCCAGCCGCAGCATCTGCATGATGCCCCAGCTGGAATCGTTGGACAGGCCGTAAGCGCGGATCTTGCCGGCCTTGATCGCATCATCGAGGCCGCGCAGCGTGTCGGCGAGATCGTCGAGCATCGCCGCCCCGGTGGCCTGTTTTGACGCGTCGAACCTCCAGTTCTTCCTGAAATGGAACGAGCCGCGATTGGGCCAGTGCAACTGGTACAGATCGATGCAGTCAGTCTTCAGCCGCTTCAGGCTGGCATCCAGCGCCCGGGAAATTGCCGCGCGGCTGATCATCTCGCCGCCGCGAATCCACTCATTGCCTTCGCCGGTGATCTTGCTGGCCAGCACCACATCGCCGCGTTTGCCGCTCTGTTGCAGCCAGCTGCCAATATATTCTTCGGTGCGCCCTTGCGTCTCGGCGCGCAACGGATTGGTCGGATACATCTCGGCGGCGTCGAAGAAGTTGACGCCGGCGGCGACGGCGCGGTCCATCTGGGCATGCGCTTCCGCTTCCGTGTTCTGTTCGCCGAAAGTCATGGTGCCGAGGCAAATTTCGCTGACGCGAAGATCCGTGCGGCCGAGCCTGTTCATTTTCATTGCAGTTCCATCAGTCGTTGATCACGCGGGAAGGGCACCGGGGAGGGGCAGGAAAGAACGCGGCGCGCTCATGAAAGTCACGCCGCACCAGTGCATCGACGCGCCAAAATAGCCACGCCGGCAGCGCGATCAAGCCTTAATCTCAAGGCCATTGGCAACAGCTTGGGCTGCCATTGGCAACAGCTGGGGTTGAGGCCGGCGCCCCTCAGGCGTCTTGATCGTCCCGAACGCGCTCGGCGGCCACCGCCAGGATGATGATCTGCCAAGTGGCCCAGACGGCCGGCCCGCCAATCAGCACGCCGAGCACCGCCTCGACCGGCAGGCTGGTGCCGACAAATCCGAGAAGGGCCCAGAACATCAGCGCGGCGACCAGCCAGATTTCCGATCCGATCAGCACGATGGCGCCGCTGGCTCGCGCCAAAGCGCGCGGCAGGCTGTAGAGCGGCCGCGCATCGATCAGTGGTGGCGAGGAGGGGATGAGGGCAGAGGGACGGGGGTCAACAGGGTCCGGGGCACCCGGCGAGGCAAGCGTCTGCATGGGGATACATCCACAAGATTGCGCTGCTGGAATTGAGCGCTGCGAGCTATAAATGAGAGAGCGCGATGTGGCCTGCAAGAGGGGCCGGCCGTGCACCTTAGAATATTTATTCTCTCATCCACGACAACGAGCCTCGGACGGGACGGCCTTGCGCACGCACGCTTTGCGGAAAAGCGGGTTCCTTCTCCACGGCGGCTTGAAAAGCCTGTCATGGCGCGTCAGGGCATGTGAGCGGCCTGCATGTCCTTGGCGGCGAAATCGATGAGGGTGCGAATTTTTCGCGGCAGGGCGCGGCCTTCGAGGTAAACGGCGCTGACCGGTCCTCCGTCCATGTCGTAATCCTGCAGCAACGGGACGAGGCGGCCGGTCTCCAGCATGTCCGCGATCGCGAAGCGGGGTGCATAGGCGACCCCCATGCCGTTTGCCGCCAGTTCGATTGCGGCCCGGGCCGAGTTGACGTGAAACCGACCACGCACCTGGGCGACGACCTCGCTGCCGTCCTTGCTGAATGCCCAGCGGTGCGGCTGACGCCGGTTCGTATCGACGATGCAGGCGTGCCCGGTGAGTTCGTCCGGCGTCCGCGGTGCCCCGTGCTCACCGATATAGTCGGGATGCGCGACGAGGCAGCTGCGGAAGGAGCCGAGCTTGCGCGTCTTCAGAGACAGGGTCTCTGACACGCCCATCCGGAACGCCAGATCGATGCCGTCGCCGGCCAGGTCGACATAGCGATCATCCAGCCTCAGATCGAACGCCAGATCCGGGTGCTCCTGGGCGAACCGCGCCAGCATGCCGGCCACATACACCTCGCCGAAGGTAACGGGCGCCGAGACCCGGATGATCCCGCTCAGGCCACGCGAGCCTTCCGACACGTTGCTCAGAAGGGCGTCGAGCTCGTCGAGAACAGCCGGCGCCCGGGCGAGAAGATCCGCGCCGGCCGGCGTCAACCCGACCTTCCGGGTGGTCCGCTGCAGCAGGCGAGTGCCCAGCCGGGCCTCCAGCTCGGCCACATATTTCGAGGTCAGGCGGTTCGAGACCCCGAGCTGCTCCGCCCCTGCGGTGAAGGAGCCGGTTCGCGCCGTGGCCACGAAGGCCTTGAGTTCGTCGACAATGTCCATGCTCAGTCCTTTTAAGAACAAAATCACGATAGTCATTCCATAACATCGTCATTTTATGGAGGATGGGAAAGGCCTATCTTCGCGCCAGTAACAAGCCCATCGGCTTTCTCAGCATCCAGTCGGCTCTGTTTTCGGTCATGGGGACCGGGATCGCGCCGCGCTGGCAATTGTCTCAAACGCCCTGACCGGAGTATCCGACATGACCACCCAGACCCAGACCGACTACGCAGCCGCTGCCCTTCGCATCTCGACGGGCATCCTCTTCCTCGCCCATGGCTGGATGAAGGTGAGCGTCTTCACCATCCCCGGCACCGTCGCTTTCTTCGAAAGCCTCGGCCTGCCCGGTGTTTTCGCCTACCTCACGATCATCGCCGAGCTGGCCGGCGGCGCCGCCCTGGTCCTCGGCATCGGCACCCGCGTCGTATCAATCGCGCTGATCCCTGTCCTTCTCGGGGCCACCTGGGCGCATTCCGGCTTCGGCTGGAGCTTTTCGGGCGAAGGCGGCGGCTGGGAATACCCGCTGTTCTGGACCGTGGTGCAAGGCGTTGTTGCCGTTCTCGGGCGCGGAGCCTTCGCGCTGCGCGTGCCCGAGCTCGACCGACGCCTCGGCCAGTTCGCCTGATCCATCCGCTTCACCCCGGCCCGGCAGCTTTCGGGCCGGACCCCTTCTCAGGCGCCACCCCCCGCCCCCGGGGGGGGGCGCCACACCCTCACGAAAGGACAAGCCATGTCGGTGACCCGCAAGCTCGAGATCCTCAAGCAAGGTCTCGACCGCTCCGAGCGGATGCCCCTGGTCTTTCTCGGCCACGGCAGTCCGATGAACATCATCGAAGATACCGACTACACCCGCGCCTGGTCGGAGCTGGGCCGCAGCCTGCCACGCCCGAAAGCGATCCTCGTCGTCTCCGCGCACTGGATGACCCGCGAGACCACGCTGGTCGATGTCTCCCGGATGCCGCGGACCATCCATGACTTCTACGGTTTTCCCGAGGCGCTCTACCAGGAGCAATACCCGGCCCACGGCGCGCCCGATCTCGCCCGCCAGGTAACGGCATTGCTGGCCAGCCACCACGCGCAGGAGGATGACACCTGGGGTCTCGATCACGGCGCCTGGGCCGTGCTCAAGTTTCTCTACCCGGAGGCGGATGTCCCTGTTTTCCAGGTCTCGATCGACATGAGCCAAGACCTCGAGCACCAGCTGTCGGTCGGCCGTGCCCTGTCCGAGCTTCGCGACCGCGGCGTGCT
Source organism: Neohoeflea coraliihabitans (assembly GCF_019334345.1). Classification (GTDB taxonomy): domain Bacteria; phylum Pseudomonadota; class Alphaproteobacteria; order Rhizobiales; family Rhizobiaceae; genus Pseudohoeflea; species Pseudohoeflea coraliihabitans. The sequence continues at coordinate 145,119 of NZ_JAHWQX010000004.1, forward strand.
GATCCTCGGCTCCGGCAACGTGGTGCACAACCTCCGCGCCATGCGCCCCGGCGGCGCACCGCAGGACTTCGCAATCGAGTTCGACGCGCTCTTTGCCGACCGGCTGTCGGACCGCGACTTTGCCGCGCTCGCCAACCGCCGCGACCTTGGCACTCTCCTGTCCGCCGCCCATCCGACCGTGGATCACTATCTCCCCGCACTCACGGTTGCAGGTGCCTCGGACGAGAAGGACGAGCTGACGTTCATGACCGATGCCATCGATCTCGGTTCGGTGTCGATGCGCTCATTTGTGTTCCACGCCGCCTGAGGCTGGTGGATTCTCAGGCGTACGCACGCCCCGCCCCTGGGGCGCGAATTCAGGCTGCCGCAGTGTGGACAAATCCGCTCATCGCCCCAGATGAAATTTGCGCAGACGGGCGGCAGGCGCGCTCGGCATCGTCTTCCAGTTATCGCGGATGGACGCCGGTTCGGGTATCATGGAGCAGCCGCGTTGCGCGAGGAGCCGGTCAACCGGGGCGCCGTCCCCGGTTGTCGGCTGGCTGACGCAATGATCAACGCCGATCCGGGAACCGGTAGCGGCGCGCAAACTTGACAGGCATAGCGGGATTGGTGAACACAGCCCGCAACGCAAAAGGGCAGGAGACAACATGGCGCGGACATTCATCTTTCCCGGCCAGGGAAGCCAGGCGGTTGGCATGGGCCGCGACCTTGCGGCGAAATTCCCCGAGGCGCGAGCCGTCTTCGAAGAGGTTGACCACGGCCTGCATCAAAGCCTGTCGCATCTGATGTTCGAAGGCCCGGTCGACAAGCTGGTCCTCACCGCCAATGCCCAGCCGGCCCTCATGGCCGTCTCGATGGCGGTAATGCGCGTTGTCGAGGCGCGCGGCCACAAGCTGGCAGACCTTGCCGACTACGTCGCCGGCCATTCGCTTGGCGAATATTCGGCCCTGTGCGCCGCCGGTACCTTCTCGCTGGCTGACGCGGCCCGCCTGCTGCGCATCCGCGGCAACGCCATGCAATCGGCGGTGCCCGCCGGCGAGGGCGCCATGGCCGCCATTATCGGGCTCGAGGCGGACGAGGTGATCGCCGCCTGCGACGAGGCCAGCGAAGGGGCCAGCGTCTGCCAGATCGCCAATGACAATGGCGGCGGGCAACTGGTCATTTCCGGCCTGACGCCGGCCGTCGAACACGCTGCCCGCATCTGCACGGAAAAGGGTGCCAAGCGCGCCGTGATGTTGCCGGTCTCCGCCCCCTTTCATTCCGAACTGATGCAGCCGGCCGCCGAGCGCATCCGCGACGCACTGGCCGATATCGAGATGAAGGATCCGGTCGTGCCGCTGGTCTCCAACGTCGAGGCCACTGCCGTCAGTGACGCCGAGCGCATCCGCCAGTTGCTCGTCGAGCAGGTGACCGGCCGCGTGCGCTGGGCCGAGAGCGTCAGCTGGCTCGCCGCCAATGGTGTCGACACGTTGGTCGAGGTCGGTGCCGGCAGGGTGCTGTCCGGGCTGGCGCGGCGCATCGATCGCAATCTGGCCACCGTCGCTCTCGGCACGCCGGCCGACATCGACGCTTTCCTCGCCAGCCTGGATGATGGCTGACGCGCCGCTCTCACCACGCATTTTCAGCACCGAGAAGGATTGTTCGCATGTTCAAACTGACCGGCCGCAAGGCGCTTGTCACCGGAGCCTCTGGCGGAATCGGCGAGGCCGTGGCGCGCGCGCTGCATGCCCAGGGCGCCGTCGTTGCCCTGCATGGCACGCGCGTCGAGAAGCTCGAGGCGCTGGCCGCCGATCTCGGTGACAACTGCCATGTGATGGCCGCCAACCTGTCCGACCGCGCCGAGGTTGCCGCCCTGGGCAAACGCGCCGAACAGGAGCTTGAGGGCCTCGACATCCTCGTCAACAATGCCGGCATCACGCGCGATGGCCTGTTCGTGCGCATGACCGACGACAACTGGGATGATGTGCTGGAGGTCGATCTCGGCTCCGTCTTCCGGCTCACCCGGGAGATCGTGCACCCGATGATGCGCCGCCGTCATGGCCGCATCATCAACATCACCTCGGTGGTCGGCGTCACCGGCAATCCCGGCCAGGCCAATTACTGCGCCGCCAAGGCCGGCATGATCGGCATGTCGAAAAGCCTGGCGGCGGAAATTGCCAGCCGCAATGTCACCGTCAATTGCGTCGCCCCCGGCTTCATCGAATCGGCAATGACCGACAAGCTCAACGACAAGCAGCGCGGCGCCATCATGGGAGCGATCCCGATGGGCCGAATGGGCTCGGGCGACGAGATCGCCGCCGCCGTTGCCTTCCTGGCTGCCGATGAGGCCGCCTACATCACCGGCCAGACGGTGCATGTCAACGGCGGCATGGCGATGATCTGATACCGGGCAAAGCCTTGTGCCATCGGCCTTTGCGGTGCGTTTCGGTATTTTCGGCTTTGCCACATTTGAAATCCGTGCTAGGTCCCGCCGGCTTGCAAAAGGCGGTGGCCAGAGCAGGTAAAGGACGGGCGACGGCAGTGAAGAATCCACAATTTTCCGCCGCTCGGAGGGTGTCGAACAAGAAAAATCGGCGCCGATCTTGATTAGCAATGCCGACGCCGATAAACGGCGTCATGGAAACTGGACGGTCGACCTCGGGGGCGTCGTCCGCAAAACATGGAACGCCTGCGCCGATAAGCGGCGTCTGGACAACATGCACAGGTTGAGGAAACCGTTATGAGCGATATCGCAGACCGCGTGAAGAAAATCGTGATCGAGCACCTTGGCGTTGAGGAAGAGAAAGTCACCGAAAGCGCAAGCTTCATCGACGATCTCGGCGCGGATTCGCTCGACACCGTCGAACTGGTCATGGCGTTCGAAGAAGAATTCGGCATCGAGATTCCCGATGACGCCGCCGACACGATCCTCACCGTCGGCGACGCCGTGAAGTTCATCGAGAAGGCGCAGGCCTGATCGTGCCGGCCGCCGGCGGGCCAAGCCCGTTGCCGGCGGTGTGGCCTCGTCGCTGCGCGCCTGACGCAGGTGTCATGCTGCAGCGATGGGCCGGAGGCGCCACAGCGCCATCCGGCAGCGGGACCTTCCAGGATCTGACAAGATGCGACGCGTTGTAATCACCGGAACCGGCCTTGTCACGCCCATGGGCTGCGGCACGGACATTTCCTGGTCGCGGCTGATCGGCGGCGAGAGCGGGATCCGGCGGATCACCAATTTCGAAGTTGACGATCTTGCGGCCCAGATTGCCGGGCAATTGCCGCGCGACCCATCGGCCGAAGGGGCTTACAACCCCGATGACTGGATGGAGCCGAAAGAGCAACGCAAGGTCGATCCCTACATCATCTACGGTGTCGCCGCTGCCGAGCTGGCATTGCGCGATGCCGGTTGGCAGCCGCAAACCGATGCCGACCAGATCGCCACCGGCGTGCTGATCGGATCCGGCGTTGGCGGTCTCGAGGGCATCGTCGAGGCTGGCTACACGCTGCGCGACAAGGGTGCGCGGCGCATTTCCCCGTTCTTCATTCCCGGCCGGCTGATCAATCTGATCTCCGGTCATGTTTCGATCCGCCACAAATTGCGCGGCCCGAACCATTCGGTGGTTACCGCCTGCTCCACCGGCGCGCATGCCATTGGCGACGCGGCGCGGCTGATTATCTGGGGCGACGCCGACGTGATGGTGGCCGGCGGCGCCGAATCGCCGGTCAGCCGCATCGGACTGGCCGGCTTTGCCGCCTGCAAGGCGCTGTCGACCAGCTACAATGATCGCCCGGGCCAGGCCTCACGCCCCTATGACCGGGACCGCGACGGCTTTGTCATGGGTGAGGGGGCCGGTGTTGTCGTCCTCGAAGAGCTCGAACACGCCCGGGCCCGCGGCGCCACTATCCTCGCCGAAGTTGTCGGCTATGGCCTGTCCGGCGATGCCTTTCACATCACCGCCCCGGCGGAAGATGGAGACGGCGCCTACCGCTGCATGCAGATGGCCCTCAACCGCGCCGGCGTCGGTGTCGATGAGATCGACTACATCAATGCGCACGGCACATCGACCATGGCCGATACCATCGAACTGGCGGCTGTCGAACGTTTGGTCGGAGACGCGGCGTCGAAGATCTCGATGTCATCGACCAAATCGGCCACCGGTCACCTGCTTGGTGCCGCCGGCGCCATCGAGGCGATTTTCGCGGCGCTTGCCATCCGCGACAATGTCGTGCCACCGACGCTCAACCTCGACAATCCCGAGGTCGAGACGCCGATCGACCTTGTTCCCAAGGTGGCGCGCAAGCGCCAGGTCGATATCGCCGTGTCGAATTCCTTCGGTTTTGGCGGGACCAATGCCTCCCTGGTGCTGCGGCGCGTTGACTTGTAACGCCCCTGTCGCAGTCTTTCCGAACTGTTGATGCGTGTGTCGCGGCCGGCCTTCCGCTCCAGGCGATAGGGGTGGACAAGGCAGGTGAAATCGGCTTTTTGCCACATTGCTTTGGAATCTGGCCGGGGCAGCGAATCGAGGGAATGACGTGAACGACGGCGATCATCAACGCAACGATACCTTTGGGCGGGGCGGCCATGGCGACGGGCCGATCGTGCCGCTCTCGCCGTCTCAGGCCTTGAAGCCGGAACAGGTTCCACCCCCGCCGACGCGCTCGCGCCGGGCCCGCAGCCAGGTGGTGATCTTTCTCAATTTCGTCATGACCCTGACGATCCTCGTCGCCATCGCCGCCATCGGTATTTTCTGGTACGGCAAGGCGCAGTTCGAAGGGCCGGGTCCGCTCGATCAGACGACGGCGTTCATGGTGCCTGAGGGCGCCGGCTTCAACCAGGTCGCCGCCGGTCTCGAACAGCGCGGCATCATATCCGATCAGCGCATTTTCAAGGTTGCCGGCAAGACGGTGCTCGGCGATGACACCATCAAGGCCGGCGAATACGAGATCCGCGCCAATGCCTCGATGGCGCAGATTCTCGAGCAGATGCGCGCCGGCAAGTCGATCCTTCACACCCTGACCATTCCCGAGGGCTTCACCACCGCACAGGTGATCGAGCGCATCAAGGCGCACGACATGCTCGAGGGCGAGCTGCCCGCCGAACTGCCGGCCGAGGGCGACCTGCTGCCCGAGACCTACAAATTCAGCCGCGGCACGGAGCGCGCCGACATCCTGCGCCAGATGCAGCGCGGCCAGCAGCGCGCTCTCGACCAGATCTGGGCGCGCCGCGCCCCCGACCTGCCGCTGAAATCGAAGGAGGAACTGGTCATCCTTGCCTCGATCGTCGAGAAGGAAACGGCGCGCGCCGACGAACGTCCGCATGTCGCCTCGGTGTTCTTCAACCGCCTCGAGCGGGGAATGCGCCTGCAGTCGGATCCCACGGTGATCTACGGTGTCTTCGGTGGCGAGGGCAAACCCTCCGACCGACCGATCTACAAGTCGGATCTCGAGAAGGAAACGCCCTACAACACCTATGTCATCAGCGGCCTGCCGCCGACGCCGATCGCCAATCCCGGCCGCGAATCGATGGAAGCCGTCGCCAATCCCTCGCGCACCAAGGATCTCTATTTTGTCGCCGACGGCTATGGCGGCCACGCCTTTGCCGAAACGCTCGACGAGCACAATCGCAATGTCGCCCGCTGGCGCCGCCTTGTCGCCAAGCAGGAAGCCGAGGCAGCCCGCCAGGCCGCGGCGGCAGCCGAACGGGATGAGGCCCCGGCCGAATAGCTTTTCGTGCTGGCTTGACAGGTCGGCGCGCGCGCCGGGGTGAACGGGCCAGGCCGGCGCGCTCACCCGCCTCATTGGGGGAAACGAGATGGCGATACAGTCGATGACGGGCTTTGCCCGCGCCCGGTGCGCCGATGCCAGCAATGCCTATGTCTGGGAAATCCGGTCCGTCAACGGCAAGGGGCTGGACATCCGACTGCGCCTGCCACCCGGCCTGGAGCATCTCGAACCTGAGATCCGCAAGAAACTCGGCTCTGCCTTTGCGCGCGGCAATCTGCAGGTCAGTCTCGCCATTGCCGAGGGCGGCCAGGCGCTGGAAGCCGTGATCAACGAGGCGGCGCTGGAAAGTGTTCTGGCCCTGGTTGACCGGCTCTCCAGCCGTATCGATGCCGCGCCGCCACGTCTTGACGGCCTTCTCAATATCCGCGGCATGGTCGAATTGCGCGAGCCGGCGCTTGATGACGAGGCGCGCGGGCGGCGCGATGCGGCGCTCGGTGCCGGACTGGATGAGGCCATCACCGCGTTGAGCGAGGGCCGCCAGCAGGAGGGCGCCGCCCTCGTCGCGGTTCTTCAGGATCAGCTTGAACGGGTGGCGGCTCTCGTCGAGGCGGTGGAAAACAGCCCCGCGCGTACGCCCGAAGCCATTCGCGCGCGGTTGGCGGATCAACTCGCTGCCCTGCTTGACGCCGGTGCGGCGCTCGATCCCGACCGGCTCGCCATGGAGGCCGCCTTGCTCGCCACCAAGGCCGATCTGCGCGAGGAGATCGATCGTCTGAAGGCGCATGTCACAGCCGCGCGGGCTCTTCTCGCCGGCTCCGGCCCGGTCGGGCGGCGCCTTGATTTCCTGGCGCAGGAGTTCAATCGCGAAACCAACACCATCTGCTCGAAATCGAACGCCGCCGCCGTTACCGCGATCGGACTTGATTTGAAGGTGCTCATCGATCAGTTTCGCGAACAGATTCAGAACCTGGAGTGACCATGTCCGGCCCGACGACTGCCTCTCTGCCTTCCAGCCGCATCAAGCGTCGGGGGCTGATGCTCGTCTTGTCCTCGCCCTCGGGGGCCGGCAAGTCGACGATAGCCCGCAACCTTCTCGAGACCGACACCCAGCTCAGCCTGTCGGTCAGCGTCACCACCCGGCCCAAGCGCGCCAGCGAGATCGAGGGCGTGCACTACGAGTTCCTCTCGGCGCGTGAATTTGAGCGCATGCGCGCCAATGACGAACTCCTGGAGTGGGCCGAAGTGCATGGCAATTTCTACGGCACGCCGCGCGAGGCGGCCGAGCGCGCCATGGCCGAGGGGCGCGACATGCTGTTCGACATCGACTGGCAGGGGGCTTTGCAATTGCAGGAAAAGATGACCGCCGACGTGGTCTCCATCTTCATCCTGCCGCCCTCGATGGCCGAGCTGCGCGCCCGCCTCAACCGCCGCGCCGAGGATGCCGAGGACGTCATCGAGCGGCGCCTGAAAAATGCCCGGCTGGAGATAGAGCACTGGCGCGAATACGACTATTGCGTCGTCAACGACGATCTTGGACGCGCCTTTTCCGCCTGCCAGGCCATCGTGCAGTCCGAACGTCTGCGCCGCGACCGCCGGCCCGGCCTGTTCGAATTCGTCTCCGACCTGCTCAACGAGACCTAGTGTCCTGATCCTCGCAGCCGGCATCCTGACCGGCTTTCAAAGCCGTTGCGGATCGGCACCCATCGCCGCCGCGATCGCCGCGAAGTCACCGCGACTGACGCGCAGCCGCCCGGAGCGGAAGGCGCCACCCCAGTTGTTGCCGAGCAGACGCGTCACATCGAGCGCTGAAAGCAGCGGCCGGATTTCCGCCTGCCGCGCCTCGGGAACGTAATCGACATCGACCCGCCACGGCGAAAAATCATCGCCCGCTTCTACCTGGTAGGCCCGCGCCGAGGTGACCTGGCCGAGCGCCGTGAAGGCCTGCACCGCCGCGCCGCCGTCCAGCGCCGTGCGCGGCGAGTAATAGGCGATCCAGTCCCCTTGCTGCAGCGCCTGCACGGCGCTTTTCCGGCCGTGGCCAAGCTGCGCAAAGCCCCCTTCGACCCCGCGTTGCACGTGATCGCGGCTGGCGACACAGATCCAGTACTGGTGCATGCGGACCGCTTCCTCCTGCGCCCTGCCTCTATCCCGAAGTGCCGGCCTGCGCATCAAGGCACCGGGCCAGCGTGCAGAACTCGGCGATGCTGAGCGTTTCCGCACGCCGCTGCGGATCGATCTCAGCCGCATTCAGGAGGCGCTCGCCGCCAACCGGCTTCAGGCTCTGGCGCAGCATCTTGCGGCGCTGACCGAAGGCGGCCTGCGTGATCCGCTCCAGCGATGCCAGCTGACAGGGCAGGCGCTCGCGCCGCGGCTCGAGATGCACCACCGACGAGGTCACCTTCGGCGGCGGGTGAAAGGCCTGCGGCGAGATGTCGAACAGGATCTCCGCGTGTGTCAGCCAGCCGGCCAGCACGCCGAGGCGGCCATAGTGCTTGTCCCCCGCCGCTGCGACAATGCGCTGCCCGACTTCCTTCTGGAACATCAGTGTCATCGAGCTCCAGAACGGCGTGCCGGCATCCGCCGTCAGCCAGTTGAGCAGCAATTGCGTGCCGATATTATAGGGCAGATTGGCGACGATCTTCACCGGCAAGTCGTCTTCGCCTCCGGACCGGGCGGCGGCAAGCGCCGCCAGATCGGTGCTCAGCGCATCGGCTTCGATGATCTCCAGCCGGCCGGGATAATGCGCGGCGATCTCGCCGAGCGCCGGCAGGCAGCGCCGGTCCCGCTCGATCGCAATCACGCGCTCCGCCCCCTCGGCAAGCAAGGCCCTGGTCAGGCCGCCCGGTCCGGGACCGATCTCGATCACCAGTGCACCGGCCAGCGGGCCGGCGGAGCGGGCGATCTTCTGTGTCAGGTTGAGATCGAAGAGAAAGTTCTGCCCAAGCGCTTTGACGGCGGTCAGCCCGTGCGCCGCCGCCACCTCCCGCAACGGCGGCAATCCGTCAAAGGCAAGGCTCATGCATCCCCCGCAACACGGCGCCCGGATTGTGCCGCTGCCATCTGTCCCGCAAGCCGAAGGGCGGCAATCAGGCTGTCCGGGCGCGCATCACCGCTGCCCGCCAGGCTGAAGGCCGTGCCATGGTCCGGCGAGGTGCGGATGAACGGCAGGCCGAGCGTCGCATTGACGCCGTCGTGAAATCCAAGGGTTTTGGCCGGGATCAGCGCCTGATCGTGATACATGCACACCGCTGCATCATAGCTGGCGCGCGCCTCCGGATGAAACATCGTATCGGCCGGCAGCGGGCCGATGGCCTGCACCCCGAGGGCGCGCAGCTGGCGCACCGCCGGCAGGACGATCTCGCCATCCTCATCGCCAAGAGCGCCACTTTCTCCGGCATGCGGATTGAGGCCGGAAACTGCCAGACGCGGCGCGGCGATTCCGAACCGGGCCTTAAGCTCGCGGGCAATGATCTGCCCGGTCTCGACGATGGCCTCGGTCGTCAGCTGCCCCGTAACCTCTTTCAGCGGAATGTGGATGGTCACCGGCGCCACTTTCAGCTGGCTGTTGACCAGCAGCATCACCGGCCGCACCGTGCGCCTGAGATGCTCGGCGGCCAGCGCCGCGAGAAATTCCGTATGGCCGGGAAACAGAAACCCGGCATCATAGAGCACCGCCTTGGCGATCGGAGCCGTCACCACGCCATCGGCATCGCCGGTCAGCGTCAGCCGCACGGCCTGGCGGATCGCCTCGATCGTGGCGGAGGCATTATCGGTGTTGGGCTGGCCCGGGCGGGCCGGCCTGGCGCAGCGCACCGGCAGGACGGGGAGGGCGGCCGCAAAATGCGCGTCGGCCGCCGCCGCCGCCTCGATTTCGATGAGCGGCAACTCGACATCAAGCAAGGCGGCGCGGTCCCGCAATACCGCCGGATCGCCGATGACAAAGAATGCGGCGATGTCCGCCTCGCGCCGCTGCAGCCAGGCGCCGATGGCAATGTCCGGGCCGATCCCGGCAGGATCGCCCATGCTCAGTGCCAGCGCCATGCCGCACTCCCTTGAGCGGGTTCCGGCCCTAGCGGTTGGAAATCCGCGCCCGGCCCCGCAGTTCCTCGAGAAATTTCTGGGCATCGGCGCTGTCGCCATCGCCGTCGTCGCCCTCGGCCTGGAACACCATTGCCGCCGCCACATCGTCGGAAACGGTCTTTTCCGAGCAGATCAGGATGAACTCGATGCCGCGATCGGTGGTCCGCGTCCCGGTCGTGCTGCCGGCATTGGATTTCTCGATCAGCGGCTTCCAGTCAGCCGGCAATTGCGGCTGCAGCACCCGCCCGAGATCGCGCACGGTGACATCGCGCAGGCCCTTGACGACATCATGCGTGCCGCCGCAACCCGACAGGCGTCCGCGCAATTGCTCGGCCTCGCGCTTGCGCGCCGCCAGCAATGCGTTTGAGCGTTTCGCCTTGGGCACCACGAAGATCACCTGCTGCAGGATATATTCCGTCGTCGAGGGTTTCGAGCCGCCGCGCTCGAGCATCTTCGACACCAGCTCCTGGGTCGACATCTGGCCCCCATCGGCGCTGGCAAAACGGGCCCTCACCAGGCGCGGCCAGGTCATCTGCACGCGGATGTAATCCTTGAAGTGGCCGGCGGTGACACCGGCTTGCGCCAGCACCTTGTTCAGTTGGCCGGCGGTCATCTTGTTCGACTGCGCAAAGCGCTGATAGGAGGCCTCGACCTGCGCATCGGGAATCGACAGTCCGACCCGGCGCGCCTCCTGCATCTTCAGGGCTTCCTCCGTCAGCTGCTCGCGCGCCTTCTGCGCCAGGTTGCCCTTGGCGCGCTGCAGCCGCAGAAAGGCCGTGCGGCGTGCCAGGTCAACACTGGTGATGGCCTGGTTGTTGACGATGATCTTGATTTCGCTGGCCGCCCGAACCGGAGCAACACCGCCAAGCGGTGCGGCAAGCACGAGAGCGGCCACCAGGGCCAGGGCGCGACCGCCGCGACGTCCGATTGCCATGAATTCCATCGTCAAGTCCTTTCATTCCTCTGACAGCCCCCGCAGTCGTCTGGCTCACCCTCGATCGCGAGCCTCGAGCGCGCGCTTCGGTTTCGGCGCGGCGCCGGCGGGGCAGCGTATCGCAAGCCGGTCACGCCGATCGCCGCGAGCGCCAGTGCGGGACAGTCTGCTGGTCTTGATCGCCGCTTGTTGCGGCGAAACCATGACGGCACCGGCACCCCGGACGCAGAAACCGGCCCGCGCGCGCCGGATCGCCTGATCCCAAGGGTCCTGACCCTAGAAGGTTTTGCCGGTGGAATTGCCGAAGTCAAGATCGCCGAGTGTCCGGAAGCTCAACCGTGCGCCAAGGCTCCATTCGTTCGGATTGTCCGTGTAGCTTGGCCGGTGCGTATAGCTCACCGTCACGATCACGCATTCGTTCTCGAAGGAAAAACCGGCCATCGAGGTGTTGAAGCGTTTTTCGACCAGATCGTAACCCGACGAGCCGAAAACGCTCCAGTTCTCGTGGAACCGCAGGTTCAGGGCCCCGCTGACACCACGCCGGTCCTCTTCCGATCCGTAGCCGGCCGTGCCGGTCGCCCGCTGTGCCTTGATGTCGGAATAGGTGATCCGGCCTGTCAGCGCTTCGTTGGTGAATGTCGCGGTCAGATCGCCGCGGGCCATGTCGAACGTGTCCTTGTCGAGGCGCGCGCTGGCCGTCAGTCCGACGCCGACCGGCAACTCGATGCCGGCCAGGCCGACATAATCCGAGACATCCTGATCAAGTCCGGAATTGCGTCCGGCAAAGGTCAGGCTATCGACCGTGAAGGAGTTCACGCCCCCCAGATGGTAGGATTGTCCGAACAGCGCCCGTGCCGTCACGCCATTGGCGAAGCTGCCGGTGTAGCGCATGCCGACATTGGCGCGGCTGCCGCCCTCGATGCGGTCATAGCCCGAAAACTTGTCGCGCTCGAACAGCGTCGCGGCATCGAAGACGAAGCTTTGCGCATCCTCGTTCGGCAATTCGCCGGCGTAGGATTCGTTGGGCCGCAGGAACACCTGGGCGATCGGCTCGAAGACATGTGTCGATGAGGCGGTGGTCACCAGGAGCGGATAATTCACCTCGAGGCCGGCAGTCACCATGCCGCGCCAGGCGGAATCGTCGTAATGCAGGGTTCCGGGCATGGAACTGGTATCGAAATGATGCCCGTCGGCGCGCGCCGCGAGAAGCGGGGACACGCGCAGACCGAAATTGGTCGTCAGCGTCCGCTTCCATTCCAGCTCTGCCGTCACCCGCTGGTTCTGGCCCTGCAGACCCCGGTAGATGCCATCGACCTCGTATTCCGTATCGCGGCTGATCGCCTGACCATTGACGTCGAGCGACAATTCGCCGCCGAGCACCGGCTGCGAGAAGATCTTGTTGTAGTCGAGCAGCGGATGCACCCGCCCCTCGCGATCCTCGAGATAGTCGGCGAGATATTGACCGCTCGAACGGATCGTCGAACTGCGCACATCCACCTTGAAGGCGTAGAGATCGAAGTAATTGCGCTCGCCAAGGCCGGTCAGATACACCTCGGAGACGTGGTGGGTCTCGTCGAACCCTTCTATGCCGTAGGTGCGTGCGAAGGCCGGGTCGGATTCGAGCATCGCTTTCCAGCCGAACGTCCAGCGCGAGTTCAGGTTGAACTGACCGGTCGTGCCGACCAGGCCGCGCTCGGTCTTCTCGCTGTCGACGGTGGCCGTGCCGCTGTCTGAATAAAGGTCTTCCGGCTGCTGCTGCGAGATGCCCGCCATGCGCAACCGGATGATGCCGTTGTCGAACTGCTGGCGATACTCGCTGTCGAGTAGAAAGCCCTGCTTGGTATAGCCGGTGCCCCACACGGTCAGGTCCGCGCTCGGTCCGAGCGTCAGGAAATAGGGCACGGTCAGGAAATAACCGAGATCGTCGTCGCTGCCGATCGACGGGGTCAGAAAGCCGCTCTTGCGCTTGCGGTCGAAGTCCGGCACCTCGAAATAGGGCAGATAGGCGATCGGCAGACCGAACAGTTCGAAACGGGCATTGCGCAGGCGGATCGTCTTGGTGCGCTCGTCGCGCACCACCTTTTCCGCCTTGACCTGCCAGAACGGCGGCTTTTCCGGATTTTTCTCGCACGCTTCGCAGGCCGTGTAGACGCCGTGATTGAAGGTTGTCACCACGCCGCCGCGCCGGTCGGCACTTTCAGCGGCGATGCGGGTATTGTCCGGCGTCTCGATTTTCAGCGCCGTCACGAAACCATCGGCAAAATCGTCGGTGATGTCGATCTCGTCGGCATAGATGACATTGCCGTCCGGTTCGACGATCTGCACATCGCCGACAGCGCGCATCCGGCCGGTGACCTGATTGTATTCCACCTGGCGCGCCACGAGGTTGTAGCCGCCATAGTCGATCTGGACGCCGCCGCTGGCGATCACCCGTTCGGTCACATTGTTGTAGATCAGCTCATCAGCGGTCAGCAGCATCTGCTCATCGGCGGGCAGATCGAAATCTCCCGGAACAGACTGCGCCGCGACAGGGGAGGCGGTCAGCGATGCCGCAAGCAGTCCCGGCGTCAGTGCCAGCGCCGCCGCCACGACGACCGGCACGGCACCGCGTGCCAGACGACTCGGCAGGGGTGCGCCGGTTCTGGCCGTATCGGTCTTGGCGACGTGGACCCCATCCCCGGCACTCAAGACCGTTCCCGCGCGCAACACGCGCCCGCGCGAAGATCGATTCAATCGGCTTTTCGCCGTCACTATCCGTCCTCCTTGTGGAGAAGTACCGTTGTCCCCAGTGAAGCCGCGACGACGACCGGCAACCAGGCCGCCACGACAGGCGGCAGAGTACCGGCCTCTCCGAATGCCTGTATCACTTCCGAAACGACATAAAGCATGAAGCCAGCGAGGATTCCACCCAGAATTACCGCCATGGATTGTCCGAACCTTACAAATCGCAAGGAAACCATCGCCGCGATCACCGTCATGGAGGCAAACAGGGCCGGCAGCGCCAGCAATCTATGGAAGCTCATGGCATAGCTGTTGGCCGACACGCCATAGGAGCGGGCGGCGGCAATCTTGCCGGGCAGGTCGAACACGGAAATGGATTCGGCAGGCACCAGCGATTCGCCGAGAAACTCCGGCTCGAGCGTCGTCGCCACCTCGAAGCGATCCAGCGTCTCCCGCGGTTCTCCCGCCCTGTAGCGATTGACATTCCGAAGCACCCAGGCGCCGTCGGTCAGCGTTGCTCTCTCCGCTTCCAGCCGGTCGATCGGCTTGCCCTCCGGATCGAAGCGGATGAAGGTCGCATCGCCCAGTTGCGTGCCGCTTCCGGCGCGGATTCGCGCGCCGATGATCGTATCGCCCTCATCGGTGTGCTGTTTGAACCACGGTGGCCCGGAATTTTCACGCGGCGTCGCCGAACGCAGCTCGTTTTCGAGCAAGGTCTCCTCGACAATGCCGGTGGCGCGTGTGGCAAGCGGATTGAGAACGACGATCGCCACCAGGCCGAGCAGCAGATTGGCAACCAGCAACGGCGCCAGAAACTGCCAGGCCGACACCCCCGCAGCGCGCACCACCACCAGTTCATATTTCCGGTTGAGCTGCATCAAGGTCGCGATCGAGGCCAGCAATGCGATGAACGGCACCGCCGCCTGCGCCACCAGCGGCACGCGCAGGGCCGCGATGTAAAAGGCAATGCCGACGTGATAATTCGGCGATCCCGACAGGCGGCCCGCCGTCTCGTTGAAATCCACCAGCCAGATCACCAGCATCACGGCCAGGAAATAGCCGATGAACATCTTCAGGTAACGGCGGAAGAAGTAGCGCCACAAGGTCCCCGGAAACACTCTCATGTTGCGCGTGTCTCCTTGCGGCCGCGACGCAGCGACCACTTCTGCACCCGCTCGACCCAGCCATCGATGCGGACCTGCACGGCTTCGATGCGGCGGCGCACCACCTTTGGCACGGTGAATGTGAACCCGCTGACGGCCAGCAGGAAATAGATCGCCGTCGCCCCATAGGGCACGCCGTAGGCGGCAATACGCATGGCCTCGGATTGCCCGGCCGCCTCGGCGGAATAAAAGCCGAAGCCGCGCAGCGCGATAATGCCGGCCGTCATCAGCACGATGCTCTGCACCTGGTCCTGGCGGTTGGAATGCGCCTTGCCGAGAAAGATGCAGCCGATCAGGCCGAACATCAGTGGATACACCCAGTGGGTCAGCCGCCCGACCAGCCGTTTTTCGATTTCCTCCGGATAGTTCTTGCGAAAGAAATCATCTTCCGGCGGATTGAGAAGATAGGCGGTCGTCTGTTCGCGCGGCCGCAGGATTCCGCGTTCGCCGGTCGGCAGGAAGGACGACAGATCGATGGCGTAGGAATCAAACGACACGATCGAGATCTGCTGATTGTCGCCGCTGCGCTGATGCGCCTGGCCATCGGCCAGCAGCATGAACTGCTCCTCGCCGATCTGCACCAGCCGTCCGCGTTCGGCGTAGTACACCAGCTCTTCGTCTTCCGAGCGCCGGTCGGACAGGAACACGCCGCCGAACTCGCCACCCGCATACATTTCGCCAATATGCACATACAGCCCGTCAGCGAGCTTCTTGAAGCTGCCGCTGCGCACCGCCACCGACAAGAGATCCGCCGATGCGGCGGCCAGCGTGTCGCCAAGCGCCCGGTTGGCCCGCGGTTCGAGAAGGTTGCTGTTGGCAAAAGTCAGCGCCGCGATGGCAGCCGACAGCACCAGGATCGGCCGGAAGATCGAGGCGGGACCGGCCCCGGCGGCTTCCATCACCACCAGCTCCGAATCGGCGTTCATGCTGTTGAGCACCTGGCCGACACCGATCAGCAGCGCGAACGGCGCGACGATGCCGAGCACGCTCGGGATCAATACGAGCGCCACCTTCAGGAAAGCGAACAGCGCCTGCTCGCTGGCGGTCAGGATGTTCAGGCGCAAAAGCACCTGCGTCGTCAGCACCAGCAGGGTTGCCCAGACGAGCGCCCAGAAGGTCACCACCGTCATCCGACGCAGCAGATAGCGCTCGAATTGCTTCATCATGCCCAGTTCTGGCCTCGGTCAGCTGCGGCCCTCGGGCCGGTGGCGCCCGTGTAAAGCCTTGATTGCCGTGGCAATCGCGCCAGCCGCCGGGTAGCCCCGCCGGGTGCCGCTGTCAATGTTTCCGGGTGCCGATTAGAATCCAAAAGGGATAATTGTGAGGTAACGAACAGGGTTAAGAAATCCTTCCTGCGCCGCCAGTGTGCCAGTTTCGAACGCCCGGGAAAAGGGCGCCCCGAACGGCCTTCTGCCCCAGCCGTGCCGACCGGCCTTCTTGAAAGGCCCGGCACGGTTACCTACCATGAAAAGATGCTGACGGCTCGATGTTTGACCCGGTGCCGGCGGCCAGCAATCTCTTGCCAATGCCGGCAAAAGCGTGAAGAACAAAGCGCCCTTCGCCTGGCACCTCTCACAAGCCTGGAGCTTCTATGTCCGTCGAGATCGATATTACCTTTGCCAAATCCGCCAAGATCAATGGCGGCCTCGCCATTGCGCTGGCCAGCGCCGAGACACCGCTGCCTGAACTGGCACAAGCCTTCGATCCCGCCGGCGTGCTCGCCAAGGCGGTCAAGGTGGCAGCCTTTACCGGCAAGGCCCACAAGGCCGTCGATGTCCTCGCGCCGAAGGATTCGCCGGCTGACCGCATCGCCCTGATCGGCACCGGTACCCCCTCCGAACTGACCGCTTTCGACTGGCTGCGCATCGGCGGCAAGATGTGTTCGCTGCTCAAATCCGCCGAGCGGGTGGTGCTCGAACTCGATGCCGCGACGACGCCCGAAGCCGCTGCCGACATCGCCCTCGGCCTCTTGATGCGCGCCTATGATTTCGACAGCTACAAGACGAAAAAGAAGGACGACCAGCCCAAGACCCCCGATAAGGTCAAGGTCACCATCGTGCATCCCGATGCGAGCGCCTGCAAGAAGAGCTTCGCCGATCGCGAAGCCGTCGCCGCCGGCGTGACGCTGGCCCGCGATCTCGTCAACGAGCCGGCGAATATCCTCGGTCCGGTCGAGTTTGCCGAACGCGCCAAGGCCCTGGAAAAGCTTGGGGTCGAAGTGGAAATCCTTGAAGAAAAGGACATGCGCAAGCTGAAAATGGGCGCGCTGCTCGGTGTCTCGCAGGGATCCGCGCGCCCGCCGCGCCTCGCCATCATGACGTGGAAGGGCGGCAAGGCGAAGGACAAGCCCGTCGCCTTCATCGGCAAGGGCGTCGTCTTCGACACCGGCGGCATCTCCATCAAGCCGGCCGGCGGCATGGAGGACATGAAGGGCGACATGGGCGGTGCGGCCGCGGTCACCGGTCTGATGCACACGCTGGCTGCCCGCAAGGCCAAGGTCAACGCCATCGGCATGATCGGCCTCGTCGAGAACATGCCAGATGGCGCCGCGCAGCGGCCCGGCGACATCGTCACCTCGATGTCGGGCCAGACCATCGAGATCATCAACACCGACGCCGAGGGGCGCCTCGTGCTCTGCGATGCCCTGTGGTACTGCCGCGAGCGCTTCGAGCCGCGGGCCATGATCAATCTCGCCACGCTCACCGGCGCCGTCATGGTTGCACTCGGCCACCACCATGCCGGCCTGTTTTCCAACGACGACGAACTGGCCGCCGCTCTGACATCCGCTGGCGAGACCTCCCAGGAGCGCGTCTGGCGCCTGCCGCTCGGCCCCGACTACGACAAGCTGATCGATTCGAAATTCGCCGACATGAAGAACGCTGGCGGCCGCTTTGCCGGCTCGATCACCGCCGCGCAGTTCCTCAAGCGGTTCGTCAAGGATACGCCCTGGGCGCATCTCGACATTGCCGGCACGGCCATGGGCTCGCCGACCACGGATGTCAACAGGTCCTGGGGTTCGGGCTTTGGCGTGCGGCTGCTCGACCGCTATGTCCGCGACACCTTCGAATCCTGACCCATGGTCGAGGTGCTGTTCTACCATCTGACCGAATCGCGCCTCGACGATGCCCTGCCGATATTGCTCGAGAAATCTCTCGACCGGGGCGGTCGTGTCTCGGTGCATGCCGACAGCGAGGAGCGCCGTGATGCGCTCGATGCGCATCTGTGGGTGTTCCGCGACGACAGTTTCCTGCCGCACGGCATCGATCGCGGCGAGGGCGATGCCAATGCAGCGCGCCAGCCGGTGCTTTTGACCATGGCGGTGCAGCCGGCCAATGGCGCCACGGTCCGCTTTGCCGTCGGTGGCGCCGCCATCCCTGCGCTCGAGGGTTGCGAGCGTCTCGTCGTCATGTTCGACGGCCATGATGCGGCGCAGCTGCAGGCGGCGCGCGAGCAGTGGAAAACCCTCAAGCGCGAGGGGCACACGCTGACCTACTGGCAGCAGAGCGAGGACCGCCGCTGGCAGCGCAAGGCCTGACACCGGGCGCCTGACCCGAGGCGCCTGACCCCGGACCCCTGCAAACCGCGATGACCGGAGTGGCGGAACCTTCACCGCCGTGAGGAGTAGTTCCCGCATGTCGAAAGTTCAAAAGAGGGAACATCCGATGCCACAGTCCCAGACGATGAAGGTTTGCAAGGCGGCGAAAGCCGGCGAAGGTCTCGAAAAGGAAGCGATGAAGGAAGAAAAGACCTTCGAGCAAAAGTCCGGCCATCATCTCGAGAAAGGCGCCGAGCGTTTCGACGAGCGCGCCCGCGCCGCCGGCGGCCCGGCTCCGACCGACGCACCCGACGCGGCGGAGACCGAAATCGCGCCCGAGGCAACCGACCGCGGTACCTGACCCGACCCCGGACCAACCCCGGACCAACCCCGGACCAACCCCGACCGGGGCGGTCAGGGCAGCAGCGCCTGCAGCCGCTCGCGGTCTTCCATATCAACGATCTTCTGCGCGAAGCGGTGCGCCGCTTGCAGACGCTTGACCTTGGCAACGACGATCGGCTCAAGCGTGGCGCAATCCACATCGGTGATCGCACCAAGCATGTGCCGCAGCCGTGCCGCATACTCCTCGGCCACTTCCACATGCAGCATCTCATGCTCGCGCACCGTCGCTTCCAGGCGCTTCCAGCGTCCGTCCAGCGCTGCCGGTATGGGCTGCGAAGCCTGCCATTGCGGCAGTGTGACGGTGGTTTTGAGATCGACCACGACATTGATCGGCCGGCACTCAGCGCCGTTGTCTCCGTAGCTGAAGCGCGGCTCGATGGTCACCCGTGTCAGTCCGAAGGCGCGGCCGCCCAGCGGCGCGGCGGCGCGGATACTGTCTTTCAAGGCCGCAAGCGTGTTGCCGGCGACCTGGTAGTGCTGAATCACCGCTGGTTCGGCAACCGCCCCTGCCGGCGCCAGGATCCAGCTCATCGTGAGCACGGCAGCGGCACGGCCGATCTTTCCACCGGCCTTGCCCGCCCGCTTCAGGCCATCAACGTCCGCCCCTGGCCTTGATCTCTTCCACCCGCGTCCCGTATCCACGCGAGAATTCCCCAATTCATGCTGTGTCATATCAGTCCCCCTAGGCGACAAAGCCTAGGCGGCGAAACTTGCGTGAAATTTAGGGGGAAATGAAAAAAGGGGCTGGGAGGCCGAATTCGCACGATTGTTGCATTAGCGTGAAATATGCGAAGCGTGACGTGACATTTTCAATTGCAGTGCGGATCATGCGAGCGCCGCGCCGCCGGCGTGGCCGTGCGTGCTCGAACTATTCGGCAGCCGCCATGGCAGCGTCATACTCCGCCGACAGTTTGAGCCACTCTTCCTCTGCCCGCGCCAGTTCCGTGGCCTTCTGGGCGCGCTTCTTGGCCAGTTGCGGCACTTTCCAGGCCTGCTCGTTGAGAAGCACCGGGTCGGACAACTCGCTGTCGAGCATCTGAATCTGATTGCCAAGCTTGTCCGTCAAGGCTTCGAGATCGTTGATCTTTTTGCGCATGACGGCGTGGTCGGCACGCTTGTCGGCCGCCGCCCGCCGCTTTTCGGCCTTCGACTTTTCGTTCGAACCACCACCGCCTTTTCCCTTGCCCTTGCCGCCGGCGACGATCTCCTGGCGGTAATCGTCGAGATCGCCGTCGAAATTCGTCACGGTGCCCTCGCGCACGATCCACAGCCGGTCGACGGTTGCTTCGATCAGGTGACGGTCGTGGCTGATCAGGATCACCGCGCCGGCAAAGTCGTTGAGGGCGGCGATCAGGGCGGCGCGGCTGTCGATATCAAGATGGTTGGTCGGCTCGTCGAGGATGATCAGGTTCGGATTGTCGAAGGTGGCAAGCCCCATCAACAGCCGCGCCTTCTCGCCGCCCGACAGATCCTTGGCCGGCGTGTCCATCTTCTCGGTCGTCAGGCCCATCTGCGCGACGCGGGCGCGCACCTTGGCTTCCGCCGCCTCCGGCATCAGGCGGCGCACATGCGCCACGGCGCTTTCCTTCGGGCGCAGATCATCAAGCTGGTGCTGCGCGAAAAAGCCGGTCTTGAGCTGCGGCGCCAGCCGCACGTCACCGCTTCCCGCCTCAAGCCGGCCGGCGATCAGCTTGGCAAAGGTGGATTTTCCGTTGCCGTTCGCCCCGAGCAGCGCGATGCGGTCATCGGCATCGATGCGCAAGGTCAGCTGCGACAGCACCGGCGCACCCGGCGTGTAGCCGACCGATCCGCCATCGATCGCGATGATCGGCGAGGCGGCTGTCTTTTCCGGCGCCGGAAACGTGAAGCCGGCGACATTGCTTTCCAGCACCGCATCGATCGTGCCGAGCTTTTCCAGGGCCTTCAACCGCGATTGCGCCTGCCGCGCCTTTGAGGCCTTGGCGCGGAAGCGGGCGACGAAGGCCTCCATGTGCTTGCGCTTGGCCATGTTCTTCTCGCGCGCTTTCGTCTGCAGCATGTCGCGCTCGGCCTTCTGCCGCTCGAACTGGTCGAAATTGCCGCGATAGACGGTCAGCCGCTTCTGATCGAGATGCACGATGGTGTTCGCCGCCTTGTTCAACAGGTCGCGATCATGACTGATGATCAGCACGGTGTGCGGGTAGCGGCGAATGTACTCCTCAAGCCACAGCGTGCCCTCGAGATCGAGATAGTTGGTCGGCTCGTCGAGAAGCAGGAGATCCGGTGCGGCAAACAGCACCGAGGCCAGCGCCACGCGCATCCGCCAGCCGCCGGAAAAGCTCGACGCCGGTCGCGCCTGCGCTGCCGTGTCGAAACCCAGCCCGGCAAGGATGGCGCCGGCGCGGGCCTCCGCCGAATGCGCATCGATATCGGTGAGCCGCGTCTGGATATCGGCGATGCGGTGCGGGTCGGTGGCGGTTTCCGCTTCCGAAAGCAGCGCCGCGCGCTCCTTGTCGGCACGCAGGACGATGTCGATCAGCGGCGTGTCTTCCGAGGGCGCCTCCTGCGCCACCTGGCCGATGCGCGTGTTTTTCGGCAGTGAAACGCTGCCGCCTTCGGTGGCCATCTCGCCGGTGATCACCCGGAACAGCGTTGATTTGCCGGCGCCATTGCGCCCGACGAGCCCCGCCTTGGCCCCCGCCGGCAGCGACAGCGATGCCTTGTCGATGAGAAGTCGCCCGGCAATGCGGGCCGAAATGTCGTTGAGTGTCAGCATGGCCGCCTTGTGGCTGACCGGCGCCGCACACGCAAGGATTTTTGCGTCTGCGACAGGACACAGGCGGCCCGGACGGGCCGCCTGTGTTGCGCTGCGGGGGATGTGAGAGGGATCTTCTAGCGCGCGGCAATCGCCCTACACAGGCTCACCAGCTGGCTGTCCCATTGCCCGGGATTGCCGAGAATGGAATCACAGCGCTTGCGGTAGACCGTAATTTCGGACGCTGACAGATTGCCGACCGCGGCGGCAATCGTGGTGTCATCTGCGGGCGTGCCGCCGGTCCCCGTCGACCCGCTGCCGCCCGCCGATCCGCCGATGTCGAGCGACACATCCGCATCCGCGCCGCCGCCGAGCAGATTGCCGAGCAGGTTGATGAGAGGCGCGTCCGTGTTGTCGCCGCCACCGATGCTGACATCCGCGTCGACATCGGCACCGCCTGAGCCAATCGAGGCGGTGGTGTCGGCATCAATGCCATCCTTGCCGATCGAAACATCGGCATCCGCATTGACACCGCTGCCGCCACCGATACCGACCGCGGCATTGGCATCGACGCCGCCG
This sequence comes from Neohoeflea coraliihabitans, assembly GCF_019334345.1. Taxonomy (GTDB): domain Bacteria; phylum Pseudomonadota; class Alphaproteobacteria; order Rhizobiales; family Rhizobiaceae; genus Pseudohoeflea; species Pseudohoeflea coraliihabitans. The sequence goes on from NZ_JAHWQX010000004.1 coordinate 166,967, forward strand.
CCTCCGGTGTTGGTGCCGCCGCTGTTGCCGCCGCCGATTCCGGCACTGACGCCGGCATTGACACCGCCGCCGCCACCGATACCGACGCTGACATCGGCGCCGACCTGCGCCAGGCTTGATGTGGCCATCGCGAGACCGAAAAGGGTTGCAAGGCCGGTCTTTTTCAGATTGCGCATGCTGGGCATGGGATCCTCCTGTTCATGTTTGCCGAGGTCCTGATCCTCGGATGCAGGAACAAGCCCGCAAGCCGCGCGACCGTTGCGGACCGGTGTGGCAAGGCGTTGAGAATCCATTTCCAGCCCTTGGTGAATTTGATTCAAATTGCCAGCAATCATCAGCAAACCTCTGACATCTCACGCTGAAAGCAGCCCGACCCTAAACGCTACGCTGGTGTTTCTGCTTGGCACAACCTGCAGGAAGGCGGCGCACAGCCGCGTTGGCAATTTGACTGGCCAGGCCTCGTCCGCAGCAACGAAAGACGCGGTTTCCCCTCAAAAGGTCAGGATTTACGACACGAGGAACGCGAGGCTACACTTCGCCGCAATTTAAGGTGGTTGTTTGATGACGCCCGGTTTTTGCTCGATCGCTGTCATGCCGATTGCGGCTCTGTTTCTGCTCGCCGCCTGCACCACCATGTCGCGCGAGGACTGCAGAACGGTCGACTGGCTGGCGGTCGGCGAAAGCGATGGCGCGGCCGGCCGGCCGGCGGCGGAGCGGCTTTCTGCCCACACCCGGTCCTGCGAGCGCGCCGGCATCGTGCCTGACCACACACGCTGGAGGGCCGGCTACGACAAGGGACTGCCGCGCTACTGCACGCCGATGAACGGGTTCGAGGTCGGCAACCGCGGCAGCGTCTATCATGACGTCTGCCCGAGCAACCTGGCAGACGGGTTTCTGCGCGCGCGGCAACTTGGTGCTGCAATCCGGGACCAGCGGCGAGCCGTTGTCGAACTCGACGCGCAGATCCGCGAAATGGGGGAGGAACTGCGCCAGCTGCGCCATCAGGACGAAGCATCGGCGCAGAATGCGGAGGGAGATGGCCTGGACGCAAGGGTCAGGCTGCACGAGCTCGAACAGGACCGCTGGCAACTGCAGATGAAGAAAGGCGAGGCCGAGCATCGGCTGAAACGCTCCGAGCGCGCCGCCCGGATCATCGTCGCCACATTGCAGCCGGCTTTCGGCGCGATTTCGGAAACTGTCGCGAATTAGATGACGGGGCCGCGGGGTCAGACCGCAAAATCCATCCGCATATGGCCAAGCAGTCTGCCATCTTTTATGCAGGGACGCGTAAGAAGATTCGGTCCGTTCTAGTCGTCTTCGGAGATTGTATGCCGCCTGCCGTCCTGTCCCCCCGCCGCCGCGTTCGAACAGATCATGCGCCCCGCCGCGGGACAAACGCGGCAGCCACGGCGCTGCTCGCCCTGTTGCTCTGCGCTTCCGCATCCGCCGCACGCGCCGGCGAGACCTTCCAGTGCGGCGATGCGCCGGCGGGCATCGATTTCAAGGTGACCATCGACACTGAGAAGCGCCTTGGTTCATTCCAGGGCATGGGGCGCGGCGGATTGTTGTCGCCCGATGCCGGCGGCGTCTGGATCAATCCGGAAACCCGCTTCGCCTTCACGCCGCACACCGAGCCGCAATTCATGCAACTGGGGTCGATGCAATTCCTGTGTGCGCCCGAGACGCCGGGCTTCGCCGGCGCCGAGACCGCGGGCGGGCAACTCGGCACCGGTCTCGCGCAGTCGGACGATACGCTGCTTGCCGTCGGTGTGGCGCCCGGCAACGCTGCCCTCGCGTCCTCCCCGGCCGAAACGCCCAGCCAGAAGCCGGTCGCCGATGAAGAACCGCTCGACAATCTTCCCGGCCGCTCACTCGGCGGCCATCTGCGCCAGGGACCCGGCACGGAATTTCCTTCGCTAGGCAAGCTGGCGGAAAACCGGCCGGTGACGCTTCTCGCCCGCAGCAGCATGTCGCTGGACGGCTATCAGTGGTTCCGCGTCGCCTTGTCGGACGGGCGCTATGGCTATCAGTGGGGCGGCATTCTCTGTGCCGTGGGCGCTGAGCTGCCCGGCCTGTACCAGACATGTGGCCTCGCGCCCTGAGCCGGCGAAAGTGCCGATCCCTGCGACCGCAGGAGGGAGGGGGTTGCAATCGCCGCAACACCCGTTTGATAGTACGATTAACCCAATGAATTGAACTGGTTTCGGATCGGATTGCCCATGACCCTCAAGCTCTACACGCTGAGCGCCGCCGATACGGCGCGCCCTTTCTCGCCGCATGGTTGGAAGGCCGTGCTGGCTCTGCACCACAAGGGGCTCGCATTCGAGGAAATCCAGGTGCCCTTCACCAGGATTTCCGAAATTGCCAATGGCGCGGCAAAGACAGTTCCGGTGCTGATCGATGGCGAGACAATCGTCACCGACAGCTTTGCCATCGCCGAGCATCTCGAAGCGGCCTATCCCGACCGGCCGAGCCTGTTCGGCGGGGAGGGCGGCCGCGCCATGGCCCGCTTCATCGAACGCTGGTCGCAGACGGCGACGGTTGCTGCGCTGGTGCCGATCATTCTCAAGGATGTCCATTCCTGCGTCGTGCCCGAAGACAAGGCCTATTTCCGCCAAAGCCGCGAAGCACGCTTCGGCATGACACTCGAGGAAGTGGTCGCCGATCGCCAGGCGGCGGCGGCCGCTTATCCGAGCAAGCTCGATGCCCTGCGGCACACGCTGAAATTCCAGCTCTTCATCGGCGGCGAGGGGCCGCTGTTTGCCGACCACATCGTCTTTGGCTGCCTGCAATGGGCGCGCCTGGTGCGGCCGCAATGGCTGCTGCCGGCCGGCGATCCGGTCAATGACTGGTTCGAGCGCTGTCTCGATCTTTATGGCGGCGTCGGCCGCAGCGCGCCAGCCGCCGCCTGAGATCCCGCCACCTGAGATCCCGCCACCTGGGATCAAAGCCGTCATTGCCGCTGAAATTGCCGCCTGCCTCTTGTCGGAAGCAGGTACGGCGGCTATTGAGACGCCCGATCCGCCGGCGGCGCCTTGCGTCCTTTCTGCCGGTTTTTCTTGCACCCTGAGCGGCATCATTGCCCGCATCTATCGAATGGAATGAAACGAATGGCGAGCGAACGCACCTTTTCAATGATCAAGCCCGATGCCACCAAGCGCAATCTGACCGGCGCAATCACCAAGAAGCTCGAGGATGCCGGCCTGCGCGTCGTCGCGTCCAAGCGCGTCTGGATGAGCCTGCGCGAAGCCGAAGGCTTTTACGCCGTGCACAAGGATCGCCCCTTCTTCGGCGAACTGACCGAGTTCATGTCCTCGGGGCCGACCGTCGTGCAGGTGCTTGAAGGCGAAAACGCCATTGCCAAGAACCGCGAAGTGATGGGCGCCACCAATCCGGCCGACGCTGCCGAAGGCACCATCCGCAAGGAGTTCGCCCTCTCGATCGGCGAGAATTCCGTGCACGGCTCCGATGCGCCGGAAACGGCCGCCGAAGAAATCGCCTACTGGTTCTCCGGCACCGAAATCGTCGGTTAAGCCGAAGACAGCCCGGCGGCATTCATTTGCGGCGTTCAGCGGCGGCGGCGAGGAGAAAGGCGGCGACAGACAGCCCGAGAGGCGCTAGGCTTGCGTGTGCTGCACGCAGCAGCGCAACTCGAAAGGTCGGTTCATGCTTGCGGAGGTCAATCTGCCGCTCATTCTCCTTGCCGCATTTGTCGCCGGGGTCAGCCCCGGGCCGGCAACCCTTGCGCTCGCCGGCACGTCCATGGCCTCCGGGCGCGGCGCCGGCCTGGCCCTGGCTTCGGGGATCACCACCGGATCGCTGATCTGGTCGGTCGCAGCCGCCCTCGGTCTCGGTGCCATGATGCTGGCCAATGCCTGGGTGTTTGATCTCGTGCGCTATTTTGGCGCCGCCTATCTGATGTATCTGGCCGTCAAGGCGGCGCGCTCCGCCTTCTCCGCCAATGCCGCGGCGACCCGATCGCTGTCCGGCGGCCGGCGCACGCTGTACGCCAAGGGCCTGGCCCTACACCTGACCAACCCGAAGGCCATCCTGTTTTTCGGATCGCTCTATTCGCTGGGTCTGCCGGCGGACACCAGCGCCGGTGATCTGGGACTGGTCATTCTTGCCGTCGGGGTGCTGAGTACCGTGCTTTTCCACGGCTATGCCCTGGTGTTTTCCTCACGCCTGATGACCCGGCTTTACCTCAGGATGCGCCGCTGGCTCGAGGCCGCCTTTGCGATCGGTTTCGGCACGGCCAGCCTGAAAATACTCACCGCCAGACTGCAAGCTTCCTAGAGCTGCAAGCAGCCTCAATCGGCCCAGCGGTCCTTGGCGGCATCATCGCTGTCTTTGGCGGCCACCCAATCGCCGCTGCTGCCATCGGCCAGATGTTCCTTTTTCCAGAACGGTGCTTCGCTCTTCAGGAAATCCATCACATAGGCCGCGCCGTCGAAAGCGGCCCGGCGATGCGCCGCCGCTGCCGCCACCAGAACGATATTGCCGCCCGGTGCGATGCGGCCGTAGCGGTGAACCACCCGCAGTCCGAGGAGCGAGAAGCGCCGCACCGCCTTTTCGGCGATTTGCGTGATGGCCCGCTCGGCCATGCCCGGATAATGCTCGAGCTCCAGCGCCGCGAGCCGCCCGGCCTCATCGCGGCACAGGCCGAGAAAACTGGCGACACCGCCCACATCGCCGCGCCCGGCGCTCAGCAGGGCCAGTTCCGCGCCGGCGTCGAAGTCGTCGGCCTGAATGCGCACCGCGATGGCTGAAGCGCCGCTGGCCACGCCTAGCCTCCGGTCACCGGCGGAAACAGGGCGATCTCGCGCGCGTCGCCGATCTTTTCCGCATGCTCGACATGTTCCTGGTTGATCGCCGCGCGGATGATCTCCGGCACCTTGAGCGCCTCGGCATAATTCTCGCCGCGACCGGCAAGATAAGCGATCAATTCGCCGATCGTCTCCACTTCGGGCGGCAGCTCGATCTCTTCCGAAGAAGTGCCGATGCGTTCGCGAATCCAGGCGAAATAGACAAGTTTCATGATCTTACCCGTCCACCACGTGCCGCAGCCCGGCACGGAAATAGTCATATCCGGTATATATGGTGACGATGGCGGCGATCCACAAAAGCCCGATGCCGGTTTCGGTGGTGTAGGGCAGCACCTTGTCTCCCGCCGGGCCGGCGAGCAGAAAGGCGATGGCCAGCAATTGCACGGTGGTTTTCCATTTGGCGATCTGCGTTACCGGTACCGAGACCTTCAGCGCCGCCAGATATTCCCGCAGGCCCGAGACGAGGATCTCGCGGCACAGGATGATGATGGCCGCCCAGATCGACCAGCCGGCAATGGTGCCATCGGCCGCCACCAACAAGAGCACCGAGGCGACCAGCAGCTTGTCGGCGATCGGGTCGAGCATGCGCCCGATATTCGATGTCTGGTTCCATGTGCGCGCCAGATAGCCGTCGAGAAAATCGGTCAGCGAGGCCACGATGAAGATTGCCAGCGCCCACCAGCGCGCTGCATCCGAGCCGTGCAGGCGCCCCTCGATGAAAAAGCACAACACGATCAGCGGCACCGCCAGGATGCGACCATAGGTCAGAAGATTGGGAATGTTCAGTGCGGGCGAAGCCATGAGCGGACCATTGCGTTTTCGGCAGATGAACCGGAGTGGCGCACAAGGTCAACCTGTATCGGCAAACTTTGCCGCCGCGCGCGCTTTTGCCGCTGCCATGCGAACAGGCCGCAGGCTGGGCGAGGGGGCCGCCCTGCCGCCGCGCATCTCTTGTGCTTAAGACGCCTCGTGAAAATGGTTGTAGATCAGTTCGGCCATCGCCTCGGAAATTCCCTCGACGGCGCGCAGATCCTCGATGCCGGCGCGCGAGACCGCCTTGGCGGTGCCGAAATGCATCAGCAGAGCTCGTTTGCGTGACGGGCCGATGCCGCCGATTTCATCGAGCGGGTTCTTCACCAGATCCTTCTTGCGCCGCGCCCGGTGGCCGCCAATGGCAAAGCGGTGCGCCTCGTCGCGCAGCCTCTGGATGAAATACAGCACCGGATCGCGCGGCGGCAGCGTGAAGGCCGGGCGGCCTTCCATGAAAAAGCGCTCGCGCCCGGCCTCGCGGTCGGTTCCCTTGGCGACACCGATGGCCGTCACCCGGTCGCGGATGCCAAGTTCCTCCAACATGCCGCGCACCGCGCTCATCTGCCCCTGGCCGCCGTCGATCAGGATCAGGTCAGGCCAGGCCGGAAAGGCGCCGTCGCCGCCGGCGTCATCCTCCGGCGCCGGCTCCAGGGCCTGCTCCGCCGCGTCCGCCTCATTGCGTGCTGCGGCCACCGGCGCCGGCATCGTATCGCTGTGCTCCTTCAAGAGCCGGGCAAAGCGCCGCTGCATCACCTCGCGCATCATGCCGAAATCATCGCCCGGGGTGATGTCCGTCGAGCGGATGTTGAACTTGCGGTACTGGTTTTTCACGAACCCTTCCGGTCCGGCGACAATCATGCCGCCGACCGCATTGGTGCCCATGATGTGCGAATTGTCATAGACCTCGATGCGCCGCGGCACCGTGCTCAGGCCGAAGGTTTCCGCCAGTCCTTTCAAGAGCCGCGCCTGCGAGGCCGTCTCCGCCAGATGCCGGCCGTGCGCCTCGCGCGCGTTCGAGCGCACATGGTCGACCAGTTCGCGTTTCTCGCCGCGCTGCGGCTGCGCAATTGTCACCTTGTGGCCGGCGCGTGTCGCCAGCGCTTCGGCCATCAGCGCCCGATCCTCGAAATCGTCGGAGATCAGGATCTGTTTCGGTGTCGGCTTGTCATCGTAGAACTGGCCGATGAACGCCCCGAGGATCTCGCCGGGCTCGAGCGCCGTGTCGGCGCGCGGAAAATAGGCCCGGTTGCCCCAGTTCTGCCCGGTGCGGAAGAAGAACACCTGGATGCAGGCCAGACCGCCATCCGCGTGGATGGCGAAAATGTCGGCCTCTTCCACCGACTGCACATTGATGCCCTGATGGCTCTGCACATGCGACAGCGCCGACAGCCGATCGCGGTAGATCGCCGCGCGTTCAAAGTCGAGATCGCCGGAGGCGGTCTGCATTGCCTCGGCCAGATGCGACTTCACCGCCTGGCTGCGCCCGGACAGAAACGCCTTCGCCTCATCGACCAGGGTCGCATAGTCGGTGCTGGAGATTTCACCGGTGCACGGGCCCGAGCAGCGTTTGATCTGGTAGAGCAGGCAGGGCCGGGTGCGGCTTTCATAAACCGAATCGGTGCAGGTGCGCAGCAGAAAGGCGCGCTGCAGCGCGTTGATCGTGCGTCCGACGGCACCGGCCGAGGCGAAGGGGCCAAAGTAATCGCCCTTGCGCGAGCGCGCGCCGCGATGCTTGAAGATCGCCGGCGCCTCATGGTCGCCGGTCACCAGGATATAGGGAAACGACTTGTCGTCGCGCATCAGGACGTTGAAGCGCGGTTTCAGCCGCTTGATCAGATTGGCCTCGAGCAGCAGCGCCTCGGTTTCCGTGCGTGTGGTCACGAACTCCATATTGGCGGTCTCGCGGATCATCCGCGTGATGCGGTTCGAATGCCCGCGCCCCTGGGCGTAGTTGGTGACCCGCTTCTTCAGGCTGCGCGCCTTGCCGACATACAAGACGTCGCCGGCTGCGTTCATCATCCGGTAAACGCCCGGCTGGTTCGGCAGATGCTTGACGAAGGCCTGGATCGCCGCCGCGCCGGTCAGGTTCTGCGCCATGCCCGGGCTTTCGTTCCATTCGATATCGCGCAGATCAGACGCCACGGTCGGCGTGATCTCCCCGCCGGTAGCCACGGCCTCTTCAGCGCCACTTGGGTCCGGGCGATCGCCGGGCGGGCGGCTGCTCATTCGCTCACTCCTGCCACATCCGGCGTCTCCCAGGCCAGATGCTGGCCGCCGTCCAGCGGGATCATCGTGCCGGTCACCGATGGCGTGTCGAACAAATAGCGGATCGTCCGCCCGAAGCTGATCAGGTCCGGCGCCCGCTGCAGCGGCACCGCCGCCACCTGACGCGCGAAATCCTCCTCGCTCTGGCGCGGGCTTGGCAGCGTCGGGCCCGGCGCGATGGCATTGACGCGCAGCCTCGGCGCATGTGTCATCGCCAAAGTGCGCGTCGCCGTCCACAGGGCGGCCTTCGACAGGGTGTAGGAAAAATGTTGCGGTGTCAGTTTCCACACGCGCTGGTCGATCAGATTGACCACCAGCCCGCCCGCCGATTCTGCCGGCAGATGCTCCGCCATGGCCGCCGTCAAGGCAACGGGCGCCTTGACGTGCACCGCCATGTGCCGGTCAAACAGCGCCGCATCGAAGGCATCGCCGAAATCCGGCTCGAAGATCGAGGCATTGTTGACCAGAAGGCGCGGCGCACCGAGCCGGTCGGCCACACGCGCCACCAGTCCCGCCACCGCGTCCGGATCCTCCAGATCGGCGATGAACACCTCCGCCGTGCCGCCGCCGCTGCGAATCGCTGCCGCCGTTTCTTCCGCCGCGCCCGCTGAGCCGTTGGCATGCACCGCCACCGCGAACCCGTTGGCCCCGAGATCCTCGGCGATGGCCCGGCCGATTCGTTTCGCAGCACCGGTGACGAGGGCGATCGGCGCTGAGCATTCGGTCATGGTGGCCTCTCTCGATCCGGTCAAAGGGGTGGCATGCAATCAACACGCGCTGCCAATAGGGCGCCACCCGGACACGGGCACGGGCGTTCCGCCTGCTGGCCGGCCAGGCGCCTTTAAAACACTGTAAAAATATACAGGGCGAAGGCCAAGAGCATCGCCCCGCCGCTGAGCTTTTTCAGCGGGATGCACCAATGCGCCAGCGCCACCACCAGCCCCGAGGCGGCAAACATCACCCACATGTCGACGTGAATGATGCGGGCATCGACGTCGAGCGGCAGAACGAGGCCCGTCACCCCGAGAATGAAGCCGATATTGAAGATGTTCGACCCGACGACATTGCCGATAGCCACGGCTCCCGAGCGCCGCCAGGCCGCTGCCACGGTGGTCACCAGCTCCGGCAGCGAAGTGCCGATGGCCACCACGGTCAGCCCGATCGCCGTATCGGACGCTCCAAGCATGCGGGCGATCTCGGACGCACCGAGAACGGTCAGCCAGGCGCCGATCGGCAGACCGATAAGACCCCCGGCAATGAACAGCACGATGCGCGAGACCGCCAGCGGCAGGGGAATCTCGCCATCGACATTCACGCCGGAATGTTTCGGGTCGACGCGCACCCGATGGATTTGCCAGCCGATATAGCCGAACATCACGACGAGCAGCGCTGCCCCTTCAAGGCGCGTCAATGTGCCATTCGCCATGAACACCATCAACAGGGCAGACAGCGCCATCATCACCGCCAGCGACACGCCGATGCCCTTCTCCGAGCAACTGACCGCCGAAAGCAGCGCCGGCACGCCGAGTACGAGAAGAACATTGGCAATGTTCGAGCCCACCACATTGCCGATCGCAATGCCTGATACCCCGTCAAAGGCGGCCTGCAACGACACGAACAGTTCCGGCGCCGAAGTGCCGAAGGCAACCACGGTCAGGCCGATGATCAGCGGGTTGATCTGCATGCGCGCCGCCAGACCGACGGATCCGCGCACCAGATAGTCGCCGGCCAGGATGAGCACGGCCAGCCCTGCGATCAGCGTGATGATGCTCAACATGAAAAACGCGCGGCCCTGGCTGAAGGAGGAGGATGGAAAGTCGTGCCTTCATATAGGCATTGGCCGGCGCGATGCAATCCGGCCTGCCAGCTTGTCAGCGGCAGCCGTGCAAATTGGCACGCCGGCAGGGCCGGGCAGCGGCCTGAGCCGGTCGCGGGCGCCCCAGAGCCGCGCCGCCGCATGACCGCTCCCGGAACAGCGCGTCGCGACCCCGATCTGTTGCAAAACCAACACATCACACTGCGCCTTTTTTGTGCCGCGCTCTGACCATATTCCCGCTTTTTCCTCGCCCCAATTTGAGTTCAGAAACGGCCATGCAATCCGGCGGAACCAATCCTGGTACCGCACGTTCTGCAACATGTGCGCCGTCTGGGGACGGTATGTAATTCAAGGAGTTTTTCTATGCGCACGACCAAGCTGGCACTCCTCTCCGCGGCTCTGGTGCTGCCGCTTTCACTTCAGGCTCAGGCCGCCGATGCCATCTATGAGGCTCCGCCCGAAGCGCCTGTCGCTGATATCGCAACCGCGCCTGCCTATCTGTGGGCTGGCGGCTATGCCGGTGTCTTCGGCGGCTACAGCTGGGGCGAAACCGACGCCATCTCCGACGTTGACGGCGCCATGGGCGGTGTCTACGGCGGCTACAACTGGCAGTCCGGCAACTTCGTTTACGGTGTCGAGGCCGACGTCGGCTATTCCGGCGCTGAAGGCACTGCCGCCGGCGTCTCCGCCGAGCAGGGCGCTTTCGGTTCGATCCGGGCCCGTCTTGGCTACGACATGAACCCGTTCCTGGTCTACGGCACGGTCGGTGGCGCCGCCACCAATCTTGAGCTGAACAGCGGCGGTGCTTCCGACGATCAGGTGATGTACGGCTACACCGTCGGTGCAGGCGTCGAAACCTTCGTCACCGAAAAGATCACCACCCGTCTTGAGTATCGCTACACCGATTACGGCAGCGAGGACTTCAATCTCGGCGCCGGCACGTTCTCGACCGGTTACGACGATCACTCGGTCCGCGCCGGTATCGGCATCAAGTTCTAAGCATGAGAATGCCGGTTCCGCCGGCTATCTGCTGAACAACAAAGAACCCCGGGAACGCCTGCCGTTTCCGGGGTTTTCTGCATTTGCAGCCGGTGACTATCTCGTCCGCTCGTCCTCAATCGGCCTGCGGACAAAGGCGGGCAAGATCGGGAAAATTGGCCTCGAACTTGCGCATGAACGCCTTCAGTTTCGGCCGGCCGCGTTCCCACTGGCCCTCGAATCGCAGATTGAGATAGCCAAGCACCGCGGCGATCGCCAGATGCGCTGCCGTCGGCGACTTGCCCATGCGCGGCAGGCGCTTTTCCAGCACCTCCAGTCCGCGCGTCACCTTGCGCCACTGCAGGTCGAGCCAGGGCTGATGCACCAGCTCTTCCGAGCGATAGCGCCGTTCATAGACGATCAGCAGCAGCGCATCGCAAATGCCGTCACACAGCGCTTCGGTGACCTCGGCCTCCGTGCGCTTGGCGGCATTGCGCGGATACAGCTTCCGCCCGCCCGCCCGGTCGAGATACTGCATGATTGCGCGGCTGTCATAGATGTTGACCCCGTCATCGTTCAGCAAAGTCGGAATCTTGCCGAGCGGATTGGTGTCGATCAGATCCGCCGGCTCGCTGGCGGTCGAGACATTGGTGATTTCGACCGGAAGCCCGGCGACAACCGCACCCATGCGGGCCTTGGCGGCATAGGGTGAAGCAGGAGCGGAGTAGAGTTTCATCGGCAGTGTCCCTCGTCGGAAAAATTTCGGCTCGATGCGCCGTCAGGGTTGCGGAACCGTCAGGCGGCTGGCTCGACAGCCGGACCTGTCCACCGCCGCGCAGGAGCGGAATTGCAGCTCATGCGTAAGGCACACCCGCACCTCTCGCAACCGCCCGGATTCACAGACGGCGGCGATGCCATCGCGCCGCAGTCCGGGATTGGCGGCAATGAACAGCTCCTCAGCCGCTTGCGCCGACAGCGTCATGTCGGCAGAGGCGCCGCGAAAGCGCTCGGGAACACGCACTCTTTCCGCCGCCGCCCGCACCACGTCGAAATACTGCTCCTGGGACAGGCCGGAACAACTGCCGTGCTTGCGCCACATATGGCCGATCAGTCCCATGCTCGGCGTCAGCGCCTGCAGCTCCTGGCCCAGCCGTGCGGGGACGCGGTCCGGCTGCCGGGTCGGACAATATTGCGGATAGCCGGCCTCGAATTGCGGCCACAAGCCGTGCACGATGAAACCGAAATCGGCGTCCTGCCCGCACTGCTGGCTGTCGCGCCGCCCGCGCCCCTCGGCGAGGCAATAGCTCGGCGACCAGGACAGGGCCAGAACGTAGAAATCAAAACCTGTGCCAAGCGGTACGGTCTCGGCCGCGATACTCGCTGTGACCGGGCCCGGCGCGCTGTCAGGCTGAGGCTGCTGGACAAGAAAGGCCGCGCCGGCAACAGCTGCCAGCGTCATCACCGCACCGGACAAAAGGCGCCGCCAGCGTGTCACGTCGATCTGCAACCCATGCCGGTCATCTCAGCGAGCGGCAATGCGCGCCATAGACCTTCCACGGATCGAGACCGGCCACGCAGAATTCGACATTGTCGCGGATGCCGGCAAACCCCATGCCGCCCTCGACCAGATACCAGACGGTGCGCGTCCGGCCATCATTCATCAGCGCCCGGGCATGGCAGTAGAGGCGAGGGATCAGGTGGGTCTGGCTGGCTGGCTGCCAGCGGTTCTCATGCGGTTGCGCGATGGCCTCGATACGCAATCCGCGCTTGAGCACATGCTCGTCCGTCCAGACGAACCGGCGCTGAATGTAATCAAGCACCTTCGGATCACGGCAGGCTGCGAAATTGCCACCGGTAAACGCCTGCGCGACTGGCGTCAGCGGCGCGCCGAGCGGTGCTGCCAGCGCCAGGCCGGCGGCCAACATCGCCAAACCCGGCAACGGGCCGAGGAACCTGCCGAGAAACCTGTCGAGAACCCGGCTTGCGGTGCGCATTAGCCAACCTATCAAATCAACTCTCCCTTCGGCGCGCATGCGCGCAATCAGCGAAAGGATGCTCAGGGGCAGGGCAAAGGTCAAGCCGCAATCGGCCGGCTGGCGCCAGCGAGCCAGCTCCTTATCCGAAGTAGTGACGCGAACCGGTCAGTCCAGAAACGAAGGCAGATGCGCGAACAAATGGTCATAGACCATCTTGATGCGATGATTGTGGCGCAGATCCTCATGCATCGACAGCCATGTTTCCATCTCGAAATGCACCGTATCGGCAAGCACCGGCACCAGCGACGGATCGCGTTCGGCCATGCTCTTGTGCGAAACGCCGATTCCCACGCCGGCCCGTACGGCTGCCAGCTGCGCGTTATGGCTGTCGCTGCGATAGCTGAACAGCGACGGGGTGATGTCCGGCAATTCGCTGGCGAACCGGCTGCGGTAGAGCGGATCGCGGTCCGGTCCGATCACCCGGTGGCCGGCCAGTTCGGCAATTGAGCCGGGCGGCGCACGGTTGCCGAGATAGTCGCGGCTGGCATAAAGGCCGAGCCGCACCACGCCGACCCGCCGGGCCAGCAACGCGCCCTGTTCGGGGCGCTGCATGCGGATGGCGATATCGGCCTCGCGGCGCAACAGGTCGACATTGCGGTTCGATGCATCGACCTCGATCTCGAGGCCTTCATGCTGACGCAGGAACGGCGCCAACAACGCCGGCAGGATCTCCGTCGACATGATTTCGGTCGCCGAGAGGCGCACAATGCCGGCCTCGCTGTCCGCCGTCTGCGCAACCGATCGCGCCAGAACCTCGGCCGCCGTCGCCATGCTGCGCGCCTGCGGCTCCAGCGAGATCGCCAGATCCGTTGGGGTCAATCCGTTCTGCGCGCGGGTGAAAAGCCGCACGCCGAGCGCCGTTTCCAGCTGATCGACATGCCGGCCGATCGTCGGCTGCGATACGCTGAGACTGCGCGCCGCTCCCGACAGGGAGCGCTCATTCATGACGGCGAGAAAGCTGCGCCACAATTCCCAGCCAATGGCAGCTTCGCTCATGGGGTATCGCCTTCGTGCTGGCTTGAACATTGACGCCGCGGCGCTCACCGCCGCATCCGGTCGAAATAGGCACTCGCGCAAAACAATAAAAGGGGCGAGGGGATTTTGCGAGAGGGCGGGGCCTCAGCCTTCGCCGAACTCAGACTTCGCCGACCCCCAGCCTTAGCCTTCGCCGACCAATGTCTCGACCCGCCAGCCCGCCTTGTCGTCCTGCGCCAGAAGCCGCGTGATTTCCGGCAGCGCCGCGCGCAGCGAGCCGGCCAGCGTATAGGGCGGATTGACCAGCACCAGCCCGGAACCGTTCAGCCCCTTTTCGGTGCGTGGATCGCGCACCCACATTTCGGTGACCAGCGTGTTGGGGCGGCCGAGCGTCTGCAGTTCGGCGTGGAAGCGGGCGACGCCACTGTCGGCCTTCAGCGGGTACCACAGGCAATAGGGGCCGGCGGCAAAGCGCCGGCTCGCGCGCGCCAGCCCGTCAATCAGCCGGTCGAACTCGCCGCCCTGTTCGAACGGTGGGTCGACCAGCACCAGGCCGCGCTTCTCCTTGGGTGGCAAATGTCCGCCGAGCGCCAGCCAGCCATCGAGTTCCGTCACCCGCACCTGGTGGTCGCCCTCAAACAGCCGCCGCAAATGCCGGGCGTCTTGTGCATGCAGCTCGATCGCCGACAGCCGGTCCTGCTTGCGCATGAGCCGGCGCACCAATTGCGGCGAACCCGGATAGCGCTTCAGTTCGCGGTCCGGGTTCAGCTCCTTGACGACGGTGAGATACGGCGCCAGGAACTCTTCAGTCGCCGGGGTCAGGCTGGCGCCCAGAAGCCGTCCGATCCCGCCCTGCCATTCGCCGGTCTTTTTCGCCTCGACCGAACCCAGATCATAGCTGCCCGGTCCCGCATGCGTGTCGATCACGCGGAAACCGCCGTCCTTGCGCTTGAGATAGCTGACCATCGCCGCCAGCACCGCATGCTTGAGCACATCGGCGAAATTTCCCGCATGGTAGGCATGGCGATAATTCATCGTCGAACAGGGTCCGTGGCGCGGCATTTTGCTGGTCGGGCGGCGCCGAAAGCCTTATAGGGAAAGCATGAACGAAGCCAGTCCCATTCGTCCCGACACCGGCCCTGGCTCCAGCTCCGATCCGGACAGCCCGGCGCAGCTGAAGCCGGCAATCGGCCATTCCGCTTGTCCGCATGACTGCCCCTCCACCTGCGCGCTCGAGGTGGAACTCATCGCCAGGGATCGCATCGGCCGCATCCGCGGCGCCCGCGACAACAGCTACACCGCCGGCGTCATCTGCGCCAAGGTCGCCCGCTATTCAGAGCGCATCCACCACCCGGACCGGCTGCTCAAGCCGCTGGTGCGCAGCGGTGCCAAGGGCGAAGGGAGCTGGAAACAGGCGAGCTGGGAGGCGGCGCTCGACCTGGTCGCCGAGAAATTCATCGCCGCCGAAGAGAGATATGGCAGCGAAACGGTCTGGCCCTATCAATATGCCGGTACCATGGGACTGGTGCAGCGCGACTCCATCCATCGCCTGCGCCATGCCAAGCGCTATTCCGGTTTCTTCGGCACCATCTGCGTCAATGCCGCCTGGACCGGCTATGCCATGGGCACCGGTGCCCTGCGCGGTCCCGACCCGCGCGAAATGGCCCTGTCCGACTGTGTCGTGATCTGGGGCACCAACGCCGTCTCGACCCAGGTCAACGTGATGACCCACGCCATCCGCGCCCGCAAGCAGCGTGGCGCGAAGATCGTCGCCATTGACGTCTACCGCAACGACACCATGAAACAGGCCGATCTGGCGCTGGTCGTCCGGCCCGGAACCGATGGCGCGCTCGCCTGCGCCACCATGCATGTGCTGTTCCGCGACGGCCTGGCCGACCGCGCCTATCTCGAACGCTACACGGATGATCCGGCGGGACTGGAAGAGCATCTGCGCACCCGCACGCCCGAATGGGCCGCCGCCATCACCGGGCTTTCGGTCGAGGAAATCGAGGAATTCGCCACCCTGGTCGGCCAGACCAAACGCACTTTTTTCCGGCTTGGTTACGGCTTCACGCGCTCGCGCAACGGCACCGCCAACATGCACGCGGCGCTGTCGATCGCCGCCGTCACCGGCGCCTGGCAATATGAAGGCGGCGGCGCCTTCCATTCCAATTCCGGCATTTTCGGCCTCGACATGGACCTGATCGAGGGCACGCAATTTGCCGATCCGGGCGTGCGCCATCTCGACCAGTCGAAGATCGGCCGCGTGCTGACCGGTGATCCCGAGGCGCTGTATGGCGGCCCGCCGGTCACCGCCATGCTGATCCAGAACACCAATCCCGCCAATGTCGCCCCGGAACAGCGGCTGGTGAAGCGCGGTTTCCTGCGCGAGGATCTGTTCACCTGCGTGCACGAGCAGTTCATGACCGAAACCGCACTGCTCGCCGATGTCGTGCTGCCGGCGACGATGTTTCTCGAGCATGATGACATCTATCGCGGGGGCGGCCATCAGCACATTCTCCTCGGTCCGAAGCTGATCGATCCCCCCGAAGGACCGCGCGAGAACATTTTCGTCATCGACGAACTGGCCCGGCGGCTCGGGGTCGGCGATCGGCCCGGTTTTGGCCTGACCGCGCGCCAACACCTCGACCACATGCTCGCAAAGCGCGGCCTCGGCTCCTTCGAGACATTCAAGCAGGCACGCTGGGCCGATGTGCAGCCCGACTTCGACACGGCGCACTATATCGACGGTTTCGCGCATCCGGACGGCAGGTTTCGCTTTCGTCCCGACTGGCAGGGCACCCCGGTCAACACAAAGCCGCCGCACAATGTCGGCCCGCAGGGCGAGTATCGGCAATTGCCGCAGTTTCCCGATCATGTCGAACTGATCGAGAGTGCTGATGCCGGCCATCCCTACCGCCTTGCCACCTCGCCATCGCGCAGCTTTCTCAATTCATCCTTTTCCGAAACCCCCGGTTCGATTGAACGCGAAGGCCGGCCGGAAGTGATGATCCATCCCGAAGATGCCGATTCGGAAGGCATCCGCTGCGGTGACCGGATCGAGATCGGCAACGCGCGCGGCGAAGTAATCCTCAATGCGCGCGTCACCGATGTCGTGCGGCCGGGCACCCTCGTCGCCGAGGGCATCTGGCCGAACGCGGCGCATGAAAGAGGTGAGGGCATCAATGTGCTGACCGGCGCCGACGCCATCGCGCCCTATGGCGGCGCTGCCTTTCACGACAACCGCGTCTGGTTACGCCCCGCCTGAATTGCGCATCTGCATAAATCGCATCCGGCCCTGTCGATCGGCCAGCCGCGCCTTATCTAGGCTGGGGACGAGGGTGTCGACGCCATCAATCATTGCGACCACTAATCACAGGACAGGAGCACTTCATGCCTACGAAAATTGTCTATAGCGCTGCAGCCACCGCCACCGGTGGCCGTGATGGCCACTCCAAGACCCATGACGGCGCGCTCGACGTCGATCTCGCCGTACCCACGGAGATGGGCGGTCCCGGCGGCGGCATCAATCCCGAGCAGCTTTTCGCCACCGGCTATGCCGCCTGTTTTCTCGGCGCGGTTCGACACTATGCCAAGTCGCAGAATGCCCAGGTGCCCGACGACACCGAAGTGACCGTCACTGTCGGCATCGGCCCGCGCGAGGATGACGGTTTCGGCATCGATGTGAAGATCAAGGTCAACATGCCCGGTGTCGAGCGGTCGCTCGCCGAAGATCTGATCGCCGGCGGCCACAAGGTCTGCCCCTATTCGCATGCCCTGACGGGCACCATGCAGATCACGCCCGAACTGGCCTGATTGCGAGACATATGCGCCGCCGGGATCTTCGCTCTCAGGCGGCGCTGTCCTCCGTCTTCAGCCGGGCGAGCCCCCGTTTCAGCGCTGCCACGCAACGCGGGTCAAAACTTGTTCCGGTTTCTTCGTCGAGAATTGCGAACGCCTTTTCGATCGACATGGCAGCCCGATAGGGCCGCTCCGCCGACAGCGCGTCGAACACATCCGCGACTGTCAGGATCCGCGCTTCCAGACAGATCTCGTCCCCCTTCAGCCCGTCGGGATAACCGCTCCCGTCGAGCTTCTCATGGTGCGCGCCTGCAACCGGAGCCAGGTCTGCAAAGGCGGCGACGCGCGCAAGTATCTCCCGGCTGAGGCGCGGATGACTGCGGATCGCCTCCCACTCCGCCGCGTCGAGCTTGCCGGGTTTGTCGAGGATCTGGTTGGAAATGGCGAGCTTGCCGACGTCATGCAGCAGGGCGGCGCGTCGCAGCCAGCGCCGCTGTCCGGCATCGAAGCCAAGCCCCTCGGCGATCATGTCACTGTACAGCGTCACGCGGTTCGAGTGATCGGCGGTGAACGGACTTTTGGCGTCGACGATGTCGGAAAAGGCCGAGGCGATATCATCGAGATAATCGTCGTCCACGGTGACAGCCGCGCTGCCGAGATCGAGGTCCTCGGCGCGCCGGCGCAGGTGCGGGTCGCAAAGCGCTTCCCAGAATCCGGGCCGTTGCTGTGCCAGCATGAAAGCATCGACGAGCGCCGGATCGAACCAGCTGCCGCTGCGCTTGCCAACTTCGGCTATGGCCGCCTCGATGCCGAATTCCTGATGAAAGACATCGGCGACCTGTGCCAGCAGGGAGATGTTGGCCGCCGCCGGAATGGCCGGGCCGCGCAGACCTTCCGGCTGGCCGCCGCCGTCCCAATGCTCGTCGAGACCGCGGATGCCGTCCTGCACCGTTTCTGAAAAGCGCATCTTGGCGGCAATATCGGCGCCGCGATGACAGCGTGATTCAATCAGTTCCCGGCCGATCTCGCCGCCGTTCTGGATCACGTGAACGAGTGCCCGTATTCTTTCGCTGAGACCCGATTCCAGTCCTGTCTTGGCAAAAACGAAGCGCAGCGCTGCACTCAATGATGTATCTATAGTCTTGAAATCGCGTTTGAAATTAATGTCGTCGGTCAGATAAAGCTGGCAGATGCGTGCGGCATTGCTCGAGCAACCAAGATCCTTCAACAGCGCCGTGTAGTAGACGTCCGACCGGGCCCGGCCGCGCTGTCCACGCGCATCGGCAACGAAATAGGCGATCCACGCCGCACGCAGGCAATGGCCAGCCGGCTGGCCCTCGGTCAGATCCAGCGCGAAGCTGAGTGAGTTGAGAAGCTGCCGGAATTCAAGCTGCGGAGAGCCCGTCGCGGACTGCGTCGCTGGCGCGACGGCGCCAGGAACGGGTGCGGCGTCGGTCGAAACGTCGCGAGATGGTGTCTGATGCAGCACGGCTGAATTGTCCCCGTTTCGAGACAGGCTGCCATTCACCCCCTAAGATTCGGTGTCGCTGCGCGTGAAATTTGTTTCGATCGGTGCAGAAAACTCAACAGTTGGCGCCCGCTTAGCCGCTGACGATCAGACGACCATCCTCGCAGACAATGCGTGTCGGTGCCGAAGCGGTCGCCAGACCATCGCCGCTCATGCGCACATGCCCCTCGGCCAGCAGGCTGAGGGCCTGTGGGTAAAGCTGGTGCTCGGCGGATAGAACGCGCGCGCCCAGGGTCTCGGGCGTATCGTCATTGAGAACCGGCACGGCCGCCTGCGCGATGACCGGTCCCTCATCCATTTCGGCGGTGACGAAATGCACACTGGCGCCGTGCACCCGGGTCCCGGCGGCAAGCGCCCGGTGATGCGTGTCGAGTCCCTTGAATGCTGGCAGCAGCGAAGGGTGGATGTTGATCATGCGTCCTTCCCAGCGGCGCACGAAATCTGCCGAAAGAATCCGCATGAAACCGGCCAGGCAGACGAAATCGACCCTGGCTTCGGCCAGGCGGTCGAGCAAGGCCGCTTCGTGGTCCGCCTTGCTGGAAAAATCAGCGCGCGGCACCGCGACCGCCGCGATATCGAGCGATTGCGCCCGCTGCAGCCCGGCGGCATCGGCCCGGTCGGACAGCACGGTGACAATGCGCGCCGGGTAATCGGGACGCATCGTCGCGGCGATCAGCGCGTCCATGTTCGAACCACGGCCGGAAATGAGAATGCCGACGCGCCGCTTTGCCGCATTCGGTCCCGGCGCCGTCATGCCCGTCGCGGCGGATGTCGATGGGCTGCTCAAAGCTTCAGGGTTCCGCTGGTGACAACGCCGGCGCCGCCG
This sequence comes from Neohoeflea coraliihabitans, assembly GCF_019334345.1. Classification (GTDB taxonomy): domain Bacteria; phylum Pseudomonadota; class Alphaproteobacteria; order Rhizobiales; family Rhizobiaceae; genus Pseudohoeflea; species Pseudohoeflea coraliihabitans. Next base: position 186,828 of record NZ_JAHWQX010000004.1, read on the forward strand.
GCCGCACGGCTGCCGATATGGCCCAGCCGTACGACGGTTTCGCCCTCATTTTCGAGCGTTTGCGATACGGCTTCGGCCTCCGCCGCGCCAACGACAACCACCATCCCGATACCGCAGTTGAAGGTGCGCAGCATCTCCTCGGCCGCGACCTGGCCCTGATCGGCAAGCCAGCCGAATACGGCCGGCACGGGAATGGCATCCAGATCGATCTGCGCTGCCAGCTGCTCCGGCAGCACGCGCGGGATATTCTCGATGAACCCGCCGCCGGTGATATGCGCCAGCGCCTTGATCGCGCCGGTCTCGCGGATCGCCTGCAGCAGCGGCTTGACGTAGATCCGCGTCGGGGCCAGCAACGCTTCGGCAAGGCTCTGCTCGGGCGCGAACGGCGCCGGCGCGTCATAGGCCAGGCCGGACGCCGCAACGATCCTGCGGATCAGGGAAAAACCGTTCGAGTGCGCCCCGGATGACGCCAGTCCGAGAATGACGTCGCCGGCCGCCAGCTCGCTGCTCGGCAACAATCTGCCCCGCTCGGCGGCACCGACCGCAAAGCCGGCGAGGTCATAGTCGCCGCCGGCATACATGCCGGGCATTTCTGCCGTCTCGCCGCCAATCAGTGCGCAGCCGGCGCTCCGGCACCCGGCGGCGATACCGCCGACGATTTCGGCCCCCTGCGCCGGATCAAGCTTGCCGGTGGCGAAATAATCGAGAAAGAACAGCGGTTCGGCACCTTGCACGACCAGATCGTTGACGCACATTGCGACCAGATCGATGCCCACCGTGTCATGCACGCCCGCTTCGATGGCGATCTTCAGCTTGGTGCCGACGCCGTCATTGGCCGCGACCAGCACCGGATCGTTGAACCCGGCGGCCTTGAGATCGAACACCCCGCCGAAGCCGCCGATCTCGCCGTCGGCGCCCGGGCGCCGGGTGGCGCGCACCAGCGGCTTGATGCGATCGACCAGCGCGTTGCCGGCATCGATGTCGACGCCGGCATCCGAATAGGTCAAACCCTTTTTCTCGCTCATTCTGCGATCCTTTCCGCAGCCCTGTCCGGCTCCCCGCCCGGCTGCCCATCCGGCGCCTGCGTCCGGCAGTTGCCGCGCGGTTGCCGGTCGGCCGGATCCGTTCGGCTGATCGAGCCGGGAGATCGCATGTTGCCGCCGTGCACGCAAGCCGTCTTCAGTGGTCGGGGGGTCTTATCGCCAGCTTTATCGGGTGCTCGCGTTGCGGCGCCGCCTGCGCTAGGACTATGCGGGTTGCGTTGAATGCATCTTGAAAGACGACTGCCAGACGCCCCATCTTCACAGGCGGCCTTTTGCCCATGGGACCCCACCGATGACAGTGCCGAACCTGATCACCGTCGCCCGCTTCATCGCGGTGCCGTTTCTGCTTCTGGCGATGATGCGCGGCGACATGGGATGGGCTTTCGCGATCTTCCTGATCGCCGGCATTTCCGATGGCATCGACGGCTTTATCGCCCGCCGCTTCGGCCAGGTCAGCGAACTTGGCACCTATCTTGATCCGGTGGCCGACAAATTGCTGCTTGTCGCCGCCTTCGTCATGCTCGGCTATCTCGGCGCCTTGCCGCTCTGGCTGGTCCTGCTGGTCGTCACCCGCGATGTTCTGATCGTCGGCGCGGTGGCGCTGTCGCACCTGATGGGGCGTCCCGTCGCCGTTCAGCCGCTGTTCGTGTCCAAGGCGACGACGGCGGCGCAGATCCTGCTGGTCGTGGTCATCCTCGGCGAAAGCGCCGGGCTGGGCGACATCGGCTGGCTGAATTTCTCGCTCCAACTGGCGGTCGCGGGCTTGACCATCGCTTCGGCTGCGGCCTATCTCATCAGCTGGATGCGCCACATGGCCGAGACCGGCTGACCGCCCGCGCCGAACCTTTCTGCGGCGGCGAATTGCACCGGACCTGAGCAAAGCGGGCGGTGCCAGGGAAGACGGGATGCTGCAATGACAACCCAAATCGATCGTGCCGCCTTGCGCCGGCAGATTATCTTCTGGGCCTTCGCCCTGTTCGTTGCCGGGTTCTTTCTCTACCTTTTCCGCTCGATCCTGCTGCCGTTCATCGCCGGCATGGCGCTCGCCTATTTTCTCGATCCCGTCGCTGACCGGCTGCAGCGCATGGGGATGAGCCGCCTGGCGGCAACGCTGATCATCCTTGTTCTGTTCGTGCTCATCTTCGCTGTGGCGCTGATGATCGTCATTCCGCTGCTCGTCACCCAGGCGATGGATTTCGCCGCCAATGTGCCCACCTACATCTCCAATCTGCAGAATCTGCTGGCCCAGAGCACGGCGATCTATGTGCCCGAATGGCTGGGCGGCCAGCTGACCGGCATTCAGGACGGGTTCTCCTCGCTGATCAGCGAGGGTGCGAGCCTGATGGGCACCGTGTTCCAGCAGATCTGGAATTCCGGCAAGGCCATCGTCGACATTGCCGCGCTGTTCATCGTCACGCCGGTTGTCGCCTTCTACCTGCTGCTCGACTGGGACAACATGGTGGCCAAGATCGATTCCTGGGTGCCGCGTGATCATGTCGCAACGGTGCGCGAACTGGCGCGCCGCATGGACCGGACCATTGCCGGCTTTGTCCGCGGGCAGGGCACCGTCTGCATCATCCTCGGCATCTTCTATGCCATCGGGCTTACCTTGACGGGACTGAATTTCGGCCTGCTTATCGGACTGTTCGCCGGCCTGATCAGTTTCATTCCCTATGTCGGCTCGGTGATCGGTCTGGTGCTCTCGCTCGGCGTCGCGCTGGTCCAGTTCTGGCCCGACTATATCATGATCGGCGCCGTCGCCGGGGTGTTCTTCCTCGGCCAGTTTCTCGAAGGCAACATCCTGCAGCCGCGCCTTGTCGGCTCCTCGGTCGGCCTGCATCCGGTCTGGCTGATGTTCGCGCTGTTCGCCTTCGGTGCGCTGTTCGGCTTCGTCGGCATGCTTGTCGCCGTTCCCGCCGCCGCTGCCTTCGGCGTCCTCGTGCGGTTCGCGCTCGAGCGCTATCTCGACAGCGACATGTATCAGGGCAGGGAGCACCGGGCGTCGACAGTGCCGCCGCCGCCGCATAACCTGCCCTGGGAAAAGTGAGGGGTCATGGCGTCGAACCACCGGCATCCCGCCGCCCCGCCCCCGCAAGGGCCGCGTCCGGCCGCCGATCAGCCGGAGGATCAGAACCCGCCGCCCGCGCCGGCCCGGGAGTCCCGCCACAAATCCGGACGGGGAGCCGGTCAAGAACCCGGCCAGTTGCCGCTTGATTTCGGCCATCGCCCGGCGGCCAGCCGCGATGATCTGATCGAAAGCGATGGCCTGGCCGGCGCGCTCGGCCTGATCGACAGCTGGCCGCACTGGCCGTCGCCGGTGGTGATCCTTGCCGGCCCGACCGGGTCGGGCAAAAGCCATCTCGCTTCCATCTGGGTGGACAAATCCGGCGCCGTGCCCGTCGACCTCAACGCTGACGCGGCCGCTGCCATGGCCGTCGCCGCCAGGGGGCCGGTTCTGATCGAGGATGTTGATCGCGGCGCTTTGAACGAAGCGGACCTGTTTCACCTGATCAATACCGTGCGCGCCAACGGTACCGCATTGATGATGACCAGCCGCCTCTGGCCGGCGTCCTGGCCGGTCACCCTTGCCGACCTTGTCTCGCGGCTGAAAGCGGCGACAACCGTCGAGATCGGCGAACCCGATGACGCGCTGCTGGCGCAGCTTCTCGTCAAGCTGTTTGCCGACCGGCAGATCGATGCCGAGCAGCGCGTCATCGCCTATCTGGTCAGCCGCATGGAACGCTCGCTGGCCACCGCCGTGGCGCTGGTGGCCCGCCTCGATGCGCTGGCGCTCGCCCGCCAGAGCAAGATCTCGCTGCGCCTGGCCGCCGAGGTGCTGGAAGAAATGGATCGCGGCGCGGTCTGAAACCGTGCGTCACAGTTTCTTCGTGCTTGTGCTATAGCTGTGCGTCAGCAAGGTCTGCCAAGGGCTTGACCGCAGGATGACAATGGCCCGGCGACCCCGGCAAGATGGCCCGGCGACCCCGGCAAGATGGTATGACGCGATGAACGACATGAGCGAAGCAAAGACCGCCGAGAGCAAATCCCTGATCAAGCCGGTGCCGCGCACCGCCGACAATGATCTGCTCGACAGCCCCGACCGTTTCGTCAACCGCGAATTCTCCTGGTTGCAGTTCAACCGGCGCGTTCTCGAGGAAACCCTCAACGAAAATCATCCGCTGCTTGAGCGCGTCCGCTTCCTGTCGATTTCCGCCGCCAATCTGGACGAGTTCTTCATGGTTCGCGTCGCCGGACTTGAAGGGCAGGTGCGCCAGGGCATCTCGAACCGCTCCGCCGACGGCCTCAACCCGGCCGAACAGCTTGACCAGATCCTCGGCGAGGTGGATGGCCTGCAGCTTGAACAGCAGGCCTCTCTGGCTGTCCTGCAGCAGTATCTGGCCGCCGAAAAGCTGCACTTCGTGCGCCCGGCGCAACTGAGCGACGAGGATCGCCGCTGGGTCGAGAACACCTTTTTGGAATCGATCTTTCCGGTGCTCACGCCCCTGTCGATCGACCCGGCGCACCCGTTCCCGTTCATTCCCAATCTCGGATTCTCGATCTGCCTGCAGCTGGAGAGCAGCAAGGGGCGCGACCCGATGACGGCGCTGATCCGCCTGCCGGTAGCGCTCGACCGCTTCCTGCGCCTGCCGGACGGTCCTGACGATGCCATTCGCTACATCACGCTGGAGGATGTCGTCTCCTTGTTCATCGACCGGCTCTATCCGGGCTACGAGGTCGAGGGCTCGGGCACCTTCCGCATCATCCGTGACAGCGATATCGAGCTCGAGGAAGAGGCCGAGGATCTGGTGCGGTTTTTCGAAACGGCCCTGAAGCGCCGCCGGCGCGGCTCGGTGATCCGCATCGAGTTTGATTCCGAACTGCCGCAGAGCCTGCGCGAATTTGTCGTGCATGAACTCAACGTGCCGGAAAACCGCGTCGCCGTTCTGCCCGGCCTGCTGGCGCTCGATTCCCTTTCGGAGATCTGCAAGGCGCCGCGCGACGATCTGCGCTTTGTCCCCTATAATCCGCGCTTTCCCGAGCGCATACGCGAACATGCAGGCGACACCTTCGCCGCCATTCACGAAAAGGATCTGGTGATCCACCACCCGTACGAATCGTTCGACGCGGTGGTGCAGTTCCTGGTGCAGGCGGCGCGTGATCCGCAGGTGCTGGCGATCAAGCAGACCCTCTACCGCACCTCCAATGACAGCCCGATCGTGCGCGCCCTGATGGATGCCGCCGAGGCTGGCAAGTCCGTCACCGCCTTGGTCGAACTGAAAGCGCGCTTCGACGAGGAAGCCAATATCCGCTGGGCCCGTGACCTTGAACGCGCCGGCGTGCAGGTGGTGTTCGGCTTTGTCGAGCTGAAGACGCACGCCAAGATGTCGCTGATCGTGCGCCGCGAGGAGGGGAGGCTGATCTCCTACTGTCATCTCGGCACCGGCAACTACCATCCGATCACCGCCAAGATCTACACGGATCTGTCCTATTTCACCTGCGACCCGATGATCGCCCGCGATGTCGCGCGTGTCTTCAATTTCATCACCGGCTATGGCGAGCCGGCGGGCCTTGAAAAGCTGGCGGTCTCCCCGATGACCATGCGCAGCCACATCGTCGAAAACATCGAGGCGGAAATTCGCCATTCCGAGGCCGGACGTCCGGCGGCGATCTGGATGAAGATGAACTCCCTGGTCGACCCCGAGATCATCGACGCCCTCTACCGCGCCAGCCAGGCCGGGGTCGAGGTCGAACTGGTGGTGCGCGGCATCTGCTGCCTGCGTCCGCAGGTGCCCGGCCTGTCGGAGAACATTCACGTCAAGTCGATCATCGGCCGCTTTCTCGAACACAGCCGCATCTATTGCTTCGGCAATGGCCATGGCCTGCCGTCGAAACAGGCGATCATCTACATCGGATCAGCCGATCTGATGCCGCGCAATCTCGACCGCCGCGTCGAGACCCTGGTGCCGCTGACCAACGAGACGGTGCACGAACAGGTGCTCTCGCAAATCATGCTCGGCAATGTCATCGACAATCAGCAAAGCTACGAGATCCTACCCGACGGCACATCGCGGCGCATCGTCGCCCGGCCCGATGAAGAGCCGTTCAACGCGCAGATCTATTTTATGACCAATCCCAGCCTGTCGGGCCGCGGCGAGGCGCTGAAATCCAACGCTCCGAAACTGATCGCCCGGCGCGTCGACCGCCGCGACCGCACCACCTGAGCCGATTGTCCGATCGGACGCGGGAACGAAGAATCGCACGTCATGCGGTTGGCGTTGGACTTTTGTCGTGCATCCGCAGCTTGCAATGACGGTTTCATCCGGCAGGGAAATGCTTTAAGAGGGCGCTTCCTTATCCCGGCGCAAACCGATTAGGCTCGCTGCATGGTCATTTCAGAAGCGCAAGGGCGGATCCAGGGCATTCACCCTGTTGCCGTGGTCGATATCGGTTCGAACTCGGTTCGCCTCGTCATCTACGAGGGCTTGAACCGCTCGCCGGCAATGCTCTTCAACGAAAAGGTGTTCTGCGGCCTCGGTCGCGGCCTGGCCGGCAGCAACCGCATGGACGATGCGGCCATCGAGCGGGCCATCGCCGCGCTGCGGCGGTTCCGCGCCCTCGCCAACCAGGCCAGGGCCACGGAGATCCACGCCCTCGCCACCGCGGCCGCACGCGAGGCCGACAATGGCGCCGACTTCATCGAGCGCGCCGAAGCGACGCTCGGCTGCAGCATCAACGTTCTGTCCGGCGGCGAGGAAGCCAAATATTCGGCCTATGGTGTGATCAGCGGCTACCATCGCCCGGACGGCATCGCCGGCGACCTTGGCGGCGGCTCTCTGGAACTGGTCGATGTCCGTGGTCACCACTATTCCGGCGGCGTCACCCTGCCGCTCGGCGGCTTGCGGCTGGCCGAACTCTCCGGTGAATCCGTCAGCAAGGCGCGCCAGATCGCCCGTCAGCATCTCGAGGCGGCAAACGTGCTCAGCGCCGGCACCGGACGGCGCTTTTACGCGGTCGGCGGCACCTGGCGCAACATTGCCAAGCTGCACATGCAGATGACCGACTATCCGCTGCACATGATGCAGGCCTACGAGATCGGATGCGACGAGATGCTCGCCTTTCTCGACGAGGTTGCCGAGATGAAGCCGTCGGGCAAATTGCCCTTGAAGAGCATTTCACGCAATCGCCGCCCGCTGCTCCCCTACGGAGCGGTGACCCTGCAGGAGACATTGCGCATCATGCGGCCGGAAACGGTCAGCTTCTCGGCGCTCGGTGTGCGCGAAGGCTATCTGTTTTCCCTGCTTGGTGATGACGACCGCCGCCGCGATCCCCTGTTGACGGCATCGCGCGAACTGGCGGTGCTGCGCGCCCGGTCGCCGCGCCATGCCCGCGAACTTGCCGAATGGACCGGCGCGATGATGCCGGTCTTCGGGGTTGAGGAGAGCGAGGAAGACGCCCGCTATCGACAGGCGGCCTGCCTGCTTGCCGACATTTCCTGGCGCGCCCATCCCGATTATCGCGGCCCGCAGGCCCTGAACATCATAGCCCATTCGGCGCTCTCGGGCATTTCCCACGCCGGCCGCGCCTATATCGCGCTCGCCAATTACTACCGTTTCGAGGGCCTGACTGACGACAGTGCCTCCGAACCGCTGGCGGCAATCGCCGGACCGCGCTACGTCGAACTGGCCAAGCTGCTCGGTGGCGTGCTGCGCGTGCTCTATCTCTGCTCGGCGTCGATGCATGGCGTCGTCCCGCGCCTGCGCTTCGAACCGGCCGGCCCCGATGATGACGGTGCCGACATCGTGCTGGTGCTTCCCGCCGACATGGTCGATTTCCTTGGCGAGCGGCTCGACGGGCGCCTCAGCCAGCTTGGCAAGCTGACGGGCCGGACGCTGCGCGCACGTCTGTCAAGCGACGGTTGAAGCCGGCTCCGCCTCGGGTCCTGACTCTAGCGCGAGACGATGGTCTCGAAACTGCCCCACATCAGGCGTTTGCCATCGAATGGCATCGTCTCCGGCGAAAAGTCCATGCGCGGATCGGCCATGGCTTTTTCCAGCCCGCTTGTCGCGGTCGCCTTGTCGGGCCATTCGATGAAGGAAAACACCACCGTTTCTCCGTCCTTGAGCTTGACGGCCATCGGAAACGAGGTGGTCTCGCCATCCGGCACGTCATCGCCCCAGGCTTCCACCACCCGCGTTGCGCCATTCTCCCTGAATGCCGCCGCCGTTTTTTCAGACAGCGCGATGTAGTCGTTTTTCTTCTCGTTCGGCACGGCCACCAATAGGCCTGTAAAGTAGCTCATCTCAGTCCTCCCGTTGCGCCGCTCGCACACGCGTTGCGGCCATTTTCTGTTTCCTGCGAGGGCAGGGGCATGATCGCATTCTAATCGTGGCAATCCTGGCTGAATGCCGTTGCGGCGGCCGCGCGCATTTCATCGGCGTCCAGCACCCGCTGGTGGGTGGCAAATGACCAGCTGTGGCCGAACGGGTCCGTCAGCATGCCGAATCGGTCGCCCCAGAACTGGTCGGCCGCGGGCATTGTCACCGTGGCACCCTTGTCCTCGGCGCGGGACATCAGCGCATCGACATCCGGGACGAAGACATGCACCGATGAAGCCGAGCCGCCCAGCGTCTGCGGACTGCGCATGCCGCGCTCGGAATTTTCGTCGACCAGCATGATCGATGCGCCTTCCAGGAGGATCATCGCATGCATGATCTTGCCGTCAGGTCCGGCCATGCGGCCCCGGTCTTCGGCGCCGAAGGCGGCGACGTAAAAATCGATCGCCTTTGCGGCATCCCGGCAGATGAGATAGGGCGAGACCCGGCTAACGCCCTCGGGATAATACGTCTTTGCGTCCTGTGCCATGTTGGTTCCTCCTCTTCTGGCTGGGGTTGCGGTGCAATCCACCGCGCTCCACTGCTCCGGCCTGAACCTTCAGCCCGCGAGCGTTCTGGCGATCTCCTGCAGCTGCTCCGCCGCCTGGTTCCAGCCCTCCTTGAAGCCCATCTTCTCATGCTTTTCCCGGTCTTCGGCCGAAAAGTGCCGCGCCGTTGCCGTATAGCCGCAACCCTCCTGCGCATCGGAAAGGGTGATGATCGCCGTCATGAAGGGCGAGTCACTTGGCAGCCAGCCGCACCGGTAGGCATCGGTCCACACCAGCTTTTCGCCTTCGATGATCTCGAGATAGACGCCCTCATTGGGATAGTCCTTGCCCTCCGGATCGGCCATCACGACCAGCATCCGGCCGCCCGGCTTGAGATCGATCTCTGCCTTTACGGTGCGCCAGGGCGCCGGGGTGAACCATTGAACCAGGAGATCCGGCTCTGTCAGGCAGCGCCATACCGCCTGACGCGGCGCGGCAATGTGGCGGTCAAGAACCAGCTCACGGTCGGATTGGGATGTGGTGGTCATGCGGGGAGCTCCTCGGCGGCGGGGTGATTGAAAAGCAGGCGCACATAGCGGATCAGGTGATCGACGCTCTCTGCGGCCAGGTCGCGCGACTGCTGCGCCTTGGCCAGGATGAACGCACCCTGCAGCACCGCCTGGGTGTGCAGCGCCAGGCTTTCGGCGGAAAAACCGTGGACCCTGCGAGCCGCCATCGCTGCCTTGATGTCATCAACCAGCGTCAAGGCATGCTCATGGATCGACCGGGCACAGGCATCGCGTATCGCCGGGGCGCTTTCATGGGTTTCCTGCACCATCGTGCCGACAAGGCAGGTGTACTGGCTGACGGCTCCGGCCAGCAATTCCCTGCGGAATTCCAGATAGGCGAGAAACCGGTCAAGCGGGTCCGCGTGCGCATGGTAGGGCGCGGCGGCAAACAGCGCCGACGTGGTCTCCGACCAGTATTCGGCGGCGGCCACGCCAAGCGCTTCTTTGCTGGCGAAGTGATGGAAGAAGGCGCCCTTGGTCACGCCCGCGGCGCGGCAAAGCTCGTCGACGCTGGTGGCGGCGAAACCCCTGGCGCGAATGATGTCGCGCGCCGCCTCGAGAAGGCGCGCACGCGCTTGCTGGTTCTTCGGTGGCACTCGCAAACTCCCTTTTGTCAGGACAATACCAACCGGTTGGTATGTACGCAAGCCCTTTTGCAGCGCGGCTGGCATTTCATCATCGTTTAAGGCAAACGCTCTGGCCTAACCCGGCAGGCCAAGTGATGTCGCCGGGCCGTTTGCAACCGCGCGGCACGGCCTGGCGATATTTGCCAAGAGAGATGCTGCACTCTACACAGAATGTCCGCACACAGAATGCCCGCCGGGTTCGCTCAATCGAACCCAGGGCAAGGGCCAAGGGCCAAGGGCCAAGGGCCAGGGCGAGGGGCAGGGACAGGGACAGGGGAAAGGACAGGGAAGGCTGCGGTCCGCGGACTGCCTTCCCGAACGCAGCGGGGAGCAACCGGTGAGCAAACAGACCACATCGACAGGCCTTGTCTGGTGTCTGATTTTTCTTGTCCTCGACGCCGTCCAGGCCGTCTGGTTCGGCGCCCTTCTGCAACGCCACGATTCCTTTCTCATCGGTCTGCTTGTCTTCGGCCTTTCGGCTGCCGGCTGCATCGTCTGGGTGGCCGGGCGCGCGCCGGCACAGTTTGTCGTGGCGCGGCGGCACTTCGGCGCCCTTTTCGGCATGAACGTCGCCGCCGCCGGCGCCTGGGTGACCTATTTCCTGGCGCTGCAGCGCATCGAACCCGCCATCGCCTTCATGATCTTTTCCGGCATGATCCCGCTGACCACGATCCTTGCCGGCTGGCTGGGATTTGCCGAGGGCGAGCGCAGCCGCAACGGCATCGAGGCGCTCGGCAATGCCTTGCTACTCGCCGGCCTTGTGTTTCTCGCCTATGTCACGCTCAGCGGCCGCTCCGGCTTCCTGCGCGATGGCCTCGCCAGCGGCCTTGTCGGCCTGCTCCTCGCCTTCCTTGCCGGCGCGATGATCGCGGCCATGCTGATGTTCTCACAGCGGCTCGACCGGCGCGGCATGACGCCCGTCGCCCAGTTCGGCCTGCGCTTTCCGCTCTATCTGCTTGTCGCGCTGATCGGCTGGCAGGCCGGGTGGGACCACAAGGCACCGGCATCGGCGTCTGAATTGTCGAGCGCGGTGCTCATCGGCCTCATTCTCCTGGCCTTCCCGATCTATGCGGTGCAGCGCGCCGTGGCGCTGGTCTCTTCGCTGACCCTGGCTGCCATCGCCGCCACCGGACCGGTTCTCGTCTTTGCGCTGCAAGCCCTCGAAGGACGGGTGGATTTCGCGCCGGCGACCTCGCTCGGCCTGTTGATCTGCCTGGCCGGAGCCCTGCTGGCTGCCTATGGCGCGGCGCGGGATTTCCGCAAGGCGCGCCTGCCGGTGCCGCAGTAGGTGCCACCAATCCGCGGCGCCCGGTTGCCGCTTCCCTTCCGGTATTGCGCCGCAACAGGCGATCGCTACACTTGCAACAATCCGCCGGGTTGAGCGTTGCCGCATACCCGTCGGAGCAATGCACATCTGGAGATCCTATGACATCCGCAGGCAGGCTGAGAGCTTTTCGCGCCCTTCTCGAACACGCCGTCGCAACGCTTGAACTCGACATCGGATTTCGTCTCTGGGACGGCTCCACCGTGCCCGCCGACTGGCCCGCCGACGCCTTTACCATCCGCATCGCCGATCAGCGTGTCGTGGCTGCCTTGCTGCGCAGCCCGAAAGCCGAAACCCTGCTCAATCTCTGGGTCACCCGCCGCATCGATTTCGAAAATGGCGACATGTTCGATCTCATAGCCCGCCGGCCGAAGGTGCGCTCGCGCGACATTCGCAGCCGTCTGAGCAAATGGCGCATCGCCAATGTCGCGGTGCGCTTTCTCATGCTTGGAAAGGGCGGGCCCTGGCCGCTCGCCGACCGTCCGGAAGAGACGCCGTCAAGCGGCGATGTCGAGGAAAACACGCGCAATATCGCCTATCACTACGATCTCTCCAACGCCTTCTATAAGCTCTTTCTCGACCGGGAAATGGTCTATACCTGCGGCTACTGCACCAATTGGGACAATGACATCGAGCAGCTCCAGCGCGACAAGCTGGAGATGATCTGCCGCAAGCTGCGCCTGAAAAAGGGCGAGACCCTGCTCGACATCGGCTGCGGCTGGGGCGCGCTGACCCGCTACGCCGCCGACCAGTACGGCGTCACCACGCTCGGCGTGACCCTGTCGCAGGAGCAGATCGACGAGGCCCGCGCCGAAGCGGAAAAACGCGGGCTGAGCGAAACCTGCCGCTACGAGCTGATCGACTACACCGCCATCGAAGGCAAGTTCGACAAGATCGCCTCCATCGGCATGCATGAAGCGATCGGCATCGACAATTACCCGACCTATTACAAGACGATCAGACGGCTGTTGAAGCCGGATGGGCTGTATCTGCACCACGCCATCACCCGGCCGGCGACCGCCGACCTGCAGAATTTCCGCAAGAAGCACGCCGATATGGCGCTGCTGACCAAGTACATCTTTCCCGGCGGCGAGCTCGATCACATCGGCAACACGGTGACGATGCTCGAACAGCACGGCTTTGAAGTGCACGATGTCGAGAACTGGCGCGAGCATTACCAGCGCACCTGCCGGCTCTGGCATGACCGCCTGCTGGCCCGCTACGACGAAGCGGTCGCCGAGGTCGGCGAGGTGCCGACGCGGCTCTGGCTGATCTATCTCGGCGGCTGCTCGGTGGCGTTTGAACGCAACACGGCGCGCATCTACCAGACCGTCGTCTCGCTGCGCCGGCGCGGCCCTTCGCCATTGCCGCCGACGCGCGAGGATCTCTACCGCTCGATCTGAGCAGGCGGCAGGCGCGGCCAGTCTGGTTGCGGGGGTCAGTCCTCTTGTGGCAGCTCGATCACCTCGACGCGCCTGTCGCGAAAGCGCAGTCCGAGCTGGCCGTTGATCAGTTTCAACGCCTGCGCGCCAAAGATCTCGCGGCGCCAGCCGCTCAGCGCCGCCACCTCGGCCTCTTCGCCATCGGCGGCGATCCGGTCGAGATCCTCGCCGCTGGCGATCACCTTGGCAGCGACATTGCGTTGCTCGGACACCATCTTCAACAGGACGCGCAGCAATTCGTTGGCCGCCTGGGCGCCCTCCGGCGGATGCTTGCGGCGCGGAACTTTCGGCATCTGGTCACGCGGCGTTTGCAGCGCTTCATCGATGATCGCCACCAGCGCCTTGCCGGGTTGCGAGCGCTCCCAGCCGCGCGGAATGCTGCGCAGGCGCGACAGCGCCTCGAGCGTGGTCGGCTGCTGCTGTGCCAGTTCATACAGCGCATCGTCCTTCAGGATGCGGCCGCGCGGCACGTTGCGGCTTTGCGCCTCGCGCTCGCGCCAGGCGGCGATCGCCTGCAACACGCACAGTTCCTGCGGCTTCTTCAGCCGCAATTTCAGGCGTTTCCAGGCGTTTTCCGGGGGCGCTTCATAGGTCTCGCGGGATTCGAGAATGGCCATTTCGTCGGTCAGCCAGTCGGTCCGCCCCTCCGCCTCAAGCTCGGCTTTCAACGCCTTGTAGGCCTCGCGCAGATGCGTCACATCGGCCAGCGCATAGTCGAGCTGCTTGTCGCTCAGCGGCCGCCGGCTCCAGTCGGTAAACCGCGATGACTTGTCAATCTGCGTGCCGGTCAGCCGGTTGATCAACTGATCATAGGACACCGATTCGCCGAAGCCGCAGACCATCGCCGCCACCTGCGTGTCGAAAATCGGATGCGGTACGAGGTCGCCCCGGTGCACCATGATCTCGATATCCTGGCGCGCCGCGTGGAACACCTTGACCACCGAAGCATCGCCCATCAGCGCGAAGAACGGGGCCAGATCGATGCCGTCGGCCAGCGGATCGACGATCAGCGCTTCTTCTTCGCTGGCCATCTGGATCAGGCACAATTCCGGCCAGAAGGTCGATTCGCGCAGGAACTCCGTATCGATCGTGATGTAATCGGACTGGGCAAGCCGGTGGCAGGCCGCCTCGAGGGCGGCGGTCGTGGTAATCATCTCCATGCGTTCCGATTAGCGCGTTTATTCGGCTTTGTCTCTATCGCCGTTGCCGATCTCCCCAACTGCCGCAAACGCTTGAGTTCGCGGGTGCTGACCGGCGCGGGCCGCCCCAATATTGCCCTCCTGCGCGGCTCATCTTGACAAATGGGGCCGCGCATGCGCTTTTCCGCGCGATTTTCCCGGCAAGGTCTGCGCTCCCTCGCACCGGCAGCGCACCGCATGTCACAGCCGGTCGTCAGCCCGAAAGGATCAACATGCACCGTTATCGTTCCCATACCTGTGCAGCTCTCAGGAAGAGCGATGCCGGCGCCACCGTTCGCCTGTCCGGCTGGGTTCACCGGGTGCGCGACCATGGCGGCCTGCTGTTCATCGACCTGCGCGACCATCATGGCATCACCCAGGTCGTCGCAGACCCCGATTCACCGGCTTTCGCCACCGCCGAGGCGGTGCGCAGCGAATGGGTCATCCGCGTCGACGGCGCCGTCAAGGAGCGCACTTCGGAGACGGTCAATCCCGGCCTCGCGACCGGCGAGATCGAGGTTTTTGCCAAGGACATCGAGGTGCTGAGCAAGGCGCGCGAACTGCCGCTGCCCGTGTTCGGCGAACCGGAATATCCCGAGGATGTGCGCCTCAAATATCGTTTTCTCGACCTGCGCCGCGACACCCTGCATCAGAACATCGTCACCCGCACCCGCATCATCTCGGACATGCGCAAGCGCATGGAAGCGGCGGGTTTCACCGAGTTCTCGACACCGATTCTCACCGCATCCTCGCCGGAAGGGGCGCGCGACTTCCTGGTCCCCTCTCGCATTCATCAGGGCAAGTTCTACGCCCTGCCGCAGGCGCCGCAGCAATACAAGCAGCTGATCATGGCCTCGGGCTTTGATCGCTATTTCCAGATCGCGCCCTGTTTTCGCGACGAGGACCCGCGCGCCGACCGGCTGCCGGGCGAATTCTATCAGCTGGACCTGGAAATGAGCTTTGTCGAGCAGGAGGATGTCCTTGCCACCACCGAGCCGGTGATCCGCGACGTCTTCAAGGCCTTCGCCGGCGGCAAGCCGGTCACCGAGACCTTCCCGCGCATTGCCTATGCCGACGCCCTGCGCAAATACGGCTCCGACAAGCCCGACCTGCGCAACCCGATCGAGATGCAGGCGGTCACCGAGCACTTTGCAGGTTCGGGCTTCAAGGTCTTCGCCAACATGATTGCCAATGATCCCGCCGTCGAGGTCTGGGCCATTCCGGCCAAGACCGGTGGCAGCCGCGCCTTTTGCGATCGCATGAACTCCTGGGCGCAGGGCGAGGGGCAGCCGGGTCTCGGCTACATCTTCTGGCGCAAGGAGGGCGATGCGCTGTCCGGCGCCGGGCCGCTGGCCAAGAACATCGGCCCCGAGCGCACCGAGGCGGTGCGCACCCAGCTCGGCCTCGACGAGGGCGATGCCTGCTTCTTCGTCGCCGGTCGTCCGGAAAAGTTTCACGCCTTTGCCGGCGCCGCCCGCACCCGTGTCGGCGAGGAGCTCGATCTGGTTGACCGCGACCGGTTCGAGCTGTGCTGGATTGTCGATTTCCCGTTCTATGAATGGGATGAGGACGAGAAGAAGGTCGATTTCGCCCACAACCCCTTCTCGATGCCGCAGGGCGGCATGGACGCGCTGGAAAACAGCGATCCGCTCGAGATCAAGGCTTTCCAGTACGACATGGTCTGCAACGGCTTCGAGATTGCCTCGGGCGGCATCCGCAATCACATGCCGGATCTGATGATCAAGGCATTTGGACTTGCTGGACTCGGCGCCGATACGGTCGAGGAGCGCTTCGGTGGTCTCTACCGGGCCTTCCAGTACGGCGTGCCGCCACATGGGGGCATGGCCGCCGGTGTCGACCGCATCGTCATGCTCCTGGTCGGGGCCAAGAACCTGCGTGAAGTGACGTTGTTCCCGATGAACCAGCAGGCCGCCGATCTTCTGATGGGCGCGCCAAACCCGGCCATGCCGGCGCAATTGCGCGATCTTGGCATTCGCGCCATTCCACCCAAGCCGCAGGACTGACCGCCGCAGGAGGGACCGCGACGGGTGTCACGGCCAATCCGGCGGTTGATGATCAATCGTTGGCGGTGACGCGCACGTTCAGCATCTCGTAAAGGCCGCGCGGCGCCACCATCGCCGTGCCGAGAAGTTGCGAGAACGGCACCGGTTTTTCAGGCCTGGCGGTAACTGTCAGGCTTTGCGGATTGTCGAAAAAGCGGTTGGCCGCCTCGGTGATCTGTTTTTGCAGTTCGGGAATGCCAAGCTTCGCCGCCATGAACGGCGCCGCCGCCTTTGCCGCTTCCGCCATCTGCTCTCCCGACACGCCCTGCTTGCCGCCGTAATATTCGAGCAATTGCCGAGTCAGCGAATCGTCCTTGAAGCGCACAGCCGCTTCCTGCAGATTGAATTGCTGCATCGCCCCGAGCAGGTTCATCGCCGATGCTTCGTCACCGGCCGAGGACTGGTCGCGCATGGCGGCAATGAAGGCTGGTGTGTAGCCGGTGAAATCGGCGGTCAGCCGCACGCTGCCAAGACCATCGACAGTGATCACATGATCGCGGATTTGCACCCGCCCGGTCTCCGCCTCCCACTGCCCTTGCGTGCTCGTCCGTCCGGTCAGCGCGTCATATCCGAGATCGGTGAGGACACGCCGCGCCGGCGCCTCCTCAAACACTGCCGTATCAACCGATACGCCTTCGCTGGTCAAGGTGAAGGTCAGGCCTTCATTGTTGCCCATCCGCTCGACATCAACCGAGATGGATGCCACCGACACGATGGCGCTGCCATCATCGCGAGCCACGATCCGACCGGTGCGGAAGCTGTCATAGACCATCATCGTGTCCAGTCCGGTCATCGCCGCATCGGCGGGGATCCGCACACCGCGCAACTCGACGTCCTCCAGCACGACCTCGACATCATCATCGCTGATGCGGCTTTCCTCCGAACTGATGCGCTCGACAATGTAGCCGCCGCCTTCCGCCTCCGAGATGCCGCTATAGATCAGGTCGCCCAGCACGACCTTCTGCTCACCCGTCTGCATCGAGGCGCCCTGCAAGGTCAGCGTCCCGCCATCGAGCTCGGCGCCGCTATAGGTCAACTGGCCGTCGCTGGCGGCAAAGGCGGCGTTCATCTTGGCGAGAAAGTCATCCTTGTCGAGCGCCCACGCCGACAGGCTGCTGCCGGCCAGCAGCAATGCGCTGCAGGCCAGCCCTTGCGCGCAACGCCGGACCCGGACGGGCAGCCGGCCGGCCGGCAGGGTGCAGGGGCGCGAATTGAAATGCGTCGCGAGCGGAGAGAAAACCATTAAAAACCTCATTGTCTTGCGCGTTGATGCCGGTCACCGTTGGCCTGGGACAGCGCGCCAGGTGAGGGCATGCCCGGCCGCCTGAGCAGGCCGTGCGGGTGATGTGGCGGATAATCTGCGCGAAATGCGGCAAAAGTCCACCCGTCCTGTGGGCCGTGCCGGCTTCTCTCTTGCTCCGAATCAGACCGTCAGCTAAGCGCAGGCGATGGGAAAGAGCTTAATGCCGCCCGGCGGGGGCGACGATGACATCGAGCCGGTCGACCTGAAAAGGGCGCTCGAGGAGCGCTATCTCGCCTACGCCTTGTCGACCATCATGCATCGCGCCCTTCCCGATGTGCGCGATGGTTTGAAGCCGGTGCACCGCCGCATCGTCTACGCCATGCGCGACATGGGCTTGCGCTCGAACGGCTCGTTCAAGAAATCCGCCAAGATCGTCGGTGAAGTGATGGGCAATTTCCATCCGCATGGCGACCAGGCGATCTATGACGCCCTGGTGCGCCTGGCGCAGGATTTTGCCGTGCGCTATCCGCTGGTCAACGGCCAGGGCAATTTCGGCAATATTGACGGCGATAACGCCGCCGCCATGCGCTACACCGAATCGAAGATGACGGCCGTCGCCGAGCTTTTGCTCGATGGCATCGACGAAGATGCGGTCGATTTCCGCACCACCTATGACGAGGAGGGCCAGGAGCCGGTGGTTCTGCCGGGCGCCTTCCCCAATCTTCTCGCCAATGGTGCCACCGGCATCGCGGTCGGGATGGCCACGTCGATCCCGCCGCACAATGCCGCCGAACTGTGCGACGCGGCCATGCATCTCATTCGCAAGCCGGATGCCACGGTCGAGGAACTGATGGAATTCGTCGAGGGCCCGGATTTCCCCACCGGCGGCGTCGTCATCGACGACCGCGCCAGCATGCTCGAGGCCTACCGGACAGGCCGCGGCGGTTTTCGCGTGCGCGCCCGCTGGGAAACCGAGGACCTCGGACGTGGCGGCTATCAGATCGTCATCACCGAGATGCCCTACCAGGTGCAGAAGGCGCGCCTGATCGAGAAGGTTGCCGAGCTGCTGATTGCCCGCCGTCTGCCTTTGCTGGATGACATCCGCGATGAAAGCGCCGAGGATGTGCGGCTGGTGCTGGTGCCGAAGAACCGCACCGTCGACCCGGTGCTTCTTATGGAGAGCTTGTTCAAGCTTACCGAGCTGGAAAATCGCGTTCCGCTCAATCTCAATGTCCTCTCGCGCGGACGCGTGCCCAAGGTCATGGCGCTCAACGAGGTGCTGAGCGAATGGCTGGCGCACCGCCGCGAAGTGCTGCAGCGTCGTTCGCGGCATCGCCTTGCGGCCATCGAACGGCGTCTCGAGCTGCTGTCGGGCTTCCTGATCGCCTATCTCAATCTCGACGAGGTGATCCGCATCATCCGCGAGGAGGATGAGCCGAAGATCGATCTGATGCGGACTTTCGAGCTCAACGACGTGCAGGCCGAGGCCATTCTCAACATGCGCCTGCGCTCCCTGCGCAAGCTCGAGGAACTGGAGATCCGCAAGGAATTCGAGCAGCTGACCGAGGAGAAGACCGGGATCGAGGCGCTGCTCGCTTCCGAGAGCAAGCAATGGTCGACGGTCGCCTGGCAGATCGGCAATGTCCGCAAGACCTTTGCCAAGGAAACCGAGCTCGGGCGCCGGCGCACCACCTTCGATGCGGCGCCCGTCGCTGACCTTGAGGCCATCCAGCAGGCGATGATCGAGAAAGAACCGATCACCATCGTCATATCCGAAAAGGGCTGGATCCGCGGCATGAAGGGCCACCTCGCCGAGTTCGCGAGCCTGTCCTTCAAGGACGGCGACAAGCTCAAGCTCGCATTCCCGGCCCACACCACCGACAAGCTGGTCATCGTCACCACCGGCGGCAAGGCCTACACGATCGGCGCCGACGGCCTGCCCGGCGGCCGCGGCCATGGCGAGCCGCTGCGGCTGATGGTTGACATGGACAATGACCAGGCGGTTCTCACCGCCTTTGTGCACGTCCCCGGCCGCAAGCTGCTGCTCGCCTCGACGGTCGGCAACGGCTTCATCGTTGCCGAAAGCGACATCGTCGCCAACACCCGCAAGGGCAAGCAGGTGATGAATGTGCGCATGCCGGATGAAACCCGGCTGTGTATCCCGGTTGTCGGCGATCATCTTGCCGTGGTCGGCCAGAATCGCAAGCTGCTGATCTTCCCGCTGGAGCAACTGCCGGAGATGACGCGCGGCAAGGGCGTGCGGCTGCAGCGCTACAAGGATGGCGGCATCGCCGATGCGCGCTGTTTCGCCCTTGCCGACGGCCTGTCCTGGACCGACAGCGCCGGCCGGGTGCACAGCCGCGCCGCAAGCGAACTTAGCGAATTTATCGGCGATCGCGCCCAGGCCGGCCGCACGGTGCCAAAGGGTTTTCCCCGCAATGGCCGCTTTGCCGGCTGACCGGCAGCGTCACGGTGTCCCGTTTGCGAACAACAACCGTGAGTAGTTTCAGTAATTTTTAGGGGTTTTCCGTGAGTTTGCTCCCTCAGATGGTACGGAAACGGTAGCCGAGTCTGCCTGTTCCGAACCATTAAATTTGTGGGGAACGGGGCTCTTTATGTTAAAATCAATGAAAATCAGTCATCGCCTGTATCTGATTGCAGGTCTTGCGGTGGCAGGGATCGCAGCGATCTCGGGCATCTTTGTGGTCGAAAACCGCATTCTCGCCGAGCGCAACGCCGCCATCGTCGACCTTCTCGAAACCGAATGGCATCTTGAAGAGCTGCGCTCCGCCGCGCTCAACACCCGGCAGATCGAGAAGGACTTCCTGCTCGACAAGGATGTCGCGAAGATCGCCGCCTTTGACGAGAGCCGGGCGAAAGTTGCGGCCGACGGCGCGGAGATGCAGTCGCACATGGCCGATGATCTGGCCGCTCAGCTTGGCGAATTCCGCAGCCATTTCGAGGACTATGGCGATGCGGTCGAAACCGTCTTCGCGCAGGACCAGCGGCTTGGGCTGACCCCGGACACCGGACTGGAGGGAACGATGCGTGCCGCCGTGCACGGCATCGAGGAACTGCTCGCCGAAGCCAACAACGAGACCCTGCAGGTCAGCATGCTGATGCTGCGCCGCCACGAGAAGGACTTCATCCTGCGCGGCGCCGACAAGTATATCACCCGGCATGCCGACGAGGTCGAGAATTTCCGGGCCAGGATGCGCGGTGTGCAGTTCGCGTCGTCCGCCGCCTCCGCGGCGATTGCCGAGGCTCTCGAAACCTATCATCAGTCGTTCCAGGCCTATGCAGAAGGGGCTGCTCAGGAACGCCAGGCCCGCGCAGCGGCGACCGCGCAGTTCGTCACACTGCTGCCGATCATCAATGATCTGGTCGCGCAGTTCGAGGCGAAGAAAAAGGCCGCGGTGGCGGACAACGCCGCCTTTGAAAGCATGATGAACACGCTGATTGCCGGGCTTGTGGCGATGGTCGCCCTGGCTCTTCTTATCTCCGTCTTTGTCACCGCGCGCTCGATCACGGGCCCGCTTGCCGGTCTCAATGCCGCGATGCGCCGTCTTGCCAGCGGCGACACGGATAGCGAGATCGATGGGCTTGACCGCCGCGACGAGGTTGGCGCCATGGCCAATGCGCTCAACACCTTCCGTTCGGCTGCCATCAAGAACAAGGAGCTTGAGGCTGAGGCGGAAGCAAACCGCGCCCGTGCGGAAGCCGAGCGCGTGGAAATGCAGCGCCAGGCAGAAGCCGAAGCGGAAGAGCGCCTTGGTCAGGCCACCCGCACCCTGGGCGATGGTCTCAACCGGCTGGCGGGCGGCGATATGCTGTGCGAGATCAACGAGGCGTTCACGCCGAATCTCGAAAGCCTGCGCCACGATTTCAATGCCGCCGTCGCGCAATTGCGTGAAACCCTGGCGCAGGTCGGTCAGGCTACTGCCGCCGTCGATTCAGGAAGCGGCGAAGTCTCCGACGCCGCCTCTGATCTGGCCAAACGCACCGAGCGCCAGGCCGCTTCGCTCGAGGAAACCTCGGCAGCGCTGGAACAGATCACCGCTAATGTCGGCTCCACCTCGAAGCGTTCGGCCGATGCCCGCGATGTCGTGCAGAACGCCAAGGCGCGCGCTGACCGGTCCTCCTCGGTGGTGCGCGATGCCGTTGAGGCGATGGCCCGTATCGAGCAGTCCTCGACACAGATCAGCCAGATCATCGGCGTCATTGACGAGATTGCCTTCCAGACCAACCTGCTGGCCCTGAATGCCGGTGTCGAGGCCGCCCGCGCCGGCGAGGCCGGCAGAGGCTTTGCCGTCGTCGCCCAGGAAGTGCGCGAGCTCGCCCAGCGTTCGGCCACCGCCGCCAAGGAAATCAAGGGATTGATCTCCAATTCCACCGCGGCGGTCTCCGAAGGCGTCAAGCTGGTCAGCGACACCGGTGCCGGCCTTGACGACATCCAGTCCCTGGTCTCGGAGATCAACGAGCACATGGAAGCGATCGCCACGGCGGCCGAAGAGCAGTCATCGGGACTGTCCGAGGTCAATACCGCGGTCAACCAGATGGATCAGTCGACCCAGCAGAACGCTGCGATGGTCGAGCAGATGTCTGCGGCTGGCGTCAGCCTGTCGACCCAGAGTCAGGCACTGCGCAAGCTGATCAGTGCGTTCCGGATCGGCGCCGCCTCGGGCGAATTGCGCCAGGCCGCCAAGCAGATGCGCGCCGCCAACACCGACGCGACGACGCCCGAAGCGCCGCGCAAGGCATCAGCGCCAGCCGGCGCCGTGGCCGGCAACACCGCCCTGGCCGTCGAGGCTGAAGGCTGGGAGGAGTTTTAAGGTCCTGAACCGCCCTCGGCTCTGAAATCAACAACGCCCCGGCATTGCTTTGAATGCCGGGGCGTTGTGCGTTTAAGCCGTGCAAGCCGGGGCATGCGCCGGGAACCAGGCGGCGAGATCAGCTCTCGAACCGCTTCCAGCCCTGCGCCAGCAGATGCTCCTGCGGCAGGAAGCGCGTCTTGTAATCCATCTTCGGCGACCCCTTCACCCAGTAGCCGAGATAGACATGCGGCAGCCCCTCGGCCTGGGCGCGCTGAATGTGATCAAGGATCATGTAGGTGCCGAGCGAGCGCCGCGCCTCGCTCGGATCGAAGAATGAGTACACCATCGACAGCCCGTCGCTCATCACATCGGTCAGCGCCACGGCGATCAGCCGCCCGGTCGGGGCTTCCGCCACTCCGTCGCCGGGCGCGCGCAGCCTGTATTCGATCACCCTTGAACTGACATGGGTGTCCTCGACCATCATCGCGTAATCGCCGATCGTCATGTCCGCCATTCCGCCGGCCCGGTGGCGACTGTCGAGATAGCGTCTGAACAGCGTGAACTGTTCGCTTGACGGCTCGGCCGGGTAGTCCGTCGCCACCAGGTCGGAATTGGCCGCGCTGACACGCCGCATCGTCTTGCGTGGCGTGAATTCATTGGCCAGGATCCGCACCGACACGCAGGCCCGGCAGGTCTCGCAGGCCGGACGATAGGCAATGTTCTGCGACCGGCGGAAGCCGCCCTGGGTCAACAGATCGTTGAGCTCGCGCGCTTTCGGACCGACCAGATGCGTGAACACCTTGCGCTCATCTTCGCCCGGCAGATACGGGCAGGCAGACGGCGCGGTCAGAAAGAACTGCGGTGAATTGATGGAATGGCTGGTCATGTGTCGCAAGATCGTCCTGTGATCGCCGCCCAAAGATGTAACGGATCAGAGCCCGTAATACCATGGTGCGAGCAGCGAAAAGGTCAACCAGATGATCACCACCAGCGGCGTTCCCGCCTTGATGAAATCAGAGAAACGGTAATGACCCGGTCCCATCACCAGCAAATTGGTCTGGTATCCGATAGGGGTCGCGAACGACGCATTGGCGCCGAAGATCACCGCCGCGATGAAGGCCTCCGGTGAGACGCCGAAGCCGTTCGCCATGCCGATGGCGATTGGCGTGAACAGCACCGCCGTGGCGTTGTTCGACAGGATGTTGGTCATCACCGCCACGACCAGGAAAAACACCGACAGGCTGACCGGCAGCGCCGCCCCTTCGAGAAGATCGACGGCCCCATTGGCAATCAGCGCCGCGCCTCCCGTCACCTGCATGGCGGTGGCCAGCGCCAGCGTGGTGCCGACCAGCAGATAGATCTGCCGGTCGAAGGCGCGCGCCGCCTGGTACAGCGACAGGCAGCGGGTGGCCAGCATCGCCGCCACACCGGCGATCGCCGCGACGACGATCGGCAGCACCGAGAACGCCGAGGCCAGCACGATGGCCAGAAAGATCAGTCCCGCGATCGGCGCCTTGCGCGACTGCGGCAGCGCTTCCGTCGAATGTTCGAGCAGCAACAGGTCGTGGTTGCCGCGCATCGCCCTGATATTGTCGATCGGCCCGCCGATCAGCAGCGTGTCGCCGGGTTCGAGCCGGATCTCCGACAGGGCGGTGCGGGCCATGCGGCTCTTGCGCTGCAGACCGAGAACCGAGACGCCAAGCCGCACCGAGAGGCCGGACAGCTGGATGGTGCGACCGGAATAGCGTGAGCCGGGCGCCACGATCGCCTCGGCCAGGTGATAGCCGGGACCGGGAGCCGGGGCATCCGCGTCTTCCGTCTCCTCGGGCACCTCCTGGGTCGCCTTGCCGCGCGCCAGCGCTTTTGAGAAGGCACGCCGCGTGCCGGTCACCACCAGCGTATCGCCCGGTTCAAGCTCCATGTCGTCAAAGGGCGGCAGAAACGGTTCCTCCCGCCGCTCGAGCAGCCGCAGCGTCAGATCGCCAAGGCCGGGGAACATGCCGCCCTTCGACGACATGCCGACAAACGGATGCTGATTGCCCAGCGTGATCTCGCCGATGAACTGCGCGCCGGATCGCACTTTCGGTCCCGCCGCCGATTCGCGATCGGGCAGCAGTCGCGGCAAGGCGAACAGCACGTAGATCGCGCCGCTTACCGCCAGCATCACACCCATGCCGGTAATGTCGAAAAAGCCGAGACTGTAGCCGTAATCCTCGGCAACGCCGGCGGCGATCAGGTTGGTCGACGAGCCGATCAGGGTCGTCATGCCGCCAAGGATGGTGATGTAGGACAAGGGGATGAAGACGCGGCTCGGACGCAGCGAGCGCTGCGCCGCAAGCACCACCAGGATCGGGATGAAGATGACCACGACCGGAGTGTTGTTGAGAAACGCCGAGATGACCGCCGAGACGATCAGCACCATCACCAGCGGCCGCCAGGCGCCGGGGCCGCCGAACTTGCCGACGCCGCGCGCCAGGGCATCGACGGCGTCGGTGGCAAACAGGCCCTGGCCGACCACCAGCAGCGCCAGCACGGTGGCCAGCGCCGGATCGGCAAAGCCGGCGAGCAGCGCACTCATGCTGAGCGCCGTGTCGGCGCCTTCTGGCGTATAGGGCACCAGGCCAAACAGCAGCAACAGCGCCGTCAGCGCGGCAAGCGAGACCCCTTCCAACGGCCAGCGCTCAAGCGCGAAGCCGACAATGGTCAGCGCGATCAGCAGGAAAGTGGCGTAGAGATGAAAATCCATGAACGCTCGGCAGGTTGCGACGGGTCACACCACCATAGCGTCACAGCGCCGCTCCCCACAGACGCAAAACTGTCACGGTTTGACTTTTCCCGGCAAGGACGCACTGCTGCCACGCCCGGCAACGCAATTTTGTTCCTTCCGGCCCGCCAGCGAGCCGGGTCAGGCCCCGCGCCGCACGACCACGGTGCCAAGCAGCCGGTCATGAACCGTCTGCTTGCGATCAAGAATCAGTGTGGCAAGCAGGATCAGCGGCGTCAGGATGGCATTGAAGGCCCAGAACAGCACGCTGTGAACCACGGCGAACAGGAAATCGATACCGCGCCCGTCCAGCCGCTCGAGCCTAATGCCCATCATCCGCATGCCCGGTGTCGCCTGGTTGCCGCCGCCCAGCGTGAAGCCGACATAGGGTACGGCGACCAGCACGAAAAGCACGCTGTAGAGCATGAAGCCGAGCCCGAAGGTCAGGACGCCGGCGACGAAAATCACCATTGCAACGGGAATGCACAGCAGAAGCACCAGCGCATAATCGATGAAGAACGCCAGCACCCGTCGCGTCCGGACCCCTTCGTAGAGTGTCCGGTCGTCATAGGCGCTGTCTGAAACGTCAAGAATATCTGCGTTGCTCATGATCTCTTCCTCTGCCGCTGTCTTCCGGCGATAGCCACGACAGATATGGGGAGTGCGGGCGCCGGCTGCAAATTTTCACGCCCGGACAGGCATCACAACGGCCGCCACGGCGTCAGAACGGTGGTTTGAGAGCGGGTGCACCATGCCCGGCACGAATGCGCGCCGCCGCCTCCAGCGCGAAATAACTGAGAATGCCGTCACAACCGGCCCGCTTGAACGCCAGCAGCGATTCCATCATCACCCGCTCGCCGTCGATCCAGCCATTGGCGGCGGCCGCCTTGATCATCGCGTATTCGCCCGACACCTGGTAGGCGAAGGTCGGCAGGCCGAAGCTGTCCTTCAGCGCCCGGCAGATATCAAGATAGGGGAGGCCGGGCTTGACCATCAGCATGTCGGCGCCTTCGGCCACGTCGAGTTCCGCATCGCGCACCGCTTCCACGGCGTTGGCCGGGTCGATGTAGTAGCTGCGCTTGTCGCCCTTGAGCAGGTCCGCCGTGCCGATCGCTTCGCGATACGGGCCGTAAAATCCGGAGGCGAACTTCGTCGCATAGGACATGATGCCGACCGACTGGTGCCCGGCCGAATCGAGCGCCTGGCGGATCGCGCCGACGCGGCCATCCATCATGTCCGAAGGCGCGATGATGTCGGCACCGGCCTCCGCCTGCATCACCGCTGCCCGCGCAATCAGCGCCACGGTCTCGTCATTGACGATCTCGCCATCGCGGTAGATGCCGTCATGGCCGTGGCTGGTGAAGGGGTCGAGCGCCACATCGGTGATGATGCCGATGTCCGGCACGGCCTTTTTGATGGCGCGGGTGAACGCATGAATGAGATTGTCGTCATCGAGAATGTGCGATCCGGTCTCATCGCGTTTGTCCTGCGCGATGTTGGGGAAGGGCGCCAGTGCCGGAATACCGAGTTCGGCGGCGTGGCGCGCTGCCTCGACCGCCTGATCGACACTCAGCCGGAAGACCCCCGGCATGGCTTCGACGGGCTCGCGGACATTCGTGCCGGGTACGATGAACAGCGTCCAGATTAGGTCTTCGACGCCGAGCCAGTTTTCCTGCACCATGCGGCGGCTCCAGTCGGCCTTGCGGTTGCGCCGCATGCGCTTATGGCCGGTGATCCGATCGACATCGTCGGCGCGGCTTGCCAGGGAGGGGGGGAGTCGGGTCATGGCGGCCTCTTTGCTTATCGGGCGCCGCGCAAGGGCGCCGCCGCTGGTATCGGGTCTGTTTGAACCGCGCTGCAATTCCGGTCAAGACCGCCGCGTGCGCCTTGAGGGATGCCGGCCGGGTCCGTAGCCTGCGCTGCTTGCCGCGCTTGCGCCCGCCTCGCGAATCCCGTTCAGTGGAGGCGCGGTGCCCGGTCGGCTGGCGCGCGATGCGAATGGACAGGTGGTGATGGTGGCGATGTACGGTGTGGACGATGACCAGACAAGCGCGGTCGATTCCGGCCTGCTGGACCGTCTCTACCTGATCTTCCGGCGCATTGTCGCGGTCGGCTGCCTGCTTTCGGCTCTCTTTTACTGGAGCCGTCTCATCGGGCTGTCGGCCGAGGGCCAGTTCCGCTTCGACCTGCTGCCAGCCTATTGGCAGACCGCCGCTGCCGGCCTGTCGGTTCTGTTTCCCATCGCCGCGCTCGGTCTGTGGGTCGGCGCCGCCTGGGGCGGGGTCATCTGGTTTCTCGCTGCCGGGACGGAAGTCATCATGTATTATTTCATGGCCGATCTGTTCGGCAGCCGGCCCCTGGTCGTCATCGCCTATGCCCTGGTGGTCGTGGTCTACATCGCCTTCCGGCTGGCCTACTTCCTGCATGAGCGCGAGCGGGCGCGAAATGTAACGCCTGATTCACTCTGATTGCCAGCTGTGCCAAGGTAAGGCACTGTTAAGCCTGCATTTTAAGTAGTATTTTATGCGTATTCGCTAGGGTTTGTCTCAAGGACGGCACAAAGCCGCCGCAACAACAGTGAGGCAAATACAATGGCAACCATTCACCAGGCAGCCGCCACGGCAGCGCGCAAGGACACCCCCGCCGAAGGGCAGAATGATCTTCACGATCTGTACATGGAATCGCTGCAGCTCGTCGAACGGCTGCATCGCCGTCTGCTCGATGTCATCAAGGATGAATTCGACCGCAAGGGCCGTTCCGACATCAATGCGGTGCAGGCGCTGCTGCTCTTCAACATCGGCAATTCCGAACTGACGGCCGGCGAGCTGCGCAGCCGCGGCTACTATCTCGGCTCGAACGTGTCCTACAACCTCAAGAAGCTGGTTGATCTGGGCTACATCAACCACCAGCGCTCGCGCGTTGACCGTCGCTCGGTGCGCATCAGCCTGACCGATGAGGGCAGTGAAGTGGCCGGCACCGTTGCCGCCCTCTATGACCGTCATATCGGCTCGATCGCCCAGGTCGGCGGTATCGGCACCAATGAATTCGAGATCCTCAACAAGCTGATGCAGCGTCTCGACCGTTTCTGGAACGATCAGATCATGTACCGCCTGTAATATTCAGCATGGGCGCAGACTGAGCGCCCTCCGACAATGTCTCCGTTCGCCGCAGCCTGTGGCGGCGACGCGGAAACGGAACAGGAAGTGGCCCCGTCGCAGGGACGGGTCTGCAGCGCGCCATCCGGCCCGCCCCCACACCATCAATTGGCCACAAAGCCGTGCGACCCACCGCATCTGGCGGGGCGGCATCAGGCACAGCCCCGGTCCGGTCGCTTGCCTGGCGCTCGCCGCTGTGGCACATCGTCCGGATTATGTTTTGCAAATGTTAGGGACCTTGGCCTTAGTCTTGGCCCGGGTCTTGGTTTGACATTGAAGTTGACCCCGGGTTGATCGGCGCAAACGCCGCTGCCCGACGACAACAACCGGATGGTGACCGCCTCATGAACAAGCTCAGTGGATCTCGCCCGCTTTCCCGCCGTGTCTTTCTGGGAGGCGCGACGAGCCTAGCCACGCTGGCTGCCACCACCGGGCTGGCGCAGGCCCAGGCTTCGATTGCCGACGTCATCAACGCCCCGCGCCGCGGACAGTGGGACGATCAGTTCGATGCCAAGTCCTCGCGCGCCGTCAAGCAGGTCGCCACCAAGGTTCCGGTCACCTCCGCGGAGACGATCGGCTTTGTCGAGCGCGCCATGTACGAGCACCAGGCCATTGTCGCGCAGGGCGGCTGGCCGGTGGTTCCGGCCACTGAGAAACTGCGCCTCGGCGACAGCTCTCCGGCCGTTCAGCAGCTGCGCCAGCGTCTGATGGTCTCGGGTGATCTCGACCGCACGGCGGGCGTTTCCAATTCCTTCGATTCCTACGTCGATGGTGCCGTCAAGCGGTTCCAGGCGCGGCACGGCCTGCCCGCCGACGGCGTGCTTGGCAACTATTCCTTCCAGGCCCTGAATGTCAGGGCCGATGTGCGACTTGGCCAGCTGGAGACCAACCTGGTCCGCCTGCGCTCCATGTCCGGCTATCTCGGCGACCGCTACGTCATGGTCAACATACCCGCGGCGCAGATCGAGGCCGTCGAAAATGGCCGCGTCGCGCTGCGCCATACGGCCATCGTCGGCAAGATCGACCGCCAGACGCCGATTCTCAATTCCAAGATCCACGAGGTGATTCTCAATCCCTACTGGACGGCGCCGCGCTCGATCATCAAGAAGGACATCGTGCCGCTGATGCGCGAGGATCCGACCTATCTGGCGCGCAACTCCATCCGCCTGTTCGACAATGCCGGCAACGAAGTGGCACCGGAAACCGTCGACTGGCACGCCGAAGAGGCCCCCGCGCTGATGTTCCGCCAGGATCCGGGCAAGATCAACGCCATGGCCTCGACCAAGATCAACTTCCACAATCCGCACGCCGTGTACATGCACGACACGCCGCAGCAATCGCTGTTCGGCAAGTTGCTGCGCTTTGAATCCTCCGGCTGCGTGCGCGTTCAGAATGTTCGCGACCTGTCGACCTGGCTGCTGCGCGACACCGCCGGCTGGAATCGTCAGGCGATCGAAGCGACCATCAAGAGCGGCAATTCGACGCCGATCGAACTGGCAGACCCGGTGCCGGTCTATTTCGTCTACATCACCGCCTGGGCATCGGAAGACGGTGTCGTGCAGTTCCGCGACGATATCTACCAGCGCGATGGTGTCGAGGAACTGGCTCTGCGCTAGGCCCACCGCTGCACGCTGTCCCTCGCTATTGCGAGCATTGCGAAGCCTGCCGGTCGAACCGGCGGGCGCGCCCAGTCATCCTGCAGCCAGCCATCTTTCAGGTTCTCATCCCCGCCAATCGCCCGACCCTCGCTTGCCCTTGCCGGGCGAGGGCGGTAAAGACCGCTTTCGAGACGCGGCCAGCCGCATGGTCTGCCGCAACACCTGCCATTTCGATCAGCGATCACGAGGAAACGGTCATGTCCGACGTGCAAATCACCGAAGCCTTCTTCACCCGGCCCTTGGCCGAGGCCGATCCGGAGATCTTCGGTGCCATTCGAGATGAGCTGGGGCGCCAGCGCCATGAAATCGAGCTGATCGCCTCCGAGAACATCGTCTCGCGCGCCGTGCTCGAGGCGCAGGGCTCGATCATGACCAACAAATATGCCGAGGGCTATCCCGGCAAGCGCTACTATGGCGGCTGCGAGTTTGTCGATGTCGCCGAAACCCTGGCAATCGAGCGCGCCAAGGAGCTGTTCGGCTGCCAATTTGCCAATGTGCAGCCCAATTCCGGCTCGCAGATGAACCAGGCCGTGTTCCTGGCGCTGCTGCAGCCCGGCGACACCTTCATGGGTCTTGATCTGAATTCCGGCGGCCATCTGACGCACGGTTCGCCGGTCAACATGTCCGGCAAGTGGTTCAATGTCGTCTCCTACGGGGTGCGCGAAGACGATCACCGGCTCGATATGGATGCCATTGCGGCCAAGGCCGAGGCTGAGAAGCCGAAACTGATCATCGCCGGCGGCACCGCCTATTCGCGCGTCTGGGACTGGCAGCGTTTTCGCGAGATCGCCGATTCGGTCGGCGCCTATCTTATGGTCGACATGGCGCATATCGCCGGTCTGGTTGCCGGCGGCGCGCATCCGTCCCCGGTGCCGCATGCGCATGTGGTCACCACGACGACCCACAAATCGCTGCGCGGCCCGCGTGGTGGCATGATCGTCACCAATGACGAGGCGATCGCCAAGAAGATCAACTCGGCGGTGTTCCCCGGGCTGCAGGGCGGGCCGCTGATGCATGTCATCGCCGCCAAGGCCGTCGCCCTGAAGGAAGCGCTCGATCCCTCCTTCAAGACCTATGCCGCCAATGTCGTTGCCAATGCGCGCGCCCTGGCCGCTTCGCTGCAGGAGCACGGCCTCGACATTGTCTCCGGCGGCACCGACAACCATTCGATGCTCGTTGATCTGCGACCGAAAAATGCCACCGGCAAGCGTGCCGAGGCGGCCCTCGGCCGTGCCAATATCACCTGCAACAAGAACGGCATTCCTTTCGACCCGGAAAAGCCGTTTGTGACCTCCGGCATTCGTCTCGGCACCCCCGCCGGCACGACGCGCGGCTTTGGCGAAGCCGAGTTCCGCCAGGTCGGGGCGCTGATCGGCGAGGTGCTGGACGGCCTGAAGGCTTCGAACTCGGATGAAGGCAACGCCGCCGTCGAGCAAGAAGTCCGCAAGAAGGTGATCGCCCTGACCGACCGTTTCCCGCTTTACGCCGGCATGGATTGAGCCGCGGCATGCGCTGTCCCTATTGCAGTTCCGAAGACAGCCAGGTGAAGGATTCGCGCCCCGCCGAGGATGGCGCTGCGATCCGCCGGCGCCGCGTCTGCCCGGGCTGTGGCGGCCGCTTCACCACCTTTGAGCGCGTGCAACTGCGCGATCTGGTGGTTTCCAAGAAAACCGGACGCCGCGTCCCCTTCGATCGCGACAAGCTGCAGCGCTCTTTCGAGATCGCCCTGCGCAAGCGTCCGGTCGAGCGCGAGCGCATCGACCGCGCCGTCTCGGGCATCGTGCGCCGGCTGGAAAGTTCCGGCGAAACGGAAGTGGCGACCGATGAGATCGGCCTTCTGGTTCTCGAGGCGCTGAAGGCGCTCGATGACGTCGGTTTCGTCCGCTACGCCTCGGTGTATCGCGATTTTGCCGGACCGGAGGATTTCGAACGCACCATCGCCGAATTGCAGGCCAAGATCGCCAGCGACACGATCATCCCGGAAAAGGACTGATGACCGGCCGGCCGCCGTCTTCCGATCTGGACCGGCGCTACATGGCTGCGGCCATCCGTCTGGCGCGCCTGAACGAGGGCCGCACCGGCGCCAATCCCTCGGTCGCGACGCTGCTGGTGCGCGATTTCGGGCAGGGGCCGGTGATCATCGGCAGCGGCGTTACGGCGCTTGGCGGCCGGCCGCATGCCGAACCGCAGGCGCTCGCCGAGGCCGGCGAGAGGGCTCGCGGCGCCACCGCCTATGTCACTCTGGAACCCTGCGCCCATCACGGCCGCACCGCGCCCTGCGCCGATGCGCTGGTCAGCGCCGGTGTCGCCCGCGTGGTCGGTGCTGCCGGCGATCCCGATCCGCGCGTTTGCGGCCGGGGTTACGAGATCCTGCGCCGCGCCGGCATCGAGGTGGAAGAGGGCGTTCTGGCCGATAACGCCGCCCGAGACCTTGCCGGCTACCTGACTCGACGCACGAAGAACCGCCTGCATGTGACTCTCAAGCTTGCGCTTTCCGCCGACGGCTTGATGGGCCTGCGCGGCACGGGCCAGGTGGCGCTGACCGGCGAGATCGCCAACCGCCAGGTGCATCTCATGCGCGCCGCGAGCGATATCATCCTGATCGGCTCCGGCACCGCATTGGCCGATGACCCGGCCCTGACATGCCGCCTGCCGGGACTGGAAGACCGCTCGCCGATCCGCCTCGTGCTCGATGACGCCCTGCGCCTCGATCCCGCCTCACAGCTGGCCGCCAGCGCTCGCCGGACGCCCTTGTGGATCGCCAGTTCAGCCCCGCCCGATGCCGACAAGCGGCCGTCCCTTGCTGCCCTTGGCGCCGAATTCATTGCCGCCGAGCCGCTTGAGGGCAAGCTGGCCCTGCCGGAGCTTCTGGAAGATCTTGCCGCCCGCGGCCTGTCGACCCTGTTTGTCGAGGGCGGCGCAGCTGTGGCACGCTCCTTTCTCGATGAGGATCTGGTCGATCGGCTGGTGCTCATGACTGCGCCGCAAAAGCTTGCCGACATTGCGGCGGGCGAGGGGATCGTTGCGCCGCTGACACGCGAGAGCGTACCGGCGCGCTTCAAACCGCTGCGGACCGCCTGGTACGGCCCCGATCGCATGGACAGTTTCGAAAGGCAGAATTGAATGTTCACCGGCATCATCACGGATATCGGCACACTGTCGGATTTGAGCGCGCGCGATTCCGGCATGCGTCTGAAGATCGCCACGGCCTATGATCCCGCCACGATTGCCATCGGCGCCTCGATTGCCTGCGCCGGGGTCTGCCTGACCGTCACCGCCTTGCCGGATGACAACACCGAGGGCCGCTGGTTCGAGGTCGAGGCGTGGGAAGAGGCGCTGCGCCTGACCACCATCGGCGACTGGAAACCCGGCCGCCGCATCAATCTCGAACGCGCTTTGAAAATCGGCGATGAACTCGGCGGGCATCTTGTTTCCGGCCATGCCGATGGCCGCGCCGAAATTATCGAGGTGCGTGATGAAGGCGAGGCGCGTCGCTTCGTGTTGCGCGCGCCCGGCGATCTGGCAAAATTCATTGCGCCGAAAGGCTCCGTGGCGCTCGATGGCACGTCGCTGACCGTCAACCGCGTCAATGGCAATGCGTTCGACGTCCTGCTGATCCGCCATTCCCTCGAGGTGACCACCTGGGGTGAACGCCGCGCCGGCGATGCGGTCAATCTCGAGATCGACACCCTGGCCCGCTATGCCGCCCGCCTCGCCGAATATGGCGCAGAGGAAGCCTGACCCCGCGCTGTTCCCCCTTGTTGCCATAAAAAAGGCCGGCTGAACGCCGGCCTTTCCGTCGCGTAGTGTCTGCGGCCTATGCGGCGGCGCGTTGGGTTGCTTGAACGGCACGATCCTGACGCACCGTGTCGTCGAGCTGGAACTGCCCGATCATCTTGAACAGTTCCGCCGCTTCGCCGGCCAGCGAGTGTGCCGCCGCCGAGGATTCCTCGACCATCGCCGCATTTTGTTGCGTGCCCTGGTCGATCGAGGTCACCGCATGGTTGATCTCGCCAAGTCCGGTGGCCTGTTCCGCCGACGCCGTGACGATCGCCTGCACATTCGCCGAAACCTCATTGACCTGCGCAACGATCGCCGTCAGTGTTTCTCCGGTCTCTCCGACCAGCTTGACGCCGGTCTTGACGTGGCCGTCGGAGGCGGAGATCAACCCCTTGATCTCCTTGGCGGCCGTAGCCGAGCGCTGCGCCAGTTCCCGCACTTCCTGCGCGACGACGGCAAAGCCCTTGCCGGCCTCACCGGCCCGCGCCGCCTCGACACCCGCATTGAGTGCCAGCAAATTGGTCTGGAAGGCGATCTCGTCGATGACGCCGATGATATTGGTGATCTCGTGCGCCGACGCCTCGATGCGTCCCATTGCCGCCACGGCATCCTGAACGATATTGCCCGAATGCTCGGCATTCTCGCGGGTTCGGTCAGCCAGCGCGCCGGCTTCCCGGGCCCGGACGGAGGCATCATTGACCGTGGTGGTGATTTCTTCCAGCGCTGCCGCCGTCTCCTCGACGGACGCAGCCTGCTGTTCGGTGCGCCGCGACAGATCGTTGGACGCATCGCGCACCTGATCGGCCGCCGAGGCGATCGAAGCGGCGTTTTCGCTCACCTGGCGCATGGCGCTTCCCAGCCGCTCGGTGGCGCCGTTGAAATCCTTGCGCAGTCGCTCCAGCGACGGAATGAAGGGCTTGTCGATATGTACGGCGAGATTGCCGCCGGCCAATCCCTGCAGGGCTTCGGCCAATGTCTCGACATTGCTGACGCGATCGGTGATGTCGCTGGCAAACTTGACCACCTTGAACACCTTGCCTTCGGCATCGGTGATCGGATTGTAGGTCGCCTGGATGTGAATGCGCTTGCCGCCCTTGCCGATACGCAGGAATTCACCGGAGTAGAACTCGCCGCGCGCCAGTTTCGGCCAGAAATTGCGATAGTCCTCGCTATTGGCGTAATCGGCCTCGCAGAACATCGAATGATGCTTGCCGACGATCTCGTCATGCCCGTAGCCCAGCGCGCCGCAGAAATTCTCGTTGGCCTTCAGGATCGTGCCGTCCGGCTTGAACTCGATCACCGCCTGGGAGCGGGACAAGGCGGCAATCTTGCCGTTGCTGTCGGCGGATTCGATCATCTGCTGGGTGATATCGGTGGCGAACTTGACGACCTTGTAGGCCTTGCCGCCCTTGAACACCGGGTTGTAGGTCGCTTCGATCCAGATTTCCCGGCCACCCTTGGCCAACCGCTTGTAGCGCCCGCTGTCGAATTCGCCGCGCCCGAGCTTGTCCCAGAAGGCCCGGTAGCTTTCGCTCTTTGCTTCGTCCGGGTCGACGAACATGCTGTGGTGCTTGCCAACGATTTCTTCAGGCTTGTAGCCGATCGCACCGCAGAAATTCTCGTTCGCCGCGAGGATATTCCCCTTCATGTCGAATTCGATGATCGCCATCGACTTGCCGATGGCTTCCAGCATTCCCTTGGCGTCATGGCCGAAGCCGAAAGACAAACTTTTCACGAGCTCTTCCCCTTTGTCTGGCTGATATCGAGCCGCGCCTGGCGTGCTCCTCGCGGACCACCAACCTGTCCCCCCCGATCCCCACAGATCCGGTGTGACAGCGTGCTCGATTGCCTGTTGATTGGCACCATTGGGTCTGGAAGATCCCGGGGGGCGACCCCGGGTAGCCGTTGTCATAGCGGCCTAGCAGTCTGCGACTTCCACCCGTTGATAGGCGAATGATGACCAGCAACTCTTTAGTATCTCTTAAATTTTACGGGGGATTCAGCGTATTTACGAAAAATACCATGCGATTTTTAAGGATAGCTCCACGCCAATTCAACTTGCGGGTGAGGCAAGAGTTTCGCCCGGCGGCATCGCGGCGATTGACCGCGCGCCTGGCACAAGCGAAAGAGATGAGCAGCAAGGAGGATCTGTGAAGAAAACCGGCTCGCCGCTCGATCTGCTCGCCAACCGCACCTATCGCATGCTGTGGGGCGCCACCATGATGTCGAATCTCGGCACCCTGGTGCAAACCGTCGGCGCCGGCTGGCTGATGACGTCAATCGCCACCTCGCCGGTGCAGGTCGCGCTCGTGGCCGGCTCCAACACGCTGCCGATCATGTTGTTCGCCTTGCTGGCCGGGGCTCTGGCGGATTCCTACGACCGCCGGCGCATCATGCTGGTCGCCCAGATCTTCATGTTCGTCGTGTCGATCGCCTTGACGGCGGCCGCATGGCTGGACCTGTTGACGCCCTGGTCGCTGCTTGCCTTCACCTTTCTCATCGGCTGCGGCATGGCCGTCCACAATCCCTCCTGGCAGTCCTCGGTGCGCGATCTGGTGCCGCGCGAGGATGTCCCGTCGGCGGTGCTGATGAACTCGATGGGCTTTAACCTGATGCGCTCGGTCGGACCGGCATTGGGCGGCTTCATCGTCTCGATCGCCGGTGCGGCGCTCGCCTTCGCGGTCAATGCGGCGAGTTACATTTTTCTCATCATTGCGCTGTTGGCCTGGCGCAGCCCGGCCAATGAACAGCGTCTGCCGCGCGAACCCTTCCTGCTCGCCGTATCCGCTGGCATCCGCTACGTCGCCATGTCCCCCAATCTCCTGCGCGTTCTCGCCCGCACCTTCCTGTTCGGCTTTGGCGCCGTGGCGATTCTCGCCCTCTTGCCGCTGGTTGCCCGTCAGCAGCTGCAGGGCACGGCCATCACCTTCGGCATTCTGCTTGGAAGTTATGGCGTCGGCGCCATCGGTGGCGCGCTGGGTAGCCTGTGGCTGCGTGCCCGTTTTGACAATGAGCAGATCATCCGTGCCGGTTTTCTCGCCGTTTCGCTGGCCGTGATGGTGCTCGCGGTGAGCAGCAGCCTGCTGATCGATTGCCTCGTTCTGCTGCTCGCCGGCGCCGGCTGGCTATCGTCGCTGTCGCTGTTCAACGTCTCGGTGCAGCTGTCGACGCCGCGCTGGGTGGTCGGTCGCGCCCTGTCGATCTATCAGACCTGCGCCTTTGGCGGCATGGCTATCGGAGCCTGGGTCTGGGGCGCGATTGCCGCCGAAGCCTCGCTGCCCGCAGCACTGATGGCCGCCGGTCTGGTGCTGGTCGGCGGCGCGGCGGTCGGCCTGCTCGTCCGATTGCCGCAATCGGGGGGCGATGAACTCGACCCTCTCGGCCGCTTCCGCGAGCCCGAGCTGCGCCTTGATCTGCGCCAGCGCTCGGGGCCGATCATGGTCATGGTCGATTACGAGATCGATCAGGCCGACGTGCCGGAATTCCTGCGCCTGATGGCCGATCGCCGCCGTATCCGCATCCGCGACGGTGCCCGGCAATGGGCCCTGCTGCGCGATCTGGAAAATCCCGACATCTGGACCGAGACCTATCACGTCGCCACCTGGATCGAATATGTCCGCCACAATGAGCGCCGCACCAAGGCCGATGCCGAAGTCAGCGACCGCCTTGCGGCCTTGCATCGCGGCCCGACGCCGCTGCGCGTGCATCGCATGATCGAGCGGCAGACTGTCCCCTTGCGTGACGACATGCCGCTGAAGGACTATACCGAGCTTCCGTGAACCAACCCCGGCGCCGGGCGGCCGGCCGCAGCCGGCATGGCATCCGGACGCTGCCGCGCCTTGGATTTGACTTGCCTTCGCCAGCGCAAAGTGGTTTGACCGCCTCGTCGCCGCCCCGGCATCAAACCGCGGCGTGCACCATGATAAGAATGCCAGTTCTGGAACCCACTTATGCAAACGACGTCCGCTCCGCATCTGCTTGTCGTCGAGGCGCGCTTTTACGACGATATGTCGGACGCGCTTCTGGCCGGCGCCGAACAGGCTCTGAAGGCTGCCGGCGCCACCTGGGACGTGATCACCGTACCCGGCGCGCTGGAGATTCCCGCCACCGTTTCGATGGCGCTTGATGCCGCCGAGAACGGCGGCACGTCCTATGACGGCTTCGTGGCGCTCGGCATCGTCATCCGTGGCGAGACCTATCATTTCGAGATCGTTGCCAACGAATCAGCCCGCGGCCTGATGAATCTCGCGGTCAGCGAAGCCCTGGCGCTCGGCAACGCCATCATGACCGTCGAGAATGCCGACCAGGCCTGGGAACGGGTCCGCCCCGAGCGCCTTGACAAGGGCGGCTTTGCGGCGCGCGCCGCCCTGCAGATGATCGACATTCGCAACCGGATGGAAGGCTGAGCGATGACAAGCCGACCAAAGGGACCTTCGGGGGCAAAACCCGGCAAGGGTGCGGGTGAAAAATCTCCGGCCGCGCCGGCGGGCACGCCTGAAGTCAAGCCGGCCAACCAGCGTGGCGCGGCCCGGCTCGCCGCTGTCCAGGCGCTCTATCAGATGGATGTCGGTGGCACCGGCCTTCTCGAGACGGTCGGCGAATACGAAGCGCACCGTCTGGGGCAGGAGGTTGACGGCGAGCAATATCGCCAGGCCGATCCGGCCTGGTTCCGCGCCGTTGTTTCCGGCGTTGTCGACATGCAGCGCGAGCTCGACCCGATGGTGCGCGGCGCCTTGACCGAAGACTGGCCGCTGTCGCGCCTCGATGCCACCTTGCGTGCCATCCTGCGCGCCGGCGCATGGGAGCTTCTCAAGAAGCGCGATGTGCCGCATGCGGTGATCGTCAATGAATATGTCGACGTCGCCCGCGCCTTTTATGCGGAAGAAGAGCCGCGCATCGTCAATGCCGTGCTCGACCGGCTGGCCCGCCGTCTGCGCGTCAAGCCGGGCGAAACGGACCAGCCGTGAACGAGCGGCCCGGCGCGCCGCGGCCTGCCACGGCAGCGCCGGCAAGCCTTGGCCAGCCCCTATCGAAACCCTTGGCGCTGGCGCGCCGCAATGCCCTGCTCTTGTCGGCCGCCCAGGCCGTCTCGGGAGCCTGTTCGCCGATCGCCATTTCGCTCGGCGGTCTGGTCGGTTATCAGCTTCTCGCCAGCGACAAGTCCTGGGCCACGGCGCCGGTCACCGGCTTCAATGTCGGGCTGGCGCTCGGCGCCCTGCCAGCGGCCTGGCTGATGCGCGGGGTCGGCCGGCGCTACGGGTTCATGAGCGGCAGCGCCGTACTCGCCACCGGCGGCTTGATTGCCGCCATTGCCCTGTTCCGCCAGAGTTTCCTCCTCTTTGCCATCGGCATGCTGATCATCGGCGCCGGCCAGTCCTTCACCCAGCAATACCGCTTCGCGGCTGCCGACGGCGCGCCCGCCGCCTTCAAGGCCCAGGCGATCTCCTGGGTGCTGGCCGGCGGGGTCTTCGCCGCCATCATCGGCCCGCAGACGGTGATCTACGCCGGTGACCTGTTCGCCCCGATCAGTTTCGCCGGAGCCTTCGCGGCGATCGTGCCGCTGGCCGCCATTGCTGCCGCCATCCTGTCCTTCCTGCGCATTCCCAACGACACCGTGCCCGGCGATGTGGGCCATGATGACACGCCGGCCCGGCCACTCGGCGAGATCATCCGCCAGCGCCGCTTCATCACGGCCATGACCTGCGCCATCGGCGCCTATGCGCTGATGTCGTTCATGATGACCGGTGCGCCGCTGGCCATGGTCGGCTGCGGCTTTTCCCCGACGCTCGCCACGCTCGGCATCCAGTGGCATGTCATGGCCATGTTCGCCCCGAGCTTCTTCACCGGCCGGCTGATCGCCCGCTTCGGGCGTGAGACCATCACCGCCGCCGGCCTGCTGATCCTGCTCGCCTGCGCCGTCATCGCCGCCCTCGGCATCGAATTGTGGAACTTCTGGCTGGCCCTCGTGCTGCTCGGCATCGGCTGGAATTTCGGCTTCATCGGCGCCACCGCCATGGTCACCACCACCTACCGCGCCTCCGAAAAGAATATCGTGCAGGGCTTTCACGACATCACCCTGTTTTCCAGCGTCGCTTTTGCGTCGCTGATGTCCGGCACCGTGCTCAACCATTGGGGCTGGGAGACGGTCAGCCTGGTCTTCTGGCCGGTGGCGCTGCTCTGCCTTGCCGTGCTCGCCGGACAGGTGCGCGCCGACCGCCGGCAGGCCGCTGCCGCCGTGTGAACTCCTTCAATGCTGCCGCTGTCTCCGACTGCCGACGCGATAAGGCCCGAAAGAGTGTTTGCAAGCCCGCTCGCGGCCGCTTCAGCACTTGACGCGGTATGAGCCCTCACGCAACATCGCCGCGCGCCGCGACGGGGAGGGGACAACTGGCTCCGTGCGACTGCGCTTCTGACCGGGGCGAAGACCGCCGGTTGTCAATTGGAGGAAAGTAAGCATGACAATTTTGTTGGCTGTCATTGTCTGTGGCCTGCTGTCGATCGTCTACGCGATCTGGGCCACCCGATCGGTGCTCGCCGCCGATCAGGGCAATGAGCGGATGCGGGAAATCGCCGGTTATATCCGCGAGGGCGCCCAAGCCTATCTGACCCGTCAGTACACCACGATCGGGATCGTTGGTGCCGTCGTTTTCGTGATCACCTGGTTGCTTCTCGGCGCCCTGGCTGCCGTCGGCTTCCTGATCGGTGCGGTGCTCTCCGGACTGGCCGGCTTCATCGGCATGCATGTGTCCGTACGCGCCAATGTACGCACCGCCCAGGCCGCTGCAGGCAGCCTTGCCGCCGGCCTCGACGTCGCCTTCAAATCCGGCGCCATCACCGGCATGCTGGTGGCCGGCCTCGCCCTGCTTGGCGTTTCCGTCTACTACGCCGTCCTGACCGCCGGCATGGGGCTTCCCTCTGATGGCCGCCTTGTCATCGACGCGCTCGTGGCGCTCGGTTTCGGCGCTTCGCTGATCTCCATCTTCGCCCGCCTCGGCGGCGGCATCTTCACCAAGGGCGCCGATGTTGGCGGCGATCTGGTCGGCAAGGTCGAAGCCGGTATTCCCGAGGACGATCCGCGCAACCCGGCCACCATCGCTGACAATGTCGGCGACAATGTCGGCGACTGCGCCGGCATGGCCGCCGACCTGTTCGAAACCTATGCGGTCACCGTCGTGGCCACCATGGTTCTCGCGGCCATCTTCTTCGGCGGCTCGGCGCTTCTCGGCGCCACCATGCTGTATCCGCTGGCCATCTGCGGCGCCTCGATCCTGACCTCGATTGCCGGCACCTTCTTCGTCAAGCTTGGTCAGAACGGCTCGATCATGGGCGCGCTCTACAAGGGTCTGATCGTCACCGGCCTTCTGTCCATCGTCGGGCTCGCGGTCGCCACCTGGGCCACCGTCGGATTTGGCGATGTTGCCGAAGTCGCCGGCCAGATGATCACCGGCTGGGCTTTGTTCGGCTGCGGCGTCATCGGCCTGATCGTCACCGCGCTGATCGTCGTGATCACCGAATACTACACCGGCACCAACAAGCGCCCGGTCAATTCGATCAGCCAGGCATCGGTCACCGGCCACGGCACCAATGTCATCCAGGGTCTGGCGATCTCGCTCGAATCGACGGCCCTGCCGGCCATCGTCATCGTCGCGGGCATCATCTCGACCTTTCAGCTCGCCGGTCTTTTCGGCACGGCCATCGCGGTTACCGCCAT
The DNA here is from genome assembly GCF_019334345.1 of Neohoeflea coraliihabitans. Taxonomy (GTDB): domain Bacteria; phylum Pseudomonadota; class Alphaproteobacteria; order Rhizobiales; family Rhizobiaceae; genus Pseudohoeflea; species Pseudohoeflea coraliihabitans. The sequence continues at coordinate 228,059 of NZ_JAHWQX010000004.1, forward strand.
GCTCGGCATCGCCGGCATGATCGTCGCCCTCGATGCCTTCGGTCCGGTCACCGACAATGCCGGTGGTATTGCCGAAATGTCCGACCTGCCACCGGAAGTGCGCCAGACGACCGATGCACTCGACGCGGTCGGCAACACCACCAAGGCGGTGACCAAGGGCTACGCCATCGGTTCCGCCGGCCTCGGCGCCCTGGTGCTGTTTGCCGCCTATTCCAACGATCTGCAGTTCTTCGCCGCCAATTCCGATCAGTATCCTTACTTTGCCGGCATGGGCGAGATCTCCTTTGATCTGTCCAACCCCTATGTCGTCGCCGGCCTGATCTTCGGCGGACTGATCCCCTATCTGTTCGGCGGTATTGCCATGACCGCGGTCGGCCGTGCCGGCGGCGCCGTCGTCGAGGAAGTGCGCCGTCAGTTCCGCGAAAAACCCGGCATCATGCAGGGCACGGAAAAGCCCGACTACGGCCGGGCCGTCGACATGCTGACCAAGGCGGCGATCAAGGAAATGATCATTCCCTCGCTGCTGCCGGTTCTGGCGCCGCTGGTCGTCTATTTCGGCGTCCTGCTGATTTCCGGCTCGCGCGCTTCGGCCTTCGCGGCGCTCGGGGCGTCGCTGCTCGGCGTCATCGTCAACGGCCTGTTCGTCGCCATCTCGATGACCTCCGGCGGCGGGGCCTGGGACAACGCCAAGAAGTCCTTCGAGGACGGCTTTGTCGACAAGGACGGCGTCAAGCACGTCAAGGGCTCGGATGCGCACATGGCCTCGGTGACCGGCGACACGGTCGGCGATCCCTACAAGGACACCGCCGGTCCGGCAGTCAACCCGGCCATCAAGATCACCAACATCGTCGCGCTTTTGCTGCTGGCGGTTCTCGCCCACTCGGCCTGAGCGTGATCAATCCGCCGCCGGCGCGACAGCGCCGGCGGCCTTAACAGCAAGAAACCCCCGCGAGGTCTCTCGCGGGGGTTTTCATATGAAGCCGACTGAGGGGCTCTGACGCTAGGTTCCCAGCAGCGATTTCGCCACCGAGCTGCCGACATTCGAGCTGGCGCCGGTCAGCAATTGCAGCAGGAAGGTCTCGTCCTGGCCGCCGGTTGGCGTCGTGCGCGAAATCGTGTCGAAGGCACGCCCGTCCTTCAACGTGTAATGGGCGATGTTGGTCACCGTCCCCTCATCGTCGAAATAGACCGCCAGCACATCCTGGGACACCAGCTTCGGCTTCAGGAACATCGCTGCCCGCTCGCGCTTCTGCGAGATGTAATAGAAGACCTCATTGTCGAAAGTGGCGGTGGTTGAGGGCGTCCCCAGCGACAACAGCACCTGGTCACGGCTCGATCCGACGGGGGTGAGCTCCAGCGCCTGCTGGTCGATCACATAACCCTGGTTGAGCACTTCTTTCGTCATGCAGCCCGATGCGCCAAGCACCGACAAGGCCAGCACGGCGGTGGTCAGCCGGAAAGTTCTCCCGGTTGCCTTGAAAACACTTCTCGTCAACGACATCTCCCTCGGACGCGCAGGCTGCGGTTGCCTTTTGCGCTTCATTCGGTAAACCAGCTTCCGTCCCGATGCAACCGCGATCGGATCCCTGCCTTACCGAACCGCATTGAAGGCAATTTGATGATTTTTTCGCTTTTCGAACGAAAAAAGGCCAATTCGGCTCTGGTCACCCGCCAATATGAGGCGATCACCGAGAGTGCGCGTCAGCCGGTGTTCTATCGTGACATGAATGTGCCCGATACGGTGATGGGCCGGTTTGAAATGATCACCCTGCACATGGTGCTCTATTTCCGCCACAGCCGCGACGCCGGTCCGACAGCGCGCCTGGTCGCCCAGGAGATCATCGAGGCCTTCTTCGAGGACATCGACCATTCGATGCGCGAGCTCGGCATCGGCGATGCCGGTGTGCCCAAGCGCATGAAGAAGATCGGCCGCATGTTCTACGGCCGCGCCGACAGCTACGAGGCGGCTCTGGCCGCTGATGACCGCGAGGCGCTGGCCGCTGCCCTGGCGCGCAATATTCATCCCGCAACACCACCGCCGACCGCGCCCTCGATGCAGGCGCTGGCCGAGCATGCCTTCCGCGTGGATCGCGCTCTCGCGAATGTCGCGCAAGCCGAGTATGAAGGCGGCACGGTGCACTTTCCGCCGGCTCCGGTTTTAACGGAGGAAAGATGATGACGCGCACCGACAATGATGGCACCGCCGATCCGGCCTTCTCTTTCACGGTCAATGTCGGCCGCATTGCCGCCAACCCCGTACAGCTGACCTTTGCGGCAGAGGGCAGTGAGCTGCGCCGACTGGCCACCGTCTGGGGTGTCGATGAGGTCGAAGCCTTCTCCGGTACCGCAGCTGTCAGCCGCTGGAAGCGCGACGGTGTGCGCGTCAAGGGCCGGGTCGAGGCTACCGTTGTGCAGCCCTGCGTCGTCAGCCTCGAACCGGTGCGCCAGGACATCAGCGAGGCGTTCGAGACGCTGTTCGTGCCGGAAAATTCGCGTCTGGCGCGCATCGAACTGGAGAGCGGCGAGATGGTCATCGATGCCGAGGGCCCCGACTTGCCGGAAACCTTTGGCGGCGACCGGATCGACATCGGCGCCGTGGCCGCGGAGTACGCCGCCCTTGCCATCGATCCGTATCCGCGCCGCGATGACGCCGCCTTTCAGGGCCATATCGAATCCGATCCCGATCGGGACGAGAAAATTTCCCCCTTCGCGGTGCTGAAATCGGCGACCAGGGAAGACCCGACCGGGGAGAACGGGTCGGATTGACCTGGCGCGGACGGGGCCCGTCCCTTCGCGATTGCAGGTGCGGCCCGCCAGGCAGCGCGATCGGCAACCGCAATGCCGCGAATGCGATCGACCCGGCGCCTGTTGCCACATGCTCGCCACAGCCGGCCCCCACAAAGCGGTTGTGCGCTGGCGGAAAAGCGGTATTTTCACCCCCGATTTGCGGCGGACCGCGGTTCGGCCCGTGGCGCGGTGCAGATGCGAGCTCCGGCGGCGCTGAAAGGCGGCGTTGCGCGGCGACCAGCAGCGATCACCGGTGCCGATCAATCAGCCCGTGCTGGTAGCGACAAGAGTGTCAGCGGGGGGCAAGAGCGTGAGTGCGGCAGAGAAAAAGGACAGCGCGTGGTAAGCATATCGGTGGATCTGATGGGGGGCGATCATGGCCCTGAAGTCACCATTCCCGGCGTCGCGCTGTCGTTGGAGCGTCATCCCGATACCCGTTTCGTCCTGCACGGCATCGCGGCCGAGTGCGAGCCTATACTCGCCCGCCACCCGGCGCTGCAAAAGGCCTCCACTTTCATCCCGGCCGAGATCGCGGTGCAGATGGATGCCAAGCCGAGCCAGGCGCTGCGCCAGGGACGTTACCGCTCTTCGATGTGGTGCGCCATCGAATCGGTCAAGACCGGCAATGCCGATGTCTGCGTGTCGGCCGGCAACACCGGGGCGCTGATGGCCATGGCGATGTTCTGCCTGCGCACCATGGCCAATATCGAACGCCCGGCCATTGCCGCGATATGGCCGACCATGCGCGGCGAGAGCATCGTCCTTGACGTCGGAGCGACCGTTGGCGCCGATGCCCAGCAATTGATCGATTTCTCGATGATGGGCGCTGCCATGTCGCGCGCCCTGTTCCAGATCCAGAGGCCAACCGTCGGCCTTCTGAATATCGGCGTCGAGGAGGTCAAGGGCAATGAAGAGGTCAAGGAGGCCGGTCGTCTGTTGCGCGACGCCAATCTTCCGGGCCTGAAATACCATGGCAATGTCGAGGGCAATGATCTCGGACGCGGCACGGTCGATGTCGTGGTCACCGAGGGCTTTGTCGGCAACATCGCCCTGAAGACCGCCGAGGGCACAGCGCGCCAGATCGCGCAATATCTGCGCGCCGCCATGTCGCGCACGCTGCTGGCCAAGATCGGTTACTTCTTCGCCAAGGGCGCCTTTGATCTGCTGCGCGAGAAAATGGATCCCGGCAAGGTCAATGGCGGCGTTTTTCTCGGCCTCAACGGCATCGTGATCAAGAGCCATGGCGGCGCCGATGCCGATGGTTTTGCCAATGCCATCGATGTCGGTTACGACATGGCGCGCAACGGGCTCAAGGCGCGTATCGAACAGGACCTTAATTTGTATCATTCCCGTCGTCCGTCCGACCTTTCAGGGCCGAAGGCCGGCGTCGACGAGCAGGGCCAATAGCATGATCAGATCAGTAGTTTGCGGTTTCGGAGCCGCGTTGCCCAAGCGGGCGATGGCAAATGCCGAAATCGAGGGGATTGTCGAAACCAGCGATGAATGGATCGTGCAGCGCACCGGCATCCGCCAGCGCCACATTGCCGACGAGACCGAGACGACGGCCTCGCTCGGCGAGGCGGCCGCGCGCCAGGCGCTTGACAATGCCGGCCTGACAGTCGCCGACATCGACATGATCATCCTGGCCACATCGACCCCGGACAACACCTTTCCGGCGACCGCGGTCAACATTCAGAGCCGCCTCGGCATGCATCACGGTTTCGCCTTCGATCTGCAGGCGGTCTGCTCCGGCTTCGTCTTCGCGGTGACCACAGCCGACAACTACATCAAGACCGGGCTCGCCAGGCGCGTGCTGGTGATCGGCGCCGAGACCTTTTCACGCATTCTCGACTGGACTGACCGCACCACCTGCGTCTTGTTCGGCGACGGCGCCGGCGCCATTATCCTCGAAGCGCAGCAGGGCGAGGGCACCACCGCCGATCGCGGCATTCTCACCGCCCATCTGCGCTCCGACGGCAGTCACATGGAAAAGCTCTATGTCGATGGCGGCCCGTCCTCGACCGGCACGGTCGGCCAATTGCGCATGCAGGGACGCGAGGTCTTCAAACACGCTGTCGGCATGATCACCGATGTCATCGAGGCCGCCTATGAGGCCACGGGTCTGACCTCACAGGACATCGACTGGTTCGTGCCGCATCAGGCCAACCGGCGCATCATTGAAGCCTCGGCGAAAAAGCTCGGCATCGCTCCGGAAAAAGTGATCCTGACGGTCGATCGGCATGGCAACACTTCGGCGGCTTCCATTCCGCTGGCGCTGCATCATGCCGCGTCCGAGGGACGCATCCAGAAAGGCGACATGGTCCTGCTTGAAGCCATGGGCGGCGGCTTCACCTGGGGGTCTGTTCTCCTGCGCTGGTAGGCGATTGCCCTCCAAGCCGCCCCTTGGTCACCGACCGGGCCATCGAGCCGGTCATTGACCCGGCCATCAACCGGCCATCAACCGGTTGCGAAAAGCAATCTTCCGGCCCGCCGCAGGTAAACTGTATCGCTTTTGGCCAGGCCGCGGTTTCTATTAGGAAATCTGAAACCTTGTCGCTGCCCGTTTGTCCGCAATACTTCAAGGGCTTGCTTGACCTTGGGGGACATGGCCCATACAGTTGCGCCACCGGCCTGACGAATGGGGAAGTGGGCCGCGTGGCAGGGACAAATGAGCGGCAAAACTGTAACACGTGCAGATCTGGCGGAGGCTGTCTTTCGGAAAGTCGGCCTGTCGCGAACCGAATCGGCGGATCTGGTCGAGATGGTCATCGACGAGATCTGCGGCGCCATTGTTCGCGGCGATTCCGTCAAGTTGTCCTCCTTTGCCACATTTCAGGTGCGCGACAAGAAGGAACGCATTGGCCGCAACCCGAAAACCGGTGAGGAAGTGCCGATTTCGCCGCGCCGGGTGATGACCTTCAAGGCTTCGAACGTTCTGAAAAACCGGGTCTTGGCCGGCCATCGCAAGGCCATCGGCAAGACCTCGGCCAACGCGGCCCGCAATTCCGAATCTTCGGCCGACACGGGCAGCGAAGGCGCGGCGGCTGTGGCGGGCATGAACAGGCCGGGCGGCAAGGCCGGTACCGGCGCCTGACATTTCCTGAAAGAATTGCCGCGCCCCGCCCAAGACAACAGACCAAGACAGCGGTGCATGGCGCTTGCCGGACCCGCGCCAAAGCTTGATCTTTCCTGTCGAGATGCTTGAATAAGCCGCTATTGCGTAGCGGCGTCTTGATTCGCTGCAGCATGCGCGAAACCGTTGACGGAAAGCCGTCCCAGCAGAAGGCAGGATGACGATGGACAAGAGCGCTGACGCCTTTCGCACCATCTCCGAAGTTGCCGACGACCTCGACCTGCCGCAACATGTGCTGCGTTTCTGGGAAACCCGTTTCAATCAGATCAAGCCGATGAAGCGCGGCGGCGGGCGGCGCTATTACCGCCCCGACGATGTCGATCTGCTGAAAGGCATCCGCCACCTGCTCTACGATCAGGGCTATACGATCAAGGGCGTGCAGAAGCTTCTCAAGCAAAACGGCAACAAGTTCGTCATCGCCATCGGATCCGGCGATGTCCAGGCCTTCGAGGCTCTTGCCAAGGGCCTGCCGGATGATGTCGCCGGCGCTGCCGGTCCCGGTTCGGGCGATGAGGACACGCTCGTCGGACAGGCGCGCCCGCCGGCCAGCCGCCGGTTTTTCGGTCGCAGCGGCGGGGAATCCGGCGCGTCGTCCGGCAGCGCAGCGCAAGCGAGCAACGCCCCCGCTTCGTCAACCGCCTCGGCGGAAGACCGCGCCTTGTTGCAGGAAGCGCTCTATGACCTTCTCGAGTGCAAGCGGCTGCTCGATCAGGTGCGCTGACGCGTCAGCTTCTTTGCGGTTTGCAATTGAAAGCAGCCATCCGAAGCAGCGCCGCCGTCCGGCGCGCTATTGCAGGACACGGGCGCGCGCCCGGCGCGCCTCGCTGAGCGCTTCTTCCAGATAGCCTTCGACCTCCGCCAGACCCTTTTCCCGCGCCAGCGCCAGGGCCATGTCGAGCTGCATCATCACCATTGCGAGCCTTTGCTCATCGGTCTGCGATGTATGGCAGATCACCTCGATTGCTTGCGTTCGGTGCGGGTTGCGGGTCATCAGGCGGCCGTGAACCCTTCGAAATAATTGCGCAAATCCTCACGCGAGAACTCTTCGTCGATCTGCGCCGGCGTCATCAGCTGCTCGCCGAACCATGGATACTGCGCCGGCGAGAACGCCTCTGTCAGGAAATCGATGAACTGCCGGTGCCGGGCAGAGCGCAACAGTTCCGGATGCGTGGCGAGCCATATTTCGGTGCGGAAATGGATGCCGAAATCGATGTACTCGACATCGCCGCCGATCGCCCGCGCATAATTCGGCATCATGCCGATTCCGGCGCCCTTCGACACCGCCCAGTAATGCGCCGAGGAGAAGTTCGTTTTCAGCCGCACCATCCGGTTGGCAAGCTCGGCATTGAAGATCTTGTCGAGCCCGTAATCGTTCAACTGGTCGGTTTCCTGCTCGACCACCCGGTGATTGGGCAGATCGCTCAGGGTTTTCGGCGCCCCGTAGCGGGCGATGTATCCGGGACTGGCGAACGGCACGAGATGCAGATAGCCAAGCCGCTTCGTCACGAGATCCGGCTTGTGCGGCTTGACCAACTGGATCGAAATGTCGGCCTCGAGCCGCATCACGTCGACCGATCGCATCGCGCATTGCAGTTCGATGCGGTTCTTCCATTGGCTCTCATCGAGATAATCGGTGATCTTTGGGGTCAGCCAGAAGGTTCCCAGACCCTCGGTGACCGCCAGCCGCACCGGCCCGTTGGCATCCTGCTGCGCGGTTTGCGCCACTTTCAGCATGTCGGTCATTGACCGCTCGACATCGCCGGCAGCCATCACCACGCGCCGACCTTCCGGCGTGAGCCGGACACCTTCCGCCTTGCGATAAAACAGCTTGTAGCCCAGCAGATCCTCGAGCCGGGTGATGATGCGGCGCACCGTGTTGATGGCCTGGCCGCTCTCCTCTGCCGCCTTGCGGAAACTCGAGGTGCGCGCCACCACCAGCAATGTGCGCACGCTGTTCCATTCGACGTTCTTAAACAGGTGTTCCATCAGTGGAACGCTCCGATGTCATTTTGGCTAAAGCCAGTCTTCATAGCTGCCTGCTAAATACCACTCACAATTTAGAGAGGTGCAGAAATGCAAGCTGTTCAAGAAAATAGCCTATCACACTCAATTGCAAGTCGGCAAAGCGCAACCCGCGATCGCAATGAGACTTCTCCCCCGGTTCCTGCCGCTGCCGCACCCGGCGAGGAAACGGCCGGTTCGGAGCGCTCGCGGCTGCACCGCGCCGCCTCGATGGTCTCCGTCACCAACCGCGTGCGCGCCGAGGACATTCCGCGCCTGCTCGAGGCTGCCGGCAATGTCATCGGCCAGCTCGCCAGCACCGAAACCGTGCTGCGCATCGCCGACATCAATCCCGATTCGATCCATGTCTTCTCCCGCCGCGGTCGGGCCCGCGCCGAGGGCTTCGTCTCGACGCTGCTTTTGAACCGCAAGGGCCGCACGGCGCTGCTCGACGGCACGCTCAACCTGCTCGATCCGCAGAGCGAATATCTCGTCCGTCAGCATGAGAGCCCCGACGTCATCTATGTCTGGGCCAGCTACACGCCGGGCCTGCTTGCCGCCGGCATTGAGCGGGTGTTTGACCGCTATGACAGCCCGCACTACGCCCGCGCCGACATCATTTCCACCTCATTCACCCTGCGCGGCCATCGCGCCATGGTCAATCGCGGCTTCGAGAAGGGCATCGAGCATGACGGCCGCATTCTCGATCAGTTCTACATTCTGCCGCGTTCGCCGCAGACCGTGAAGACGCGCAGCCCGCGCTATGCCACCTATCATCCTGAACTGCAGCCGACCGGTATCCGCGTCGTCAACGGCTTTGATGACATGATGCGCATGGCGGCGGTGCGCTCGGCGGTGTTCATCGGCGAACAGGCCTGCCCCTATGATGAGGAGTTCGACGGCAACGATCTGGCCGCCACGCATCTGTTGGCATTTGTCGACAACGAGCCGGCAGGCTGCATGCGCATCCGTTTCTTCGGCGACTTCGCCAAGATGGAGCGCCTTGCGGTGCGCAAGCAGTTCCGCCACACCCGCACCGCCTTCGATCTGGTTCGTGCCAGCGTCGATATCTGCCGGGACAAGGGCTATCGCCGCCTTTATGGGCACGCCCGCGAGGACTACCTGCATTTCTGGCAGCACTTCGGATTTCACGTCAAGGAGAACGGCGCGCCGTTCAGCTTCTCGGACCATGCCTTCGTCGAGATGCTCGAGGACATCGAGCCCTCCCGCAACGCCGTCAAGCTGGCCGATGGTCCCTACCGGATCATCCGCCCCGAGGGCGCCTGGCATGTGCCGGGACCATTGGAGCGCTCTGCCGAACGTGGCGCGGCCTGAGAGGGCGGACTGGGGGTAGGGATGAGAATGGACGACACGGCCTGCGCCGATTCCTTTGCGTGGATGATCCGAACCTTGGCGACCTGCCGCAGCGAAGCGGACAAGTTGCATCTCGAGGATCTCAGCCGCCTGCTGAACATGGCGATCTACCAGACCGCCCTGGAGTGGGAGGACGCCGAACCCAATGACCGCAATGACCATCTCGAACAGCTTTTGCGGTTGAAATTGAAACTCGCCTATTCGGAGCCCGACAGCAACGTCGTCGTTCTGAATTCGAAAACCGCTGGGGAAGTCTGAAAACCCGCGGTTCGCCGGGCGGGCGCATGGGTTGACGCCACCGTCCTGCGGCGCGCCCGTCCGGCACTCTTTTCCCGGCAGCATTCTCCCGGCGGCAGTTTTAGGTGGCACTCCTTCCGATGCCGCCGACCCGGCGGCCTGAGCGGGACGAGGGGCCCCGGACCACCAGATTGCCGGTGGCTGTCCCGCAAATCCTGCCCTGCATTCCACCTATTTTCAAGGCTCCGCCAAACCCAATAGAATGCCATAGTTATACATAAATACACATAGTAATTACTTCATGTGATTGTCGGTTTATACTTTATAGTTTGATTCTTGTCGTGAAATTCATATTATAGCCGCAAGAGGCGCGCGTGATTTCCTTGCGAGAAAAGCGACATAACTTTGAGAGGAACGACCCGATGGCTGCAGCTGCTGAAACAGAAGCCTATTCCGAGCTGATCAAGTCGCTGGCCAGTTGTCGCCATGCGGCCGACCGCATGAACCTGACGGACCTCAGCCGCCTGATCGAGCTGGCGATCTACCAGACGGCGATGGACTGGGAGGGAGCAGAGCCCGGGCCGCAGGATATGGATTTTTCTGCTTTGCTGCGCCTCAAGCTGCGCTGTGCCTATGCCAATGTCGACGACAACGTGGCGGTCATGGCCGAGCGGTCACACCGCACTCCCAACAGCAAGGTGTCGTAGAAGCGGGGAGGGAATGCTGGTTGCCCGCACGGATCCGCCCATGAACAACCGTGGGACTTTCCGTAGGACTTTTAGCCCCGGCGGCGGCCATTAGTCGTTTTGTCCGCTTGCGGTTCTCATTTGGATCAGGTAGGGAAACCGGCGAAATCGTTAGATTTCAAAGGGTCGGAGCGTAGCGCAGCCCGGTAGCGCACTTCACTGGGGGTGAAGGGGTCGTCGGTTCGAATCCGGCCGCTCCGACCAAATTCCAGCCATCTGTCCGGGAGAGCAGCGCCGCACGGCGTTGAGCCGGCTTTTGTCCTCCCAGACCGGCCGTGTCATTGCCCCGGCCGCGTCACTGCGCGGGTCGAGTGTTTGCCCCGGCCGCGTCATTGCGCCGGCCGAGTGTTTGCCCCGGCCGAGCGTTTTCAATGAGAGCCGGCTGCTGCATGCGGCCCTTGCGCTGCCAGCGTTGTTCCAGCCCGATGCAGCCCCACACCACGCCCATCAGCAGATAGAAATGCCGCCAGTGATCCGTATCGATCACCGTGCCGACCAGTACATGCCCGACCAGGACGATCGTCGCGATCATCAGGAACGGCTGCCACGGACGATCACGCAACAGGTAGCGAAAGGCCAGCGCCAGCGTCCAGACCATCAGCGTCAGATAGCTGACAAAGCCGATCCAGCCATAGTCCATCAGCGCCTTCAGCCAGATATTGTGCGTGTCCTCGCCGAAGGTGAGGCCGAATTCGAGCGGCCCGATCCCCAGGGGATGATCGAGCGCCATCGAAAAGCCGATCAGATGCCGGGCAAAGCGGCCGAGCCTGGCCCCATCATAGGATTGCACCAGCTTGGCACGTTCGGAAAACAGGTTGGCGACCTGGTCGAATTGCAGGGCGATGGTGACCGCCGCGGCGAGGACCGCAAGGCCGACCACCGCCATCACCAGCATTTTCAGACGGAAGGGACCGCTGCGCCGCTGCACCATCATCAGCAGCACCAGCGCCGGCATGGCGAACGCCCACAACCCCCAGGCGGCCCGGGAAAACGACAGGAACACGCCAAGCGTCAGGATCAGCAGGCCGAGAACGCGCCACGGCGCGGCGCGCAGCTGGCCGGCAAGCAAACCATGCAGAAGATACAGCGCCGGCAGCGTCAGGAACGGGCCGAAGACATTGGGGTCCTGGAAAGCGCCCATCGCCCGGTTGAACCGGGTGAAGGCCTCACCGCCGGGGATCACGCCGAAATAGCCGAAAATCCCGAGCAGGGCGGTGATCACCGCCGCCGCCACATAGGCGCGCAGGATCAGCCGCAACCGCCGCCAGTCCTCTTCGATGACCGCCGCGAAGAAAATCGCCGTCAGCGCCAGAAACAGGGAGACCGCGATGTACAGCGGCGTGTCCTTGACCTCGGCCATCGTCAGCATCGAGATCATGCCGCCGATATTGAACAGGATGAAAAGGACGATCAGCGGAGCGATATGCCGCGACAGCCGCAAGCCGAGCGTGCCCCACAGGCCGATCAGGGCGACCATGTACAATTCGTAGGGCGCCGGTTCGCGCATCACGAAGCCGGACAGGAAAACGCCGAATGCGATCAGGAAGGATGCCAGAATGCCGACCGCCGCCCGCTGCGGACAGGCAATGCCGCCGCCCGGGGGCGCGCTCGGCGCCAGAGTGGGGGAGGCCGCCGCGCTCAATATGCGTTTTCCGTGTCAAACAGCCGGAACGGTGTCAGGAACAGAATGCGCAAATCGAACAGCAGGGACCAGTTCTCGATATAATAGAGATCATAGGCGGTGCGCTGGCGGATCTTGTCATCGCAATCGATCTCGCCGCGCCAGCCATTGATCTGCGCCCAGCCGGTGACGCCCGGCTTGACCCGGTGGCGCGCGAAATAGCCGTCGACGACCTCGGTGAACTGCCGATCATGCGTGCCGGCTGCCACCGCATGCGGACGCGGTCCGACCAGCGAAAGGCTGCCGAGCAACACGTTGAAAAATTGCGGCAATTCATCAATCGATGTCTTGCGGATAAAGCGTCCGACCGGTGTCACGCGCGGATCGTCCTTGGTCACCTGCTGCAGCGCCGTCGGATCGGACTGCTCGGTGTACATCGAGCGGAATTTGTAGACCTCGACTTCCTCATTGTTGAAGCCGTGCCGCTTCTGCTTGAACAGCACCGGTCCCTTCGAGGTGGCCTTGATGGCAATCGCCGTGGCCAGCATCACCGGCCACAACAGCGCGATGGCGAGCAGCGAGAAGAAAACATCGAAGATGCGCTTGGCCACCGAATCCCAGTCCGTGATCGGCCGGTCGAAAATGTCCAGAAGCGGCGCCGCCCCGGCATAGGAATAAGAGCGCGGCCGGAAGCGCAGCTTGTCGGCGTGCGCCGCAAGGCGGATGTCGAGCGGCAGCACCCATAGCGTTTTCAGCAGTTCAAGAACCCGCGCCTCGGCCTTCAGGGGCAATGCGATGATCAGCATGTCCATGCGCGCCAGCCGGGCAAAGGCCACCAGTTCGTCGACGGTTCCCAGTTTCGGATAGCCGGCCACCACCTCCGGCGATCGCCGCGAGCTGCGATCGTCGAAAATGCCGCAGATGCGGATGTCGTTCGACGGGTCATGTTCGATCGAGCGGATCAGCGATTCGGCAAGCGTGCCGCCGCCGACGATCACCGCGCGCCGTTCCATCACCCCGTTGCGCGCCCAGCGGCGAATGGCGAAGGCGACGAACAGCCGCCAGAAGAACAGCGCCGCGATGCCGCCAACGAGCCAGGAACCGGCCCAGAAGCGCGAGAAATAGACGCTGTATTGCAGGAAGAACCCCGACACCGTCAGCACGGCGAACGCCGCCGTGACCGCAACGATGACTCTGGGGAAGAATTTGATGCCGGCCCTGAGGGCGGGCACCTGGTATCCATCGGCAATCTGCAGGCCGAGCACCGACAGCGCGGCGCCGAGAACGATGGCCGGCGCGTAATAGGCCGATGTCGGACCGGACAGGCCCACATAGAAAGCGTAGATGCCGGCCCCGACCAGCGCCATCAGCAGGAATTCGGCGAGCCGCAGCAGCCCCGTGATGATCGACGGCGAATAGCTTTCCTGCGCCAGTCGCCGGGCGGTCTGACGCGCCACGCGGTTCAGGCTCTCGGCGCCGGCAGGCTTGCCCGAGCCGCCGTCCGCCGAGGGCGTTCGCACGGCCTCGCGCAGTGTCGTCCTGTCAAATTCGGCGGGCGAGTTGATCTCGTTCAAGGGGCGGCTCCCGGAGTTTCCCTCCCGGAGTAGCAGATCGACCCTAAGAAAGACTTGACGCCAGCCCGATCCCGTCCGGCGCCGGCTGGTCCTGCCGCCGCCGCCGGTAGAGCGCCAGCATGCGCGATGCCATCGTCTCCCTCGAGAACTGACAGCGGAAGTCATCGAGCTTTGGCAACGCGTCCTGCAACCAGTGCGGCTCTTCGGCGGCACGCGCCATGGCCTGCGCCAGGGCTTCGATGTCGCCAGGAGCGACCAGCGCGGCGCTGTCCTGTCCGAGGATTTCCGGAATGCCGCCCACCCGTGAGGCGAGGATCGTTTTGCCGGCGGCCACCGCCTCGAGCACGATATAGGGCATGGATTCGGCGCGTGAGGGAACCACCACATGCCGGGCCATCGCAAAAGCGGCGCGGGCCGGCATGGCGGCATGCATCTCGACACGTCCGCCCAGACCAAGCATCTCGATGCGTTTGCGATACCGCGGCTTGTCATCGCCATCGCCGACCATCACGGCCCGCAAGGGACGCCTGACGATCTGTTCGGCCCGGCGCAGCGCCGCGATGAAGATGTCCGGACCCTTCAGATCGCGCATCATGCCGATATACAGAAATTCCGGCGCATCATCGGCGGTCGTCACCGGTTCGAACTCGTCCGCGCGCAGTCCGTTATAGATCAGCTCCGAGGGCACTTTCGGGGGGCCGACTTTCTCGCTGTAGACCTGCCGTTCATAATCGGAGACGAACAACAGCGTGTCCGTCCAGCGTTCGAAAAGGCGTTCGATGGCGAAGAAGGCTTGGCCGCGCAGGGTATGCGCGTCGTAGTGCAGGCTGCCGCCATGCGGCGAGTAGAAGCGCGTGGCGGCAGGTTGCCGGCCCGCCAGCCGCGCTCCGGCCAGCCGCACCAGCGCGCCGCCCTTGGCGCCATGCCCGTGCAGGATGTCCGGCTGGCAGGATTTCAGCAGCGACAGGGTCTGCGAGGTGGCGCGAAAATCGGCCGGGCCGATCGAGCGCTGGATGGGAATGCGCGTGATGCCAAGCGCCAGATGCGGCGCGATCTCGGCAAACAGCGCATCCTCGTGCGGCCCGCCGGTGGTGCTGTCGCACAGGATGCCGACCGCATGTCCGGCCCGCGCATGGTGCCAGGCAAGATCGCGGACATGTCGGAAAATTCCACCCACCGGCGAGCGGAAGCAATGCAGGATACGCAACGGCGCGCCGGCAGTCATGGATCAGAAGAACCGTTCGCGGACATAGATCGTGTCGCCGGCCATGATCGGGTCGGAGATCAGCACGCGGCCGGTCATCACCTCGCCATTGATCTTGCGCGTGATGTCGGCATTGCGCTGATTGGCGCGGCTCGTGAAGCCGCCGGCGATGGCGATGGCGTTCTGCACGGTCATGCCGGCCACGTAATTGTACTGGCCGGCTTGTCCGACCTCGCCCATGATGAAGAACGAGCGATAGCGGTCAACCTCGACCGACACGTCCGGATCGCGCAGAAAGCCCTTGCGCAGCTCGGCGGCGATCGTTGCTTCGAGCTGCTGCACGGTGCGCCCGCGCGCTGCGACAGCGCCCACCAGAGGGAAGGCGATGTAGCCGGCCTGATCCACCGAATAGATGCCGGTCAGCCCGTCCTGCTCGAATACCGTGATGCGCAGCCGATCACCCGCATCAAGCTGGTAGGGCTGGATCACCGCTTCATGAAATGCTTTCGGGGCGGGGTGATAACCGGAGCAGCCGGTCAGCACCAGCGCCGTCATCGCTGCGGCCAGAAGTTTCGGAAATGTGTAGGAACCGGACACCGTTGTCGCCCCGCAAATTAGCATTCAACCTGCGCCTGTTATCGGCGCGTTAGGGTTAACGGGCGGTAAAGCAAGCAATGTTTTCGCTCTTTGCAGTATCGCGTCCGGCTCCAATGCCGACGATCTGCCGCTCCCGCGAGGGCAAAGGTAAATCGAAGATGAACAGCCGCTTAACCCTTGAGTTACCATGTTCGTTTACCGTCGCCCTTCGTTGCGAACACGGAGAGCCACGCATGCCAGTTGCAGCCGATCAAGCCGACGTCGATATCGACCTGGCTCGCCTTTCGCGGGCCATATGGCAGCGCAAGGGGATGATTGCTCTCATCACGCTGGCCGCCGCCTTCGCGGCGTTCCTGCTCACGCAGCTGATCGACCCGCTCTACAAGGCCGAAACGCGCATTCTCATCGCCGGGCGGGAGCCGGTCTACGCCAGCGATACGGCGCGGCCGGCCGTCGACACCAGCTTCGACGAGCGCAGTGTCACCAGCCAGGTCGAAATTCTCAAATCGACCGACCTGATCCGGACGGTCGCCGAGCGCCTCGACCTTGCCAGCCGCGATGAATTCGACGCGGCCACGGACCCCTCGTTTTTCAAAGGTGTTCTGGTCGCATTCGGGCTCTCCAACAGTCCGCTTGAGGTTTCGGCGCAGGAGAGGGTGGTCAAGACCTTCCTCGAAAAGCTCGATGTCTACGCCGTTTCCTCCTCGCGCATCATCGCGATCGAGTTCTCCTCGCAGGATCCGCAGCTCGCCGCTGATATCGCCAATGCGCTCGCTGATGCCTATCTGGCCTTCAATGCCGGTCTGAAGATCGAGAACAACACCACCGCCAGCGCCTGGCTGGCGCCGGAGATCGAGACGCTGCGCACCAAGGTGCGCGAGGCCGAGGAAGCGGTCGCCCGCTATCGCGCCGAAAAGGGGCTGCTGCTCGTCAATGAGCGCGACACCATCGCCGCCAAGCAACTTTCCGACATTTCCACGGAACTGAGCCGGGTGCGCGGCGAACGCGCCGATGCCGAGGCTCGCGCCCGCCAGGTGCGCTCCGCGCTCGACAACGGCCAATCGCTTGACTCGCTGGCCGACGTCCTTGGCGCCACCAATGTGCAGCGCCTGCGCCAGCGCGAAAGCGCCATCCAGGCCCAGCTGGCCGATCTGTCCGCCACGCTGCTCGAGGGTCATCCGCGCATGCGCGCTTTGCGCGCCCAACTGGCCGATATCGAAACGCAGATCAGCCGCGAAACGCAAAAGGTGCTCGCAGGACTGGAAGACAATGCCCGTCTGGCGCGCATCCGCGAGGAGGAGCTGGTCAGCCAGATCAATGCGCTGAAGACCGGATCGGCCCGCGAGGGCGAAGAGGCCGTGCAATTGCGCGAACTCGAGCGCGAGGCGGCCGCCCAGCGTGATCTGCTCGAAACCTATCTGGCACGCTACCGCGAATCCGCTTCCCGCTCGGAACCGGCCTCGGCGCCGGCCGATGCGCGCGTCATCTCGCAGGCCGTGCCGGCGAGTGAACCCTATTTCCCGAAAACCCTGCCGATCATCGTGGTTGCGGCCCTGGCCGCGCTGCTGATCAGCACCATCTGGATCATGCTGGCGGAACTGTTGTCAGGGCGCGCCCTGATGCCCGCCGCCGGCAGCGCCGCTCGGCGCGACACCGATCCGTCCGCGCCCGCCATTGTCGCCTTCACGCCGGCTGCAGCCGCCCCCGAAATGCCAAAGGACCAGGCAGGCGAGCCGGCGCCGGGCGCGCCGGTTTCTTCGCTCACCGGGCCCGACGGCGCCGGTGCGGATGCTGCCGATGCCCCGCCCGCCATGCCTCTTGCCGCCGCTGCGGCGCTGGCGGCTGCAACGCCGCAGGCCCAGCCGGCAGAGCCGGCGTCCGAACTGCAGGCGTCCGCGGCCACGAGCGCTGCGACGCTGTCGCCGCTGCTTGCCGATCCCTCCTCGGACTTTTCAATCGAAGCGGTGGCCAATCAGCTTCTCGCCCGCCCCGGAGCGCTGGCCGTCTCGGTCTCGCCCGAGGGGGACCGCGCCTCGCTCGGGGCCGTCATCCTGGCCCGTACCGCTGCCGCCGAAGGCGCCAAGGTGCTGCTTGTCGACATGACCGGTTCGGGCTGCCCGACCGCCATGATGGCCGAGAGCGACCGTCTTCCCGGCCTGACGGATCTGCTGTGCAACGATGTCTCGATTGCCGACGCCATCCATGGCGACCGCCTGTCCGCCGCGCAGATCGTGCCGCGGGGCAACGCCGATGGACACCGCGCCATGCGCGCCGTCGATCGTCTGCCGATCCTTCTCGACGCCCTGGTGGTGGCCTATGATCTCGTGATTGTCGAATGCGGCAGCACCGATGCCGCCGGCGTGGAGCGGATCGCGGCGCGCGGCGATGCCGAAGTCGTCCTGTCGATCGTCCATCCCGACGAGACCCAGCTTGAATCGACCCTGACCGATTTCTTTGCGCACGGCTTTGATGATGTGCTGTTGATGACCGCCACCGAGGATCCCGACGGTCCCGATCGCAGCGATGCCGTTGCCTGAGCGCCGCCTAGGCGTTCGGATCAGCGCCGTTCGGTTTCAAACGCAGAGTGGCGCTCCGCAGCTTGGCGGCGATCCAGTGCAGCGCCGGTGTCGTCTTGATCAGCCGCTTGCCGCGCACCTTGGCGCCAAACAGGGCTGACGCCAGCCGTCCACGCGCATTCAGCGCGATGAAAACATCGGCCTGGCCGGTCGTTTGCGGACACCAGGACCGCTTGTAGCGCTGATCCCCGATGCCGAAATCGAAGACGCGGTGTCCGGCTTCGGCGGCCTGTTCGATCATGCGGTAGAACAAAAGCTCACCGGCGCTGACATCCGGGCTCGTCATATCGTCGACCGATCCGAACTGGCAGATCACATGCCCGTCCTTCTCGGTCAGGCCGGCCACCGCCAGGATCGGACCGCCACCGCTCTCGCCGAGCGCGATGGCATGCAATTGCAGCGGCGGCTGGTGGCCATTCTGCACAGCCGTCAGGCGCCGGAGTGCGGTCTGCACGCCGGCATCGGCAAACACGTCACGCAGGCCGCGCCGGGACAGCCGCACGGCTTTCTGTTCGAAGAAGGTGTCGAGAAGCCGCGTCGCCGTCGCCGCATCATCGGCAATCAAATGGCGATAGCCGCCAATCTCGGCAAGGCGCCGTTCCGACACCCGCATCTTCTTGCGCCGCCGCTTGGCATTGATCTGCTGCAGGGTAGCAGCCATCGATCCCTTCAGCGGCAACTGGAACGTATCGTTCTGGTTGGCCACATGCGGCAGCGTCAGCAGCGGTTGCGCCCGCTCGCCGGCGCCGGCCCGCAGCTTGTCGAGAACCAGGATATCGGCCGGCAGCGGCAGCGCCTGCAGGGTGTCGGAAAGCCCGGCCATGATCTCCGCGTCGGCCTGGTCGCGAAAAGCCTGCGAGTAAATGGGAGAATTGCAGTTCGAATGCGCCGTTCCGATGAACTGCGCGACGCGAAACCCGGCGCGCCGCACCACCTCGATCGGCAGCAGGACCGCCGGAAGGCCATCAAGCGACACGACGATGACGAAGCTTGCAATTCCGGGCCGGCCGGCCCAGGCACGGCACCAGTCGAAGGTCTGGTGCACCGGAACCAGCGGGTCCTGTTCAAGCTGCCGCCAGATCGTTTCGGCGCGCTTGGGATCGTCGTAGAGGCGGGCTGACAGGCGCATGTGCCCGACCGACTGTGCGCCGTGCGGGCTGTTGCGCGCCGAGATGATCGGTCGGCCATGAATGTCATCGACGTGCACCATGCGCGTTCGCTCCCGGCAACCTGCCGCCCGGCTGAAGGTCGGACGCACGAGGCCCATCGCCAAGTTTATGGCGAAAGTGCAAACAATTCGTGCATGCGGAGGGGAAGCGCGGCGCCAAAAGGCGCCCCGCGCAGCTGCGCCGACGGCGTTACCCGGCAGGGATTGGCGCCGGCTATCTTTCGGACTTGCGCCGCGGCGGCCGCTCCATCCACCGGATCAGGAACATCGCCGGAACCACCCACACCACGCCCGAGACGAGGAAATAGATCAGGTGCACATACCAGGCGGAATCGGCCAGCCGATAGGTGGCAACCGTCGTGGCAACGAGGGCGTAGAGAATGACCAGCACAACGATCAGCGCCGTTCCGATAAGCTTTTTCAATCTGACAGGCATGCGAACTCCTTTGCCATGGGATAACCGACAGCGCCGGGGCGGGGAAGGGGCATTCGCTCCACCAGCCGGAGAACAGCCGCGACGCGATGCCGCAAATCGCGCCGGCTTGTATTCGTCCCGCCACTGGTGCACATCCTGTTGACAACGCGCCAGTGACGAAGTGAGCCCATGACAAACGCCAGTTCCCCCTCCGGTGTTGACCCCGCATCGCAATCGGTCCTTTCGCCGGAGACCATCTACCGCCGCCAGGAGGCGGCAAAACGCAACCGGCGTGTGCTGCGCATGTGGCTGGGTGTGGTGCTGATTGCCATTTTCGCTCTCGTGCTGGTCGGAGGCGCCACAAGGCTCACCGATTCCGGCCTGTCGATCACCGAATGGAAGCCGATCCACGGGGTCATTCCGCCGCTGACCGCAGAGGAATGGCAGGAGGAATTCGAGCTGTACAAGCGCATTCCCGAATACCAGCAGATCAATGCCGGCATGGATCTCGCCGGCTTCAAACGCATCTTCTGGTGGGAGTGGGCGCACCGCATTCTCGCCCGTGGCGTCGGCGTTCTGTTTGCCGTGCCGTTTCTCGTTTTCCTTGTCACCGGGCGCATCGAGCGGCGCCTGCGCTGGCCGCTTTTCGGCCTGTTTGTGCTGGGCGGACTGCAGGGCGCCATCGGCTGGTGGATGGTCGCGTCCGGTCTGAGCGAGCGCGTCGATGTCAGCCAGTACCGGCTCGCCACGCATCTGACACTGGCCTGCATCATCTTCGCGGCGATCGTCTGGGTCTCGCGCGGACTGGCGCCGCATTCGGCCGACGAGGCGCCATCCGGTCTCAGGCGTTTTGCCGGGCTTCTTGCGGCGATGATCCTGGTGCAGATCTATCTTGGCGGACTGGTCGCCGGCCTCGATGCCGGTCTGGCCTACAACACCTGGCCCCTGATGGACGGCGCCTTCATTCCGACCGACGTGCTGGCGATCGAACCGTGGTGGCGCAACATCTTCGAGAATCCGAAACTGGTTCAGCTTGACCATCGCCTGTTCGGCTATTTGGTCTGGTGCGCGACCCTGCTGCACATGGGGCACGCCTTTGCCGTAGCGCCGGGCACCACCCATGCGCGCCGCAGTGCCATTCTCTTCGCGCTCGCCACCGTGCAGGCGTGGATCGGTATCGCGACGCTTCTCACCCAGGTGCCGTTTGACCTGGCGCTCGCCCACCAGGGCGCGGCCTTGATCTTGCTCGGCTTTGCCACCGCGCATCTGCGCGGATTTTACGGCGCCTATCCGCCGCCGGTGATGGTCCGCGTCGGCACCCAGACGCCCGAGGAAAAATTACCCTCGGCGGCGTGAGGAAAGCTGCAACGAAACTGGCGCCCGTGTGTTGTCCGCAAGGGCGGTCCGACGAGACCGCGCCAGAGACACCGAGCGCCCATGACGCGGCGCTCGTCCGCCGCCCGCGCCGGTGCGGCTTTCACACGCACAGACACGTCACACGGGACTGCCCATGCCATCGATCAAAGCCTATGCTCAGCGTCTGCACATGAGCGAAGAGAAAGCCACCGCCCTGTATCAGATCGCCTATACCGGCATTGATTTTCTGGCCGCCTTTTCATTCATCATCGGATCGATCCTGTTTTTCTGGGAGGCGCACCAGTTCAGCGCCACGATGCTGTTCCTCGTCGGATCGATCCTGTTTGCGCTCAAGCCGACCCTGCGCACGATCCGCGAGGTCTTCTTCCTCGCCGAGGGCGACTACGACTACTTCCTGCGCAGGGACGGTGAGGACCGCGATTAGGCCGCCCGCGGCTGCCGGGGCCGTCAGCCGCTGCGCCCGATCATCAGATCGAGATTCTGCACCGCGGCGCCCGAAGCGCCCTTGCCGAGATTGTCATACACCGCAAGCAGCAGAGCCTGGCCGCGCGCATCATTGGCGCACACATGCAGCGTCATGCGGTTGGTGTCATTGTGACGCTGCGGGTTGAGATCGCTGCTGCGCTCCTTGCCGTCAAACGGCGCCACATCGATGGCCGAATGCGTCAGGCTGCCATAGTGCTCAGCGAGCGCCGCATGCAATTCCGATCCTGACGGCACCTTGTCAAGATGCGCCAGGTGCAATGGCACCATGGTCAGCATGCCCTGCGCGAAATTGCCCACGGCCGGTTGCATGATCGGCGCCTGCGAAAGCCCGCAATAGGTGCGGATTTCCGGCACATGCTTGTGCTGCAAGCCCAGCGCATAGGGCATGAAAGCCGGTGCGTCATCGCCCATCGCCTGATAGTCGGCGATCATCTGCTTGCCGCCCCCCGAATAGCCCGAGATGCCACTGATGGAGATCGACAGGTCAGCGGGAAGCAGCCCGGAGGCGATCAGCGGTTTGAGGCCGGCGATCGGACCCTGCGGCCAGCAGCCCGGATTGGCGACGAACTGCGCCTCGGCAATTTTCCCGGCCTGATCCGCGGCCATTTCGGCAAAGCCGTACACCCAGCCTTCCGCGGTCCGGTGCGCCGTCGATGCATCGATGAAACGCGTGCCGGCATCACGCCCAAGCGCCACAGCCTCGCGTGCCGCATCATCGGGCAGGCACAGGATCGCGATGTCGGCGGCGCGCAGGAAATCGGCGCGCGTGTCGGGATCCTTGCGCTTGTCAGCCGGGATCGACAGCAACTCGATATCCTTGCGATCCGCCAGGCGGTTAAGAATCTGCAGGCCGGTGGTTCCGTGTTCGCCGTCGATGTAGATTTTCTGTGCCATGGCAGTCTTGAAATTCCGTTGTTTTGCAGCGGCCTGTCGCAATTTATAGACTCTTTGTGCAAGCCGCCTGAATCAGAGTGTGATGGTGTCGGACCGGCCCCCGGTCAGCGGCGCGCCGCCTGTCGTTCCGCAAGCAGGCCCAGCATGTACATGGCAATGCTCGCGCCGGCAATTGCCGTCACATCGGCATGATCATAAGCGGGCGCCACCTCGACGACATCGGAGCCGCGCAGGTCGAGCGGTCCGAGCTTGCGCAGGATCGACAGGATCTTGGCGCTGGACGGCCCGCCCGCCACCGGCGTGCCCGTACCGGGCGCAAAGGCCGGGTCGAGACAATCGATATCGAAGGTCAGATAGGCGGCGCGGTCACCGACATGATCGATGATCGTCTCGGCGATCTCGCTGGCCGTCATGTCCTCCACCTCGTGACCGTAGAGCATGCGGATGTCGAAATCCTCCGGCGCATGCGTGCGGATGCCGATCTGGATCGAGCGTTCCGTATCGATGATCCCCTCGCGCGCCGCCCGCGCCACGAACGAGCCGTGGTCGATGCGCCGGCCGTCGTCAAACCAGGTGTCCTGGTGGGCGTCGAACTGCACCAGCGCCAGTGGCCCGTGCACCGCCGCATGCGCCTTGAGCAGCGGCCATGTGACGAAATGATCGCCGCCAAGCGACAACAGATAGGCGCCCGAGCGCAGAATCTTGCTCGCCTCGCGTTCGATCGTCGCCGGGGTCTTTTGATGATTGCCGTAATCAAGCAGGCAGTCGCCATAGTCGATCACCGCCATCGCGTCGAACAGGTCGCGGTCGAACGGATATTGCGGATCGTTGTCGAATATGGCGGAAGCACGCCGGATGCCCTGCGGGCCGAAGCGGGCGCCGGGTCGGTTGGAGACCGCCGCATCAAATGGAATGCCCCACACCACCGCGTCGGCGCCTTTCAGCGACTTGGTGAACTTGCGCCGCATGAAGGACAGCGCTCCGGCATGCGTCGGGTCGGAAGCCGCCCCGGTCAGGCCGCGCGCCGTGAAGGCATGGTCGATCGATTTCGAAGGCATGGTTCATTCCCGTGTGTAAAGGCGCCACTGGCGAGCTTCCAGGGCCAGCCCCTGGTGTCAGGACCCTAGATAGATCATCGGCGGCAGGGCGAAAAGGGCAGGGGCCAGAACATAGCTCTTCGAACCGGTTGGTCGGTGCGTTGTCTCGGCACGCCGGCCAGCCGCGTTAAGGTTGACAAGCGATTGGGAACGTTCGCGCTTCTGAATATGCTAAATACCACATATTCCGGGAGGTCTGATGAGCCCCACCAAGATCAATCCTGTCGAAAAACGCATCGATGCGATCCAGTATCTGCGCGGTTTTGCGGCGCTCGCGGTCTTTCTGTTCCATGTCTCGACCTTGACGGTTGCCGCATGGGGGGAGAGCGCTGCCGGTATCGACCATGTCGGCGCCGCCGGGGTCGATCTGTTCTTCGTCATCTCCGGCTATGTCATGGCCATGATCGTCGCGCGCCCGGTGCCCCAGGCGCCGGCGGAATTCGCAGTCCGCCGCGTGGCGCGTGTTGTGCCCGGCTATTGGGTTGCCACGCTTGGCGTCTTTGCCGTTGCACTGTTCCTGCCGCATTTCCTCGATAACACCACGGCAGACATCGCCACCCTGCTGCATTCGCTGCTGTTCATTCCCTGGCCGGATCATCAGGGATCTCTGACGCCGATCCTGCTGATCGGCTGGACATTGAACTACGAAATCTTCTTTTACATCCTCGTTGCACTGACTGTCTGGGGCGGCGGAGACAGACGCTTGCTGACGACGACCGGCGTGCTTGTCGCGCTTGTTCTAAGCGGCTGGCTGATGCAACCCCAGCATCCGACCCTGGCCTTCTATACGGATCCGATCCTGCTCGAATTCGCTTTCGGCATTCTGGTCTACCGCTGCAGCGCCCTGTTGCAGGACGGCAATGGCCGCATGATCGCCACCGCCATCGGCCTCGGCGCGATCACCTTTCTGCTGCTTCTGCATGAAAGGGACGCCGGCGACTATCGCACTTTCCTGTGGGGCGTGCCCTGCGCGCTGATCCTCTTTGCGGCTCTGCGTGCTGTCCGGTTTTACAGTCCCTCATTGGTGCTGCTCGGCGACTGGTCCTATTCCCTGTATCTGACCCACCTGTTTGTGATCGCCTTTTACATCCGCTTCGTCATGCCGAACACGCCGGCCATCAGCCTGATCTGGGTCTACCACTATGCAGCGATCGCAACTTGCAGCCTGTGTGCGGCCGGGATCTTCCATCGCTACGTCGAGGTGCCGGCAAACCGCTGGCTGCTTAAAAGTTTCGGCTATGGTGCCCGCCGCCCTGGGCCATCGCCAAGCGAAGACGGCGGCACCGTCGCCGCCTGACGCGCGCTGCCTCAGCCGCGCGGCGTGCGGCGCATGGCCGCTGCGAGATCGGCCTTGCCGCACGCTTCCAGCTGCCGTGCCACATTGTCATAGTCTTCCGGCGCCCGGTTCTGGCTGATCTTTGACTTGCCGGCCACCGAGGTGATGGCGATCTCCAGTCCGACGATGTTGTCCAGCATGCCGTCCATGTAGTCCGCCGGCGCATCAGCCATGCGCCACGCATCCTCGCCGTTCAGCGCTTTCTCGAATTGCCGCGTCAGCCGTCCGACGACCATCCGCTTGAATTTCACGTCATGCATGAACCGGATGCGGCCCTCGACATGCACGGCCTGGTAATTCCAGGTCGGGACGAATCGCGGATCGGTCGCCTTGCTGAGATACCAGTTCGGGCTGACATAGCTGTCCTCGCCGCGAAAGACGGCCAGCACCGGCGTGTCTTCGGCAATCGTTCGATGCATGTCGTTGGCAAGCGCAATATGTCCGATCAGGCGATCGGACCCGGCGGCCAGCAGCGGCAGGTGCATCGCAGTCGGCATTCCAGAGACGACGGCGACCAGCGTGGCGAGCGGGTAGGCGGCGATCAGGCGGGCAATTTCCTCGGGCCGGTCTTCGGCAAACATGGACGGCACATACATCGCGAAAATTCCTTCGGCGCAAAAAGCCCAATCTGTCGGCTCGCCCGACGCCGCGCAATAAAAAAGGCCCGCCGGAGCGGGCCTTTTGCAGAAATCGAAGTCGACTTAACGCTTCGAGAACTGGAACGACCGGCGCGCCTTGGCCTTGCCGTACTTCTTGCGCTCGACGACGCGGCTGTCGCGCGTCAGGAAGCCGCCCTTTTTCAAGACGGAACGCAGTTCCGGCTCGTAATAGGTCAGCGCCTTCGAGATGCCGTGCCGCACGGCACCGGCCTGGCCCGAAAGACCGCCGCCGGCCACCGTGGCGATGACGTCGAACTGGCCTTCGCGCGAGGCGGCGACAACCGGCTGCTGCACGACCATGCGCAGAACCGGACGGGCGAAATAGGTCTCGAACTCGCGACCATTGACGGTGACCTTGCCGGAGCCCGGCTTGATCCAGACGCGTGCAACGGCGTCCTTGCGCTTGCCGGTGGCATAGGCGCGGCCCTGTTCATCGACCTTGCGGACATGAACCGGAGCAGCGTTCTCTACTGGCGCCTCGGTACCGGTTGCGGCACCCAGCTCTTCGAGCGAATTCAGCTCAGCCATGATTATGCAGTCCTCTTGTTCTTAACATTCAGCGAGGCGAGATCGATGCTGGTCGGCTGCTGCGCTTCATGGGGATGATCGGTACCGGCATAAACGCGCAGATTCTTCATCTGCCGGCGTCCCAGCGGGCCGCGCGGAACCATGCGCTCGACAGCTTTCTCGACGACGCGCTCGGGGAAGCGGCCTTCCATGATCTGCCGCGCCGTGCGTTCCTTGATGCCGCCCGGATAACCGGTGTGCCAGTAATATTTCTTGTCGGTGTACTTCTTGCCGGTGAACACGGCCTTGCCGGCATTGATGACGATGACATTGTCGCCATCATCGACGTGCGGTGTATAGGTCGGCTTGTGCTTGCCACGCAGGCGATTGGCGACGAAGGTGGCCAGGCGACCGACGACGATGTTCTCGGCGTCGATGATGATCCACTTCTTCTCCACCTCGGCGGGCTTCTGCGAGAAGGTTTTCATGGTGAGCTCTCTTGCGTTCTGATCCAGCCTGAAGCCGGACGTTTCTTGTTGCTTGGGTTGTTCGCGCCCAATTGCCGGGGCCAGAACAACATGCGGCGACCCGCAAGGCCGCCTGCAGCGACCTTATAGGCAAGGCGATCGCGCAGGTCAATCCGGATAATTCTGAGGATGGATTAAAAGAATAAGCAAAATCAACAGTTTAACAAAAAGGTATTTATATACCACAACAAGATCGTGCCATCCGTCAGCGCGGCGGGATCGAGTATGTCGCCGTCGCCTGCGCCACGAGCTCCGAGCCGGCGGCGGGGTGCATCGTCGTATCGACCACCGCAAGCCGCTTGCCGAGCTTGAGCAGCCGGGCCGTTCCGACAATCGGGGCGACCTGCGGCTTGCGCAGAAAGTTGATGTTCAGATTGGTTGTCACCGCCAGAGCCACCGGGCCGACATGCGCGAGGATGACGGCGTAGCTGGCAAGATCGGCGAGCGAAAACAGTGTCGGGCCGGAGATCGTGCCACCGGGCCGGATATGCGACTGGTCGGGATCAAGCCGCAATTCCGCTTCCCCCGGTGTCACCGAGATCACGGAATAATAGCGGCCACCCGCATTGATCTGCGGAAACTCCGCATCGAGGAAGGCGTTGAGTTCGTCGGCGGTCATCACGGGCGCCAGGGTCATGCAGGTGCTCTCCATCGGAAAACTGAGAGAAGGGGCTGGTCTTGCACGGACAAGTCATGCAGTTTTGAAGAGACCATCCACATGCGACGAGCACAAGATGCAAACGGACGGAGGCCGCCATGTCCGAAGCAAAAAACACCACCGAAAACGAAGACACGCAACTGCTGGAGCGCGAATTTGATGCCGGCGTGCTGCGCCTGACCCTCGCCAATCCCCCGGCCAATGCATTGTCCATCGCCCTGATGGGCACGCTGAAAGAAGCGCTTGTCGCTGCCGGCGACGACCCGGCGGTTCGCGTTGTCGTCATCGCCGCTGCCGGCAAGCTGTTCTCCGCCGGCCATGATCTCAAGGAACTGACCCTGCACCGTGCCGATGCCGACCGCGGCCGCGCCTTTTTCGAGCGCACCATGCGCCTGTGCGCCGATCTCATGCAGACCATCGTGCATCTGCCCAAGCCGGTGATCGCGGAGATCGATGGCCTTGCCACCGCCGCCGGCTGCCAGCTGGTCGCGTCCTGCGATCTGGCCATCTGCACCGACACGTCGACCTTCTGCACGCCGGGCGTCAATATCGGCCTGTTCTGCTCGACGCCGATGGTCGCCTTGTCGCGCAATGTGCATCGCAAACAGGCGATGGAAATGCTGTTGACCGGCGAGACGATCGGCGCCGCCGATGCCCGCGATTACGGCCTCGTCAACCGCATCGTGCCGAAGGAATATTTGAATCAGGCTGTCAGCGCCTATGCGCAAAGCATTGTTTCCAAATCACCTTTGACCGTGAAGATCGGCAAGGAGGCCTTCTACCGACAGGCCGAGATGTCGCTGGCCGAAGCCTATGACTACACCGTTCAGGTGATGGTCGAGAACATGCTGGCGCGCGATGCCGAGGAGGGCATTTCCGCCTTTATCGGCAAGCGCAAACCCGAATGGACCGGCGAGTGACCCGGCATCCGGCACCAGGGAGTGCGCCACGATGACTTTCGCCTCGCGCATCACCCTCGTCACGCTCGGCGTCGAAGATGTGGCACGCGCCACCGCCTTCTACGCGCGTCTTGGCCTGAAGAAGTCCTCCGCATCCACGGACAGCGTCAGTTTCTTTCACATGAACGGCACGCTGCTTGGCCTGTTCGGGCGCGAGGCGCTCGCCGAAGATGCACAGGTCGAGGCCGGTGCAAAACCGGCATTTACAGGCGTCTCGCTGGCGCAGAACCATGCATCGGAGGCTGAAGTCGATGCCGCCTGGCAATTTGCCCTTCAGTGCGGCGCGACACCGCTTAAAAAGCCCGAAAAGGTCTTCTGGGGCGGCTATTCCGGCTATTTCGCCGATCCGGACGGCCATCTTTGGGAACTTGCCTACAATCCGCTGATGCCGCTTGGCCCCGACGGCGAGATGCAATTGCCGGACTGAGCCCGCGTCCCGGCCCTAGCGCTGGCGCAGGGGCCGCCGATCCTCGCGCGGCTCCGCCCAGACGCAGCGCTTCACCGGGCAGGCCCGCCGGTCGGCCGTCGGCACGCTGGCGCGCCTGGTCACCTGGCCGAGCAGACAGGCGGTACGGTTGGCGACATAGCGGTCGTAGAGGATCTGGCTCGACCGCGCTGACGGATAGCGCAGGATGGCCGCCCCTTCGGCTTGCAACGCCGCCTGCACCGCCGCGCAACTGGTCTGGCGCGTCTCGATGCGTTCAATGGCCTGCGCCGGCACGGCGAGAACGCCAACCACACCGGCGACCAGCGCCAGCGCTGCAGTGCGGGGCCGAAACGCACCCCCGTGCTCGAAACTGACATTCATGATGCGGCTCCTTGTCTTTCATCGCTGCCCATCGCAAGTAATGCATGCAAGCTGCGATGGATAATGCATGAAAGCGGCAAAGTCGGGGTCACCGGCCGGCAGGGATGAGCAGAGATGCAGCACGACACCTATGACGACGATTATATTGCCGACATTTTGCGTTCGGTCCGCACGGTCGCCATCCTCGGCGCCTCCGCCAAGGAGATCCGGCCGAGTTATTTCGTCGCGAAATACATGCTCGACAAGGGCTATGAGGTCATCCCGGTCAATCCCGGTCAGGCCGGCAAGACCATTCTCGGCCAGCCGGTTTTTGCAAGTCTGGCCGACATCGCCGTGCCCATCGACATGGTCGATATCTTCCGCCCCTCCAGCGCAGTCCCCGCCATTGCCGGGGAAATCCTGGCGCTGGCGCCGCTGCCAAGGGTGGTCTGGATGCAACTGACGGTGCGCGATGACGCTTCGGCGGCGCGCCTTGAGGCAGCCGGGGTCAAGGTGGTGATGAACCGCTGCCCGAAGATTGAATATGCCAGGCTGTCCGGCGAAATCGGCTGGAACGGCGTCAACAGCCGCGTGATCTCGTCGCGCAAACCGATCCTGCGCCAGGGGTTCCAGAGCTTCGGCCTGCGCCAGGGGACAGCGCGCAAAGACTGAATCCCGGCATGCGTGCCTGCCATCTGCAGCGGCGGCAGCGTGCGCAGCCAAGGTTTCATTTTGCGCGCCGGGCGGCCTCGCCGGAAAAATCCTCTTTGACGACTGTCAAACCTTGGGGGATAACCCTCGCGAGATTTGACCCGCAGAGCGGAAAGACAGGGAGACAGTAATGCCAGCCAAGGAACCTCGTTTCGATACATTGGCCATTCACGCCGGCGCCCAGCCGGATCCGGCCACCGGGGCGCGCGCAACGCCCATCTACCAGACCACCAGCTATGTCTTCGATGACGCCGATCATGCCGCCTCGCTGTTCGGCCTGCAGGCCTTTGGCAACATCTACACCCGCATCATGAACCCGACCCAGGCGGTGCTCGAAGAGCGCATTGCCGCGCTCGAAGGCGGCACGGCCGCCCTGGCAGTGGCCTCCGGCCACGCCGCGCAGCTCATCGTCTTCCACACCCTGATGACGCCGGGCGACAATTTTCTCGCGGCCCGCCAGCTCTATGGCGGCTCGATCAACCAGTTCGGTCATGCTTTTAAGAATTTCGACTGGAATGTCCGCTGGGTCGACCCGGCCGATCCGGCCAGCTTTGAAAGCCAGATCGACGAGCGCACCAAGGCGATCTTCGTGGAAAGTTTCGCCAATCCCAGCGGCAAGGTCGTCGATCTCGCCGCCATTTCGGAAGTCGCCCGCAAGCACGGTCTGCCGCTGATCGTCGACAACACCATGGCCACGCCCTATCTCCTGCGGCCGATCGAGCATGGCGCCGACATCGTTGTCCATTCCCTGACCAAGTTCATCGGCGGACACGGCAACTCGGTCGGCGGCGTGATTGTCGACGGCGGCACGTTCGACTGGACAAAATCCGGGAAATATCCGGCCCTGTCGGAGCCGCGCCCCGATTACAACGGCATGGTGCTGCATGAAACCTTCGGCAATTTCGCCTTCGCCATTGCCGCCCGCGTTCTCGGTCTGCGCGATTTCGGCCCGGCCATCTCGCCGTTCAATGCCTTCCTGATCCTGACCGGTGTCGAGACCCTGGCCCTGCGCATGCAACGCCACTGCGAGAATGCGCTGGCGGTTGCCAAGTGGCTGAAGGATCACGACAAGGTCTCGTGGGTCTCCTATGCGGGGCTGGATGACGATCCCAACCATGCGCTGCAGCAGAAGCTGTCGCCGAAGGGGGCAGGGGCTGTCTTCACCTTTGGCCTGAAGGACGGCTATGAGGCCGGCGTCAAGTTCGTCGAAGGCCTGGAAATGGTCTCGCACCTCGCCAATATCGGCGACACGAAGTCGCTGGTCATCCACCCGGCTTCAACCACCCACCGCCAGCTCTCCGACGAGCAGAAGGCGGCTGCCGGCGCCGGCCCGGATGTCGTGCGCCTGTCGATCGGCATCGAGGATGTTGCCGATATCATCGCCGATCTCGAACAGGCCCTCGACAAGGCCTGAGGCCCGGGGCCTAACATCCGGGGGCCTGGGATCCGGGGGCCCAGCATCCGGGGCCGAGCATCCGGCCCCTGAGGGGCCTCACAGCTTCAAACAGAACGGGCGGAAGATGCCATCTTCCGCCCGTTTTGATTGCCCGGCCTGGATGTTCGGCGCAATTGCGCAATGGCGCCGCCAGTTCCGCGATCCTCAGGCGCTCTGCGGTTCCCGCTCCGCCACCGCTTCCAGTTCACGCTCCAGCGGAAAACGCACGATCGTCGTCGCGCCGCCATTGCTCTCGATCGACATCTCGCCGCCCAATTGCTGCGTGAAGGCATCGATCAGCCGGCTGCCCATGTTCTTTTCCTGATCGTCTTCCAGACCCCGGCCATTGTCGCTGACGGTCAGTTCGACCATCTCGTCGGCAAGCGCGCTCAGGCGGATGCGAATACGCGCCGTATCGCCCTCGTCCCAGGCATGCTTGAAGGCATTGGAGAGGATTTCGTTGTACAAAAGCCCCAGTTGCATCGCCCGGTCCCCCGAAAGGCGCACCGTATCGGCGGCGAAATCCACCTCGACCTGGCGGCCTTGCGATTCGGCGATCTCATCGACCAGCCGGCGCAGATAGGACGACACGTCGACGGATTCGAAGCGATCCGTCTTGTACATGTCCTCGTGCACCGCCACCATGGAGGCGATCCGACCGAGCAGCGTCTGCTTGTCCGCCTGGTCCATCTTCTGCAGCCGCACCAGCGACATCACCGTCTGCAGATTGTTCTTCACCCGGTGATGCACCTCGCGCAGCAGAAACGCGTTGCGATCATGCGCCTCGCGCAGGTCCCGCTGCCGCTCCTCGTTCTGCGCGATCGCCTTGAACAGCCGGTAGACGACGTAAAACAGCGTCAACAGCATCGGCAGCACCAGCATCAGCAGGAACCCGATGATGCGGTTGAATTCCACCATCACCACCGAGCGGTCGAGCGAGGCGACCGCCACCACCGGCCAGCCGGTCAGCTTGCGGTAGCCGACCACCCGGTGAATGCCGTCGGCCGCTGAAATCACGTCATAGGTGCCGTTCGGGCGCAGTTGCATCTCGTCGAAAATCTTCGGATCGACCGGCGTCGGACTGTCGGCGGCCGGTGACCAGGCGATCATGTTGCCATCCATCCGCACGATGCTGATCTGCGATCTGTCGGTGAAACCCAGGGACCGCGACAGGTCCTCGAGAATGTCGGCCGGAATGGCGATTGTCGCGACACCGCCAAAACCCTCCTCGACATCGAGCCGGCGTGCGATGATGTAGATCCGCTCGCCGCTCTGCCGCGACAGCAAGGACGAGGACACCGCCAGTTCCTTGCCCTCCTGCAGCGCCATGAAATAGGTGCGATCGGCAATATTCACCGAAGGGGCATTCGGAATGCTCGAATGGGTCAGGTCGCCCTCGGAATCATAGATCGAATACTGGTAATTCTCCGGCAGGTTCTCGACCGCCTCGGTGATCGAGCGGATCGCATCGCGATCGCTTCTGATGCCCTTTTCCCGCGCCGCCCGCTCAATGCGCCCAAGCGCCTGTGCACTCGCCTCGAACACCCAGTCGAACTGCGTCGCTACCACATGCGCCGCCGTCTCGACACGCACCTGGGCGTTCATCTTCTCGGCGCGGTACTCCATCACCACCATGATCGCGGCCATGATGACAAAAAGCAGCAAAACGAAAAGCCCGAGCCGGCGGATCGTGCGGGTGGCCGGCGCGGCTGTGACTTCAGGATCTTGCAACTCAGGGGTCCGCCGATTGTGGATGATTCACCAATCGATAGCCCGGCCTTCACGGAATGACAATCGCCGCCGCCGCCACTGCCGCTGCCACCGGGCCGCCGCCGCCCTCTTTTTTGGTCTTGCCGCGGTTTTGCGCCGAACTGATGCCGCCACACCACACATTTTGCGCCCGCCCGCGCTCAAAAGGGTCCATGCCGACCCATCTCTCTGCAAAAGCGCAGCGCTGCCTGCACCGCCGGATTGCACCGCCGCCCGCCTCAACAGGCGGCCACCGTGTAATCCGGCGTGCCGGTCCAGCTCAGCATCCAGCTGCCGCCCGGCCGCACATTCTGCACAATGCCCGGATCGAAGGCGACGAAACAGCGCCCGCTTGTGTGCCGCACCGAGGGATAGAGGAGGCCGCGGTGGCCGGCGCGGCGCAGTTCATCCGCCAGCTTTTGCCCGGCCGGATAGCCGCGCGCCGGATCCTCGTCGAGCGCCGGATGGTCGGGCGCCGCGCCAAGATCGGG
This sequence comes from Neohoeflea coraliihabitans, assembly GCF_019334345.1. Taxonomy (GTDB): domain Bacteria; phylum Pseudomonadota; class Alphaproteobacteria; order Rhizobiales; family Rhizobiaceae; genus Pseudohoeflea; species Pseudohoeflea coraliihabitans. The sequence goes on from NZ_JAHWQX010000004.1 coordinate 261,165, forward strand.
GAAATCGCCGATGAAATCGGCAAGCAGCGCCACGTAGCGCGCCTCATCGTCGTACACGTTGATATAGCCAAGCTCGCGGCTGCGGTGAAAGCCGACCTCGGCCAGCGAGGTGAGAACGTCATAGCTGCAATACCAGGCGCCGCGCGCGCCGTCATTGAAGCGGTTGCCGCCGGCGCGCGTATAGGCGAAGGCCGCATTGATATGCGTCTGGCCATAGACGCTGAGATCGCTGGCGCGCCGCGCAAAGGCCAGTTCGCGCCGGTCAAGCGCCGCACTGCCGACCTTTTCCGCCATCAGCCGGGCGCTGGTCTCGCCCTCGAGTTCCGCCAGGATCTCGGCTTCCCGGTCGGTGTCGACAAGCCCGCGCAGCACCGGCGGCTTGTGCCGCGTTTCGGGAATAAGCCGCACCAAAGCCCGGTCGTTGACCGCGGTGATCCTCACATGCCGCCCCGCAGCGCATCGACATAGGTGCGCACGCGCTGGATTTTCGGCAGGCCGCCGGCGATCATCGCATCGAGCGGGCGGGCGCCGTCAAATTCCGGCCCGCCATTGCCGAGCTTGACCCATCGCCGGGCGATCGGCGCGTTGAAAAAGAGCTCCAGCGACTTGTAAAGCCCGACCAGCGCGCCGAGCCGCAGCATCTGATCGCGCGTCAGTTCTCCGGAGAAGCCCGGCTTCTTGGCCCGTTTCCAGGTCGATTCCGACATGTCCGCCAGCGCCGCCGCTTCCCGCAGGGTCAGCGCCCAGGCCGCGGCAATGCGGCCATAGGCCTTCAGCGCCACGGCCTGAACGTCATCCTCCGCCTGATCTTGCAGTGCATGCGGCATGGGCTTCACCTCTCTCCTACACAAATAAGTCCATATGATCTAAAAAACAAGATCACATGGACTTTGCAGGAGAAGGGTTGTGACGCGCGGCCTGGAAGCGCAGCTTCAGCCCGGCGCTGAGGCCCGCATACGAGACATCCTCAAGCACCCCATGACATTCTCAAAACCCTGTATTTCCCGATTCACAGGCCCCCGCATCGCCGCACCGTGACTTCTGTCACAGTGAACGCCGGCTGCCGAAACCGGGGCGGGCACCGCGCCCATGACCCGAACATGGCACGCTCATGACCCGCACATGACTCGCTCAGGGCGCATCGGGCGGCGGCCTGCGCCCCAGCAAGACAGTCACGCGGCCTGCCGGCGAGTTGCCAGGAGGCGCGCTGCGAGGGGGCGGGGGCGGCCCCTGGTCGAGTGGCGTGGCCCATCCGGTGCGGCGTGCAAAGGCGTTCTCCACTGAGGCGGGCAGGGCAGGGCGTGGCCGCACGAGGTGCCCATCGTCGAGAGGCATATCATCGCCGGGCCGCTTATCGTCCGGGTGCAGAAGGGAGCGCTGATGCGCCCGCCGCGCTGTCTCATTGGCGTGATCAAGATGCATCTGCGCCAGCGCCTCCTCATGCAGGGCGGCGTCGCGCTTCAGCTGGCGCCGATGCGCCAGCACCGTGCGCAGCAGCAGAAGGCAGAAGACCGGCGGCAACACCACAAGCGCGATCTTCACCCGATCGGCCTGCTGCGCATAAAGATCGAGCGCCGTGCTCCAGAAACTCGCAGAAAAGATGTCCATGCCGTCGCTCCCGCTTGCGGCACACCCGCCACCCGAATACCGCCAGAGCGACCGTTTCCGCCGCTTTGAACGCAGTTCGGCCCGGCAAGGGCGCCTCCCGTTTTCGCGCTTCGCCTTGTCTGAAAACCGGGTCCGGCTTTTCAGGGCTCAGCGTTTTCGCGCTTCGCCTTGTCTGAAAACCGGGTCCCACTTTTCAGGGCTCAGCGTTGGCTCCGCTTCGCCTGATCTGAAAACCAAGACCGTGTTTTCAGGGCTCAGCGGAATGAAAACGGCCGCCGGGTCCTTCACGCCGCGACCTGAAGACAAGAACAGGCGAAACGCTGCGGGAAACCGGCAGCCGGGGAGTTAGCGAACCGCCCGCAGACGGCTGCATCAGCCTTTAGGTCACTTCCGGGAGGAAGCGGACCCTGGACATACGCTGACGCCTCCCCGACCAAGCTTGTTGGTAAAGGAGAGTGCCGTCCCGGTCGACACCAAAACCGCTGCGAGTGGGGTCGCTAAACCCCAGGCCCGGCGCATGCCGAACCCGTTGCAACCCTAGCATGCAAAGACGGGCGGAAAAAGTTGCGGATCGCAAGCACGAGCTGCGGAAGGGAAGGGAACCGTTTTCCCGCTTTGCCTGATCGAAAAAAGTTTCCGCTTTTTAGGGCTGGAAGAGTCCGCGCATCGCCGCGTCGTAACATTCTTACCACATTGGGCGAGGCGGACGGGCTGGCGATTGCGCCTTCGCCGCACGGCGCCACCGTGCCGTTCCGCCTGCCGGGCGCGTCGACGGGGTGCTCAACGTGCAGTTCCGGAGGGCGCGGGGAATCCTGCAGGAGCAGCGCGGGGAACTGGAGCGACTCGCGGCGGACTTGTACGAGAAGCTGGAGATGTCCTCTTACGAGGTCAGGGCCATGGTCGAGGCGCAGCCTAGCGTCCCGGCTCTATCCGGTGGAAACTGACTGTCTATCGGGGTGCAGATCTGCGATGCTACTCGTCGAAGCGATCCCGACGAACAGCCCTTGGGGGAATGTTCCTGTACCTCTGATCGCCAACACGAACCCGCCTAGGTTGTGTGTGGACCTTGATACGCATTCGGTGACGTTCGCGAGGTCGATCGAGGATGGTCGAGGCCATTCCTCAGGGTGGGTGTGCCAGTCGCCGATGAATTGCAGGCCGAGCCGGAAGCGTTGATCGATCTCGGCTTGTTCCGCCTTGCGGTCAGGAACGTAGGAGCATCTTCTGCGCCTGTCGGTCGGCCGCGGACCCGTCGCTTCCACGATGCTGATCCTGGGGCCGTCAATTCTCGCGAACAACTGACCACCTGCTTCGGGGGCACGCCAGGATGTCTGGCGGTGGGCATCCATGTGTTCGAGGACGTTCCGCGCGAAAATGAGAGTCTGGCCGGAGTCACCCACTGGGTAAGAGATCATGCGACGGCCCGCACGCTGCAGTTGGCGCACTGATCGGGCCATGGTTCTTCGCAAACGAATTCGCCCTCTGGTCGCCCTGCCAGAAGGTGCAGACCATGTGGCGTGATCTCGCCGCCGAGCCCCCTGATCCGAGCCGGCCGCCCAACCCAGGTTCTCGCCATGGACGTACGGGCGCTTCCGACAAGGAACTCGATACCGAGTTCGGCTACTCTCGATGCTATGTTCGACATTGCTACGGGACCGTAGGGCTGAAACACGGCGCCGCATCCCGGTTCCTGAACCTCAGTCGGATTCGCCCACCCGGTGATTTCGAACTGGTATCGGCCCTTCGCGTCGAAACCGCAACGCAAGCACCCGCCCTTGCCTGCAATGGCGAGGGCATGCCCGGCACAGGCATGTGGCTCGGCCCAGCCGTAGATTACAGGCATCGAGCGGCCGATTGCTGAGTGCCAGTCATTCAGCAAGCTCTCCGGTCCCCAATCTCCTGTCGTGGAGATAATCAGGTCGGCCTCGGAGAGGTGCTCGGATCGGTCCCGCAGGACTTGCTCGAGGCGAAAGGGAAGTGCTTCAACGTCGATGTGTGGCAGATCAGTGCGGAGGCGATGCGCCAAAGCGACGGCTTTCCTTTCGCCCACGTCGCTCGCGCCCAAGATGTGCCTTCCGACGTTCGCCCATCTGAGAGTTTCGGGATCGATCAGGATGAGCTTGCCGACCCCAGCACGAGCAAGAAACTCGACTACGGGCGCGCCGAGAGACCCGCAGCCAACGCAGACTACGATCCGTTCGCGCAAGCTGCCTGCATCGGGGTCTTGGTCGCGCCCGTGTACCCACGACGGATCGGCCCTTTCGACGGGACGCTTGGCTGTCTGTCCGCCCAGAAATCGATTCAGCCTGAGCTCGGGCGGCACGTTTCCCGGTCTGAATCCTTTCGAGATCGGGTCGCCGCCTCTGCCGCCCGGCCATCGCGGGGCTTCGGGTCTGTCCACCGACACGCATGCGAAGGCGGGTCCGTTGACCGTTCGCGCGCAGAAGGCCGCAATAAACCGTTGCGGCAATCCTTGGAGAAGCTGGCGCAAAGCGTCGGCAGCGTCGGGGTCGGCCTGTTCGATAAATCCGGCGAGTTCCGCGCCGCTTCGGGGGTACTGGGACGGCCGCGGCGGATGATCGAGAGCGACGAGGAGAGCCGGCTCGATCGAGAAACTCGCGTCGCGCTTGGTCGACAGGCGGTTGCGGAGCCACTTTTCGAGTTCTTCCCGGGTGTCGGCGAGAAGGGTAAACCGCGCACCTCGCCAGCAGTAGATGACCCTCGATTCTCCGTCGGTTGCACAGAGGCTGTAGACGGGCACCAGGGCATCGTCCGAAGATCGGCCCCAGTATGAGATGAACTCGCTCTCAAAATCCTCACCCATTTCGCCCGCAGCGAGCTTCTGCACCATCTCACAGGCTTCGCCGAGCAGCGCTCGCGCGGTGTCTGCCGGACGCGAACTGTCGACGGATGCTCCGGATGGAAGAAAACAGAGGATGCCGTCTTCCTCGACGTGCGGCCATGTCAGGAACGGGGGGCGATCCACCAGCGCAATCTTCGGCGGGGTCCATGGAAACCCGTTTTCCGCGAGCAGGTCCATACGGCGGAGCTGATCAGGGAAGTTGACGGGAATGCGCCATCCGGCGGCCGTCGCCCGGGCCGGGTAAGTCCGACGCAGAGTCCCGCCATCTACACGTTCACCGTAAGATGCCAAGGCGGCGTCAACAGCGGCAAGCGCGAGTTTCCGCTGGAGGGAAAGGCCTTCAGCCATATCGACCGCCGCCCTCCTTGCGGACCGCCTCCGCGGCCTGCTTTCCTTCGTCGATAGCCAGACCCGCGGATAGGAACCCTCTCGCCCCCGGGGAAGCGTCCTGGGTCTTCTTTGATTCCCGCAGGCTGAAGAAGTCGGTCTTGAAGACCTTGTCCCAACACTTCAACGCCTTCGCGCGCGTGCAGTCGCTTTCGAAGAGCGGAGCGAGGTCGACCAGCGCCTCGCTCAGGCGCTCGCGCAGGAAGCGTGCCGTGGCGTCGTCGTTCCCCTTCGTAATTGTCTCCCCGGGCGTGACGGGGTGGCCGACGACGAGGCTGCCGTTGAGGCGGTTCCGCATCGCCTGCATCGTGTCGTGTAGGGCACGGTCTTCACGCGCAGCGTCCGGCTTGTAGCATTCGGTAACAAGCTTGGTGATGCCGAAGCCGCTCAGAATCTGACCGCTCCAGCTGGGTCGGCTCCTGGCGAACTTCTTGATCTGGCGCACGACCCGGCGCAACTGGCGGCCGTTGGTCGTGTCAGGACTCTGGTCGCGGTTCTCGTCCGAGAACCATTTCGTCACGTCGCGCGCATCCGATCGCTTCCACTCGCTGCTGGCAAGCTCGTAGTGGTGGTTCTTGATGAAGCCTTCGGTGGTGATTCTGCGGTAGACGGGAACATCTACATGGTATCCCGCATTGTAGTACACCCGGACGCAGTTCCTGCGGCATTCCGGCGCGTTGTTAAACGGGCCGTCGTTGAGCGCGTCGCGCACCATCTTGCGGGCATCGAGCGCGGAAAGATAGGCACCGCGGTCTCCGACGAGATCCTCCTTGTCGAAGTACACGCCGTCGTCGATGTCATAATCCTTCTGGGAATGCTGGACCATCGTCTTCATGGCGTAGCTGCCCTGGCTCCGGTGTTCGAGAGGAGCGGGCTTGTCCTGCTTGTCGAGGCCTTTCTTGAGGCGCTTGCGGTTGGCGTCCCGGCGTTCCCTCATTTCGTCCTGTTCCTTCGTGGGGAGCGTCACTTTTTCATCGTGGTGGGCCAGAACGTCGTTGCTGCAGTTGTACATCGTGAATCCTTTCCTGGTCGCTCAGGCGGGGCTCATGTCCCGCCTCGATACGAGCGGGTCGGTGAGTTCAGGTGCGCTCTCGAATAGATCGCAAATGAGCGCGGCTTCTTCGTCGGGCTTCGAACATCGGCTGTTCGTCATGTCGGCATCGTGGTGGGCCTGGTTTACTAGCGCGTCGGCGGCTTCCTCACGGGTGTCATCGAGACCCAAATAGGGAACGAGGGCGGCCGGAACCTTCTCGCTGGGGAAGCGGACGATCCGGCATTCCCGGTCGAGGTGGGGCAGGAGCATCCTCGCCATATTGTCGAAGGCGAATTCCTGCGCGTCGATCGACAGCGAAGCCGCGTCGGCCCCGAACTTCCAATTCGGCAGCCCCCGGTTCGACTGTCCGCGACCCACATGTTCGCCAGCCGGCCGGGGACAGGATCCCATGGAAAACACGTGGATTTCATCCTCCGCACTAGTCACTTTCAGGGCCTCTATCAGGCCCACGAGGACAGGGTTGTTCGCCCAGAGACCGCCGTCGACGAAGACGTTATAGCCGTCCGACCCGCGGCCCTTCGGGTGGTCGACTTCCGCCATCGAGCGGAAGACCGGGGCGGCGCTGGTCGCGAGGCATACGTCCACGAGCGAGTAGTTGTCGTCGCGGCCGCTGCTGTCCGGAAAATGGGCGGTCCGGAAAAGCCAGCTCCGGTGCTGGCTCATCTCGACCGCTGAGATCGCGAGGGCGATGCCTCGGTTCTCGAAAATACCGCCAACGGTGGTGTCGCCGAGCCGATCCTGAAGTGCTGCGCGCAGCGCGGCTTCGCCCTTTTCAAGTGCGGCAGGACGGCGGATGATGTCGCCGGGCAATTGTCTCCGCTTCGCGGGCATGGGTCGCGAGAAGATTTCCTTGCCGTGCCTCCGGTAAAGGGTCACGACTTCTTGGAGCGGGATGCCCTTCGCAAGGGCGCAAGCTATTATGCCGCCGGTGCTTGTCCCGACGATGAGATCGAAGGCAGCACCGATGTCGATGGATTCCACCCCACGTCGCTTGGCGAACGTTCGCGCTACATCGGCAAGGTACGTGGCCGTGTAGGTGCCCCGCATGCCCCCGCCGTCGAGGCAAAGCACGCGGTACTTCCGTTTCGGCTGTTCTGCCTTCTTCGCGTTCATCGAATGTTCCCTTTCCTATTTCCGGGCGCCGAAGCGCCCGGAATTCGTTAGTTGTGGCTGGAGACACGCCTTAACCCGCGTCAGAGACAGGAAATCCGCACTTGAGACAGATTAATGCCGCCCCCCTCAGCTACAGCCGCTCGTCGACCCACACGTATCGCACTTCTCACAAGTGCCGTTGCGCACCATGGTGAAGTTCTGGCACTCGGCGCACATGTTGCCCGTATAGCCCTGCATGATCGAGCGCGCCCGCCGGTCGGCTTCGAGCTTCTTCGCCGCCGCCGCCTTTTCCGCTTCCGCATCGGAAAACAGCTCTTCGCTCAGCCCTTCCTCGCGCACCACTTCCTCGAGCACTTCTGCGGCGCGGTCTTCATAGTCGCGCTTGAAGGCCACCGGCGCATCGTCGGTTTCCGCTTCCGGCGCGCTGACCGCTTTCACCGCCAGTGCCGCGCCGCCACCTGATTTCGGTGCAAAGGCGGTGACCACCGACTTGCCCTTCGGCTTGTCGCCGCCCTGCGGAGAGGCGGGTTGGCCCCCCATCTGGCCTTTCGGCTCGCCCGAGGGCGGGTTGACCACCTTCAACGAGGCGCCGCGCATCAGCCCCTTGGAGAACGGTGTCGCCTTGCCTTCATTGATGCCGCGCCCAAGCGCCGTGTTGGTGAAGTCGGAGGTGTCGACATGCGCCAGGTCCGAGCGCCCGAGATAGGACACGGCGAGCTCCCGGAAGACATAATCGAGGATCGACGTGGCGTTTTTGATGGCGTCATTGCCCTGCACCATGCCGGCCGGCTCGAACTTGGTGAAGGTGAAGGCCTCGACATATTCCTCGAGCGGCACGCCATATTGCAGGCCGAGCGAGATGGCGATGGCGAAATTGTTCATCATCGCCCGGAAGGCGGCGCCTTCCTTGTGCATGTCGATGAAGATCTCGCCGATGCGGCCATCGTCGAATTCGCCGGTGCGCAGATACACCTTGTGCCCGCCGACCACGGCCTTCTGGGTGTAGCCCTTGCGCCGGTTCGGCAGCTTCTCGCGCTCGCGCACCACCTTCTCGACAACGCGCTCGACGATCCGCTCGGTCAGTTCCGCCGCGCGCGCCGCCATCGGCTGCTCGATCAGCGCCTCGACCGCATCGTCCTCGTCATCATCCTCGGAGATCAGCGAGGCGTTCAGCGGCTGCGACAGTTTCGAGCCGTCGCGGTAGAGCGCATTGGCCTTCAGCGCCAGCTTCCACGACATCATGTAGGCGTTCTTGCAATCCTCGACCGTCGCCTCGTTCGGCATGTTGATGGTCTTGGAGATGGCGCCCGAGATGAACGGCTGCGCCGCCGCCATCATGCGGATGTGGCTCGACACCGACAGATAGCGCTTGCCGATCTTGCCGCACGGATTGGCGCAGTCGAACACCGCATAGTCGCTTTCCTTGAGGAACGGCGCGCCTTCCAGCGTCATCGCCCCGCAGATGTGGATGTTGGCGGCCTCGATGTCCTTTTTCGAGAAGCCCAGCGCCGGCAGCATCTCGAAGCTGATGTCCTCGAGCTGCGCATCGGGGAAGTTGAATACGTCGCGGCAGAACGCCTCGCCAAGCGTCCACTTGTTGAAGACGAACTTGATGTCGAAGGCGCTTTTCAGGGCCGCGTTCAGCGCCGCGATCTTCTCGTCGGTAAAGCCCTTGGCCTTCAGCGTGCCGGGATTGATCGCCGGCGCCTGGTTGAGATTGCCGTGACCGACCGCATAGGCCTCGATCTCGGCGATCTGGCTTTCCGAATAGCCGAGCGTGCGCAGCGCTTCCGGCACCGCCTGGTTGATGATCTTGAAATAGCCGCCGCCGGCCAGCTTCTTGAACTTCACCAGCGCGAAATCCGGCTCGATGCCCGTCGTGTCGCAATCCATCACCAGGCCGATCGTGCCGGTCGGCGCGATCACGGTGGCCTGCGCATTGCGGTAGCCGTGCTTTTCGCCAAGTTCCAGCGCGCGGTCCCAGGCCGCCTTGGCATGGCTGATCAGATCCGGGTCCGGGCAGTCGCCATGGCTTAAGGGCACCGGATTGACCGACAGCCCCTCATAGCCCTCGCTCTCGCCATAGGCGGCGCGGCGGTGATTGCGGATCACCCGCAGCATGTTCTTGCGATTGTCCTTGAAGCCGGCAAACGGGCCGATCTCGCCGGCCATCTCGGCGCTGGTCGCATAGGCGACACCGGTCATGATCGCCGTCAGCGCGCCGCCGATGGCCCGGCCCTCATCCGAATCATAGGGAATGCCGGTGGTCATCAACAGCCCGCCGATATTGGCATAGCCGAGGCCGAGCGTGCGGTACTTGTAGGACAGTTCGGCGATCTGCCGCGACGGGAACTGCGCCATCATCACCGAGACTTCCAGGACGATGGTCCACAGCCGCACGGCGTGCTCGTACTGGCGGATATCGATGCGCTTGGTGTCGGCATCCTTGAAGCGCAGCAGGTTGAGCGAGGCCAGGTTGCAGGCCGTGTCGTCGAGGAACATGTATTCCGAGCACGGGTTGGAGGCGCGGATCGGGCCGGCCGCCGGGCAGGTGTGCCAGTCGTTCATCGTCGTGTTGAAATGCAGGCCCGGATCGGCCGAGGCCCATGCGGCATAGGAGATCGATTCCCACAGATCGCGCGCCTTGATGGTTTTCATCACCCGGCCGTCCTTGCGCGCCGTCAGGTCCCACGTTCCGTCGGCCTCGACGGCCTGCAGGAAGTCGTCGCGGATCGACACGGAATTGTTCGAGTTCTGGCCCGAGACCGTCAGATAGGCTTCCGAATCCCAGTCGGTGTCATAGGTCTTGAACTCGATGTCGGTGTAGCCCTGCTGCGCGAACTGGATCACCCGCTTGACGTAGTTTTCCGGCACCTGCGCCTTTTTCGCGGCGCGCACTTCGCGCTTGAGCGCCGGGTTCTGCTTCGGGTCGAAACAGGCATCATTGTCAGCCTCGCAATTGATGCAGGCCTTCATGATCAGCTTCAGATGCTGTGCGACGACCTTCGAGCCGGTGACCAGGGCGGCGACCTTCTGCTCTTCGCGCACCTTCCAGGAGATGTATTCCTCGACATCCGGATGGTCGATGTCGACCACCACCATCTTCGCCGCCCGGCGCGTCGTGCCGCCCGACTTGATGGCGCCGGCGGCGCGGTCGCCGATCTTCAGAAAGCTCATCAGCCCCGACGACTTGCCGCCGCCCGACAGCTTTTCGCCGGCGGCGCGCAGATGCGAGAAGTTCGAGCCGGTGCCCGAGCCGTATTTGAATAGCCGCGCCTCGCGCACCCACAGATCCATGATGCCGCCATCATTGACCAGATCGTCGCCGACCGACTGGATGAAGCAGGCATGCGGCTGCGGATGCTCATAGGCCGAGGCCGACTGCTTCAGCTTGCCGGTGAACGGATCGACATAGAAATGCCCCTGGCCGGGACCGTCGATGCCATAGGCCCAGTGCAGGCCGGTGTTGAACCATTGCGGGCTGTTGGGCGCCACGCGCTGGGTCGCCAGCATGTAGCAGAGTTCGTCCATGAAGGCCGCCGCATCCGCCTCATCGTTGAAATAGCCGCCCTTCCAGCCCCAGTAGGTCCAGGTGCCCGCCAGCCGCGTGAACACCTGGCGCGCATCGGTTTCCGGCCCGTAACGCTCGTCTTCCGGCAGCTTCGCCAGGGCCTTCTCGTCGGCCACGGAGCGCCACAGGAAGGACGGCACGTCATTTTCCTCGACCCTCTTCAGCCGTGCCGGCACACCGGCCTTGCGGAAATATTTCTGCGCCAGGATATCAGCCGCCACCTGGCTGAACTGGGTCGGCACATCAATGTTTTCCAGCTTGAAAACCACCGACCCGTCCGGGTTGCGGATTTCGCTGGTGGCCTTGCGAAACGGAATGGTCTCGTAGGCGGATTGTCCCTCGGTGGTGAACAGGCGTTCGATGTGCATTTGGTCCTCTGTATGGCCGGCGGCCGCCAGCGCGCATGGCTGGTGGCGAATATTGTCCCCAGGACCCGAAAAATCATTTTCGCGCCCAAATTCATGCTGGTTCAGTCGTGATCCCCGATCCCCCGGAAATCCCTTATCTAGTGGTCGGCGCTGATGACACTACTAAATATAGTATTAACAACTTATTACCGCCAGTCCCCGACAGCGATGTTTTCACGAAATATCAGACACGGGGAACCGGCACCGGATGAGGTCGGATGACATCAGGATCCGGTTCGCAAACGCATTGAATGTGTGAAACTGAGCCGTCTCAAACTTACCGGCTCCGCCACCGCTGTGACGTTGATCTCAATAAGCCGCGACTCGCCCCCGACCGTCAAGGGTTAGATTGTGACAGATTTTACCCTACTAGATGTTGTGCTTGCCGGGTGTGGAAAACGGGGACATGCACGAATTGGCCTTTAAGCCCCTGAAAGCCGGGCCGGGGAGGGCCTTTGCAACCGCGCCGCGGCGCTTCGTCCCGCGCCGTCGCGCACGACCGGGGAAAAGAAATTAATTCTTGCTGTTATCTCTTGACAGGAATCGGCACACCAGGCGCCTCCGCGAGGAACGGCAAGCGGCCGCCGGAAGCTCTCATTCCGCGCGCAGCAAATCCGCCAGGCGCGTGTCATTGTCGCGCAACAATGCGACCAGCGCCGGTTCATCGATCTGGGAAAGCGCCTCGTCCAGCCGCGCCCAGCGTGTCTCGCGCATGTGCATTTCCGGCCAGCTCTCCTTTTCCTCGCGCAGCACCAGCAGATAGACATCGACCATGCACCGCACGTCGCGGCGTCCCGGCCGCACCTTGTGATAGGGGAAGCTGCCGATCAGCGGTCCGCTTTCGCTGGCAATGACCCCGGCCTCTTCCCGGGCCTCGCGCGCCGCCGCCATGGCGCCGTCCTCACCGTCTTCGACCCAGCCTTTCGGCAGGATCCAGCGTCCGGCGTTGCGGCTGGTGATCAGCAGGATCTCCGCACCATTGCCGTTTCGGCGCCACACCAGGGCTGCGGCTTGCCGGCCGGCGGCTCGGCGCGCGTGTTTGCGCCGCCGCGGACCCGCAGGCGGGCGGAACGGCTGCAACAGATTGCGCAATTGATTGACAACACTCATGGACGACTCACTGACGACTCACTGCCTGTTTCGGTCGCCGAATCTGGCATTGCCGCGCGCGGAATCAAGCCTTTATCGGAAAACGGGACAAACAGCCGCGCAGCCCATCGCTGCGCTCAGCCGCCGTGCCCCTTGGTGATCGGCTCCTGATAGGCAAAACCCAGATCCCAGGGAAAATAGATCCAGGTGTCCTGGCTGACCTCGGTGACGAAGGTATCGACCAGCGGCCGGCCCTTCGGCTTGGCATAGACCGTGCCGAAATGCCCTTTCGGCAGCATGGCGCGGACAATGGCCGCCGTCTTGCCGGTATCGGTCAGATCATCGACGATCAGCACGCCGTTGCCTTCCGTCTCCATGATGTCGGGCGAGATCTCCTTGAGAATCTGCATGTCCCCTTGCGAGGTGTAGTCGTGATAGGAGGCGACGCTCACCGTATCGATGCGCCTGATATTGAGTTCGCGGGCCACGATCGCCGCCGGCACGAGGCCGCCACGGGTGATGCAGACGATGGTGTCCCAGCTCTGGCCGGTGCCACTCAGCCGCCAGGACAGCGCCCGCGCATCGCGGTGAAACTGGTCCCAGGAGACGGGAAAGGCTTTTTCGGGCAGCGACATGGCAGGCACTCCGTTGCAGCGGAACGTGCCGCCGGTCAGATCATGTCTCCGATTATCGGCTGCACGGCGGCAAGTGCAAGCCGTGTGCGCCCTTGTTCTGGGGATATTTTGCCGGCTGTGCGGCGCTTCTGCCTCAGCGCGACAACAGCGTTGCCACTGGAACCGCATCCATCACCGAATGCGTGACGCCGCCGAACAGCCAGTCGCGCAGCCGCGGATGCGCATAGGCGCCCATCACCAGAAGATCGACGCCATGCGCCTTCACCCGGTCGCTGATCACCTGCGACACGCCGCGCTCGCCCCGGCCGACCGTCTCGATCTGCACATTGACGCCGTGCCGCGCCAGGCTCGCGGCCAGATCGGCGCCCGGTGTCGGCCGGTCGATATCGGCCAGCCGCTCGGCATCGACGATCAGCACGATCACCTCCTCGGCTGCGGTGAGAAACGGCAGCGCATCCTTGACCGCCCGCGCCGCCTCGCGCGAGCCGTCCCAGGCGATCAGCACCCGCCGCAAGGGGGCCGCGAAACGGCCATCCTCGCCAAGCACCAGCACCGGCGCGCCGCCCTCGAACAGCAGCGTGTGAAAATTGATGTCCGGGCGGTCTCCGCTCTCATCGCGCGCCTGCCGCGCCACCACCAGATCGGCGATGCGCGCCGAGCCAAGCGCCGAGGTGGCGCTGTCGCCGCCCGCCGTGCGCACCGCACGCCATTCATGCGAGATGCCGCCGCGTTCGCAGACCGCGCGGAATTCGGCCTCGACAGCCGCCATCCGGTCATCGGATTGCTGATACAGGGCCGACAGCGTCGCCACATCCGGCACATCGACCGGCGCCGACAGAATGACGAATTGCGACGGCTCACCATGGCTGCCGATCAGGTGCATCGCTGCGCCGGCCGGTGTTTGCGCGGCAGCCGCCACCACCGGCTCGACATCGGCCGGGCAGGCGAAGACGGCGAGGATGGTCTTGAAGCTCATGGCATGTCCTCCTTGTGGCCGGCGGACCGACGAGACCGCAATGGCAGATATCGGTCCGGCTGCCCCTCAGTCTGCGCCTGGAGCACCCCGCTTGTCACCCCTGACAGCCGCTGCCGCGTCATCCTGCCTCCTCAGGCGCTCAATGAGCGCCGCGACGGCCGTGCCTGCCGCCTCGACGGCTGCCGCTTCGCGGCCGCGCACGATGATCTCGTTTGCATAACCGGTGTCGGTCAGGCGCGGATAGGAGCCGATCGACACCGCCGCATGCGCCTTGCTGAGGTCCGCCAGCGCCGCGCCAATATCACCTTCGGCAAGCGGGCAGGGATAGGTCCGCGAGATCAGCGGGCGGCCGCCTTCAAGCTCCGGCAGGACATTGTCCAGCATGGCCGAAAACACCTGCGGCACGCCGGCCATGACGAACACATTGCCAATGACAAAGCCCGGCGCCACCGAAACCGGGTTGTCGATCAGCCGCGCCCCGAGCGGCATGCGCGCCATGCGCTGGCGCGCCGATGTGAATTCGACCCCGCGCCGCGCATAATGCTCGCCGAGCCTTTGCATCGCCTCCGCATCGTGCTGGCAGGGCACACCGAAGGCTGCGGCGACGGCATCGGCGGTGATGTCATCATGGGTCGGACCGATGCCGCCCGAGGTGAAGACGTAATCATGGCTGGCGCGCAGCGCGTTCAGAGCCGCAACGATGGCGGACTGCGTATCGGCGACAATCCGCGCCTCGCACAGATCGATGCCGCGCAGGGTCAGCAGTTCGGCGAGATGACCGATATTCCTGTCCTTGGTGCGCCCCGACAAAAGCTCATCGCCAATCGCAAGCGCTGCGGCGGTAACGCGGTCCGGCTCGGGCATCTGGCAACCTCTCTCCGATCATGGCCATCCGCAAGGCGCCGGGCAGAGGGCCGCGATGCGGGCGCAATGCTGACATGAAGCAAGAAACCGGCCGAACTCAAGAGGCAGAGCATCATTTTCCACGGTGCACCGGCAAGGCCGCCTTCCATGCCCCGGCGCGACCCTGTGCCAGCCTGCCGCAATTGAATAAAATGAATGCACATTCTTGCGGAACTGATGGCGCCGCCGCGGACTTTCCCAAAGGCGCCGGTGGTCTGCGACACTCCTTGTCGCCGGCGTGTCACGGAGAGCGGCTCGTGTTTCGGCACGGGCCGCTTTTCTGTGATCCGGACCGGCCTCGGCCTTGATCGCGCGCCCGGCCTCGGCTACCGCTTTAGTCTCGCGGACGTGGTGGAACTGGTAGACACAAGGGACTTAAAATCCCTCGGCCTCTGGCTATACGGGTTCGAGTCCCGTCGTCCGCACCAGCCTGCCGCCGCGCGGGTGACGGCCTGCCGGACCGAGCCAGCCCCAAAGATTCTTTATCCGTCCGGAGACACAAGACCCCGGGACGTCCGGATCGGCCGCAAAGACAAAACGACGCTGAAGCCGAGAAAACCATCGTTCGCCCCCGGGCTCGTCCCGCCGGCGAACCGGCGGGACTGGCTGCCGGGGGACGGATCAGCCACACGGGAGCTGACCCCTTCAGCAAATTCAACCGCGATGGCGCTAGCTGAACGCGTCTGACTTGCTGAAGTCGGCAGTTCGGACTGCCGGCAGACCTCATTCGAAGCATCTGTCGGACAGCAAACGTCAAATCGATCGTGGAAAGAGCTTTCTTTTCATGTCGAATCGCAAGGTTAGACAATGAAGTGTCACGAAATTTTCGGTACTTTGCTTATTGCAATCAGCCAAGTCAAATATAAAAATCATCGTAGTTATGTCCCGTTCTGCTGATTTCCCTATATTTATTATATCCTAAACTATTCATATTGGGGCAGGTGCCGCTGCATTTCCGTGGGTACCGCACATTCGCATTTGCAATTGGCATTCAGTTCCGGTGTGTTGCAGCAGCGCGGGAACGCGATTATCACCATCAGGGCGGGGGCCGCATGTGCGGCCGTTATCGGGAGAGACACAGTGAAGACGACAGTAAGGACGGTCACGGCGGCTCTTTTCGCGGCCGCGCTCATCAGCCAGGCGGCCTTCGCCGAGACGAAGGCCGGCCTGCTTCTCCCGAAATCCGGCAATTATGCCGCCCTGGGCGAGGAGATCGACGCCGGTGTCGTTCTTGCGCTGGAAGAGGCCGGGATGGCCGATGACATCCGGCTGGTGCGCGAGGACAGCGAAGCCAAACCACCGGTCGGTCTCGCCAAGACCCGCAAACTGGTCCTGCAGGACAACGTCGATGTGCTGATCGGCATCGTCTCCTCCGCGGTTCTGGGCGCCGTGCGCAACTTCGTCGACGGCGCCGGCGTTCCCCTGATCGTCGCCAATGCCGGCAATGTCGATGCCACGGGCAAGGATTGTTCGGCCTCCATTTTCCGCGTGTCCTTCTCGAACGCGCAGCTCAACCGCCCGATGGGAACGTGGATGGCCGGGCAGGGGATCGGCAAGGTCTACACGCTGGCACCGGATTATGCTGCCGGCCACCAGATGATCGAGGCGTTCATAAGCGCGTTCGAAGCCGCCGGCGGCGAGGTCATCGGATCCGAGTTCACGCCGTTCGGCAAGACCCAGGATTTCGGCCCGTGGCTGTCGAAGGTGGGCGCTTCCGAAGCCGATGCGCTGTATGTGTTTTACGCTGGCGGCGAAGCCAACTCCTTCCTCAGCCAATACCGCGCCTTTGGCATGGGCGAGACTGTTCCTCTTTATGGTCCGGGCTTCATCACCTCGCCGCTGCAGACCGCGGCTCAGGGCGAGGCGGCGGTCGGCATACGCTCGGCGCTGCATTACATTCCCAGCCTCGACACCCCCGAGAACAACAGCTTTATCGCGGCCTTTACCGCCCGCTTCAAACGCCAGCCATCGGAATATGCGGTACAGGGCTATGACGCCGCACGCGTTCTCATCGAGGCGATCAGGGTCGGTGCCAGCGGGCGGGCCGAAATTGCCGCTGCGCTTCCCGGCGTGCGCTATACCGGACCGCGCGGGCCGCTGCAGATTGACCCGGCAACCCACAACATCATTCAGAACATCTATATTTATGAAACGGTGATGAGTGATGAGGGGATCACGCAGAAGCTGCTCGACACGGTCGAAAACGTCAGGGATGCTGCCAACGGCTGCGATTTGCGCTAGGACCGTGCCAGCCGGCGCGGCGTGAGTGCGCGCCTTCGGCGGCCATAGGGCACCAGGGCCGGCCGCAACACAATCCCGGGGAGTGGCATGTCTGGCGCTGAATTCTGGATCGTGCAGGCGCTGAACGGGCTGCAACTGTCGATGTTGCTGTTTCTGCTGTCGGTCGGGCTGACGGTGATTTTCGGCCTGATGCATTTCGTCAATCTCGCGCACGGCGCCCTGTATATGCTCGGCGCCTATTTCGGCGTGGCGATGGTTTCAGCCACCGGTCAGTTCTGGCTGGCGCTGATCGTCGCGCCGATCGGGGTCATGGCGGTCGGCATGGGGCTGTATCAGGCGCTGATCCGTCACATGCGCCGGCAGGGGCCGATGAACCAGGTGCTGGTGACGTTCGGCCTGATCTTCGTTCTCGTCGATCTGGTGCGCATCCTCTGGGGCAATGTCGGGCTCGGCATCAGCGTGCCGGAGCTGCTGCACGGACCGGTGCAGCTTTTTGGCATCAGCTACCCGGCCTACCGCCTGTTCATCATTCTGCTCGGCCTGGCCGTCATGCTGGCGCTCGGTCTCGTGCTCACGCGCACTGCCATCGGCGCCATGCTGCGCGCCAGTGTCGAGAATGCCGCCATGGCCGCGACGATGGGCATCAATGTCGAGCGCCTGCTGCTTTGGGTGTTCGCGCTCGGCTGTGCTCTGGCGGGGCTTGCCGGGGTAATTGCCGCGCCGGTCTTTTCAGCCACGCCGTCAATGGCCACCGATATTCTCATCCCGACGCTGATCGTCGTCGTTGTCGGCGGCCTCGGCAGCCTCCGCGGCGCCGTGCTCGGCTCGCTCACTGTCGGCTTTGTGCAGACATTCGGCGCCGTTCTGGTGCCGGGTCTCGCCTCGCTGCTCATTTACGCGCTCCTTGCCGCCATCCTGATTTTGCGGCCGCAAGGCCTGCTGCCGGCAAGGCAATAGGATGATGTTTTATCAAACCCGCGCGAAGAACCTGACCGTCCTGCTGGTCCTTGGCGGACTGGCCCTCTACGCCGTTTACGGCGGCTATTTCGCCCGCGAGATCGTCGTCGAGATCGCCCTTCTGGCCATGCTCGCCATCGCTCTTGACCTCGTCGCCGGCTATGGCGGCATGATCTCGCTGTGCCACGGCGCCCTGTTTGGTATCGGCGCCTATCTGTTTGGCGGATTGACGGCGCTGGTCGGCACGCCCGTGTGGTTGGCAACGCTTGCCGCACTTGCCGGCACGGCGCTGTTCGGCTGGGCGGTCGGCGCGGTGACCGCCGGCATCGGCGGCATTTTCTTCATCATGGCGACGCTCGCCTTTGGCCAGATGGCCTATGTCATCGTTTTCGAATGGCGGGCGCTGGGCGGCGATGACGGACTGGCCGGCATCCCCCGCACTGACCTTGCCGGCATCGGTCTTGACACCGGAGACTCGCTCACCTTCGCGCTGCTCTCGCTCGCCGCGCTGGCATTGAGTTACACGATCGCCGCAATCGCGCTGCGCTCGTCCTTCGGGCGCACGCTGACCGGCATCCATGCCAATGAGGAGCGCATGCGGGCCCTAGGTCTCAATGTCCGGCGTCACAAGGCGGCCGCCTTTGCCTTGTCAGCCGCCATTGCCGGGGCCGCCGGCTTGCTCGCAGCGCAGCATACTCAATACATATCTCCGGAATATCTCGTCTGGACGGTCTCCGGCGAAGCGCTGATCGTCGTCATCCTCGGCGGCATCGGCACCCTCGCCGGACCGCTGGTCGGGGCTGTTGTTTTCGTCGCTCTCGAGCATGTCGTGGCGCGCTTTACCGATTACTGGCATCTGGTTATCGGCATTTTGCTGATCGCCGCGGTGATGGCCGGAGGGCGCGGCCTGTACGGCGAGATCGAGCGGCTTCTGGCGCCGGGGCCGGGGACAGGCAAGGGAGGCGATGGTGCTTGAGGTCCGCGATCTGTCGAAAAAATTCGGCGGGCTGGAGGTCAGCCGGGGCGTCTCGCTCGATGTCGCGCCTGGCGAGCGGCGGGTCCTGCTCGGCCCGAACGGCGCTGGCAAGACGACACTGTTCAATCTCATCGCCGGCACGCTGAAACCTGATTGCGGCACCATCCGCCTTGACGGCAGCGACATCACCGGCATGACCGTCAATCAGCGCGCCCGCCGTGGCCTGGCCCGCAGCTTTCAGAAGAACAATCTGTTCGAGGGCCTGTCCGTGCGGGACAATCTGGCGCTCGCCGTGGCCACGGGCGAGGGACGTACCGGGTCGCTTCTTGCCTGCGCCCATGACAGCGCCGCGACCCTGACACAGCTTGCGGAAATTGCCGCACAGGTGGGCCTGAGCGCGCATCTCGACTGGCCGGTCGCCCACTGTTCCTATGGGGTCCGACGCCAGCTCGAGATCGGACTGGCCCTGGCGACGCGGCCACGCCTTCTCCTCCTCGATGAGCCGACCTCCGGTATCGGTCCCGAGGGTGTCGCGGCTTTCAACGCCCTGATCGCCAGCCTGCCGCGCCATCTGGCGATGATCATCATCGAGCATGATCTCGATCTGGCCTTTAGCATCGCTGATAGGATCTCGGTCCTCAGCGAGGGCGTCGTGGTGTTTGAGGGTACGCCTGAAACGACCCGCCACAGCCGCCAGGTGCGGGAACTCTATCTCGGGGCGTTCGATGACTGAGCGCGGCTCGAAACCCGAGACCCCCGACCTGCTCGAGATCAAGGGACTCGAAGCCGGATATGGTGAAACCAGGGTCCTGCATGGCGTTGATCTGAGCATCGCCAGAGGCACCTTTCACGCGGTGCTCGGGCGCAATGGCGCCGGCAAGTCGACCCTGCTGAAGACCATTGTCGGCCTGCTGCCGCCCTCCGCCGGCGAGATCCGTTTTGCCGGCCAGTCGATTGCCGGCCAGTCGATTGCCGCCATTGAAGCCTTCCGCATTGCCCGCCGCGGCATCGCCTATGTGCCGGAAACGCGCGATGTTTTCGGCGCCCTCAGCGTGCGCGAAAACCTCGCTCTGGCCGCCCGCCTGGCCTATGCGCGCGGACCGTGGAACACCGAGCGCGTGTTCAGGCTCTTCCCGCAGCTTGCGCGGCGCGCCGACAATGGCGGCAGCCAGCTCTCGGGCGGTGAACAGCAGATCCTGGCGATCGCGCGCGCCCTGGTGATGAACCCGCGCCTGCTGATCCTCGACGAGCCGACCGAGGGCCTGGCGCCCATCCTCGTTGGCGAAATCTTCGAGCGCCTCGGCGATTTGCGCGGTGACGGCATGACGATGGTGCTGGTCGAACAGAATCTGCCCTTTGCTGCCCGGCTTGCCGATACCGCCAGCATCCTGGGCCGCGGCCGCTGCGTCTGGAGCGGCCCGGCCGCGCAATTGAGCGCGGATGCAAAGCTGCAGGAAAGATGGCTCGGCATCTGAGCCGGACGTCCTGGCGAGGGGTCAGGCGCGCCAGAACAGCGGTGAGAACAGCACCAGCATGACCAGGATCTCGAGACGGCCCATCAGCATCAAAACGGAGAGGATGATCTTGGCCGGATTGTTCAGGATCGCGAAATTGCCGGCCGGCCCGATCAGATCGCCCAGCCCCGGACCGAGATTGGCCACCGCCGTCAGCGAGCCCGATGTCGCCGTGACGAAATCGAGCCCGGTGGCGGCCAGCGCGATGGAGCCGATCGCCCACAGGGCGAGGAACGACGAGAGGAACAGGAACACGGCGCGCACCATCTCCGCATCCAGCGGCATCGAGCCATAGCGGATGTTCTGCACCCCGTGCGGATAGATCAGGCGGCGGATGCCGGCGCGGATCACCGACTGCACGATCACCACGCGATAGATCTTGATGCCGCCGGAGGTCGAGCCGGAACACCCGCCGAGAAAGGTCAGGAAGAACACCAGCACGAAGATGAACGGCCCCCATTGCGAGTAATCGCCGCTCGCATAGCCGGTCGTCGTCACCACGGACACCATGTTGAAGGCGGCCAGCGTGATCGCCTCGGAAAAGGTCTCGCCATTGGCCAGGCGCAGATAGACGGTGGCCGACAGCACAGCCGAGGCCATGATCACCCCATAGGCGAGGATCTGCGGATCCTTCAGCGCATCGAGACGCCCGCGTGCCGCAAACAGGATGAGCACCGAATAGGGCAGGCCCGACACCGCCATGAAGACGGTAGCCGTCCACAACAGCGGCAGCGAATCGAAGGCGCCGAAGGAGGCGTCGCGCGTCGAGAAACCGGCGGTCGCCACCGTCGTCATCGCATGGTTGATGGCATCGAAGGTGCCCATCCCGAAAGTGCCGTACAACACGGCGCACACCGCCGTCAGCCCGAAATAGATGGCAAAGAACGCCTGCACGAAGACGGTAAAGCGGGCGAACGGCTTTTCCGATGTGTCCGACGATTCCATCTTGAAATAGGAAAAGCCGCCAATGCGCAGGAAGGGCAGCATCAAGAGCCCGAGCGCGACAATGCCGATGCCGCCGATCCATTGCAGCAGCGAGCGCCACATCAGGATGCCCGGCGCGATGTGATCAAGCCCGCTGATCACCGTCGAGCCGGTCGTGGTCACCGCTGACACGCTTTCAAACAGCGAATCCACGATGCCGATATCCACCGAGGACAGGTAGAACGGCACCGCCCCGGCAATCGCCAGCGTCACCCACAGCAGATTGACGACCAGGAAGCCGAGCCGCTTGGAAAACGGCGCCGGGTTGCCGCGCGTCGACAGGGCCGCCGCCATGCTGATGCCGCCGATGAAGAAGGCGGAGAAGGAAAAGGCCTTCCAGTCTTCATTGACATAATAGAGATCGACCATCGCCGGGATCAGCATGGCCGTGGCAAGGTAGAGCCCGAAGATGGCAGCGATGAAGATCGCCGATCGAAATGTCTGGCCGTTCACGCCATACCCCGTGGTCCACCGCGCTGCCGCTCCCGCCATTGGCTTTCCGCGACGCTCATGCAATAGACCGGTCATGCACAAAACTCAATCACCTGCCGAGTTCCGCACAAGGGTCGACGAGGCCCTGACCCCGATGCGTGCCCTGTTCCCGGCAACGCCGCTGCAGCTCAATGACCATCTTTCCTCGCGCTACAACGCCCGCGTCTGGCTCAAGCGCGAGGATCTGACGCCGGTGCGCTCCTACAAGATCCGCGGCGCCTTCAATTTCCTGCGCAAGGTCATCGACAGCGCCGGCGCCGCGGCGCCGCGTTTTGTCTGCGCCTCGGCCGGGAACCATGCCCAGGGATTTGCCTTCGCATGCCGGCATTTCGCCTGCCCGGGCGTGGTCTTCATGCCGGTGACCACGCCGCAGCAGAAGATCGACAAGACGCGGCTGTTCGGCGGCGAGTACATCGAGATCCGCCTGGTCGGCGATATTTTCGACACCTGCTACGCGGCGGCGCGCGACTATGCCGTCGACAGCGCCGCGATGATGGTGCCGCCATTCGACCATGCCGACATCGTCGAAGGTCAGGCCACCGTCGCCGCTGAAATCCTTGACCAGTTGCCCGAGGGTGAAGAGGCCGAGCTGATCGTCCTGCCGGTCGGCGGCGGCGGACTGTCGGCGGGCGTGACGGCCTATCTCGACGGGCTGCAGGCCGAAGACAGCTTCGTGTTCGTCGAACCGCAGGGGGCCCCCAGCCTGGCGGCCAGCCTCGAGGCGGGCGCCCGTACGAAGCTGGCGCAGATCGACAATTTTGTCGACGGGGCCGCCGTGGCCGAGATCGGTGCGCTCAATTTCGAGATGCTGCGCCATTTCGACCGCGCCCAGACCCTGACGGTCGCCGAGAACGCCATCTGCATGACCATCACCGAAATGCTCAACACCGAGGGCATCGTTCTCGAACCGGCCGGCGCCCTGGCTCTTTCGGCGCTGGAGGTGATGGCGCCCGAGCGTCTGGCCGGCAAGTCGATCATCCTGGTGGTCTCGGGGGGCAATTTCGATTTCGACCGCTTGCCCGACGTCAAGGAACGCGCCATGCGCCACGCCGGGCTGAAGAAGTACTTCATCCTGCGCATGGCCCAGCGTCCCGGCGCCTTGCGCGATTTCCTCGAACTGCTGGGTCCGGAAGACGATATTTCGCGTTTCGAGTACTTGAAGAAGTCGGCGCGCAATTTCGGCTCGATCCTTATCGGCATCGAAACCCGCAAGGCCGAGAATTTCATCCGCCTGCGCTCAGCCTTCGATGACGCCGGGCTGAATTACCAGGACATCACCGACAACGACATCCTGTCCAACCTGATCATCTAGACCGCTGTTTCGACATTGAACAGGCGGCCGCCTTCGGTCATCACGACGGTCAGCAGCGACAATGAGCCAAAGCCGAAGAACGCGCTGGCCAGCGGTCCGATCGTGCCGTCGAACATCTGCCCGACAATCGCTCCGAGCACCGCGCCGCCCGTGAAGGTCAGCGTGCCGATGACCGATGAGGCGGTGCCGGCGATATGGCCGAGCGGTTCCATGGCGATCGAATTGAAGTTGCCGGCCACCAGCCCGAAGCTGGCCATGGCAATGGCGAGCAGGATGTAGGCCAGCGGGAAGGGCGGCGTGCCGAACAGGCTGGCAACGAACAGACCGGCCGCCGCCAAGACGAACGTGACCATTGCCCCGTGCGACATTCGCCGCATGCCCACCGTGCGCACCACCCGGCCATTGACGAAGCTTGCCGCCGCCATGCCGACCGCCGAGCCGGCAAAGGCCAGCGCAAACCAGTCGCCGAGCCCGTAAATGAGATCGAAGATCTGCTGCACCGAGACGATCATCGAGAACAGGGCGCCGAACATCAGCGTCGATGCCACCGAATAGCCGGCCGCAACGCGGTTGGTGGCGATCTCGACGGTGGCAGCGGCAACCGTGGCAAAGCTCAATGGCCGGCGGTCGGCGGGATCCAGCGTTTCCGCCAGCCGCGACATGGTCCACAGCGCAAGGCCAGCCGAAATGACACCGAGGAAGGTGAAGATGAAATGCCACTCGGCAAGCGTCATGATCATCTGGCCGACTGCCGGAGCGAAGATCGGCACGATCATGAAGGTGGTGAAGATGTAGCTCATCACGCGCGCCATGTCGCGGCCGAGAAAACAGTCGCGGATCACCGCCGACGTCGTCACCCGCACCCCGGCCGCGCCGATCGCCTGACCCATGCGTGCCGCCAGCAGCATTTCGAAACTCGGCGCAAAACTGGCGGCCAGGGAGGCACCGGCGTAAAACAGCAGGCTGCCGACCATCAGCGCCTTGCGGCCGTAGCGGTCGGCCAGCGGGCCGAACAGCAATTGCACCAGCCCGAACGTGATCGTGAACACAACGATCACCAGCTGCTGATCATTGGCATCCGCCAGACGGTAGTCTGTGCCGATCTCCGGCAGGGCCGGCAGGATGATGTCGATCGAGAAAGCCACGATCGAGGTCAGCATCGCCATGATTGCGATGAACTCACCGAATCCGCTGATCCGGCCCGGATAGGGCGTTGCGGCCGAACCCGGCGCCTGCGCCGCCATTGCAGAGGAGGCAGCGGGGGAAGACCGCCCGGCCGGAGGATGCGCTTTGCTCATTCGATGTCCTTTTGAAACCCGCACCAACACACGGCTGCCGGTGCCCCTGCGAGCACACCGCGGCGACGACCCGTCGGGCGGCATTTACTAGCATCATACATCTAAATTCACAACGCCGTTCGGCGCCGTCCGGTTGGAGCAATGTACCAAAACGGCCGCGGATTCCGGCAGAACGAAAAAGAGGCGGAAAATCCGCCTCTTATCGGACAAACTTGACTCAGTTTCAGGCGGCGCCCTTCACCGGCACGCCCTTTTCCGAAAGGTGCTGCTGCAACTCATTGGCCTGGAACATTTCCCGAATAATATCGCAACCGCCGACAAATTCGCCTTTGACATACAGCTGCGGAATGGTCGGCCAGTTGGAATAGTCCTTGATGCCCTGGCGCAGATCGTCGTCGGCCAAAACGTTGACGCCCTTATAGGGGACGCCGAGATAGTCAAGGATCTGGACAACCTGGCCGGAGAAGCCGCATTGCGGGAATTGCGGCGTGCCCTTCATGAAGACAACGACATCGTTGGTCTTCACTTCATTGTCGATGAAATCGTTAATCGCGGTCATGAAAAACTCCTGGTCCTCGGACGCGTTTGCGGGGGACGGTTCTGCCCCTAGATAGGGGATCGCCAGGGCGATGTCGAGATGCGGCCCGCCGCGGCAAGCCGGCGCTGATGCGGGCTCGTTGCCGCAGGCAGGCCGTTACTTTTCAGGCACGCTGGTCTGCAGCGCCAGCGCGTGCAGCACGCCGCCCATATTGCCCTGCAGCGCTTCATAGACCATCTGATGCTGCTGCACGCGGGTTTTGCCGCGAAAGCTCTCGGCGATGACTTCGGCGGCGTAGTGGTCGCCATCGCCGGCCAGGTCACGAATATGCACCTCGGCGTCGGGAATACCTTTCCTGATCAGCTTTTCGATGTCGCCCGCATTCATTGGCATATGCCGTCTCCTTACCGTGCCGATGGGAATTGATGTCGACTGTCCGGCATGGTCATGCCGCGTCAGTGGCCTCGCTTCCGACCGTCTCCATGTAGTCAGGGAACCATGATTCATGTGCCGTGCGCAATTGCGCGATCGGCAGGCTGAACACGCCGGCAACCGAAAGCGCCGTGCCGCCGACGCGGCCAAGCTTGCGGAACGGCACCCCGGCGCCTTCGGCATTGGCCATGATGAAGTTGCCCATGTCCGGGGCAACGGTGATCACGTAGCGCGCCTGATCTTCCCCGAACAACAGCGCATGCAGCGGGGATGCGCCGCCGGTCAGGTCGATCTCCATGCCCTTGTCGCTCGCCAGCACCATCTCGCTGAGCGCCAGCGCCAGCCCGCCCGAGGAGATGTCGTGGCAGGCGGTCGCCTGGCCGTTGCGGATGACGGCGCGAATGAAATCGCCGTTGCGCTTTTCATCGATGAGATGCACTTCCGGCGGCGGTCCTTCGGTGATCCCGAGACAGTCGCGCATGTACACCGACTGTCCGAGATGGCTGCCATCGCCCCCGATCAAGAGCACGATATCACCCTCATTGGCGCTGCCGATGCGCGCCATCTGGGCCGAATCGGCGATCAGCCCGACGCCGGCAATGGTCGGGGTCGGCAAGATCGCCTCGCCATGCGTTTCGTTGTAGAGTGAGACATTGCCAGACACGATCGGGAAGCCGAGCGCCCGGCAGGCGGCCCCGATACCCTCGATGGCCTGCACGAACTGCCCCATGATCTCGGGACGCTCCGGATTGCCGAAATTGAGATTGTCGGTGCAGGCCAGCGGATCGGCGCCGGTCGCCGTCAGATTGCGCCAGCATTCGGCCACCGCCTGCTTGCCGCCCTCAAACGCATCCGCCTCGACATAGCGCGGCGTCACGTCGGACGAAAAGGCCAGCGCCTTCGTCGGATGCCCCTCGACGCGCACCACGCCGGCATCGCCGCCGGGCAATTGCAGGGAATTGCCCTGGATCAGCGTGTCGTATTGCTCCCACACCCAGCGCCGCGAGGCATTGTTGGGCGAACCCACCAGCGACAGCATCGCCGCGGCGTAATCCTCCGGCTCGGCCACATCGCTGGCATTCAGCGGCGAGTAGCGACCCGGCTCGCGCCAGGGCCGGTCATATTCCGGCGCCTGATCGCCCAGCTCCTTGATCGGCAGGTCGGCCACTTCCTCGCCCTGGTGGCGAATGCGGAAGCGCAGATCATCCGTGGTCTGCCCGACAATCGCGAAGTCGAGGCCCCATTTGACGAAGATCGCCTTCGCCTCCTCCTCCTGCTCGGGGCGCAGAACCATCAGCATGCGTTCCTGGCTCTCCGAGAGCATCATCTCATAGGCGCTCATATTCTCTTCGCGGACCGGCACCCGGTCGAGATCGAGTTCGATGCCGAGATCGCCCTTGGCGCCCATCTCGACGGCCGAGCAGGTCAGCCCGGCTGCGCCCATGTCCTGAATGGCGATCACCGCGCCGGTCTGCATCAGTTCAAGACAGGCCTCGAGCAGGCATTTCTCGGTAAACGGATCGCCAACCTGTACCGTCGGGCGCTTTTCCTCGATGCTGTCATCGAATTCCGCCGAAGCCATGGTGGCGCCGCCCACCCCGTCACGCCCGGTCTTGGCGCCGAGATAGACCACCGGCAGGCCGACGCCCTCGGCTTTCGACAGAAAGATCGCATCGGTCTTCGCCAGGCCGGCGGCAAAGGCGTTGACCAGGCAATTGCCGTTGTACCGCGCGTCAAATTCCACTTCTCCGCCAACCGTCGGCACACCGAACGAGTTGCCATAGCCGCCGACGCCGGAGACGACGCCATCAACCAGATGCCGCGTTTTCGGGTGGTCAGGCGCGCCGAAACGCAAGGCGTTCATCGCCGCGATCGGCCGTGCCCCCATGGTGAAGACATCGCGCAGGATGCCGCCGACACCGGTCGCCGCGCCCTGATAGGGCTCGATATAGGAGGGATGGTTGTGGCTCTCCATCTTGAAGACGACGCAGTCGCCATCGCCGATATCGACGACACCGGCATTTTCGCCGGGGCCGTGAATGACCTGCGGGCCCTCTGTCGGCAGGGTGCGCAGCCATTTCTTCGAAGACTTGTACGAGCAATGTTCGTTCCACATCGCCGAAAAGATGCCGAGCTCGGTAAAGCTCGGTTCGCGGCCGATCAATTCGAGGATGCGCGCATATTCATCGGGGCTCAGACCGTGAGCGGCAATCAGCTCGTCGGTAATCTGGATCGTGTTGGCAAGTGTCATGAAGTCATCCGGTGGTTCTGGCTGATGGATCTGCGTTGCGGCTGAATCGATCCGCCACAACGACAAGCGCGCCGATGACGACAAACAGGCCGAAAATCGCCAGCATCGACAGGGCGACATGCAGCCAGCCATGGGCCGCATAATCGAGGAAGGGGTAGGGCACTTCGCCCGCCAGCGGCGCGCGTGCAAGAGCGTAGAGCGCATAGATGGCCGGCCAGGCAAGCCAGATCAGAATGTGGCGCACCGACAGCGTGCCATCGCGGCCCGAAAGCAGCCACCAGCAAAGATAAAGAACCGGCGTGACGTAATGCAGCAGAACGTCCGCCAGATGCCACAGACCTTCCGGCTGCCACGTTTGCGCGAGCACCAGAGCGTAGACAATGCCGACCACCGCAATCGCGACCGCCACGCCGCCGCGCACCGGCGCGGTGCGCAGCGGTGCAAGCAACCGCCCGCCAAAATTGAGAGTGGCCGCATGGGTCAGCACAACGCCAATATTGGTCAGGACCGTGAAAAAGGACAGGAAAAACACAATCGAACCGGCAAGGCTGCGTCCCGCATCCAGCGACGCGGGCAGGGTGAGAAACAATTGCAGACCGAGCGCCGCAACGCCCACCACCAGCCCGGCCCAGGGCAGGGATCTGGCTATCCTGGAATTGCTCATGCGCAGCCCTCGCCACCCTTTACCCAGCGTTCGACATCGGCGCGCACGCGGGGTCCCAGACTTGATTCGCTCAATGGCCCGTACAGACTGACATCGCTGCCGGTCGCGGCAATCACCAGCTTCGGCAGAGCCTGAGGCTTGCCGCGCGGTGTGACGAGCAGCCGCGGCGTGCCGGTGGTATCGAGTTCGGGCACGATGCCATAGGGCTTGAACGCAGCGTCCTTCAGCCAGCACTGGTGCGCGCGCGCATTGACGCGCTGCAAGGTGCTGACGGCAAGCGCGTGAGCCCCGGCGGAGGATGGCGTCCTTGAGGCCGGCATGCAGGCTGTCACCAGGAGGCCGGAACTCAACAGGATGATCGCTCGGGCAAGCTTCATCTTTCTCTTTCTGCAAAGAGGCACGGGATGGCGGAAAACTTTGCGCTGCCAATAGCATGAATTCCGCTCGCGTACATGCCATTGTTGCGCTTTCCACGGCGCGCCCGGTTTGACTTCCCCCGACCCCTGCGCGAAAATCCACCCGCCCGTGCACCCCTTCTCCATGATCGTGCGGATCACCATAGATGTCTCATTATCGCGTTTGTATCGTCGGCGCCGGCCCGACAGGGCTGACAACGGTCAAGAATCTGGCCGAGGCCGGCATCACCGACATGGTCTGCCACGAGGCTCAGTCCGAGACCGGCGGCATCTGGGTGTACAGCGACGATCCGGACCGGCCGAGCGTCTACGAAACGGCGCACACGATCAGTTCCCGGAAATTGTCGCAGTTTCCGGACTTTCCGATGCCCGATTCCTATCCGGAATATCCGTCGAACCGGCAGATCCTCGCCTATTTTCGCGCCTATGAGGAGCATTTCGGCCTCAGCCCCTACATAAGGCTCAGCTCCCGCGTCGTCGATGTCGGTCAGCGTCCCGAGGGCGGCTGGCAGATCACCATCGAGGATGCGGCCGGCCGGCACGTTCAAACGAGTGACTATCTCGTGGTCTGTTCAGGTCATCATCGCGAGCCGTTCGTGCCCGATCTGCCGGGAGACTTTACCGGAGAGCAGCTGCATTCCGGCCGCTACAAGAAAGCCGACCGATTCGCCGGCCAGCGCGTGCTGGTCGTGGGAGGCGGCAACTCGGCCTGCGACATCGCCTCGACCCTGAGCCGGGTATGCGACCATGTCAGTCTGAGCATCCGCGGCCCCCAGACGATCATTCCCAAGACGATTGCCGGGCGTCCGGTCGACGTGCAATTTGCCAAGCTGCAAAAGCCCTATCTGCGCTTCATGCGCGATCTTTTGGCGCGCTGGGTCATCGGGCTGGCGGTCGGCCCCTATGAGCGCTACGGTCTGCAACAGCCACGCGGGCGGTTGCTGAACCACCATCCAACCCTCAACACTGAGGTGCTCGATCGCATACGCCACGGCCGGGTGACACCGAGGCCGGCGATCTCGGCCTGTGCCGGGCGCACCGTGCAATTTGCCAACGGCAAGGAAGGCGAATTCGACGCCATCATCTGGGCAACGGGCTACCATCTCGGCTCGGATTTTCTCCACGACGTCAGCCTCGGCGACACCGAAACGGCGCAGGTCCCGCTCTATCTCAAGATGATGGCGCCCGGCAGGCCCGATCTTTTCTTTGTCGGGCTGATCCAGCCGATGGGCTGCATCTGGGTCCTGGCCGATCTGCAGGCCAGGATTGTTGCCAGGCAGATCAAGGGCGAATGGTCACGCCCCGCCGATATGCCGGCGCGCATCGAACGCGCGCTCCGCCGCGACCGCAAACGCTACCGACAGAGCCCGCGCCATGCCGTACAGGTGGATACCCACGAATACAGCCGGGAACTGGCGGCGATCCTGCGTCAACCGCCGGCCTCGGGCGAGGGCGAGACTAGCGCGCCGCGCGTCTGACCTGCTTCAGGATTTCCGACTGGATCACCTTGTTGTGCGTCACTGACCAGTGATTGTCGCCAGCGCCGACAACGTCATCACGCACCCGCATGTCGATATTGCGGACCCGCGAGCGCGGCATTCTCGCCGAGGCCTTCAGCGAAGCCCCCAGTCCGCCGCCGTCGAAGTAGTAGTTTACATAGCGCGCAACATTGTTCGCCACCGGGCCACCGCGCGTCGGATCGACGGTGACGACCAGCTTGACGGGGATATTGTCGCGGCTGAGCTGATGCGCGACCGCAAGGGCAGCATTGCCGCCGAAGGAGTGGCCGACGAGAACGATTGGCTTGCGCGCTCGCCGATTGGCAGCCTTGTATTGCCTGGCGATCCTCGCGCGAACCGCCCCGGCGCTGAGATGGCTGTAGACCCGCGCCTCGATCCCCTTTGTCCGCAGTTCCTTGGCCATCTGGTCAAAGCCTGTTGAAAAGACCCCGAGAAAACCGCGGAAGAAGTAGATCTGCGTGTAGGCGCCGTCGGACGATTTCTTCTCGCTGGCCTGGCCCGGCGCGGGGACGGCGAGGGCGGCAATGAACGCCATGATCGCCAGCATTCCGATCCAGTGGCGCCAGCGCCGCGCATCGATTTTGTTTGCAAAAGTCAGCCGCGGCCCCCGCGCGGCATTCAGGATACGTCCACTCTCACCCACAGGCTTTCTCCGGCTAGGCAGCAGCGAGCCCCAGCGCCGCCTCGAACAATTTGCGGCCATCTTCGCCGCCATGTGCATTTTCAATCAGGTTTTCCGGATGCGGCATCATGCCGAGCACGTTGCCCTCGGCATTGATGATGCCGGCGATATCGTTGATCGAACCATTTGGATTGGTGCCCTCGGCGTAGCGAAACACCACCTGGTCATTGTCTTCGAGCGCCTTCAGCGTGGCCGCGTCCGCGACGTAGTTGCCGTCATGGTGCGCCACCGGGCAGCGGATGATCTGGCCGGCCTCGTAGCCCGAGGTGAACAGCGTCGCCGCGTTGCTGACCTGCAGCTTGACCTCACGGCACACGAATTTCAGCGAGGCGTTGCGCATCAGCGCCCCCGGCAGCAGCCCGCTTTCGACCAGGATCTGGAACCCGTTGCACACGCCGAGAACGCGCACCCCGCGCGCCGCCTTCTCGCGCACTGCCTGCAGCACCGGCATGCGCGCCGCGATCGCGCCGCACCGCAGATAGTCGCCATAGGAAAACCCGCCGGGCACGACGATCAGGTCGACATCCTCGGGGATGGTCGTCTCGGTCTGCCATATGGTGAGCGGCGGCTGGCCCGTGATCTTGGTCAGCGCCGCGATCATGTCGCGATCGCGATTGAGACCGGGGAGCAGGATGACAGCGGCTTGCATGAGCGTCTCGTTAAAAGGTGAGTGCCGGGACGGTGGAGGGTGATCCTCGCGGAAACCGGACCGCGGCTGGTTTGCGCTATAAAAGTGCGATCGAGTAATCCTCGATCACGGTATTGGCCAACAGCTTGTCGCACATCGCCTTCAGTTCGCTCTCGGCAGCCGTCCTGTCGCTGCCCTCCAGTTCGATATCGAACACCTTTCCCTGGCGCACCGAACGCAGGCCATTAAAGCCCAGACCGGACAGCGCTCCGCCGATCGCCTTGCCCTGCGGGTCGAGAACGCCGTTCTTCAGCGTCACCGTGACACGTGCCTTGATCATCGTTGCGTCCGCCATCGCTACTTGACGAGCACCGGCCCGGTCGGGCGCAGCGGTTCGTTCTCGTTCATGATGCCCAGCCGGCGCGCGACCTCCTGATAGGCTTCGACCAGGTTGCCGAGGTCGCGCCGATAGACATCCTTGTCGAGCTTTTCGTTGGTCGTCGTGTCCCACAGCCGGCACGAATCGGGTGAAATCTCGTCGGCAACGATGATGCGCATCATCTCGCCCTCGAACAATCGTCCGCACTCGATCTTGAAGTCGATCAGTTGGATGCCGACCCCGAGAAACAGGCCGGTAAGGAAATCATTGACCCGGATGGCGAGCGCCATGATGTCGTCGATTTCCTGCGGGCTGGCCCAGCCAAAGGCCGTGACGTGCTCTTCCGAGACCATCGGATCGTCGAGCGCATCCGCCTTATAGTAGAATTCGATGATCGAGCGCGGCAGCACGGTGCCTTCCTCGATGCCAAGGCGCTTCGACAGCGAACCGGCGGCGACATTGCGCACCACGACTTCCAGCGGGATGATCTCGACTTCCTTGATCAGCTGCTCGCGCATGTTCACCCGGCGGATGAAGTGCGTCGGAATGCCGATGCGGTTGAGATGCGTGAAGATATACTCGGAGATCCGGTTGTTCAGCACGCCCTTGCCATCGACCACGTCGTGCTTCTTCTTGTTGAAGGCAGTGGCATCGTCCTTGAAGAACTGGATGAGAGTGCCCGGCTCGGGACCTTCATAGAGGATCTTGCCCTTGCCCTCGTAAATGCGGCGGCGACGATTCATTGGGATAATCTCTGGTTCTCTCCGGCCGGCGCAGGCGGATTTCCGGATGGCGCCGGGCAGGATTGGGGGTTTCGGGGGCGTCTTAACCGAATAGCCGCGTTTCCACAACGCTGTTGCACCCTCCGTCCCCCAGAAATACGGGTCCATTCATAAACGGGCGAACGCGCGCCGGCCAGCGCTCATCCAATTGCCGCTGCGAAACCTTGGGCGTGCATTGCACTTTTGCCAAGCTTTTGTTTTATGGCGGGGAACCCCATATGAAGGGAAAGCCCCTTTTCGGGCGATGGTGCAATTCAGACAGGCGGAGAAGGCCATGACCAGCTTGAGTGATCGCGAAAAAGCGTTCGAGAACATGTTCGCGCACGACCAGGAGATGAAGTTCAAGGCCGAAGCGCGCGCCAACAAGCTGCTCGGCCTCTGGGCGGCGGAGAAGATGGGCCTGTCGGCCGATGAGGCCAATTCCTATGCCAAGGAAGTGGTCGCCGCCGATTTTGAAGAAGCCGGGCACGAAGACGTCTTCCGCAAGGTGCGGCGTGATTTCGACGCCAGGAATGTCTCGGTCAGCGACGAGGAATTGCGCACCCAGATGCTCGAGCTTGCCGCCATCGCCATCGAGCAGGTCAAGAGCGAATAGCGGCAACGCCGCCGCTACGGCGCCGCGCACCCGCCGATCTCCCCTGTGAGCGGCGATCGGGCATGTGTGGGCGCGCTGTTTCGCGAAGATGTCGGCTGGCCGCAATGCCGGGGCGATCCTTCCTTCGCATGGGAGATGCGCATGGACCTGTTCGAACGCCTGAAAAGCGAAGAGCCGTTTTTCGTCGCCTGGTCGACCCACCCCTCGCCATTGCTAGCCGCCGCCTTGGGCCGGACGCCGTTTGAAGGCATTGTCCTTGATCTGCAGCACGGCATGCATGACGAGGCGTCGGCCTTTGCGTCCATCGCCGGCATCTCGACTGAAGGCAAGCCGGCACTGCTGCGCATTCCGGTGGGTCGCAACGATCTTGCCAGCCGGGCGCTCGATGCGGGATGTTCCGCCGTCATCGCCCCGATGATCAACTCGCTCGCCGAGGCCGAGGCCTTTGCCGCCGCGATGAAATATCCGCCCCTCGGCGAACGCTCCTTCGGTCCCTCCCAGGCCCTGCGTCTCGACCACGCGCACACGGTCGGCAGCTATTTCAAGGCCGCCAATTCCGAGACCCTGGCGCTGGCCATGATCGAGACCCGCGCCGCCGTTGAAATCTGCGACGACATTCTGGCGCTTGACGGCATCGATGGTGTCTTTGTCGGCCCCGCCGACCTGTCGATCTCCTGGACAGAGGGCGCCAAGGTCGATCCCGATCTGCCGGCCACCCAGCCGGTGCTGGCCGACATTGCCGACAAGGCGCTGGCCGCCGGCAAGATCCCGGCGATCTATGCCACTTCGCCGGAAGCGGCGGTCCGCTATGCCGATCTCGGCTACCGTCTGATTTCGGCGGCATCGGATGAACAGATCCTGCGCACCGGCGCCGCCGCGATCCTCGGGCGCGCCCGCCTCGATTGACGATCAGGTCTCAGCTTTCAACCGCGACAGGAAACGGGCGAACACCATCGTGCCTTCCGGCCAGGGGCCGTGTCCCGATTCGACATCGATATGGCCCGACTGACCGGCATCGATGAACAGCGACCCCCAGGCGTTGGCGATTTCACCGGCATGCTCGAAGCTGCCGAACGGGTCGTTGCGGCTGGCGATGACGATCGAAGGGCAGGGCAGCGGATCTTCCGGATAGGGGCCGAAGGTCATCAGGTGCCGCGGCCGGATGTCGGGATTGTCGACCTCGGGCGGCGCCACCAGAAAGGCGCCGGCCACCGGACGGGCAAAGCGCTGCGCCGCCTGCACGAACGTCGCCACGCCAAGCGAATGCGCCACGATCACCACCGGGCGCCGCGCCGCATCGACGGTCTCGACGAGCTTCGCGGTCCAGTCCTCGCAGACCGGCTTTGACCATTCCGCCTGCTCGACGCGGCGCGCAGTCGAAATCTTGTCCTGCCAGCGGCTTTGCCAGTGGCCCGGGCCGGAATTCTTGTAGCCGGGGACGATAAGGATATCTGCGTCAGCAACTTTCATGCTGCGGATTTGGTCTGCGCGCCGCCGCTTGTCAACAGGGTCGGCTGCAAGCGCTGTCAGACTGCCATGTGCCGCCAGCAAAAGAAAAAGCCGCCACCCCCGCAAGGATGGCGGCCTTGTCCGTGCCACCGGGCACAGGCATGCCTGGATCAACGGCAGTGCTGAGTGGAAGCGTCAGTTGTCGCTTGTGGCAGATGCGTCGGGGAGGGGCGCCGATGCCGCGATGGGATTGAAGCCCTTCACGATCACCGCCGGCGACGCGCTCAGCGGCGCCGAGCCGGTCACGGCGTTGATCCGCTGTTGGTCCAGCCCGGTGCTGCGCGCCAGAAAATAGGTGCCGGCGATGACGATCACCGCCGCCATGCCGACCAGCACGAGCAAGCTGGCGCCGTCATCTTGGTTTTTGTTTGCGAACCGGTTGCGAGATGCAACAAAGCGATCGCCGCCGGTCTGTCTCAAGTCCGTCACACATGGTCTCCCTGGCTGTGATGGGAGCAATCCATGACGAACAATCGGGGCTGAATCGCGGCAGCGATGGTCACATAAAATTAACAAGCCGTCACTCGGGGCGGCGCAGGGTTCAGGAGGGCCGCGGCCGGGTCAGATTCGGCAGTGCCAGGTCAGCCAAACACCCGCGCGAAGATCATCTCGACATGCTTGGTATGATAGCCAAGGTCGAATTTCTCGCGGATCTCGGCCTCGCTCAACGCCGCCGTCACTTCGGCGTCGGCAAGCAGCTCCTCGAGGAAATCCTTGCCTTGTTCCCAGACCTTCATCGCATTGCGCTGAACGAGGCGATAGGCATCCTCGCGCGACACCCCGGCCTGGGTCAGCGCCAGCAGCACCCGCTGCGAATGCACCAGTCCGCGGAACTTGTTGAGATTGGCTTCCATCGTTTCCGGGTAGACCACGAGGTTCTCGATGACGCCGGCCAGCCGGTGCAGCGCGAAGTCAAGCGTCACCGTCGCGTCGGGGCCGATCATCCGCTCGACCGAGGAGTGCGAAATGTCGCGCTCGTGCCACAGCGCCACATTCTCCATCGCCGGCATGGCATAGCTGCGCACCATCCGCGCCAGCCCGGTGAGATTTTCCGTCAGCACCGGATTGCGCTTGTGCGGCATGGCCGACGAGCCCTTCTGCCCGGGTGAGAAATACTCTTCCGCCTCAAGCACTTCGGTGCGCTGCAGATGCCGGATCTCGGTGGCCAGCCGTTCGATCGACGAGGCGATGACGCCGAGGGTTGCGAAATACATCGCATGCCGGTCGCGCGGGATGACCTGCGTCGAAACCGGCTCGGCTTGCAGGCCCATCGCCTCGGCCACATGCGCTTCCACCTGCGGGTCGATATTGGCGAAGGTGCCGATCGCCCCCGAAATGGCGCAGGTGGCAATCTCGGCGCGCGCCGCAACGAGGCGCGCCCGGCAGCGGTCGAACTCCGCATAGGCGTAGGCCAGTTTGACGCCGAAGGTCGTCGGCTCGGCGTGGATGCCGTGGCTGCGCCCGATGGTGATCGTCTCCCGGTGTTCGAAAGCCCGCTTTTTCAAGGCGGCGAGCAAACGGTCGAGGCCAGACAGCAGAAGATCGGTGGCGCGCGTCAGCTGCACCGAAAAACACGTATCGAGCACATCCGAAGAGGTCATCCCCTGGTGCACGAAGCGCGCCTCGTCGCCGACGATTTCCGCCAGATGCGTGAGAAAGGCGATGACATCATGCTTGGTGACACGCTCGATCTCGTCAATGCGCGCCACGTCGAAGGTGGCATTGCCGCCCTTGTCCCAGATGGTCTGCGCCGCCTGCTTGGGGATGATGCCGAGCTCGGCCAGGGCATCGCACGCATGCGCCTCGATTTCGAACCAGATGCGAAACCGGGTTTCGGGGGACCAGATGGCGACCATTTCCGGCCGCGAATAACGAGGGATCATGACACCATCCACTGTCTGTCTGCGAAAGCATGGGAGGAAGCCCGGGTCCTAGCCCATTCTGCCGCAAAAGGGAAACCGGCGGGCCGGCTCAATCGGTGGATAACCGTCTCCGGATGCCAGTTTCGCGGCGCCCGGCTGCACCCGGCCGCCAGCTCAGCCAAAGGGCCGCCGCCATGAGAAACAGCGCACCGAACGGCAGATACAGCCGCAGCCCCATCACCGCAAACTGGTAGAGCGCGGCGACGAATGTGAAAATGAACTGGATCAGCCACAGCCGGCCAAATGCTGCGCCATGCCATTGCGCGTAAAACAGCCGGTAGTGCAGCGCGAAAACGCAAGCGGTCACGACAATGGTCGCCACTGTCAGAAACAACAGGCTGGCGGCAAGCCGCGGCTCAAAGCCGCGCGCCAAGCTCGTAAGGCGGATCAGATATAGCGCCACCGGCCAGGCTAGAAAAGCGCCGGAAAAATACAGCAGCGACAGCGACCAGAAATGATCGGTCACCCCCGCCGTGCGCAGCCACAGGCTCGCCTGCGCCGAGACCATCATGGCCAGCCCCCAGCCGAGGCTGCCAATGAGCGCCACGCGCCAGCCGCGCAGAGCGGCCCGCAGGCGGCTTCGCAGCTTGGCGTGCCCTACGGCGGCGGGGGAGGAGCGCTGCGCCAAGATCTAGTCGAGCCGCGCGGTGACAACGAGATAGCGGCCGTCCGGTCCCTCGAAACCGTGGGTGCGCATCAAGACGATAACCGCGTGGGTTCGTGTGCCGTCACGGTTGGCATGCGTCATGGCCCCTGCCAGCGCGTAGGCCAGCGGACATTTGCGGCTTGTCGGCACCCGCGCATCGGCATGCAGGGTGTCGTTGACCGGGCGCCCGTCCCGTTCCGTCATTACCAGCCGGAAGCCCTTCACCGTGTCGACGACACCGGTGCACAGCGCCGGGCCGTCCAGCACCAGTTCGCTCAACCGCACCGTGTTGGCATAGGCGTCTGGGGAAAAGGCGCTGACGCCCCAGCTGTCATAGCGCAGCCGATGCGGTGAGCTGCCGCGCTCATTGGCTGGCGCGAATTCCGCCAGGATGCCGGGTTCGAGATCGCGCAGATATGTCTCTTCGATGCCGGCGGCCTGCTCCGCCGCGGCGTCGCGCGCCTCTTGCACGCTCGCCCCGTCCTGCCTCAGCCGGACCCGCACCGGGGTTCCGGACACGAACCGATCCTCGCGCGTGTCGATATAGTAGCGCTCCGCATAGGCAAAACCCGAACCGTCTTCGATGCCGAACTGCTCGAAGGCGAAAATCGTGCCATCGGCGGAGAATCCGATCGGACGGAATTCGGCCAGGTCACCGGCCCTCACTTGCATGTTCTGGGCCGCAAGTGCCGGCAGGGTGACCAACACCAATGCACCCAGCAAACGAAGACATCTCATTAAGGGCATCGGGAAAACCTCATAGCTGCATCAGGAGCGTGCGCATCATTTGATTCTCGACCCCGCTTCAGGCGCTGTCGCGCCAGGCGGGCAACAGATCGCCCGGTGCCGCCGTTGCCTCGTAGATCGCCCGCGCGATGGCGCGCGACATCGTGGCCGCGGCCAGGGCCATCAGATCGATCATGACATCGCCTTCCGGCACGATCCCGCTGCCGCCGGTGGCAAGGCCGAACACCAGATCGCCGTCAAGCGGGGTGTGGCTCGGCCATATGGCGCGGGCATAGCCGGCATGCGCGGAAATGGCCAGTCGCTTGGCGCCAGCCTTGTCGAGCCGCGCGTCCGTGGCAATCACACCGATTGTCGTGTGGCCGCCCTCGCGCAGCATGTCGCGAAATTTCAGGCGCAGGTCCGAGGCGTCGTTCGGGTAGGGGTTAGGCAGTCCAAGCCCCCCGTATTCTCCGGCGATTTCGAACGGCGCTGCCCAGAAATGCCGCGTTGTGCCGATCGTCACCGCGCCGACCGGATTGGCCGCCACCAGGGCGCCGATCGTAATGCCGCTGTCGGTGACCACGGACGCTGATCCAAGCCCGCCCTTGCAGGTGGCCGTCAAGGCTCCGGCGCCGGCGCCGACCGATCCGAGGTCAAAATCTGCAGCTGCCGCCGCCGCTGCCGCATGCCCCATCTCGCGATAGGGCGGATAGCGTCCCCAATCCTTGTCGCCGCCATTGATCAGATCAAACAGGATCGCCGCCGGCACGATCGGGATTACATGCGGGCCGAGGGTGAATCCCTTGCCGCTCTCCTTCAGAAAGGCCTGCACGCCCGAGGCCGCATCGAGCCCGAAGGCCGAGCCGCCGCTCAGGGCCAGGCCATGGATTTCCTGAACCGAATTATGCGCCTCGAGAAGGTCGGTTTCGCGTGTTCCCGGCGCGCCGCCAAGCACCTGGCAGCCGGCTGTGACCGGCGCATCGCAGATCAGGGCCGTCACGCCCGATTTCAGGGTTGCATCCGCAACATTGCCGACCCGCAGCCCGGCGACATCGGTGATCAGATTGCGCGGACCCGGTTTCATTGCGCCACCATCATCGCTCATCGCCGCGTTGCAGCACCGCGGCCGGCGTTGTTGCTTCGAATCCGTCGCTGCGCCAGACGGCCAGGGCGAAACCCGGACTGCGCCGATCGCCGCCCGGGGTAAAGCGCACCGGTCCCATCGCCGTTTGAAACCGGCGTCCGGTCAGACGTTCGGCGAGCGGAAGCGGCGCCGCTGCATCCGCCCCTGCCTCCTCTGGCAAGGCGAGGGCCGCGCAAATCTCGGCGGCGGCATAGGCAATCAGCCGCAGCCCGTCGAGCGCGAGGCCGGCCTCATCGAAAAGCCGCACCGCTTCGAGCGTTGCCGTACCGGGCAGGGCGGCTGAAGCGATGATCGCCAGCGTGCCTTCGGGGAGCGGAATTTCGCCGTGCGGCGCGTTGAGCGCATCGCCGCCCATCACCTGCAGATCAAGCCCTTCTTCAGAGGCGTCGCGCGCGATCACCGCCACATCCCGGCGATCGCCGCCGACAAACACCGCTGTCACGCCGGCGGCCTTCAGGCGCCGGGCGAGGCTCGGCTGACGATCCTGGCCGGGCCGGAAATTGTCATTGAAATGCGGCTTCAGCCCGCGCTCGGACAACCCGACGCGAATCGCCTCGACCAGTTCGCGGCCGAGAATGGTGCCGTCTTCGATCAAGGCGAATGGCCGGTCGGCCCACAGCGCCACGATCGTCTCGGTGGCGACCTCCGCCTCGCGGCTGGCCGGCGGCGCAAGGCGGAAGAACTGCCAGTCATGCCGGCGTGCCTCTTCGCCGATAATATCGGCGCGCACCGAAAGGGTCAGGGTCGGGATGC
Source organism: Neohoeflea coraliihabitans (assembly GCF_019334345.1). Classification (GTDB taxonomy): domain Bacteria; phylum Pseudomonadota; class Alphaproteobacteria; order Rhizobiales; family Rhizobiaceae; genus Pseudohoeflea; species Pseudohoeflea coraliihabitans. The sequence goes on from NZ_JAHWQX010000004.1 coordinate 301,132, forward strand.
CGGCCTCGGACAGGATCGGAAGGGCGGCAGCCAGGCTTTCGGCGCACAGGTACCCGACGACGATATCGACGCCCGCCTCGATGAATGAATTGGCCGAATCGGCGCCGCTCTCCTCATCGCAGCCATCCTCGCCGACCACGACATCGGCGAACGAGGTGTCATGCGCTTCCTGAAAGAGGGTAAAGGCCTCCTCGACATGCGCACCGAGCGGCGCGAAGGCGCCCTCAACGGGCACAGCCAGCCCGATCGCGAGGGGGCGGGCCGCCGCAGGCAAGCCCGGGGCGGACAGCCAGAGGGCGAGCGCAACGCAGAAAAGGGATGTCAGCTTCATGGCGGCGACACTAGCTTCTGGTTTGACCGCATCCAAGGAAAAATCTAGAGACGGGGCGGCGCTGCTTGCGCCGCAATAGCGCACCCGGTGCCGGTGCTCTCCACCGCGCTGGGCGCATAGGCGTCAATTGCCGCAAATTTGCCGGCGGTCAGCAGCATGGCGGCCCGCTTGTTCTGACCATCGGCGAAACATCATTCACTGCGTCCTGCCACGAGGCTCTTTTGACCCCATCCCCCATCGATCCGGACCGCTACCGCGACGCCATGTCCCGCTATGCCGGTCACGTGCAGATCCTGACCGCAACGCATGCGGGAACGACGCGCGGCGTCACCATCACCGCAGCCTGCTCGGTCTCCGACAATCCGGGCACCGTGCTGGCCTGTGTCGCCAGGGAGAATCCGCTCAACGCGCCGTTCGTGCAAGCCGGCGCTTTCGCGCTGAACACCCTTGCCGCCCGGCATCAGCCGCTCGCCGACGTCTTTTCCGGCCTCGCCGGAATCGACGCCGACCAGCGTTTTGCGCATGGCGACTGGGACACGATGGTGACCGGCGCGCCCTGCCTCGTTGATGCCCCGGCGGTCTATGACTGCCGCCTGATCGAGGCGAGGGAAGTGGCTACGCATCTGGTTCTGATCGGGCGCGTCGAAGGCCTGCGGCTCGGCGAGCCCGGTCGCGCGCTTCTTTACTTGGATCGCGCCTACCACCAAATATAGCATCTCCGCCGCGCCGGCTGCACGGTCGACGCAAGTTGAGATCCGACGTCGGGTCGCGCAAGCAAGGACATGAGCATGAGCAGCGATTCACCGGACCATGCGTCCCCCCGTGCCACCGCATCGAACCTGCCGCCCAGCATTGACGCTGTCTCGGAGATGCTGGCGCGCCACGATTACGTCGCCGGACGCGCTCTGGCGACGGTCCTGTTTCTCAGCCTGCGCATGGGACGTCCGCTGTTCCTTGAAGGTGAGGCCGGGGTGGGCAAGACCGAGATTGCCAAGGTGCTGGCAGCCGCGCTCGACCGACCGCTGATCCGTCTGCAATGCTACGAGGGGCTCGATCTCGCCTCGGCGGTCTATGAGTGGAATTATCCAGCCCAGATGCTCGAGATCCGCCTCGCCGAGGCCACCGGGGAGGGCGATCGCTCGGCCATTGAGAGCAACATTTTCGACACCCGTCATCTGATTCGCCGGCCGGTTCTGCAGGCGCTCGAGGGCGTTCCGGGGCGCGCGCCGGTGTTCCTGATCGACGAACTCGACCGCGCCGACGAGGCCTTCGAAGCGTTCTTGCTGGAGATCCTTTCCGACTTCCAGGTAACCATTCCCGAACTCGGCACCATCAAGGCCGCCGAGCCGCCGATCGTCATCATAACCACCAACCGCACGCGCGAGATCCACGACGCGCTCAAGCGCCGCTGCCTGTACCATTGGGTCGACTATCCGGATGCCGACACCGAGCTGGAGATCGTGCGCCGCAAGGTGCCCGGCTGCAATGCCGCCCTGTCGCAACAGGTGGTCGCCTATGTGCAGCGCCTGCGCGACATGGATCTGTTCAAGAACCCCGGTGTCGCCGAGACCATCGACTGGGCCACGGCCCTGACCGAGCTCGACCGTCTGGCGCTTGATCCGCAGACGGTCTCCGACACCCTCGGCACGCTGCTCAAATACCAGGATGACATCGCGCGCATCGAGGGCAGCGCCGGGCGGCAGATGCTCGAGGAGTTGAAGGCCGACCTGTCCCAGAGCGGCGCATGAGCGCGGCCTCCGGCACAGCCGCCCGCGTCGATGATCCCGGGCGATTCGCCGATAATGTCACGCATTTTGCGCGCACCCTGCGCAAGGCCGGCATGCGCGTCGGTCCGGCCAGCGCCCGCGATGCGGTTGCCGCCCTGTGTCTCGCCGGTATCGGCGATCGTGATGATTTCTACTGGATGCTGCATGCGATCTTCGTGCAGCGCCGCGAGGACCACGCGGTCTTCGACCAGGCTTTTCGTCTGTTCTGGCGCAACCGCGATCTGGTCGAAAAGATGATCGCCATGTTCTCGCCGGTGGCGCCCGACACGCGCCCGAAAGAGCGTCCCAAAGCCGGCGAAACCCGCGTCAACGATGCCTTGTTCGCCGATCAGGACAGCCGCCGCGAAATGCGCGAGAAACCACAGATCGAGGTTGATGCCCGGCTGACCGCCTCCGGCGATGAAGTGTTGCGCAGCCGCGATTTCGCGCAGATGAGCGCTGCCGAACTGGCCGCCGCGCGCCAGGCCATCGCCCGCCTGCATCTGCCGTTCGATCAGGTGGCAAGCCGGCGCTTCAGCCCATCGCCGCATCCCGGCCGCGTCGATCCGCGGGCCACGATGCGCGCCGCATTGCGCACCGGCGGCGATCTCATCGTGCCGCGCTATCACAAGCGGCGAACGGTGCAGCCGCCGCTGGTCGTTCTCGCAGATATTTCCGGCTCGATGAGCCAGTATACGCGCATTTTCCTGCACTTCATGCATCTGCTCGCCGAGCGTCGCCGCCGCGTCCACACCTTCCTGTTCGGCACCCGCCTGACCAATGTCACGCGGCAGATGCGGTTTCGCGACCCCGACGAGGCCGTCGACGAATGTGTCGGAACGGTCTCCGACTGGTCGGGCGGCACCCGCATCGGCGAAGCAATCAGCGAGTTCAACCGTCACTGGTCGCGCCGAGTGCTGGGGCAGGGGGCGACGGTGATTCTCGTCACTGACGGACTTGAGCGCGAGGCGGTCGAGGAGCTTGACGCGGCCATGGACCGCCTGCAGCGCTCCTGCCGGCGGCTGATCTGGCTCAACCCGCTCCTGCGCTTCGAGGGGTTCGAGGCGCGCGCCCGCGGTGTCCGCACGATCATGCGTCATGTCGATGAAATCCGCGCCATCCACAGCCTTGATGCGATGAGTGATCTTGTCGCAGCCCTGGGGGATGATCGGCATGGACAATGGGATCCCCGCCTGATTCCCGCCTGAGCCCGCATGATACGGGCCCGATACTGGCCTGCCCTTGCCAAGCCACTAGCCGGATTGCCATATGGGAGAGGTAGCCGGGAGCACATCATGACCGCACAAAGTCCTGTTGAACCAACCGATCCCCTCGCCAGTGATCCTCTTGCTGGTGATCCCCTTGCCGCTGATCCCTTGGCCGGTGATCCCCTTGCCGGTGATCCCTTGGCCATTGCCGAGAGCTGGATGCGCGATGGCCGTGAAGTCGCGCTGGCCACCGTCATCGAAACCTGGGGCTCGGCACCGCGCCCGGTCGGCAGTCATCTGGTGATCGATGCCGACGGCAATTTTCATGGTTCGGTCTCCGGCGGCTGCGTCGAAGGGGCGGTGATCGCCGAGGCCGGCGACGTCATTGCCTCCGGCACAGCGCAAATGCTGGAATTCGGCGTTGCCGACGAGACAGCCTGGCAGGTCGGCCTGTCCTGCGGTGGTCGCATCCGTGTACGCGTCGAACGGCTCGGCTGATGGATCCGCATCTTCTCAAAAAGCTCAATCAGGCCCGGCGGCAGCGCCGTGCCGCGGCGTTGATCACCGATCTTGGCGACGGGCGGGACCGCCTCGTGTCGCCGGGTGACCCGGTCGCCGGTCCGCTCGGCGAAGCGATCGCCAAGGCCTTCCGCTCCGGCAAGTCGACCCTCGCTTCCGCCGAGGGCCGCGAGTTCTTCATCAATGTGCATCTGCCGCCGCCGCGCCTGGTCATCATCGGCGCCGTTCACATCAGCCAGGTGCTGGCGCCGCTGGCCGCCATGGCCGGCTTTGACGTGCGCATCATCGATCCACGCACCGCTTTTGCCACGCCGGAGCGCTTCGCCGGCCTCGATTTGACTGCGGAATGGCCGGAAGAGGCGCTCGCCGCCCGGCCGCTCGATGCCTTCACGGCCCTGGTCGCCGTCACCCATGATCCCAAGATCGATGATCAGCCATTGATCGCAGCTCTGCGGTCCAATTGTTTTTACATCGGCGCGCTCGGCTCGCGCAAAACCCATGCCCGCCGCGTTGAACGGCTCACCGAAGCGGGGATCAGCGAGACCGAGCTCGGGCGCATCGCCGCGCCCATCGGCCTGCCGATCGGTGCCGCGACACCCTCCGAGATCGCCGTGGCGATCATGGCGCAGATCATCGAGGCGCTGCGCAAGCGCCCGCTTGCCGATGAGCAAGGCGAGGCAAAAGCGCAGTCTGACGGCGCGAGCCCCGGCCTGCGCTTCGGCCCGGTGCCGCTCGATGCGGCCGAGGGCGCCATTCTGGCGCATTCGCTGCAGGCGGGAAAAACGCGTCTGAAGAAGGGCTTGCGGCTCGAAGCGGACTCACTTTCGCAACTGCGCGCCGAGGGTATAGAGACGGTGATTGCCGCGCGTCCGGGGCCCGGCGACATCGCCGAGAACGAGGCTGCCGAGACGATCGCCGCCGCATTCTCCGATGCCGGACTTCGGATTGGCGAAGCCGCCACCGGTAGGGTCAATCTGTTTGCCGCCCATGATGGATTGCTGCGCATCGATGCGGCGCTCGTGGATCAACTCAACGCCATTGATCCGGCGATCACCTTTGCCTGTCTGCCCGATCACTGCACCGTGCGCAGCGGCGATCTCCTGGCCACCGTCAAGATCATCCCGCTTGCCGTATCGAGTCGATCCCTTGATGCAGCGCGGGCAATTGCCACGCATCCGGATTTCGCGGCGGTACGGCCATTCCGCCCGCATGATGTGGGCATGATCGCCACCCGGCTGCCGACGCTGAAGGACACGGTGATCGCCAAGACGAAAGCGCGCACCGAGGAGCGTCTGCGCGCCTATGGCTCGCATCTTTCGGACCACCGCACGATCGCGCATGACGAAGAGATCCTTGCAGAAACCCTGCGCGACATGGCCGGCGCGCACGACATGCTGCTGATTTTCGGCGCCTCGGCCGTGGTCGATCGCGACGATGTCATCCCGGCGGCCATTCGCCGTGCCGGCGGCCATGTCGAGCGCGTCGGCATGCCGGTCGATCCGGGCAATCTGCTGGTTTTGGGCACGATCGACGACATTCCGGTCATAGGCGCGCCCGGTTGCGCCCGCTCGCCGAAGGAAAACGGTTTCGACTGGCTGCTGGCGCGTCTGCATGCCGGCGAGACACCGCGCAGCGCCGATATTGCGCGCATGGGCGTCGGTGGTCTGCTCACCGAGATCCCGAGCCGGCCACAGCCGCGCGCCGAAGCTTCGCCCGGGCCGGCGACATCGCGGGCAGATCTGGCCGGTCAGCCTTCGGTCGCCGTGCTGCTGCTCGCCGCCGGCAGCGCCCGCCGCATGGGCGAGTCCGCCGGGCACAAGCTTCTTGCCCGCTTTGACGGTGAACCACTGGTGCGGCGCAGCGCCCGCAACGCCCTCGCCAGCCGGGCCGAACAGGTCATCATTGTCACCGGCCACCGCCAGGACGAGATCGTCGCCGCGTTAGATGGCCTCGATGTGACTTTTGCCGGCAACCCCGATCATGCCGAGGGCATCGCCTCGTCGCTCAAGGCCGGTGCCGGCGCGATTGACGGTGATCCGGCCGGAGTGATGATTGTCCTCGCCGACATGCCCGCCGTCACCGCCGCCCATCTCGATCGGCTGATCGACGCCTTCGTCGCAGAGGGTGGGCAAAGCATCATCCGCGCCAGCGATGCGGACAGGCGCGGCAACCCGGTGATCCTGCCCGCACGCATGGCTGCCGAATTCAGGAATTTGCAGGGCGATGTCGGGGCGCGCGCCTTGATCGAGACCTCCGGCTATCCGGTGGTCGACATCGATATCGGCGCGGCGGCGCGGCTCGATGTCGATACGCCCGAGGCCGTAAAGGCCGCCGGCGGCGTGCTCGAGAGCGGCGGCGACTGATTAGCGCCCATCCAGACGCAAAAAAGCCGCGACCTGACGGCGCGGCTCTGTCTGCCCGGATGCGGCGTGGGATGCTTAGCTCTTGGCGCCGATCATCATGAATGCCGGGATCTCGTCGCCGAAGCCGACGGGAGCGTTGCTGTCCTGATCGCGGTTCTTGCGGCCGCGACGGCGGTCGTCATTGGCAGGCCGCTGACGCTCGCGCCTCGATCCCCGGTCTTGCTGAGCAGAGACCTCGGCATCGCTGCTGCGGCCCGGCTGGCCGCCGGGGCAGGGGTCTTCATTGCTGTCCGAAGTCATCGTGTCGGCGGTCTCGTAGCTCACCGTCTCGTGCTCCTGCGGCTTGGAATGCACCGGCTCCGGCTTGCGCGCCTTGCGGCGGCCGCGATCGGGGTTCGGCACCTCTTCACCCTGCGGTGTCGGCACTTCATTGCTGTCCGAGGCCAGCTCCGCCGGCGTCTCGTAGCTCACATCCTCATGCGCACGGGCTTTCGAGCGTCCGCCGGACGACCGGCGCGGCTTGCGTCCCTTGCCGCTCTCCTCGCCCGTTTCCGATGCCGGCTCGGACCGCTCGGCCTTGGCCGTGTCAGGGGCATTGTCCTCGGCGGATTTGCGACCGCGACCGCGGCCGCGGCGCGGTGTCGCCGCCTCGCTGTCATCGCTGCCGGCAGCCGGAGTCTCGCCGTCCAGCCATTCGATCTCGCGGTTGATCAGCTTTTCGATCGCCTCGACATATTTGCCGTCACGCCGACCGACCAGCGTGAACGCCGCTCCCGAGCGACCGGCACGCCCGGTCCTGCCGATGCGGTGGACATAGTCTTCCGCATGGATCGGCACATCGAAGTTGAAGACATGGCTGACCGCCGGAATGTCGAGCCCGCGTGCCGCCACATCCGAGGCGACCAGCAGGGTGATCTCATCGTCCTTGAACTGCTGCAGCGTTGCCATGCGCGAGCGTTGATCCATGTCGCCATGCAGGGCGCCGACCGAAAAGCCGTGCCGCTGCAGCGACCGGCTGAGATCGGCGACGTCGCGCTTGCGGTTGCAGAAGATGATCGCGTTGGTCAGCTCGTCCTGGGCCCGGATGAGATCGCGCAGCGTGGCGCGCTTTTCAAAATCCTTGCCGCTGCACGAGACGAGATGCTGCGAGATGTTCGAGACGGTCGAGGAGGGCGGGGCCACTTCGACGCGCACCGGATTTTGCAGGAACTGGTCGGCCAGCTTCTGGATTTCCGGCGGCATGGTTGCCGAGAAGAACAGGGTCTGGCGCGTAAACGGGATCATCTTGACGATGCGCTCGATGTCGGGGATGAACCCCATATCGAGCATCCGGTCTGCCTCATCGATGACGAGGAGATCGACGCCGTTCATCAAAAGCCGGCCGCGCTCGACATGGTCGAGGAGCCGGCCCGGCGTCGCGATCAAGACGTCAGCGCCGCGTTCCAGCTTGCGGTTCTGCTCCTCGAACGATACGCCGCCAATCAAAAGGGCGACGGTCAGCCGGTGGTTCTTGCCGTATTTCTCGAAGTTCTCGGCCACCTGAGCCGCCAGTTCGCGCGTTGGCTCGAGGATCAGCGTGCGCGGCATCCGCGCCCGGGCGCGCCCCTGTTCCAGCAGCGTCAGCATCGGCAAGACAAAGCCGGCGGTCTTGCCGGTTCCGGTCTGCGCGATGCCGAGCACGTCGCGGCGTTGCAGCGCCGGCGGGATCGCTCCCGTCTGGATGGGTGTGGGAACCGTGTATCCGGCATCGGATACGGCGGACTGGACTTTTTGGCTCAGGCCAAGATCAGCAAATGTGGTCAATGAGAAACTTTTTCCGTTTCGGCGTGAAAGAATATGTTCGGCGTCGTGTGAGGAGATTGTCTGCACGTTCGAGGCACGTGTGGCACTTCGCTCCGGCTTTTTGCAGCCGGAATATGTGGTCCGGCAAGCAACTTTGCCAGACACCTACGCCGAATTAGGGCTTCTTGCCGGGAGAGTCAAGGAAAACCGGGCGTTAGCGCGATGCGCAGCCTGCATTGCCGCCACTTGTCGTCGCCCGCGGCAGATAGGGCGATGCAAAGGGCGAAGCAACAGCCGCGCACGCTATGCCGCAGGGGTCAGCCGTCGCTGAGCAGCGGCCTGAGTTTCTTGGCGACGCTGAGGAACCGGCTCGGGTCGAGCGCACGCCCGTTGCGGCGGATCTCGTAGTGCAGATGCGGCCCGGTCGAACGGCCGGTGGAGCCCGATTTGCCGATCGTATCGCCGGTCGAAACCCGTTGGCCGGGCGAGACCAGTATCCGCGAGAGATGCGCATAGCGGCTCGTCAATCCGTTGCCGTGATCGATCTCCACCAGCTTGCCATAGCCGCCACTGCGGCCCGCGCGTATGACGGTCCCGGCTCCGGTCGCCAGGATCGGCGTGCCGGTGCGGACCCGGAAGTCGACGCCGGAATGCAGCGCCATGCGTTTGAGGAACGGATCCTGCCGCTTGCCATAGCGGCTGGTGATCGCGGCGCCGGGAGCCGGCAGCGAGATCGGCGCCATCAACGCGCTGCGCCGCACGGCCTCCAACTGGCTCAGCGCGGCGTCGAGCCCTTCCAGCGTCTCGTCGAAATTGGTTTCGGCACCGGCACCGATATATGGACCGCCCACAGCCGTATCTGCGACATCGGCGCCCGGCAGGCCAAGGCTCTCCACCATGCTGTTGATCTTGAACGCCGTCTCGTAGGCGCTGGCGGCCAGCGTCTGAATGCGCTCGACCTGATCGCGTTCGATGGATTTGAGCGACAGCGAGACCTTCGAGAAGATCCGGTCGGCGCGATCCGCAACGCTGTCGAGGGGTTGCGCATAGGCCATGCGCGAGGAAGAAGCCATGTTGATGGGCGCAGCCGGGTCCGGCACCACGGTCACTGCGGCAAGCCGCGCGGTCGGCGCGGTGCGATCGGCGGCTTCGGCGCGCCGTTCCGGGCGCCGCGTCGGAACCGGCACCGGCCCCTTCAGGCCGCTGGCGCCGCTGACGCGATCGAGCAGGGGGCTGATCTGACCGTGCCGTGAGGTCAGAGCCTCCTGGCGCAGCATCAGTTCTGCGACCTTGTCCTCCATAAGTTGCTGGTCGATCAGCTGCCGGCTGGTGACGCGGTCGACCTGCGAGCGCAGCGCCGCAATGCGATCCTCATAGGCATGCTGCATGCGCGCCTGCCGCGCCATCGCCGCACCGATCAGATCGTCGCGCAACACGAGATAGGACGTCGCTGCCAGATAGCCGAAGGCGGCCATGCCGAGGAACGACAGCGCCAGGCCTGCGACCCAGGGGCGCACCGTCACGTGCCGCACCTTCTCGCCGCTGGCGAAAATGATCGTGTGGCTGTGCTTGCGCCTGCCGAATACCCGTTGCTGCGACACCACTGTCCTCGCTTGTCCCACCTGGTCGGACGACTGGGTTACAAAGCGCAATTACACCCGGTTAAGGTTAACAAAGATTTTCCGGCGTGCGGAAATACCACCTCACCACCGGTGCGGCGCGTCTCAGGACGCGCTCTGCGGCGCCAGTGCGCGGTAGAAGGAGGGGGTGAGACCGGCCGCAGCGCGCGCCAGATCGTTGAAGGGCGGCTTGGTGCCGCCGCGAAAATTGGCCCTGACCAGATCCTGGAACGTGGCGGCCGGATCGCGTTTCTCGCGCACACAGAGAAAGCGGAACCACTTGGCACCGATCGCCACATGTTTCTTTTCGTCCTCATAGATAATGTCCAGAACGGCGGCGCTGGCGTCGTCACCGGCGGCACGCATCGCCCGCCGCATCGATGGTGTGACGTCAAGACCGCGCGCTTCCAGGATCAGTGGCACCACGGCCAGCCGCGCCAGCATCGAGTTGCGCGTATCATGCGCCGCCTGCCAAAGACCGTCATGTGCTGGCAAGTCGCCGTAATCACCGCCGAGCGCCTGCAAACGGCCGCGCACCAGGCGAAAATGCTTGGCTTCCTCGAACGCCACCTGCATCCAGCCATCAAAGAACGAGCGCGGCATCTCGTGAGTGGCAAACCGCCCGGCGATGTCGAGCGCCAGGTCGACGGCATTCAGTTCGATATGCGCAATGGCATGCAACAAGGCCAGCCGGCCCTGCTGCGAGACCAGTGACCGCCGCCGCACCTGGGTGGGCGGGACAAGCTCGGGCCTGTCCGGACGTCCGGGGCGATCGGGCATCGGACGGTCGCCGGGCGTGCGCAGCGACAATGTGCGCTGGCTCCAGCGCCGGTACAGGGCCTGGGTGCGTTCCGCCTTCTGCTCGGGATCGCGCGTCGCAATGGCCGCCGCCGCTCCGTCCCGCAACGAGCGCATGTCGTACCGCTCCATTGACGAGGCATCGCGGGCGGATTCTGGATTCGAAGCCGCCGTCACAGGGTTTTCGCTGCGGCCAGCACCTCGGCGGCATGATCCTTGACCTTCACCTTCGGCCAGATCTTCTGGATGGTTCCGTCTGCGTCGATCAGCAGCGTGGTGCGCTCGACGCCCATATATTTGCGTCCATACATGCTTTTTTCCTTCCACACTCCATAGGCTTCGAGCGTGGATTTTTCCTCATCCGAGGCGAGAATGACCCCCAGATTATGCTTGGCGATGAACTTGTCGTGCTTTTTCACCGGATCTGGCGACATGCCGATAACCACCGTGTTGGCGGCGGCAAAGTCGGGAGCCAGCGCCGTGAAATCGATCGCTTCCGCCGTGCAGCCGCTGGTGTCATCCTTCGGATAGAAGAAAAGAACCACTTTCTGCCCCGCAAAAGCGGCCAGCGACACGCTTCCGCCACCATCTCGCGGCAGATTGAAGTCTGGGGCCGTCTGTCCGATTTCGATTGCACTCATGGTGAGCTCCCGGGTGTCTGGTTCAAATTGCTTGTGATCGCGTCGTCAGACGCGGCCGGCGAGGTTTCCCTCCGGCACCAGCCGTATAATATCGTGCGGCGCGGGGGGAAAGCCGATTCGGACCAGCTTCGCCCATGCATGTTGCTCCCCATGGCAGCTTGAAGCTTTTGATTTTCCCGGGATGACCGCAAGCCGGATGCCGAACACGCCGCCGCCAGAGATCAGGTTTCGCAAGCGCGACATCGTCGCGCTGCACGACTATCCATCGGCCTATGCCGAGGACCCGATCATCGTCAACGCCCATCACGGGCGGGTGTTCCGCTATTGGCGCGGCCATCTCAAGCTGCTTGCGGCGCTGATTGTCGCGCTGATTGCCCTTTTGGCACTGGGCCTGTGGGCGATCGACAGCGGCGCCGCTGACGGCTTCATCGAAACCCGCGCCCAGCGTGCCCTCGAACGTGCGCTCGGCGAAAACTATGTCGCCGAACTGGGCATGGCGGGAATCCGCATCTCGCCGCGCAGTGGCGTCGCATTTGAGGCGCGCGACGTTGTCGTCACCCCGCTGGCGGCGGATCGGCGTGCTTACAGCGCCGAGACCGTCCACCTCGCTCTTGATCCCATGGCGCTGCTCAAGGGCCAGTTGCAGGTCAGCTCGGTTGACGTGGCGGGCCTCGAGATGGGCGCCGGCGGCGCTGGTTTCGGTCTCTCCGATCTGGCGCATTTCCGCGTCGACAGTCTTGACGAGCGCATCGCCGAGGCCTTCGCGGCGCTTGATCGTCTGGCCGGCGATCTGCGGGATCAGGGGACCCGGACCATCACCCTGTCGCGGGTGGCGCTTGCCGATGCCGATGGCACGCCACTGGTCGCCGTCGATACGGCGCGCATGAGCCGCGATGCGGATGGCACCTTCAGCATCGACGCCGAATTGTCGCAGGGCGGAAAGAGCTTTTCGGTGACGATTGATGCCAGCGATCCCGATGGCTCCGAGACGTTGAGCGCCTTCGAGGCGCAAATCACCGGACTGCCAATCGACTATCTTTCCGGCGCCATCGCCGAACGGTTGCGCGGCGTCACCACGACACTCGACGTCGATCTGCAGGCCGGGCGCGGCGGGGCAGGGGCGCCGCCGCAGCTTGATGTCACGCTGCAGGCAGCGCCGGGCACCATCACCATGGGCGGCGTCAATGCCACGCTGCGGCAGTTGAGCGTCGCGCTGACCTATCTGCCGGCCCAGAAGAAGATCGAGATCCTGCCCTCGCTGCTGCGCGTCGGCGAGACGCGTTTGCCGTTCAACGGCGCCCTGATCGACATTGACCGCCTGCCCGAGAGCCTGGCGATCAACACCTCCCAGGACGGGTTCGCCTATGATCTTGTCATCGAGGATGGCGTCGCCGCCCCGGCCGATTCCACCGATGCGCCGCTGCGTTTCGATGCCAAGAGCTTTGGCCGCTTCCTGCCCGCCCGCAAGCGTCTGGTGGCCGATGAACTGCTGATCGCCGCCGGCCCCCATTCGCTGCTTGCCTCGCTGTCGCTCGACTTTGTCGAAGGGCAGTCGCCGCGCATCACGCTGGCCGGAAACAGCGCGCGCCTGCCGACCACTGTCGTCAAGCAACTCTGGCCTTTCTGGATGGGCGAGAAGGCGCGCGGCTGGGTGCTGGAAAATCTTTTTGGCGGCTCGATTTCCGACGGCGCCATCCGCCTGGCGATCCCGGCCGGACATTTCCCGCCCGACCGCGAGGCCGGGCCGCTGACCGCCGAGCAGTTTCAGATCGATTTCGCCGTTCAGCGGGCGCGCATGAATGTGGCTGGCGACTTGCCGCCATTGCGTGATGTGCGCGGCCAGTTCACCCTGCGCGGCGAGTCCGTATCCGTCGCCGTGACCTCGGCGCGCACCTATTTCGCCACCGGCCGGACGCTCGACATCGCGGATGGGCGGTTTTCCATCCCGAAGACCACGCAACGACCGTTGATGGCCGAACTGGAGCTTTCGGTGTCCGGTGAAGCCGACGCCGTCGCCGAGCTGATCACCTATCACCCGATCGACGTGCTCGACCGCATCGGCCTTGAGCCCGACCAGCTCAGCGGCATCGTGACCTCGCGTGTCGCCGCCCGTTTCGGCCTGATCCAGGAACAGGATCCACCGCCGCCGGACTGGCAGGTCGGACTGGAGATGCATGATGTCGATATCTCCAAGCCGGTTGACGGGCGGCTGCTGTCGAAGCTGAACGGATCGCTGGCGGTCACGCCGCGCCGTGCCGATCTGCAGGCCGATGCGCTGGTCGATGGTTTCGCACTGCATCTCGATGTCGTCGAGCCGGTCTCCGGGTCTGACGTCAAGCGCCAGCGCATCGTCACCGGCACTCTGGGCAATGAGGCGCGCGCCAAATTGGCGCCGGGTGTCAACACGCTGCTGGCTGGCCCGGTCGGCCTGCGGTTTGAAGAGGTGTCGCCCGGGCTGACGCGCGTAGAGCTCGACCTCACTAAGGCGGAGATGACAGTACCCGGTCTCGGCTGGACGAAGGGGCCGGGGATCGAAGGATCCGCACGTTTCGACTTGCGCACTGGGGATGACGGGCAGAAATTGCAGGATCTCGTCGTTGCCGGCGAGGGTTTTCACATTTCCGGGGCCATCGATCTGGTTGACGGGGCCTTTTCCAGGGCGACGCTCGATTCCGTGCGCCTGTCGGCCAATGACAACTATCGCGCCACCGTGACGCGCCGCAAAGACCATTTCGACGTCAAGGTGTCGGGAGAACGTGCCGACATCCGGCAATTGATTGCCGAAGCCAAGAAGACGGCCAAGGGGCAGCCATCGGGCGGCGAGGCCATCTCCGTGTCCGCCACCGGGACGCTTGATGCCATCGGCGGCTACAACGGCACCTCGATGACCACGGCGCGTTTCGATTACCACGCCAGCGGCGGCCGCACCACGCATCTCGATTTTTCGGCTGTGACGGACAGCGGTCAGGCTGCGGTCATCAAGCTGACGACGGCAGACGGGACCGAGAAGATCGAGATGACCAGTGGCGATGCCGGCAGTTTTGCCCGCTTCACGGATATCTACGGCAACATGGAAGGCGGATTGCTCAATATTCGACTGCAGCGCGCCGGTGACGGTCCGCGCCGCGGCATCCTCGACATCCGCAATTTCGCCGTCGTCGGCGAGAAGAAGCTGGCAGCGCTCATTTCATCACCCGCCGGCCCGGACGGGCGCAGCCTCAACCAGCGCCTGCGGCGCAACATCGACGTCGGCCGCGCCCAGTTCGAATTGGCGCGGGCGCAGATCACCACCGGCGCCGGGACGATGCAGGTCGATGAAGGCCTGGTGCGCGGCCCGGAGATCGGCGCTTCGTTCAACGGCACGATCTATGACGCGGCGGGCCAGATGGACCTTTCGGGCACTTTCATGCCGGCCTATGGCCTCAACCGTCTGTTCGGCGAGTTGCCGATAATCGGCGCCATTCTCGGCAATGGCAATGAGCGCGGGCTGATCGGCATCACCTTCCGGCTGTATGGCGATGCAAGCTCGCCGGAAGTGATGGTCAACCCGCTGTCGGCCATCGCGCCCGGCGTCTTCCGCTCGATCTTCGAATTCCGCTGACGCGGAGCCGCGCTCAGGCCGGTTTGATCAGAACATGCTTCTTGCGCCCGAGCGACAGCTTGATGACGCCCTCGGTGGTCACGGCGTCGCTGCCGACCATCAGCCGCTCGTCGCTCACCGCCTGGTCATTGAGACGCACCGCTCCGCCCTTGACGTGTCGCCGCGCTTCGCCATTCGAGGCGGCAAGCTTGGCCTGCACCATCAGGCTGAGCAGGCCGACACCGGCCGCAAGCGCTTCGCCAGGCACTTCGATCGTCGGCAGATTGTCCGAAAGCGCCCCTTCCTCGAATGTCTTGCGACCGGTCTCGGCAGCCTGTTCGGCGGCCTCGCGGCCATGCAGAAGCGCCGTGGCTTCGGTCGCCAGAACCTTCTTCGCCTCGTTGATCTCGGCGCCCGAGAGTGCCGCAAGGCGCGCCACCTCATCAAGCGGCAGCGTCGTGTAAAGCTTCAGGAAACGCTCCACATCGCCATCTTCGGTGTTGCGCCAGAACTGCCAGAAATCCCAGGGGCTGAACATGTCGCCGTTCAGCCACACCGCGCCCTGCGCCGTCTTGCCCATCTTGGCGCCCGAGGAGGTGGTCAGCAGCGGCGTCGTCAAAGCGTAAAGCTGATGCGTGCCCATGCGCCGGCCAAGATCGACGCCGGTGACGATGTTGCCCCACTGGTCCGAGCCGCCCATCTGCAGATTGACGCCGAAGCGCCGCGCCAGCGAGACATAGTCATAGGACTGGCAGACCATGTAGTTGAACTCGATGAAGCTCATCTCCTGCTCGCGTTCGAGCCGCAGGCGAACCGAATCCATCGACAGCATGCGATTGACGGAAAAATGCTTGCCGACATCGCGCAGCATCTCGATATAGCCGAGTTCGAGAAGCCAGTCGGCATTGTCGACCATCATCGCATCGCTCGGGCCGTCGCCGAAGGTCAGAAGCTTGTTGAACACCGTCTTGATCGACGCCTTGTTGGCCTCGATTTCCTCACGCGTGCGCATGGCGCGCATGGCATCCTTGCCGGATGGGTCGCCCACCATGGTCGTGCCGCCACCCATCAGCGTGATCGGCTTGTTGCCGGTCTGCTGCAGCCAATGGAGCATCATGATCGTCAGAAGGTTGCCGATGTGCAGCGATCGTGCCGTGCAGTCATAGCCGACATAGCCGATCACCTCGTTCTTCGCCGCCAGGGCATCAAGACCGGCGAGATCGGACCCCTGATGGATGAACCCACGCTCATTGAGCACGGTGAGGAAGTCGGACTTGTAGGCGGACATCGGTATTTTCCCGTCAATGAAAGGAGCGGCTGAATGGGCGTGATGGCGCGATCGCCAGCGGACCGCGCTGCCCATAGCACCAACCGCACCGGAGCGACAAGTCGGAGCGGCAAGGCCGGCCCGCCGCTCTATCGAATGGCCGGGGACGGCCCGCGCAACGCCGTGGTAAAGCCGGCAATGGCCTCGACCAACCTCTGCCGGTGCCCGGCCTGCGTGTGTCCGGAGGCCACCCGCGGCGAGAGGTGATGATCGCCGTCGGCCAGCCAGACGATTCTGATGGACTCGCTCAAGGCGTAGCTTTCGACCTCGGTGCGGCTGCCGAACGGATCACGCTCGCCCTGGCAGATCAGCATTGGCGTCTCGAGCTCTTGCAAATGCGCGGTGCGCAACCGGTCCGCGTGCTTGGGCGGGTGGAACGGATAGCCGAGACCGATGACGCCGGCGATTCGCCCCTCGCGCCACAGCGAATCGGCCACCATGCTGGCCACCCGTCCGCCCATCGACTTGCCGCCGATCAGCACCCGGCTCCGTTTTGCGAGATCTTGTGCGGCGAGAGCAGAGACTGCATCGAAAAATTCGCCCTGCAGCCGCTCGGCGCGCGGCGGGGGCCGGCGCGTTCCCGTTTGCCGGCGCGCCGCCATATAGGCGAACTCGAAGCGGACCACGTGCAGGCCGGCGGCGCCGAGACCCTGCGCCAGATCGTTCATCCAGGGCGAATCCATTGCCGCGCCGGCGCCGTGCGCCAGGAGCAGCGTCGTCTCGGCATCGGCCGGGCCATCGTGAAGAAACACCGGCGCCGTGTGGGGAGGCGTGTCGTCCATCGTCGAAGGGTAGGGGTGTCAGCCTCCGGCGGCAAGGCACCGCCTAGACCGGGATTGGGCTTCGGTGCGCCGCCCGGGTTCAGATCACTTTGTCCCTGCGCAGCTGCGCAACCTGACCTGAGGCGGCCGCGGTTACTGCGCCTTGGCAGGCGCTCGCCGCTCAGGGTTTGGGCTGCAGAAATTCGATCTCGATGAAGCTGCAGGCAAAATCATTGCCATTGAGCACGTCGTGCTCGACGCCGGCTTCGCGGAAATACGGAACGCCGGTCTTCAGTTCGACGCGCCGCTCGACACCGCCCGGCTCTTTCAGTTCCAGCGCCCCGTCAAACAGCGGCACCACGACATAGTCATGCTCATGCCGGTGCCAGCCGGTATTGTCGCCCGGCTTCTCGAAATGCCACTCGGTGACCCGCGTCCGCGTGTTCTCGATCTGCACGCTGCCGCGCGCCGTGCCCTCGCTCCCTTCATTGCACATGCTGTTCTCCCTGCCGCCTTGCGCCCGACGTGGTCGCCGATCGCCGATGCCGGCTGATCCTAGAAGCAAGCGCCGGGCGCGCCAAGCGCAATTGCAGCGGCGTGCGGAGGAGGGAAGCCGGGGAAGGGGGAGGGAACGGGAAATGGTGGGCGATGAGAGACTCGAACTCCCTGCTAGGATACCATCTCGGGATTCCATTTTAAGATTCGCTGCTAATCGGTTATGAGCAATCGTTGCAGGTTTGCGGGCATGTGCACGCTATGAAAGTGAGGTTCACTATGAATCTGAATTCGATTTTGCCGGTTGGCACATCGGAAAAAGTCTCAGTTGATCTCCTCATTTTTGATGCGAACAACCCGCGCTTCACGCCTGACAAGATGCCGGCATCGCCGAGCGATGATGATGTTGTTTTACAGTTGGCGCGTAGCGCTGACTTGGCAGAGCTGGTTCAATCGATCTCCACAAGCGGCTACATCAACATTGAGCCGTTGATCGTCATTGAACGAGGTGGCTTCTTCGCAGTCCTCGAAGGAAACAGGCGCCTAGCCGCCGTGAAAGTCCTGAGAAACCCCGAACTCGCCCGGCAGGCAAGGCTTTCATTGCCGCCGATGGACGCCGATAAGCGTCCTACTCTCAATAAACTGCTTTGCTATCGTGTCGCGGCAGAGGCTGATGCCCGCGATCTTATTGGCTTTAAGCATATAAATGGACCTCAGGGTTGGGATGCGTTTGCAAAGGCCAGGTTTGCAGCGCGTTGGTTAGATGACGAGCATGCTAAGCCCGGCGGGATGACCTTGGCCGACATCGCCGGACGTATGGGCGATCAGCACATGACGATTCACCGTATGGTCACAGCAAAATTTGTACTGGATCAGGCAGAGAGCGATGGTGTGTATTCGATAGACGACCGCAAAAAGAAATCGTTTAGTTTCTCTCACCTTTACACAGGTCTAGCCTACGACGAATTCACATCTTATCTCGGGATGGAACGCGCTGATCGCTCGCTCGACCCAGTACGAAATCCCGTTGGGAAGTCGCGGTATGGTGAACTTCGTCACCTGTTGACGTGGCTATATGGGTCTAAAGACCGAGATATCGCACCAGTCATCAAAAGCCAAAACCCCGACCTGAATCGTTTGCGCGAAGTTCTCGGTTCCAAAGTAGGCACAAAGGTTTTGGAGGAGCGCGGTAGCTTGGACGAAGCCGTTGTTGCCGCAACACCGGTGCGCCTTCGTTTCGAAGAGCATCTTATCGCAGCCAATGCTGAACTCCAGCACGCTGTTTCAGCGTTGGAGGGGTTCGATGCTCAGGAACAACCTGAAATGATCCAAATCTCAGAGTCGGCGCTAAAGAAAGCTCGCTTAATTAAGACGCATATCGAAAGTGAGATCACCAACTTAGTGAAGGCACCCGAGCCAAAATGATCATAAAAGCGATCGACCCGCCCACTCTTCAACTAGATGTAGGGCAGTTTGTGGACTGGCTTGAGCTCTCTGCGTTGCTAAATGACTATGGCATAGTCAGAATAGACTCGTTGATAGGATCCCTGAAACAATTATCAGAAGAGCAGGAGGAGGATATCGCGGAGGCGGACAAATTTGTAGAGAAGTTCATAGAGGATATAGAAAACGAAATTGAAATAAGAGAAAACCATCTATCTGATACTTACCCATTCAAGCTCGACGAAAATGCCGAAGAGCTGGCCCTTGCTGATAATTGGCAAGATGCAATATTTTCGTTCTATCTGGTATGCCTAGTTGCGTCGCACGTTACCGGGTCACCAATCTTAAATGCACCTCCTTCCGGAAAGATTCTGAAACGACTTCGGAACCATATCTTCCAGGTGCTTTCGACTTTGGCGATGGCAGGCTTTTCTCACGGGCCCGCAATATCGGTTGGATGGCCGCGTCGAACCGATGAGGTCATCATCGACATTTTGCGTCGAGCAGCCGCCAATGGAGCTGGATTTAGTGTTAGAAATGCGCCAGGTCCGTATACGCCGCCAAATGAGAAGGACGGCGGCATAGACGTCCTGGCTTGGACGTCCGGGGTGACCCCGCCACCGACAAATCTACTTTGGGGTCAATCAGCTAGCGGAAACAACTGGCCAGAAAAGCCGGTGGCTGAGCATGCAAGAATTTTTGAAGTTAATTATCTTCAGGACGTCATGGCTGGTAACCGCGGGTATGCCACGATCATTCCGTTTCGCATTCTCGATGAGCGTTTCTGGAATGCTCAAAATCTTTATCATCGGTCGCTGATTGACCGTTTGCGCTTGCCTCCGTACGCTCGTAGTGGAATGCAACAAGCTGCATCCGGAGTAATGATCGATGAGGCTGATCAGGTCGACGCCGTAGTTCAATGGCTTCGAGAATACCGAGAAGCGGCTCTAGCCTGATGCCGGCTGGATTAAGATTTCGCGCTCCCTTCGCTTGTTCTGCAAGCTGTAAGTGACATTCAGATTGCTGATGTGCTGCGTGCTGTAAATTGATCTGATGAGTGGATGATCGTCGTAAGTCAAAATCCAGTGCTTCAGAAATGATCCTTGGAGGATGTCACTCAACGCAATATGTTTACCTTCATTCATTGCGTTAAGGTAAAGTCGCCCTCCAGCTTTGACATAAGGTGGATCAACGAAAAAGAGTGTACTGTCCACTGGGACGCGTGTCAGGGATCTATGCAAGAACGTCAACCCGTCTTCGTTTGTGAGGATGACGTTTTCTGCCACGGACCCAATCCAAAGAATTCGTTCCGCCAATGCCGGTGCATTAAATCTGGCGTCGATTTTCCAATTTCCGGTTTGGTGATAGCCGCCAATCGGTCCGGCACCGAGGATTATGCCTGAGCGACTTGTCCGATTAAGAAAAAAAGTGGCGTAGCCGACATCGAAGTCGTAGCAGCTTTTTTTATAGTTTTTAACTAAGTCAGACGCCCTGTACCATGTGTCTATATTAAGTGGCGTGCCGAGCAGTCTTTCCACGAAGCGCTCTGTCTCGGTCAAAATAGCCTTCCATGCTGAGTAGATCCTGATATCAGCGTCGTTAAGATGCAAGTGGCTCACGTGGCCGGATTTGAGTAGAACCAAAGCTGCTCCAGCTCCTCCACAGAATGGTTCCGCGTAATGTCTCTCACTGTCGACCGAGGCGGGTAGGCGGCCAGCAAGAAACGTACTCATGAATGCCTTGCCACCAGGGTATCGGAAAGGCGAAACGGCGCGCAACGATGGATCTTTGAGGTTCATTGGTTCGTGATGCAAACTTGCGTCCTTCCGATTGGCAGGTCGTTGCTACCGTTCGTTAACAATTGCAGTATTCAACAATCGTATACTAATCAAAATGATCTGTAAGGATTGGTGGGCGATGAGAGACTCGAACTCCCGACATCCTCGGTGTAAACGAGGCGCTCTACCAGCTGAGCTAATCGCCCGCTCCAGCGGCCATTGCTTAGGGCTTTCGCCGCCCCCTTGCAAGGGAAAATGAGCCCCGGGCGGCGAAGGAGTGCCGCGCTCTTCCCTCTGCCGCCGGCGGCGCCCACAGCGTCCGGGAAAGAACCTGCCAGAGCACCTGCCAGTGAGCCTGCCGGAAGACCTGTCGGAAGACCGGGAAGAGGGCGTTGCGATTTGCGCGCCACCCCTCCCGGAAATTTGTCGCGAGAAGTTGCCCGCGGGCTCAATTCGCTGCTTGACACCCGCCGGTGAACGCCGTAATCAGCCGCTCACGAGACGGCGCCTCGCCGTTTTGTCGAAAATGCGCGGGTGTAGCTCAGTTGGTTAGAGTGCCGGCCTGTCACGCCGGAGGTCGCGGGTTCGAGCCCCGTCACTCGCGCCATTTTCCTTTCTCTCTCAATATCTTCTCAAATTCTGTTCATGGCGGCTTGTCCGCCTTGGGACATGCTGCGCCTCTGCTGCGCCTGTCATGGCGGCCAGTGCTCGGCGCGTTTGTGCACGACTTTTCATGCAGCGGCGAAACGCCGCTCCCGGCTGCAGCCGCTTCGCCGTCGTCGCCCTGTTTTTGCCTTACGCAGGGTCATGAGACGGCTCGTCAAAAAGGTCCGGCCGCTCTATTGTTGATGCTGAAGGCTGTCTCGCGGGCGAAAGGCGGCGCGCGGACTTGCGCCGGCTGGCTGGCTGCGCTAACCACCCCCGGGATAGCTTCTGCCAAAACCTCGGTTCTGGTGGTTTTTGAAGCTGCCCGCGACGCTTGCAACGGCGCCGCGACCGCGCCGCAACGAACATCCGGGACTGGCCGGACGTCCTGCCGGGACGCCGCTGCCGCTCCGACACACGGAAATGGACGCCATGACGGAACTTCTTGGCAACTACGTGCCGATCGCGATCTTCATCGGAATTGCGCTGGTGATCGGTGCGGCCCTGCTCATCGCCCCGTTCGCGATTGCCTTCAAGGCACCCGATTCGGAAAAGATGTCCGCCTATGAATGCGGCTTCAACGCCTTCGACGATGCGCGCATGAAATTCGACGTGCGGTTCTACCTCGTGTCGATCCTGTTCATCATCTTCGATCTCGAAGTCGCTTTCCTGTTTCCCTGGGCGGTGTCATTCGGCGATCTCGGCTGGGTCGGCTTCTGGTCGATGATGGTGTTTCTCGCCGTTCTCACCGTCGGCTTTATCTATGAGTGGAAAAAGGGAGCGCTCGAATGGGAGTGACGGATACGCCGCTCGTCGCGCCGCGGCCGCAGGGCATCATCGACCCGAACACCGGCAAGCCGGTGGGCGCCGACGACCCCTATTTCGGCGACATCAACAACGAACTCGCCGACAAGGGCTTTCTCGTCACCTCGACCGACGAGCTGATCAACTGGGCGCGCACCGGCTCGCTGATGTGGATGACCTTCGGTCTGGCCTGTTGCGCCGTCGAGATGATGCAGATGTCGATGCCGCGCTATGATGGCGAACGCTTCGGCTTCGCCCCGCGCGCCAGTCCGCGCCAGTCCGACGTGATGATCGTCGCCGGCACGCTGACCAACAAGATGGCCCCGGCGCTGCGCAAGGTCTACGACCAGATGCCCGAGCCGCGCTATGTCATCTCGATGGGATCCTGTGCCAATGGCGGCGGCTATTATCACTATTCCTATTCCGTGGTGCGCGGCTGTGACCGCATCGTGCCGGTCGACATCTACGTGCCCGGCTGCCCGCCGACCGCCGAAGCGCTGCTCTACGGCGTGTTGCTTCTGCAGAAGAAGATCCGCCGCACCGGCACCATCGAGCGGTAGGGGAGACGATGATGATCCAGGCGCTGTCCGAACTGTCCGACTATCTGACCGAGACCAAGGGCGATCTCATCGACCGGGCCACCGTCAGTCTCGCCGAGCTGACGCTGCATACCGACGCGGCCCGGCTGGTCGATCTGATGACCTTCCTGCGCGATGACGCGCAATGCCAGTTCGTCTGCTACATCGACGGCTGCGGCGTGGACTGGCCCGGCCGTGCCAGCCGTTTCGATGTCGTTCACCATCTGCTGTCGCCGCGTCAGAACATGCGTGTGCGCATTAAGGTGCCGGTCGCCGATGGCGAGACGGTTCCCTCGGTCACCGGCGTCTTTCCGGGTGCCGACTGGTTCGAGCGCGAAGCCTATGATTTTTATGGCATCCTGTTCACCGGTCACCCGGACCTGCGCCGCATCCTCACCGATTACGGCTTCGAGGGGCATCCGCTGCGCAAGGATTTCCCGCTCACCGGCTATGTCGAGGTGCGCTACGATGACGAGGCCAAGCGCGTGGTCTACGAGCCGGTCGAACTCAAGCAGGAATTTCGCGACTTCGATTTTCTGTCCCCTTGGGAAGGCACCGACTACGTGCTGCCCGGTGATGAAAAGAAGAGCGGTTGAACCCGATGATGATGGGAAGCATGTCCCTCTGGCACTGGCTGATCGCGGCGCTGTGGATCGCGCTGTTCGTCATTCCCCTGTGGCGCGTTCTTCCCCGCGCCGGGCTGACGAAATGGCTGGCCCTGATCGGCATCGTCCCGTTCGGGGCGGTCGCCATGTGGTGGATACTCGCCTTCAAGCAATGGCCGGGCGATGAACGGAAAAGTGTAAGCCATGACTGAACACAATGTCCG
Organism: Neohoeflea coraliihabitans; assembly: GCF_019334345.1. GTDB lineage: Bacteria > Pseudomonadota > Alphaproteobacteria > Rhizobiales > Rhizobiaceae > Pseudohoeflea > Pseudohoeflea coraliihabitans. Next base: position 324,399 of record NZ_JAHWQX010000004.1, read on the forward strand.
CAATTTCAACATCAATTTCGGCCCGCAGCATCCCGCCGCGCACGGCGTTCTGCGCCTGGTGCTCGAGCTTGATGGCGAGATCGTCGAGCGCGTCGATCCGCATATCGGTCTTTTGCATCGCGGCACCGAAAAGCTGATCGAAAGCAAGACCTATCTGCAGGCGCTGCCCTATTTCGACCGCCTCGACTATGTCGCGCCGATGAACCAGGAGCATGCCTATTCGCTTGCCGTCGAAAAGCTCGCCGGCCTGAAGGTTCCCAAGCGCGGCCAGCTGATCCGCGTCCTTTATTCCGAGATCGGCCGCATTCTCTCGCACCTGCTCAACGTCACCACCCAGGCGATGGACGTCGGCGCGCTGACCCCGCCCTTGTGGGGGTTCGAGGAGCGCGAGAAGCTGATGGTGTTCTACGAGCGTGCCTCCGGCTCGCGCATGCACGCGGCCTATATCCGTCCCGGTGGCGTGCATCAGGATCTGCCCGAACAGCTCGTCGCCGACATCGGTGCCTGGTGCGATCCGTTCCTCAAGGTCTGCGATGACATCGATCAGCTGCTGACCGACAACCGCATCTTCAAGCAGCGCAATGTCGATATCGGCGTCGTCACGCTTGAAGAGGCCTTCGCCTGGGGGTTCTCCGGCGTCATGGTGCGCGGATCGGGGGCCGCCTGGGACCTGCGCCGCTCGCAGCCCTATGAGTGCTATTCCGAGATGGATTTCGACATTCCGATCGGCAAGAACGGCGATTGCTATGACCGCTATCTGATCCGCATGCAGGAAATGCGCGAATCGGTGAAGATCATGAAGCAATGCGTCGAGCAGCTGATGGGGGCGGAGCGCATCGGTCCGGTGTCGATCGACGACGGCAAGGTCGTGCCGCCCAAGCGCGGCGAGATGAAGCGCTCGATGGAAGCCCTGATCCACCATTTCAAGCTCTACACCGAGGGCTATCACGTGCCCGAAGGCGAGGTGTACACGGCCGTCGAGGCGCCAAAGGGCGAATTCGGCGTCTACCTGATTTCCGATGGCACCAACAAGCCGTATCGCTGCAAGATCCGCGCGCCGGGATTTGCGCATCTGCAGGCGATGGACTTCATGTGCCGCGGCCATCAGCTGGCCGACGTCTCCGCCGTTCTCGGCTCGATCGATATCGTTTTCGGCGAGGTCGACCGATGAGCGCACTGATCGGCGCCCTGCGGATGATCCTTGCGGCCGGGGCGCTGGCGCTGGCGGCTGCGGGAGCCGCCACGGCGCAGACATCGGCGGGCAGTGGCCAGTCCAACGCCGGTTCAGTCGGCGATCTGGTTGCCGATGGCTACGAGATCAGGGCGGCCGTGCCGAACGGCTCCAAATATGTTGTGTTCCTGCAGAAAGAAGACAAGGCTTATGCCTGCGAGTTCATCACGCTGAGCCAGTCGCGCTGCGGCGAGATCAAGTAGGATCGATCGTCGCGTCGATCGATCAGGTCAAGAGTTAAGAAGAGAAGCACATGTCCGTCCGCCGTCTCGCAGATGAAACAGTCCAGCCTGAAAGCTTCGCCTTCAACCGCAATTTCGCGGCTGAGGCCAAGGTCTGGATCAAAAAATATCCGAAGGATCGCCGGCAGTCGGCGGTGATCCCGCTGCTGATGCTTGCGCAGGAGCAGGAGGGTTGGGTGACGCGCGCCTCGATCGAGCATGTCGCCGACATGCTGGCCATGCCCTATATCCGCGCCCTCGAGGTGGCGACCTTCTACACCCAGTTCCAGCTCAAGCCGGTCGGCACCCGCGCCCATGTCCAGGTCTGCGGCACGACGCCCTGCATGCTGCGCGGCTCGGAAGAGCTGATCGAACTGTGCAAGACGAAGATCCATCCCGAACCGCTGCATCCGAACGCAGACGGAACTTTGTCCTGGGAGGAGGTCGAATGCCAGGGCGCCTGCGTCAACGCGCCGATGGTGATGATCTTCAAGGACGCCTATGAGGATCTGACGGTCGAGCGTCTTGCCGAAATCATTGACGCCTTCGAGGCCGGGCGCGGCGATGAGATCAAGCCCGGGCCGCAGATCGACCGCATCTTCTCGGCGCCGGTCGGGGGACCGACGACGCTTACCAGCGATCCGACGCGCAGCCATCCGGCTGCGGAACAGCCCGGTTCTCAGGGCGACTCGCCAGAGGGAAGCCCGGAAGCCACGCAGATCGGCAAGCCCGATGCCGCACCGAAATATGGAAGCGCCGAGACGCTGACCAGCTCGCGGCCGATCGCACCCAGCCGCAAGCGCGCCCTGAACAAGACGGCCGAAAGTCCGGCAGCAGATCCCGATGGGGGCAGCACCTCCAAATCGGCGAGGAAAGTCGGTGTGAAATCCGCCGACAAGGCCTCAGCCCAGGGGCGCACTGGCGCTAGTGCGCCGGATAAGGGAGAAGCCGCCAGTGCGCCGGACAAGGGTGAAGCCGCCAGCACTAAGGGCAGGAAAAAGCCGAAGGGCGCCGCTACCGGAGAAAACGCTGGCGCTTCCGCCGAAAAGAAGGCCGGTGCTCCGGTCGACACCGGCGAAACTGCCTGGACCGAGCGCGCCGCCGCCAAGAAATCCCGCCGTGCCGCCGAGGCGGCCCAGGCCGAAAACTCACCGGCAGCAGCGGAGACCCGGCCCGCCAAGGGCAAACGCCAGGCGGCTGCGGAAGATAGCGCGCCGGCGACCGGGGGTTCGGCCAAGCCGGCGCTTGACGATGCGGCCCGGCCGGCTGGAATGGATCGACCGGCCGAGCCCGACGATCTGAAACTGATTTCCGGTGTCGGTCCCAAGATCGAGCAGACGCTCAATTCGCTCGGGATCTACACCTTCGCGCAGATCGCCGCCTGGGATCAGGCCGAGCGCGAATGGGTCGATGGCTATCTGCGTTTCCGGGGCCGGATCGAGCGCGATGACTGGATCAGGCAGGCGACGGCCCTCGCCAAGGGTGGGCGCGACGAATATGTCCGCGTCTTCGGCAAGGAACCAAGGTAAGGTGGAGTGACGCAGATGCTTGAAGACAAGGACCGGATCTTTACCAATATCTACGGCCGCCACGATCTGTCGCTGCAGGGCGCCCGCTCGCGCGGGCACTGGGATGGCACCGACACGCTGATCGGCAAGGGCCGGGAGTGGATCATCTCGGAAATGAAGGCCTCGGGGCTGCGTGGTCGCGGCGGCGCCGGTTTCCCGACCGGTCTGAAATGGTCGTTCATGCCGAAGGAAAGCGATGGCCGGCCGCACTATCTCGTCGTCAACGCCGACGAATCCGAGCCCGGCACCTGCAAGGACCGCGAGATCCTGCGCCATGATCCGCACACGCTGATCGAGGGCTGTGTCATCGCCGGCTTCGCCATGGGGGCGCATGTCGCCTACATCTATGTGCGCGGCGAGTTCATGCGCGAGCGCGAAGCGCTGCAGCGCGCCATCGACGAGTGCTACGATGCGGGTCTGCTCGGCAGGAACAATTCCTGCGGATGGGACATGGAGATCTATGTCCACCACGGCGCCGGCGCCTATATCTGCGGCGAGGAAACGGCATTGCTCGAAAGCCTCGAGGGCAAGAAGGGCCAGCCGCGCCTGAAGCCGCCGTTCCCGGCCAATGTCGGCCTCTATGGCTGCCCGACGACCGTCAACAACGTCGAATCGATCGCCGTTGCGCCGACCATTCTGCGCCGCGGCGCCTCCTGGTTCTCCTCCTTCGGACGCGAGAACAACAAGGGCACCAAGCTGTTCTGCGTCTCCGGTCACGTCAATGCGCCGGCGACCTTCGAGGAGGCCATGTCGGTGCCGTTCCGCGAACTGATCGATCGCCATTGCGGCGGCATCCGTGGAGGCTGGGACAATCTTCTGGCGGTGATTCCGGGCGGCTCGTCGGTGCCGGTCGTCCCGGCCGAACAGATCATCGACACGCCGATGGACTTCGACAGCCTGCGCGATCTCAAATCCGGCCTCGGCACGGCGGCGGTGATTGTCATGGACCGCTCGACCGACATCGTCAAAGCCATCTGGCGCCTGTCCGCCTTCTACAAGCATGAAAGCTGCGGCCAGTGCACGCCGTGCCGCGAGGGCACCGGCTGGATGATGCGGGTGATGGAGCGGATGGTCAAAGGCAACGCGCAAAAGCGCGAGATCGACATGTTGTTCGATGTCACCAAGCAGATCGAGGGACACACCATCTGCGCGCTTGGCGACGCTGCAGCCTGGCCCATTCAGGGCCTGATCCGGCATTTCCGTCCGGAAATCGAATCGCGCATCGATGCCTATACGCGCAATGCGGTGCAGAGCCGCAATGCGGCACTCGAAGCGGCAGAGTAGCAGGGGCACAGGAAGAGAGGCGAACAGCATGAGCCAGCCGAGAAAACCTGAACTGCGGCCCGACGCCCCGCCATTGCCACTGCTCGTGCAGTCGGCGGGCGTCTTCGCGGCGGCCACCGGCCTGTCGATCGCCGTCGCCGGCCAGATGGCTGGCGCCATGTTCGGCCTGATGCAAGGCGTGATGAGCGCCGCCGGCGCTGCCGCGCAGCAACCCGGAAATGTGCCGCGGCAGCCGGAACCGACGGCTGCCAAGCCGGTCGCCCCGGAACCGACGGCTGCCAAGCCGGCCGCCCCAAAACCGACGGCTGCCAAGCCGGTCGCCAAAGCGAAGAGCGCCGCGGCTGCGGGCAAGCGCCGCAGCACCGTGGCGCGCCTGAAATCTGACGCCGATGCCGCCGCGCAGGCGGTTCGCGAGTCCGCTCCGGCTGCCGAGGCCAGCGCGGAGACGGCGGTCGCGGCGACAGCATTGCAGCCGGAAGACTATCGCCGTCCGCGCGACATCGAACGGCCCGCCGCGCCCGATGACCTGAAGGCGATCTCCGGCATTGGACCGAAACTTGAACAGGTGCTCAACGGCCTGGGTGTGTGGACCTACGCACAGATTGCCGACTGGACACCGAGCGAAATTGCCTGGGTCGATGACTACCTGCAGTTCAAGGGCCGCATCGGACGGGACGACTGGATCAGCCAGGCGGCAAACCTCGCCGGGGTGACCAACGGGAAATAGCAGCATGCGGCGACCGTTCGCGGCCGCCGGGTGGATGCGGATCGAAGAATTCGGGTGGGAAGCAGGCCCGCCGCTACCGCATGTCCTTGCCGCGTCAGGTGGTGACGCTTACAAGGGCGCCGGAGACCGCGGTCTGCACAATGCCGCCAGGCAGGATTGGGCAATCAGGCGCCGCCTTACAGCGGCACCAAGGTGCCACGGAAGAAAGTGTATTTGCGATGGCGAACATCAAAGTCGACGGAAAAGAGATCGAGATTCCCGATCATTACACGCTTCTCCAGGCGTGTGAGGAAGCCGGTGCCGAGGTGCCGCGCTTCTGTTTTCACGAACGGCTGTCGATTGCCGGCAATTGCCGCATGTGCCTCGTCGAGGTGAAAGGCGGGCCGCCGAAGCCGGCTGCCTCCTGCGCCATGAATGTGCGCGACCTGCGTCCCGGGCCGGAAGGCCAGCTTCCCGAAGTGTTCACCAACACGCCGATGGTCAAGAAGGCCCGCGAAGGCGTGATGGAATTTCTGCTGATCAACCACCCGCTGGACTGCCCGATCTGCGATCAGGGCGGCGAATGCGATCTGCAGGACCAGGCCATGGCCTTTGGCATGGACAGTTCGCGCTTTGCGGAAAACAAGCGCGCCGTCGAGGACAAATATATCGGTCCGCTGGTCAAGACGATCATGAACAGGTGCATTCACTGCACCCGCTGCGTGCGGTTCACCACCGAAGTCGCCGGCATTTCCGAGCTGGGGCTGATCGGCCGCGGCGAGGACGCCGAGATCACCACCTATCTCGAACACGCCATGTCCTCCGAACTGCAGGGCAATGTCATCGACTTGTGCCCGGTCGGGGCACTGACCTCGCGCCCCTATGCCTTCCAGGCGCGGCCGTGGGAACTCGGCAAGACCGAATCGATCGATGTCATGGATGCCTGCGGCTCAGCAATTCGGGTCGACACGCGCGGCCGCGAAGTCATGCGCATCATGCCGCGCATCAACGAGGCGATCAACGAAGAGTGGATCTCCGACAAGACGCGCTTTGTCTGGGACGGGCTGCGCACCCAGCGGCTTGACCGGCCCTATGTCCGGGTCGACGGCCGCCTGCGCCCGGCGACCTGGCCGGAGGCCTTTGCCACCATCGCCGCGGCGGTCGGCAAGACCTCCGCCGATCGCATCGGTGCCATTGCCGGTGACCTCGCCACCGTCGAGGAAATGTACGCCCTCAAGACCCTGATGACGTCGCTTGGCTCGACCAACATCGACTGCCGCCAGGACGCCGCCGCCATCGATCCGTCAAAAGGCCGGGCCAGCTACCTGTTCAATCCGACCATCGAGGGCATCGAGGACGCGGACGCGATACTCATCATCGGCGCCAATCCACGCTACGAGGCCAGCGTGCTCAACGCCCGCATCCGCAAGCGCTGGCGCATGGGCGATCTGCCGATCGGGGTGATCGGCGAGAATGTCGATCTGCGCTACGCCTATGAGCATCTCGGCACCGGTCCGGAAACGCTGAAGGAACTGGCCGACGGATCGATCAAGTTCCTCTCCAAGCTCAAGCGTGCCAAGCGGCCGATGATCATTGTCGGGCAGGGCGCCCTGGCGCGCAAGGATGGCGCTGCCGTCCTCGCCCATGCGGCGCGCCTTGCCGACACGGTCAAGGCCACGGCCGGCGGCTGGAACGGTTTTGCCGTGCTGCACACCGCCGCCTCGCGTGTCGGCGGGCTGGATCTCGGCTTTGTGCCGCGCAAGGGCGGTCTTGATGCCGCGGCAATGCTCACCGATCTGGATGTGCTGTTCCTGCTCGGGGCCGACGAACTGCCCTTCGACCGCAAGACAGCTGGCTTCACGGTCTATATCGGTTCGCATGGCGACAATGGGGCGCACCACGCCGACGTCATCCTGCCCGGAGCGACCTACACCGAAAAGTCCGGGACCTACGTCAACACCGAAGGCCGCGTGCAGATGGCCAACCGCGCCGGTTTCGCGCCGGGTGAGGCCAAGGAAGACTGGGCCATCCTGCGCGCATTGTCGGATGCGCTCGGCGCCCGCCTGCCATTCGACTCGCTGCCGCAACTGCGCGCCGCGCTCTATGCCGATCACCCGCACTTTGCCGAGATCGACGAGATTGCCGCCGCCGATGCCGGTGTTATCGCCACGCTGGGGGCAAAACCCGGTCGAATTGGCAAATCGCCGTTTGCGTCTCCGGTCAAAGACTTTTATTTGACCAATCCAATCGCCCGCGCATCAGCCGTGATGGCCGAATGTTCGGCCTTGGCGAAAAACGCCGCACCGATTGCGGCGGAATAGGGCAGGAAAGGGATCATGGAAGGCTTTTTGACAACCTATGTCTGGCCAGGGCTGATCATGGTGGCGCAATCATTGCTGCTGCTGGTCTCGCTCCTGATTTTCATCGCCTACATCCTGTATGCCGACCGCAAGGTCTGGGCGGCGGTGCAGATGCGTCGCGGTCCGAACGTCGTCGGCCCCTGGGGATTGTTCCAGTCCTTTGCCGATCTGCTCAAATTCGTCTTCAAGGAACCGGTCATCCCGGCCGGCGCCGACAAGACGGTGTTCCTTCTGGCGCCGCTGGTCGCAGTGACGCTGGCGCTCGCCACCTGGGCGGTCGTGCCCGTCAGCGCCGGCTGGGTGATCGCCGACATCAATGTCGGAATTCTCTACATCTTCGCCATTTCCTCGCTCGAGGTGTACGGCATCATCATGGGCGGCTGGGCCTCCAACTCGAAATATCCCTTCCTCGGTGCCCTGCGCTCGGCGGCACAGATGGTTTCCTATGAAGTCTCGATCGGCTTTGTCATCGTTGCCGTTCTGCTCGGGGTCGGCTCGCTCAACCTGACCGACATCGTCATGGCCCAGCATGACGGCATCGGCACACGCCTCGGTCTGCCGCCGTCGCTGCTGGACTGGCACTGGCTGTCGCTCTTCCCGCTGTTCATCATCTTCTTCATCTCGGCGCTGGCCGAGACCAACCGGCCACCCTTCGACCTGCCGGAAGCCGAATCCGAACTGGTTGCCGGCTTCATGGTCGAGTATGGCTCGACCCCCTACATGATGTTCATGCTCGGCGAATATGCCGCCATCACCCTGATGTGCGCCCTGACGACGATCATGTTTCTCGGCGGCTGGCTGCCACCTGTCGACATCGCCATCCTCAACTGGGTTCCGGGCATCTTCTGGTTCGTTCTCAAGGCGGCGCTGGTCTTCTTCATGTTCGCCATGGTCAAGGCCTTCGTGCCGCGCTACCGCTACGATCAGCTGATGCGGCTTGGCTGGAAGGTCTTTCTGCCGCTGTCCCTTCTCATGCTCGTCATCGTCGCCTTCTTCCTGAAACTGACGGGGACAGCGCCGTGATGCCTGCCGACACCCGTTTCCGGCGTCCCTCCGGCCGCCTGAAAGGAGCTTGACAATGGGTCTGGCCCAAACCGCCAAATCGCTCTTTCTGCTTGAATTCGTCAGCGCCTTCTTCCTGTCGATGCGTTACTTCTTCGCACCGAAATCGACGCTGAACTATCCGCATGAGAAGGGCCCGATCAGCCCGCGCTTTCGCGGTGAGCATGCGCTGCGCCGCTATCCGAACGGCGAGGAGCGCTGCATTGCCTGCAAGCTGTGCGAAGCCATCTGCCCGGCCCAGGCGATCACCATCGAAGCCGGGCCGCGCCGCAACGACGGCACCCGCCGCACGGTGCGCTATGACATCGACATGGTCAAATGCATCTATTGCGGCTTCTGCCAGGAAGCCTGCCCGGTCGATGCCATCGTCGAGGGGCCGAATTTCGAGTTCGCCACGGAAACCCGGGAAGAACTCTACTATGACAAGGACCGGCTGCTCGCCAATGGCGACCGCTGGGAACGGGAGATCGCGCGCAACCTCGTGCTCGACTCGCCCTACCGCTAACGGGCGGTGCAACAACCGGCCGGGACACCGATTTGACGGGGTCCGGGCCTGACAAAACAGCCGCCGGTGGCAAGGATTTGCGCCGGGGGCCTTCGCGGGAGGGCAGTCGCCTTGTCCCGGGGGAAGACGAAAAGGCACGGATCATGGGTCTTCAGGCTCTATTCTTCTACATCTTCGCCTTCGTGGCAGTGGCCTCGGCCTTCATGGTGATTGCGGCGCGCAATCCCGTGCATTCGGTGCTGTTTCTGATCCTGACCTTCTTCAACGCTGCCGGCCTGTTTCTGCTCACCGGCGCCGAATTCCTGGCGATGATCCTCCTGGTGGTCTATGTCGGCGCCGTTGCGGTTCTCTTCCTGTTTGTCGTCATGATGCTCGACATCGACTTCGCCGAATTGCGCGCCGGTGTTCTCGAATACGCCCCGGTCGGCGCGCTGATCGGCGTCATTCTCGTCGCCGAGCTGATCGTCGTATTGGCCGGCAACGCCTTCACCAGCAATGCCGCCGGGACCGGCGCCAGCCCGATTCCGCTGCCCTCCGAACGCACCAACACGGCCGCTCTCGGCGATGTGCTGTACACCAACTACATCTATTTCTTCCAGATCGCCGGACTGATCCTGTTCGTCGCCATGATCGGCGCCATCGTGTTGACGCTCAGGCACCGCACCGACATCAAACGCCAGGATATTTCCCGCCAGGTGGCACGCACGCCGGAGGCCTCGGTCGAGGTCGTCAAGGTCAAGCCCGGCCAGGGCATCTGAGGGAAGGGGACACAGACATGGAAATCGGACTTTCCCATTATCTCACGGTCTCGGCGATCCTGTTCACGCTTGGCGTGTTCGGCATCTTCCTGAACCGCAAGAATGTTATCGTCATCCTGATGTCGATCGAGCTGATCCTGCTCGCCGTCAACATCAACATGGTGGCCTTCTCGATGCACCTCAATGATCTGGTTGGCCAGGTTTTTGCGCTGTTCATTCTCACCGTTGCCGCGGCTGAAGCGGCGATCGGACTGGCGATCCTCGTCGTCTTCTACCGCAACCGCGGATCGATCGCTGTCGAAGACGTCAACATGATGAAGGGCTGAGGCCGGATATGTATCACCTGATCGTCTTCCTCCCGCTCATCGGCGCGATCATTGCCGGCCTGTTCGGCCGCTCGATCGGCGCCAAGGCGTCGGAATATGTCACCTCGCTGTTCCTCGTCGTGGCGGCCGTTTTGTCCTGGGTCGCCTTCTTTACCGTCGCCCTCGGCGAGGGTGAGACAGTGCGCGTGCCGGTTCTGCAATGGGTGCAATCGGGCAATCTCGACGTCGACTGGGCCCTGCGCATCGATACATTGACCGCGGTGATGCTGGTCGTCGTCAACACCGTCTCATCGCTGGTGCACATCTATTCCATCGGCTACATGCACAACGATCCGCACCGGCCGCGCTTCTTCGCCTATCTGTCGCTCTTCACCTTCATGATGCTGATGCTGGTGACCTCCGACAATCTGTTGCAGATGTTCTTCGGCTGGGAAGGCGTCGGGCTCGCCTCCTATCTGCTGATCGGCTTCTGGTTCAAGAAGCCATCCGCCAACGCCGCCGCGATGAAGGCGTTCATCGTCAACCGCGTCGGCGACTTCGGCTTCATTCTCGGCATCTTCGGCATTTTCGTCCTGTTCGGCGCCATCAATTTCGATCCGATCTTCGCCAATGCGGCTGACATCGCCCAGGGCGGCGGCCCGGCGGTGATCGATCTGTTCGGCATGGAACTCAATAGCGGCGACGCCCTGACCTGGGTCTGCCTGCTGCTGTTTCTCGGCGCCATGGGCAAGTCGGCCCAGTTCCTGCTGCACACCTGGCTGCCCGACGCCATGGAAGGCCCGACGCCGGTTTCGGCGCTCATTCATGCCGCCACCATGGTCACCGCCGGCGTCTTTCTGGTCGCCCGCATGTCGCCGATTTTCGAATTGTCGCCTGACGCTCTGGTCGTCGTCACCATCGTCGGCGCCATCACTGCCTTTTTCGCCGCCACCGTCGGTCTGGTGCAGAACGACATCAAGCGCGTCATCGCCTATTCCACCTGCTCGCAGCTCGGCTACATGTTCGTGGCACTCGGCATCGGCGCCTATGGTGCGGCGATCTTCCACCTGTTCACCCACGCCTTCTTCAAGGCGCTGTTGTTCCTTGGCGCCGGCTCGGTGATCCACTCGGTCTCCGACGAGCAGGACATGCGCCGCATGGGCGGGCTGCGCAAGCACATTCCGATGACCTACTGGATGATGATCATCGGCACCCTGGCGCTGACCGGTGTCGGCATTCCCTTCACCATCATCGGCACTGCTGGCTTCTTCTCGAAGGACTTCATCATCGAGGCGGCCTTCGCAGCGCAAAGCCCGGTTTCGGCCATGGCCTTCACGCTGCTGGTGATCGCCGCTCTGTTCACCAGCTTCTATTCCTGGCGCCTGATCTTCATGACCTTCCATGGCAAGCCGCGCGCCTCCGCCGACGTCATGCACCATGTCCATGAATCCCCGCCGGTGATGCTCGTGCCGCTCTACATCCTGGCCGCCGGCGCCCTGTTGGCCGGTATCCTGTTCAAGGAATTCTTCTTCGGCCATGACTACGGGCCGTTCTGGCGCGAGGCTCTGTTCACCCTGCCGGAAAACCAGATCCTCGAGGACTTTCACCACGTTCCCGGTCTCGTCGCCCTGGCGCCGTTCTTTGCCATGCTGATCGGGCTGGCGACCGCCTGGTACTTCTACATCCGCTCGCCGGAGACACCGAAGCGTCTCGCCCGCGAGCACAACGGTCTGTATAAATTCCTGCTCAACAAGTGGTATTTCGACGAGCTTTACGACTTCCTGTTTGTCCGTCCGGCCATGCGGCTTGGCGCCTTCCTGTGGAAGAAGGGGGACCAGGCGACCATCGACGGCCTCGGTCCTGATGGCATTGCCGCGCGAGTCAACGATATCACCGGGCGGCTCGTGCGCCTGCAGACCGGCTACCTCTACCACTATGCATTCGTCATGCTGATCGGTGTTGCGGCACTGATCACCTGGATGATGCTCGGGAGTGCATTTCGATGATCGACTGGCCCATTCTCACCGTCGTCACCTTCATCCCGCTGGTGACGGTGCTGTTCATCCTGCCGATTCGGGATGACACGGAAACGGGGCGCCGCAACATCCGCAATGTGGCGCTGCTCGGCACCGTCTTCACCTTCATCCTGTCGCTGTTCGTGCTGGCCGGCTTCGATCCCGCCGATCCCGGCTTCCAGATGGTCGAGAACCTGCCCCTGGCGGGCGCCGCCTTCACCTATGCGATGGGTGTCGACGGCATTTCGGTTCTGTTCGTCATCCTGACAACCTTCCTCATGCCGCTGTGCATCCTGGCCAGCTGGCGCTCGGTGGACACCCGCGTGCGCGACTACATGGTCGCATTCCTGATCCTCGAAACGATGATGATCGGCGTCTTCTGTGCCCTCGACATCGTCCTGTTCTACGTCTTCTTCGAGGCCGGGCTGATCCCGATGTTCATCATCATCGGTGTCTGGGGCGGCAAGCGCCGCGTCTATGCCTCCTTCAAGTTCTTCCTCTACACGCTGCTCGGCTCGGTCCTGATGCTGCTGGCCATCATGGCGATGTTCTGGGATGCCGGCACGACCAATATCGCGGAACTGCTGACCCACGATTTCCCCGCCTCGATGCAGACATGGCTGTGGCTGGCCTTCTTCGCCTCCTTTGCCGTGAAGATGCCGATGTGGCCGGTGCACACCTGGCTACCCGACGCCCACGTCGAGGCGCCGACGGCGGGATCGGTGATTCTTGCCGGCATTCTCTTGAAGCTCGGCGGCTATGGCTTCCTGCGCTTTTCGCTGCCGATGTTTCCGCTCGCCTCGGCCGATTTCGCGCCCTTCATCTTCACCCTCTCGGTCGTCGCCATCATCTACACCTCGCTGGTCGCCCTGATGCAGGACGACATGAAGAAGCTGATTGCCTATTCCTCGGTCGCGCACATGGGCTACGTCACCATGGGCATCTTCGCCGCCAACATGCAGGGCATCCAGGGCGCCATTTTCCAGATGATCAGCCATGGCCTCGTCTCGGGGGCGCTGTTCCTCTGTGTCGGCGTCGTCTATGACCGTCTGCACACCCGCGAGATCGCCGCCTATGGCGGGCTGGCCAACACGATGCCGAAATATGCCACCGCCTTCCTTGTCTTCACCATGGCCAATGTCGGCCTGCCGGGGACCTCGGGCTTTGTCGGCGAGTTTCTCACCCTGGTCGGCGCCTTCCGCGCCAACACCTGGGTCGCTTTTTTTGCCGCCATCGGCGTCATCCTTTCGGCCGCCTATGCCCTCTGGCTCTACCGCCGGGTGATCTTCGGTGCGCTCGAGAAGGAGAGCCTGAAGGCGATGCTCGATCTGTCGGGCCGGGAAAAGATCCTGCTCTACCCGCTGATCGCCCTTGTCATCCTCTTCGGCGTCTATCCGGCACCGATCCTTGATGCGACGGCCGCCTCGGTGGAGGCCCTCATCTTCAACTATACCGCTTCGCTTGATGCGGCTCGGACGGTTGCCGGTACGGCAGCGCAGACCGTGGCCGACTCCGTGGCGCAGACCACGCGCTAAATGCGACAGGAACGACGCACATGACCGCAGAACTCCTCTATTCAAGCCTGCAGCTGTCCATCCCCGAGCTGATGCTCGCGGCGGGCGCCATGGTGCTCCTGATGGTCGGGGTGTTTTCCGGCGAGCGCTCGGTGACATTGGTCAACGGCCTCGCCGTCGCCCTGTTGATCATGGCCGGGCTCTGGCTCGTCCTGTTCACCGGCGACGGAGCCGCCTATGGCGGCGCTTTCCTGTCCGACCCGTTCGCCCGCTTCATGAAGGTCGTGGCGCTGATCGGCTCGATCACCGCCATGGTGATGACCGTCGGCCATGCCAAGTCCGAGCGGATCGACCGCTTCGAGTTCCCGGTCCTCATCGTTCTTGCCACGCTCGGCATCATGCTGATGATCGCCGCCAATGATCTGATCGCCCTTTATCTCGGTCTCGAACTGCAATCGCTGGCGCTGTATGTCGTCGCCGCCATCAATCGCGATTCCGTGCGTTCGACGGAAGCAGGCCTGAAATATTTCGTTCTCGGCGCCTTGTCCTCCGGCATGCTGCTTTACGGCGCGTCGCTGGTCTACGGCTACACCGGCTTCACAGGCTTCGATGAAATCGCCGCCGTGCTGTCGGACGGCGAACGCCCGCTTGGCCTGGTCTTCGGCCTCGTCTTCCTGCTGACCGGCATCGCCTTCAAGATCTCCGCCGTGCCCTTTCACATGTGGACCCCGGACGTCTATGAGGGCGCTCCGACACCGGTCACCGCCTTTTTCGCGGCGGCCCCGAAGATCGCCGCCATGGCCCTGTTCATCCGCGTCACCCATGCCGCCTTCGCGCCGATCGCCATCGACTGGCAGCAGATCGTCGTCTTCCTGGCCATCGCCTCGATGGTCCTCGGCTCGTTCGCGGCCATCGGACAGACCAACATCAAGCGCCTGATGGCCTATTCCTCGATCGGTCACATGGGCTATGCGCTGGTCGGGCTTGCCGCCGGCACCCAGGCGGGCGTGCGCGGTGTCATCATCTACATGCTGGTCTACATGGTCATGACGCTCGGCACCTTCGCCTGCATTCTCGCCATGCGGCGCAAGGAGGAAGGCAATGTCGAGCAGATCGACGAACTCGCCGGCCTGTCGAGCACCAATCCCTTCATGGCGACGGTGATGACCATCTTCATGTTTTCGCTGGCCGGCATTCCGCCGCTCGGCGGCTTCTTTGCCAAATACGTCGTCTTTGCCGCCGCGATCGAGGCCGAGCTCTACTGGCTGGCGGTGATCGGCGTGCTCGCTTCGGTGGTCGGCGCCTACTATTACCTGCGCATCGTCAAGATCATCTGGTTCGACACCCCGGCACCGCAGTTCGCACCGGTCGCCGGTGAGCTGAAACTGGTCTTCGGCGTCTCCGGCCTGTTCATCCTCGGCTACATGCTGGTTGCCAGCCCGCTCGGGCTTGCAGCCAATGTCGCCGCGGCATCCTTCTTTTAACGCGTGTGACGACACCAGCGCTCACAAAGACGGCGTTTCGCCACCTGCCGCTCGGTGATGTCGGCTCGACCAACACCGAGGCCCTGAAGCGGGCGCGGGCCGGAGAGGCCTCCGGCCTGTGGATTACCGCCGATCGCCAGCTCGACGGCCGCGGCCGGCGCGGCCGGCCCTGGACCTCGGAAAGCGGCAATCTCTACGCCTCGTTGCTCTTGATCGATCCTGCGCCGATAACACAGCTCGGCTCGTTGCCGCTGGTCGTTGCCATCGCCGTGCATAATGCGATCGCCATGCTCTTGCCCCCCGATGCCGGCCAGTTGGCCATCAAGTGGCCGAACGACATTCTCATCAATGGCGCCAAGACCTGCGGCATACTGCTTGAGAGCGAAGTCTTGCCGGACGGCTCGCGCGCCGTCGTCGCCGGTTGTGGTGTCAACATCGCCCACCATCCGGCCCGCACCGACTATGCATCAACGCGG
The DNA here is from genome assembly GCF_019334345.1 of Neohoeflea coraliihabitans. Taxonomy (GTDB): domain Bacteria; phylum Pseudomonadota; class Alphaproteobacteria; order Rhizobiales; family Rhizobiaceae; genus Pseudohoeflea; species Pseudohoeflea coraliihabitans. The sequence goes on from NZ_JAHWQX010000004.1 coordinate 339,888, forward strand.
CTGAACGACCATGCGATGTCGGCGTCGCCGCAGGAATTTTTCGCGCGGCTGTTCGTCACGATGGAAGAGACGCTGAACGATTGGGACAGCGGGCGCGGCCTTTCGCGCATCCGCGCCGCCTGGCTCGAACGCGCCGCCGGAGTCGGCCAGCCGATCACCGTGCGTTTGCCAGACAGCGAGATTAGTGGTCTCTTTAAGGACATTGATGCCGATGGTCGTCTGATCTTGGCGCTCCCGGACGGCGGCACGAGGACCTTCGCCGCGGGCGATGTCTTTTTTCCCGCGGCAGCTTCGCGCCCCGACAATCCCGCTGAAGCGGCGACAGATATGCCCGTCAGACAGGAAACCCCATGACAAACAAGCACGATCTCGTTTTCGTCCCCCTCGGCGGTGTCGGTGAAATCGGCATGAACCTGGCGCTTTACGGCTATGGCGCGCCCGGCAAGCGCGACTGGATCATGGTCGATTGCGGCGTCACCTTTCCCGGCCCGGACCTGCCAGGCGCCGACCTTGTCCTGCCGGACATTTCCTATGCGCAGAGTCTTGGCAAGAGCCTCAAGGCCATCGTCATCACGCATGCGCATGAGGATCACTACGGCGCCCTGGCGCAGCTCTGGCCGATGCTCAAGGTGCCGGTGCATGCCTCGGCCTTCACCTCCGGCATGCTCGAGGCCAAGCGCGCCTATGAGCGCACCCGTGCCGAAGTGCCGGTCAATCTGTTTGCCGCCGGCGACAAGATCAAGATCGGGCCCTTCGAGATTGAGCCCGTCGAGGTCAACCATTCGATCCCCGAGCCGTTCTCTCTGCTCATCAAGACACCGCTTGGCAATCTGGTGCACACCGGCGACTGGAAGATCGACGCCGACCCGTCGCTCGGCCCGCTCACCGACGAGGCGCGCTTCCGCGCCATTGGCGATGCCGGCGTGCTGGCCTTGATGTGCGATTCCACCAATGCCATGCGCGAGGGGGTCTCACCGTCGGAAACCGAGGTTGCCGCAGGCCTGCGCGGCGTCATCGAGGCCGCCGAGGGCAGGGTGGCGATCACCACCTTTTCCTCCAATGTCGGGCGCATCCGTTCGATCATGGAGGCGGCACGCGATGCCGGCCGCGAGGTGCTGCTGCTGGGCAGTTCCCTGAAGCGCGTCGTCAATGTCGCCGATAGCCTCGGCATGATGGAAGGCCTTCCGGCCATCCTCGAAGAAGACGAATATGGCTTCATTCCGCGCGACAAGGTCGTCGTGATCCTGACCGGCAGCCAGGGCGAAAACCGCGCTGCCCTGGCCAAGATCTCGCGCGACGAGATGCGGCATGTGGCCCTGACCAGCGGCGATACGGTGGTCTTTTCCTCGCGCACCATCCCCGGCAACGAAAAGGAAGTGCTCGAGATCAAGAACGCCCTGATCGACGGCGGTGTCTCGGTCATTTCCGATGGCGATGCGCTGGTGCACGTCTCCGGCCATCCGCGCCGCAACGAACTCGTGCAGATGTATGACTGGATCCGCCCGGAAATCCTCGTGCCGGTGCATGGCGAGGCGGCACATCTGACCGCCCAGGCCGCGCTCGGCGCAGCGCACGGCATTCCGCAGGTCCCGCGCGTGCGCAACGGCGACATGTTGCGCCTGGCCCCCGGGCCGGCCGAGGTCATCGGCGAGGTGCCGCATGGCCGCATCTACAAGGATGGTCATCTGGTCGGCGAGTTCGACGAACTGGGCATCGGCGAGCGCCGCAAGCTGTCCTATGTCGGTCATGTCGCGGTCAGTGTCCTCCTGGACAGCCGCAACGACATCAGCCGCGATCCCGAGGTTGTCGCCATCGGCCTGCCGGAAAATGACGGGCTTGACGACGCCCTGGAGGACATTCTGTATGACAGCGTGCTCGGCGCTGTCGAAAGCATTCCGCGCGGTCGCCGCAAGGATATCGCCGGGGTGCGCGAAGCGGTGCGCCGCGCCGTCCGCTCGGCGGCCAATGAGGTCTGGGGCAAGAAGCCGATCGTCACCGTTTTCGTCAACCGCGCCTGACGGCACCGCCGGAGAGAAACCCATGATCGGTCGCCTGAACCATGTTGCAATCGCCGTGCCGGATCTGGCTTCTGCCACCGACACCTATCGCACCATGCTCGGCGCCGAGGTGTCCGAGTCGCAGGCCTTGCCCGAGCACGGCGTGACCGTCGTCTTCATCACCTTGCCGAATACCAAGATCGAACTGCTCGAGCCGCTCGGCGAGGGCTCGCCGATCGCTGCTTTTCTGGAGCGCAACGGCGCCGGAGGCATGCATCACATTTGCTACGAGGTCGATGACATTCTCGCCGCCCGCGATCATCTCGCATCGTCCGGCGCGCGGGTTCTCGGGGACGGCGAACCGAAGATCGGCGCCCACGGCAAGCCGGTGCTGTTTCTCCACCCCAAGGACTTCAATGGTACCCTTGTCGAACTCGAGCAGGTTTAAGAGGCGAGCGGCATGGGCATCGGCACCGGATTTGCGGTCTTTTTCATCATTTGGTGGCTGATGCTGTTTGCCGTGCTGCCCTTTTACGGCAAGCGCTCGCAGGCCGACGCCGACGATGTGACACCCGGCACGGTGGAAAGTGCGCCCGCCGCCTTTCGCTTCAGTGCCGTCTTTCTGCGCACCACGCTGGTCGCGGCGGTCGTTTTCGCCGCCTATTACGTGCTCACCGTCTATGCCGGCATCACCTTCGCCGATGTCACGGCTTTGTTCCCGGATTTTCGCTGACGCGCTCACAGCCGGAATCAGGTTCTCAACGACTGGTACTATCGTCTTGTCAATGCTGGGCTTTCAGCCGCTGCCGCAGCGCGCGCGGGGCGCGACAAGGCAAAAAAAAACAAGGCCAGAGCCTTGTTATTTAAGTGTCGCGTGATCCTTTCCCTTCGCAGGGGGCAGCAGCAGAAGCGCGCCTGAGATCATATCCTCCCAAGACTTGATCGCGAATTGGGCATTTCACCAGTGGATCTGCCTCATTTTGTGCCAAATGATCTAGCGCATCTGCGACCCTTTGTCACTCCTTTTATGACATTTGATGAATGGCCGGTTTCCAATTCGGCCAGCCCTTCCGGGGGGCGGCGCGACCCCGGCGGGGCGGTCCCGTCACCGCTTTCATTTGCCCGGCGAAGCGTTTAGAACGCCTGACATGCTTCGGCAGGTTGGCCGACTCGCCCGTCCCACCTTCGTTTTGCCGGATTCAAGCCCCACGCCTGAACTGAGACGTAGAGAACATTTTATGCGCCTGTCGAAATTCTTTCTGCCCATCCTCAAGGAAAGCCCGCGCGAGGCGGAAATCGTCTCGCATCGCCTGATGACGCGCGCCGGGATGATCAGACAGCAATCGGCCGGCATCTATTCCTGGCTGCCGCTGGGCAAGCGCGTGCTCGACAATGTCAATCGCATCATCCGCGAGGAGCAGAACCGCTCCGGCGCCATCGAGATCCTGATGCCGACCATCCAGTCGGCCGATCTGTGGCGCGAAAGCGGGCGCTACGACGATTACGGCCAGGAGATGCTGCGCATCGAGGACCGCAACGAGCGCGACATGCTGTTCGGTCCGACCAACGAGGAGATGGTCACCGACATCTTCCGCTCCTATGTGCGCTCCTACAAGGCGCTGCCGCTCAATCTCTATCACATCCAGACCAAGTTCCGCGACGAGCGCCGGCCGCGTTTCGGCACCATGCGCTCGCGCGAATTCCAGATGAAGGACGCTTATTCGTTCGACATCGACAAGGATGGCGCCGTGCACGCCTATAACCGCATGTTCGTCGCCTATCTGCGCACCTTTGCGCGGCTCGGGCTGAAGGCCATCCCGATGCGCGCCGAGACCGGACCGATCGGCGGCGATCTCAGCCATGAATTCATCATTCTCGCCGATACCGGCGAATCGCAGGTGTTCTGCCATCGCGATTTTCTCGATTTCGACACACCGGGTGTGGAGACCGATTTCGACGACCGCGCCGGTCTCGCCGCGATCGTCGAGCGCTGGACGAGCCTTTATGCGGCCACGGACGAGATGCATGATCCGGCGCTGTGGGCCGAGGTTCCGGCCGAGGCTCAAATGTCCGCACGCGGCATCGAGGTTGGCCACATCTTCTATTTCGGCACAAAATACTCCGAGCCGATGGGCGCAACGGTGATGGGACCCGATGGCAAGGAGCACCCGGTGCACATGGGCTCTTATGGTATCGGCCCGACCCGCATCGTCCCCTCGATCATCGAAGCCTCGCATGATGAGGCCGGCATCATCTGGCCGGAAAGCGTTGCGCCCTTCAAGGTCGGCCTGATCAACATGAAGCCCGGCGATGAGGCGTGCGATGCCACCTGCGAACGCATCGAGACTGCGCTTGCCAATGCCGGGGTCGATCACCTTTATGATGACACAGCCGATCGCGCCGGCGCGAAATTTGCCACTGCCGATCTCATCGGTCTTCCCTGGCAGGTGATCGCCGGGCCAAGGGCCGTTGCCAACGGTGAGGTCGAGATCAAGAACCGGGCCAGCGGTGAACGCCAGACGATGAGCGTCGAGGCGGCGATCAACCGCTTCACCGAAACGCGCTAGGGTCCTGATCCCAGGACTTCGAACGGCGGTTGCAGTCCATCGCGCGGCGACAACAAGGCGAGGGTATCCGTATGAGCGACACGACAGGCCCGGGCGGTCAGCCGCAACAAGATCCCAGCCCGACGGCCGGTCCGGCTGCCGGTGATGAGCGAGCCACGGCAGCGGCAAGACCCTTTTCCGCCTTCGAGCGCATGGTCGCCTGGCGCTATCTGCGCTCACGCCGCAAGGAAGCCTTCATCTCGGTGATCGCCGGCTTTTCCTTTGTCGGCATCATGCTTGGGGTTGCCACGCTGATCATCGTCATGGCGGTGATGAACGGGTTTCGCACCGAACTGATCGACCGCATCCTCGGCGTCAATGGTCACATGATCGTCCAGCCGATCGACCAGCCCTTCACGGACTATGCCGATCTCGCCACCAGATTGCGCGCTGTCGACGGCGTCGCCGAAGCCATTCCGCTGGTCGAGGGACAGACCCTGGCCTCGGGCGCCGGAGGGGCCGGCACCGGCGCCTTCGTGCGCGGTTTGCGCGCCGAGGATCTTGGCGAACTGGAGATGGTCGCAGGCAACATCGCGACCGGCGATCTGCTCGGCTTTGCCGCCGGCGAGGGTGTGGCCATCGGCACCCGCATGGCGCAGGCGCTTGGCCTGGCGGTCGGCGACGACATCACGCTGATCGCGCCGGAAGGCGATGTGACCCCGTTCGGCCTGACGCCGCGCGTCAAGGCCTATCCGGTCACCGCCATCTTCGAGGTCGGCATGAGCGAATATGATTCGACCATCATCTTCATGCCGCTCGAGGAAGCGCAGCTTTACTTCAACTCCGAAGGCGTCGTTCAGTCGATCGAGATCATGCTCGATGATCCCGACGCGGTCGATGTCATGCGCGGCAGGATCGAGGCGACCGCCGAGCGCCAGATCTTCATCACCGACTGGCGCCAGCGCAACCGCACCTTTTTCAATGCCCTGCAGGTTGAGCGCAACGTCATGTTCCTGATCCTGACGCTGATCATCCTCGTCGCGGCACTGAACATCGTTTCCGGGCTGATCATGCTGGTCAAGGACAAGGGGCGCGACATCGCCATCCTGCGCACCATGGGCGCCACCTCGGGGGCCGTCATGCGCATCTTCTTCATGACCGGCGCGGCGATCGGTGTCGCCGGCACCCTGGCCGGTTTCGTGCTCGGTGTCGTGGTCTGTCTGAATGTCGAATCGATCCGTCAGTTCTTCTCCTGGATGTCCGGCACGGTGCTTTTCGATCCCGAACTCTATTTCCTCAGCCAGCTGCCCGCCGACATGGAATCCGGCGAGACCATCACGGTGCTGATCGTCGCCCTGGCGCTCTCCTTCATCGCCACTCTGATCCCCTCCTGGCGCGCCTCGCGCCTCGATCCTGTGCAGGCATTGCGTTATGAATAGGAAGACAGGCATGGCCGACACCGCCGCCCTGCGGATGACCGGCATCGAGCGCCGCTTTACGCAAGGCGACCGCCAACTGACCATTCTCGACCAGGCGGATTTTTTCGTCCGGCCCGGCGAGACCGTGGCGCTGGTCGCCCCGTCGGGAACCGGCAAATCGACGCTGTTGCAGCTCGCCGGCCTGCTCGAGATGCCCGATGCCGGCGAGATCACCATCAATGGCCGCCAGTGCGGGGCGATGAACGACGCCGAACGCACCGCGGTGCGCCGCACCGAGATCGGTTTCGTCTACCAGTTCCACCATTTGCTGCCGGAATTCTCGGCGCTCGAAAACATCATGATGCCGCAGCTGATTGCCGGCCTGACGCGGGCCGAAGCGCGTGACCGCGCCGCCCAGTTGCTCGACTACATGCGCATCGGGCATCGCGCCGATCACCGGCCGGCCGAACTGTCGGGCGGCGAGCAGCAGCGCGTCGCCATCGCCCGCGCCGTCGCCAATGCGCCGAGCGTTCTGCTGGCCGACGAGCCGACCGGCAATCTCGACCCCGAAACGGCCGGCTATGTCTTTGAGGCCCTGGATGCGCTGGTGCGCCAGTCGGGGCTGGCGGCGGTGATTGCCACCCACAACCACGAGCTTGCAGCCCGGCTTGACCGCTGCGTGACCCTGCATGCGGGCAAGGTGGTCGACGCCACGGCCGCCGCGGCGCTCTGAGACGCGGAATTCGGCTTTCTCTTCAATCGGGGCGTCAGTGCAGCTTTTTCAGCCGTGACGCGTCAGCGCAGCTTTTTCATCCCTGACGCGCCAGTGCAGCTTTTTCAGCCGTGACGCGTCAGCGCAGCTTTTTCATCCCTGACGCGTTAGCGCAGCTTTTTCAGTGAAGCGTCCGGCACCAGTTCGCCAGCCAGCCGCCGGTCGAGATAATCGCTGCACTCGGCGATCAGGTCGTCGACCTTGTTGGCGAAGAAATGGTTGGCGTCCGGCACGGTCTTCTGGGTGATCAGGATACCCTTTTGCTGCTTCAGCTTCTCGACCAGGCCGTTGACGTCCTTTTCCGGTGCGACGCGGTCGCCGGTGCCGTGAATGATCAGGCCCGATGACGGGCAGGGGGCCAGGAACGAGAAATCATAGGTGTTCGGCTGTGGTGCCACCGAGATGAAACCCTCGATCTCCGGGCGTCGCATCAGAAGCTGCATGCCGATCCATGCGCCGAACGAATACCCGGCCACCCAGCAATTCTTCGAATCCGGATGCAGGCTCTGGACCCAGTCGAGAGCCGCCGCCGCGTCGGAGAGTTCGCCGGCGCCATGGTCGAATTCGCCCTGGCTGCGGCCGATCGAGCGGAAATTGAAGCGCAGGGTGGTAAAGCCGCGCTGCTGGAACATGTAAAACAGCTGGTAGATGATCTGGTTGTTCATCGTGCCGCCGAATTGCGGATGCGGGTGCAGCACGATGGCGATCGGCGCGTTCTTGTCCTTGCCAGGCTGATAACGGCCTTCGAGCCGACCGGCAGGGCCGTTGAAAATCACTTCGGGCATTCGGGCTCCAATTCATGAAGGTTCAGGGGCCGATTGCGGCGGGGAAAGCGCTACCGCTCGGTCTTGACGGCGGCAGCGCCGCTCCCTAGAACCTAGTTTAGAATAGTTCGAAACTGTAAGTTTCATCAGGTGCCGATGTCATAGGACATCGTGAGCCGAAAATTCAAGAAAAATGCGACGCGGCGGGGCACATCCGGTGACCCCGGGGCGCCAGCACAAGGAAGCAAATGAGCCGGCACCGCGCCTATCTCGATTACAACGCCACTGCGCCTTTGCATCCCGATGCGCGCGCGGCGATGATCGCTGCGCTGGATCAGCCGGGCAATGCCTCTTCCGTGCACGCCGAGGGGCGCAGGGCACGGCAGCTGGTCTCGACCGCGCGCGCCAGCGTTGCGCGCCTGTGCGGCGCCGATCCGGCGCATGTCGTCTTTGTCGCCAGTGCGACCGAGGCGGCCAACCACCTTCTGGCACCGGCCTATCGCATGGGGCGGGCGCCCTTGCGCCACAGCCGCTTGTTTGTCAGTGCCGTCGAACATCCCTGTGTTCTGGCCGGCGGCCGTTTTGATCCGGCTGACACCGGCATCCTGCCGGTCGATGCCGAGGGCCGCATTGACCTTGCCGCCGCCGAACAGGCCTTGTCGGCGCATGCGGCGCGCGAGCAGGGGAGCTTCCTCCTGGCGCTGCAACTGGCCAACAGCGAAACCGGCGTCATTCAGCCGGTCCGCGCCGTGGCGGATCTGGTGCACCGCTTCGGCGGTACAATGATTGTTGACGCAGTGCAGGCGGCTGGGCGCATTGCCATTGACGCCGAGGCGCTCGGCGCCGACTTCCTGTTCCTCTCGGCGCACAAGCTGGGCGGGCCGCAGGGGGCGGGCGCGGTGATCGCGCGCGGCGAGATGCTGATGCCCGAGCCGCTGCTGCGCGGTGGCGGCCAGGAAAAAGGCCATCGCGCCGGTACCGAGAACGTTGCTGCCATCGCCGGTTTCGGCGTCGCTGCCGAGATCGCAGCCGCGGATCTTGCCCGCAGCAGCGCCCTGGCGGCAAAGCGCGACCGCATCGAGGCGCATATGCGCAGCGAAGCCGCCGATATCACGATTTACGCATCCGGTGTGGAACGACTGCCCAACACCAGTTGTTTTGCTCTACCGGGGCTGAAGGCCGAAACGGCGCAGATCGCCTTCGACATGGAAGGCATCGCCCTGTCGGCCGGCTCGGCCTGCTCGTCGGGAAAGATCGGGCGCAGCCATGTCCTTGAGGCGATGGGTGCCGATGCCGATCTCGGCGCCTTGCGCCTGAGTATCGGCATGGCCACCGGGGAGGCCGAGATCGAGGCCTTTACCGCGGCCTTTGCGAAACTGAATGCCCGCCGGCGCGAGAGAATCGCCGGCGCGAATGCCGCCTGAAAAATTTGAGTGAAAAACTCCGGTTTTGATGCTATCGGAGTGGCAACTCGGCTTCAGGCACCATACATAGGCGACAGGACTTCGGCTTGGCCGAAGGGGATCGCACGACGTGACAGCAAGCTGCCGGCCTTGACCCGGCGAGATTGGAGAACACCATGCCTGCGGTGCAGGAAACGATCGATCAGGTCCGCCAGATTGACGTCGATCAGTACAAATACGGTTTTGAGACGATCATCGAGACCGACAAGGCACCCAAGGGCCTGTCGGAAGACATCATTCGGTTCATCTCGGCCAAGAAGCAGGAGCCCGAATGGATGCTCGAATGGCGCCTGGCGGCCTACCGCCGCTGGCTGACCATGGAAGAGCCAAGCTGGGCGCGCGTCGACTATCCGCAAATCGACTTCCAGGACCTTTATTATTATTCCGCGCCGAAGACGGCGGCGGGACCGAAGACGCTCGACGAGGTCGATCCGGAATTGCTGGCCACCTATGAGAAGCTCGGCATTCCGCTGCGCGAGCAGGAAATGCTCGCCGGGGTGCAGCAATCCAAGATCGCCGTGGATGCGGTGTTCGATTCGGTCTCCGTGGTCACCACCTTCAAGGAGGAGCTGAAGAAGGCCGGCGTCATCTTCATGTCGATCTCCGAGGCCCTGCGCGAGCATCCCGAGCTCGTGCGCAAATATATCGGCTCGGTCGTGCCGACCAGCGACAATTTCTATGCCACGCTCAATTCCGCCGTGTTCACCGACGGCTCCTTCGTCTACGTGCCGAAGGGCGTGCGCTGCCCGATGGAACTGTCGACCTATTTCCGTATCAACGACCAGAACACCGGCCAGTTTGAACGCACGCTGATCATCTGCGAGGAGGGCGCTTACGTCTCCTATCTCGAGGGCTGCACGGCGCCGCAACGCGATGAGAACCAGCTGCATGCTGCGGTCGTCGAACTGGTCGCGCTGGACGATGCCGAGATCAAGTATTCGACGGTGCAGAACTGGTATCCCGGCGACAAGGAAGGCAAGGGCGGCATCTACAATTTCGTCACCAAGCGTGGCGATTGCCGCGGCCGCAATTCAAAAATCTCCTGGACCCAGGTCGAGACCGGCTCAGCGATCACCTGGAAGTATCCGTCCTGCATTCTGCGCGGCGACAATTCGCGCGGCGAATTCTACTCGATTGCCGTCTCCAACGGCCATCAGCAGATCGATTCCGGCACCAAGATGCTGCATCTGGGCAAGAACACGTCGAGCCGCATCATCTCCAAGGGCATCTCCGCCGGCCAGTCCAACAACACCTATCGCGGCCAGGTCTCGGCGCACCGCAAGGCCGCCAATGCGCGCAATTTCACGCAGTGCGATTCGCTGCTGATCGGCGATCGCTGCGGCGCCCACACCGTACCCTATATCGAGGCGAAGAACGCCTCGGCGCAGTTCGAGCATGAGGCGACGACGTCGAAGATTTCCGATGATCAGCTGTTTTATTGCCTGGCGCGCGGCATCCCCGAGGAGGAGGCGATCGCCTTGATCGTCAACGGCTTCGTCAAGGATGTGATTCAGCAATTGCCGATGGAATTTGCCGTTGAAGCGCAGAAGCTGATCGGCATCTCCCTTGAAGGCAGCGTCGGCTAGGGACCCGGCCCGCAATGAAATGGCCGCGCGGCGCAAGAGGCCGGCGCGGCGAACAAGTTGAAAGCGGCGGCGCCGAGCGCCACGGATTGTCAGGCCGGCGCCTGCCGCACTTGCGATGATGAGAGAAAGTGAAACCCATGCTTGAGATCAAGAACCTGCACGCCCGCATTGCCGAAAGCGGCACCGAGATCATTCGCGGTCTCAACCTGAAGGTTGCAGCCGGCGAAGTCGCGGCCATCATGGGCCCCAACGGCTCGGGAAAATCGACCCTGTCCTATGTGCTGGCCGGCCGTGACGGCTATGAGGTGACCGAGGGCGACATTCTCTACAACGGCGAATCCATCCTCGATCTGGAACCCTCCGAGCGCGCCGCCAAGGGCATTTTCCTCGCATTCCAGTACCCGGTGGAAATTCCCGGCGTCGCCACCATGCAGTTCCTCAAGGTGGCGATCAACGAGCAGCGCAAGGCGCGCGGCGAGGAAGAACTGAAGACGCCGGACTTCATCCGCCTGGTGCGTGAGCGTGCCGCCGAACTGAAGATCGAACCGGAAATGCTCAAGCGGGCGCTCAATGTCGGCTTCTCCGGCGGCGAGAAGAAACGCGCCGAAATCCTGCAGATGAAGCTGCTGGAACCGAATCTGTGCGTTCTCGACGAGACCGATTCCGGCCTCGATATCGATGCCCTGAAGATTGTCGCGGACGGCGTCAACGCCCTGCGCGCCCCGGACCGGGCGATCATCGTCATCACGCACTATCAGCGTCTGCTGGAGCACATCGTCCCTGACACCGTGCATGTGCTCTACCAGGGCCAGGTGATCAAGTCCGGCGACAAGTCGCTGGCAAGCGAACTCGAAGCGCATGGCTATGCCGATATCATCGAGGCCGCGGCCTGAACCGGTTCGAGCAAACTGCAGCCGAAGAGGCAGGAATAACCCAATGAATATTCAGTCGAAACCGACTTTGACGCCGGCCGAGCAAGGGCTGATCGACGCCTTTGTCGCAAAAGTCAGCGATCTGCCGGGCGATGCCGAGCTCACCGCACACCGCGATCGCCTGATCGCGCAGCTGACCGAGACCGGTCTGCCCTCGCGCCGCATCGAGGCCTGGCACTATACCGACCTGCGCACGCTGCTGAAGTCCGTGCCCGGTCCTCAGCCGGCCGGCGCCGCCGATGCATTGCCGCCGATCGCGCCCAACGCGCTGATCCTTCCGCTGCTGCAGGGCACGCATGTCCAACCGGCCGCCGCGGACGGCCTGACCTGTACATCGCTGCAGGAGCGTCTGCTCGCCGGCGGCGCCAGCGAGACGCTGCAGCCGCTTGGCCGCGATGATGCGATCGGTATGATCAACAGCGCCTTTGTCACCGACGGCTATGTGATGAGCCTCGACAGCGAGGCCGAACTTGCCCCGATCCTTGAACTCCAGGCTGTGCAGGATGGCGGTCAGGCGCATGGGCGCTTCGAGTTCGAGGCCAATGCGGCAAGCCGTGCAACGATCCTCGAACGCCATGCACGCAGCGGAGACAGCGCCGGCCTGACCTCTTCGGTCAGTGTTCTCAAATTGGCGGAGAACGCCGACCTGACCTGGATCATCCTGCAGGATCGTGGCGCCGATGACGTCCATCTCGGGCAATTGCGCGCCGAACTGGCCGAAGGCGCCCGTCTCAGGCTGTTCGTCATCAACACCGGCGGCCACCTGGTGCGCCAGGAAGTCGTGGTCAAGGTCGAGGGCGAGGGGGCGCATTTCGATCTGCGCGCCATCAATCTGCTCGCCGGCCAGGGACACACCGACGTGACCCTGTCGATCGATCATTCGGCGCCGCACACCACCTCGGAGGAAGTGGTCCGCAATGTCGTGCTCGACCGGGCGCGCGGCGTGTTCCAGGGCCAGATCCGCGTCGCCCGCGAAGCGCAGAAGACCGACGCGCAGATGGCGTGCAACACCCTGCTTCTGACAGACGAGGGCGAGTTCGACGCCAAGCCGGAGCTTGAGATCTTTGCCGACGATGTCATCTGCGCGCATGGCGCCACGGTGATCGATCTCGATCCGGCGCATCTGTTCTATCTGACGGCGCGCGGCATTTCCGAGAAGGTGGCCCGGCAACTCCTGATCAACGGTTTTGTCGACGAGCTGCTTGATGAGCTCGACAATGAAGAACTCGCCGATGTGCTCAAGCGGCGGGTCGAAGACTGGCTGGACCGCCATGTCTGAGCCGGCCCGCCCCGTGACCGCTGCCTACGACGTCGAGGCCGTCCGCCGCGATTTCCCGATCCTGTCCCGGCAGGTGCACGGCAAGCCGCTGGTCTATCTCGACAATGGCGCGTCGGCGCAAAAGCCGCAGGCGGTCATCGATGCGGTCAGTCATGCCTACGCCAACGAATATGCCAATGTTCATCGCGGCCTGCATTTTCTGTCCAACGCGGCCACCGATGCCTATGAAAACGCGCGCGAAACCGTGCGCAGCTTTCTCAATGCCCCGTCCGTCGACAACATCATCTTCACCAAATCGACCACCGAGGCGATCAACACCGTCGCCTATGGCCATGCCATGCCGCATATCGGTGAGGGCGACGAGATCGTCCTGTCGATCATGGAGCATCATTCCAACATCGTGCCCTGGCATTTCCTGCGCGAGCGCCAGGGGGCAAAGCTGGTCTGGGCGCCGGTTGGCGAGGATGGCAGCTTCGATCTCGATGCCTTCACGGACTGCCTGAGCGAGCGCACCAAACTGGTCGCCATCACCCATATGTCGAACGTTCTCGGCACCATCGTCCCCGTCAAGGAGGTCTGCCGCATTGCCCACGAGCGCGGCATTCCCGTGCTTGTCGATGGCAGCCAGTCGGCGGTGCACCTGCCGGTCGATGTCGCCGATATCGACTGTGACTGGTTCGTCATGACCGGCCACAAGCTCTACGGCCCGTCGGGCATCGGCGTTCTATATGGCAAGGCCGACCGCCTGCAGGCCATGCGGCCGTTCATGGGCGGCGGCGAGATGATCGAGGACGTCAGCGAGGATCGCGTCACCTACAATGATCCGCCGCATCGCTTCGAGGCGGGCACCCCGCCGATCGTCCAGGCGATCGGTCTCGGTGCGGCGCTGCGTTACATGCTCGATCTTGGCCGCGACCGGATTGCCGCGCATGAGGCATCCCTGGCGGACTACGCGCATCAGAGGCTGACTGCCGTCAACGCGCTGCGCATGATCGGCACAGCGCCGGGCAAGGGTGCAATCTTTTCCTTCGAGATCGAGGGGATCCACGCGCATGACATTTCGATGCTGATCGACCGGTCCGGTGTCGCCGTGCGCGCCGGCACCCATTGTGCCCAGCCGCTGCTCAAGCGTTTTGGCGTCACCTCTACCTGCCGGGCCTCCTTCGGCCTATATAATACCCATGCAGAGGTCGATGCCCTGGTCGAGGCGCTGGACCGGGCCCGCGACTTCTTCACCTGACCCGGCCGTTCCAAGGCACTGGAGAGAGACGATGCAAATGAGTGAAATCACCGCCAACACCGCGCAACAGCCCGACGAGCCTGTGACGAGCGAGCACGCTGACGCCGGCGCAGCCAATGGCGGCGAGGGGGCTGCAAGCTCCGCGGAGGGTGCGGGCACCCGGTCGGCGCTGCCGACAGAGGAACTGGCGCGTCTGTCCGATGACATCGTCAGCGCCCTGAAGACCGTCTATGACCCGGAAATTCCCTCGGATATCTATGAGCTCGGCCTGATCTACAAGATCGACATCGAAGATGACCGTTCGGTCAAGGTGCTGATGACCCTGACCGCTCCCGGTTGCCCGGTGGCCGGCGAGATGCCCGGCTGGGTCGAGAACGCCGTGTCCGCTGTCGAGGGCGTGTCCGGCGTCGAGGTGGCGATGACCTTTGATCCGCCGTGGACACCGGACCGCATGTCGGAAGAGGCGCAGGTCGCTGTCGGCTGGTATTGATCAGCGCCGCCGAGCAACAGCCTGCAACGCCGCGCCGCCCGCGGCGTCCCGCCCGCAGCACCTTGTTCGCATCGCTGTTCCCACTTACATTTAAGGTGCGGCAGACAGGGGCGCGCCTTGGGGCAGTCTCGCAGAATCCACGAGGCGCACTGCGCTGCTGCCGCCTGAAAGGAGACGCCGATGGCTTTTGAAGTTCTGACCCTGTCCGACGCCGCCGCCGAGCGCGTCAAGGAGATCGTCGCCGGCGCGGGTGCCAGTGACAAGGGCCGCGCGGCCGGCATCCGCGTCGGCATCAAGAAGGGCGGCTGTGCCGGCATGGAATACACCGTCGACCTGGTGCATGAACCGGACGCTAAGGACGACAGGGTCGAGCGCGACGGGGCCGTGGTCTTCATCGCCCCCGAGGCAACCCTGTACCTGCTCGGCACCGAAATGGACTATGAAGTCACCCGCCTGCGCTCCGGGTTCATCTTCAACAACCCCAACCAGACTTCGGCTTGCGGATGCGGTGAATCGGTCGAATTGCAGCCGGCCGATCTCGCCCGCCTTGCCGCCGAGGGCAATCCCTTCGTTAAAACCCCCTGAGGAAACAGCCCCTCTCGGGGAGGCCGGAGCGAGCGGCGGAGGTGTCAAAACCATTCCGGCGCGTCCTTTCAATTGCCAAAATCCTGTGGTTGCACTCGATCACGATCAAATTGCCGCCCGTAGCCAATGATTCAGTGGTCGATGATTCAGAAGCCGTTCACCGGCCGTTGTTAAAGTGAGTAGATGTCGAGGAACGCGCTGTATCACAACTCTTTGGCGCGCGGCCGCTTTGGGCTGCGCTTGCGCGGGGCCGCGTCCGGTGCTCTGGCCGCTGTTTTGCTCTTCGCCTCACCGATGCCGGCGCAAGCCATCGAGATCTTCGGCTTCAAGCTGTTTGAATCCGAGAGCGAGGACAAGGACGACGTCTTCGTCGCCGATCCACTCAATTACAGCGTAACCCTCGATATTGTCGGCGCGTTTCCGACCGCCAGCGGCGCCGATGACGATCTGCGCGACGATCTGCGTGCCGCCTCGGAACTGATCCGCGAGGAAGGCAGCCCGGTCTCCGGCTCCGTCGGGCTGATCAGCACCGCCAGCTCGGATTTCGAACATCTGCTCGGCGCCCTTTACGAGGACGCGCGCTATGGCGGCGTCGTCAATGTCACGCTCGCCGGACGCCCGCTGGAGAGCCTGCGGCTTGATGCCGATCTGTCGGTCTATGAGCCTGTTCCGGTCGTCTTCACCGTCGAACCGGGGCCGCAATTCACCTTCGGAACCGTGGCCTTGCGCGGCGAGGCGGAGAGCCTGCGTGAACCCTCGAATTACGGGCTGGAGCCGGGCGCGATCGCCCGCTCGACAACCATTCTTGCGGCCGAGACGCGCATCGTCGAGGCCTTGCAGCAGAAGGGCCGGCCTCTCGCGGAAGTCAGTGGCCGGCAGGTTGTCGCCGACCATGCCACCAACACGCTCGATGTCACGATCAACGTGGATGCGGGCCCGGTGGCCCCCTTCGGCACCACCTCGGTTGACGGCGCCGAAAAGGTCGATCCTGATTTTGTCGCCTATATGGCCGGCATCGAACCGGGCACCGTCTATGATCCTGACGCTCTCGAAGCGGCCGAGAAGCGGCTGAAATCGCTCGAGGTCTTTTCCAGCGTCGCCGTGCGCGGCGCCGAAACGCTCCATGCCGATGGCTCGGTGCCGGTCGAGGTCGGTGTCGCCGAACGCAAATTCCGCTATTTTGGTCTCGGCGCCACTTTTTCATCGACCGAGGGCGGTGGTCTCGAGGCCTATTGGGGGCACCGCAATCTCCTCGGCCGCGCCGAAAAGCTGCGCATCGAAGGATCGGTCGCCGGCATCGGCGACACCACGCGCTATCAGGACCTGACCTATCGCGGCGCCCTCCTGTTTGAAAAACCGGGGGTCATCGCGCCCGCCTCGACCTTCACCTCGGAATTCGCGGTCGAGCAGGAGGATTCCGATGCCTATCGCCGCTTCTCGGTCATCGGCAAGGCCGGGCTGGTCTATCAGCGCACCGAGAGACAGACGCTGTCGGGCGGTGTCGAGGTCGAATATGCGCGGCTGACCGACAGCTTCTCGGTCGAGCAGGAGACACTGACCGTCGCCCTGCCGCTGGAATTCGTCTATGACGCCCGCAACGACACGCTTGATCCGACCCGCGGCTACCGGCTGCTGGCGCATCTCGAGCCCGCCTATGAAACGCTGGGCGGCAACAGTTTCGTCAAGATCCGCGGCGAAGGATCGGTCTACCGTGCGCTGGATGAGGCCAAGCGCTTCGTGGTTGCCGGCCGCCTTGCCGCCGGCACGATCCTTGGCGCCGATCTCGATGACATCCCGGCCAACCGCCGCTATTACGCCGGCGGCGGCGGTTCGGTGCGCGGCTACGCCTATCAGGGGATCGGACCGCGTGATGCGGCCGGAGACCCGACCGGCGGCCGCTCCTACCTGGAAGCCTCCGCCGAGCTGCGCATCGGTGTCACCGAGAAGATCGCGCTCGTCCCGTTCATCGATGCCGGCGCGGTCGGTGCCGGCTCATGGCTGGAAGATGCCGAACTGCGCACCGGCGCCGGAGTCGGCGTGCGCTACAAGACGCCCTTCGGTCCGCTGCGGCTCGACGTTGCCATCCCGCTGGATCGCCGCGCCGGGGATCCCGACTATGGCATCTACGCCGGCATCGGCCAGGCGTTCTGATCATGAGTGATGCCGCCCCTCCCGCTGCCGGCCATTCCCTTCTGCGCCGCGTCATGATCGGCACGCTGGCGCTCGTCATCCTGCTGGTTGCGGCAGTGATCTTCCTGTTTGCCACGGTGCCCGGCGGCCGTGTCGTGGCGCTGATCGTCAATCGTCTCGGCTCCAGCGCCATTCAGTCGGTCGAGGTCGACAGCATCACCGGCCTGGTCAGCGGCCAGACGCGGCTCGGTCACCTGACCATCGCCGATGCCGATGGCGATCCCTGGCTGCTGCTGCGCGGCATCGAACTCGACTGGGCGCCCTTCGCGATCTTCTCGGCTGGTCTTGACATCGAACGTCTGCACATCGACGAGGTCGAGATCCTGCGGCGTCCCGATGCGGTCGCCGACAACTCCGACCCCACCGGTGGCGCGCTGACCTTGCCGCTGAACATCGATATCGCCACGCTCGATCTGCCGGATGTCCTGCTCGGCAAGGCGCTCGCCGGTTCCGAGGCCCGCCTGTCCGCTGCCGGCGCATTGCGACTGAACCAGGACCTGTCCGATGTCGTCGTCGATCTCGATGTGGATCGCATCGATGGCGTCGGCGGTGCAGCAATCATCAAGGCCAATGTCAATCTTCCCGAGCAGCGCTTCGATCTTGATGCCACGCTGAGCGAACCCTCAGGCGGTGTCATGGCGCACATGCTCGGCCTGTCGCCCGATGACGCCGTGGCGCTGAAAGCCCGGTCACGCGGCGCGCTTGATGACTGGCAGCTCGATCTCACCGGCGAGATCAACGGGGCGCAAGCCGCCAGTGGCACCGCCGCGGTCACGGCCAGTGAGGCGGGCCATGCCTTCGAGGCGTCGCTGCGCGGCCAGGTCGGCCGCTTCCTGCCGCCGCAACTGGCCCAATTGTTCGAGGGGGACAGCGATCTGGTCGCCTCCGGCCTTCTCGAGCCGGACAATGCCGGCGTGCAGCTCGATCTCTTTACCCTCCGGTCGGCCAGCCTGATGGCAGAAGGGCAGGGCAGGCTCAGCCGCCAGGGCAATTCCGATTTCCGCGCCAGCATCACCGGGCGCGATGCGCAAGCCGGCGGCACCGTCGAACTCGTTGTTGGCCAGGATGATGGCCGCATCGCCCTTTTTCTGGACAGTCTCGAGCTGACTGTGGCCGGTGCCGCCGACAATGCCGAAATCGTGCTGGCCGCCGCCGTGCCGCGCCTTGAGAGCTCGGACATCAGCGCCGAGAATGTCGCCCTGTCGGCGCAGTTGCGAAATGTCGACCTTGCTGCCGGCACGGGCGGCGGGCAGTTGCAACTGACCGCCGGTTCGGCTGGCGCCGCCGATGCCACCCTGGCCCGCGCCCTGGCTGGCGCCCTGCGGGTCGAGGGCGGTGTGGCGCTGAATGGCGACGAGCTGACGCTTGAGGCGCTGGCGGTCAGCAGCGCCACCGCCGATCTGATCATCGATGCCAGCTTCAACCGTGCCGAATCGACGGGACGCGGGCATATCGAGGGGCAGCTCAATACCGCGGTCCTGACCGCCGGCCTCCCAGAGACGCTGGGGCCGCAACTGAAGCTGGCCGGTGATTTCACCCTGCCCGGCGACAACGCCGTCACGCTCAGCGACCTGACCCTTGCCACGGACCGCCTGAGCGTGGCCGGGGGTGCGGCGCTCGATGCCCAGCGCAATGTCACCGCTGATCTCACCGCCACCATCGCGCAACTGTCCGATTTTACCGAAGCCGCCAGCGGCAGGCTCGAGCTGAGCACCACGCTGGAAGGCGCGCTGCTCTCGCCGCAATTTGAAGCCACACTGACCGGCGATGATCTCCTCATTCAGGGCGAGCCGATCGAAGATCTGCGGCTTCTCGCCAATGGCGGCTTCGAGGCTGGCGCGCCGGCCGCCGACATTGAACTGACCGCGGCCTTTCGCGGCGCACCGCTGACCGGCACCGCTCGCATCATGCGCCGCGGCGAAGCCACCGAAATTGACGAACTGCAGCTTGTTGTCGCGGAAAATAGCCTCAGCGGCGCCTTTTCGCTTGATGCCGCCCAGCGGCCAACAGGGCAGGCGAGCCTTGATCTCCCGGCGATCGGCGCTCTGGCCGCGCTGGCGGGTGTCGAACTGAGCGGCGAGGGCAAGGGCGTCATTGCGCTCGAACTGGTCGGCGAAACGCCGATGCTGACCGCCGATCTGTCGGTCAGCACGCTTGCCGGCGAAGGCTTTGCACTGTCGGGCGCGGCGGCTGAAATCAAGATTTCCGACTACCTCGCTGCCCCGCAATTGCGTGGCACGCTGACGGCCGGCGAGATTGACGCCGCCGGCACGGCAATCACCGGCGCCGCCGTTGATCTGTCGCTTGAGGAGGGCGGCTGGACGCGCTTTGAAGGCGCTGCCACCGCCGCGGCATTGCCGGTCTCCCTGTCCGGCCGGCTGCGCCAGGCTGACGGCGCCACCGAACTTCAGCTCGACGCGGCGTCCCTGGTCTACAAGGCACTGCCCGTCACTCTCGAGGGGCCCGCGCGCCTGTCCGTGCGTGACGGCGTTGCAACCATCGACACGCTGCGCCTGTCGCCGGGCGCCGGAAGCCTTGCGGTTTCAGGCACGGCCGGGGCCGACGCCCTGGATCTCGATGTAGCGCTCGACGGCGTCAGGCTTGCAAGCCTTGAACCGCTGGTCCCGGAGCTCGGCTATACCGGCGCGCTCAATGGCGCTGTCCGGATCACCGGATCGCCGGCAAAGCCGCAGATCAGCCCGGCGCTCGTGCTCGATGATCTCGCCGCCGCTCCGGGGCAGGCGCCGCTCAGCCCGGTGCTGGCGCGCGCTGCCGCAGGCGGCCTGCGTCTGGCTGGCGATCTGCAACTGGACGGATCGGCGCTGCAGATCGACGTCCTTCGCCTGGTCAGCGACACGCTGTCCGCCGAAATCAGCGGCGGTCTGGATATCCCTGACCTGACCGGGCAGGCCCGGCTCGACGCGACCGCCGATACCGATGTCTTCGCCAGCGGGTTCGGCACGTCGCTCGGTGAGACGATGCGTGTTGCCGCGGATATTGTCCTGCCCGGTGGCAATGCCGTCACGCTCGATGATCTCTCGATCAGCTCCGCTGAGCTGACCGCATCGGGATCCGCGACGCTTGATGCCGAGCGCAATATCACGGCCGAGCTGACCGCCGAACTCGCCGATGTTTCGACCCTCAACCCGCTGGCGACCGGTTCCGTGAACGCTTCCGCCGCCATCGCCGGCACCCTGGCCGCGCCGGAATTTTCCCTCACCGTTGCCGGGCGCGACATCACCATTGACGGTGAGCCGATCGAGGCGCTGCGCGTCGCCGCAACCGGCGGGCTCGATGACGCCACGCCGCGTGCCGATGTCGAGATTTCCGGCACTTTTCGCGGCAAGCCGATCACCGGTACCGCGCAACTGACCAGCCGCGATGGGGTCAATCGCATCGAGCCGCTCAGGCTGCAGCTCGACGACAATCGCATTGAGGGTGCCCTGCGCCTCGATGAGGCGTTCCGTCCCACCGGCACGGTCGATCTCGACTTGCCGGATCTTGGCGCCCTGGCAGCGCTTGCCGGCATCGACATCACCGGCTCCGGCACCGGCGCGCTTGAGCTTTCGATCGACAATGACGTGCCGGTGCTGGCGGCCGATCTGAGCATCGCGTCGCTGGTCGGCAACGGCTTTTCGCTCGACAATGCGCGGGTCGATGCGCGTATTCGAGATTACCTCACGGCCCCGGCGGTTACCGGTACGGTGAATGTTGCCGCGCTCAACGCCGGCGAAACCGCCGTCAGCGATGTCGATGTCGACGTCAGCCTTGAGGAGGGCTGGACGCGCTTTGACGCGACGGCTGATGCCGATGGTTTGCCGCTCGAGGTGGCAGGACGCGTGCGCGCCGAGGACGGTGAGACGCGTCTCGAACTCGACACGGCGCGCATCATCTATCAGGGTCTGCCGGTCGCCCTTTCCGGTCCCTCCGGTCTGAATATTCGCGATGGCATGGCCGAGATCGAGACGCTGACCTTCTCGCCCGGCGGCGGCACCGTGACCGTTTCCGGCAGTGCCGGCGCCGATGCGCTCGATCTCGATGTGCGGCTTGATGGCCTGCCGCTCGGCACGATCGATCGGTTTGCCCCCGGCACCGGCCTTGCCGGCACCGTTTCCGGCACTGTCGACGTCACCGGTTCGCCGTCGGCGCCGCGCGCCCGTTTCGATCTCAGCGCCAATTCCGTCCGCGCCAACGCCCTGGCGGGGTTCTCCTCCAATCCGCTGTCGGTCAGCGCCAATGGCCTCTACGATGGCAATAGCGTCAGCTTCGATGCAACAGCGCGCGATCCGTCCGGGCTGGTGCTGAATGCCGATGGCCAGGTCGGATTGACCGGCGCCAGAACCTTGTCGATCAACGCCAGCGGCTCGGCGCCCTTCAGCCTGCTGGCCGCGCAGCTGGCAGCGCAGGGATTGGTGCTTGAAGGCAGCGCCAGTCTCGACATGCGCGTGGGCGGTACGCTCGCCTCGCCCGATTTTGCTGGCACCATCCGCACCGCCGACGGGCGTTTCATCGACACGCGATCCGGCATCGCCATCAACGATCTGGCTGCCGACATCGGCCTGGACCGGCAATCGGTGAACATTCGCTCCCTGACCGGAACCCTGTCGTCGGGGGGGCGGCTGACGGGATCGGGGAGGATTGGACTGAACGCGGCGGAGGGCTTTCCCGCCGATCTCGCCGTCAAGGTTGCCGAAGGCCGCTATGCCGATGGCAAGCTGGTGGCCACCCGGTTTGACGCCGACCTGACGGTCACCGGGCCGCTGACCCGGCTGCCGACGCTCGGCGGCACCATCAATCTGGGCCGGACGACAATCACGGTCCCCACCGGCCTGCCGGGCTCCATCGCGCATCTCGATGTGGCTCATCGCAATGCCGATGCCGACGTGCGCCGCCAGGAGGCGCGGATCAACAGCGCCGACAGCGACGGCGCCCAGGGCGGTATCGCGCTTGATCTGCGGCTCAATGCCCCGAACCGCATCTTTGTGCGCGGTCGCGGCATCGACGCCGAATTTGGCGGCTCCCTGAGGCTGCGCGGCACCACCGCCGACCCGATCGCCATCGGCGGCTTCGATCTTGTGCGTGGCCGGCTGGACATTCTCGGACAACGCCTTGATTTCGACAGCGGCCGCATCGGCTTCACCGGCGCGATGATCCCGTCGCTCGATTTCGCCGCCACGACGCGCTCCGGCACGGCGACGGTGACCATCCTGATCTCCGGCCCGGCAACACGCCCCGAGTTCGATTTCACCTCTTCGCCCGACATGCCGGACGACGAGGTGCTGGCGCAGCTGGTCTTTGGTCGCTCGCTGACCGATCTTTCGCCGTTCCAGATTGCCCAGCTGGCCGCCGCCGCCGCCGAACTGACGGGCGTCGCCTCAGGCGGCGGGCTGGTCGGCAGCCTGCGCAAGGCGACCGGTATCGACAATCTCGACATCAAGGCCGACGAAGACACCGGCGAGGCGACAGTCGCCGTCGGCAAATATCTCAACGATCGCACCTATCTGGGCATCGAGCAGGGCGCTTCGGCCGGGTCCGGCAAGGCAACGATCGACCTCGAGATCGGTCGCGGCCTCAAGCTGCGCGGCTCGGCCTCATCGTCCGGCGAGACCAAGGGCGGCATCTTTTTCGAGCGCGATTACTGATCCCAGACCAGCTGAAGCTCGGTCAGGCCACGAAAGTGATAGGCATCGCGTCGCTGCGGTGTTGTCGCCAGGCGCGGATGCGAGGGCAGGCGCGCAAACAGGGCCGGCAGGGCGATCTGCAACTCGAGCCGCGCCAGCGGCGCGCCGAGACAGAAATGAATGCCGGCGCCGAATGCCAGATGCGTTCCCTCGGTGCGGTTGGCGATGAAATTGCCTGGATCGGGAAAGCGGCGCGGATCGCGGTTTGCCGCTGCGAGCAGCAGCCCGATGGTCTCGCCCTTGCGCAGTGACACGCCGGGCACCGGCTCGCAATCGGTCAGCGCATAGCGGGTGAACATGTGCAGCGGCGGATCAAAGCGCATCATCTCCTCGATGGCCAGCGCCGTGGTCTGCCGGTCGGCGAACATCGCCCGCGGACACAGCCCGAATTCGAGGATCGTCGCCACCGCATTGCCGATCTGGTGGACCGTCGCTTCGTGCCCGGCATTGAGCAGCAGGATCGCCGTCGAGACGATCTCGTCATCCCCCAGTATCTCGCCATCGCGCGCACTTCGTGTCAGCATCAGCGAGATGAGGTCATCGTCCGGGTTGGCCCGCCGCTGCGCGATTTCATCGCGGATAAAGGACGCGAAATCGCGCGCCGCCGCATTGGCATCGATCTCGACCGCCTCATCGCGAGCGAAGGTATACATCCGCACCATGCGATGCGACCAGTCGAGCAGGTGCGGCGCCATATCCTCGGCAATGCCGAGCATGCGCGCAATGACGGTCACCGGGATGATCTCGGCATAGCGCGACAGCAATTCGACGCCGCCATCGGCAATGAAAGTGTCGATCAGGCGATCGGCCAGTGTCGCGATTTCCGGCCGCATCTGCTCGACCTGGCGCGCTACGAAGGCGCGGTTGACCAGCGTGCGCAGCCGGGTGTGGGCCGGCGGCTCCAGCTCCAGAAGCGAGTGGGCCTCGACCGCGTCGAAGGCGCTCAGATGCGGTGCCGGCTCAGCCAAGCCAAGCTCGGCGCGGCTGGCAACATGGGTGATCTGCCGGCCGAACCGCTTGTCGCGCAACAGCAGGTTGACGATGTCGTATCCGGCAAAACACCAGTGGCCGTATTCCTCCCAGAACACGGCCTCGCCGTGACGGTGAATGGCCGCGTAAGCAGGGTAGGGATTGGCCACGAAACCCGGCGCGCGCGGTGACAATTGCATCGAGCTGCCGTGAAAGACCGGAAGCACCGAGCTCAGGTTTGGATTGCGCTTGAGCATAGCTAAATCCTCCCAGCCAGAACGCCTGACGAGGCACGTTAGCCTGCCTCTGTCCGTATGCAGCGAAGTTTAGGGCAGATGTCGCGGCGGCACTAGTTGATTCTACGTATTATGATGATTTAAGGAGTAACGCTTTGAAAGGCGGCGATCTTTTCTTGCTCGACAACTGTGCGAGGTCTTCCCCGACGCTTTACGCACGCGTAAACAAGCGCGCTTGCTTGCTGCCGGCGGCTCGCCGTCCCCCCACAAAAGAGGGCTGTGCGGGGCTGCTTAACCTCTCATTAACCAAAGGCCGCGACAACTCTGGAAAGCGATTTGCGGACCTTGCGTCTTGAATCGCCGGGTGGTCAGTCTCTATCTAGAGGCCAACACAGGCATTGATTCCCGGCTGCACAGACAGCCGGCGCTGACAGGGGATTGGGATGACACGGACAATCGATACGGCAATGGCCCTCGTGCCGATGGTGGTCGAGCAGACAAACCGGGGCGAACGCTCCTACGACATCTTCTCCCGGCTGCTCAAGGAGCGCATTATCTTCATCACCGGTCCGATCGAGGATCATATGGCGACCCTGGTATGCGCCCAGCTTCTGTTTCTCGAAGCCGAGAATCCGAAAAAGGAGATCGCCCTTTACATCAATTCTCCGGGGGGTGTGGTGACGGCCGGAATGGCCATTTACGACACCATGCAGTTCATCAAGCCTGCTGTTTCGACCCTGTGTATCGGTCAGGCGGCATCGATGGGCTCGCTGCTTCTGTGCGCCGGCACCAAGGGGATGCGTTTTGCCACCCCGAACGCCCGCGTCATGGTGCACCAGCCTTCGGGCGGGTTTCAGGGCCAGGCGTCAGACATCGAGCGCCATGCCCAGGACATCATCAAGATGAAGCGGCGCCTCAACGAGGTGTATGTCGAGCATACGGGCCAGGACTACGAGACCGTCGAAAACACGCTCGATCGTGACCATTTCATGACCGCCGACGAATCAAAAGCCTTCGGATTGATCGATCGGGTGATCGACAAGCGCGAGAATATCGAGGATGCCCCGGGCAGCTAAGGCCGCGTTTGCGGGCTTGTGCGACGTTTTTGCCACCATACACGCGGATGTGAGATGATTTCACCCGCCGGGACTGACAGATGCCGGCGCCCGCGTTAATAATATGCGTTAAACCTAAGTTGAGGCCTTCGGGCCTAGCTTGAAGATTGAAGCGGGGATGACGTTGCCTGCGGGTCTGGGACAAGCCTTGTCTCGGAACCGATAGCACCCCCGGTTGAGCTGCGCGGATACGAGGGCAGGCCATTCCCGAAGGACATACGGCGTCCGGGCAATGCCTAGCAGATCGGACTGGAAGGAATGAGAAATGAGTAAGGTCAGCGGTAGCAACGGCGGCGACTCCAAGAACACCCTGTATTGCTCTTTCTGCGGAAAGAGCCAGCACGAGGTCCGCAAGCTGATTGCCGGACCGACGGTGTTCATCTGTGACGAATGTGTCGAATTGTGCATGGACATCATTCGCGAAGAGAACAAGACCTCGATGGTGAAGTCGCGCGATGGCGTGCCGACACCGCAGGAAATCATCGGCACGCTCGACGAATATGTCATCGGCCAGCACGACGCCAAGAAGATTCTCTCGGTGGCGGTGCACAACCATTACAAGCGGCTCAACCACGCCGCCAAGGGCACCGATGTCGAACTGGCCAAGTCGAACATCCTGCTGGTCGGTCCGACCGGGTGCGGCAAGACCTACCTGGCGCAGACGCTGGCACGCATCATCGACGTGCCCTTCACCATGGCGGATGCGACGACGCTGACCGAAGCCGGCTATGTCGGCGAGGATGTCGAGAACATCATTCTCAAGCTGCTGCAATCCGCCGACTACAATGTCGAGCGGGCCCAGCGCGGCATCGTCTATATCGACGAGGTCGACAAGATCTCGCGCAAGTCGGACAACCCCTCGATCACCCGCGACGTGTCGGGCGAGGGCGTGCAGCAGGCGCTGCTCAAGATCATGGAAGGCACGGTTGCCTCGGTGCCGCCGCAAGGCGGCCGCAAGCACCCGCAGCAGGAGTTCCTGCAGGTCGACACCACCAACATCCTGTTCATCTGCGGCGGCGCCTTTGCCGGGCTCGACAAGATCATCTCGGCGCGTGGCGAAAAGACCTCGATCGGCTTTGGCGCCTCGGTGCGCGCCCAGGACGAACGGCGGGTTGGCGAGGTGTTGCGCGCTCTTGAGCCGGAGGACCTCGTCAAGTTCGGTCTGATCCCGGAATTCATCGGACGTCTGCCGGTCCTTGCGACGCTGGAAGATCTCGACGAGGATGCGCTGATCCAGATCCTCACGGAGCCGAAAAATGCGCTGGTCAAGCAGTATCAGCGCCTGTTCGAAATGGAAGATGTCGAACTGACCTTCCATGACGATGCGCTGCGCGAGATCGCCCGCCTTGGCATCATCCGCAAGACCGGCGCCCGCGGCCTGCGCTCGATCATGGAAAAGATCCTGCTCGATACGATGTTCGAACTGCCGGAACTGGAAGGCGTGCGCGAAGTCGTCATTTCCGACGAAGTGGTCACCGGCAATTCCCGTCCGCTGTATATCTATGCCGAGCGCGACGAGGAAAAGGGCAACGCCACCGCCTGAGGACCGCGCGCCGCACCTCCGCGGCCGGTCGGAACAAATGCCGATATCGGTGAACTGAAGCAAAAAACCCGCCGGACTAGGCGGGTTTTTTCATGCGTTTTTTCCCGCCCGCCTTGCTTGCCGATGCGCTGGTGCGCCGCCGTTCAGCCGCCTTGTTCGGCACGGAGTTGACTGCAGGGCTTCAATCCAGCGACGCGCCGGCGGGCACGTCTCCGGCAAACTGCTGCGCATCATCGCAAATGCCGTACCAGGGCGGCTTTTCGGCGACGAAGGCATGAAACCGGTTGCCGATCTCCGGCCGCTCGTCGAGCGTATCGGCCGGGATCAGGACGCTCTCCGCCTCGGAAAGGATGTCCCCGAGCGACGTGCCGCAGACTGCGCAGAATGTCCGCCTGTACCGGTAGGGCGGAGGCGGAGTGAACGAACGCACCTGATCCCGGCCCCGGACCCATTTCACGGCCTGCCGGTCGACGAACACGAAGCTGCTCGCGCCAAGTTTGCGGCACCGGCTGCAATGACATGTCCCCATCATCGCCGGCGCCGCCGTCAGCTCGAACTGGACCGCCCCGCAACAACAGCATCCCCTGGACATCGATCGTTCCTCCCATTCCCGGCATCCGAAAGAACAATACAAGAACATTATCCAGACGGCAATGTCTGGCGCCGTCTGGCCATCATGAGGCCGGACCTCGCAGCGGTCGCATGGCTGCGTTGCGGCGATGGGCCCCTGGTCGTCTCCCGCCTGACACAAGCCTGCGATGACAGAATTGTGAAGCGGAGAGCGGCAGCGGCGCGGCATCCTTGCGGCGACATGAGGCTGCGACATGAGGCGGCGGCCAGGGCGACCTTTTCCACCTCTTTCGCCGCAAAATGCGAGCCGTTGCTGCCAAAGCCGCCGCGAATTGTTAGTATAGCGACTCGAATGGGTTAACTGGTGATCACGACCACCTTGAATATGGGGCAGGGTGCCTCCACTTATAGTTCCGACAAACGGGCTTGCGCGCCGGCCACGGATGCGCGATTCCCTTGAAATGAACACCGGTACCGGTTGCCTGCCAAAAGGGGCCGTCAGAGTGTTGCTGAGAGGCCGCAAGGCCCGCAAGAAGGACATCACATGACCGACAAGAAACAAGATCACGCGCCCGAGGACGTCGGAATCTACCCGGTGCTGCCGCTGCGCGACATCGTCGTCTTTCCGCATATGATCGTGCCGCTGTTCGTCGGGCGCGAAAAATCGATTGCCGCGCTCGAGGAAGTGATGGGATCCGACAAGCAGATTCTGCTTGCCGCCCAGATCAACGCTTCCGACGACGAGCCGGGGCCGGAAGGCATCTACGACATCGGCACCATTGCCAATGTGCTGCAGCTGCTCAAGCTGCCTGACGGTACGGTCAAGGTCCTCGTCGAGGGCCGGGCGCGTGCCGAAGTTCTCGGCTATGCCGATCGCGACGATTTCTACGAGGCGCGCGCCGTCGAGCTCGGTGAGCCGGAAGAGGATCAGGTCGAGATCGAGGCCCTGTCGCGTTCGGTGGTCACCGAGTTCGAGAATTACGTCAAGCTCAACAAGAAGATTTCGCCCGAGGTGGTCGGCGCGGCCAGCCAGATCGATGATTATTCGAAACTGGCCGACACGGTCGCCTCGCATCTGTCGATCAAGATCCCGGAAAAGCAGGACATGCTGGCCACCGTCAGCGTCAAGGGCCGGCTTGAGCGGGCGCTCGGCTTCATGGAGGGCGAGATCTCCGTGCTGCAGGTCGAAAAACGCATCCGCAGCCGCGTCAAGCGGCAGATGGAGAAGACCCAGCGCGAATATTATCTCAATGAGCAGATGAAGGCGATCCAGAAGGAACTGGGCGAGGGCGAGGACGGCCGCGACGAGATGGCCGAGCTCGAAGAGCGGGTCAAGAAGACCAAGCTGTCGAAGGAAGCCCGCGAGAAGGCCGAGACGGAAATGCGCAAGCTCAAGCAGATGAGCCCGATGTCGGCCGAGGCCACCGTCGTGCGCAACTATCTCGACTGGCTGCTGGGTCTGCCCTGGGGCAAGCGTTCGCGTGCGAAGATCGACCTGAACGCTGCGGAAACCGTGCTCGACGACGATCACTTCGGACTTGAGAAGGTCAAGGAGCGCATCGTCGAGTACCTCGCCGTGCAGGCGCGCTCCAACAAGATCAAGGGACCGATCCTCTGCCTCGTCGGCCCGCCCGGCGTCGGCAAGACCTCGCTGGCGCGTTCGATCGCCAAGGCGACGGGCCGCGAATATGTCCGCATGGCGCTCGGCGGCGTGCGCGACGAGGCCGAGATCCGTGGCCACCGGCGCACCTATATCGGCTCGATGCCCGGCAAGGTCATCCAGTCGATGAAGAAGGCCAAGAAGTCCAATCCGCTCTTCCTGCTCGATGAGATCGACAAGATGGGCCAGGACTTCCGCGGCGATCCGTCATCGGCGATGCTTGAAGTGCTCGATCCGGAGCAGAATGCCACCTTCATGGATCACTATCTTGAGGTCGAGTATGATCTTTCGAACGTGATGTTCATCACCACGGCGAACACGCTCAACATCCCGCCGGCCCTGATGGACCGCATGGAGATCATCCGCATCGCCGGTTACACGGAAGATGAGAAGATCGAGATCGCCCGCCGGCACCTGTTGCCCAAGGCGGTGCGTGATCACGTCCTCAAGCCTGAGGAGTTCTCGGTCAGCGACGATGCGCTGCTGGCCATTGCGCGCCTCTACACCCGCGAAGCCGGCGTCCGCAATTTCGAGCGCGAGCTGATGAAGCTGGCCCGCAAGGCGGTCACGGTGATCGGCAAGGGCGAGACGACGAAGGTCGAGGTCACCGGCGACAACATCGACACCTATCTCGGTGTGCCGCGCTTCCGCTTCGGCGAGGTCGAGCACGATGATCTGGTCGGCGTGGTCACCGGTCTGGCCTGGACTGAAGTCGGCGGTGAACTCCTCACCATCGAAGGCGTCATGATGCCGGGCAAGGGCAAGATGACGGTCACCGGCAACCTGCGTGACGTGATGAAGGAATCGATTTCCGCTGCGGCCTCCTATGTCCGCTCGCGCGCGGTTGATTTCGGCATCCAGCCGCCGCTGTTCGACCGCAACGACATCCACGTGCACGTACCGGAAGGGGCAACCCCGAAGGACGGCCCATCGGCCGGTGTCGCCATGGTCACCGCGATCGTCTCGGTGATGACCGGCATTCCGGTGCGCAAGGATGTGGCCATGACCGGCGAGATCACCCTGCGCGGCCGTGTGCTGCCGATCGGCGGCTTGAAGGAGAAACTGCTGGCGGCCTTGCGCGGCGGCATCAAGACCGTCTTGATCCCGGAAGAAAATGCCAAGGATCTGCCGGAGATCCCGGACAAGCTCAAGAATGGCCTTGAGATCATCCCGGTCTCGCGCATGGGTGAGGTGCTCGAGCACGCATTGGTGCGCAAGCCCGAGCCCATCGAGTGGAATGCCGAAATGCAGGCCGAGGCCGCATTGGCAGACAAGCGCGCGGAGGCGGGCGCATCGGTCGCGCACTGACAGCGGCCTGTCGCAAAATGACTTGAAAACGGGCCCGAAGGGGCCCGTTTTTCATTTCGGATGCGGAATGATAACTAAAAAATAGGTGAAAAGCTCTTCATCTCCTTGCGCATGCCGCCGGGATTCGTAAATTTCCTGCACGCAAAAGGTTGAGTCTTCAAAACGCCGAAAGGGAAGAGCAATGAATAAGAACGAACTTGTGGCTGCAGTCGCAGACCAGGCGGGCATCAGCAAGGGTGATGCCGGCAAGGCGGTGGAAGCCGTTTTTGATACCATTTCCGGTGAGTTGAAGAAGGGTGGCGACGTACGCCTCGTCGGCTTCGGCAATTTCACCGTCTCGCACCGCGAAGCCACCACGGGCCGCAACCCGTCGACCGGCGCCGAAGTGCAGATCGCGGCGCGCAACGTGCCGAAGTTCTCGGCCGGCAAGGGCCTGAAGGACGCCGTCAACTCCTAAGGTTCGACGCGCGATCCATTTGCAACCCGGGCAGGCGCCAGTCGCTGCCCGGGTTTTTTCGTGCGCGCACACTTCCTCGCCGGGGCGCTTCTCCAGCTGGGAGCAAGCTGCGCCATGGCAAGCATGCGCGAACCGGGGCAAGCAGCCAGGATGCGGTTGACAACGGATCAAAAAGAGAACAAAATAGCAACATAACGGAAAAGGAGTTGGTTCATGTTTGATTTTGCCCCTGTCGGTTTCGCCCGCGATCTCGCCGCCTTTGTCGCCATGACCCTGTTCCTTGCCAGCTTCGGCATCACCATCATGGCGCTTTGAGCCAGCTTTTCCCGCCGGTGAGCGGCGGGCGCATCTGTCACTTCGCCACACCCTGCGCCGGGTTGTGTCCTTCTGATCGATAAAAGCGCCGCCGCGCATCTGTGCCGGTCTAATGTCCAGCTGTGCATCCCCGCGATCGCGTCT
This sequence comes from Neohoeflea coraliihabitans, assembly GCF_019334345.1. Taxonomy (GTDB): domain Bacteria; phylum Pseudomonadota; class Alphaproteobacteria; order Rhizobiales; family Rhizobiaceae; genus Pseudohoeflea; species Pseudohoeflea coraliihabitans. The sequence goes on from NZ_JAHWQX010000004.1 coordinate 371,148, forward strand.
GGACATGCGCCGCGTGAGACGAGACAATCGCTGCCGTGGAATCGGCGCGCATCTTCTGTCCGCCGCCACGAATCAAGTGGTAGACGGGGCAGGGACACGCACAGATGGCGCGCGACAAGAAGGCGGAAGTGCTGGCGGCCCTGAAAACCGCGCCGCGCGGCGACGCATCCGCAGGCACCGTTACGATCGATTCGGACAAATGGCCGGGTTTCGTGCATCTGCGCACCCATTCCGCCTATTCGCTGCTGGAAGGGGCGCTGCCGATCAAGTCATTGCTGAAGCTGGCCGTTGCCGACGGCCAGCCGGCCCTGGCGATCAGTGACACCAACAATCTGTTCGGGGCGCTCGAATTTTCCGTCAAGGCGATGGAGGAGGGGATTCAGCCGATCATCGCCTGCCAGACCGACATCGACATGCAGGACGGCGTTGTCAGCGAGCGGCGCGGCAAGCCGGACGGTGGCAGGCGCCCGGAATCGATCGTGCTCATCGCCGCCACCGATGAGGGCTACCGCCGCCTCGTCGAACTGATCTCGCACATGTATCTCGGTGGCGCCGAAACCGACCGGCCGACGCTCTGTCTCTCCTGGCTGCGCGAGGGAACCGAAGGTCTGCTTGCCCTCACCGGCGCGGCCACCGGTCCGGTCGACGCCGCCCTGCGCGCCGGCAATCCGGGGCGGGCGAAAGCGCGCCTGCAGGCCCTGGCGGAATGTTTCCCGGACCGTCTCTATGTCGAATTGCAGCGCCAGCAAGGCTATGACACCACCTGCGAAGCGCGTCTCGTGCAGCTCGCCTATGATCTTGCCCTGCCGCTGGTCGCCACCAATGAGGCGTTTTTCCCGACGCCCGACGATTTTGACGCCCACGATGCGCTGATGGCCGTGGCGCAGAACACCGTCATCGCCGTCGATGACCGCATTCGCCTGACCCCCGACCATGCGTTCAAGTCGCGCGCCGAGATGATGGCGCTGTTTGCCGATCTGCCCGAGGCGCTGGACAACACGATCGAGATAGCGCGCCGCTGCTCGGCCGTTGTCGAAACCCGCGATCCGATCCTGCCGCGCTTCACCGCCGGAGCGGAAAGCGAAGACGAGACCGCCGCCCTGGCGGCCGAAGCCGCCGAACTGCGCCGGCAATCCGAGCGCGGGCTGGCGCGCCGCCTGGAGACCATGGGGCTGGCCGAGGGCTTTGACAAGACCGCCTATCTCGAGCGCCTCGAGGTCGAACTCGGCATCATCGAGAAGATGAAATTCCCCGGCTACTTCCTGATCGTTGCCGATTTCATCAAATGGGCCAAGGACCAGGACATTCCCGTCGGTCCCGGGCGTGGATCCGGTGCCGGCTCGCTGGTCGCCTATGCCCTGACCATCACCGATGTCGATCCCTTGCGCTTCTCGCTGCTGTTCGAGCGCTTCCTCAACCCGGCCCGCGTCTCGATGCCCGACTTCGACATCGACTTCTGCCAGGATCGCCGCGACGAGGTGATCCGCTATGTGCAGCAGAAGTACGGCCGCGACCAGGTGGCCCAGATCATCACCTTCGGCTCGTTGCAGGCGCGCGCCGCGCTGCGCGATGTCGGGCGCGTGCTGCAGATGCCCTACGGCATGGTCGATCGCATCTGCAAGCTGGTGCCCAACAACCCCGCCAATCCGACGCCGTTGCACCAGGCGATCGAGGACGAGCCGCGTTTTGCCGAGGAAATCGAGCGGGAGCCGGCCGTTGCCGGTCTGCTCGACATCGCGCAGAAACTCGAGGGGCTGTACCGCCACGCCTCGACCCATGCCGCCGGCATCGTCATTGGCGACCGGCCCTTGTCGCAGCTGGTCCCGATGTACCGCGATCCGCGCTCGGACATGCCGGTCACCCAGTTCAACATGAAATGGGTCGAACAGGCGGGGCTGGTCAAATTTGACTTTCTTGGCCTGAAAACCCTGACCGTGCTCGACACGGCGGTGGCCTTCATCAAGCGCCGCCGCGACATTGACGTCGATCTCGCCGCCCTGCCATTTGCCGACCCGCCCACCTACGAAATGCTCTCGCGCGGCGAGACCGTCGGGGTGTTCCAGGTGGAATCGGCCGGCATGCGCAAGGCGTTGATCGGCATGAAGCCCGATCGCATCGAGGACATCATCGCCCTGGTGGCGCTCTACCGGCCCGGTCCGATGGAGAACATCCCGGTCTACAATGCCCGCAAGCATGGCGACGAGGAGATCGCCTCGATCCATCCCAAGATCGACTATCTGCTTGCCGAAACGCAGGGCGTGATCGTCTACCAGGAACAGGTGATGCAGATCGCCCAGGTGCTGGCCGGCTATTCGCTCGGCGAAGCCGACCTTCTGCGCCGCGCCATGGGCAAGAAGATCCAGTCGGAGATGGACAAGCAGCGGGTGCGCTTCACCGAGGGCGCCATCGAGCGCGGCGTCGGCAAGGCGCAGGCCAACATGATTTTTGACCTTCTGGCCAAATTCGCCAATTACGGCTTCAACAAGTCGCACGCCGCCGCCTACGGCATCGTCTCCTACCAGACCGCCTATCTCAAGGCCCATTATCCGGTCGAGTTTCTCGCCGCGTCGATGACCTACGACATGGCCAACACCGACAAGCTCAATGATTTCCGCCAGGATGCGCGCCGTCTCGGCATCGAGGTTGTGCCGCCTTCCGTGCAGACCTCGTTCCGGCATTTCGAACCGGGCGAGGGGCGCATCTTTTACGCGCTCGCCGCCATCAAGGGCGTTGGCGAGGCGGCGGTTGACCATATCGTCGAGATGCGCGGCGACACGCCATTCGCCTCGCTCGAGGATTTCTGCCTGCGCATCGATCCGCGCCAGGTCAATCGCCGCGTGCTTGAAAGCCTGATCGCCGCCGGCGCCCTCGATTGCTTCGGCCATGACCGGGCCCAGCTGTCGGCAGGCACCGACCGCATCATGGGCTATTGTGCCCGCGCTCAGGAAGACCGGCTGTCCGGCCAGAGCGACATGTTCGGCGCCGGCGCCGCCACCGGGCCGGAAACCATTCATCTGCCGATCACCGAGGGCTGGACGGTGGCCGAGAAACTGCAGCGCGAATATCAGGCCCTCGGCTTCTATCTCTCCGCGCATCCGCTTGATGCCTATGCGGATGTGCTTGCCAAGATGCGGGTCCAGAACTGGGCCGACTTCTCGCTCGCCGTCAAGGCCGGTGCCACCGCCGGTCGCCTCGCCGGGACGGTCACCGGCAAGCAGGAGCGCAAGACGCGCACCGGCAACAAGATGGGCATCGTCACCTTTTCCGACGCCTCCGGGCAGTTCGAGGCCGTGCTGTTTTCCGAAGGGCTGGCGCTCTATCGCGATCTGCTCGAGCCGGGCCAGTCGCTGGTCATCACTGTCAATGCCGAAGAACGCCCGGAAGGCATCGGCCTGCGCATCCAGACCGCCGAATCGCTGGAAGAGCGGGCCATCCGCGGCCAGTCGGCGCTGCGCGTCTTCCTGCGTGATGCCTCGCCCCTGAAGATGGTTTCGGCCAATCTCAAGGGCCGCGGCGAGGGGCAGGTCTCCTTTGTCATCATCAAGGATGACGGCAAGCGCGAAATCGAGGTCGAACTGCCGGACCGCTACCGCATCTCGCCGCAGATTGCATCGGCGCTGAAGGCCGCGCCCGGTGTTCTCGATGTGGAGCTGGTCTGACGCGACTGCCTTCATGGCACTGGCGGGCCGGCTGATGGATTTCGAGTCCCGGATCAGAGACTTGCCGGCTTTTTCTGACTCACTTTCACAAGCGCCTGGAAGAAAAGATCAAATTCGCCACGGTCTCGTGGCACCACGATGGCACATGCTCCATTACGCTTCTGTCGGAAAATAAATCGGCCGGTGCGGGCGCTTCAATCACCTTCGATGAGTCGCGCACCGACCCACGGCAGGACAACCGTTTCCAGGCGCGCGCCGACCGCTTGCCGGTGGTCTCCCTCATAAACCTCGAGTATGTGCGGAATGCGCTCGGCGCCGAGGCGCTGCGAGAATGCAATCGTCCCGGGGGGAATGTGCCGGAACTGGTCATTCAGTCCGACGCCGAGGCCAAGTCCACGCAATTTGCGCAGGGCCTCCCGGCCTTCCCGGACCTGCCGGATCGGCAGCGAATCAAGATAGCGGTCATAGGCTGCATCGTTGAGAACCACTTCGCCGCGCACGATATCGAATGGAAATTTGGCGTAGAGCGGCGGCTCGTGCACCGTCGTGCTGAAAGCGGACAAGACGCCGAGCGCGGCGATGGCAAAGAAATCCCGATCCACCATCATCTGTTCGATGTCTTCCGGCGCAGTGATGCCCGCCGCACGCTTCCACGCATCGTTTCCGAAGCCGAAATCATCGACCGCCGCAAGACAGCACGGGCTCATCGCCCAGACGACGGAAAAGGTGCCGGGCCGCGTGATCGCCAGATGCAATGCGCCATAGCCGCCCATCGAGTGGCCGACTACCGCGCGGTTGTTCTCGCCGAGCGTGCGAAAACGCGTCTCGATATAACGGACCAGATCAGTGGTGATAAAATCTGCCCATCGGCCGCTAATCGGTGAGTTGCGATAAAAACCGCCCCCATATTTGTTGCCGCCATTCGGCATGACCACCAGCGCTTCCGGAATCGCCTCGCGCGCCATGGCCCGATCAAGCCGTGCCGGTACATCCTCGATGTCCAGCCAGACGCGAAAATCGTCGAATATGCCATGCAACAGATAGATGACCGGATAGCGGCGTTCGCCGGTGCTGTCGTAGCTCGGCGGCAGGTAAATGGCGGCAGTCTGCACATCACGGGTGCCGAGCAGATTGCCGGCCAGTGCCGGCGCCGGAATCTCGACTTCAACGACGCGGCCCGGCTGATCCACAGAGGATTGGGAGAGGGCGGTTTCCGGCCCTCCCAGGCAAAATGCTGTCAGCATGACAAGGCGAAGTAGCAGTCTCGACATCACAAGACTCCCTGCCAGCACCAGTCTACGCTGAAATGGCCGCAAGTCCAGAACGCCGCGCCCGGCATGACCTGGGCTGCCAGGTCTGGCAAAGGGCCGCCATCTCGGCCCAGGCGCTGTCAGGGCGGGTTTCTCAGGTCTCGTCCTGCGGCGTGTCGCGCGCCTTGCCGTGCCCGAAAGTGTAGCCGGTCTCCAGCGCCGTCCGGCCGAATCTGGCGCGCACGCGGTCAATCGCCGTTTCGGCGATGGCGCGCCGCCCGGCCAGTGGATCGACCAGATCGACCGGATCGGCCTGCTGCGGGTCGGTCAGATCGCTGACGCCGATGCCCAGCAGGCGAAAGCGCGTGCCGTCCAGTTCACGTTCGAGCAGGAACAGGCCGGTGCGGAAAATCCGGTCGGCAAGGCGCGTCGGCGCATCGAGCTTGTAACTGCGGCTGCGCAGCTTGAAGTCGGTCGTCTTCAGCTTGAGCACCACCGTCTGTCCGGCGAGGTCTGATTGCTTCAGCCGCGCCGAGACCTTTTCCGACAATTGCCTCAGTTGCGGCACGAGATCGGCAGCGCGCGACAGATCGGTGTTGAACGTGGTTTCCGACGAGATCGACTTGGCGCCCTCGCGCGGCGTGACGGAGCGCTCATCCTCGCCGCGGGAAAAATGGTACAGCCGCTTGCCCATCACGCCATAGCGCCGCATCAGCGCTTCCAGCTCCATTGTCTGCAACTGCCCGATCGTCCGCACTCCGTCGCGCTGCAACTGGGCCTCGAAGGCCTTGCCGACGCCCCAGATCGTCGAGACCGGTCGGTCAGCAAGAAAGTCAACGGCCTCGGCCCGCCCGATGATCGAAAATCCGCGCGGTTTCTCGAGATCGGAAGCAACCTTGGCGAGGAACTTGCAGTAGCTCAGTCCAACGGACAGGGTGATGCCGACCTCGCTTTCAACGCGCGCGGCAAACCGCGCCAGGGTGCGCGCCGGCACGTCCCCATGCAGCCGCTCGGTGCCGGCCAGGTCGAGAAACGCTTCATCGATGGAGATCGGCTGCACCAGCGGTGTCAGATCCTCCATCAGCGCCCGCACCTGCCGACCGACGCGGGCGTATTTCTCCATGTCGGGCTTCAGGACGATCGCGTCTGGACAGGCCTCGAGCGCCTTGTACATCGGCATCGCCGAACGCACGCCATTGATGCGGGCGATATAGCAGCAGGTGGCGACGACGCCGCGCTTGCCGCCGCCGATGATCAGCGGCTTGTCGATCAGTTCCGGATTGTCGCGCTTCTCGACCGTGGCGTAGAACGCATCACAGTCCACATGCGCCAGCGACAAGGCCGCAAGCTCCGGGTGCGACACCAGGCGCGGACTGCCGCAGCGCACGCAGCGGGGCCGCCGCCCGGCCGATGGTGCCGAAGCACCCGGATTTGCCGTCATGCAGTCGCGGCAAAAGGTGGAAATTCGGCCGTCTACGCTCATCGCGGCCTGCACCCCTCTGCTGTCCTGAGTGCGCGGCGCCTGCGCCATCCGCCGCACCGGCGACTCATACTGCACCCAGGCCGAAATGCCGCCTGACCAGCGCCGCCGCGGCGTGCCAGTTGTCGACGCTGGTGATTCCCTCACCAGGATCGGGTGCCAAAGCGCGAAATTGCGCATTGGCCATCAGATTGATCAGCAGGCAGTCCGGCACATGCCGGCGCACCGAGTGCAGATTGGTGAAAATGTCATCGATGAACGCCAGCGGCAGATCACGGTCCCCGTGCAGCGCCTTGATTTCAGGCCCTTTTTCTCGTTCGGTCGCGATCATCGGGTAGGGCAGGCCGGCCGCGTCGAGCAGCTGCCGCCTGAGACCGTGATGGCGCGGATGCATGGCCGTGAGAAACACGATATCCGCCTCGGCGGCAATCGCCTCGAGACTTTCGGCGGCCTGGTCGGCCACCGTTTGCCACCGGTCCTGAACCGCAAAGAAACGCTCGGTGAAGGCGTTCACCGCCGCCTTGTCGACGGGCTGCCCGTCATCGCGGCGATAGATGTTGCCGTTGAGCTTGAACGAATCGGCGCGCAATTCGTGCCGCTCCGCCTCCAGATAGGCGGTGAACGGTGTGAGAAATTCGAGCACCACCTCATCGACATCGCACACCAGAAGCGGGCGATCCCGCAGCGTGATCTCGCAGCTGATCTGCGCCCCGGCTGTCTTAATCTGGTTCATCCGATGTCTCCGCCGCCGCCCGCCAGCGCCCGGTGCGCAAGGGCGACGCTTTCCGGCCGCGTCCCGCTTGCCGCGCAATATTGCATCAGGGTCGGCTCGTGAGCCATGAGAAAGTGAAGCACCCCGGCCATGAAGCCCGGCTCCCGGGCCGCCTGCCGCATCGTGTCAGTGGTCAGGCCGGACAGGTCCAGAAACCGGCCGAGCAGGTCCGGTTCGTCCGCCAGCCATGCCAGCACCGAAATTGCGATTTCCTGTGGATCCTGTTGTATCATCGTGATCTGCTGCCTGCCGCCGGGACAATTCGAACGAAGGGGTTACCATTTTTTCAACCTAATGAAACTAGGATGCCGGCTGTCGGATTGCGATTCGACAGCGCCGTGGCTGCGGCAGCGCGAAAAGGCAAAGCGCCGGATCGCCGCCTGGCCGCGTTGCCGGATGCCAGAGGACGGGATTGAGCATGACCAAACAGGTGATGATTGTTGAGGACAACGAGCTCAACATGAAGCTGTTCCGGGACCTCATCGAGGCCTCGGGATACCGCACGATCCAGACCCGCAATGGCATGGAAGCGATGGAACTGGCCCGCACGCACCGGCCCGATCTCATATTGATGGACATCCAGTTGCCGGAAGTGTCCGGGCTGGAAGTCACGAAGTGGCTGAAGGAGGATGACGATCTGCACCGTATTCCGGTGATCGCCGTCACAGCTTTCGCCATGAAGGGTGATGAGGAGCGCATCCGGCAGGGTGGCTGCGAAGCCTATATATCGAAGCCGATCTCGGTCCCCAATTTCATCAAGACCATCAAAACCTATCTCGGCGAAGCCTGAGCGAAGGAACCAGCATGACCGCGCGTATCCTTGTTGTTGACGACATTCCGGCGAATGTGAAGCTGCTGGAAGCGCGTTTGCTGGCTGAGTATTACGAAGTGCTCACCGCGCCGGAGGGGCACACGGCGCTGTCGATCTGTGACCAGACCTCGGTCGATCTCGTCCTGCTCGACATCATGATGCCCGGCATCGACGGGTTTGAAGTCTGCGAGCGGCTGAAGTCCAATCCCCGCACCGCGCATATCCCGGTTGTCATGGTCACCGCACTCGATCAGCCTGCCGACCGGGTGCGGGGACTGAAGGCCGGCGCCGATGATTTTCTCACCAAGCCGGTCAATGATCTGCAGCTGATGGCGCGGGTGAAAAGCCTGGTGCGTTTCAAGACCCTGTCCGACGAATTGCGCCTGCGCGCCGAGTCCTCGCGGTCGCTGGGGGCCAGCGCCCTGTTGGCGCCATCATCCGGCCAGCCTGAAGACCGCGGTCTGGCGCTGCTTGTCGAACCGCGCGCCACCGCGCAGGAGCGCATTTCGCGGGCCCTTGAAGACATTGCCGAGGTCACGGCGATAGGCGACCCGCAGGCGGCCTTGTTCGAAGCGGCGGAGCGGCCCTACGAATTGCTCATCGTCTCATCCGGGCTGGATGCCTATGACCCGCTGCGCCTGTGCTCCCAGATTCGCTCGCTTGAACGCACCCGGTTGCTTCCGGTTCTCGTGCTCGCCGAACAGGGCGAAGACGAGCTTGTCATGCGGGCCCTCGACCTGGGCGTCAATGATTACCTCGTCCGCCCGCTCGATCCGAATGAACTCGTGGCGCGCTCGCTCACCCAGATCCGCCGCAAGCGCTACAATGATCAATTGCGCGAAAGCCTGACGCTGTCGGTGGAAATGGCGGTCACCGATCCGCTCACCGGACTGAACAACCGGCGCTATCTCGACACGCATCTCAAGACCCTGTTCGACCGTTCGCGTCGTCGCCAGCGGCCGCTTTCGGTGTTGATCGCCGATATCGACCATTTCAAGCGCATCAATGACGTCCATGGCCATGAAGGTGGCGATGACGTGCTTCGGGATTTCGCCGGGCGGGTGCGCGGCGCCGTGCGCGGCGCTGATCTCGCATGCCGCTATGGCGGCGAGGAATTTGTCATCGTCATGCCCGACACCACGGCCGAGATCGCCAGCCAGGTGGCTGAGCGGCTGCGCCTTGCCGTCGCCTCCGATGCCTTCACCATCGCGGCATCGGATACCCTTGCCGATATCACCGCCTCGATCGGCATTGCCACGCTTCTGCCCGAGGACCTGGATGCCGCGCAATTGCTGCGCCGCGCCGACAAGGCGCTGTATCAGGCGAAGGAAAACGGCCGCAACCGCGTCGTGCAGGAAGCCGCCTGAAAACCCCTAGAATATTAATAAAAGTTGATATATTTGTTGACGGACCGACCCCGCTGCCCTACAAACACAGGTAGCGTAGATCATTCGAGATCAATCCAGGGTTGGGTAATGCACCAACAGCGAATCCACCTGGCACGCCATCGGAACAATCAGAGACGTTCCGTGAGGGTCAGGTCCGCCGCATTTCCTGTCTCGCACGGGGCGCTGGTCGATCCGCCTTCCCCCAGGGGAGCGGATCGACCAGGAGCTAATCTCCGTTCGCCCCCCACTCCACCATCTGACATGAGCACGTTGACACCCGACCGGGCCCGCGATTCGGCACGTCAGCGTGTCTGGCCACGAACGCCGCAAGGCGTGCGCCCAACACGAAAAAGCCCGCCGGTAAGGGCGGGCTCGTCAGCGGCACATCAAGTGGCGTTGGCTACTTGATCTTCGCTTCCTTGAACTCGACATGCTTCTTGGCAATCGGGTCATATTTCGTCTTCACCATCTTTTCGGTGAAGGTGCGGCTGTTTTTCTTGGTGACGTAGAAGAAACCGGTGTCGGCGCTCGACACGAGCTTGATCTTGATGGTGGTTGCCTTGGCCATGGTCTTTGCCCTTGTCGAAAAAAATCGCCGCAGTCGATCCCGGCTCTCGCATCCGAGTCCGGCATCCCACGGCTAAACGTGGGCGGAACCTACAAATTGCCGGTCAAAAGTCAAGCCTGTTTCGGAGCGAACAGCATGCGCCCCAGCGCCAGCAGAACATAAAGGCCGAAAAAGAAGGCCAGCGCCCAGGCAAATCCGTGGCTGCCGGCCACATCGATCGCCACGCCGATGGTCTGCGGGCCGACCAGCGTGCCCAGCGCATAGCAGAAGACGAACGCGGCGTTGGCCGCCGCCAGATCGGCGCCGTGCAGGCGCTCGCCGAGATGCGCCAGCCCGATGGTGTACAGGCCGGCAACGCAGCCGCCCCACAACAGGAGAATGCCCCCGGCAAGCAGCCAGTTGCCGATCAGCCAGGGCAGGGCCAGTGATCCGACCAGACCGATGACCGCGACGATCGACAAGAGCGCCCGGCGATTGCCGGTGCGATCGGCAAGCATTCCCATCGGCACCTGGAAGATGACATTGCCCAGCCCGATCATCGACAGCAGGATCGCCCCTTGCGATTCGCTGAAGCCGGTGCGGTTGGCATAGATCGGAAACAGCGCCAGCCCGCCTGATTCGACGGCGCCGAAAACGAACACCGCCGCCGTCGCCGTCGGCACCAGAAAGATGTAGCGCATGAAGGAGTGGTTCGGCCGGGTCTCGATCACCGGATTTTCCGCCCGCGCCCACAGGATCGGGATGGCCGCCAGCAGGATCACCGCGGCACCGACCGCGAAGGGAGCGATGCCATCGCTGCCGAGCAGCGAAAAGATCAGCGGCCCGCCGGCAAATCCCAGCGACAGGGTCGCCGCATAGATGCCGAGCACGAAGCCGCGCCGGTGCGGCGGCGCCGCGGTGTTGATCCAGAACTCCGACAGGATGAACAGCATGGTGACGGCGCCGTGAAAAACGATGCGCAGTGGAAACCACATCCAGAAGGCTTCGGCAAAATAGAAACCGAGCGCGCTGACCGCCGCCGCGATGATCGCCAGGATCATCGTGGTGACCACCGAAAGCCGCTTGGCGCAGGCGGTGGTCAGCGGCGCCGCGGCCATTGCCGCCACCCCCGCCATGGCCGTGTTCAGCCCGATCATCGTCGATGAGATGCCGCGCTTTTCCAGGATGATGCTGAGCAGCGGCAGTCCCAGACCCATTGCCAGACCCACGGCGCTGATCGATGCCACCGCCGCGATCAGGGCCTTCCAGTGAATATCCTCGCGCGGCACGGGACAGGAATGGGGGGGAGGGACAGCGGACATGCTGCTCTTTGAACCAACCTACTGGCAAATTCAACAGAATAAGCGGGGCTCATCAGCGGGTTCGCCCGGTCCGCCGCGGTCGCGACACCGCATGCGCTCCGGCCCCGTCAGATTATCTCGCGCAGCGACCGGTTGTTGCGGGTATAATAATAGGGCACCGGCGCGCCGAACGGCAGGTTCGGATCGGCGGCAAGGCTGCGGCACAGATCGTCCAGAATGGTCTCGGTGATCGGCGGCAGCGGCACGGCATCGAGCCTGTCCAGCGGCAGCCAGAACAGGTCGATCAGCTCCTCGCTGGCGCGCGCGGCGTCGCAATCGGCGGCCACCTCGTCGGTAAAGCAGGCAAAGAATCGCGTGTCGTAGCGGCGGTTGCGACCGGGCGGCGTGGTGGCACGTGCCACGTAGCGCAATTGCGACAGGTCCGGGCGAAATCCGCTCACCTCGTGCGACGGGTTGAGCGACAGCGCCACTTCCTCTTCCAATTCACGCGCCGCCGCCACCGCCAGAGCGCGTGCCGTCGAGGGCAGGAACCGTGACGTCGTACGCGCCATCAGCCGCTCCAGAACCGGCGCCTTGAGAGGCGCTGCCACCGCCCGGCGGCCGTCGCCGGGATCGCGTCGCCCGCCGGGAAAGACGTAGAGATCGGGCATGAAGACATGCGCCCGGGCGCGCTTGCCGACCAGCACGCGCGGCTGCCCCCGGCTGCGGTCGATCAGGATCAGCGACGCCGCGTCGCGCGGGGTCAGGGTCGGGTGGATCTCGTCATCGTCAAGAAGAACGCGCGATGGTCCGAGATCGGTCAATTCGCCGCTCATCGGCCCGGCTGATCACCACGCTCGGAAAGGGCCGCCGCCGCTGCCGCGTCCTCATCGACGCCGCCGAAACCATGCATCTTCAAGGCCCATTGCAGTCCGATCACACCGCCCTTCAGCGGCTGCAGCAGTGCCAGGCTCAGGACGCCCGTGAGCGGAATCCAGATCGCCATGTGCTGCCACATAGCCAGGCTGACCGCCTGCTCGACCGCCATGTAGGCGGCCACGACGATGTGCCCGACGATGAAGATCGACAGGTAGGCGGGAAAATCATCGGCCCGCTGATGATGCATGTCTTCCTTGCACACGCTGCAGGTGTCGACGGGCTTGAGATAAGCCCTGAACAGCCGCCCCTCGCCACAGGCCGGACAGCGGCACAACAGACCCCGCTTGACGGCACGCCCGGTGCCCGATGCAGTCTCGTCCGCGCTGGAATCCTTCGCCTCGGCGCCAAAATGCTGCATGTGGTTGTCCTCCGTGCCAGCGCGTCGCTGCGCTGCGTGAGCTGTTCAGGTCCGGCGTCCGCGCGGCGGCCGGGTGCCCGGCCGTTTGCCAGAGCTGCGCCGGGCCCGTCCCGACTTGTGGTAAGAGCGCGTCGCACTTGGCATTTGGCGACCTTCACCAAGAATTTCAAACCTTAATGCGCCCGCAAGCGGAACTGCTTCAACAAGTCGCACATCGACATCGTCGCCCAGGCGGAAGCCGAGACCGGATTTTTCGCCGACAATCGCCTGATGCGCTTCGTCATAGATGAAATATTCCTGCCCCAGTGTCGAGATCGGCACGAAGCCGTCGGCGCCGAGATCCTTGAGCTTGATGAACAGGCCGGCCTTGGTCACCCCCGAGATCTGCCCGGAGAATGTCTCGCCCTGGCGCTCGGCCAGATGATGCGCGATCAGCCGGTCCACCGTCTCGCGTTCGGCCACCATGGCGCGCCGCTCGAAGGTCGAGATTTCGGCGGCGATGTCCTCCAGCGCGCCTTCCTCCTGCGGGGTGATGCCGCCCTGGCCGAGTCGCAGCGCCCCGACCAGGGCCCGGTGCACGATCAGATCCGCATAGCGGCGAATCGGCGAGGTGAAATGCGCATAGCGCTGCAGGTTCAGCCCGAAATGGCCGATATTCTCCGGCTGATACACCGCCTGGCTCTGGCTGCGCAGCACCATCTCGCTAACCATCGTCTCATAGGGCTTGTCACGCGATTGCTCGAGCACGCCGTTGAACGAATTGGCCCGCACATTGCCGCGCGACAAGGACAACCCGAGCGTGCCGAGAAACTCGCGCAGCACCTCCTGCTTGGCCAGCGACGGCGTGTCGTGGACGCGGTAGATCAGCGGCTGCTTGCGCTGTTCGAGTGTTTCCGCGGCCGCGACATTGGCCTGGATCATGAATTCCTCGATCAGCTTGTGCGCATCAAGCCGCGCCGGAACGATGACGTCGGCAACGCGCCCCTCGGCGTCGAGCACGATCTTGCGCTCCGGCAGATCCAGTTCCAGCGGCTGGCGCCGCGTCCGGCCGCGCAAAAGGATGCCATAGGCATGCCACAAGGGTTTGAGCACCGGCTCGAGCAGAGGGCCGCTCTGGTCATCCGGTTTGCCGTCAATCGCCGCCTGTGCCTGCTGGTAGGACAGCTTCGCCGCGCTGCGCATGCTCACCCGGTGGAAGCGATGCCCGACCTTGCGGCCTTCCCCGTTGAAGCGCATCTTCACCGCCAGCGCCGGGCGCGCCTCGCCTTCGCGCAGCGAACACAGATCGTTGGAAATCCGTTCGGGCAGCATCGGCACGACGCGGTCCGGAAAATAGGCCGAATTGCCGCGCCTCAGGGCCTCGCGGTCCATGGCGCTGCCCGGCCGCACATACCAGCTGACATCGGCGATCGCCACCGTGACGATGACGCCGCCGGGATTGTCATCGGAAGGATCCGCTTCGGCGAACACCGCATCATCATGATCCTTCGCATCGGCCGGATCGATGGTGATCAGCGGTACGTCGCGCCAGTCTTCGCGGCCATCGGCATCGGCGGAGAACGGCTCTGCCGTCTTTGCCTCGGCCAGCACGTCCTCGGGGAAGACATGCGGAATACCATGCGCATGGATGGCGATCATCGAGATCGCCTTTTCGCCGGAGACATGCCCGAGGACGTTGGAAATCCTCGCCTGCGGCAGCCCCATGCGGCCATGCCGCACCGGTTCGAACTCGACCAGGTCTCCGTCCTTGGCTTCGCCGATCTCTCCCGGCGCCACCTGAAATTCGTCGCCGCGCCGGTCGATCGGCATCAAGCGGCCACCCTCGGGCGTCTCGCGCAGGACGCCGAGCTGCAGGCCGCCGCGCTTGTCGAGGATCTTCATCACGCGCGCCGCATAGGCCGGGCCGGTGGCCGATTTGGCCGGAAAGATCCGCGCCAGGACGCGGTCGCCCAGACCGGCTGCTGCGCTGGCGGATTTTCCCTTGCCCCGCCCGCGTGCGCCGGTATCGGACGATTGCCGTACCGTCACCGCCGGCGCCACGCCGCCCTCTTCGGGCCACTCGGCGGGACGGGCGATCAGCTCGCCATCGGGGCTGCGCATGGTGATCTCGAGCACGGTGACGGCGGGCAGGGCGCCCGGGCGCGTCAGCAGCTTGCGATGCCGCTCGATCAGGCCTTCATCTTCAAGAGCGCGCAACATCTGCTTCAAGGCAACGCGCGCATCCCCCTTCAGGCCAAACGCCTTGGCAACATCGCGCTTCGAGGCCTGGTCCGGGTTTTCGCTGATGAAGCGCAGGATCGTCTCCCGGTCCGGCAGCTCGCCGCGCCGCGGCCCGTCGCCCGCCCCCCGTGCAGGGTTCGCCCTGGTCTTGCCCACGGGCTTCTTTGTCCCCGCCTTGCCGCGGGCATCCTTGCCGCTTTTCGTCGGACCGCGCGCCAAGATCAGGCCTTGTCGCCGGCGGCCGCACTCTTGGCCGGCTTGCTGGACTTGGCCGCCGCAGACGACGTCTTGGCCTTGGTCGACTTGGTTGTCTTCTTGGTCGCCTTCGCCTTGCCCTTCTTGCTGCCGGCCTTCGCCGCGATCAGTTCCAGAGCACGTTCCATGCTCACATCCTGCGGCGCCAGGTCCTTCGGCAGCGTGGCGTTGATCTTGCCCCAGTTGACATAGGGGCCGTAGCGGCCGTCACGCACCGTGACGGCACCGCCATCCGGGTGGTCGCCGAGCTGCTTCAGGGCGGTCGGCGTGGCGCGGCCGCGGCCGCCCCCTTTCGCCTGTTTCTCGGCGATCAGTGTCACGGCCCGGTTCAGGCCGATCGAAAACACATCCTCGACGCTCTCGAGATTGGCGTAGACGCCATCATGCAGCACGAAGGGCCCGTACCGGCCGATGCCGGCCGAAATCATCTTGCCGCTTTCCGGATGCTGACCGACATCACGCGGCAACTGCAAAAGGGCCAGTGCCTTCTCGTGATCGATCGTCTGCGGCGCCCAGCCCTTCGGCAGGCTGGCGCGCTTGGCTTCCTTGCCCTCGCCACGCTGAACATAGGGTCCGAACCGTCCGTTGCGCAGCGTCATCGGCTCGCCCGTATGCGGATCCTTGCCCAGATCGACCGGCTCGTTCGAGGCCGCGGCCTGGTCCTGGCCATTCGGATCCGAGGTCAGTTGCCGGGTGAAGTTGCAGTCGGGATAGTTGGAGCAGCCGACGAAGGCGCCGTATTTGCCCAGTTTCAGCGACAGCTTTCCGACACCGCAGGTCGGGCAGATGCGCGGGTCGGCGCCGTCCTCGCGCTTCGGGAACACCAGCGGAGCCAGATGCTCATTCAGCGCATCAAGCACCTCCGAGACCCGCAGATCCTTGGTTTCGTCGATATGCGCATGAAATTCGGTCCAGAATTCGCGCAACACATCCTTCCACTTCAACTCGCCGGCGGAGATGCGGTCGAGCTTGGACTCCAGATCGGCAGTGAAATCGAACTCGATATAGCGATCGAAGAAATTTTCCAGGAACGCCGTCACCAGCCGGCCTTTCGGCTCGGGGATCAGCTTGCGCTTGTCGACCTGCATGTATTCGCGGTCGCTCAGCGTCTTCAGCGTCGAGGCATAGGTCGACGGACGGCCGATGCCGAGCTCTTCCATCTTGCGGATCAGCGACGCTTCCGAATAGCGCGGCGGCGGTTCCGTGAAATGCTGGCTGGCCTTGATCTGCTCGCGGGTCAGCGCTTCACCCTGGTTGATCTCCGGCAAACGACCCTCGTCATCGCCGTCATCGCTCTGCTCGCCATCTTCCTTGGCATCGGTGTAGGCGGCGATGAACCCGTCAAAACGCACCACCGAGCCGGTGGCACGCAGGGTTGCTTCCTCGCCGCCATGCACGGCACGAATGTCAACCGTCGTCCGCTCGATCTCCGCCGAGGCCATCTGGCTGGCAATCGCCCGCTTCCAGATCAGATCATACAATTTCAGCTGATCGCCATCGAGATAACGCCGCACATCCTCGGGGGCGCGATCGAAGGCGGTCGGGCGCACCGCCTCGTGCGCCTCCTGGGCATTCTTTGCCTTTGACGAATAAAAGCGCGGCTTTTCCGGCCGATACCGCGCGCCGAAGCGGCTGCCGATCTCTTCGCGCGCCGCATCGATCGCTTCGCCGGCCATCTGCACGCCGTCGGTACGCATATAGGTGATCAGACCAACTGTTTCGCCGCCGATGTCGATGCCTTCATAGAGTTTCTGCGCCACCTGCATGGTGCGCGAGGCGTTGAAACCGAGCTTGGAGGAGGCGGCCTGCTGCAGCGTCGACGTGGTGAAGGGCGGCGCCGGATTGCGGCGTGTCGGCTTGGCTTCGACGCTCTCGGCGCTGAAGCTGGCCTGATCCAGCATCGTCTTGATGGCATTGGCCTGATCACCGTCGGTGATCGACATCTTCTGCAGCTTCTTGCCGTTATGGGCGGTCAGGCGGGCCACGAAGGCATCGCCGCGCGGCGTCTGCATGTCGGCGGCAATCTGCCAGTATTCTTCACTGATGAAGCGCTCGATCTCGTCCTCGCGGTCGCAGATCAGCCGCAGCGCCACCGACTGCACGCGGCCGGCCGAGCGCGCACCCGGCAACTTGCGCCACAAGACCGGCGAGAGATTGAATCCGACCAGGTAGTCAAGCGCCCGGCGTGCCAGATAGGCATCGACAAGCGGCCCGTCGATGTCGCGCGGATTGGCCATCGCGTCGAGCACCGACTTCTTGGTGATGGCGTTGAAGACGACGCGCTTGACCGACTTGTCCTTCAGCGCCTTCTTCTTGTTGAGAACCTCGAGCACATGCCAGGAAATCGCTTCGCCCTCGCGGTCCGGGTCAGTCGCCAGGAACAGCGCATCGGACGATTTGAGCGCGTCGGAAATGTCTTTCAGACGTTTCTTCGAAGCCGCGTCCATGTCCCACGACATCTCGAAATCTTCGTCCGGCAGCACCGAGCCATCCTTCGCCGGCAGGTCGCGGATATGACCGAACGAGGCGAGAACCTTGTAGTCCGGGCCCAGATACTTGTTGATTGTCTTGGCTTTTGCAGGCGATTCGACAACGACGACGTTCATTATTTCATCCAGATTTCAGCGATGCGCCGTCCCGGCTGCTCAAAACTCCCCGGCGCAGGGGCAACGAAATGGACACCGAAAAGAGTTTGGTCAAGGCCCGGTGCCGAAATCAGGCCATTTCACACGTCAATACAACTAAAACGATTATGCAACTCTATTGCAATTAAAGATAAATGTTCTATCTTGCGTTTGGTCACGCCGGGCCGGCCCCGCGCCGTCCTCGTCACGGCCTAGGCAGCGAGGAGCAACATGGCCCATCGATCCGAAAACGGCGCTTCCCAATCAGCTGAGAGCGGTCAGAATATCGCCTTCATCCGGCAGATGCTGGCCGAGTTGCGCCTGGTCGCGGAGCGGGAAAAGGCCGAGATGCTTTGCTACCTGATCGAAATGGCCTATCTCGAGGCCGAGGATGTTTTGCAAACACGCTTGCGGCCGGCACCGGCGCGCCGCAGCTGAGTGTCAGGTCTCGCCGCTGCCCAGCGACACCATGCCGCCGGGATGGCGATCGAGACGTCCGGCCAGATCCAGCTCCAGAAGGATGTAATGCACGGTCGCCGCCGGCAGCCCGCAGTGGCGAATGATATCGTCGATCTCGACCGGCGAGGGGCCAAGCGCGCCGGCAACTCGCGCCCGCTCGTCATCGCGGGGTGGATCCCAGTCCGGGGTTGCGCCCTCGTCGGGCTCCTCGATAAGCGGTTCGTCGTCCGGCGCGATGCGTGAGATCGGCGCCAGGGCGTCGAGCACATCGGCGGCCCGGGTGGTCAGAATGGCGCCTTCCTTGAGCAGACCATTGGTGCCGGCGGCGCGTGGATCGAGCGGCGAACCGGGGACTGCGAAAACCAGGCGTCCGAAATCATTGGCCCGGCGCGCAGTGATCAGCGATCCCGAACGGGCCGCCGCCTCGATCACCACGACCCCGAGCGAGATGCCGGCAATCAGCCGGTTGCGGCGGGGAAAGTCGCGCGCCCGCGGCTCCCACCCCATCGGCATCTCGGACAGCGCCAGACCCGCCCCCTCGCGGATGCGCTCGTACAGATCGAGATTTTCCGGCGGGTAGGGGCGGTCCAGCCCGCCGGCCATCGCCGCGATGGTGCCGGTGTCCAGGCTGGCCTCGTGCGCCGCCGCATCGATGCCACGCGCCAGGCCGGAGACGATCCGATACCCGGCGGCGCCGATCTCGCGTGCCAGCCGGGTGGCAAATTTGGTTCCGGAGATCGAGGCGTTGCGGGATCCGACAATGCCGACGGCCGGCCCATGCGCGACGCGCAGGTCGCCGATCGCGGCGATCAAAGGCGGAGCGCCGTCAATGCGCCGCAGCGCAGCGGGATAATCCGGTTCGCCGATGCCGACAAACACCGCGCCGAAGCGCGCCGCTGCGGCGAGCTCGGCTTCCGCCTGCGCTGGCGTGGCGATGCGGATCTGCCGCCGCGCACCGCCGCGTTGCGACAATTCAGGCAGATGCGCGATGGCCCGCTCGGCGGAACCGAAATGATTGATCAGGTCGCGGAAGGTTGCCGGCCCGACATTGTCCGAGCGGATCAGGCGCAGCCAGGCGAGGCGCTGGCGTTCGCTCAGACGAACGCCGGGCCCGCCCGTCCCGGTCATGCGCCGCTGTTGCGCTCGTCGGCGCCATCCTTGGCCTTGCTGCCGATCCGGCTTTCCGTGCCGGCCATCAGACGCGCAATATTGCTGTGGTGCTTGAGGATCGTGATCAGCGAAAGGGCGGTGAACAGCGCCGCCACCGCATCAAGCCGCGCCAGCCAGAGCGCCGCTGGCACCGCCACCGCGGCAGCCAGTGCCGCCAGCGACGAATAGCGAAACAGCTTGGCCATACCCAGCCACACGGCGGCGAAGACAAGCACGAAAAGCGGCGCCGCCGCCAGCAGAACGCCGAGATAGGTGGCTACGCCCTTGCCGCCCTTGAACTTCAGCCAGACCGGGTAGAGATGGCCGAGAAATGCCGCAAAGCCCGCAACCAGCGAGGCTTCGACGCCAAACAGCCAGCGCGCCGCCAGCACCGCCAGCGTGCCCTTCAGCGCGTCGCCGAGAAGAACCATCGCCGCCAGCTTGCGGTTGCCGGTGCGCAGCACATTGGTGGCGCCGATATTGCCCGAACCGATCTTGCGCACATCGCCAAGGCCGGCCATCTGCGTCAGGATCAGCCCGAACGGGATCGAGCCGAGCAGATAGCCGAGCAGCAGGGCGTAGATCGTGTTGGGGTCTGACCAGTCGACATATTCAGGCACGTAACTGCTCCTCCTGATGGGTCACGGCAAGGATCGGCAACAGCCGATCACCGTCCTGGCAGACCCTCATCAGCGCGATAAACACTCGCACCTGCAACCAGAGTTTGCAAGACCTTGCCGGAAAAGCGCGCATCCTCGAAGGCCGAGTTCTTAGAGCGCGAAACGATGTCATCCTTCGACAGCATCCAGGGGTAGTCCGGATCGATGATCGCCAGATCCGCGGCCGCTCCCACCTTCAGCGTGCCGCCGGGCAGGCCGAAGATCTCTGCCGGCCGGCACGACAGCGCCTCGATCAGCCGCGCCAGCGGGACATCGCCGGAATGATAAAGCCGCAACGCCGCCGCCAGCAAGGTCTCGAGCCCGATCGCGCCGTTCGCCGCATCGGCAAACGGCAACCGTTTGGTGTCGACATCCTGCGGGTCGTGCGACGACGAGATGACATCGATTGTCCCGTCCGCCACCGCCGCCGCCATGGCGCGCCGGTCATCCTCGCTGCGCAGGGGCGGCGACAGCCGGAAGAAGGTGCGGTACTCGCCGATATCGGTTTCGTTCAGGGTCAGGTGATTGATCGAAATGCCGGCGGTCACCGCGTGTCCCGCGGCCTTGGACGAGCGCACCGCCGCCGCCGATTCCGGCACCGACAGCTTCAATGCGTGGTAGCGCGCCCCGGTCAGTGCCGCCAGCCGCAGATCGCGCTCCAGCGCGATGATCTCCGCTTCGCGCGGAATGCCGGGCAGGCCGAGCCAGCTGGCAAACAGTCCCTCATTCATCACCCCGCCGCTGCTCAGATAGCTGTCCTGCGTGGCGCAGGCGACCACGGCCCCGAAATCGCGCGCATAGGTCATCGCCCGCCGCATCATCAGCGTGTCCTTGACGGTCTCGCGCCCATTGCTCAGCATCACCGCGCCGGCATCGAGCAGCAGGCCGAACTCGGTCATCTGCTCGCCGCGCAGCCCCTTGGTCAGCGCCGCTGCCGGATAGACGGAGACAATCGCCTCATCGCGCGCCGCGCGCTGCACGAAATCGACGAGGCTGACATCATCGATCACCGGATCGGTGTCCGGCATCATGATCAGGCTGGTCACCCCGCCGCGCGCCGCCGCACGGCTCGCCGAAGCAATCGTCTCGCGGTGTTCGCCTCCCGGCTCGCCGATATGCACGCAGGTATCGACCAGCCCCGGCACCACAATAAGGCCGCCCAGATCCTCGGTATCGATCCCCTCTGGCGCTGTCGCAGCCGCGTTCGCGCCGATCGCCGCGATCTGTCCATCGATGATCAGCACGGCCCCGGTCTCATCCATGCCCTGCGAGGGATCGATGATGCGGGCGTTGGTGAGGAGGCGGCGCGTCACGAGGTTCCCTCCGCAACCGGATCGGTGTCGCGCGCCGCCATCAGCGTTTCCATCACCGCCATGCGCACCGCCACGCCCATCTCGACCTGGCTCTCGATCACGCTCTGCGGTCCGTCGGCGATATCCGACGCGATCTCGACACCGCGGTTCATCGGCCCGGGATGCATCACCAGCGCATCCGGGCGCGCCAGCGCCAGCTTGGCCGCATCCAGCCCGTAATGGCGGAAATACTCTCGCACTGATGGCACGAAGGCGCCCTCCATGCGTTCGCGCTGCAGGCGCAGCATCATCACCACATCTGCATCCCTCAGCCCGTCCTCCATGCGGTGAAACACCTCGACTCCCATCTGCGCGATCCCCGCCGGCAGCAGCGTCGAGGGCGCCACGACCCGCACCCGCGCCCCCATCGCATTGAGCAGAATGATGTTCGAGCGCGCCACGCGCGAATGCAGCACATCGCCGCAGATCGCCACGATCAGCCGTCCGAGCCGGCCCTTGTTGCGGCGGATCGTCAGCGCGTCGAGCAGCGCCTGGGTCGGATGCTCATGCGCCCCGTCGCCGGCATTGACCACCGCGCATTCGACCTTCTGCGCCAGCAGCGCCACGGCGCCGGCCGAGCCGTGCCGGACGATCAGGATGTCCGGGCGCATGGCGTTCAAGGTCATCGCCGTGTCGATCAGGGTTTCCCCCTTCTTCACGCTCGAATTGGCCACCGCCATGTTCATCACATCGGCGCCAAGGCGCTTTCCCGCCAGTTCGAAAGAGGCCTGGGTGCGGGTGGAGGATTCGAAGAACAGGTTGATCTGCGTGCGCCCGCGCAGTGTCGCGGTTTTCTTGTCTTCGCGGCGCGAGATCTGCACCGCCGCGTCGGCACGGTCGAGAAGGTGGAGAATGTCCGGCTCGGACAGTTCCTTGATTCCCAGTAGGTGGCGATGGGGAAAGACCATGGGGCTCCACGCGGCTCCTGACAGTGCGCCGTTCATAAGAACAGCCGGGCAAGAGAGCAAGCCACGCTGATTCGCAAAATCGCTTTCGCCCACATGAAATGATGCGATCGGGCATGCAAAATGCGCCGAATCCCTCTAGGGATGATGCATGAGCGCACACCCGAAAGGCCGCCCCGCGGCCGATGCCCACAACCAGTCGCCGCCCTTTGCCGGGCACAACGCTTTTCTCGTCGATCCGCTGCTGCGCGACATCGCCGACGCCATGCCGCGTGCCCTGCGTGCCGATTTCGAGGCGACCGGGCGCTTCGTCGCCTCTGCCGAAGCCCACGACCTGGCACGCATCGCCAACCGCTCGGAGCCGGAATTGCGCACCCTCGGTCCGTCCGGCGACCGCCTCGATCTGGTCGAGTTCCATCCCGCCTATCATGCGCTGATGCGCCGCTCGTCTTCGATCGGCCTGCAGGGCTCGGTGTGGGAGGACATCCCCGCCGAGCGCGGAGTGGCGCACCAGGCGCGCGCCCTGCGCTTCTTTCTCACCGCCGGCCTTGAAAGCGGGCATCTGTGTCCGCTGACCATGACCAATGCCGCGGTCGCCGCCATCATGGCATCGCCGCGCGTCGAAAAGACATGGCTGCCGAAGATCGTGTCGCGCAAATACGATTCGGCTCAGAAGCCGGCGATGCAGAAGTCCGGCGTGACGATCGGCATGGGCATGACCGAAAGGCAGGGCGGCACCGATGTGCGCACCAACCGTTCGACCGGCGAGAAGGTCGGCGAGGGGATTTACCGCCTTGCCGGCGACAAGTGGTTTCTCTCGGCGCCGATGTCGGATGCCTTTGTCATGCTGGCGCGCACCGGCGAGGAGATCAGCTGTTTCCTCGTGCCGCGCATTCTCGAGGATGGCAGCCGCAACGGACTGCGCTTCCAGAGGCTGAAAGACAAGCTCGGCAACCGCTCGAATGCCTCCGCCGAGGTCGAGTTTTCCGACACGTTCGGCTTTCTGCTCGGCGAGGAAGGCAAGGGCATTCGCACCATTCTCGACATGGTCACGCTGACGCGGCTCGACTGTTCCCTCGGTTCGGCCGGCATGATGCGCGCCAGCCTTGCGGAAGCTGTGCATCACTGCCGCCACCGCGTGGTCTTTGGCAAGAAGCTGGTCGATCAGCCGCTGATGACACGCGTCCTTGCCGATCTCACGCTTGATGTCGCCGCCGCAGCCGCGCTCTCCATGCGTCTGGCCCGCGCCTTCGACAAGGCGCACGAGGACCCGGCCGAAGCGGCTTTCGCGCGCCTGATGACCCCGGTGGTCAAATACTGGGTCTGCAAGATCGCCCCCTCGGTGATCTACGAGGCGATGGAGTGCCTTGGCGGCAATGGCTATATCGAGGAACGGCCGCTGGCACGCCACTACCGCGAGGCGCCCGTCAACGCCATTTGGGAAGGCTCGGGCAATGTCATGGCGCTCGACGTGCTGCGCGTCCTGGCGCGCGGGCCGGAGCTGTTCGATGTCGTGCTTGCCGGACTGTCCGAGGATCTCGGCCCTGCGGGCTCGCGCACTGTCGATGTCCTGAAGGCCTGCATGGCCGTCAGCGAGACCGATGAGGCCGGCGGCCGCATGTTGACCGAGCAATTGGCTCTCGCCGCCGCCGGCGCCGAATTGACCCGCCTCGGCGCGGGGATGATCGCCGAAGCCTTTGTCGAAACCCGCCTTGGCGGCGCCTGGCGCGCCACCTACGGCATGCTCGACGCCCGCTTTGACGCCAACCGCATCATCGACGTGCTGTATCCGCCGGTGGATTGAGCCCTCGCGCGCCGGGGCCGGTCAGCCCAGCCATTCGGCAAGGGCGATCGCCGCCGGGATCGTCAGGAACGAGGCCGCGGTCTGCAAGGTCGCCACCGCCGCGTAGAGCGGCGCGTCGCCCCCCAATTGCCGGGCCAGCAGAAAGCCGTTCATCGCCGTCGGCACGGCGCCGCAGATCGCCATCAGCGCCAGCACCTGCCCGGACAGGCCGAACAGGAGGCCGAAGCCGATCATCATCAGCGGCATGGCGATCAGCTTCAGGCCGCTGGACAGAAGCACCAGCAATCCCGGCCGCAGCGCATCGCTGAGCCGCAGCCCCGCACCGACCATCACCAGCCCGAGCCCGAGCGCCGAGCGGGCCAGAAGATCGATCGCCTGCTCCAGCGGCAGATACAGCCGGAACGGCATGGCCTGCAAGGCCAGGCCCGCCAGGCAGCCCAGAATCAGCGGATTGGTGGCCGTCTTCACGGCGAAGGCGCCCAGATGTCGCGGTCCGCCGTTGAACCACAGCAACACGCCGACATTCGTCACGTTCAGCGGCAGGATGTTGACCGCCATCACCAGCGCGACAATCGCCAGTGCCCCGGTCCCCGCGTAGCGCTCGGCGATCGCCAGGGCCACGAAACCGTTCCAGCGCGTCGCCGTCTGGAACACCGAGGTGAACGACGCATTCGAGTAGCCGGCTTTATCGAGGAGCGGGTAGAGGGCCAGGCAGAGGGCAAACATGACGAACACGGCGAGCAGCGCCGTCATCCCGATCGCATTCAGCGACAGGCCGGAGAAATCGGCATTGCCGAGGGTCAGGAACAACAGCGCTGGGAACAGAATGTAATAGCCGAAGGTTTCCAGACCCGGCCACAGCCCGGCATCGAGCAGCGGCATCCGCTTGAACACCGCGCCGGCAACGACGAGCAGAAAGATGGGCAATATGCTTTCGAAGATGGGCAGCAAGGGAAAGCCTCGTCGGGAACGGACGCCACGTCATAAGGATCGGGATGCACGCAGACAAGCTGGATGGGGCACGCAACTCGGTTTCACGGCCTTTTTGAAGCCGCCGTTAACCCTAACAAAGTCTTAGGATTGCGTTAACAGGCATGGCCAGACATGGTGAACGCAACAGGGAAATTGAAATCGAAATGTCAGTTCAGCGCGCCATCCGGGCCATGTTTTGCCCGCATCGATCTGTCCTCCCGGACGGCAAAATCATCGCCTGCGAGGCTGAGCGCCGGGCGGGCCGGACATGAAATGGCTTCTCGGCATGTGGGCCGCGCCCTTGTTCCTTCTCGGCTCCTGGTACGGCTTGTCCTATTACGACATCAGCTTCGGCACCCGCATCCTGTCGCGTGACCTGCATGATCTGGTCTTTGCGATCTACGGCGAGATCCTCGGCATGGCGCCCGAGTCGATCCCGCCGCTGGTGCTCAAGGCGATCATCATCGATTCTCTGGTGCTCTTCGGCTTCGTCTATCTCCGCCGGCATCGCCGCGCCATCTATGCCTGGCTGAAGGCGACCTTTGGCCGGACGCGCACCGATCCCGACGCCGGCTAGGAGCGGTCCGCGGCGTTCAGACCGGCCAGCCGGTCAAGCGCCCCTTGCAGAATGAAGGCCGCCGCCGCCGAATCGATGCGCGCCGCACGCTTCTTGCGCGACACATCCATACCGATCAGCGCCCGTTCAGCCGCCACGGTCGACAGTCTTTCATCCCAGAATGCGAAGGGCAGGGCGGTCTTCTCAGCCATGTTGCGCACGAAGGCGCGGGTCGCCTGGGCGCGCGGCCCGGCGCTGCCATCCATGTTCAGCGGCAGGCCGATGATCACGCCGCTGACCTTCTCGGCATCGAGCGCCGCAAGCAGCGCCGCCGCATCGAAGGTGAATTTCTTGCGGCGGATCACCGGACGCGGATTGGCCAGGCGTCGCGACAGATCCGAAATCGCCAGGCCGATGGTCTGGGTTCCCAGATCAAGCCCGGCAAGTGGCGTGCCCGGCTGTGTGTGCTGCGGCAGATCCTCAAGCTCGACGACAGGCATGGCGGTTTTTCCGGTTTCAACTCTTGCCGACCGCCTTTAGACTTTCATGTCGACAAAAGCGAGAACAAGCGTGCCGGCAAATGCCGGACGGCTTGCGCGACAAGCGACCATTTGAACTGGAGACATCATGAAGATCACCTGGCTGGGCCATGCCGCCTTTCGCATCGAGACCGCAAAATCCACCATCCTGATCGATCCGTTTTTCTCCGGCAATCCCGGTTTCGAGGGGCTCGATCGCAAGGATGCGGCCAAGGACGTCACGCATATCCTGCTCACCCATGGCCATGCCGATCACATCGGTGACACCGCCGACATCGCCCGGGAGACCGGCGCCGTCGTCCTCGCCAATGCCGATCTCGCCGCCTGGCTCGGCGCCAATCGCGGCGTCGGGAAGCTCGAGCCCGGCAACACCGGCGGCACCATCTCGCTTGGCGACTTTTCCGCCACCTTTGTCGATGCCAAGCATTCCTCCGCCTTCATCACCGAGGACGGCGTGTCACATGCCCTCGGCAACGCCAATGGCCTGATGCTGCATTTCGCCGAGGAGCCGACCCTTTTGCACATGGGCGACACCGATATCTTTTCCGACATGCAGCTGATCAACGAATTGCACAAGCCGGAGGTCGGCCTGGTGCCGATCGGCGACCGCTTCACCATGGGAGGCGCCATCGCCGCACTGGCCTGCCAGCGCTATTTTTCCTTCTCCAGCATCTTTCCCTGCCATTACGGCTCGTTTCCGATCATCGATCAGACAGCGGATGTGTTTGTTGAAGCGATGGAAGGCGACCGCGGCATCGTCGCGGTGCCCAAGCCCGGTGAGATGCGCCAGCTCTAGCGCGTTCCGGCCTCGGGCCTGCCGGTGCGCGCCGCGCCCGGCCGGTGCACCGGCTTGCTCTTGCCGAGCGCGCTTGCTATGGCCCTGTCCAGCAAATCCAACACTCCGATCAGGTATCCCATGTCCGTTGACCAGACCACCGTCAAGCGCGTTGCCCGGCTCGCCCGTATCACCGTCACCGATGAGGATGCGGCGCGCATGGAGGGTGAGCTCAACACCATTCTCGGTTTTGTCGAGCAGCTTTCGGAAGTCGATGTCGATGGCGTCGAACCGATGACGTCGGTGATGCCGATGACCATCAAAATGCGTAGGGATCAGGTCACCGACGGCGCCAAGGCAGACGACATCGTCGCCAATGCACCCGAGACGACCGGCAGTTTCTTCCTCGTTCCCAAGGTGGTGGAGTAGTCGTGGTCGACCTCGCCGCCGAGCCCGTGACCATCGCCATCGAATCGCCGCTGCAGGACGAGATCCGCGCGCTGGTGGCGGCGCTCAACGCCTATATGATCCCGCTGACGCCGCGGCAGTTTCAGTTTCAGCTCACCGTTGACGAGATGGACAATCCGGATCTGACCCTGTTCGTTGCCCGCGATGCCGCCGGCAAGGCGGTCGGCATGGGGGCGCTGCGCGAACATCAGGGTTTCGGCGAGGTCAAGCGCATGTATACCCTTCCCGAACTGCGCGGCACCCGCATCGGCGCGGCGTTGCTGGCGCGGATCGAGGAACGCGCCCGCCAGCGCGGTCTGTCCGCGCTCAAGCTCGAGACCGGCGAGGCGCCGGGGTTCGAGGCGGCCTGGCGGCTTTACGAACGCGGCGGCTATGAAAAATGCGGCGCATTTCTCGACTATCCCGATTCCGGCTATTCCCGATTTTATGAAAAGAAGCTCGTGTAATGACTGAACTGACACGTCTCACCATCGCCGAAGCGCGGGACCAGATGGACAAGGGCGCACTCTCGAGCGCCGAGCTGACCGAGGCCTATATCGGGGCCATCGAGGCTGCCAATGGCGCCCTGAACGCCTATGTCGCCGTCAGCGCCGACAAGGCCCGTGCCATGGCCAAACAGTCCGATGAGCGCATCGCCAGGGGTGAGGCGGGGCGTCTGGAGGGCATCCCGCTCGGCATCAAGGATCTGTTCGCCACCGAAGGCATCCACACCCAGGCCTGCTCGCACATTCTCGTTGGCTTCGAGCCGCGCTACGAATCCACCGTTACAGCCAATCTGTGGGCCGATGGCGCCGTCATGCTCGGCAAATTGAACATGGACGAGTTCGCCATGGGCTCGTCCAACGAAAACTCCTACTACGGGCCGGCGGTCAATCCGTGGCGCGCCGAGGGATCGCAGGAAAATCTTGTGCCCGGCGGCTCCTCCGGTGGCTCGGCGGCAGCGGTGGCGGCCGGTCTCTGCGTTGCCGCAACGGCCACCGACACCGGCGGATCGATCCGCCAGCCCGCCGCCTTCACCGGCACCGTCGGCATCAAGCCGACCTATGGGCGCTGTTCGCGCTGGGGCATCGCCGCCTTTGCCTCCTCGCTCGATCAGGCCGGTCCGATCACCCGCGACGTGCGCGATGCAGCCCTGATGCTCACCTCCATGGCTTCGGTTGACGACAAGGACACCACCTGCGTTGACAAGCCGGTGCCGGACTACGCCGCAGCGCTCGGCCAATCGGTCAAGGGGCTGAAGATCGGCATTCCCAAGGAATACCGCGTCGATGCCATGCCCGAGGAGATCGAGACGCTCTGGCATCAGGGCATTGCCTGGCTGAAGGACGCCGGCGCCGAGATTGTCGATATCGAGCTGCCCAACACGCGCTACGCGCTGCCGGCCTATTATATCGTCGCACCGGCGGAAGCCTCGTCCAACCTGGCGCGCTATGACGGCGTGCGCTACGGCCTGCGCGTGCCCGGCAAGGACATTCTCGAAATGTACGAGAACACCCGCGCCGAAGGATTTGGCGATGAGGTCAAGCGCCGCATCATGATCGGCACCTATGTTCTTTCGGCCGGTTATTACGACGCCTATTATCTGCGCGCCCAGAAAGTGCGCACCCTGATCAAGCGTGATTTCGAAACCGCCTTCAATGCCGGTGTAGACGCCATTCTGACCCCGGCAACGCCGTCCTCGGCATTTCCCATCGGCGACAGCGCCATGAAGTCGGACCCGGTGAAAATGTATCTCAATGACATCTTCACCGTCACGGTCAACATGGCTGGTCTGCCCGGCATTTCCGTTCCCGCCGGCCTCGACCATCAGGGTCTGCCGCTCGGCCTGCAGCTGATCGGCCGGCCGTTCGACGAGGAAACCCTGTTTCGCACCGCGCATGTCATCGAACAGGCCGCCGGGCGCTTCGAGCCGACCCGCTGGTGGTGATCTGATCATCCGCCGGGCCGGGGACCGATGCGGCTCGGCCTGATCACGGTTCCCCATTGATCAACGCCCCGGCTTGCCGGCGCTGCCTTTTTGCCGGACACTCGGCCAACGGCGCCATGGCGCCAGGGTCCTGGAGAGGGCATGGGGAGTCGGATGATGCTTTCACTGCGTCCTGCGCGCTCGGCGGACATTGCCCGCCTGTCCGACATCGGTCTGCGCGCCTGGGAAATGGCGATCGCCGGCTGGGGCGAGGATGGCGAGAGCATGCGCGACAATGCCAGCAAGGCCTATGCCGATTTCTGTGGCCGGCAATGGCCGGACATTCTCGTTGCCGAGTGGGAGGGCGAGGCCGTCGGCTGGGGCGCCTGTGAGAAGGCCGACGACGTCATCACCGATCTATGGGTTCTGCCCCCTTATCAGGGACGGGGCATCGGCACGCGGCTTCTCGGCCGTCTCGAACAGCAGGTCGCCGGCCGCAATTATCACCATGCGCGCCTTGAGACCCATGCCCGCAACGCTGGCGCCATCAAGCTTTACAAGCAACTTGGCTATCAGGTTCGGGCCTATGTGGTGGCCTATTCGCCGCCGCTTGATCGCGACATCGACAAGGTCGAGATGATCAAACATTTCGACGGCTATGATGCCGCCCGGATCGAGGCGCCGGATGACGGCCTGTATGGCCTGGGTGGCGACTGAACCCGCCGGATATCAAGGCCGTCAGCCGTGCTCCGCCACGCTGCTGCCTTGTGGCTCAGGCTCGAGGGCTGCCGCAACGACCACGGTGCGATTGCGGCCTTTCGACTTGGCCCGGTAGATTGCCGCATCGGCGCGCGCCAGGAGCCCCTCATAGGTCTCATCGGCTTGCAGCTCTGCGACGCCGAAGCTCGCCGTGAAAAACTGCTCTTCCTTGCCAAACCGGAACAGCCGGGCGGCAAAGCCGGTGCGGATGGCTTCCGCCGTCAGGCGCGCCATCGCCTGGTTGGCGCCGGGCAGCAGGATGCAGAATTCCTCACCGCCGATCCGCCCGACCACGCCCCCCTCCGGAACCGCCGCCTGCAGCACCTTGCCGAACCCGCGGATCACCCGATCGCCGGCCGCATGACCGAAGCGGTCATTGACCTGCTTGAAATGGTCGAGATCGCAAAGCACCAGCGAGACCGGCCGGTTTGAACCCGCATTCGCGACGAGACAGCGGGCGGCCTCCATCTCCAGGCCGCGCCGGTTCAAAAGGCCGCTCAGCTTGTCGGTGTTGGCCTGCTGTTGCAGATCATCCAGCCGGTCGGTCCAGATCGCCGTGAAGACACACATGGCAATCGACAGGCCCGCCAGTGTGCCCATCACGTGAAGAAGGCCGGAAAGCGCGGAATCCGCATAGGTTTCCGGTGACAGCGAGACGCCGGCAACAAACAGAACGGCCGTGCCGCGCAGAAAATTCTGCAGCGCGACGGCGGCGATGATCCAGAACAGCACGTGATTGATCTTTGCCGTGGCGCCGCGCGGTATGAGGGTCAGGGCGAGCACGTACAGCGTTCCCGGTGCGAAACTCATCACCACGGCCCGCATGTTGATATTCGGCTCCAGGAACCAGAAGACCGCCACGCCGGCGAAGGCCAGGCTGACCACCGTCAGGATCGCCGCATAGGGGATGCGCCGCTTCATCATCAGCGCCAGGCCGATGACGATCAGGCTGAGCGCCGAGAGGTAGAAAAAGTGGATGGTGAACGACAAAGGAATATTGTCGATCGTCTGGCGCTGCACGTCGAGGATCAGCGCCGTGACCCCGCTGGCATAGGCAATGGTGAAGACAAGCGCTGCCGGCTGCCGGTTCCAGCGGTACAGACCGAGAAAGCTCAGCGTCAGCGCAATGCCGATCGCCGGCGGCAACAGCTGATAGATCGAGAGATTGTCCAATGCGCCGCCCTGTTGCTCATGTTGGTCGTGAGCCTAGGGGGAGAGGCTTAAAAACCCCTCAACTTACCAGTAATTTTTCTTATTTTGTCGCTCGCTTGACCGCCACAGCAGAAGGCGGCATTAGAAGGCCTGCTTTCCCCATGTCCGACGACCGAGGTTTTCTGTGACGATAGTCGATACCCGCACGCCCGACCCCAAGCGCCTTGTTGCCGGAGCCACCGGTGACTGGGAGGTGATCATCGGGCTGGAGGTCCATGCACAGGTGACCAGCGCCGCCAAGCTGTTTTCCGGCGCCTCGACCGAATTTGGCGCCGCGCCCAATGCCAATGTCTCGCTCGTCGATGCGGCGATGCCGGGCATGCTGCCGGTGATCAACGCCGAATGTGTCCGCCAGGCGGTGCGCACCGGCCTGGGCCTGAAAGCCAAGATCAACAAGCGCTCGGTGTTTGATCGCAAGAACTATTTCTATCCGGACCTGCCGCAGGGCTACCAGATCTCGCAGTTCAAGGACCCGATTGTCGGCGAGGGCATGATCCTCATTTCGGTCGGCCCCGATCGGCAGGGCAATTTCGAGGATATCGAGATCGGTATCGAACGCCTGCATCTTGAGCAGGATGCCGGCAAGTCGATGCACGACCAGCATCCCTCGATGTCCTATGTCGATCTCAACCGCTCCGGCGTGGCGCTGATGGAGATTGTTTCCAAGCCCGACATGCGCTCCGCCGACGAAGCCAAGGCCTATGTCACCAAGCTGCGCTCGATCCTGCGCTATCTCGGCACCTGCGACGGCAACATGGATGAAGGCTCGATGCGCGCCGACGTCAATGTCTCGGTGCGCCGTCCGGGCGAGGGGTTCGGCACCCGCTGCGAGATCAAGA
Source organism: Neohoeflea coraliihabitans (assembly GCF_019334345.1). Taxonomy (GTDB): domain Bacteria; phylum Pseudomonadota; class Alphaproteobacteria; order Rhizobiales; family Rhizobiaceae; genus Pseudohoeflea; species Pseudohoeflea coraliihabitans. Next base: position 403,106 of record NZ_JAHWQX010000004.1, read on the forward strand.
ACGTCAATTCGATCCGCTTCGTCGGTCAGGCGATCGATTCGGAAGCGCGCCGCCAGATCGCCATTCTCGAGGATGGCGGCAGCATCGATCAGGAGACCCGCCTGTTTGATCCGGGCAAGGGCGAGACCCGCTCGATGCGCTCCAAGGAAGACGCCCACGATTACCGCTATTTCCCCGATCCCGACCTGCTGCCGCTCGAATTCGACGACGCGTTTATCGAGGAACTCGCCGCCGGCCTGCCGGAACTGCCGGACGAAAAGCGCCAGCGCCTGATTTCCGATCTCGGCCTGTCGGTCTATGACGCATCGATCCTCGTCTCCGATGAAGCGATTGCCGATTACTTCGAGAAGGTGGCCGCGGGCCGCGACGGCAAGGCGGCCGCCAACTGGGTCATCAACGACCTCCTGGGCGCCTTGAACAAATCCGGCAAACCCATTGAGGAGACTCCCGTTTCCCCGGCCCAGCTTGGCGGCATTCTCGATCTCGTCAAGGACGGCACGATTTCCGGCAAGATCGCCAAGGATCTGTTTGAAATCGTCTGGACCGAAGGCGGCGACCCGAAGGAGCTGGTCGAAACACGCGGCATGAAGCAGGTCACCGACACCGGCGCCATCGAGAAGGCGGTCGATGAGGTGATCGCCGCCAATCCCGACCAGGTCGAGAAGGCGCGCGCCAAGCCCAAGCTTGCCGGCTGGTTCGTCGGGCAGGTGATGAAGGCCACCGGAGGCAAGGCCAATCCGCAGGCCGTGCAGCAGATCGTGCGCGACAAGCTCGGGATCGTGGAGGAAGACTGATCTTTTTCGTTCGCACCGCTTCCGAGCGCGATGTTGGCGCCATCGCGGCATTGCTCGCTGTGACCTGGCGCGCCACCTATACGTCGCTCTACGGCCCGCAAAAGGTCGAGGAGCTGATCGCCGCATGGCATGCGCCAGAGCGCATTCGCGAGCATCTCGCCCGCCCTGAGGGCGAGTATCTCATCGCCGATGACGGTACCGAACTCGGCGGCATGGCCTATGCGACAATGAGCGGCCAGGATGACATCAAGACCATCCGGCTGCACCAGCTTTACGTTCATCCCGGTCACCAGCGCCAGGGCATCGGCCGCGATCTATTCGCCGATATCGAGACCTGCTTTCCCGGCGCCAGGCGCCTCGTGGTTGAAGTGGATCCGAACAACGGCCAGGCCATCGCCTTTTATCGTGGCGTCGGCATGACCGAGGCGGGCCGGATCGACGATTGCGGCACGCCCGGCTCCGGCATACCGGCGATCCTGATGGAGAAGGAACTGCCCGCCGGCCCGGATGCCTCTGGACTTGTCGGCGTCTGACGCCATCTCTTCGCCAGGGAGGCGCACGCCATGCACCGCAAGACCATTCACAATCCGGACAATGAAGCGCATTTCATGCGCCTCAAACCGGTCGCCGGCGTTGTCAGCATCTCTCGCTCCGGCGTGGTGCTGGCCGAATCGGCCAACGCCTGCTGGCTGCTTGAGACGGGCCACGATATCTACGATCCGATGCTCTATCTGCCCGCCGCAGCGCTCGCGGTGAGGCTTGATCCGGTCGCGGGCAAATCGACCCACTGTCCTCTCAAGGGCGACGCCAGCTATCTCTCCTATGCCGGCAGCGAAATCGCCTGGCGCTATGATCGGCCACTGCCGGGCGCCGGCGTTCTTGCCGATCTCGTCGCCTTCGATCCGCGCGAGGTCACGATCACTCTGACCGGCGACAATCTGTAGCGACTGGCGAATAAACCGGCTTGGCACTGACGGCGGTCTGGACAAGCCCCCGCCAGCGCGCCATAAGCAGGAAAAGCCGGCCAACCACGAGCAAGCCAACCACGAGCCTAGCAACTGCGAGCAATGCCGCCATGAAGTCTTTCTTTCTGCAACTCTTCACCTGGTGGAACGGAACCACGATCGGCACCCGTTTCCACACCTGGCGCAACGGCACCCGTGTCGGCTCGGACATGTTCGGCAATGTCTATTATGAGGGCGGCACCGATTCCGAAGGCCGCACCCGCCGCTGGGTGGTCTATGCCGGCTACTCCGACCCGACCACGATACCGCCGGGCTGGCACGGCTGGATCCATCACCGCACCGACATCGCCCCTCCTTCGGAAGATTACGCCGAAAAACCCTGGCAATTGCCGCATCTGCGCAACATGACCGGCACGCCGCTGGCCTATCGGCCGCGCGGTTCGATCCTGCGTGCCGGCGAACGCCCGCGCGTGACCGGCGATTACGACGCCTGGACCCCGAAATCCTGAGCTCTTGGCACTATGACGGGCACCGGATGGTCACATTTCGGTGGTTTACACCGGCTGTGTCCCTCTTGCGGGCATGCATGTGCGGGGCGGGCGATACCGCAGGTCCCGACGCGCATCCGGAGCCTCGGCGAGTGTTTCGGCTTGGCAATAGCGAACAGACAGCAGGTCACAGGACATGATTAGCAAGGCTTCTTCACCCGCTCTGATCGCCGCGAGCCTGCTGTTGTCGGCGGTGCTGCCCTTCGGCGCGTCGCAGGCCGCCCGCATCGAGAACCCGGTGGCCGAATTTTCCGGCATCGACAAGATCACCGGCCGCATCACGACCTTTGATGTCTATATCGACGAGACGGTGCAATTTGGCGCCCTGCAGGTCACGCCGCGCGTGTGCTACAGCCGCGACCAGACCGAGGCGCCGAAGACCGACACATTCGTCGAGGTCGACGAGATCACCCTCGATCGCAAGATCCGCCGTATCTTCACCGGCTGGATGTTTGCCGATTCCCCGGGCCTGAACGCCGTCGATCATCCGGTCTATGATGTCTGGCTGAAGGACTGCAAGCAGCAGTCGAACGTACCGCCGCCCGATGGCATGCCGGAGGCCGAGGTGCAGACTGACGCGCAGACCGACACGCAGCCGGAGACCGATGGCGCCGCGACGGACGGCGGGGCAGCCGAACCAGCCGGCGGCTGACTCTCCGCGCGCGACGCCACTTTCCTCATGACAGCAAAAAAGGCCCGCCGCGCATGCGACGGGCCTTTCCTTTTCTTCAGATCGGTCGCTTGAGATCAGCGCGACGCGACTGGGGTCACGAGTGGCGTGATCCGGCGGATGGTCACGCGGCGGTTCAGCCGCTCCGGACCCTCGGTGCGGATCTTCAGATAGCGCTCGCCATAGCCCTGCGTGGCCAGGTTTTCCGGCGGAATGCCGTAGACCGAGGTCAGGGCGATGGCTACCGATTCGGCACGCTCGTCCGACAGGATGAGGTTGGATTCCTCCGACCCGACGGCGTCGGTATGGCCTTCGATCAGGAAGGTTTCCGCCGGATTATCCTGCAGGATCCGGTCCATCGCCTCGGCCACATTGCCCAGCTCGTCGACCTGGTCGCGCGGGATTTGCGCACTGCCGGTCGCGAAGGTCAGCGTGTCCATGTCGATGCGCCGCACCTTGTCGCGGATACGTGCCGAGTATTTCACTTCATCGACCGTATACAGACGCTCAACCCGTTCCACCGGCGGTTCCTCAAGGAACTCGTAGTAATCGCCGGGTTCGGCAACCGTGGCATCAAGCACATATTCGCCGATCGGAATGGTCAGACGCAGGGGCGGCAGGTCACGGCCCGGATCACGCCACGGGCGGCGCCCGTCACGATCATCTTCCGGCACGTAGACCAGGAGGATTTCACGCCCGTTCGGCATGATACGGGTCCGCTGGATGATCTCGCCGTGGCGATTATAGATCGTCACTACCTGCACGCCATTCGGGCGGACAATCACCTCGCGGGTGCGACCACGCGGAAGTTCCTCGTAATACACATCCTCAGCCCGATCCCGCAGACGGCGGTCGTCGTCGCCGCGCACGATGATCTGGTTGTTGAACTGGATGACCACCCGGTTCTCGCTCTCTGTGATCACCTCGGCATCATCGGGGCGGTTGCGGCGGCGGCGATCCGGATCGGCATCCAGCCGGCGGCCTTCCTCGGCCAGCGGGTCGGGAGCTTCGACCGGCTCATTGGCCATCGCTGCCTGCGCCTCGGCATCGCTCTGCGGTGCCGGAGCCGCTTCAGCCTGGGCCTCGGCCTGCGCCTCTTGTTCGGCCGGCTGCTCACCTGACGCCTGCGCATCCGCATCGGCATCAGCGGCCGGCTCTTCCTTGGCACTGTCGAGAACAGGCGCGCCACCTTCAACCGGCAACACGGCTTCAGGCGTTACCTGGGTATCGCTCTCTGCAGATGCCCGGGCAGCGGCTTCAGCGTTTTCATCCTGCTGGGCCTCGCTCTGAGCCGGTGCAGCCTCGCCACTGGTCTCGGCTGAGCTGTCGCTCTCGGCCTGGGCCTCGGTCTCCGCAGCCGGCGCGGCGCCAGTGTCGGCGGGCGGCGGTGGCGTTGCATCATCCTGGCCGCCCTCGGCTTCGGCTGGAGCGGATTGCTCGGCCGGAGCCGTCTCGGCTTCGGTTGTCGCAGAGCCGCTCGCTTCAACCTCGGCATTGGCGTTGGCATCAGCTTCCGGAGCGGCGTCACTGCCGGCGGTAGCTTCGACTTCGGTCTGCACATCAGCCTCAGCCTCAGCTTCCGCCTCGGCTTCTGCAGCAGGTTCTTCAGCCGGCGCGGCGGGCTCTTCAGCCGGCGCGGCGGGCTCTTCAGCCGGTGCGGCGGGCTCTTCAGCCGGCGCGGCGGGCTCTTCGGCCTGCGGTGCGGGCTCTTCGGCCGGCGCGGCGGGCTCTTCCGCCGGAGCAGGCTCGGCCGGAGCTTCTTCCGGCGTCGGGGCAGCCGCCTGCGCTTCCGCAGCTACGGCTGCATCAAGTTCCGCCTGCGCGGCGGCAACCCGTTCCTTCGCAGCGGCAGTGTCACCGCCGGAAGCCTGCGCTTCCGTCAGGGCTGCCATTGCGGCTTCAAGTCGTGCACGCGCATCAGAAACGCTCATCTGCACGGCGATAAGGGGCAGGGTGCGGGTCTGCTCCGCACCCGAGGGCGCTGCGGGGCGCAGCGGCAAAGCATGCGCCTGCACGCCGCCGAGCGCGGCAGCAAGCGCGGTTGTGGCCAGAAGCCTTGAGGTAAATGACATAGGTATACTCCCGTTGAGGTTCGGGATAACAACGCGAGCGCCCTCGCTCTGTTCCCAACCGCAACGCATGCCGCGTTCACATTGCTGCTTATCAGGGTGAACAAGTGTGATGGGATACAGCGCTTTTGTTCAGCCGAAGTTCAGGTCCGGTCCGGTCAGCGCCTCGGTGAGATATGCCGTATATTCGGCTTGCGGCATCTCGATGGCCCCGAATGACTTGAGATGGTCCGTGGTGAACTGCGTGTCCAGAAGCACATAGCCGAGCCTGTTCAGCTGCTCGACGAGGTGCACCAGACAGATCTTGGAGGAATCGGTGGCGCGGGAAAACATGCTCTCGCCAAAAAAGGCGCGGCGCAGCGAAACGCCGTACAGGCCGCCAACCAGCTCGCCATTGCGCCAGGCTTCCACCGAATGCGCGTGGCCCATGGCGTGCAGTTCCAGATAAAGCCGCCGGATCGTCGTGTTGATCCAGGTCGTCGGTCGGTTAGGCGTCGCTTCCGCGCACCCCTGCATCACCTCCGCGAAAGCCGTGTTGACGCGGATCTCGTAGGGCTTCTGGCGAATGGTGCGGGCCAGACGCCGCGGCACGTGAAAATCATCGAGAGGGATGATGCCACGGATTTCCGGCTCGACCCAGAACAGATCCGGATCGTCGGCATTCTCGGCCATCGGAAACAGGCCGGACGCATAGGCGCGCAGCAGCAGCTGCGGTGTGACCCGCATGTCTAGCCGGTCCTCATGCGCCATCCGGCCCCTCCGGCATCAGCTCAATGCGTGTTTTTCTTCGCCTCAAGATATTTCTCCAGCCAATGGATATCGTAATCACCATTGGCGATATCCGGATTGGAGAGCAGATCGCGGAACAGCGGGATGGTCGTGTTGATGCCATCGACCACGAATTCATCAAGCGAGCGGCGCAAACGCATCATGCACTCGACCCGGTTGCGCCCGTGCACGATCAGCTTGCCGATCAGACTGTCGTAATAGGGCGGGATCTTGTAGCCCTGATATACGCCGGAATCGACGCGCACGCCGAGCCCGCCCGGCGGATGATAGTGGGTGATCGTTCCCGGCGAAGGCACGAAGCTGCGCGGATCCTCGGCATTGATCCGGCATTCGATCGCATGTCCCGAGAAGCGAATGTCTTCCTGGCGCACGGAAAGCCCGCCACCCGAAGCAATGCGGATTTGCTCGTGAACGAGGTCAATGCCGGTGATCGCTTCGGTGACCGGATGCTCCACCTGCAGCCGGGTGTTCATCTCGATGAAATAGAAGTTGCCGTCTTCATAGAGAAACTCGACGGTTCCGGCGCCGCGGTATTTCAGCTTGCGCATCGCATTGGCGCAGATCTCGCCGATCTCGTGGCGCTGCTTGGCATTCAGGCTGGGTGAATTGGCTTCTTCCCAGACTTTCTGATGCCGCCGCTGCAGCGAGCAGTCCCGCTCGCCCAGATGCACTGCGTTGCCGGCGCCGTCGCCAAGCACCTGCACCTCGATATGCCGCGGCGTCGAAAGATATTTCTCGATATACACCGCCTCGTTGCCAAAAGCCGAACCGGCTTCCGTGCGCGCCGTGGCAAGCGCCACCGACAGCTCGTCGGCATTGTGCGCGACCTTCATGCCGCGACCGCCACCGCCGGCGGTTGCCTTGATGATCACCGGAAAGCCGATCTCCGCTGCCAGCGCCCGGGCGTCGTCGTCATTGGTGATCTCGCCATCCGATCCGGGAACCACGGGGATGCCGAGTTCTTCCGCCGTTTTCTTGGCGGTGATCTTGTCGCCCATGATGCGGATGTGATCCGCCGTCGGGCCGATGAAGGTCAGGCCATGCGCTTCCAGGATATCGGCGAATTTGGCGTTCTCGGAGAGAAAACCATAGCCCGGATGCACCGCTTCGGCGCTGGTGATTTCGCAAGCGGCGACGATCTGGTGAATATTGAGATAGCTGTCGCGCGAGGGCGGCGGCCCGATGCAGACGCTTTCGTCGGCAAGCCGCACATGCATGGCATCCTGATCGGCTGTCGAATGCACGGCCACGGTCTGGATGCCGAGTTCCTTGCAGGCGCGCAGCACCCGGAGGGCGATTTCGCCGCGATTGGCAATGAGAACCTTGGAAAACATCGATGGTCCGCCCTATTCGACAATGATGAGCGGTTCGCCGTATTCGACTGGCTGACCATCGGTGACGAGAATTTCCGTGACCTTGCCGCCTTTCGGCGCGGGGATCTGGTTCATCGTCTTCATCGCCTCGATAATCAGCAGGGTCTGGCCCTCAGTGACCGACTGGCCGACTTCGACAAATGGCTTGGCGCCGGGTGAAGCGGCCAGATAGGCGGTGCCGACCATCGGTGCCGGCACGGCATTGCCGTTCGCTGCGGCCTTGGCGTCGACGGCCGCGCCCGAAGCGGGCGTCGCGGCAGGGGGTGGCGCCGCCGGGGCAGGGGCGGGAACGTGAACCGGTTGCGGCGCGACGGGCGTGCCGGCGCGCGAGACACGAATGCGCAGATCGTCCTGTTCCACTTCGATCTCGGTCAGATCGGTCTCGTTGAGAATGGTTGCAAGATCGCGGATCAGCGTCTGGTCGATTGCCGGAGTTTTTGTAGACATTCGGGCGTTGCCTTCTTGTTATCCTCGGGGCGCGGAGCGCGCGCACCCACGCGTTGCTTGTTGCGGCGCGGCGGTCGACGGACCGGATTCGGCCAGACGATCACCAAAAACGGGTGATTGGGACCTAAGATGCGCCGCTTCGTCTCGTCAACCCGACCGGCTGACAAAACATGCCTTTCTTTCGATACCGCATCGCGCTCGCAAGGCAAACCTGCATTTGGCGAGCGGGCAGCCCGCCTATGGCGAATCAGCAACCCGCCTCCGGCAAGTCAGCAAACCGTGCTGTCACAGCGGCGCAGATTGGCGATCTTCTCCTCGAGCGTTTCGACCCCGACGGCGCCGAACACCGTCTCGTCGCCGATCACGTAAGACGGCGTGCCGCGAATCCCAAGCGCATCCGACAATCGATAGGCCTCGCGGATGTCATCCTTGATCGCCGGGTCCTGCATGCCGGCGCGCAGGGCGCTTTCGTCGGCGCCAAGCGCCGTGGCGATGTGCACCGCCACATCTTCATTGGCCCGCTCACCGCCGAGCAACTGGCGATGAAACTCGCCGTATTTTTCGGGCATCAATTCGCGGAACGACATCGCAACCATGTGCGCGCCCATCGAATCCGGTCCGAGAATGGGAAATTCCTTCAACACGAAGCGGACATTCTTGTCTTCCTCGAGAATGCTGTCCATGTCGGCCATCGCCGCCTTGCAGTACCCGCAATTGTAATCGAAGAACTCGACGACCGTGACATCGCCATCCGGATTGCCAAGCACCACATCGCCCGGCGCGTCGAAGATGGCCTTGCTGTTCTCACTGATTACCGCCTTCGACCGGCTGGCGGCCTCCGCTTCCTGCTTGGCTTGCAGCGCCATCTGCATCTCTTCGAGAATCTCGGGATTGGACAAGAGGTAATCCCGGATCACCGTTTCGATTTCGCTTTTCTCGCTCGCCTCGAGAGCCACCGCCGGTGCAAGCATCCAGCCGCTGCTCAGAGCCAGGGCAAGCAGGCTGGTCTTGATCAACCCGTGCAACATGTCCGTTCATCCCTTCCGGCCGTCCAAGGGCCTGTCTGTGCTGTGCGGGCCATCCTCGCGATCAGCCCGTTTTCGATGCCCGGCCTTCTAGCGGCTGACCGAGAAGATGTCATCCGCCCGCCGCGCCGCCGGCGTGCCCTTCGGCAATTTCGCCAGGGCGCGCGCCGCGAACACTTTTGCCTCGCGGCCGTTGCCGGCGCGGAAATACCCTTCCGCGAGCGCCAGTTCGGCATTGCCGATATCGCCTTTCAGGCCATAGGCCTGCGACAGATGCAGATAGGCATTCAAATTGTCGGGTTCGGCCTGGATCCCGGCCCGCAGATTCTCGATGGCCTTTGTTGCGTTGCCGGTCTTGCCCGAGGCCAGAAGGGCGAAACCGTAGCGGGCCCGGATCAGGCCGTTGCGCCCGCCGCTGAGCCGCAGCGCCTGCTCGAAGGCCTGTGCCGCTTCGTCCGCGCGCCGCAGTTTCAGCAGGATCTCGCCCTTGAACTCCCGCAGGTACGGTGATTTCGGCTGGGCTCCGATCAGCGCATCGATCTTTTTCAACGCCGCAGCCGAATTGCCGGCCAGATCCGTGGCCACCGCATCGCCGTATCGCGCCGCGAGCGAGGCATCGCCGCGACCGAACAGCCGCGCCACCGCCGGATGGCCACCCATATAGGCGGCGATCTTGGCGCGCGCCATCTGATGACGCTGCATCAGGCCACCCGGATCTTCCCGGTCGAAATAGGGGCTTTCGCGCGCCAGCGACTGCAGCATGGCAATGCGTTCGCGCGGCAGCGGATGGCTTTGCTGATAGGGATCGACGCGCACTCCGGCCAGCGCCAGACCGCTTGAAAAGCGCTCGAAGGTCGCCAGCATGCCGCGCGCCGATTGCTGTGTCGCCTTGAGATATTTCGCGGCCGCCTGGTCGGCATTGATCTCTTCCGAACGCCGATAGCTCAAAAGCATGCGCTTGGCCATCATCGGCGCCGCCGTCGCCAGCGCACCGCCGGCCGATTTGCCGCTGCGGCTGTCGGCCACCGTCCCGGCGGCCAGCGCACCGACGCCAAGCAAGCTGCCGACGATCGCCATGGTGCGCGTTCGTGCGAGCTGTTCGCGCAGCCGCTGCTGGTGGCCGCCGGCCAGATGCCCCGCTTCGTGCGCCAGCACGCCGATGATCTCGTTCGGCGTTTCCGCCGCCTCGATTGCTCCGGTGTTGATGAAGATGCGCCGCCCGGCGACGAAGGCGTTGAAGCTGGGATTGTTGATTAGGACGATATCGATCCCGCGTTGTTCGAGGCCTGCCGCTTTCAGGATCGGCCTTGCATAGTCGGCCAGCAAACCTTCGATCTCCGCATCGCGCACCACCGCCACGCGGCCTTGCGCCTGCGCCGGCTGCGGCAGGTCCGCCAGAAGGACGGCCAGCCCGGCCAGGAGACTCACGAGGGTTCGCGCCAGCGCACGGACGGGCAGGGCATTTGCCAGGAATGAGGTCGAGCAACGCATGGTCATGCCATCCTATACCGGCCCCCGAAACAAATGAAAACGCCGCCCGCCACGCCGCCGCGCCACCTCGCGGGAAATTGATCTGACGAGGATGGCGCCGCACGCCTTGTGATCGCCATGCCAATCGGGCATTTGTGCGGCGATTGGGGCGCGGATGTCGCGCGCCCTGCCGAATGCCCGGAGAATTGCATGATCACGCCCAAGCGGCCGACCCTCGCGCCCTTTCACGCCATGGATGTTCTTGCCGAGGCGACCCGTCTTAAAGGGGCCGGCAAGGACGTCATTTCGCTGGCCGTCGGGCAACCGGCGCATCCGGCGCCGCAGACGGCGCTGGCGGCGGCCCGGGCCGCGCTTGAGGATGGCCGCATCGGCTACACGGACGCACTCGGCTCGGCGGCATTCCGCACCGCGGTCGCAGAGTTCTATCGCCAGCGCCATCACATCGAGGTCGATCCGGGCCGCATTGCCGCCACCAACGGCTCGTCGGCGGGCTTTAATCTGGTCTTTCTGCAGTTCTTCCGGCCGGGCGAGACGGTGGCGATTTCGCGACCCGGCTATCCGGCCTATCGCAACATTCTTCAGGCGCTCGGTCTGAAGGTCGCCGAGATCCATGTCGGAGCCGAGACAGGCTATGTCCTGACGCCCGAGGCGATCGAAGAGCATGAGCGCCAGCACCAGATCCGCGTCGATGGCGTGATGGTCGCCAGCCCCGCCAATCCGACCGGAACCGTCACCTCGCGCGCGCAATTGCAGAAGCTGGCCGACTGGTGCGCCGAGCGCGATGCCGTCTTCATTTCCGACGAGATCTATCACGGCCTGACCTTTTCCGGCGAAGAGACCACGGCACTGGCCATCTCCGACCGCGCCATCGTCATCAATTCGTTCTCCAAGTATTTCTGCATGACGGGCTGGCGCATCGGCTGGATGGTCCTGCCGCAGGATCTCGTCCGGCCGATCGAATGTCTGGCGCAAAGCCTCTATATCTGTCCCTCGGAACTCTCGCAGATCGCCGCCACCGCCGCCTTTGACGGCATCGCCGAAATGGAGGCGGTCAAGGCCGGCTACGCCCGCAATCGCGACCTGTTCGCCCAGCGTCTGCCGGAGCTTGGCCTGCCGCTCGCCTCGCCGATGGACGGCGCCTTCTACGCCCTTTGCGACGTCTCGCGCCACACCAATGATTCGATGGCATTCGCGCGCGAGATGCTGCAATCGATCCATGTCGCGGCAACGCCCGGCCTCGATTTCGATCTCATCGATGGCCACCGCCTGCTGCGCTTTTCCTATGCCGGCGACCATAATGACATGCAGCAGGCGCTGGACCGCATGCAGGCCTGGCTGCCGACGCGCCGCGTCTGAGACCCGGAGTACAAGACCTATTGCGGACGCAAAAACCGGCGGACATGATCCGCCGGTTCTGTTGTCTTCAGGCTGCTGTCAGAGCCCGCTGATGCGGGCAGCGGCTAGAGAAAGCCGCGGCGCTGCCACCAGCCGCCCTTTTTCGGCTTCGACTTGCCCGTTTCGGCGTCATCGTCCGTTTTGTCTTCCTCTGCCGCCTTGCTGGAAGTGACCACCGGCGCCGAGGCAATCGCGGCGAGATCGGTCTGGGCGCGACGATCACGCTTGCCGTTGTCGTCACCGGTCGCCTCATCCGCACTGTCGGCACGGCCGCTGTCTTCGCCTTGCGCGGGCGCCGCCGCATCGGTCGCTTCTGCGGTTTCAGCAGCCACTTCACCCTTCAGGCTGTCGCGCGGCGCCGCTTTCTTGCCGTCATTGTCCGCAGGCTCCTCGACGACAGGGGCCGTGGCTGCCGCCGCAAGATCGAGCTTGTCTGCGTCATCGCCGGCATTCTGCGCCTCATTGGTCGGTGCCTCATCAGACGGCGCCGCACTGGTCTCGTCATCCGACTTGCGCCGGCGGCGCGGCCGCTTCGGCTTGGCCGGCGCCTCCTCGGACACGGCCTCCGAAGTGGTGTCCGGGCCGGATCCGGCATCTGCGGCTGCAGCCGCAGATGCCGGATCCTCGTTGGAGGCCGCTGCATCCGCTGCGGACGCCTCGGCATCGCCTTCGTTCGCCTGCGCGTCTGATGAATCATCATCTGCTGCAGCAACGCTGGCGTCATCGCGGTTCTTGCGTCCGCCACGACGGCCACGCCGCCGTTTGCGGCTGCGCCCCTCGTCGTCGTCCCCGTTCGAGGACTCGCCGGAACCCTCCTCCGCAGTGTCGCCGGAGGCCTGGCCGGCTTCCTGCTCCGCGCCGTTGCCGTCCTGCGCGCCATTGCCGTCGCCGGCGCCATCGCCGGAACCGCCGCCACGCCGGCCACGCCGCCGCCGCCGCCGCCGCTTGCGCGAGCGGTTGTCGTCCTGGTCGCCGTCCTCGTCCTGACCATTCACCGCCGAGGCCGGATCGCGGCTCGTCTCAGGCGCGTTGTCGGCGCCCTCATTGTCCTCCTCGACCGTATCGATCTCGGCATCGCCATCATCGGCTTCGTCATAGGAGGGGCTGTTGGCGTGGATATGCTCGAGCGTCACCGGCTCGTCGACCGCCTCGCCGCGATCGATGGCGAAATACTGGCTGCCAACATCCGGATCGGAGGCAAACGCGATGCGCAGGCCGAAGCGTTTTTCCAGGTCGAAGATCGTGTCACGCTTGTTGTTGAGCATGTACAGCGCCGTGTCGCCGGAGGTGCGCACCGTGATGTGATGGGTGGTGTGCTTGAGCAGATACTCCTCGATGCCGCGCAGGACGTGCAGCGCGACCGAGGAGGCCGAACGCACATGCCCGGTGCCGGCGCAGTGGGCGCAGACCTGCATCGTGCTTTCCAGCACCGAGGCACGAATGCGCTGGCGTGACATCTCCAGCAGTCCGAAATGCGAGATGCGGCCCACCTGGATGCGGGCCCGGTCATGCTTCAGGCAGTCCTTCACCTTCTTTTCGACCGCCCGGTTGTTGCGGTTCTCGTCCATGTCGATGAAGTCGATGACGATCAGGCCGGCCAGATCGCGCAGGCGCAATTGCCGCGCCACTTCTTCGGCGGCCTCGAGATTGGTCTGCAGCGCCGTGTCCTCGATGGAATGCTCGCGCGTCGAACGCCCGGAATTGACATCGATCGCCACCAGCGCCTCGGTCTGGTTGATGATGATGTAGCCGCCGGATTTAAGTGTGACTTGCGGCTGCACCATGCGGTCCAGCTGCGCATCGATCCCCGAGCGCGCAAAGATCGGCATCAGATCGCGATAGGGCTGAACCACCTTGGCGTGGCTCGGCATCAGCATCTTCATGAAGTCCTTGGCCTCGCGATAGCCATCCTCGCCAGAGACGACAACTTCGCGAATGTCCTTGGTGTAGAGATCGCGGATCGAACGCTTGATCAGGCTGCCTTCCTCATAAACGAGGCAGGGCGCCGTCGAGCGCAGCGTCAGGTTGCGCACATTCTCCCACAGCCGCATCAGATACTCGAAATCCCGCTTGATCTCGACGCGGGTTCGCGATGCACCGGCCGTGCGCAGGATGACCCCCATGCCCTGCGGCACGTCGAGCTCGCGGGCGATCTCCTTGAGCCGCTTGCGGTCGGTCACATTGGTGATCTTGCGTGAAATGCCGCCGCCGCGCGCGGTGTTCGGCATCAGCACCGAATAGCGCCCGGCGAGCGAAAGATAGGTGGTCAGCGCCGCACCCTTGTTGCCGCGTTCTTCCTTGACGACCTGCACCAGCAGGATCTGCCGCCGCTTGATGACTTCCTGGATGCGGTACTGTTTGCGCGGCTTGCGGCGGGCCCGCTCCGGCAGTTCCTCGAGCGCGTCCTCGGAGCCGACCGCATCGACCTTGTCCGTTCCGTTGTCATCATCCGTGTCGTCGTCGCCATTCTCCGTATCGGAAGAGGCATCGCCCCGTCCGGTCATGCTTTCGACCGGCTCGGAGATTTCGTCGGCGTCGATCGCAGCTGCGATGACATCCGGGCCCCCGTCATTCTTGCCGGCATCATCATCGCCCGCATCATTCTTGCCGGCGTCGTTCTGACCCGCGTCATCCTTGCCCGCGTCATTGTCCGCGCCGCTCGCGGCGGCGTCGGTCTGCGGGCTGTCTTCCGCATCCTTCTTCTTGCGGCTGCGGCGCGCCCGGCGCGGACGGCCTTCGCTCTCGTCGCCGGCGTCCTTGTCGTCATTGGCGCCAGCGCTCTTGCGGGCGGCGCGCTTTGAGCGCGTCGGCTTTTCTGTCGTCTCGCCGTCTTCAGAGGTCTCGCCGTCCTCAGCAGCCTCAGATTTATCGGAATGGTCCGACTTGTCCGACTTGCGGCTGCGGCGCGCCGACTTCTTGGCCGGCTTTTTTTCCGCCTCCTCGTCGTCGGCATCCGCTTCTGCGGCGGCATCCTGCGCTTCGGCCTCAAGCAGGGCCTGACGGTCCGCGAGCGGGATCTGGTAGTAATCCGGATGAATTTCCGAGAAGGCGAGGAAGCCGTGGCGGTTGCCGCCATAATCCACGAAGGCGGCCTGCAGCGACGGTTCGACCCGTGTCACCTTGGCGAGATAGATATTGCCGCGCAGCTGTTTCTTGTGCTGCGATTCGAAGTCGAATTCCTCTATCCGATTTCCACGCACGACAACGACGCGAGTCTCCTCGGGATGGGAGGCGTCGATAAGCATTTTCTCTGACATTGACTGTTAGCTCCTCGCCACAGCTGCGGACCGGCCCCGGCAAGGACGCGCAAGGCGCGCCGTGGAGGCAACGTTCCGGATGTGGCGGATAATGAGGGGATCGGGCCGGACGGAGCTGCAGACAACATGTGCATCCCGGCGGGCGGCGTTGCAGCCGCGAACCTGTGATGCGTTTGATGAGGTCTTGTGTGCTCCATGAAGTGCCGGCCGGATATACCTGTAATTGCAGTCCTTGCGGACCGATGAAACCCATTTCTGGGGTGCGGCAGTGCGCCGCCTTGGGAAAGTGACAGCTGCGATGCTGCCAAAAACCGTTGAACTCATGTCCGGGCACCGGCGAACATCGCTGTGCACGAACCGAAAATTACACCGCTCGGGAAGTTGTTCGGCCTGGGGCGCAAACGACCTCCGTCGATCGGGAGGCGAAAGCATCTGGACGTCGGCCGGTCCGCTTGTCGGCGCCTTCACCACCGGAAAAATCCGGCCGGTGTCGGCGGTCGAGGTGGGCGGGCCTGGCCCGTCAAACTCTGCCTCCAATTACCGCTTTTATGGTGTGACGTGTCGTCTTGCAAGCGGTAATACATCTCGCTCCAGAGAGCGCCGCAAAGCGTCACCCGCCAGCGCAAGCATGCCGCTTGAGCGCGTGCATGGTAAAGACGAGATTAACATAATCATGCCATAGCGAATCTTCAAACAGGGCCATGCCCGCGTTTCACATGCGGTTGGAGCGGACGACAATCCGGTCCGGCGGCTTCGAAGGCACGAAGCGCGAACGGCAAGCTACGGGGAACTGAATGTACGGCGGGACGGTGAAATGGCGGGTGCGGTGAGGCGGGCGAGCGGCGCCTTTGGCGCGTTTGCGGCGCTGACCTGTGCCCTTTGGCTCAGTGCCTTTGTCGCCGGCGCCGCGTCTCAGGAAAACAATGGCCGCGCCGCGGCCGAGCGGATCGATGGCGCGCTCGCCTTTGCAGCCCGGCTGGTGGCCGATGCAGAGCGCGCACGCCTCCTGATCGACTTTGAAACCCCGCCGACATTCAAGGTGCGCTATCTCGATTCTCCGGCGCGCATCGTTGTCGAGCTGTCGCCGAGCATATTTGCCTTCGATCGCGCCGGCCTGAAGGAGCGCGGCCTGGTCCGGACCTTGCGCTTTGGCGATGCCGGCCCCGACAAGGCGCGTCTGGTGCTGGAACTGGCCGGACCCGCCCGGCTTGAAAAAGCCGCCATCGAGCCGCTCGAAGGCGGCGGTGGCCATCGCCTCGTGCTGGATGCCGTGGTGGCTGATCAGGCCGCCTTTTCGGCTCTTGTCGATGAGGCGGACTGGCTGGCCGATCTGTCGGAGGACCGGTCGGCGCCCTCGGTCGGAACCGAGATGGTGATCGTCATCGACCCCGGCCATGGCGGTATTGACGGTGGCGCCGAAGGGGTTCAGGGCACCCAGGAGAAGGATGTCACACTGGCGTTTGCCAGGGCGCTGCGCGACGCGCTGAACGATCTCGACAACATTCGCACCGTTCTCACCCGCAGCGACGACAGTTTCCTCTCGCTTTCGGGCCGCCTGCGCGCCGCTCATCAGGCCGAGGCGGATCTGCTGTTGTCGATCCATGCCGATTCGATCCGCCTGCGGCGGCTGCGCGGGGCGACGGTCTACACGCTGTCCGACCGCGCTTCCGACGCCGTTGCCGCCGCACTTCTGGAGCAGGAGGACGAGGCCGTCGCCATGATCGGCGCCGAGATCGAACATGCGCCCGACTCGGTGGCAGGCATCCTTGTCGACATGGCGCGCAATGAAACCCGCGTTCTCTCGACCGGACTTGCCAGCGAGATCGTCGCCTCCTTCGAGGGACAGGTGCGGCTGATCAACAACCCGCACCGCCAGGCCGGTTTTCGCGTTCTGCAGTCGCCGGACCTGCCTTCGGCGCTGATCGAGCTGGGATATCTGTCCAATCCCGAGGACGAGAAACTGCTGACCGACGCGGCATGGCGGCGCAAGGCGGCCGAGCTGCTGGCGGCATCCATTGCGCAGTATCGCGATACCATATTGGCAGCCGGTGAATAATCGGGCCGGCACATATTTTGGCGTGGGAAAAGGGCCGATGCGTGCTAGAACATGGCGTGGCAGATGCGCAACATCGTGATGACAATGTCACGCTGCTTTGCCGGCCCGACGGCGATGGCCCTATTTTGTGCACATTGCTGGGGCTAAGCGGGTGAAGTGGACGCGGGCAGGCCGCAGGGTGGTGTCCGCAGGATCGCTCACGGCTGTGGCCGCTGAACAGATGATGAACCTGAAACGGACGGAAACAACGAAGACCAGATCGCAGACGCCCGGAATGCCGCCGCTCGCAATGCCCCGCCCTGGCGCGAGGGGCAGGCGGACGCGGTTCCGGTCAGGGCAGGCGGCCCTGGGCCGGTTCGACCCAACAGCAAGTGACAAGTGAACGCATGATTCGATTGATTGGCTACTTCTTCGGCATCGGCACGGTGCTCCTCCTGATCGCCGCGGGCGCAGTCGCCTGGTATGTGGGCAGCATCACCCGCGATCTGCCCGATTACGAGGTGCTCAACAGCTACGAGCCGCCCGTGACGACGCGCGTGCATGCCTCCGACGGGCAACTGATGGCGGAATATGCCGCCCAGCGCCGCCTTTATCTGCCGATCCAGGCCATTCCTGACCGCGTCAAGGCCGCCTTCATTTCCGCCGAAGACAAGAATTTCTATACCCATCCCGGCGTCGATCCGGTCGGTCTGGCGCGCGCCATCGTCACCAATGTGCAGAATATCGGCTCGGGCCGGCGCCCGGTCGGGGCTTCGACGATCACCCAGCAGGTGGCCAAGAACTTTCTGCTGTCTTCCGACCAGACCATCTCGCGCAAGGCGCGCGAAGCCATCCTGTCGTTCCGTATCGAGCAGGCCTATTCGAAAGACCGTATTCTCGAATTGTATCTCAACGAGATTTTCTTCGGCCTGAATTCCTACGGCATCGCCGGCGCCGCGCTGACCTATTTCAACAAGTCGGTCAATGAACTGACGATCGCCGAGACGGCCTATCTCGCGGCCCTGCCGAAAGCGCCATCCAATTATCATCCGTTCCGCAACACCGAACGCGCCGTCGAGCGCCGCAACTGGGTCATCGACCGGATGGTCGACAATGGCTATGTCACGCCCGCCGAGGCCGAGGAGGCCAAGGCGCAGCCGCTCGGCGTCACGCCGCGGCGCACCGGCTCCTACCTGTTTGCCTCGGAATATTTCGCTGAGGAAGTGCGCCGCGAATTGCTGGACCGCTACGGCAAGACAGCGCTTTACGAAGGCGGTCTTTCGGTGCGCACGACGCTCGATCCCGAATTGCAGCGCCTGGCCCGCAAATCCTTGCAAAAGGGTCTGATCAATTTCGACGAGCGCCGTGGATTCCGCGGCCCGGTGGCGACCATCGATGTTGCCGGCGACTGGGGCGCGGCAATCGGCGAGATCGATCCGCTTCGCGACGTGCCCGAGTGGAAACTGGCCGTCGTGCTGTCGGCCGATGCCGAGGAAGTGCAGATCGGCTTGCGCCCCGAGGCGCAGGTGTCAGGGGCCACCGGCGAGGAGCGCCAGACCGCCGTCATCCGCCCAGCGGACATGCAGTGGGCCTTCCGCCTGAACATTGGCGACGAGCGCAAGACGGTCAAAACACCGGACCAGGTGCTTTCGCCCGGCGATGTCATTTATGTCGAACAGCGCAAGGACGACGAGGGCACGCCGCGTTGGCGGCTGCGCCAGCCGCCGGAGGTGCAGGGCGCCCTGGTGGCCATGGACCCGCATACCGGACGCGTTCTGGCGATGGTCGGTGGATTTTCCTTCGCCCAGTCGGAATTCAACCGCGCCACCCAGGCGATGCGCCAGCCGGGCTCCGCATTCAAGCCCTTCGTCTATGCCGCGGCCCTCGACAATGGCTACACGCCGGCCTCGGTCATTCTCGACGCCCCCATCGAGATCGTCTCCGGCGGTGAGGTCTGGCGCCCGAAAAACTATGGCGGCGGCTCGGCCGGACCCTCCACCTTGCGGCTTGGCATCGAACGCTCGCGCAACCTGATGACCGTGCGTCTGGCCAAGGATATGGGCATGAATCTGGTGGCCGAATATTCCGAGCGTTTCGGCGTCTATGACGACATGCTGCCGGTGCTCGCCATGTCGCTCGGCTCTGGCGAAACCACGGTCATGCGCATGGTCTCGGCCTATTCGGTGCTCGCCAATGGCGGCAAGCAGATCCGGCCGTCGCTCGTCGACCGCATCCAGGACCGCTACGGCAAGACCATCTTCCGGCACGAGGAGCGCCGCTGTGATGCCTGCGTTGCCACTGCCTGGCTGAACCAGCCGGAGCCCGAGGTGATCGATGAGCGCGAACAGGTTCTCGACCCGATGACCTCCTACCAGATCACCTCGATGATGGAGGGTGTCGTCCAGCGCGGCACCGCCGCCGGCAAGGTTACGCTCGACCGCCCGACGGCCGGCAAGACCGGTACCACCAATGACGAGAAGGACGCCTGGTTCGTAGGCTACACGCCCAACCTCGTCACGGCTGTCTTCATCGGCTATGACACGCCGACGCCGATGGGGCGGGGCGCCACGGGCGGCGCGCTGGCCGCCCCGGTGTTCAACGAATTCATGCAGGCGGCTGTCGAGGGCACGCGCCCCAGCGATTTCCGCGTGCCCGAGGGCATGAAGCTGATTGCCATCAATCGCAAGACCGGCATGGAAGCGCCGCAGGGTGCGGATGGAACGATCATGGAAGCCTTCAAGCCCGGCACCGGCCCGTCCGATTTCTATTCGGTAATCGGCATGGACCAGGTGGCGACCGGCGAGGCCATCACCGAAGTCTCGCCGCAGGCCAGCCAGGCTGTCAGTTCCGGTGCCGGCGGTCTGTACTGACACGTCGAACCGCGGGCGAATCGCGCCTTTGCGACAGCGGTTTACAAGCTGCGGCTCGGCCCTTATGGTCCGGGCCGCTTTGCCGGTCTCGCCGGCTGCGACAATCTGAATTTCTGACAGAACGAGAATGCGATGCGCGCAGAAACCCAAGATGTGGTTGATGAAATCAAGCAGGCCATCAGCCTGCTGAGGAGGCATCTTTGACTGGGAACCGGCTCTCAAGCGATTTGACTGGCTGAACGCCCGCGCCGAGGATCCCAGCCTCTGGGACAACCCGACGGAAGCCCAGAAGCTGATGCGCGAGCGCCAGCAGCTGGAAGACGGCATCACCGGCATCCGCAAGCTCGAATCACAGCTGTCCGACAATCTCGAACTGATCGAACTCGGCGAGGGAGAGGGCGACAGCGAGATCGTCGAGGAGGCCGAGAGAGCGCTGAAAGCGATGCGCGGCGAGGTCACCCGGCTGCAGATCGAATCGCTGCTGTCCGGCGAGGCCGATGCCAACGACTCCTATCTCGAAGTCCATTCCGGCGCCGGCGGCACCGAGAGCCAGGACTGGGCCAACATGCTGTTGCGCATGTACACCCGCTGGGCTGACCGCCGCGGCATGAAAATCGAGGTTCTCGAGATGCATGACGGCGAGGAGGCGGGCATCAAGTCGGCGACCTTGCTGATCAAGGGCCACAACGCCTATGGCTGGCTCAAGACCGAGGCGGGTGTCCACCGGCTTGTGCGCATCTCGCCCTATGACAGCGCCGCGCGCCGCCACACCTCGTTCTCGAGCATCGGGGTGTATCCGGTGATTGACGATTCCATCGACATCGAGGTCAATGAGAGCGATTGCCGCATCGACACCTATCGCGCCTCCGGCGCCGGCGGCCAGCACGTCAACACCACCGATTCGGCTGTGCGCATCACGCATATCCCGACCAATATTGTCGTCCAGTGCCAGCAGGAACGTTCGCAGCACAAGAACCGGGCCAAGGCCTGGGACATGCTGCGTGCCCGGCTCTACGAGGCGGAACTGCAAAAGCGCGAAGAAGCGGCCAATGTGGAAAATGCCGCCAAGACCGATATCGGCTGGGGCCACCAGATCCGCTCTTATGTTCTCCAGCCCTACCAGCTGGTCAAGGATCTGCGCACCGGCACCGAGAGCACCAGCCCGCAAAACGTCCTTGACGGCGACCTCGACGCCTTCATGGAGGCAGCGCTGGCGCAGCGCGTGTACGGCGGCAGTGAAGAGGTCGAAGATCTGAATTGAGGCGGCATCGCCTCGCGCAGCGAATCTCCGCGCCAACAAAAAAGGGGCGGCCGGAGCCGCCCCGAATGTCTGCAGCCAAGGTCTTGGGTCAGGCCGCGCTGCGATCTTCGTGTTTTCCTTCAAGAACCTCCTCGATGATCTTGTCGACAAAGGCATCCAGATCATCGGGGTTGCGGCTGGTGATCAGCGCGTCATCAACCACCACTGCCTTGTCCTGCCAGTTGGCGCCGGCATTCTTCACGTCTGTGGCAATCGAGTGATAGGAGGTCATGTCGCGACCTTCGGCAACGCCGGCCTCGATCAGCAGCCAGGGCGCATGGCAGATGGCGGCCAGCGGCTTCTTGGTGTTGAAGAAATCGCGCACGAACTTCACGGCGTTCTCGTCGGTGCGCAGCAGATCGGGATTGATCTGGCCGCCCGGCAGCACCAGCGCGTCATAGTCATCCACCGAGGCGGCGATCAGCGCCTTGTCGACCTTGACGGAATTGCCCCAGTCCTTCTTGTCCCAGCCGTTGATTTCGCCCTCTTCCGGCGAGATCACCTCGACCGTGGCGCCGGCGTCACGCAGTTTGGAAAGCGGCACTTCCAGTTCGGACTGTTCGAAACCATGGGTGGAGAGAATAGCGATGCGTTTGCCATCAAGCTTGGCCATTGTGAGATCCTTTCATTGGATTGCGTGTCGCGCAGGGCGCTGACGACCTGCTTCCCAAGGCAAACGCAACGAAGGCGCGGATGATCCCGGCAATCGTTAAAATTGTTGCGGATCGAGAATCACACTTTGTGACAGGGGCGGATGCCGCGCGCCCGGTGCCTCATCCCACGCGGTGCGACAGCGCGACGGTTCAATTGGTCGCCTGCTCAACCGCCACTTCGCCGAATTCATCGACAAACACGGCCCAGGTCTCTGCTTCGCCGGCACCCGGATCGATCTTCAGATTGACGAAGGTCGAGAAGCCGGCACTGCCGCCGCCGTCTTCCTGGCGCACATCGGTGACATAGGCGCCCAGATCATTGATGGCCGCAATGGCGCGGGTCTGCAGCACCTGCGGCCCGTCCGGCGTCAGGGCCACCTGCTGCAGGTGAACGCGCGAGGTGTTGTCGGCCGAGCGCAGCACCACAAGCCGGTAATAGCCGCGCTGGCTGCTCTCCGCCGCATCCTTCTCGCTCTGCGCCTCGGTCTCGGCGGCATCCGGCGCATCGTCACCTTCGGCCGGCGGATCTTCCACAGCGGTGCTTTGTTCGCTGTCTTCCGGCGCAATGCTGCTGTCCGCCCAGCGGCCGCCGCTGAGAACGAAGAGCACCCGTTCCGGCACCGCTTCGGCATCGAGGTCTTGGGCGCCAGCCGGCGCGGGCAGGGCGGCGAAGGCGGTCATCGCCGCGCAAAGCAACACGGCGGCAAGCAGGCCGAAGCCGGGAGTGGCTGACTGTTTTGGGAAGGGGGATCGGCAAGCAGACATCGGGCAACCTCAATATTGAAACTGTTCGTTCAGGATGCGTTCGTTCAGCGAATGACTGGCATCGGTCAGGATGCGCGCATCGGTGTCCGGCGAAGCGGCAACCTCGACCCGCACCACCGATTTCGCCTCGCTGTGATCGGCGACGGCATTGACCGGACGTTTGTCGGCTTCAAGCACTTCGATGGACACATGCACCTTGTGCGGCAACAGCGCCCCGCGCCAACGGCGGGGGCGGAAGGCGCTGACCGGCGTCAGGGCGAGAAGCGGCGCATCGAGCGGCAGGATCGGTCCGTGCGCCGACAGATTGTAGGCCGTCGAGCCGGCGGGCGTCGCCACCATCACGCCGTCGCAGATCAGTTCCTCCATCCGCACCTTGCCATCGATCGAAATGCGCAGCTTCGCCGCCTGATAAGACTGGCGGAACAACGACACCTCGTTGATGGCGAGCGCCCGGTGGATTTCACCGTTCATGTCGGTGGCCTGCATTTCCAGGGGCCGCACCACGTTTTCGACGGCTGCCGCAAGCCGCCCGTGCAGATCCCGGTCGGAGTAATCATTCATCAGAAAGCCGACCGAGCCGCGATTCATGCCATATACCAGCCGGCCGGAATTCATTTCATCGTGCAGCGTGGCCAGCATGAAACCGTCGCCGCCGAGCGCCACGATGACCTCGGCATCCTCCCGGCGCACATTGCCGTAGAGCGCTGCCAGATGTCGCGCCGCCGCCTGCGCCTCCGGCGTCGATGCCGCGATAAAGGTGATCTTTCCGTCCATACCTGCCTGCCTGCTGCCTGTGGGCTGCGACAATGGCGATTGCGCCGGTGGGATGCAAGACTGCCGGCCGCAAACGCCGCCTGTCCGGCTGCTCGTTTGCGCATGCCGCGTCCCGCGCGCGGCGCCGCTCCTGTATCCGGTCATACCCCGTGGATATGGGGGGCATAATCAAAACATGCTTCCGATTGCCATCCTGGCATGGTCAAGTGGGGAATAGCTCGTCCAGCGGTCTTGTCTGGCAGCTTCGCAAGGGAGGATAAACAGGATGAAACAACCATTGCTGCGCATTGCGGCGCTTTGTGGTGCGGCGCTTCTGGCGACCACCGCAATCTCTGTGGCGGGTGTCGATGAACTGCCCGAGGATATCCAGCAGGAACTCTACAACCCTGAAATGATCGATCCGAACCAGCCGGTCGGCGACAGCGCCTATCGTGACTGGGTGGCCAAGAATCCGCCGCCGTGGAAGATCGGATACGCCTCGTCCTATGCCGGCAACACTTGGCGCGCCGGCGTGATGAACCGCCTGCAGAACGAGATCATTCCCAAGTGGAAGGAACTCGGACTTCTCGAGGAAGTCGTCATCACCCAGTCCAATCTCAACGATGCCACGCAGATCCAGCAGATCCGCCAGCTCGTTGACCAGGGTGTCGATGCGGTCATCGTGTGCTGTTCCAACCCGACGGCGCTGAATGCGTCGGTGGAATACGCCTATAACAACGATGTCGCGGTGTTTTCCGGCATCGGCTATCTGACCAGCCCCTATTCGGTCAACTCCTCGGCGAACTTTGTCGTCGGCGGCCGCATGATGGGCGAATGGATGGCCGAGGAGATCGGCGGCGAGGGAACCATCCTCAATGTCGAGGGCATCCCCGGCGCATCCGCGTCCGACAGTCAGAATGTCGGCATCGAGCTGGCTCTCGAGGACTATCCCGACATCAAGGTCAAGGGTCCGATCGCCGGCATGTGGACCGACCAGGTCGCGCAGGCTGAAATCCAGCGCTGGCTCGCCACCAATCCCGGCAAGCTTGATGGCATCATCATCCAGTCGGCCTCCGAGCTCGGCGCCCTGCGCGCGTTGCAGCAGTCCGGCCGCGACATGGTGCCGATCACCATCGGCTCGGAACTGGGCGCCCTGTGCTACTGGCGCAACAACCCCGACTACGTCTCCGCCGCCATTCACGCATGGCCTCCCGGCGACGATTTCGAGATGATCTGGAACATCATGATGCGCACGCTGCAGGGGCAGGGCCCGAAGGTGCAGTCGATCCTGACCAAGCCGATCATGATGGACCGCGAGCAGATGATGGCCGCCATTCCTGAAGACTGCTCGGAGCAGTCGGACCAGTGGTATCATCCGGGCATCGAAGCCTGGGCCGGCAAGGATTTTCTGGACCAGTTCTTCCTGCGTCCGGCCGATCCGGAAGCCTACGACCCGGCGTCGCATCCCGTCGCTGAGTGATCAACGTGGCAAGGCCGTGCGCGTCACGGCCTTGCCACCCCAGGGGCATCGTACCGGCGGATCGCGTCCCGCCGGACTTCAATCGGAGAATATCAGTTGTCTTCCGTAGCGGCAGAGCTCGTTGACGTCCGAAAGACCTTTGGTCCGACCGTCGCACTCGACCGTGTGAACCTGCGCGCCTATGAGGCCGAGGTGCACGCGATCATCGGCGGCAACGGCTCCGGCAAGTCGACGCTCGCCAAGGTGATTTCCGGCGTGCTCGTGCCCGATCACGGACAGGTATCGATTTTCGGCAAGAGCGCCACGACGCCATCCGAATCCAAGGAACTCGGCATTGCCAACGTCTACCAGGAAGTCCTGGTGGCCGATGAGTGCTCCGTGCTCGACAATCTCTTTCTCGGTGCCGACGGCCTGTTCGGTGCCGCCGAGCCGCACGATGTGCGCTATGAGCGGGCGCGCCAGATCATGGCCGATCTTCTCGGCTTCGAACTCGATCCCGACACCATCGTCGGCGAGCTGCCGCTGTCGATCAAGCAATGGATCACCATCGCCCGCGGCATGCTGACCAATCCGCGCGTGCTCATTCTCGACGAAAGTTCGGCGGCGCTGGACTTCGAGGCCACCGAACGGCTGTTCCGCAAGATCCGCGAAATGAAGGCCGATGGCTGCGCCATTTTCATCGTCACCCACCGTATCGCCGAGCTGGTGCGCATCGCCGACCGGGCCACCGTCCTGCGTGACGGGCTGTCGGTCGGCACGCTCGAGCAGCAGGAGATCACCGAGGAAAACATCCTGCATCTGATTGCCGGCCCCGAACGCGAGCGCGCCCAGACCGGGCAGACGGCCGTCAAACGCCTGTCCGACCAGCCGGTGCTGCGCATGAACAGCATCAATGTCTGGCCCGACACGCCGCGCTTCGATTTCAATCTCTATCCCGGCGAAGTCGTTGGCGTCACCGGCCTCGATGGCCAGGGGCAGGCAGACTTCGTGCGAGCCATTGCCGGCGTCGAGCCGCCGCTCTCCGGCACCATTCACATCATCCGCGACAAGGTCGCCGAGCCGGTCTTCGATCTGGCCAGTGCCCGCGAGAACGGCATCGCCTATGTCTCGGGCGACCGCAAGAAGGAAGGCATCTTCCCCAATCTCTCGATCTTCGAGAACATGTCGATGTCGATCTATCCCGAACATGCGACCGGCGGCTTCTTCAACTTCATCGATCGCCGCAAGCTCGACCCGATCTTTGCGCATGAGACCGGAAAGCTGGCGACCAAGATGGGGGATCCGGGCAATCTCATTACCTCGCTGTCCGGCGGCAATCAGCAGAAGGTGCTGATCGCCCGCTCCTTCGCCGAGCGCCCGGGTGTGCTCGTGCTCAACGATCCGGCGCGCGGCATCGATATCGGCGCCAAGCTCGACCTTTACCGCAACCTGCGCGAATATGCCGGACGCGGCAATGCGGCGGTGTTCCTGTCCTCCGAGATCGAAGAGTTTCTCGATCTGTGCAATCGCGTGCTGGTGTTTCGCGGCGGCGTCATCTCGTCCACCTTCGAGCCGCCCTTCGACACGCACGTCATTCTCAATGCCACCTTCGGGCGCAAGGCGGATGCGCGCCTGCCCGGCGAAGAGCGCGATGAGGAGGCGGATGGCGCCAATTGGCGCTCGACAGGCGACGATGGCCGCCCGGCGGCACGCCCGGTACGGCTTGGACCCACGATCAACGGGAGGATAAGAATGAACCAGTCGGGCTTTCTGCTGATGGCCCCGGACATTCCGCAGGGGAGCATCATTCCGGACCGCTTTACCGAACGCAACCAGACCTCGCCGGCGCTCGAATGGGAGGGTGTCCCGGACGGCACGCAGAGCTTTGCGCTTGCCATCACCGATCCCGATCTGCCGGAGGAATTCAATTTCCCGCGCAGCTTCGCGCACTGGCTGGTCTACAATATTCCCGCCGATGTGCGTTTTCTGCCCGAGGGGGCATCGATGACGGGCCGGATGCCGTCCGGTTCGCAGGAGCTGAATTCCGATTTCGTGACATTCGGCATTCCCGGCTTCGGACGCGGCTATGGCGGTCCCTGGCCCCCTGACGCCGCCCATCGCTATGTTTTCACGCTGTATGCGCTGAAGGCGCGCAGCCTCGAACTTCCCCCGGAGGCGGATCTGACCGCCTTCGCAAAAGCGGTTCTGCCGCTGACCATCGACCAGAGCAGTTTCACAGCAACCTACGGCCCGGCCAAAGCGGCGCTGCCCACGGCCTGAACGACAGGAGATCAAAATGAGCATACACGGCAGTAGAAAGGCATTCGACCTCGACTGGGTCGAGCGTTGGGCGCGCCGCGTCAATGAAGATCGGGTTCTTCCCAGAATCGGCCGTTTCTTCAATGCGCGGTTTGTGCTTGGCGTCGACGACACCGACTATCTCTGTGAGGTCCGCAAGGGCAAGATCGAGAAAATTTCCGAGGGACTCGAGCCCTCCGATCTCGGCTATGAATTCGCCTTGCGCGCACCATCCTCGGCCTGGTCCAAGTTCAGCCAGAAGACACCCCCGCCGATGTTCAACGACATCTGGGCGATGGCGCATCCGCTGCACAAGCAACTGCATATCGAAGGCAACCAGCTGACCTTCTGGCAGAACCTGCGGGCTCTGCACTGGATGCTGGCCCTGATGCGCGAAGTTTAAGGAGAACGAGCGATGAACAAGCACGATCCGATCGTTGGCCGCTACGTCTATGTGACCTGTCAGGGCAAGACCTACCGGACCTATTACGAAGAAGCGGGGGAGGGCATTCCGCTGGTCTGCCTGCACACCGCCGGCGCCGATGGCCGCGAATACCGCCATCAGCTCTGCGACCCGGACATCACCTCGAATTTCCGCGTCATCGCCTTCGACCTGCCGCGCCACGGCAAGTCGCTGCCGCCGGCCGACTACTGGAAGGAAGAGGATGAGTACAAGCTGACGACGAATTTCTATTCGGAGTTCATTCTCGAGTTCTGCCGGGCGCTCGAGCTGCACAAGCCGGTCGTCATGGGCCAGTCGATGGGCGGCAATATCTGCCTTGACCTGGCCCTGCGCTATGAGAACGAATATTCGGCGCTGATCGCGCTCGAAGGCTGCGACCACTCCCCGGGCTGGCATATCGACCCGCTGCACCACCCGCATATTCACGGCGGCGAAGCCGTCGCGACGTCGGTGTTCGGCCTGATGGCGCCCGATAGCCCCGACGAGTATCGCTGGGAAACCTGGTGGTACTACGCCCAGGGCGGCCCCGGCATCTTCAAGGGCGACCTCTACTACTACTCGGTCGATTCCGATTACCGCGACAAGGTTCACAAGATTTCCGGCAAGGTGCCGATTTATTTCCTGACCGGCGAATACGATTTCGCCTGCACGCCGGAAATGACCCAGCGCACCGCCGAGAAGGTCAAGAACAGCGAATGCGTCATCTTCGGCGGCGGACACTTCCCGACCTCGGAAGATCCCGACAAGTTCAAGGAAGTCATCATGCCGGTCTTCAAGAAGATCCTGCAGAATGATCCGGAACGCCGCGGCGGTTCGGCGCGCGACTATCAGGCGCGTGGCACCTCCGGCAGCTCGACGCGCAGCCGCTCCGGAGAACGCCCGAGCGAACGCCGCGTCATCGACCTTTAGGGCATCCCGCCTTTCAACATTCCTGTTCTCCGCGGATCGGCCGCGGAGAACCAACCTTCAACACCACGGACACCATGGCAGAACGCGGATCCTCAACGAATGCCTATCTCCTCGTCCCGATCATCCTGATCGCGGCGTTGCTGGGCACGGCTGTCATCCGCGGCCCGAATCTCGTTTCTGAATCCGGCATCGGCAGCGCGATCATTGTCGCCGCGCCGCTGATCCTGGCCACTTATGCCCTGATGGTGCTGGCCGTCACCGGCCGCAGCACCGTCGACCTGGCGGTCGGCCCGCTGCTTGCCTTCATCAATGTCGTCATCGTCAAGCTCTCCACCGCCGGCTATCTGACCAGCCCGATCGCCACCTTCATTGTCGCGCTCGGGCTCGGCATGCTCTATCAATTGCTGTTCGCGCTGATCGTCATCTGGGTGCGCGTGCAGCCGATCATCGTCGCCCTGTCGGGCTTTCTGGCGCTCACCGGCATCAATCTTGTCATCATGCCGCGCCCAGGGGGCGTCGCGCCCGCCTTCATGTCCGACTGGGGCCTTGGTACCTCGATCTTCTCGCCGGTGCTGCTGATCCTGGCGCTCGCCACCGCCGGCTGGTATCTGTTCACCGCCACCACCTTCTATTCCAATCTGAAAATGATGGGCTATGACGAGCGTGCCGCCTGGACCTCCGGCGTCAAGACGAGCACCGTGCGCATCGGCGCCCATCTGATTGCCGGAATCTATGTCGGCCTTGGCGCCATCTGCTACACGGCGCTGATCTCCTCGGGCGATCCCACCCAGGGGCAGAACATGACGCTGACCGCGGTTACCGCGCTCGTGCTCGGCGGCGTGGCCCTGTCCGGCGGGCGCGGCGGCGCCATCGGCGCGCTGATGGGCGCTGTCAGCCTGTGGCTCATCGGCTATGTCCTCGCCACCTTCAACTTCGGCGCCATCCAGGCTTTCATGACCCAGATGGTCTACGGCGTTATCCTGGTGCTGTCGTTGCTGCTGACGCTGCTCGTGCCGCTGATCTCGCGCTATGTCAGCTTCATCTCGCCATGGAGCGCCTTTCTCGTACTCGCCCTCGTCGTCATTGGCATCATGCTGCAGGTCACCACCTATGGCGCTTTCGAGACCCTTGAGCCCGTGGTCGCCAGCGCCACGCTTGCTGATCGCTATTTCCTGCTTCCGCCGGCCCGGGTTGCCGCCGATGGCCTGGCGTTCTCGCCGATCCAGGGCTTTGCCCTTCTCGCCGGGCTGGCCGCCATCGCCTTCGTCTTCACCGCAAGACTGGTCAATGCAGAGGCCGGCGCCCGCACGATGGGCCTGTTTCTCTACCTCTTTGTCGCTGTCTTGCTGACCGCCCTGTTCGTCGCCATCCTGCTGCAGCCCGAAAGCCTGCTCTTTGGAGCCGCGCCATGAGTGAAAAACCTGTCGTCCGCTCAAGCATCCTGCCGATCCCGAAATCCATCGGCCTCGTCTGGCTGAACATCGCCCTGGCCCTGATCCTCGCCGCCATCGGCTTGGGTGTCGGCTTTGCACAGTCCGGGCTCGCCGCGCAGCAGGTCATTCTCTACACCGTGCTGATGGCCGCCACGGTTTTCGTGCTGCTCAACTATGTCGCGGTTGTCTTCGAGGCGCGCGCCGAAGCCAGGGCAGTCGCCAGCGAAGAGGACCAGGAGGCCGAAAGCAGCCGCTTGCGCCAGTTGTGGGCCGACAACCGCGTCCTGGCCATTGCCATGGCGACCCTGCTGGTCCTCTACCTCATCCTCACCGCGGCGATCCCGGAATTCCGCTCGATCAAGAACCTGATCGGGTTCCTGGTGCTCGAATTGATCCTGCTCTTTGCCTTCAAGATCTCGGGCTACTTTGCCGCCGGCCGGTCGGCCTTCATCGGCCTCATCGTGCTGTTCGCGCTGATCGTCATCTCCGCCTTTTCCATCGAGGGCTTTCTGTCCGGTCCGAATATCAAGGCGATCCTTCTGTTCGCCGCCTTTCTCGGCATTGCCTCGGTCGGCCAGACGATGGTGGCGCTGCTCGGCGGGCTCGATCTGTCGATCCCGTTTGTCATCGGCTCATCGAACATTGCCCTGTTGTTCCTGATCACGCTCGGCGTGCCCTCCTATGTCGCCTTCGGTTTCATTCTCGTGCTGGGTGGGATTGTCGGATTTCTCAATGGCGTGATGAGCTACCGGCTGCAGGGGCAGGCGCTGATCGTCACGCTCGGAACCGGTTTCGCCGTCGCCGGCTTCACCCAGATCATGACCTCGATCGGCTCGCAGTTCGCCGGCAATGTCTTCGGCACCGTGCCCGGCTGGCTGTCCAATCTCGCCGCCATGAACGGCCGCTTCTTCGGCATTCCGTTTCCCCCGACGATCTTCATCTGGCTGGCCATCGCGGTCATCCTGATCGTCGGTCTGAAGACCACCACCTGGGGCCGCAATCTCTATGCGCTGGGCGGCAACCGTCGCTCGGCGCGTCTGATCGGCATCAGCGAGTTCAAGTACTGGGTCGGCTGCTACGTCATATCCGGTGTCTTCGCCGCCCTTGCCGGATCCTTGCTGCTCGGCTGGTCCGGCGGCGCCTTCATCGGCGTTGGAGATCCCTATCTGTTCACCACCCTGGCTGCCGTCGTCATCGGCGGAACATCGTTGCTCGGCGGCAATGGCGGCTACGGGTTCACCGTCATCGGGGTGCTCGTGCTGCAGGTCCTGACTTCGTTCCTGCTCGGCATCGGTCTCGAATATGAATGGCAACAGTTCATTTTCGGCCTGCTGATCCTGCCCATGGTCGCGCTGTACGGCCGGTCCCCGCATATTCGTGCTACTGTCTGAGGAAACGCCATGTTCACGACCCTTTACACTTCCCAGGATGTGGTTTCCACTTCGCTGACGGGGCTCGCCCTGATGAGCGTCGCCGCCGCGCTCTTGTGTTTCGTCGGCCTGAGCTGGAGCAACGAGCGCTGGCGTGTTCCGGTGGCGATCGTGGCCACCGCCTGCCTGGTCACCGCGCTGTATTACGCCGGCGCCGCCGGCTTCTGGCTGGGCGGCGAGAAGGCCAGCGCCGGCGTGCGCTTTTCGGCCTGGTACACCGTGCATCCGCTGCAGGTCGCCGCTGTCTATTTCTTCGCCCGCACGCAGGGACCGGTGCCTGTCGGTATCTTCTGGCGGATCACCGGTGCGGCCGTGCTGATGACCTTCGGCCGCTGGCTGGGGGATGCCTCCTTCTTCAACCCGACGCTGGGTGTTCTGATCTCCATCGGTTTCTGGCTCTACATTCTCGGCGAGATGTATTTCGGGGCCATGACCGAGGCGGTCCGGAAATCCTCGCGGCCCGTGCGGCTCGGCTTCTTCTGGATCCGCCTGCTGTTCACCATTGGCTGGGCCGTCTACCCGATCCTGCACTTCGTCGATGTGGTGATCGGCGTTGGCCAGGCGCCGGGCGTTATCGTCCTCTACAATGTCTTTGACATCGTCAATCTCATCATCCCGTCCCTCATCGTTCTGGCTGTCGCTGGCCAGGAACGGTACTGATCGCCCTGCGGCGCTAAGGAAGGAAAATCGTCATGACCGGTGCCGATATTATCGCAATCATCATCCTGGCCACGATCCTCATCGCGGTCGGTGTCTATCTGCTGCATTGGCTGTACCGCCACTCCTCGAAGGACCAGAGTTTCGTGCGCACGGGCTCGGGGGGCGAACGCGTCGTCATGGGCGGCGGCGCACTGGTGATCCCGATCATCCACGACATCACCGTCGTCAACATGAACGCCATCCCGATCGAGATCCGGCGTCAGGGCGAGCAATCGCTGACCACCAAGAACAAGATGCGCATCGACATCGTCACGGAGTTTTTCGTGCGTGTCATCGCAACCGAGGAAGGCGTGTCGCTGGCAGCCCGCACGCTCGGGGCCCGCACGCAGGAATCCACCGCCCTCAAGGAAGTCATCCAGGGCCGGCTTGTCGATGCCATGGCGACCGTTGCCGCCTCCATGACGCTTGACGAGATCCACCAGAACCGCGCCGATTTCGTCCGTCAGGTATCGCGCCTCGTCGAGACTGTTCTGACCTCGAACGGCCTCGAACTCGAAACCGCGGCGCTGACCTCGCTCAACCAGTCCGACATCTCGGTGTTCAATCCGTCGAACCATTTCGACGCCGAGGGCCTGACGCTGATTGTCCGCGAGACCGAAGAGCGCCGCAAGCTGCGCAACCAGATCGAGAACGAAACGCGGGTGCAGATCAAGACCCGTGATTTCGAGGCGGAACAGCGCATCATCGAGATCGATCGCGATCTTGAATATGTCCGCATCGAGCAGGCGCGCGACATCGAGTCGAAAAAGGCGCAGCAGGCCGCCGAGATCGAGACCGAGCGTTCCACCTCGCAGATCTCGATCACCCAGGCACGCGTGCGCGCCGAGGAAGAATCCGAACGCGTCATGATCGCCAAGGGCAGGGCGCTCGACGAAGAGCGCATTCGCAGCGAGAACGAGATCAAGACGCTTGAGATCGAGCGCCGCCGCGACACTGAACTGGCCGAGATCACGTCCAAATCGCATCTCGAGACCGAGCGCATCCAGAGCCATCGCCAGGTCGAGGCCGAGCGCATCAACCGCGAAGCCGAGATCCGCGAGGCCCAGATCAGGTCGCGGCTCGATATCACCACGCTCGAGACGGAAAGCGACGGCAAGATCGAGAACGCCCGCCTGCTCACCCAGCAGGAGGTCGAGCGTGCCCGCATCACCACCGAGAAACTCATCGAGATCGAGGCCGTCGAGCGCGAGAAGGACGTCCGCGTCACCTCGGAGATGGCGCAGTCGGAATCCGAGCGCGCCATGCTGGCCAAGAAGCTTTCCGTCGAGAACGAGCGCCTGCAGATCGAGGAGGAGCTGCGCGCCCGCGACATCCAGCGCCAGCACAAGATCAAGCTCGCCGAAACCGCCAGCTACCGCGAGATCGAGGACGCCCGCGTCGTTGCGGACCGCGAGATCGAGGAACTGCGCGTTGCGGCCCGCAGATACATCGAGCGCTTCGAGATCGAGCAGAAGATGGAAACCGAACTGGCCGACAAGGAGCGCCTGATCGCTGTCGTCAACAAGGCGATCGACGAGGCGGTGGCCCGCACCAACGAATCCGAGGCAAGGCGCAAGCTGGCCAAGTCCGAGGAGCAGATCGAGACGACGCGCGCCGAGGAGAAGGCCAACCGCGCCAAGGCCATCGAGGTGATCGATGCCGAAGCACGTGCCGAGCGTGAGACCATTCGCCTGATCAAGCAGGCGGAAGCGGAAAAAAGCGCCAGCGAGTATCGCGCCAAGGGCGACATGGCCGAAGCCAAGGCCGCCGAGCTGCGCTATGCCATCGATGCCGAGGGCAATCGTCAGCTCAACGAGGCGGAGAACCTGCGCAGCGAGGAAGCGCGCCGCAGTGCCATCCTCGAGGGCGTTGTCACGCGCCTGCCGGAGATCATCCGCGAACAGGTCAAGCCGATGGAGAACATCGACTCCATCAAGATCCTGCAGGTCGATGGCCTGCCGGGCCTCAACAGCCCGTCCGATCGCGGCGATGGCAGCGGTGGCGGCGGCGGATCAGGCGGCGGCATTTCCGACCAGGTCGTCAATTCGGCAATGAAGTATCGCACCCAGGTCGCTTTCGTCGACGGGCTGATGGAAGAGATCGGATTGCCGTTGAAGAATCTCGGCGCCGCCGGCGGCATGCAGTTCAAGAACTTCCCGCCCAAGCCGTCCGAAGGCGGCGGCAGTGACGACGACGACAGCTAGGACCTGCCATAATGGCCGACACCTCGACCGACAGGCTGGATCGCCATGCGCTTGTCATGGCTATCTGGACGCCATCCGCCTTTGTGGCGGCGATCCTTGCGCACACGGGCATCGCGTCCGAGGCCGCGCCGGAAGTCGCACGCGCCTGGATTGCCGCCGCCTTCGCGGCGGTGATCCTCGCCTTCGTCGGTCATGTGATTGTCAATACTGTCCTCAAGACCGGCTTCACCGCCGGTGAGACGGCGCTCGGCCTCGTGGCCTTTGCAACGGCGCTGCTCACTCTGCTGCTCACCGTGCTGACCGGCTCGGACGATCTGGTGCAAAGGATCTTCCTGCCGGTCGGAGTGGGCCTGATGGCCCTCGTCGTGGCGGTTATCGCCTATCTCGTCATTCGCCACGGACCACGCGGTGCCTTCGAGAAGTTCGATGTCATCCGCGACAACAATCTGCGGCCCGCTTCGCGGCTGCCGCATCGGGGAGGACGACGGTGACGCCGCTGCTGTTCTCCCTGCTGCTTCTGCTGACGCTGTATGCCGTGTATTTCGCCGCCCGCATCGCCCGCCTTGATGCGCCAGCCGCAGAATTTCTCGATGGCGGCGGGCGCTTGCCGGGATGGGCAGCGATGTTCATCCTGCCGGGGCTGGCCATCGCCGGTCTCGGTCTTGAACAGCATCTCTGGCGGGTCTCGACCTTCGGACTGTCCGCCTCGCACATCGCTGTCGGGTTCGTGCTCTTCGCGGTCGCGGCGCTGCTGATCTGGAATCGGCTGTGGTATGTGACGCGCATTGCCGGGCTTGCAACGCCCGGCGAAGCCCTCGGCCGGTTTTACGGATCGATCGCCCTGCGCGTCATCATCCTTGCCTTGACCCTGCTTTTCGCACTGCCCTTTTCCGCCAATCTGCTCTCATTTGCCGCCCAGCTTCTCGAACAGGCCAGCAATGGAAGCGTGCCGCGCATTGCCTGGGTCTGGCTGTTGGCGATTTCACTCGCCGTGCCA
Organism: Neohoeflea coraliihabitans; assembly: GCF_019334345.1. Taxonomy (GTDB): domain Bacteria; phylum Pseudomonadota; class Alphaproteobacteria; order Rhizobiales; family Rhizobiaceae; genus Pseudohoeflea; species Pseudohoeflea coraliihabitans. The sequence goes on from NZ_JAHWQX010000004.1 coordinate 438,197, forward strand.
GCCATCATCGGCGGATGGAGGGCCGCGATCCTCGTGCTCGCGATGCATGCCGTGCTACTTGCCCTTCTGCTGCCAGGCTCGACAATTCTGGCGGAAATCCTCATCGCCGGGCCGGGATTCCCGGCACAGCCGATCCCGGTTGCCGAGGGCGTCCTGGCCGATCGCATCCCCGGCGTCGTGCAATATGTCGGGGGCATCGGCAAGAAAGTCCTGCCCGTCGGGATTTTTTCGGCCGTCGCCATCGGCTCGTCGATTCTTGCCCTGCTCGGCATTCTTTTCAGCCCGGCGAGCCTGTATCTCGGCCAGACCGTGCGCGCCGGCGCGACGCTCGGCGTGTCCAGCGTCTGGCTGACCGGCGGGCTGGCCGGTGGTGTTCTCGTCCTCGGCGCGCCGCTTCTGGCCACGCGCATGGCTGACGGCCCGATGGCGCTCGCTGAAACGCTTTATGCCGCCGCGCCCCTGGCCGGCGCGGCGCTGGTTCTGATGCTGGTGATCGCCACGCTTTTTGCCGTCAGTTTCTTTGTCACCGGCGGTGTTCTGATCTTCACGCGCGAACTGATCATCGCCTATCTGCTGCCAGATCTATCCCACCGCGCTCAGCGCTTTTCAGCGCGTGTCGCGCTTGGCTTCACCTTCTTTTTCGTGGCGCTGCTCGCCAGCTTTTTCCCCCTGTTGTCAGCTGTAACAGCAAGTGTCGCTTTGCCTCTGGCAGTGCAGATGCTGCCGGCCTTTCTCGGGCTTGGCTTTCTGCGCTGGATCAGCCGCGGCGCCATCCTCGCCGGCATGACACTCGGCATGCTGATCGTCGTCTTCACCGAACCGCTTGGCCTGATCGTGTTCGAAGCGCTGTTTGTCGAACTGCCCTGGGGGCGCTGGCCCCTGACCATTCACTCCGCCGCCTGGGGCCTGACCTTCAATCTGCTGATCGTCTTGCTGTCGGCGGTCGTCACGCTGAACGCTCCCGATCGCTTCGAGCGCGACCGTCTGCACGATTCGCTGCTGGCGGCAACGCGCGTCGAGATCGGCGGACGCGGCCTGTTCTGGTCGCTGATGCTCGTCTGGGGGTTTCTGGCCTACGGGCCGGGCGCCGTGCTCGGCAACACTTTCTTCAGCGATCCGATCTTCAGCCCAGTCGCGGCGGCGCTCGGCATCCCTTCGCTCTGGGTCTGGCAGATCCTGTTCTGGCTGTTCGGCGTCGTGCTGGTCTGGTGGCTCGCCTACCGCGTCGGCTTCGGCAACCTCTCGGAGACGCACATCGAACCGATCGAACTGGGTCAGGCGCCGCCGCGACGATCGCCCGACTGGCTGGCTGCCGGTCTGGCCCGCGTCGCTGGCAACAAGCGCCGGTGACGGCCCGCGATGACCCTGCTGCAATGCATATGAATGAGCTGTGAAAAGGAACGATCCCATGGCGTTCATCGACGAACTGATCGAACTTGCGGCCCAGCCGGACGATCGCCTGCCGCCCAAGGCGATGATGCTGGCGCGCTATTCGTTGCTTGACTGGCTGACATGCGGTGTTGCCGCGATCGATGAACCATTGGTCACCAAATTGCGCCAACTGGCCGAAGAGGAGGGCGGCAAGCCGGTCGCCCCGCTGTTTGGCGGCGGCATGGCACCGGCGCGCATGGCAGCCCTGGTCAACGGTGCCGCAAGCCATGCGCTCGATTATGACGACACGCATTTCGCGCATGTCGGACATCTTTCAGTCGGCATCTATCCGGCGGCGATGGCTGCCGGAGTGGAGCAGGACCTTGGTGCCGATGCCATCCTTAAGGCCTTTGTGGTCGGCGCCGAAGCAGCCATCCGCATCGGCCTCGTTCTCGGACGCGAGCACTATCTGATGGGCTTCCACCAGACTGCCACCGCCGGTGCATTCGGGGCGACCATCGCGGCGGCGCGCCTTTACAAGCTCGATGACCGGCAATTGCGCAATGCCCTGGGCTTGTGCGCCACCCGCGCCTCGGGCCTGAAGTCGCAGTTCGGCACCATGGGCAAACCCTACAATGCCGGTATTGCGGCCTCCAATGGCATCGAATGCGCCAGGCTCGCCGCACTTGGCATGACCTCCGCCGATGACGGCCTACTCGGCGTGCAGGGTTTTGTCGAGACCCACACGCCGCAGGGCAGGGGCATGGCGGGCGCCGATACCGCTGGCCGGCCGCAAGGCGGCGCGTTTCTGTTCGAGGACAACAAGTATAAATTGCATGCCTGCTGCCACGGCCTGCACGCCATGATCGAGGCTGTTCTGGATGCCGAGGCGTTGTGCGGGCGCGCGATCAAGGACGTTGCCGCCATGACGCTGCGCACCAATCCACGCTGGCTGCGCGTGTGCGACATCAAGCGGCCGCGCACCGGCCTCGAGGTCAAGTTCAGCTACAACTGGCTGTTTGGCATGACAGTGCGCGGCGACAAGACCGGCGACGATCGCGCCTATACCGACGCGCTGGCCGCCGATCAGGAACTGGCTGCACTTGCGGAATGCATCGAGGTGATCGGCGATGAATCCCTCAGCGATCTGCAGGCGGAAGGGGTGGTGACGCTGAGCGATGGCACGACGGTGCCGATCAGCCATGATCTCGCCGCGCCGCTGCCCGAAGACGTGCTGGCAGAGCGACTGCAGGCCAAGGCGGTCGCCATTCTCGGCGACCGGGGCAACCGGATATGGAACCAGCTTGGCGGGCTGGATGCTCTGGCTGCCCGTGACATCGGCGCGCTGATGGCACCTCGCGCCTGAGTGTCGGCGAAACCGTGCTCACCGCCGGCGGAACGCCCGCTATTCATCCCTCGGCAATTCCGCCTGCCACAGGCGCCGGTTGATCAGGTCGCGCACCACTTCGCGGCACAGATCCTCGGTCTGGCGGGTGGCGCGCGTCACACGGTTGGTCGAGCGGACCAGGTAGATGCTGCGCCTGAGGCGCGGTTCACCGATCGGCGCACCGACCAGCGTTCCGGCGCTGACAAGATCGTGCACGGCCGCCGGTGAGAGTATCGTATGGCCGCTGCCGCGCGCCACCAGCGCCTTGATCTGCGGCAGCGAATCCATCTCGGTCGGCACATTCAGTGTAAGCCGCTCGCTCTGGGCGACCCGGTCGATATAGGCGCGCAGCCCGTGCCGCTCGGAGGGCAGCACCAGTTCGGTCTCCGCAACCTGCGCAAAGGTCACCGGCTCGCCCGGCGCACTCTCGAACGGCCAGCAATCGCTGGCGGCGTAGATCCACAGATCCTCGATCAGCAGCTCCGAGGAGGCGCACTCGCCGATATTGGTGTTGTCATAGAGCAAGGCCATGTCGATCTCGCCCTTCAGCACCCATTCGCGCAGGTGCCCGGACATGGCCTCGGTGGCGGTGAATTGCACTTTCGGCATTTCGACCCGGATCGTCTCGGCCATCGGGATCGAAAGGGCCATCGAGATCGACGGCGTCATCCCGAAGGCGACGCGGCCCGAGGGTTCGGCACCGATATCAACGACGTCACGCTGCGCTTCCTCGATCATCGCCTCGATAGCGCAGGCATGCAGGTGCAGCCGTTCTCCCGCCTCGGTCGGCGCGATGCCGCGCGCCGAGCGCACCAGGAGTTCGGTGCCCAGCACGGCTTCGAGATTGCGCACCAGTTGCGACAGCGAAGGCTGCGCGATGCCCAGGTTGCGCGCCGCGCCGCTCATCGAGCCACTGTCGATGATCTCGCGAAAATATCTCAGCTGACGTGAATCCATTTTACCTCTCGACTGGAGGACATAAGTTGAACCTATCGGGGCGCTGTCAACAAGCTATTTGCGCCGCAGGCGGTAAATTTCGCATCTTGATCACTGTAACCTGCAAGGAGGCAAGGATGCCCGATCTCGAAGGTTTGACGGTGGTTTCCGTCGAACATGCCGTTGCCGCACCCTACGCCTCGGTCAAGCTGGCAGATGCCGGTGCGCGGGTCATCAAGGTCGAGCGGCCGGAAGGTGATTTTGCGCGCAATTACGACGCCCTTGCCGCCGGCAACAGCGCCTATTTTGTCTGGCTCAACCGCGGCAAGGAGTCAATTGCCCTCAACCTCAAGGATGATGCCGACAAGGCGGTGCTTGCCGCGCTGCTCGAGGACGCCGACATCCTGATCCAGAATCTCGGCCCCGGGGTCATGGATCGCCTTGGCTTTGGCGCCAGTTCCTTGCGTGCCCGCCTGCCGAAACTGATCATCTGCTCGATTTCCGGCTATGGCAGCGACGGGCCGCGCGCCAGGCAGAAAGCCTATGATCTGCTCATCCAGGCCGAGAGCGGTCTTTCGGCGATCACCGGCACGCCGGAGGAGCCGGCGCGCGTCGGTGTCTCCGTGTGCGACATCGCCGCCGGGATGACCGCCTATCAGGCGATACTCGAAGCTCTGATCGGGCGCGCCGCAAGCGGCGAGGGGCGGCATATCGAGGTGTCGCTGTTTCACGCCATGGCGGATTGGCTCAATGTGCCCTATCTGCAGTACCGCTACGGCGGCAAGCCGCCACAAAGGCAGGGGCTGCGCCATCCCACCATCGCGCCCTACGGCATCTTCACCTGCGGCGATGGCAAGGAACTGCTGATTTCGGTGCAGAATGACCGCGAATGGCGCGCCTTGTGCACCGCCTTGAATATCGGCGATCTCGCCGACGACCCGCTCTTTCGCACCAACAATGCCCGCGTGGCCAACCGCGACAAGGTCGACGGGGCGATCGACACCGAACTCGGCCGGCGCAGCCGCGAGGACAACACCGCCTTACTGGATGACGCCCGTATCGCCTATGGCAGGCTGTCGGACATGGAAGATCTTGCGCAGCATCCGCAGAGCCGCTTTGCCGGCATCGACACGGACAATGGCCCGCTCGATATCCTCGCTCCGGCGGCTGTCATTGACGGTCAGCGGCGGGAAAATTACGGCACGGTGCCGCAGCTGGATGCGCACGGCGCGGATATTCGCCGCGAAATTGCCGCCCGCGCGGCGCGCCGGTCGTCCTGACCGGCGAACCCGGCCGCGGGAGCGCGGCCGGACGCTTCGCCACCTCACTCACGATCCGATAATATCTTTCAATACAGCCTCTTGGGCTGAGATTCGGACTCAGATTGTCAGCCGCGCAAGGACGGCCTGTCGAAAGCTCAATAGCTGCGCGGCATACCGAGAACATGCTCGGCAAGGAAGGACAGGATCAGGTTGGTCGAGATCGGTGCCACCTGATACAGGCGCGTCTCGCGGAACTTGCGCTCGACATCGTATTCCTCGGCAAAGCCGAAACCGCCGAAGGTCTGCACCGCCGCTTCCGCAGCCTCCCAGCTGGCCTCGGCGGCCAGCATTTTCGCCATATTGGCTTCCGCGCCCGGATTTTCCCCGGCCTCGTAGCGGCGAATGGCCTCGCGCACCATCAGTTCGGCGGCGCGCATGCGTGCATAGGACTGGGCAATCGGGAAGGAGACGCCCTGGTTCTGACCGATCGGACGGCCGAACACCTCGCGCTCGCTGGCATAGGATGAGGCTTTGGCAATCAGCCACTTGGCATCGCCGATGCATTCGGAAGCGATCAGGATGCGCTCGGCGTTCATGCCCGACATGATGTAGCGAAAACCCTTGCCTTCCTCGCCGATGAGGTTTTCCGCCGGCACCTCGACATCGTCGAAGAACACTTCGCACGAGGAATGATTCATCATCGTGCGGATCGGTGAAATCGTCAGGCCATGATCCTTCGCCTGCTTCATGTCGAGGATGAACACCGACAGCCCGTCGGTCTTTTTCTTCACTTCCGAGACCGGCGTCGTCCGGGCGAGAAGGATCATCAGATCGGAGTGCTCGGCACGCGAGGTCCAGATCTTCTGGCCGTTGACGATGTATTTGTCGCCCACCTTCTTGGCGAATGTCTTCAGCGCGGTCGTGTTGGTGCCGCTCGTCGGCTCGGTGACGCCGAAAGCCTGCAGCCGCAGCGATCCATCGGCAATACCCGGCAGATAGCGCTTCTTCTGTTCCTCATTGCCGTGCCGCAGCAAGGTGCCCATCGTGTACATCTGCGCATGGCAGGCGCCGGCATTGCAGCCCGCGCGGTGAATTTCCTCGAGGATTGCCGCGCCCGCCGACAAAGGCAGGCCGATGCCGCCATATTCTTCGGGGATCAGGGCCGACAAATAGCCTTGCTCGGTCAGCGCCGTGACGAACTCGCTCGGGTAGGCCCGCTGCTCATCCTTCTGGCGCCAGTATTCGCCGGGGAAACCCTCGCACAGCTTGGCAACGGCATCGCGGATTTCCTCATGCATCTCGATGGTGGTCATGGCGTCGGCTTCCTCTGTTTTGCCGGACATCTAGCATCCCTGCCGATTCTCCGGCAGACCGCATGGATGATCGCCCTTATAAAACCCGCCTATGCCCCGGTTTCACCTCGGCCATCCGGGCGCGCTGCGGCACCGGACCGCCGGCAGCGCGCCCGGATGTTGACATGAAACTCGTATTGCTCTTTGACCTAGATGTCGCCAACCAACATTCTAGCAACCTCGAAAACCGAACCTCCGGAAATCCGTGCCCATGACACCCGACAGCAAGCCGAGCTCTTTCAAGCAGAACATTCGGGCCGTCTCGCGGGCAATTGCCGTCCTCAATTCTTTTGCGGGCAAGGACGCGCAGACGCTTGCCGAGGTGAGTGCGGCAACGGGGCTGGACAAGGGCACGACGCGCCGGCTGCTCTTGACCCTTGTCGAGAACAACTACATCGCCCTTGATGCCGCCAACAATCAGTACCGCCTCGGCAGGGCCATCCGCGATCTTGCCTCGAATGTCAGCGATTCCCAGGACCTGCGCACGCTGGCGCAGCCGGCTCTGCTGGAACTGGCGAGCGAATTGAGCGTGACCGTCTTCCTTTCCGTCTTCAAGGAAGGGGCCGCCGTTTGCCTGGCCCGCTATCACGACATGCGCGGCCTCGAGGTGCATTGGTGGCCCGTCGGCGGAACCCTGCCGCTCAATTGCGGCGGCGCGCCGAAACTTCTGCTCGCCTACCAGCCTGAAGAGGAAATCGCGCGGCTCGTCTCCGAGCCGATGCAGCCGCTCAACGAGAACTCCATCGTGTCACCTGATGATTTGCGTCAGCGTCTGGCACTGATCCGCGAGCGGGGTTTCGAATGCGCCGTCGATGATGTCGCCATCGGCATCACGGCGCTGGCCGTGCCGGTTCTTGATGCCGACAACAAGCCGATTTGCGCCGTCTCGATCGCCGGGCTGACGCCGCAGATGATCAAGAACGGCGAGCCGGTGCCGCTCGAGCGGCTGCGCCAGACGGCGCGACACATCCGCGGTCGACTCGGCCTGTGAGCGACAGGAAATTGGGTCCGGCAGCCTGGGGGCTGGGGAGTTGTCTGTTTTGTCCATGGGTTATCTAGTGAAATGCAGTTGACTGGGTAACACGTCATCGTTAGCGTGGCGCGCCATGGAGGAGGGTGACGTGCGGACGATTGACAGCGGTTCATTGCAGCTGAGCTTGATCAGGGAGTCTGTCGGGGCGGCGTTTCCGCCGGCCACCTTGTTCCCGGACTTTGGCGACGAGATCTTTGCGCGCGCGCCCGTCGCTCTCGGTCCCTCCTACTACAATGCCGAAAAGCAGAAACTCGTCTCGAGTATTCATTCCTGGCTCTTGTGTCTCGACGGCAAACTGGTGCTGATCGATACCGGCTATGGTCGCGGCAAGGAAAACGGCATCGCCGAAGCGCCGTTCTTTCTCAGCTTGGCTGCCGCCGGCGTTGCGCCCGCCGACATCGATCTAGTTGTTCTGACGCATCTCCATACCGACCACATGAAGAACAACACCATTGCCACCGCCGACGGGTGGCGCCCGGCCTTTCCCAATGCGCGTTATGTTGTCGGGCGCCGCGAATACGCCCATTGGCAGCCGGGAGGCGCCGGGCTGGCGCTTCATCCCGGCCAGGCGCCGATACTCGCTGAAACCGTTGTGCCGCTGGTCGAAGCCGGCTGTCTCGACCTGATTGACGACGAGACCGAGCTCCTGCCGGGGCTGCGCACCATGCCGGTCCCCGGTCACACCGCCACCCAACTGGCGCTGCTCATCGACAATGGCGAGCAGCTCTTCGTCCACGCGGCCGACAGCATTCATCATCCGTTGCAAGTGCACCGCCCGGAATGGGGATCGTCGCTGTGCGAGGATGGGCCGCTGGCCCTGCGCAGCCGCCTCAAGGTGCTCGATCTGTGCGCCGAACGCGGCGCGATCCTGATGGCGTCGCATTTCGCCGGAACGGGCGCAGCCAGCATCACGCGCAGTGCCGATGGCTTTCATTTCGAGCCGGTCGAGATCACCCGATCCCCTCGTGCGGCCCACCCAGAACCGCAGCCCGTCCGGCCACAGGCCGTCTGATAACGCCGGGCAAGACACGTTTCGCCAATCCGCCCGCTTCGAGAGCACCCGAGATGACAAGCACCGCCCCCGCCGATCCGAGAATACCTGCCCGTGACGATTGCGTGCTCGGCCCGCTCTTGGAAAAGCGCGCCGCCGCGCATCCAGACAGGATCTACGCCGTCTTCGAGGGCGGACTTGAGTGGAGCTACGCCCGCACCCTTGAGGAAACGCGGCGCACGGCGGCCGGTCTGCAGGCGCTGGGCCTGAAGGCCGGACAAACCCTGCTGATCGCCTTGCCCAATGGTCCCGATGCGCTGCGCGTCTGGTTCGCTGCCAATTACCTCGGTGCCATCGCCGTCAACGTCAATCCGGCCTATCGCGGCGCGCTCCTGCAAAGGGTCATAGAGAATTCGCAAGCGCGCATTTTCGTTGCGGAATCCGAGTTGATTCAACACATCAACGCGGTTGAGCGCGGCGACCTCGAGACCCTTGTCGTTTTCGGCACAGACCAACTGCCGGGCAGCGAGCTGGCGGTGGTCGGAAGCGCCGCTCTCGACGCGGCCGGCAGTGCGCCGACACCGCCTGAGCGGGAGATCCTGCCCTTCGAGACCCAGTGCATCATCTACACCTCGGGTACCACCGGGCCGTCGAAGGGGGTCATGTGCTCATATCTGCATATCCAGACAGCCGGCAAGGCGGTGTATTTCCTGACAGGCGAGGACCGCTATCTCGTCAATCTGCCGGTCTACCACGTGGCCGGCATCCTGCCGTGCATGCTGATGCTCTGGCTCGGCGGTTCGGTCGCCGTCATCGAGCGGTTCCGCACCGGCGCCTTCTGGCAGGTCATCGCCGAGACCAAGGCGACATTCGCCATCCTGCTCGGCGTCATGACGCGCTATCTGCTGTCGCAGCCCGAATGTCCCGAGGAAAAGCTCGGGCATCTGCGCCACATCATCCAGCAGCCGCTCGACGAAGACGGCAAGGCGCTGCGCCAGCGCTTCGGTTTCGATATCTACACCTCGTTCAACATGACGGAAGTCTCCCTGCCGATCGTCTCCGGCCGCAACCCCGTGGTGGCCGGCATGTGCGGCCGGGCGCGGGATGGCGTCGAGTTGCGCATCGTCGATGAATGGGATTGCGAAGTGGCCGACGGCGAGACCGGCGAACTGATCATCCGCACCGACCAGCCCTGGGCGATGACCCACGGCTATTTCCGCGACGCGGAGGCCACTGCCAGATCCTGGCGCAACGGCTGGTTTCACACCGGCGACGTGTTTCGCAAGGATGACGACGGCAATTACTATTTCGTCGATCGCCTGAAGGACACGATCCGCCGGCGCGGCGAGAACATTTCCTCCTTCGAGGTCGAGACGGCCCTGATGGCACATCCCGCGGTGCGGGAAGCGGCGGCGGTGGCGGTCGACAGCGAGATCAGCGAAAGCGAAGTCATGGCGGTCCTCTCGCTCGTCGACGGAGCGACGCTCGATCCGGTTGATCTGATCGCGTTTCTGCGTCCGCGGCTCGCCTACTTCATGATCCCGCGTTTCGTTCGGGTGCTGGACCAGTTGCCAAAGACGCCGACCGGCAAGATCGAGAAGCATGTCCTGCGCAGCACCGGTCTGTCCGCCGGCGATGTCTGGGACCGCGATACCGCTGATGTAAAGGTGCGTCGCGGCTGAGCGGCACAAGGTTCAACGTGATCAACCGATCCGCAAGCAGGGAAAATGCTTTGCAATTCAACTCTCTTCTCATCGCCAATCGCGGCGAAATCGCCATCCGCATCGCCCGCGCCGCGGCCAATCTCGGCCTGACCTCAGTCGGCATTGCGCCGAAGGACGATGCCAGCTGCCTGCATCTGGGCCACGTCGATCGCGCCCGTGATCTCGAGGGCAGCGGCCCCGCCGCCTATCTCGACATCGAACAGATCATCGGCATAGCCCGCGACGAGGGCTGTGACGCCATCCACCCCGGTTACGGCTTTCTCAGTGAAAGCGCCGAGTTCGCCCGCGCCTGTGAGGCGGCGGGGATCGTCTTTGTCGGGCCGCGCCCGGAAACACTCGCCACGTTTGGCGACAAGGTCAGCGCCCGCAAGACCGCCGAGCGTCTCGGCGTACCGCTTCCCGAGGGCTCGCAGGCGGGCATCAGTCTCGACGAGGCGCACAGCTTCATGGAGGGCCTGGGTGAGGGCGCCGCCGCGATGATCAAGGCGGTGGCCGGCGGCGGCGGCCGCGGCATGCGCGTCGTGCGCAGCCTTGATGCACTGGCCGGCGCCTATGCCGTCTGCCGGTCCGAAGCCAGGACCTCGTTCGGCCGCGATGAAGTGTACATCGAACGCTATGTGCCGCGCGCCCGCCACGTCGAGGTGCAGGTGCTCGGCGATGGCGACGGCACAGTCATCCATTTCGGCGACCGGGAATGCAGCCTGCAGCGCCGCCACCAGAAGCTGATCGAGATCGCGCCCTGTCCCGGCCTGTCAGCCTCGCTGCGCCAGCGCGTCATCGATGCTGCCCTGACATTGGCGCGGGACGTGCAGTACCGCAGTCTCGGCACGTTCGAATTCCTTGTCGACACGGCGGCCGGAACAGACGGCGCCTTTTATTTCATGGAGGCCAATCCGCGGCTGCAGGTCGAGCACACCGTGACCGAAGAGGTGGCAGGGATCGATCTCGTCGAAACCCAATTGCGCCTCGTCGGCGGCGCCAGCCTTGCCGATCTAGGCCTCGATGCGGACAACCCGCCGGCGCTGCGCGGCTTTGCCATCCAGGCCCGCATCAACATGGAACGGATGATGGCCGATGGGTCGACGGTCCCAGGCAGCGGTACGCTGACAACCTTCGATATCCCGTCGGGACCCGGTATCCGCGTCGACAGCCTCGGCTACACCGGCTATCGCGTCAGTCCCTCCTACGATTCGCTGCTCGCCAAGATCATCGCCGTCTCCCGCCAGCCGGATTTTTCCGGCGCCCTGAGCAAGCTCAGGCGTTCCCTTGATGAAACGCGCATCGAGGGGGTCGACACCAATCTCGATTTCCTGCGCGCTCTTCTCGGACATCCGGCACTCGAGGCCATCGACTTCCACACCCAGTTCGTCGAGGAGGCCCTGCCGGATCTCCTCGCGGTGCAGCCGCCGCGCCCCCGGTTTTTTGACAGGGCCGGCGCACCGGCCTCATCCGCGCCGGCGGGAGGACTACCGGCCGCCGCTGCGCCCGAGGGACAGCTTGCCATCGTCGCGCCGATGCCCGGAGCACTATCGCAGATCCGTGTGGCACCGGGGACGGCGGTGGTGGCCGGGCAGGAGCTGGCGCTGGTCGAGGCGATGAAGATGCAGATGGCCGTGGTTGCCCCGGCCGATGGCGTGATCAGCGCCGTCCACGTCTCGGACGGTGACATCGCCGATGCGGACACGCCGTTGTTTTTCCTGGCGCCGCAGGAGGGTTCGGGCATCGAGGCGCGCAAAGTCGAGACCGTCGATCTCGACGAGATCCGACCGGAACTTGCGGAGCTGTTCGAGCGCCGTGCCGGCCTGCTCGATGAAAATCGCCCCGACGCCGTGGCCAAGCGTGAAAAGATCGGCAAGCGCATGGTGCGTGAGAATCTCGCCGAGTTCTTTGACGAGACCCGCTATGACGAATTTGGCAGCCTGACCTTCGCCGCGCAGCGTTCGCGGCGCTCGATCGATGAACTGATCCGCGTCAGCCCCGCCGACGGCCTGATCACCGCCATCGGCACCGTCAATTCTGACCTGTTCGACGCCGAGCGCAGCCGCTGCATGGCGATGGCCTATGACTATACGGTTTTTGCCGGCACCCAGGGGTTCAATGGTCACCACAAGCAGGACCGCATGCTCCGCATCGCCAGCGACTGGTCGCTGCCGATCATGCTGTGGGCGGAGGGCGGCGGCGGGCGTCCGGGCGATACCGATTTCCAGACCCAGACCGGATTGGCCTCGACCACCTTTGCGCATCTCGCCGCGCTCAATGGCAAGGCGCCGCTGATCGGGGTTGTGACCGGGCGATGCTTCGCCGGCAATGCCGCAATGGCGGGCTGCTGCGATGTGATCATCGCCACAGAGGATGCGAGCCTCGGCATGGCGGGACCGGCGATGATCGAGGGCGGCGGTCTCGGCCTGGTCAAGCCCGACGAGGTCGGCCCGATCAGCGTTCAGGCTCCGAATGGCGTCGTCGATCTGGTTGTCGCCGATGAACGCCAGGCCGTCGCCGAGGCACGCCGCTATCTCGGCTTCTTCCAGGGAGACCTGGCCGGTTGGGAGGCCGCCGACCAACGGCACCTGCGCCACGCCGTGCCACAGAACCGCATGCGTGCCTATGACATCCGCGCGCTTCTCGACCTGTTCGCCGACAGCGGATCAGTGATGGAACTCCGACGTGCCTTCGCCCCCGGAATGATCACGGCGCTGATCCGCCTGAAGGGCAGGGCGGTCGGCGTCATTGCCAATGATTCCCGCGTACTCGGCGGCGCCATTGATGCCGATTGTGCCGACAAGGCCGCACGTTTCATGCAGCTTTGCGACGGGTTCGGCATTCCGCTCCTGTCGCTCTGTGACACGCCGGGATTCATGGTCGGCCCGGAAGCGGAAAAGACGGCGCTCGTCCGCCATGTCTCGCGCATGTTCATCACCGCTGCGTCGCTGTCGGTGCCGATGGTCACGCTGGTGTTGCGCAAGGCCTATGGACTTGGCGCCATGGCGATGGCCGGCGGCAGTTTTCATGCCCCCGTTGCTTCGCTCGCCTGGCCGACCGGCGAATTCGGCGGCATGGGCCTCGAAGGCGCGGTGCGGCTGGCTTACCGATCCGATCTCGCCGCCGCCGCGGAGGGTGCTGAGCGCGACGCGCTGTTCAACCGTCTCCTCGACACGCTCTACGAGCGCGGCAAGGCGCTCAACGTTGCCGCCGCGCTCGACATCGACGACGTCATCGACCCGCAGGACTCCCGTTCGCGCATCGCCGCCGCCTTTGCCGCCGCCGGAACCATTGCCCGGGGCGGGCGCGGGCGCCGAATCGACACCTGGTAACGCCGAAACAGCTGGATTTCCGCCGTCCGAAGCAGAACGCGGTTGCAATATGCATCGATTCGTGGAATTCATTGTGTGAAAGGCATTTCATCTGATGAAATTATGGGAGGATATAGGATGAAAAGACTGACCAGCTATCTCTGTGCCGCGACGGTGCTGATGACGATCGGCGCCAAGGCCGAGGAACTCCGTTTCGCCATCGGCGTGCCGGACAATTTCACGATGGTCGACGCCATGCGCTACTTCAAGGAGAAGATCCCGGAGCGCACCGACGGCGAGATCACCGCTCGCCTGTTCACCGGCTCGTCGCTGCTCAGCTTCACGGAAACCTTTTCGGGCATCCGTGATGGCATCGCAGACATGGGCTACGTCGTCTCCTCCTACCACCGTGCCGAACTGAAGGAGACGAACCTGATCGGCGATCTCGGCATGACCGGCTCGAATCTTGTCGTCATGGCCGGCGCCGCCAGCGAGTATTGCCTGACCAGCGAAGAGTGCCGCCAGGAATATCTCAATGAGGGGCAGGTCTTTCTCGGATTCACCTCGACCGCGCCTTACCGTTTGATCTCGACCACGCCGATCAAGAGCCTCGAGGACCTGAAGGGCAAGCGCATCCGCAGCTTCTCGGCCTTTGGCCGCTGGGCCGAGGCCGTGGACGCCGTGCAGGTCAACCTGCCGGCCGGTGACATCTACGAGGGATTCTCGCAGGGCACCATCGACGTCAACACCCATCCCTATGAGGCTTTCGTCACTCTCAGCCTGAAGGACGTGGCAAAATACGTCACCGACCTGCCGCTCGGCACGTTCTTCATCAACGCGCTGTTCAACACCAATGTTGATGTGTGGCGCGGCTGGGACGAGGAGACCCGCCTGGCTGTGCTCAACACGGCCGCCGAAGGCATTGGCCGCGCGGCCGCGGCCACCTATGCCGGTGATATCGAATCCCACGAAAAGGGTGTCGCCGACATGGGCGTCGAGGTCGTCACCCCTGACGCCGAGGTCATTGCCGCCACCGAAGCCTTCGTCGAGGAGGATGTTCCCGGCATCGCCGAATTGAACGAAACCAAGTTCGGCGTCACCGATGCGCAGGCCAAGATCGACCGTTTCCGCGGTCTCGTCGACAAATGGGAAGGCCTGGTTGCCGAGATCGACGCCAGCGCTCCGGACCAGGTCGCCGATCTGTTCCGCGACAACATCTACGGCGACACGGACAAGGCCAGCTACGGCATGTAAGCTGACACCGCGCGGCCGCCCGCTCATGAGGCGGCCGCGCAGCACGGTTCCGGGGGGAGGCGAATGCTCTACAGGATCGGACGGGCACTGGCTCGCATCCTTGATGCCACACAGGTCATCGCGGCCATCCTGGTGATCGCCATGATGGTGCACATCGTCCTGGATGTTGTCATCAAGTTCACCACCTCTCAGGGTTTTCCCGCCACCGTCGAGATCGTCACCCATTACTACATGGTCGGCGTCGCCTTTCTGCCGGTCGCCTTCGCCGAACGGATGAATGCGCATATCTCGGTCGAGGTTCTGACCCAGACGCTCTCGGACCGGCTGCAGAACTTCGCGCTTTACATTTCCTGGCTGTTGTCGATCGTCGTCTATTCGGTGCTCACCTACCGCACATTCCTCGATGCCGAGAAGAAACGCGACGTTGTCGCCTTCATCTTCACCCAGGGCGTGCGCATCGACATCTGGCCCAGCTACTATTTCCTGCCCATCGGGTTCGCCCTGATGACCCTGACGCTTGTCTACCGCTGCGTCGTCTTCTTCCTGCCCGCCAACGATGGGCTCGGTGGCGGACGCGGCTCTGACGAGCCGGGCGCCAAGCCGGCCGAGGGGATCGTCGAATGACCGATCTTGCCATCGGCTTCGCCGGCATCGGCGTTGCCGTCTTCCTCATTCTCGCCCGCATCCCGATCGCCGTGGCGCTGACCACGGTCTCCTTTGTCGGGATCATGCTGCTGGTCGGCGAACGGGCCGCCTTCGGCATCCTGACGGCAGTGATCTACGACTTCGTCGCCAAATGGACGCTGACCTCCATTCCCATGTTCCTGTTGATGGGCTTCCTCTGCTTCCATGCAGGACTGACGCGCGGCCTGTTCAACATGTGCCGCGTCTGGCTGTCGCGGCTGCCGGGCGGCCTCGCCATCACCGCAGTGGTCGGCTCCGCCGGCTTTGCCACCGTCTCCGGATCGAGCGTCGCCTGCGCTGCCGCCATGGGCCGCATCGCCGTGCCGGAAATGCTGCGCTACGGCTACAAGCCCGAGCTGGCGACCGGCTCCATTGCCGCTGCCGGCACCATTGGCGCATTGATCCCGCCATCGATCCTCCTCATTCTCTTCGGCACATTCACCCAGACGCCGATCAGCCTGTTGTTTCTCGGCGGGATCGGCGCCGGCTTGCTGACGGCAATCTCCTACATTCTGCTGATCATCATCCGGGTGAAGCTCGATCCGTCGCTGGCGCCACCGGTCACCGAGGTCATCAGCCGCGAGGAGCGGCGCGCCGCGGCAAAGGAAACCTGGCCGACCCTGCTGTTGATCCTGATCGTCTTCGGCGGCCTTTTCTCCGGCGTCTTCACCGCCACCGAGGCCGGCGCGGTCGGCGCCGCGGCGTCATTCCTCGTTGCCGCGCTCAATCGGACCCTCAGCCTGCGCGTCATCTGGCTCGCCGTGCGCGAGACCACCTTCACCACCGCGACCATCTTCGTCATCACCATCGGCGCCAATCTGCTGACCCGCTTTCTATCCTTGAGCGACGTCGCCGGCGAACTCTCGCAATTCGTCATCAGCTTCGGCGCCGAGCCCTGGATCCTCGCACTCGGCCTGGTCGTCCTCTATCTGATGCTCGGCCTGATCCTCGAACCGCTCGGCGCCCTCCTGCTGACACTGCCGGTCGTGCTGCCGGTGATGCAGGCCTCCGATGCCAGCCTGATCTGGTACGGGGTGCTGATCGTCAAGCTGCTCGAGGTCGGCATGATCACGCCGCCGGTCGGGCTGAATGTCTTCGTCGTCAAGAGCGTCGTCGGCGACAGGATATCCACCTCGGCGATCTTCCGGGGCATCTGGTGGTTCCTCATCGTCGACGTCATCGTTCTCGGCCTGATGATCGCCTTTCCGCAACTGATCACCTTCATTCCCGATCTGATCGGCACCTGACGGCGCGCATCCGCGCGCTGCCCTTTCCCAACCGGCTGGAGGACCGATGAAAACCCGCATCACCGAATTGTTCGGCATCGCCCATCCGATCATCCAGGGCGGCATGCACATGGTCGGCTATGCCGAACTGGCAGCGGCGGTCTCGAACGCTGGCGGTCTGGGCATCATCACCGGCCTGACGCAGGGCACGCCCGACAAGCTGGCCCGGGAGATTGCCCGCTGCCGCGCTCTGACCGACAAGCCGTTCGGCGTCAATCTGACCTTCCTGCCGACCGTTCAGTCACCGGATTATCCCGGTCTGATCAAGGCGATCATCGACGGTGGCGTCAAGATCGTCGAGACCGCCGGCAACAACCCTCAGGCCGTGCTGCCGCATCTGCAGGCTGCCGGCATCAAGGTGATCCACAAATGCACCTCGGTGCGCCATGCGCTGAAGGCCCAGTCGATCGGCTGCGATGCGGTGTCGGTCGACGGCTTCGAATGCGGCGGTCACCCCGGCGAGGACGACATTCCGAACATGATCCTGTTGCCGCGCGCCGCCGATGCGCTCGACATTCCCTTCGTCGCCTCGGGCGGCATGGCCGATGGCCGCTCGCTGGTCGCCGCTCTGGCGCTCGGCGCCGATGGCGTCAACATGGGCACCCGTTTTCTCGCCACCCGCGAAGCGCCGGTGCATGACCGCGTCAAGGACGCCATTGTTGCCGCCAGCGAACGCGACACACGCCTGATCATGCGCGGCCTGCGCAACACCGAGCGCGTTCTCAACAATCCGGCCGTCGAAAAGGTGCTGGCCACCGAACGCCAGCGTGGCAGCGACCTGGTCTTCGAGGACATCGCGAATGAGGTCGTCGGCGTCTATGGTGCCGTCATGAAGGACGGCGAGACTGATCGCGGCGCCTGGTCCTGCGGCATGGTCGCCGGCCTGATCGATGACGTCCCAAGCGCCGCCGAACTGATCGAGCGCATCATGAACGAGGCGGATGCGATCATCACCGGGCGATTGGCGCAGCTCAATGCCGGGAAGGGAGCCTGATGTTCGATTGCCCGATCGAAGAGTCCGGTGGCGTCCTTTCCGGACCCGTCCGCCAGCCGCTGCAGATGCTGTCGGAGCAGGAATACGGCCATAACGGCACGATCCATGATGATGCGACCGCCCGCAGCGTCGGCTTTGAGGGTGGCACCATCGAGGGGCCGACGCATTTCAGCCAGTTTGTTCCGCTCTGCCACGCCCTGTGGGGCGACGACTGGCTGGCGCGTGGCTGCCTCTCGGCCCGTTACCGGGCACCCGCCTATGAGGGCGACAGCCTGCGCGCCTTCCTGCGGCGTCCGGACAAGGACGGCGCTGTCGCCGAAATATGGATGCAGCGCGACGACGGCACCGAGATCCTGCGCGGCACCGCCTCCCTCGGTCCGGACTTTCATGACACGGCGCTGACGCGCCGCCTTGCCGAATTGTCTCCGGCCCGCCAGCCGGTCATTCTGTCCAATGTCGAGATCGGCGCCCGCGTGCCGCGCCTGCCGGTGCGCCTTGATGCCGACCGGCGGGTCGGCAAGCTCTATCCCTTTTCGCTGGCCGACAAATTGCGCCGCATCACCGAACCCTCGCCGCTCTACACGGCGGCGCAGGCGCCCTGGGACCGCCCGCTGGTGCCGTTTGAAATGATCAGCGTGCTGATGCAGCACAGCTGGGAGGACAGGTCGGTCGATATCAAGGGACCGGCGGTCGGTCTGTTTGCCGACCAGGAGATCCGGCTGCTCGACGGTCCGGTCTTTGTCGGGGAGGACTACGAGGTCGACCGCGAGGTGGTGTTTCTGAGCGAGAGCCGCCGCACCGAGAGCGTCTGGATCCGCACCCGGCTGCTGCGCCCCGGCAGCGACGAGGTGGTCGCCGAAATGCTGCTCAACTGCGCGTTCATGAAGGAATCCTACGCGCCCTATGAGAGCGAGCGCAAGGCGCTTTACGGCGGCTGACCGCGGCTAGAGCGCAGGCCGCCAAGGGTTGTGAAGAGCAGTTGGCGGCGGGCAGGCGGGGCGGCGACAGAGGCAAGGACAGACGGAATGGAGTATTCGGACATTCTCTGTGAGAAGGCGGACGGCCTTCTCACCATCACCCTCAATCGTCCCGATCGGATGAACGCCTTCACCTATGGCATGCGTGACGAACTGCTCGACGCGTTCGACCGCGCCGATGCCGATGATGACGTGCGCGCCGTCATCATCACCGGAGCCGGACGGGCTTTCTGCGCCGGTGCTGATCTCGCCGGCGATGGCGAAAGCCTGAAGGGCGAGACGCCGGACGCGCCATTTCGCGATGGCGGCGGCATGGTGACCCTGCGTATGTTCGACCTCAACAAGCCGATCATCGCCGCATTCAATGGTGCGGCGGCGGGTATCGGCGCCACACTGTGTCTTGCGGCAGACGTACGGATTGCCGCATCGCATGCAAAATTCGGCTTCGTCTTCACGCGTCGCGGCGTTGTGCTCGAAAGCTGCGCCGCGTGGTTCCTGCCGCGCATCGTCGGCATGCCGCAGGCGTTGCGCTGGGCGGTTTCAGGCGCGCTTTTTCCCGCCGCCGAGGCGCTGCGCCACGGTCTGGTGTCCGAACTGGTCGAAGCGCAGGAACTGCTGCCGCGCGCCCGGGAGATCTGCCGCGAATTGACGGCCGACACCTCCGCCGTCTCGGTGGCGCTGGTGCGCCGCATGCTCTGGCAAATGGCCGGGGCCGATCATCCGATGGAAGCGCATCGGATGGAATCGGCCCTGTTCGGCGCCATGGGCAAATCGCCCGACGCGGCCGAGGGCGTCGCCTCCTTCTTTGAAAAACGTCCGCCCGCCTTCCCCATGCGCCCCTCGCGGGACATGCCGGACACGGCGCGCTTCTTCGCCGCGCCCGACTATGAGGACGAAAGCTAGGCGCGCGCGCCTCAGCGCTTTCTGTGTTTTGACAGGATCGAGGTGCCGGCGGCCGCGAACATGCCGCCGAGACCATGCGCCAGCGACACGTCGATATTGTCGCACTGTGCCGCCGCTGTGCCGCGCAATTGCCGCACGCTCTCCTGCACCGCATACATGCCGTAGCGCCCCGTATGGGTATAGGACAATCCGCCACCCGTGGTGTTGACCGGCAGGCGGCCACCCGGCGCCGTGGCGCGGCTGGCGATCAGATCACCGCCTTCGCCGCGCTTGGCAAAGCCGAGGGCTTCCAGCGCGAAGATCGGGATGTGCGCGAAGGCGTCATAGAGCATCAGGTGATCGATGTCGTCCGGGCCGACGCCGGCCTCTTTGAACGCCATGGCGCCCGACTGCGCGAACACATCGGCAAACGCCATATCCGGCATCTGGCTGATCAACGCCTCGCCATAGGCCTCGCCCGAGCCCCACAGCCACACCGGCGTTTCGCTGAGATCGGCCGCCCGCTCGGCAGCGGTGACCACCAGCGCGCCGCCGCCATCGGTCACGACGCAGCATTCGAACAGGTGCACCGGCCAGGCAATCATCTTCGAGGCCAGCACGTCGTCGACGGTGATCGGGTCGCGCAGCATGGCGCGCGGTGTTTTCGCCGCCCATTCGCGCTGCACGACAGGCACCATCGCCAGCGTTTCCGCCTTCATGCCGTACTGGGCCATGTAGCGCGTTAAGGGCAGGGTGAGGGCGGTGGTCGGTCCGACCGTACCGTAGGGTAATTCGAACTGCCGGTGCAGGTCGGTGAACTGCATGTCGACGGCCTCGCGGCCGATGCCGGACCGGCCGCTTTCGCCATGCGCGATGAGCACCGTTTTGCATTGCCCGGCGGCAATCGCCGCCGCCGCGTGCCGCAGATGCACCATTGTCGAGCAACCGCCGATATCTGTTCCATCCAGCCAGCTTGGCTTCAGACCCAGATAATTGGCCACCAGGTTGGGCCGCTCGTAGCTGGTTGCCAGGCCGTCGACATCCGCGAGGGTAAGGCCCGCATCGGCCAGCGCGTCGCGCGCCGCCTCACTGATGAGTTCAAGTTCCGACATGTCGTCGACAATGCCGATGCGCCGGGTTTCCGCGGCGCCCACGATTGCGAGTTCGGTCAATGCTCTGTCTCTCTGGTTAGCGCTTTGGGCGGAAATGCAGCAGGGTGACGCCGTCAGCGGCGTCAAAGAATACCGGCTCCAGCGCCATGTCGACCAACAGCTGCTCGGGATCGGCCGGGCTGTCGACGATCTGCGTCATCAGCCGCGGGCCCTCCTCCAGTTCGGCGATGCCGACACAGTAGGGGCGCTCGAATTCGGGCACGCGGGCCCGGCTGATGACGAAGGAATAGAGGGTCGCCTTGCCGGAAGCCTCGACGACCTCGACGGCATCGCTGCCGCAGTGCGGGCAGAAGCTGCGCGGCGGAAAACAGGTTTTGTCGCAGGGCGTGCAGTGCTGCAGCAGGATCTTGCGCTCGGCAATCCCCTTCCAGTAGTGCGCGGTCTCGGGGGTCGGTCGCGGAACCGGCCGCGTCGCGTTGGTGGACATGGTCACCCTCCTTGCCAATTGTCTGGCTGCTTTCATTTCATACCGTGACTGCGATTTCAACTATTGACACGGTTCGAAACGGCGAACTAGCTTGCCGCGCAATCCATGGCCCGCCAGGCCGCAGCCATTTGTGGTGTGGTCCACCTCCCTCTCGACGGGACATTCGTCCGCAACAACCGCCGGAGAAAATCCACATGATCAGGTACGACATTCGCCCCGATGGAGTTGCGGTCCTTCTCTGGGATCTGGAGGGCCAGGCCGCCAATGTCCTGACCGGCGACAGCATCGAGCGCTACGGCGAACTCGCCCGCCGCGCCATCGCCGATCCCGCCGTTCGCGGCGTCGTTGTCGCCTCCGCCAAGAAGGATTTTCTCGCCGGCGCCGATCTCACCAAGATCCTGCCCGGCGACATGGACCGCGACACCTACGAGAAGCGCATTCTCGGCTTTCACCGGATTTACCGCGACATCGAGACGTCCGGCAAACCGTTTGTCGCCGCGCTGAACGGCAGCACGCTCGGCGGCGGCTATGAACTTGCGCTGGCCTGCCACTATCGCATCGCCGCCGATAATCCGTCCGCGCGTTTCGGACTGCCGGAAGTGACGCTGGCTCTGCTCCCGGGCGGCGGCGGCACGCAGCGTCTGCCGCGTCTGATCGGCATCGACAAGGCCTTGCCGCTGATTCTGTCGGGCAAGGTCCTGAAGGTCGCCGAGGCGCTCGACCATGGCATGCTCGACGCGATCGCCAGTGCCGACCAGTTGCTCGAGACCGCCTGCCGCAAGGCGCTCGAGCTGGCCGCCGGGGACGTCGTGCAGCCCTGGGACCGCTCGGACGCCGCACCGCAGGTGAAGGACAATGCGGCATTTGAAAAGGCGGCAGAGGACATGCGCGCCCGCACACGCGGCCTGCAGACGGCGCCGGAGCGCGCTCTGGCCAGCGTGCGTGAGGGCATGGCCATACCGTTCGATGACGGCATTGCGATCGAAACCCGGAATTTTGTCGACTGCTGCTTTGACCCGCAATCGTCGAACACCATCCGCACCAGCTTTTTCGCAGTGCGCGCCGCGCGCAAGCTCGCCAGCCGCCCGGACGGCGTGCCGACGCGGCAGTTTTCCCGCATCGGCGTGCTCGGGGCCGGCATGATGGGCGCCGGCATCGCCCAGATCGCCGCCGCAGCGGGCATCGAGGTCGTTCTTCTCGACACGACTATGGAACAGGCGGAAAAAGGTCGGGACGGGATCCACGCACGGCTCGAACGCCGCGCCCGCGGCGACCGGGCGGCCCTCGACAAGGCCGAAGGGCTGCTGGCCCGCATCGAACCGACCGACGACTTCGACCGCCTCGCCAATGTCGATCTGGTTGTCGAGGCGGTGTTCGAGAACCGCGCGGTCAAGGCCGATGTGACGCGGCGCGCCGTCGCCAGAATGAAGCCGGGCACCGTCTTTGCCAGCAACACCTCGACCCTGCCGATCACCGGTCTCGCCGAGGCCAGCAGCCAGCCCGATCTTTTCATAGGCATGCATTTTTTCTCGCCGGTCGACCGCATGGCGCTGGTCGAGATCATCATGGGCGAGCAGACCTCGGACACCGCACTGGCGCACGCCCTCGATTTCCTCAAGGCGGTGCGCAAGACGCCGATCGCCGTGCGCGACGGGCGCGGCTTCTACACCAGCCGGGTGTTCGCCACCTATATCTACGAGGCGCTGGAAATGCTCGAGGAGGGGGTGGCGCCGCATCTGATCGAGGAAGGCGGTCTTCTGACCGGGCTGCCGATGGGTCCGCTGGCGCTCAGCGACCAGTTGTCGATCGCGCTGGCCTACAAGGTGCAGTGCCAGGAACGCGCTGATCTCGGCGATGCCTTCAGGGAAACCGCCGCCTATCGCGTCTGCCGGCTGATGGTCGACGAACTGGGACGCAAGGGACGCAGCGATGGCGCCGGCTACTATGATTATTCGGCAAACGGCGACAAGTCCCTGTGGCCCGGCCTCGCCGGACAGTTCGAACCGCTGGCCGATCAGCCCGCCCCCGCGGAACTGGCGGAACGCTTCTTGATGCTGCAATCGATCGAGACGTTGCGTTGCCTCGAGGAAGGGGTGCTGCTGCGACCGATCGATGGCGATGTCGGTGCGGTGCTCGGCTGGGGCTACCCCGCTTTTCGTGGCGGACCGGTCGCCTATGTCGATACGCTCGGGCAGGCGGCCTTTCTTGCCCGTTGCGAGCACTACGCGGCGCGCTATGGCGAACGTTATGCCCCGCCGGAAAATCTGCGCCGTATGGCGGCGAATGGCGAGCGCTTTTACAGCGCCGCCGATCCGTCCCGCTTCTGAAAGTCTGGTTCTGATCTGGCCGCTTGGCCTCTTCGCGAGCGCCCGCCGCCTCAGTCGGCTTGGGTTGCCGCGCCGACCAGCTTGTCGAGGGCGCCCTGCATCTTTTCAAACGATGCATCGGCCCCTTCGACGCCGTGACGCGTTTTGATTTCGGACGGCTGCTCATAGGCGACCATCGTCTTGCCATCCGCTTCCCAGACCAGCACCCGGAGCGGCAGATCAAGCCCGGCGCGCCGATCAGCGGCAATCACCGGCGTGCCGATCTTCGGGTTGCCGACAACGATCAGCATGGTCGGCTCCATCTCAGTGCCGACGGAGCTCGCACCCTCGGCATGGTCAATCTGTGCGAAAATCGTCGCCCCGGCCTTCTCGGCGGCGCTGACAAAGCGCGTCACCGTCTCATCAACGCTGTGCGGGCTGGTTGTTTCCATCAGTTCGGCGGCGTTCGCGCCAAGGGCAACAACGCTCAGCGCCAGACCGGCGACTAAAGATTTCAGCATGGGTAGATCCTTTCGCGTTCGACATCTTCAGCCAAGTAGCGCTGAGACGTCTGAGGTCCACCCGCCGCCGCGCGGTCCCGGCTAGCTCACATCGAACCAGGTCGTCATCCCCGCGGCCGCATGCTCCAGCATATGGCAGTGATACAGCCACTTACCGCGATTATCGGCGACGAACGCAATCTCGGTCGTCTGCTCCGGTCCGATCAGGAAGGTGTCGCGCCACGGCTGGTCCTCGTCGATCTCGCTGCCGGATCGCGACAAGACGCGAAAATGATGGCCGTGAACGTGCATGGCGTGCACCCAGCTGGTGAGATTGACTGTTTCAATGACAATCGTTTCTCCGGGTTCGGCGGCAAAAAGCGGCTCTTTGGCGAGATTGGCGATGCCGTTGAAGGCCCAGGACTGGCGCGTCCGCGGGAAATCCTCACCCTCGAGCCGCTTGCCATTGTAGGTGATATCCACCGGGCCGCCCATGGCGCCGCCCTGCATCACCACCTTGACCCGGCGCGCGCCGGCAAGGTCCGGCTCCGCGATCGCATTCGGCGCGAGCGGCAGAACGGCAGGCGCGGCATTGCTCGCCGTCTCGCCCGCGGTGGCCGCAAAACCCACCAGCGGGAACGGCCGCGTGGTCGACAGTTCCTCGATGACGAAATCCTCTTCCGCCTTGACGAGGAGATCCATACGTTGCGCTGGTCCAAGCAGCGCCGGCGCATAGGGCAGGGTGGCCGGCTCACGCAGCGGTTGCCCGTCATAAGCCAGGACCTTGGCGCCAAACCGGTTCGGGTCGATCTCGAAAACGCGCGCATTGGCGGCATTGATCAGCCGCAGCCTGTAGGTTTCGCCGCGCTTGAGCCGCAGCTTCGGCTGAGCCACGCCGTTCACCGTGATCCAGTTGCCGAGCCGCCCGCCATGCGCCCAGTCCATCAGGGCCCCGAAACTCTCGGTGTCGAGAATCCCCGGCTGCACGAGCCGCCAGTCGTCGACAACCAGCGTCAGGTCATGCGCCCGGTCAAAGGCCGGCTGTTCTTCATCGACGATCAGCGGCCCGTAAAGGCCCCGCCCGACCTGGTTCCAGCTCTTGTTGTGGGCGTGGTACCAATAGGTCCCGGCATCCGGAACCACGAAGTCGTAGGTAAAACTCTCCCCTGGTGCCACCGCCGCCTGCGTCAGCCCGGCGACGCCGTCCATGGCATTGTCGATGCGAATGCCGTGCCAGTGGATCGATGTCGGCTCTGTGAGCTCATTGGTGAAGCGCACTTTCACCCGCTCGCCGCGCTTCAGCCGGATTTCCGGCCCGGGCACCTGACCATTATAGGTCCAAAGCGGCGAGTCCGGCCCATCCGGCGTATAGAGTTTCCTGGCTGCCGGTCCGGCCTTAAGATCAAGCCATCCGTCACCGGTTTCAGCCAGTGACAGCGTCGGCAGCGGCAGCAGGGTTGCGGCACCGCCGGCCAGCAGGGAGCGTCGTGAGATCATCATTCCTGGTCCAGCAAATAGGTTGCGATAGCGCTCAGATCCTCGTCGGTGAGAAAGGCCGTGCCGTCGCGCACGACCTCGCCCATCGAGCCGCCGAACACGTCACCATCCGGCAGCACGCCGGTTTTCAACGCATAGGCAAGCGTCTGCCTGCTCCAGCCATTGTCGAGGAGCGCTTCGGCCGTGATCGGCGGCGCCACATCACCGTCCGGCAGATCCTCCGCACCATGCAGCTTCAGCTCAACCTGGCGCGCCCCGGCAAAATTGCGTGGCGTATGGCAGGCGCCGCAATGCGCCGGTCCCTCGACGATGTATCTGCCGCGGTTCCAACGCTCCGATTTGCCCGGCTCCGGCTTGAACGGTCCAGGTTTTAAAAACACCGCGCGCCACAGCTTAACCCCGTCGCGGAAACTGAACGGAAACGGCACCTCCTGTTCCCTCGAAGGCGTCGCGACCGGCGGAACCGTCTGGAACGCGGCCCACAGATCGGCGATATCCTGATCCGTTAACCGGCGGTAGAAGGGGTAGGGGAAGGCCGGATAATAAGGCTTGCCCTCCGGCGATACGCCTTGCCGCACCGCCCGCGCAAAATCCTTTCGCGACCACGATCCGATGCCTTCTTCAACATCGGTGGTCAGGTTGGGCGAATAAAAGGTTCCGAACTCGGTCGGCAGCGCGACGCCGCCGGCCAGCGGCGCCCCATTATTGGCGCTGTCGGTATGACAGGCGATGCATCCGGCCATGCGGGCAAGATAGGCGCCGCGGCCTGCATCCCCTGTCTTTTCGTCGAGTTGCACCGTTTCGCTGATCGGCCAATAGGCCAGACTGGCGACCACCGCACCGGCAAGGACCAGCGCCGCGAACGCAACAAGCAGGAGCTTTCTCATCGCCTACTTCTTCTCGCTGCGAAACTTGCTGTGGCAGGCCGAGCAGGTTCGCGCCAGCATGTTGAACACGCCATCGACGGGCATCGCGGCCAGTTGTTCGGCTGAGGGACCCGAGCGTCCCGCGCCCATCATGCCGCCGCTCATCATGCCGGAACCGCTGCCCATCATGGTCGACGAACCGCTGCCCATCATGCCGGAACCGGCCGTTCCCATCATGTCGGCCATCCCGGAGCCGCCCATTCCGGAGTTGGCGGTGTCGCCGCCGGGCATGGCAAGGCCATTGCCGGCCGCGGCCTCCAGGCCCTCGGCTTCGACGGCAAGGCGCTCAGCCAGGGCCGCGAAATTCTCCCAATCACTCCAGATGGCCGCCTTGGCCTCGGACGGCGCGCCGCCGCTGCCCTCCGGAAAGAGACGGGTTAGATTGTCACCGGAATGCACCCTGATGGTTCTGGCGCCTTCACGCATCGCATCGGCATCGTAAGCCACGTCGCCACGCATCATCGCCGACAGCTCTTTGACCACCTTGCCCATCGCCATCATGCCGTCCATGCGCTCCTTGACGATGCCGGTGGCGCCGCCATGCGCCAATGCCACGGCGCTGGCGCCGGTGAGCACGATTGCAGCGGTGAGGGTGGATTTCAAAAATTTCGTCATGTTTCTTCTCCTGGAATCGGGTCAATGCGGAGGCGTGCAAAGGCGCCCCGCGTGCAAGGTCAGGAGAGAGGTCGCGGAGGCGGAGGATCATGCGCCGTGTAATGCGGCAGTAAACGGTCGTTGCTGCCACGCCAAAGCTGTTGCCCGGTGTGAGCGCCGAGTGTCTGTTCCGCCGGCGGCAGCAGGATCGGTGCGCCGCAATGCAATGATGCCGATTCTGCGTCATCGGCGGGCGATCCGGACATTGCATGATCATGCGCGTCACTTGCGCTGACGACCACATCGGCAGTGAACGCGCTGCCTGCCGCAGGGAGCGCAGACACGCTGTCGGCGGCGATGTGCTCATGCGGTGTGGCTGCCCCATGCGCATAGGTGCCGCCGGCGACGGCCAGCATCACGGCCGCGCTGAAATGCAGCATCACCGCGAGGGTGGGAAGCAATTGGCGCCGCCAGCCCGCCATCAATCAGAGAATTCCGTTCGCACGCTGCAGGCTCCGCACATACTCGATAATCAGATTGACCTCGTCTTCGCTGACCCCCTCGACCGGCGGCATGTTGCCGAACCGCCAGTGATGCGCCCGCACGCCGCTCTTGGCAGCAAGCTGGAAGGCCATGTCGCTGTGGTGATTGGGCTCATACACCTTGTGCACCAGGGGCGGCGCCACGCCGTCCTGTCCGGCGGCGTTCTTGCCGTGGCAGGCGGCACAATTGGCGTCGAACAACGCCCGCCCCGCTTCGGCCTGTTCGGAGAGTTCGGGAACCTTCACCTCCACCAGCGGTGCGCCGGATATGCCGGCTGTGGTCTGCACGGAATGCGGATCCTGCTCGGCCGGCTTGAGATACTCGTAGGCCAGAACGCCGATGCCGAGTGCAAAAAAACCGATGACGAAATATTTCGGATTCACGTTCCAAACCCTTTTGCCGGCGCCCCGCCCTTATGGCCTGGCGCTGCTGTTTCCTACTGCCAAACACGGCATAGACCTTCCGCCTGCTGGAAGGTCAAGCGGCGGCTGGCAGCCTCACTTCAACGTGACACCTATCTAGGCCGCGCCGGCCGGCTTGCAAATTTTTTGGAACCTTCCAGCGTTGGAAGGTTGTTACATTCCGGTAGACGAAACTTCGGAGGCCATTTCCATGTCATATTGGCGATTTGCCGCCATGATCGCGACGTCCACCGTGGTCATGTTCGGCCTGATGTATATCAACACCTATCTGATCACCCATGTCTTCTTCAGTGAGACCCGCACCTACATGGCGATCCTGATGGGCGCCGTCATGGCGATCATCATGCTCAGCTTCATGCTGTCGATGTATTCCAACAAGAAGATCAACGCGGCGATTTTCATCGGCTCGCTGCTCGTTTTCGCCATAGCCCTCTGGCTGGTGCGCAGTCAGGTCACGGTCGCCGACACCAGCTATATGCGCGCCATGATCCCGCATCACTCGATCGCCATCATGACCTCGACGCGCGCCAATATCGAGGACAGCCGCGTGCGCAAGCTCGCCGACGAGATCATTTACGCCCAGGACAAGGAGATCGCCGAGATGCGCTATCTGATCGCCGAGATCGAGGCGAACGGGCCGCGCCAGGAGAGCGAGCCGGAGCCGCCGGCCGAGGTCATGAGCCTGCAACAGGCGCTGTCGACGCCCAAAACTGCGACGATGGACGCCGGGTTCATGCGGGCCGAGGACATCACGCAGGTCTTCCCCGAAGGCGCCGCCTGCGCCTTCCGCTACACCACGGACAGCCCGCCGGTGCTGGCGGTCGGCGAAACCGGCGAAGGTCTTGCTGCCCTTGTGAAGCTCGACGGCGATCTCGTCCGCCTCTCGCAAGGGGAAAGTGCCGAGGCGCGCGTCTGGTCCGCCCCTGGGATCGAGGCCCGGCTCAGCGCCGTTGAGGAGGATGATGCGCTCGGTGAGGACGACGACGAGGAAGCCGAACTTGTGCTGCGACTCGAACAGGGCCTGGAAGCGGGCTATCGCGGCTTTTACGGCTGCAGCACCTGAAACGGCTGACCGGAAGAAAGGTCGTGGGGCAGGGTGATCACATCCTGCCCTAAAGGCACAGCCGGATGATCTTCAACCCTGGCATTGAAGGGACAACGACATGGCAAAGACAGCGCAGCTTTATCGCATGGTCATGGACGACCATGTCTGCCCCTACGGACTGAAGTCCAAACACCTGCTCGAAAAGGAAGGCTACACGGTCGAGGACCATCATCTGACCTCGCGCGCGGAGACCGATGCCTTTCGCGCCGAGCACGACGTCAAGACAACACCGCAGACCTTCATCGATGGCAAGCGCATCGGCGGTCACGACGACCTTCTCGCGCATTTCGGCCGCCAGGTGAAGGATCCGGAAGCAACCACCTATCGCCCGGTGATCGCCATATTTGCCGTTGCGGCGCTGATGGCCCTGGCCCTGGGACTGGGCCTCCTCGGAACGGTCCTCCACATCCGGGTTCTCGAATGGTTCATCGCCATTTCCATGTGTTTTCTCGCCGTCCAGAAGCTTCAGGATGTCGAGAGCTTTTCGACCATGTTCCTCAATTATGACCTCCTGGCGCAGCGCTGGGTGCCCTATGGCCGCATCTATCCCTTCGGCGAGGCGCTGGCCGGTATCTTGATGGTCGGCGGCATTCTCAGCTTCATCTCCGTCCCGGTGGCCCTGTTCATCGGCACGATCGGCGCGGTGTCCGTGTTCAAGGCGGTCTATATCGACAGGCGCGAGCTCAAATGCGCCTGCGTCGGCGGCGCCTCGAATGTGCCGCTCGGCTTCGTCTCGCTGACCGAGAATCTGATGATGATCGCCATGGGGCTGTGGATGGGCGCGCGCTGGCTGGTCTAGCGTCGAAGGGAAGTAAAGCCGGCGCGAGATGCGTTTGAAGCCGACACAGAGACGAGTGCGCCCGAGCGGAAAAACTGGTGCCCCCGGAGAGACTCGAACTCCCGACCCCCTGATTACAAATCAGATGCTCTACCAACTGAGCTACAAGGGCACAGCGACGGAACTAGCATATTTTGTCCCACAGGCAAGGGGGAAATGCCGCGCCCGGGCGATCCGCCAGTCAGCCAGCCAGTGAACGGGCCAATCAGCAGGCCAATCAGCAAGCAAGTCAGTCAGCGAAAAAGTCAGCCGGCGGACTGGGTCCGCAGATGCGCCCGCGCCGCATACAGGGCGATGGCCGTGGCGTTCGACACATTCAGCGATTTGATCGCCCCCGGCATGTCGAGCCGCGCCAGATCCGAGACCGTGGCGCGCGTCTTTTGCCGCAGCCCCTTGCCTTCGGCGCCGACGATCAGCGCGATCTTGCCGCCCGAGAAACTGGCTTCAAGCGGGGCGTCACCCTCCGAATCCAGCCCGATAGTCTGATAGCCCTGGGCCGCCACCGTGGTGATTGCCTCGGCAAGGTTGCGCGTCACGATGATATCGATCAGTTCCAGCGCGCCGGAGGCGCTTTTGGCCAGCACGCCCGATTCCTGCGGACTGTGGCGCTGCGTGGTAATCACCGCGCCCGCATCAAAGGCCACGGCAGAGCGCAGCACGGCGCCGACATTATGCGGATCGGTCACCTGATCGAGGATGACGATCAGCGGCGTGTCGCCAAGCGCCGACAGGGGCCGCGGCTCAAGCGGCCGCGCCTCGATGAGCACGCCCTGATGCACCGCATCGTCACCGAGCATCTTGTCGAGTTCGCCCGGGTGCACGACATCACAGGCAAAGGGCAGGGCGGCCGGATCATCGATCTCAAGGCGGCGCAGGGCGTTCTGCGACACCCACATGCGCTCGATGCGCCGCCTTTCATTGCTGAGCGCCGCGCGCACGGTGTGCAGCCCGTACAGATGCACGCTGTCGGCGGGCGCCTTTGCGCCATAGAGGCTGCCCTTGCGCGCCGGACGTGTGGAATCGCGGCCACCCCGGCCCGGTGTCAGCGGCGGCAGGCCTTCCTTCTGCCGCTTGGCATCGCGAAAGGCGCGGCGCTTTTGCGCATAGTCACTGTCGCGATCGGCCTTCGGGTCGTCGCCGGCCTTTCGGCCGGAACCGGCGCGTTTGTCGGGATCGAAAGACGAGGGCATGGCAAATCCACTTCCAAGGTGAGGGGGCAGCCGGCGGCTGACGGCAGCGGCGTCGGTGCCCCGCGCCGGCCGCTTTCGCCGCGCTTATACGCCATTGAGCCGCCAGCGCAATCGCTGCCGCCGGTGTCCTCGGCCACGCATTCTGCCTCGAGCGCGGCGTTCGCCTGCGGCAAGATCTGCGAATTCGCGCCGACGTCCTGATTTTGCTTGGCAAAAGCCGCACAACCGTGTTGACAGCGCCAGCCGCGGACGGCATAACCGCGACCGCAGAACGGCCTGCGCTTTGCCTGCCGTTCGACTGCCCATGCGTGATGCGCATGATCCACGGTGGTTTTCCGGAGGGATGCGTGAGTGGTTAAAACGGACGGACTGTAAATCCGTTGCCTATGGCTACGTTGGTTCGAATCCAACTCCCTCCACCATCGCCGTTGGGCTTGCGGGTATAGCTCAATGGTAGAGCAGCAGCCTTCCAAGCTGAATATGCGGGTTCGATTCCCGCTACCCGCTCCAACACTTTCAAGCCATGGCTGAGCACAAAACCGCCGCGCCGGTCCTGCACCACCAATCGACCTCGACCTAGTACAGCTGCGGCCGCCTGTCCGAGCGATAGGTCGCAATGGCGCGCCATCGTTCAAGCTCGTCGCTGTCATAGTCGAGATCCGCTGCCGCAAAGCCCTGGGCTTCGCCGACCGAGGCAAGCACCTTTCCGGAGGGGGCGACGACGCAGGAATGGCCGAGGGATTGAAAACCCTGTTCCGGACCGATGCCGTTTGCCATCGCCAGCCACACGCCGTTTTCCAGGGCCCGGGTGCGCGCCAGAGAGGTCACCGTGCCGCCGCTCCAGTCCCAGACCTGACGCTGGAAATCATCGCCGATCCAATTGGTGCTGTTGATCACCAGATCGGCGCCGAGGTCGGCGAGCTTGCGGATGAATTCGGGGAAAATGAGATCATAACAAATGCTCAGGCCAATGCGGCCGATGCCGGTTTCCACGACCACGGCTTCCTCTCCCTGAGCGTACCACTGGCGCTCGGAGGAAAAGAGATGGCACTTCTTGTAGGTCGCCAGATGCGTTCCATCCGGGGCAAACAGCAACTGGGCGTCATAAAACCTGGCCCCGTCGCGAATGGCCATGCCGACGGCGACATGGATCGCGTTCGCCCTGGCAAACTCCGCTATTTGGGTCGCGGAAGGGCCATCATCGGTCTCCGCCAGCCGGTCGAGGGCGTCTGCGATGAAGTAGCCGGTTGTCGCCGTTTCGTGCAGGACAACCAGATCGGCCCCGTCGGACGATGCCTGGCTTATCAGGGACCCGATTGTCTCGAGATTCCTGGCGACATCGCTGCCTGCGCAATGGAACTGCGCGACGGCCACGCGTGGGCTTCTGGA
Organism: Neohoeflea coraliihabitans; assembly: GCF_019334345.1. GTDB lineage: Bacteria > Pseudomonadota > Alphaproteobacteria > Rhizobiales > Rhizobiaceae > Pseudohoeflea > Pseudohoeflea coraliihabitans. The sequence continues at coordinate 470,529 of NZ_JAHWQX010000004.1, forward strand.
GGGAGTTGCAATCATGAGGTCTCCTTTGCCGGCGCTGCGCCGGAAGCTGCCATGAGGATATCTTTTTCACTGGTCTGCCGGGCCGGCATCTCCGCGACAAAGCGCCGGTCGCGCATCGTCAGGATCCGATGGCTGAGGCTCAGCAATTCTTCGATTTCCGATGAGATGACCAGCACAGCCGTGCCTTGCGCTGCCAGGCCGCGCAGGATGTCGTGAATTTCCGCCTTGCCTCCGACATCGACACCACGCGTCGGCTCGTCGCAGATCAGCAGTTTGGGATGGGTCAACAGGGCCCGTGCCATGACGACCTTCTGCTGATTGCCGCCTGAAAGTTTGCTGATCGGAAGCGAGAGGCTGGCGGCCACCAGATGCAGGCGTTCCAGCATGCTTGCGGCTCGGTCCCGTTCGGCGCGCCGGTTGCGTATTCCGCCTTGCGCAAGGTCGGGCAGGGCGGCCGCAGTCGCATTGGCAACGAGGTCGAGGCCGGAAAATATCCCGTCGCGCTTGCGGTCCTCGGTAAGATAGACCACGCCCTCGCGCATGGCTTGGCGCGGCGATTTGAGCGAAAGCGTTTTCCCGTCCCGCTCGATACGCACCGCGCCGTTCCGCCCTGATAATCCGGCGAGAGATCGTGCGAAACCGGTCCGCCCCGCGCCGACCAGCCCGGCGATCCCGACAATCTCGCCACATCGGATCCGGATGGTCTGGGGATCGCCGGAGCTCTTGTATTCAATCGTGTAGCTTTCGGCGTTTTCCTGTACTGGCGCTGGTTGCTTGGGCAGGGCGCGCTCCCTGCCGGTCATCCGGTTGACGATCTCGCTGATCGATGACCCTGCCGCTGCCAGGGTCTCGATCTTTCTGCCGTCCCGGAACACGGTGATGCGATCGGCGATGTTGAGGATTTCCTCAAGCCGGTGCGACACAAACAGGATCAGCAGATTGTCGTCGCGAAGGCGCCGCATGATCGAGAACAGGTTCTCCTGTTCCCTCAGCGATAGGACCGCGGTGGGCTCATCGAGAATGAGGACGCGCGAGGCGTAGGTCAGGGCGCGCGCGATTTCCACCATCTGCTGCTGGGCAACGCTCAGGCTTTCCACTTCGGCGGCGGGATCAAGTTCAATCTTGTATTTCGACAACAGGGCCCGCGTGTCGGCCATGAGCCGGGCCGGATCGATCAAGCCGAAACGGTTGCGTGGCTCTCTGCCCAGGAAGACATTGCGCGCCACCGACAATTGCGGAACCAGGCTGAACTCCTGGTACACCGTTGCGATACCCATGGACTGCGCAGCCTGCGGATTGGCGAAACGCACATTCTTTCCATCGAGCGAGATCGAACCGCTGCTCGGGGATACGGTGCCGGAAATGAGGTTCATCAGGGTTGATTTGCCGGCGCCGTTGGCGCCGACAATGGCATGGATTTCTCCCGCAGTCGCACTTAAGGAGACATCGGAAAGCGCCGCGACGCCCGAATACCTTTTTGACAGGTTGCTGACCTCAAGTACGGGCACGGCGGCGTCTTCCCTTACTGCTGCGGCAGGAACTCTTCGGGCAGCGAACTGGCCCACCAGTCGTCGGGGGCCTGCGGGCTGACCAGCGCTTCGATGTCAGACGGTGCAATATATTCCGACTCAACGGCTGTGCCCCTCGGAACGGACGTGCCGTCGAGGATGTCGAGGCCGACCTGCAAGGCGACCTGTCCGGCGCGCGTCGGGAAGGTGACGGCGCCACCCTGCTGATGTTCCGCGACCCATTTCAGCCAGCCATTATATTCGTCACCGGGCGAAAAGGTGACTTCGCTCAAACGTCCGGCTTCGTCGAATGCCTCGACCATGCCGAGCGACATCTGTCCCGCCGGTGAATAGACGCCGGTGATGGTGGGAAAGCGTTGCAGAAGATTCTCGGTGATCTGCTTGGCCTTGCCGCGGTTCCAGTCACCGTACTCGACGCTCAGCAGTTCGACATCGGGATAATCCTCAAGCACGGCCTCCAGGGCTTCGAGTTGTTCTACCGCCGCGGTCGTGCCGGCAATCGGCAGCATGGCGACGATCTTGCCCTTGCCATCGATGTCCTTCATCAACTGCCGCGCGACCATTTCGCCCAGCTTGTACTGGCTGATATAGGCATTGGCGACCGTACCCTCCGAATCCGTGAATCCGCCGCCGGCTTGCACCGTCGGAATTCCCGCATCGACGGCGCGCTTGAGCACATCCTCGACTGACGCATCATCGACCGGCCAGTAAATCAGAAGGTCGATATCCTGGCGCATCAGGTCCTCGATGTCCGAGACCTGCTTGGCCGGATTGAAGCCCGCATCGGTTACCACGACATTCTCGATCTCGGAGTGCTTTGAAGCCTCCCAGTGAATGTGCTGCAGAGCGAACACCACCCATGAATTGGCCAGGTAGCCGGCTGAGACCCCAACCTTCAACGGCCCGTCTTTTTTGAACTGGGCCGTGTCGACCATTTCGGCGGCTTTCGCCGTGCGGGCGGCATCGCTCGCCTGGTCGGCAAGCGCCGGTCCGGTCAGGAGTGCCGCGGTGGAGACACCGGCAAGCGTGAGAAGAAATCGTCTTGTAAGGCTCATTTTGTTTCCCTCTTTGCGTTTTGTTGTCAGCTGCTGGTTCTGCTCAGCCATCCATGAAGAGCCGAGGCGAGAATGATGATGGTGCCCATGACGACGAGCTGCATGTGGTAGGGCAGGCCGCCGATATTGACGAGATTGAAGGCGATGACGAGGATGAGCACACCCGCCAGCGTGCCGGTGATCCCGCCACGCCCGCCTTCGAATGTGGTTCCCCCGAGCACGACCGCGGCAAGAACCTGAAACTCCAGTCCCTGACCGGCCGATGTGCTTGAAACGCCCGATCGCGCAAGCAGGGCAATACCTGCAAAGGCGCCGAACAGGCCTGACAGGCTGTAGGTGGCCATCGTGACGGCGCGAATGGGAAGGCCGGAAAGCAGGGCCGCCGACCGGTTGGATCCGATGAGGAAAACCTGCCTGCCGAACACCGTGCATTTCTCGATCAACAGACCCAGCCCGAGCAACACGAAGAACGCCAGGGTGAGCACGGGCACGCTTCCGCCCATCCGGTGGTTGAAGAACTCGCGGAAGCCCGGCGAGACGATGCCCTTGGCTGTGCCGCCACTGTAGATCTGCGTCAGGCCGACGATCGCGACGCCCATGCCGAGGGTCAGGATGAAGGGCGAGACCCGGCTGAAGGCGATCAAGGCCCCGTTCATTGCGCCGATGACGAGACCTGCCGCCAATGTCAGGAGGATGGCGGAGTGCAGATTGGCGGCATCTCCCGCCATCAGCGAAGCGCACAGCACCGAGGTCAGCGAGATGACCGCGCCGATGGAGAGATCGACGCCGCCGAGGATCATCACGAGCGTGACGCCGATGGCCGCAATGCCGACCGGAGTGACCTGGCGGACCATGTTGAACAGATATTTCGGATCGCCGAAGGCCGAGGAGGCGGCAAGACCGGCGAGATAGATGCCGACCAGCACGAGGAAGATGGCGTATCGGCCGAGGTCCTCGCGACGCCCCAGCATCGTGCCGTGGGTGCGCGTCGTCATGCCTGCCCCTTGCGTGACTGGTTCAGGAGAATGGCGAGAACGACGATCGCGCCCTTGATGAACATCTGCAGATAGGCCGACACTTCGAGCAGGTTGAGCAGATTCGAGATGCAGGCGAGGAGCACGACGCCGGCCAGGGACCGAAGCACGCTGCCGCGACCGCCGGACAGGGCGGTGCCGCCAAGCACCACCGCAACAATGGCATCGAGTTCCAAACCGTTGCCGGCCAGCGGATACCCCGTCCCGATCCGGCCCGCGAGCAGGAGCCCGGCAAGCGCGGCGGTGATGCCGGACACGACAAACACCGCCAGCCGGATCCTCCAGAGGCGAATTCCGGCGCGGCGTGCACTTTCCGCATTCCCGCCTGCCGCGACAAGATGATAGCCAAACCGGGTCCGCGTCAGCACCAGATGCGCGCCAAAGGCAAGGGCGATCACGAGAAAAGCCGAAAGCGGAATGCCGAAAAGGTCATTATTGGCGAGTGCAGAAAGCCACTCGGATGTCCGGCCGACGCTTCTGTCGGTATAGGTGAAGATAATGCCCTGCAGCACGGACAGCATGCCGAATGTCAGGATCAGCGGGTGCAGTCTCAACAGGTTCAGAAGCACGCCGTTGAAAAATCCGATGCCGGCGCCGATACACAGCATCAGCATCGCAACGGGAAGCGTCATTGACGTATCACCGTTGATCATCGCGGAACTGAGAACGACCACCAGGCCCGCGATCTGGCCGACACTCAGATCGATCATCCCAGCCGTGATGACATAAGTCTGGCCAATGGCGAGAACGCCCAGAACCGCCGATTGCCGGGCCACATTGGCCAAATTTTGGAGATCAAGGAAGCCGGGAACAAACAGGGCTGCGCCGAGCATCCCGGCGCCGATCATCCACCAGACGGCATTTTCGTGGCTTGAGGCCCGGTGAATGTGAGAGAGGACCCGAAGGGAGGGGGACTTGCTGCGGCTGACCTCGGTCAAGGCGACCCCTTTCTGCGTGGCACTTCCATTCACGGTTGCCCGGCAGAATGCGGTAGGTTAGAAATCGAGTCAAGCCTAACCAACTGGATGGTTGAGAAATGTCTGAAGGCACAAAGCAACGCAAAGGCGCCCGCGAAGCCAACGAGTCGACGCGGCAGAGTCTTCTGCTTGCCGCGCGCGAGGCGTTTGTGGCCGGCGGTCTGGAGGGCGCCCGCGTCGACGACATCGCGCTCCGGGCGGGGAGCAACAAGCAGCTTGTCTATCATTACTTCGGAAGCAAGGACGGGCTTTACACCGCGGTTCTGGAGCAGGTGTACCAGGAGATCCGCGAGCAGGAGGCAGCGCTTCATCTGGACATGTTCCCCGCCGAGGAGGCGATGCGCAAGCTGATCGAGTTCAGTTTCGACTATCTGCGCCAGTCACCCGGATTTGTAAGGCTTCTCGTCGATGAAAACATTCATTTTGGCCGGCACCTCAAGGAGACGTCGACGGTCCGGGAGATGAACCGGCCAGTCATCGATCTCATCGCGCAGACGCTTGAACGCGGGGTGGCCGACGGCGTGTTTCGCAGGGGGCTCGATCCGTTGCACGTCTATCTGTCGATCGCCGGCATGTCGTTCTTCTATTTCGCCAACATCCACACTCTCAGTCGGGCTTTCAGTCGCAATCTGGAGGACGAGGCGGAGATGGAGGCGCGCAAGGCGCATATTGTCGATTTCGCGCTGAATGCCATTCGTGTGCGTTCCGATGGCGGCGCGCTGCCTTGACATTCTCTGCTCCTGATCGGATTATCAACTAAATAGTTGATCCAACAATTCGCCGGCCTCGGGAGAAGCAGATGCAGCATCAGGACCATGCAGGTGAGGCGGAGCGCGGTTTTGCCGACGTCGAGGCGCTCGAGGAAAGATTGTCCCGACCCGATGACGACGTCATCGCTGATCTCGCCGGCATTGACGGGGACATCATGGTGCTCGGAGCCACCGGCAAGATCGGCCCGACGCTGACACGGATGGCAAAGCGCGCGGCTCCCGACAAACGGGTCATCGCCGTGGCCCGGTTTACCGACCCGTCCCTGGTCGACCGGTTCCAGTCCCAGGACATCGAGACGATCAAGGCGGATCTGCTGGACCGGGAAGCGATTGCCGCGCTGCCCGATGTCAGGAACGTCCTGTTCATCGCGGGATTCAAGTTTGGTGCCTCGGGCACACCCGCCCGGACCTGGGCCACCAACACCTTGTTGCCTGCCCAGGTGGCTGCCGGCCTGTCCGATCGCAGATTGGTGGCCTTCTCAACCGGCTGTGTCTACCCGTTCGTGCCGATCACCTCCGGAGGCGCGACCGAGGATTACCCGCTCACACCGCTTGGCGAATATGCAAACAGCTGTGTCGGACGGGAACGCGCCATTGAGTGGGAGGCGTCGCGCAACGGTACGGCCACATTGATGTTCCGGCTCAATTACGCAATCGACTGCCGTTACGGCGTTCTGCATGACATCGCCATGAAGGTGTTTCACGATCAGCCCGTCGACCTGACCACCGGGTATGTCAATGTCCTGTGGCAGGGGGACAACAATGCGATGGCGCTTCGCTCGCTCAAGTTTTGCGCCACGCCGACCGCTGCCCTGAATGTGACGGGCCCTGAAACACTGTCGATCCGCTATCTGGCTGAGGAACTGGCCAAGCGGATGGGCAAGACGCCGGTGTTTTCCGGACAGGAGGCCGAGACGGCCTGGCTGAACAATGCCGGCAAGGCATTCGGCCTCATGGGATACCCGAAGGTCAGCCTGCATCAGATGCTCGACTGGGTCGCCGAATGGATCATCCGCGAAATGCCGAGTCTCGGCAAGCCGACAGGCTTCGAGGTCCGCGACGGTGCCTATTGAGTTCCCGAGCCAGAGCTATTTTACAAGGACGCGGTATGCATTTTTCCTCCATTCCCTCGGACGTCCGAAGCCGCTTTCGAGACGGCGTCGTCATTCCGGCCCAACCACTCGCCCTGACGGCCGCACGCCAATTCGATGTGCACCGACAGCGCGCCCTGACCCGCTACTATTGTGATGCCGGGGCCGGCGGGCTGGCGGTCGGCGTGCATACGACCCAGTTCGCGATCAGGGATGTCGGACTGTACCGCCCGGTTCTCGAAACAGCGGCGGAAACGGCGTCCGACTGGTGTTCAACGCCCCTGGTGATGATAGCGGGGGTGGCCGGCAAGACCGCGCAGGCGCTTGAAGAGGCGAGGACCGCCCGGGCAATAGGCTACCACGCCGTTTTGCTCAGCCTGGCGGCCCTGAAGGGCGGCAGCGAAGACGAGCTGATTGAGCACTGCCAGGCCGTGGCTCGCGAAATGCCGCTGGTTGGTTTCTACCTGCAGCCCGCCGTTGGCGGAATGCCCCTTGGCGCGTCCTTCTGGCAGCGCTTTGCCGCGATCGAGAATGTCATCGGAATCAAGGTTGCACCCTTCAATCGTTACGCGACGCTTGATGTCATGGCCGGCGTTGCCGCGGCTAACGCGGCGGATCGTGTTACCCTTTATACCGGCAATGACGATCACATCGTGCTGGATCTCGTAACCCCATTCCGGACCGAAGCCGGTGAACTGCACTTTGCCGGCGGGCTGCTCGGGCACTGGTCGGTGTGGACACAGAAAGCCGTCGAGATCCTGGAGCGCTGCAAGGCGGCACAGGCGGAAGCGGCGATATCCAAGGATCTTCTGGCGCTCGACAGCGCGGTGACCGACTGCAATGCGGCGTTTTTCGACGCCGGGAACGCTTTCCACGGCGTGATTGCCGGCTGTCACGAGGTTTTGAGGCGGCAGGGCCTTCTCGAAGGTCGCTGGTGTCTCGACCCGGACGAGGATCTCAGTCCGGGTCAGTCGGAGGCCATCGATCGGGTGTATCGGCGGTATCCGGACCTCAACGATGATGCCTTTGTCCAAGCCAATCTCTCACGCTGGCTGGGGGACGCTTGAGTCCCGCTAGCGCTTTAGACCGAGTGAGAAACCCGCGCCCGGAGTTCGGTCTTGAGCACCTTGCCGTAATTGTTCTTCGGCAAGGCGGTCTCGAAGATGTAATCCCGGGGTCGCTTGAAACCCGCGATCAGTGAACGGCAATGGGCATCGAGCTCGTCAGGGGATGGCGGCTCTTTACTCGAAGCAACGATGAACGCGACGACTTCCTCGCCCCATTCGGAGCTCGGCCTGCCGACGACCGAAACCTCGGACACCGCCGGGTGCATCAACAGCGCTTCCTCGACTTCGCGCGGATAGATGTTGGTGCCGCCGGAAATGATGACGTCCTTGGAGCGATCCCGCAGCGTCAGATAGCCGTCCTCATCGAGCGTCCCCATGTCGCCGGTCCACAGCCAGCCGTCCCGGATGCTGTGCGCCGTGGCCTCGGGGTTGTTCCAGTAGCCCTTCATGACGGGCGCGCCGGAAACGACGATCTCGCCGATCTCGCCGGCTGGCAGCTCCGTGCCATCGGCATCGACGACGCGGACCGACACGCAGGACTGCGCCGGACCGACCGAGGCGAGCCGCTCGCGCCAGCGCGGCTGCGCGCGGTCCTCAATGTCGGCGCGGGGCAGGGATGTGATCGTCATCGGGCACTCGCCCTGGCCATAGATCTGGACAAATCGCGGCCCGAACTGCGCAACCGCTGCCTCGATGTCGGCGAGATACATCGGCCCGCCGCCATAGGTGATGGTGCGCAGCCCTTCGCCGGAATAGCCGCTCTGTCGTGCGGCCGCGAGCCAGCGGCTGATCATCGTCGGGGCAGCGAACAGGGTGACGCTGCCGAGCCGCGGCGCCAGCGCACACAGTTCCATCGCATCAAAGCCTGCCGAGAGCGGAACGACATGCCGGCTGCCGCGAAGCACATGCATGAAATTGTATAGCCCGGCCCCGTGCGACAGCGGCGCGGCATACACCGCCGCATCCTCGGCGAGCACATCGTCGACATCGACGAAATAGGCGTAGGTCATGGCGTGCAGATTGGCATTGGTCAGCATCACGCCCTTCGGTTTGCCGGTGGTGCCAGAGGTGTAGAACAGCCAAGCCAGATCATCCGGCGCGCGCGGCTCGGGCGCTGCAAGCGCCTTGCTCTCGGCGTCAAAGGCCGGCTCGGCTTCCAGATCATGAACGGTGCAAGTGGAGGGCAGCGACAGGCGCAGGGCATCTGCGCCCGAGACAAAGAGAACCTTGCTGCCCGAATCCTCGACAATGAAGGCGGCCTCGCGCGGATGCAGCTTGGCATTGATGGGGACGGCGACAGCACCGGCAAACCAGATGCCATAGAGCAGTTCGAGATAGGCGGTGCTGTTTTTCATGAAGATGGCGACGCGGTCGCCGGGTTCGACCTTGTGGTGGGCCCGCAGAAAGCCCCCGATGCGTGCGGCATTGCGCGCAAACTCGCAATAGGTTGCCACCACCGTCTCGCCGGACAACAGCGCCGGCGCATCGGGCACCCGTCGAGCTGTCCGGACGAGCCATTCTGCCAGGTTCATTCAGAGCCTCCCGATCCGGTCTTGTCGTTGATGCTCAAAGAGCGTTCTCAGGCAGGGCTTGGCGTGCGACCGCCAGCCCGGCCCGTGCCGATTGCTGCAGGAAAGATTGGTCTGTGCCAAGCACAAAAAGCGTTGCGCCGCAGGTGCTCCATCTGGAACTTGCGGACGGGTCGGCGATAAAGATGCCGCCCGACACGCCGGTTTTAGTTGCGGTGCGCATGACCTCTTCGCCCATCGCGGTGATTTCAGGTGCTCTAGGGTCGGTCAGTCCTTCCGACACGGCGAGATCGACAGGCCCCACCAGGAGCCCATCCACACCATTCGTCGCAGCAATTTCGCTCGCTTCACCGACGGCGGATCGATCTTCGATCTGGCAGATCAAAACCGATTCTCCGGCTTGCGCTTCAAGATGCTCGGCGATGCCGCGCGCGCCGTAGCCCGCAGCTGCAGTCGACGGGGAGAAACCTCTGGTCCCGTCCCGGTAACTGAACTTCCGGACAAGCTGTTCTGCCATCGCCGTGTTTCTCACCTGCGGCACCACGATGCCGGCGGCGCCACTGTCGAGCGCTGTAGCTATCCATTCTCCTCCAGCGTCGGGTATGCGAACCAGAGCGGCCAGATTGGCGGCCCGCGCCGCCAGGGTGGCACAGGCGATGGCTTCGCGATCAAACGGTGCGTGCTCGGCATCGATGATGACAAAGTCGAACCCCAGACCGCCGAGCATCTCGATGACGGCAGGGTCTCGAAGCTTGACGAAGGTTCCGATCATTGGCGACCGGCTGCGGAGCCTTTGCGCAAAAGCCTGGCGTGCATTCATGGATCAGGCCTCGCCATAGCCGCCGCCGCCCGGCGTGATCATGAAGACTTCATCGTCCGGGTTCATTTCGCGCTTGCGGGTGTCGGCAACGTCTTCACCGTTGATCTGGAAAGTGCCCTTGGCGCCGTCGCCGCCACCGAACACCCCTTCCGGACCATGCGTGAGGCGACTTGGAATGGTGTTGAGCAGCCAGCGCGAATTGGTGCGCATCCGGTAGCCGATGCGTTGTCCGTCGCCGCCCGGTTGGCGCCCGCTGCCGCCGGTCCCGCGTTCGAGCTCCTTGCAGGTAAAGGCGATTGGATAGGAGGCCTCCAGCACCTCGACAGGCACCGCCGACACCCCGGTGGGATAGCAGATGGCCGACAGGCCGGGCTTGTGGGCGCGAGCGCCCATTCCGCCCGAATAGTTGAACATCGAGCTGGTGAACGGTTTGCCCTGCGCGTCCTTGCCCTGCACCTGGATGGTCCACACCGCGCCCGAGCCCTCGGCGACAACGTCGTCCGGCAGGATCTGTGCCAGCGCCTTGAGAATCGGGAAGGGGACATACATGCCGACCACATGCCGTGCATTGACCGGCGAGGGATAGCGCGCATTGACCACGCAGTGATCGGGCAATTTCAGCTTGATCGGCGCCAGCGAGCCCGCATTGTTCGGCAGGTCCGGGTTGAGCGTCGATCGGATCGCGAAGGTGGCGTAGGCGTGCGTATAGGCCGGCACGACGTTGATGCCCATGGCGCTGGGGCCGGACGAGCCTTCGAAATCGATGGTGATCTCTCCGGCTTCCGGATCGACGGTGACGGCGGTCTTCAGATCGATCACCTCGCCGCCCGGCACGTCGAACTTCGAGGCGCCGTGCCACGTACCCGCCGGCAGTTTCGAAATGGCGTCCCGCGTCGCCTTCTCCGAGCGCGTGATGATCTCTTCCGACAGGGTCGAGATGTCATCGAGGCCATACCGGTCGCAAAGCGCGTTTAGTCGCTCCGCTGCGATCATGCCGCTCGAGACCTGCGCGCCCAGGTCGCCCATCAGCGCATCGGGTGTACGCACATTGCGCTTGATGAGAGAAAACAGCGTTTCGTTGGGCCGGCCCTCCTCATAGAGCTTCATCACCGGGATCCAGAGACCTTCCTCGTGGATGTCGCGCGCACCAGAGCCGATGCCGTAGCCGCCGATATCGGAATGGTGGATGGTCGAACCGGCATAGGCGATGATCCGGCCGTTGCGGAAGATCGGCGAGATGACTGTGATGTCGAAGAAATGACCTGCCGACATCCAGGGATCGTTGGTGATCAGCACATCGCCGGGTCTGAGCTTGTCCATGTCCGTATGATCAAGCAGGTTGCGCGCGGCGGCGGCAAGCGAGTTGATATGTCCCGGCGTGCCGGTGACCGCCTGCGCCACCATCCTCGCATTCTCGTCAAACAGCCCGTTGGCAAGATCGCCCGCTTCGCGCACGATCGGGCTGAAGGCTATTCGCTGCAGCGCTCGTGCCTGCTCGCTGACGATACCGATGAGATTGCTCCACAGGATCTGAAGTTCGACGCCGTCCATCACGAGGCTCCCTCTGTCTTTTCGGCAACGATGCTGCCGCTCTCATGCAAGGTCGCAACCCAGTTTTCGAGAATGAAGATTGTTGTTTCGCGTTCTTCGATGATCACCGGGCCGGCAATGACATCACCGGCGGCTATCATGGAGCGCTGGTGAACCTGGACCTCCTGCGGTTTGCCGCCGAGGAACACGGTGCGGCTTTCCGCCTTGCGCTGCACGCCGTGGTTCTCCTGGCGCGCCGCTGGTCGCTCGGCCTGTGAGCCGCTGGCGGTCACCAGCCAGTTGACGATCTCGATGCCCATGCCGGTCAGCTTGAGCCCGTACTGACGATGGTATTCGGTCTCGAACAGCTCCTCGATGCGCCCGGTGTCGCGCGCGGCGATGACATCGGCGGACAGGCTGATCCGGACCTCCGATTGCTGGCCGGAATACCGCATTTCCACCGCATGCGTGAAACACGCCTCACTGTCGGGGATGCCGGCCTCGCGCAGTGCCGCGCCGCCTTCCTCGGTCATGCTGCCGAGCACCTTGTCGACCGCATCCCAGTCGAGATTGGCGAGCGGCGAGACCAGGCTGCGGACCAGGTCGATCTGGGCCGGCGTCACCAGGGTTCCGAATGCCGACAGCACGCTGGCGAGCGGCGGATAGATCACCTTGGTGCTTTCGGTGAGTTCGGCGACCATGCAGGCATGAACCGGTCCCGCGCCGCCGAAGGCCAGAAGCGGCAATCCGCGGTAATCGATGCCGCGCTCGGTGGCGTGCGTGCGGGTCGCCGCCGCCATCTGTTCACAGACGACTTCGAACACACCCCACGCCGCTTGCGACCGGGGAAGGCCGAGGCGGGCGCCAAGATCGTCGAGCGCCTTTTCCGCGGCTGCGGTGTCGAGCTGCATGTCGCCGCCGAGAAACCGCTGCGGGTCGAGAATGCCGAGGACGACGTCGGCATCGGTGACGCAGGGATCGACGCCGCCGCGACCGTAACAGGCGGGCCCGGGCATCGAGCCGGCGCTTTCCGGGCCGATCTTGAGAAGGCCGAGGTCATCGACCGAGGCGATCGAGCCGCCGCCGGCACCAATCTCGATCATGTCGATCGACGGCACCGTGATCGGCATGCCGCTGCCCGGTTTGAAGCGGTAACGGCGGTCGACCTCGAACGTGCCGGTGACCAGCGGCTCGTGATCCTGAACGATGCAGGCCTTGGCGGTGGTGCCGCCCATGTCGAAGGAGATCAGATCCGGAATGCCGAAAATGCGGGAGAAATAACAGGCGACCAGGGCGCCGGCGGCAGGACCCGATTCGATCATCCGGACCGGAATCGTACTTGCCCGCTCGGCGCCGATGACGCCGCCATTCGACAGCATGATCAGCGGCTGCTGCGAGAAGCCGCGGTCCTTCAATTCGTCAATCAGCGCCGACAGGTAGGGGCGGGTGATCGGCACCGTGTAGGCGTTGATCGCCACCGTCGAGGCGCGCAGATATTCGCGCATCTGCGGCGCGATGACGCTTGACAGTGAGACATAGATATCCGGCGCTTCCTCCGCGAAGATACGCCGGACCTCTTCCTCGTTGGCGCTGTTGCGATAGGAATTGAGAAAGCACACCGCCACCGAGACGATCCCTGCTTCACGGCACTTGCCGATGATGTCGAGAACTTCGGCGCGGTCGACCGCGGTCCCGACGCTCGCGTCGGCAAAGGTGCGTTCGCGCACGGTGAAGGTGCGCTCCATCGGAATCAGCGGTTCCGCGAACTCGATCTGCGGATCGTACATGTCATAGCGGTGCTCCTCGCGGATATACAGGACATCGCGAAAGCCTTCGGTGAGCAGCAGCGCGACCGGCGGTCCCTTGCGTTCGATCAGCGCATTGGTGACCACGGTGGTGGCGTGGACGATGACATCATCCACATCGCCGGGCGCGATGCCGGCTTTCCCGAGCACCAGATCCACACCCCGGAAGAAGCCCTCGAGCAGATTGTCATGGGTGGTCAGGGTCTTGTCGACATGGCTCTGGCCATCGGAGGCGAGCAGCACGGCGTCGGTGAAGGTTCCGCCGATGTCGATGGCGAGCGAATAGCGTGTCATGTCGGGTACTCCGTGCATCCCAAGTCAATGGATATGGCGCGCGCGGCACGTGTGACGTCGGCGCAAAGTGCGGCGGGCGGTTCAGCGGGAATGTCCTGAACCGAGCCGGCGATGGTGATGGTTGCGATGAACTTGTTCTCAAGATCGAAGATCGGCGCGGAAAGCGCGTTGAGGCCGTTCAGTGTCTCCTCGGGAGCGACCGCCCAGCCCGTCCGGGCCGCGCGGGTGACCTCGGCTTTCAGACGCGCCGGATCAAAGGGTGCGCCATTGGCAAGGGCAGGATGGCTTGAAGCAAGCTGGCGGGGCAGCTGATCGGGATCTCCGAAAGCCAGCGCAACCTTGCCTTGCGCCGAAGCGTGAAACGACAACAGCGCACCGGGCTTGGTGACGATCTGCACCGGGGAATCCACACGGACGATGTCGACCACCCGCATCCCGTTCTGCTCGGGGATCGACAGCGTACAGGTGAGCCCGGCCTTGTCGCGCAATTGCACCATCACCGGCCGTGCGGTGCTTGTCAGCTGCGTGCCGTCGGCGATGGCCTGACCGACATGAAACAGCTTGAGCGTCAGCCGGTAACGTTCGGACACCGGATCCTGCCGGACGTAGCCGATGTTGCACAGGGTCTGCAGGTAGCGGTAGACCTTGGCGCGCGGCATGCCGAGCCGCCGGGCAAGGTCGGTGACCCGCACATCTTCCGTCATCGGCGCCATTTCCTCGATGATCTGAAAGGCGGCAATGGCCGAATGATTGTTGATCTTGCTGGTGTCTTTCATGTCATGATCCCGGAAACAGGCTTGGCAATGTCAGCGTCAGAGACGGCACAAAGGCGACCAGGGCGAGGACGATCAGGGCGATGGCGATCATCGGCAGAATGGCGACGGCGACTTTTTCGAGCGGCGTCTTGCCGATCGCCGAGACGATGAACAGGCACAGGCCCACCGGCGGCGTGATCATGCCGATCATCAGATTGAGCACCACCATGACGCCGAACTGCACCCGGTCGATGCCAAGCAGCGGAAACACCTCGTTGAGGATCGGCATCACCAGAACCAGCGCCGCCAGCGGCTCCAGAAACAATCCCAGGATGAGCAGCACCAGGTTGAGCAGCAGAATCAGCACCCAGGGCTGAGAACTGATGCCAAGCATCTGTTGGGCGATCTCGCGCGGTATGTTTTCGATGCCGAGAATGAAGGATGTCATGCTGGCCATGGCGACAATCAGCATGACGCCCGCGGTCATGGTGGCGGCTTCGTAGAACGAGGTGACGATCTTCGATGCGTTGAGGGTGCGGTAGAGCAGAAGACCGACGCCGAGCGCATAGACCACGGCAATGGCGGCGGCTTCTGTCGGGGTAAAGACGCCGCTGCGGATCCCGCCGACAATGATGACTGGCAGCAACAGCGCCGGAAGCGCCCGCGCCGCCAGCGGCCAGCGTTCTTCTGCGGGAACCGACGCCGGCAGCGGGTGGTTCTCGCGCCTGGCCTTGAGGAGAACGTGGATCAGGAGACCGGCGCACAGCACAAAGGCGGGAACGATGCCGGCGAGGAACAGATCGGCAATCGAGGTGCCGGTCAGCACGCCATAAAGGATCAGCGCCAGCGAGGGGGGAACCAGCGGTCCGAGAATGGACCCGGCCGCTGTCAGCGCCGCGGCATATTCGGGCTTGTAGCCATCGCGCTGCATGGCCGGAATCATCACGCTGCCGATGGCTGATGCTTCGGCTGTCGCAGCGCCGCTGACGCCGGAGAACATCATGCTGGCCAGCACATTGACCGCCGCCAGGCCGCCGCGGACCCGGCCCACCAGCATCTGCGCGAAGCGGACGATCTGACGGGTCAGATCCGCCGAATTCATGAGATTGCCGGCCAGAATGAAGAACGGGATCGTCAGAAGCACGAAATTGTCGATCCCGGCGATCATTTTTTGCGGAAAGCCGATCAGCAGGTGCAACTGGTCGTTGACGATCAGATAGGTGAGCGAGGACAGGCCGAGGCTGAAGGCGACGGGGATGCCGATGACCATGAAGCCCAGAAAGGAAAGAAGGTAGAGGGTCACGGGGTCTGACCTCCGTGAGAACCGGCGGCCCCGTGCAGGGAATCGCCGTTGATCCAGGCGCGCGCGTAAATCGCAATGTCCGCGATGATGCGCAGCGCCAGCAGCGTCATGCCCAGCGGCAGGGCGAAGTAGACCCAGAAGACCCGGGGCGCTTGCGGCGCGTCGTCTCCGAACAGGTCCTCGAGAATGAAACTGAGTGCCGGGATCGGCTGTGACCCGGCAAGGTCGGCATAGATATAGCCGTACCAGGCCAGCGTCACGCACATGGCTGCCGACAGCACGCCGCCAAGGATGGCCAGCGCCAGGGCCGGCACGCGCGGCAGCGCATTGGCAAGGATCGACAAGGCCGCGATCTCCCCACGCTCATAGGCGAACAGCATGGCGAGAAACGATGTCCAGATCAGCAGGTAGCGGCACAGCTCCTCCGACCACAGCAGCGAGGAGTTCAGGCCGTAGCGCATGATCACCTGCGCCACCATGACCGTCAGCAGCAGGGCCATCAATACGATCAGGAGTGTCTTCAGACCCGTGCGAAAGCCATGCTGGAATGCAGATCGTATCACGACATCAACTCCGGTTTGCTGGCCACGTGAGGCGCATTCGCGCGCGCGTTCCCTGGGGTCTGGCGCCAGAGGCGCCAGACCCTTCCTGCTTGGGACAGGAGGTTAATTCAAAGGATCAGCCGAAATCTGCTTCCTGGTATTCGGTCAGGTGCAGATAGTCTTCCCGCACCGGAGCAAACACATCGAGATTGACGGCAACCTCGTCGCCGATGACTTCCCCGCAATGGACGACGTCGGGAGGAATGCGAACAACCTGTCCGGCGCCGACCTCGACCACCTCATCGCCGATCTCGAACCGGACGCGTCCGGACAGGATGTAGGCGAGTTGCTCGAACGGATGGGAATGGGGTTTCTTTTCCATCCCCGGCTCCAGCCAGTTCATCACCATCAGGGCATTGTCGCCGCGGAAGGCGGTTCGCGAAACACCTTCGCGAACCTTCTCCCGGGGAAGCCTGTCCCAGCTGTAGACTTTGGTTGACGCCATGACGCTCACCGGCCCTGCGCGAAGGCTTCGTCGAACTTGGCGATCATCGGATCCTTTTCCTTCCAGGTGGTGACCACCGGGGCAGTCAGCGCCTTGAGATCATCCAGATCACCGAGCCGGTTGATCGTCACGCCATTCTCTTCAAGGAAGGCAATGGTGTCGGCTTCCTGCGAGGCTGCCAGCGCATAGGCTTCGGCGGTGGCTTCCTTGCCAGCCGCTTCGACGGCCGCCTTGTCCTCGTCGCTCAATTTGTCCCACACGGCCCCGGACATCATGATCACACCGGGCCAGAAATAGTGACCCGTGAGCGTGACCTGCTTGGCCGCGTTGTAAAGGCTTTCCGACTTGATGGAGGATACATTGATCTCGACGGCGTCGATGGTGCCGGTTTCAAGCGCCGAATAGACTTCCCCATAGGCCATGCCGATCGGGTTGACGCCGATGGTCTCCCAGATCGCCTTGTGCAGCGGGATCGGCACGATGCGCGTCTTCAATCCCTCGAAGTCCGCCAGGCTGGTGACCGTCGTATCCTTGGCGAGGAAGTGGCGAAGCCCCGCTTCGACAAAGCCGAGGCCCTTGATGTTCTTCTCGTCGAGCGTGCCCAGCAGTTCATCTCCGAGATCGGATGTGAGAACCGTGGACAGTTGCTCGTAGCTCGAAACGGTAAAGGGTTGCTGCAGCGCGTCAAACGGCGCGGCTCCCAGGACCAGCGGCAGGGTCGCCGAAGAGACCAGCGCTCCGTCGATCAGTCCGATCTGGATGCCCTCCAGCAATTGCTTGTCATCTCCGAGCTGACGATCACCGAAAACTTCGATCTTGACGTTGCCATTGGTCTTCTCTGCGACTTTCGCGGCGAAAATCTCGAGACCTGCATGGAAGACATGGGTCGATGCGGCCGCATGACCCATTTTCAGCGTGACCTCTTGCGCGCTGGCCAGGGAAGGCAGGGCCAAGAGGGCGATGCCTGCCAAAACAGATAATTTTCTCATTCTTTCCTCCCAATTGTTGTTTCAATGAGTGAAACAACCGAATGCAGAGTGAAACAGAAAAGAAATCACGTCAAGGCCTGATTGCGTTTCGGGGAGGGCAGGCGTGGAAAAGCAGCGGCAAGCCCGAGGCAGGCAAAATGATTTATCCTGTACGAAGTTTCGGTGACGGGCCGACTTGAACAGCGGCGCCGAACACCGGCCGTCGGGTCCGGGATCGATCGAAGATCAAACCGGGCGCCCCGACAGGTCACGTCCTGGTCGGTTCGTCCCGCAAGCCGAGGGCTTTCAGCAATCGCCGGCGGTACCGCCGAACCAACGGAACGCTCAGGTCAGGACTGGTAAATTCCGCAGGCGGCCAGGGTGTCCGGCTGCTCATCTCGAAATAGAGCCCGCCCCAGGGATGGCGAAGCGGCGCCGTCCAGGGTTTCCTGCTACCTGCATAATGCACAATCACCGGAAAGGCGAAGCTGTCCGGCACATCGGTATGGCTGAAGATGTAATTGTATCTGCGATCCATTTCGACCGTGGTGTCGGTCAGCACGATGTTGAGCGCGCATTGATCCCACCATTCAAGCCGGTCGGCCTGTGTTCGCATCACATCGAGCAATCTGTTTTCGATCTGCGCCGATCTCCAGCCATCGAGATTGATGAGCATGACGCCGGTGTTGAAATAGCGATCTTCCGGGACACCCATGTCTTCAAGATGCGCCATGGGGGTTCGCAAGGCCATGGCGACATTGTCGCCGAGCGCGCTGGCAAACAGCGGGGCAAGGGGACCGAGAACAAGCGTATCGCAGTCGACATAGAGAATTTTGCCGACATCGGCGGGAAGAATACGCGCGATGAAACATCGCATCAGGCTGGCTTCAGAGATATGTCCTTGCCGCATCGTTGCCCGCAGTTTCTTGATTTCCGTGTCATCGAAGGGAATGAAATGGCACGTGAGCCGCAGCTCGCTGCAGAAAGACTTGAGCCTGTCGAGGGTCTGGTCCGGCATCGAACAATACGCGATATAGATCGTCGGATTTGCGCCGCGGTTCGATATCGAGATGGACCGCAGACAGGCGGCGAGCGGACTGACCATGTTTGCATCGAGAGTAAAAAGAAGCTTCATCGCGCACTCGTCCCGCTAGCGGTCGACAGACAAGGATGCAGCCTGGACAGAACGACCCCCTCGCAAATCGCAAGTGCGAAGTCCTAAGTGTTGTGTGCGAAAGCATCAACACTGCGCTGAAATGTCCTGTCTTTTGGACAGGCGCACGCTGCCGCCGGCCTGCGCTCGACCCCGCGCTATTGCGACAGAAGATTAAAATATATTAATATATGCTATGAGCAATCATCGTGCTGCACGACTGGCGGTGGTCATCCCGGTACACAATCGTGAAACGATGATCGGGCGGGCGCTTGGCAGTGTGCTGGCCTGCTCCTTCCCCGATATCGAGGTGATTGTCGTTGATGACGCCTCCACGGACGGCACCGCGGCGCGCGTCCGTGCGATAACCGATCCGCGGCTGCGCTATCATCGCCTCACTGAAAAGAGCAATGGCAATGTGGCGCGCAACGCCGGCATTGCCCTGTGCACGGCGCCGCTGATCGCCTTCCTTGATTCCGACGATGTGTTCCAGCCCGGCCGCATTGAACGCCTGCTCGCCCTGTTTGCCCGCCGCCCTGAGATCGATGCCGTCGCGGATGATTTTTTCGTGGTCAACCGGTCCGAGCGGCGCCTGGCGGGGGTTGCCGCGCGCGATGCGACGGGCGCTGCCCTGCAGCACATGCTGGTCTGTCACACCGTGCCGCTAACCTGTTCGTCGATCGCCGTCCGCCGCCGCGCACTGGATGCTGTCGGTGGTTTCGATGCCGGATTGCCGCGTCAGCAGGACCGCGATCTCCTGCTCCGGCTGTCGCGCGCCCACCGGGTCGCATTCGGCACCGGCAGCGATGTCATAAAGCACCAGAATGCCACGTCACTGTCCCGCAACCCTGCCGGCTATGTCGCCGCGCTCGATCAGCTGGTTGCGCGTCATGCGGTCTTTTGCGAGCTGCGCTACCGCGAGATCCTGTCCTACCTGGCCCTGCGTGGCATCTTCAAGGCCGTTCTGTCGGCCCGCCTGCGCGTCGCCTTCGCTGAAGCCCGGCAGCTCAGAAGGGCCCGCCATTTGCCGCGGACGATCGTGCGCGGTTTCCTTCCGTCCACCCGCGGCCGCCGCCTGCGCCACCAACCCTTCTCCAGGTTTTTCGATGCCGGCCGCGGCACCGGCCGGCCGCCTCTGGCGATCACACCGCAGGATTGACAGCCGCCATTCTCGTGCATTCCGGCGCGACTGTGGTCCGCAGGCCGGCCTGCCGCAGGGATCAGTCGGTGTTGATCCACACCGCCTTGGTTTCCAGATATTCGTGCAGATGCTCGATGCCGCCCTCGCGGCCATAGCCGGACATCTTGAAGCCGCCGAAAGGCACCGCCGGGTCGATCGCGTGATACATGTTCACCCACACCGTGCCGCCCTTGATGCGCGCCGCCAGCTTGTGCGCCGTCGAGACATTGCGGGTGAAGATGCCGGCCGCAAGCCCGTATTGCGTCGCATTGGCGCGCTCGACCACTTCTTCCAGCGTATCGAACGGCAGCACGGAAATCACCGGGCCGAAGATTTCCTCGCGCGCGATTGTCATCTCGTCGCCGACATCGCCGAAGATTGTCGGTGCGATGAAGTTGCCGCCGTCATAACCGCGTCCCGTCAGCCGTTCACCGCCCGCAATCAGCCGCGCTCCCTCGGCGCGGCCCGATGCGATATAGCCCTCGATTTTGCCGGCCTGGCGGCCGTTGATCACCGGTCCGAGATCGGTGTCCGGATCGAGGCCGTGCCCGAGCCGCAGCTTGGCGGTGAAGGCGCTCAGCCGGGAGACGAATTCCTCCTGGATGTCGCGCGCCACGAACAGCCGCGAGCCGGCGATGCACACCTGGCCGGAATGCGCATAAACGGCCATGGCCGCCGCCGGCACGGCTTTTTCGATATCCGCATCGCTGCACACGATGACCGGCGATTTGCCGCCCAGTTCCAGCGACACGCGTTTGAGATTGTCGACCCCGGCGCGGGCAATCGCCTGGCCGGTCGCCGTCGAGCCGGTGAACACGATCTTGCTGACATCCGGATGCGCCGCCAGTCGCGCCCCGGCTTCCTGGCCGGTGCCGGTGACGATGTTGACGACCCCGTCCGGCACACCGGCTTGCTGCATGAGGCGCCCGATCATCAAGGGCGTCAGCGGCGCCTCTTCCGATGGTTTCAGCACAATCGAACAGCCGGTCGCCAGTGCCGGGGCGATCTTCCAGATCGAGGACGCCGTCGGCGCATTCCACGGGATGATGGCGCCGACAACCCCGATCGGCTCCTTGCGGGTGAAGGTGAAGATCTCGCCAGCCACCGAATTGTCGATGGTCTCGCCATGCAGCGACGTCGCCATGCCGGCGTAAAAGCGCAGCATGCCGATCACCCGCCGCCGGTTGCCCAGCGTGCGCTGGATCGGCAGGCCCATGTCGAGCGTGTCGGAGACGCAAAGTTCGTCCCAATGCTCCTCGAACAGATCGGCAATCTTCAACAAAAGGCATTGCCGGTCATAGGGCTTGAAGCGGCCCCATTCACCGCTCAGCGCAGCCTTTGCCGCCGCGACGGCCGCATCGATGTCGGCCGCATCGCCGCGCGGCACCGTGGCAAGCCGCGCCCCGCTGGCCGGGTCGACGACCTCGAGAACCTTGTCGGACCGCGCCGCGACCCATTCGCCGCCGATTAGCATCGGACGGAATGCGCCGTCATAGAGCCTGTCGGCGATCTGCCTCGGATCGAAATTCAACGTCATCGTGTTTCCTCCTGGACCCGCCGCGATCTCGTTGCATCGGCGCTACACCGCAATCGCGCAATTCTCAAGGGCGTTGCGACAACCGGCGACACTGGCGCCGTGGCGGGGAAGCCGTCAGACGTCTCTGCGCCTGAAAAGTCGCACCAGCTCCGGCACATAGGCGTCGCCGTTCCCGCCCTCGACAGCCTCGGCCAGCGCGGCCCGAACGCCATCGGCGATGCGCGTCCGCGCACCCGAGGCCTCTGACATGTCGTGGTAATAGCTGATGTCCTTGAGGGCATTGGCGACCGCGAACGGGATGCCGTCGCGATTGCCTTCGGTGATGAACGGTGCCAGGCGGTCGAGCGCCACGCCGGCTCCGCCGCCGGCGGCCAGCACCTCGACAAAGGCGTTTGGATCGACCCCGGCATCCGCCGATTGCGCCGCCGCCTCGGCCAGAAGCGTCATGAAGCCGATCGAGACATAATTGTGCAGGAGCTTCAGCCGATGCCCGGAGCTCAGCGGGCCGACATGCATGACGTTCTGAGTAAACGATGCCAGCACCGGTTCGACGCTGTCGAGCACCGCCTTGTCGCCGCCGACGAGGAGATTGAGCTTGCCCTCATGCGCATGCTGCGCGGTACGGGTCATCGGCGCATCGAGAAAGGCGCCGCCGGCGGCCTTGACCTTTTCCGCCATCGCCAGCGTCGAGGCGGGCAGGGCGGTCGAGCAATCGATGATCACCGCGCCCCGTGCCAGTCCCTTGAGCACCCCGTTCTCGCCGGTCAGCACCGCCTCGACCTGCGGCGAACCGGTGACGCACAGAATGATGACATCGGAACTGGCCGCCACCTCCCGCGCCGTCTGGCAGGCTGTGCCGCCTAGTGCGCGGATCTCGTCGACCGGCTGGTTGCCGGGATGATCGAGAAAGCTGAGCGTGAACCGACCGCGCTTCAGGACGTTGCGCGCGATGCCATGCCCCATCAGGCCGACACCGATAATTCCTACCTTCATATGATCCTCTTTTCAGCTTGCCGGCGGCGCAGGCCCCGTTCGTTGCGCGCGATGTGGGATCGACGCGTGATCGATTGTGATCGTGCCGCGCAATGTGCAGCGGCGGCGGCAATCGGCGCAAGGTCGATTTTTCCGCCGGCCCCTTTCAGCAAGGCTCGTTTCAGCCACTCCATTTCAGCCACCCCATTTCAGCCACCCATTTCAGATTGCCAGTTGCATCCTGCAGCACTAGGGTCCCACCCTCAGTTGGCGCCGCCTCCTGTTATCGACGGCAACGCCGGTGAGGGGGATGCGCAGCAGCCGCTCCCTTTTCCCGCAATCCGCCGTCGAAAAAGATCGCATGTCCTTCAAGCATATTCTTATCGCGGTGCTGGTTGCCGCCCTGTGGGGGTTCAACTTTGTCGCCATCCGCCTCGGGGTGGACGAGATCCCGCCCTTGCTGCTCGCCATGCTGCGCTTTTCCTGTGCGGCCTTGCCCGCCCTCGTTCTGCCCCGTCCGAAGGTGCCCTGGCCGCTGATGATCGCCATCGGCATGACGCTGTTTCTCGGCCAGTTCGCGCTGCTGTTTCCGGCCATTCAGGTTGGCATGCCGCCCGGCCTGGCCTCGACGACGTTGCAGGCACAGGCCTTCTTCACCTTCATCTTCGCCGCGGTGCTGATCGGAGAGCGGCCGCACCGGCGCCAATGGCTCGGAATGGCAATTGCCGCAAGCGGCCTGTTTGTCATCGCCCTGACTACCGACGGCATTTTCACCTGGGCTGGCCTTGTCCTGACTTTGCTGGCGGCTGCCAGCTGGGCGCTCGGCAATGTGCTGCTGCGCCAGGCGGGCAAGGTCGACATGCTGGCGATGGCGGTCTGGCTGAGTCTGATCCCGCCGCTGCCATTGCTTGCGCTGTCGCTGGCCGTTGAGGGCTGGCCGGCGATCAGCCTTTCGCTCGCCAGCATCTCGCCGCTCGGCCTGTTCTCGGTGTTTTACCTGGCCGTCCCGGCGACAGTGCTGGCCTACAGTTTCTGGGGTTTTCTGATCAAGAGCCACAGCGCCTCGGTGGTTGCGCCATTCTCGCTTCTGGTGCCGGTCTTCGGAACCCTGTCGGCATATCTTGTTCTTGGCGAGACGTTCCCGCCGCTGCGCCTTGCCGGAATGCTCTTGATTCTCGCCGGGCTCGCGGCCATCGCCCTGCCATTGCCGCGGCGCTGGCGCCAGCGGCCGGTGTCGTGACCGCGCCCCCGGTGTTTTCCCGGGCCTGCCCCTTGTCTTTTGCCGACATAGTCTTTAAGTGCCCGCGACGAACCAATATCTTCTAGGCCCTTAAGGAAGAGCGACATGGCAAAAGGCAAGTTTGAGCGCAACAAGCCGCACGTAAACATCGGCACGATTGGTCACGTTGACCACGGCAAGACGTCTTTGACGGCAGCGATCACCAAGTATTTCGGTGATTTCAAGGCCTATGATCAGATTGACGCGGCGCCGGAAGAGCGCGCCCGCGGCATCACCATCTCGACGGCGCATGTCGAGTATGAGACCGAAGCGCGCCACTATGCCCACGTCGACTGCCCGGGCCACGCCGACTATGTGAAGAACATGATCACCGGCGCAGCGCAGATGGATGGCGCCATCCTGGTGGTTTCGGCTGCCGACGGTCCGATGCCGCAGACCCGCGAGCACATTCTTCTCGCCCGTCAGGTTGGCGTTCCGGCCATCGTCGTGTTCCTCAACAAGGTCGACCAGGTCGATGATGAGGAGCTTCTGGAGCTGGTGGAACTGGAAGTGCGCGAATTGCTCTCCTCCTACGAGTTCCCGGGCGACGACACGCCGATCGTCAAGGGTTCGGCTCTGGCCGCGCTTGAAGATTCCAACAAGGAAATCGGCGAGGATGCGATCCGTGCGCTGATGGCCGAGGTCGACCAGTACATCCCGACCCCCGA
>NZ_JAHWQX010000005.1 GCF_019334345.1 Neohoeflea coraliihabitans
GCCCCGTGCGGCTTGAGATGGCTGAGCGGCAGACCGGCGGCATCGAGAAACCCCTTCAGAGCCCCGGTCTGGTACAAAATGATGTTGGCCATCTCGTCGCGCTCGATCTTCATCTCGCGGCGCCCGAAACCGGCCAGATCCGGAAGCGACACATGCGCCCCGACCCGGACCCCGTGCGTGCCCGCCAGATCAACCGTGCGGCGCATGTGATTGGGATCGGAAGCGTGAAAACCACAGGCAACATTCGCCTGCGAAATCAACGGCATCAACGCCGCATCATCGCCAAACGAATACAGACCGAAACTCTCCCCCATGTCACAGTTCAGATCAACAGACATCAAACACATGCTCCTTCTGCAGCGGCCGCGCATTCACGACAAGCCGCCCGACCTGTTCCGGTACGATAGGGAACATCGTATGCGATTGTAAATGCGGTACCGTTCATAAGCCATAGGCCGGTGTGCGGCGGCGAGGGTCACTCAGGCCGCTGTCGTGCTGGTAATGACATAGACCCCGCTTTCGTGCAGGTCAGCCGTCCAGCCGGGCTCGATCACCAGCGTCGTGGTCACCTCCTCGATCACCGCCGGACCGGAAACGCGGTCCCCCGCGCCCAGTTTCCCACCGTCGTAAACCGGTGTGTCGGTGGTCGCCCCGGAGGCGTCGAAGACCATCGGCCGCCGGCCCTTGAGTGCCGTGTCGGCCCCTTTGCCGGCAGCGAGATGCATGCGTTTGGGATTTTCGACATGACCCTGGATCGTGCTCTCGATGTTGACGACCTCGACGGCACTGTGCGGCTCGTCATAGGTGTAGAGTTCGCGATGGCGGGCATGGAAGGCCGAGCGGATTGCATCAAGGCCTGCCTCATCGATGGACCCTGCCTCGATCTCGACGGTGCATTCGTGCACCTGACCGGTGTAGCGCATGTCGAGGCTGCGGCGAATGGAGATCCGGTCGCGGGTGAACTCATCTGCCTCGAGATCGGCGATGCCACGGGCTTCGAGCTCACCAAACAAGGTGTCGAGTTTTTTCGCCGCCTCAGCGCCTTCCAACCGGGTCGGGGCCGGCGCCATGTAGTTGTACTTCACATCGGAGATGATCTGCCCGTAGGCACACAGGCCGGATGCCAGCTTGGAGACCAGCACCTTGCGGATGCCGATCTCGCGAGCCAGTGCGGTGATATGCGCACCGGTCGCCCCGCCGGCGCCCATCAACACGAAATCGCGCGGATCATAGCCGCGTTCCACCGAGACGCGGCGGATGCCGTTGACCATGTTGTTGTTGACAATGGTGAACATGCCGTGCGCCGCCTTCTCGACGCTGATGCCGAGCGGATCGGCAAGCTTGTCACGGATGGCCTGGCGCGCCTTGTCGCGATCGAGCGGCAGACGCCCGCCCACAAGCCCCTCATCGCTGAGATAGCCGAGGGTGATATTGGCGTCGGTGGTTGTCGGTTCCTCGCCGCCCTGGCCATAACAGGCCGGCCCCGGTTCCGATCCGGCCGATTGCGGTCCCATCTGCAGCAGGCCCATTTCGTCGATCCAGCCGATCGAGCCGCCGCCGGCGCCAAGCGTTTCCACCTGGATCATCGGAATGCCGATGCGGTAGCGCAGGAAATCGATGTTCTTGTTGATGTTCGCCTTGCCGTCGCGGGTCAGGGTGATGTCGAAGGAAGTACCGCCCATGTCGATGGTGATGATGTTCTTCTCGTCCCATGGCTCGCCAATATAAAGGGCGGCCTGCGGCGCGGAGGCGGGGCCTGAATTGATCGCATAGACCGACTGATCGGAGACGACGCTGCCTTTCGCCAGACCGCCGTTGGACTGGAAATAGCGTACCGGATTGCGGGCGCCGAGAGCGGCGAAATGGGCGTCGACGGCTTCAACGTAGCGGCGCAGGATCGGACCCAGATAGGCATTGACCACGGCGGTCGAGGTGCGGGTGTATTCGCGGACCTGCGGGTAGAGTTGCGAACCGACGGTCAGAAGCACATCCGGCATCATCTCGCGGACAATTTCAGCGGCGCGCAATTCGTGCGCCGGATGCAGCACCGACCAGACAAAGGAAATGGCAACGGATTCGACGCCTTCGTTGAGAAAATGGCGGCAAGCGGCGCGCACATCGTCCTCATTGAGGGGCGTGTGCACGGTGCCATTGGAAATCACCCGCTCGCGCACGCC
The DNA here is from genome assembly GCF_019334345.1 of Neohoeflea coraliihabitans. GTDB lineage: Bacteria > Pseudomonadota > Alphaproteobacteria > Rhizobiales > Rhizobiaceae > Pseudohoeflea > Pseudohoeflea coraliihabitans. The sequence continues at coordinate 2,178 of NZ_JAHWQX010000005.1, forward strand.
GCGGCGCAGATAGCGCGGCGCCAGCATGGTCGCCGGCGGGTATTCCGGATCATAGCGATAGCCATCCTCCTTGTGGCCGAGGCGAATCTCGATGCTGTCCTCATGTCCCCTGGTGGCAATCAAGGCGGTCTTCGCGCCGCGATGGGTAATCAGAGCATTCAGGCCGACGGTGGTGCCATTTATGCACAGATCGGAGTTGGCGACGATCTCTCCGGCGGCGATGCCGGTTTCCTCGGTGATCAGATCAAGGCCATTGCGGATGGCGCGGGTCGGATCCGAGGGGGTGGAAAGGACCTTGAACAGGCGAACATTGCCGTTCCTTTCGGCGAGAACGAAGTCAGTAAAGGTGCCGCCGGCATCAATTCCGAGACGATATTGTGTACGCATGTCTTTTCCCCCTCGTTCAGGCGCTGGCCCGCAGCTTGGATGTCGCTTCGGCATCGATTTGCAGTGTCTGCGCGTCGCTGATCACCACGCCATAGTCGCGGCGGGCGCCCTCGATCGAGACCAGGCCATTGCGGACATCGTCGACGACGCGCTGGGGGTCGCGCTCGAAGGCTGGGCCGAAACCGCCGCCACCGGGATTCATGTTGGCGGCCCTTTCCCCGGGATGAATGGTCTCGATCACATTGTCGGTGATCACCTGGGTGCGACCGTCGCGGGTCAGCTCGAGGCGACCGACTTTCTTGTCGATCATTTCCGATTTGGCACCGGCCGCGCCCATTGCCGGGATCCGGCGGCCTTCACCAAAGGTGATCAGTGTCATCGGACTGTCGAGCGGCTCAACCTGCCAGCGGGTTCCGGAGCCGCCGCGATGCTTGCCGGCGCCGCCGGAGTCCTCCATCAGCCCATATTCGTGGATGATGATCGGGTAGCTGTGCTCGAGCATTTCGATATCGCCGGAGGTCAGCGCGCCAAAGCAGCATTCCGGGCCGCAGGCATGCCAGCCATCCTGGGTGGCGGTGGCGCCGGCGCCGGAGATGATCGAGGCCAGCACCATGGTGACATATTCCTCGTCATGCCGGGTATCCCAGCCAGCAATGTTACAGCCGTTGGCATGGCCCCAGCTGGCTGACACCTTGTCGGGAGCCGCCTTCTCAAAGGCCAGCCGCACTGCGTCCGTCAGCGTCTCCATCGGCGTTGTCGTGCAGTTCATGTGCGGCGCCGGTGACTTGGCATTGCACAGCGTGCCTTTCGGGCCCATGTCGACCGTGACGTTGCGATACAGCCCCTCGTTGTAGGGTGGGGGGAGCTGGGCAAACATCATCAGGCCAAGATAGACGCCGGAATAGCTGTTGCCCTCATAACTGTTGATGAAATAGGGGATCTGCGGCGGGCTATCGATGGTGATGTGACAATTCTCGCCCTCGATGAGGACGGTGGCGGTGATCTCGAAATCGCCGAAGCCGTGCCCGGCATCCTCGAGAATGGCGGTGCCCGAATAGGTGCCATCCGGCACCTCGGCAATCAGCTTGCTCATGTGGCGGTTGGCCATGTCGAGCAGCACCTCGATGCAATCCTGCACGGTCTGCTTGCCGTATTTGTCGAGGAGGGCAATCAGGTTGCGGGCGCCGACCTGACAGGCACCGATCAGCGCGTTGAAATCGCCCTCCTGGTCGCGCCGCGCCCGCATATTGGTCAGGAGCATGTTGAGGATGTCATTGCGCGGTGTGCCGCGATCCCAGATCTTGATCGGCGGGATACGCAGTCCCTCGGCGTAAATCTCCTTGGCGTCCGGATTGTAACCGGCGGGAACCGGCCCGCCGATGTCTGTGAGGTGACCCTTGCACACGGTCCAGAAGACCAGTTCTCCCTGGTAGAAGACGGGGTAATACATGCAGGTATCGATGATGTGGCTGCCGGCATAATCCGGGTCGTTGTGAAGGATCAGGTCGCCTTCATGGATGTCTCCCTCGAAGAAGGAATCGACTGCCTTCATCGCCGGTATCAGGCTGCCAAGATGGATCGGGATATCCTGGCCCTGCAGAATCATTTCCGGCGTGTGGTTGAACAGCGCGGTCGAATAATCGTGCGCCAGATTGAACACAGAGGAGCGTGCGGTCTGCTCCAAAGCCAGTGTCATCTCGCGCTGCGTGGTTTCCAAAACGCCCCTGACCACTGACAAGGTGATCGGATCGACTTCCGGTATTGCCATCTGCGTCATCCTCCGTGGGAATGCGCGTAACTCCCATTGGCGCGCATTCAAACGCGCAGGCTGCCCTGTTTCCCCGCTGCGGTCTTGACGCTGGGCGAAGCATCGTTTGTCGCTCGGCGCAGGAGAGGTTGGGCGCGAAGGTGCTTGCTAGAGGGTCCTGCCGGCTCTAGTCTTCACGGGAGATAGCGGCAGGAAACAATGTCCCGATGACGTGGATTGCCCACTCGACAGACCGGATTCCGCCCCCGGACCGCGCTGCGGCGTGGAGTGCGGTAATCGCCGATGTCTATTTTCCCCTGGCCCTGACTTATCGATCGGCCAGCCGGTTCAAGGGCAAACTGTCGAACCGCTCCGTGGGGCGCATCGAAGTCTCGCGGCTGCGCACCGAGCCGTTGCAGTATGAGCGTCTGCCGCGCCACATCAGCAGCACCAGCGAAGAAGAGTTCCTCGTCACGCTGCCACGCAGAAGTCCGGTCACCTTTTATCAAATGAACCGCGAAGTGCGGTGCGAGCCCGGCGGTTTCATTCTCGAGCGCGGCGATGCCCCGTACCGGTTTTCCTATGAGGAGGCCAATGACCTGCTCGTCCTGAAGGTGCCGAAACCGCTGCTCGGCACCTATTTGCGCGAACCGGACCAGCATTGCGCGCGCGTATTTGACGGGCGCTCCGGCATGGGCGGGCTGTTCTCGGCAATGGCTCGGCGGCTGCACGACGAGGATACGATCACCGACGCGGCGAGCGCTGCGGTGGTCAGCCGGCACCTGATTGAACTCCTCACTCTGGCGCTCGAGGACCGCGGATCAGGCGAATCCATGGCCGGATCGGCGGTGCGGACGGCTCACCTGCGGCGGGCAGGCGATTACATCGCGGCGCATCTGACCGATCCCTCGCTATCGCCCGAAACGATCGCCAATGCCTGTGGCGTGTCGAAACGCTATCTGCATGACCTGTTCAGAGATGTGAACGGGACGGTTTCGCAGCACATTCGCGACCAGAGGCTTATAGCGGCGCGCGCGATGCTGGAGGTGGCCAGCAACCGGTCGATCGCCGAGATCGCCTACCGGTTCGGCTTTTGCGACCAGGCGCAATTCTCACGTCTGTTCAAGGCACGGTTCGGCGAGACGCCCTCGGAGCACAGGGCGCGGCAGGCCTGATCTGCCTCAGTCTCGCGCCCGTTCTCTCTCTGGGCATTCAGAAAAATCGCCGGAAGGTCAGACTATTTTGTCTCAGAGGGCCGCGCCGGGCTCCGGGGAAGCTTGAAACCACCGTGTTCAAGGCTAGTTGCAACGTTTCGGCAGTTCCCAACCCATGATGAGATCGAAACGGCGAATGAGCGAGCGCGAGACGAGCAAACGATCTGATCGTGATCCCGCTGGCGAGAGTCGCCACGATGGCGACGAGGTGTCCCGCAGCGGCCATGCCTTTCGCTCTCTGCTTTTCGCTCTGCGGGACGACGCCGCCCGGCTGACCCGGCAGGCCCGCGCCACTGCCGGCCCCGCTGCGAGGGACGCTGCACGCCGGTTGAGGGCGATGACGGCCTCGGCGGTCGTCAGCACGCGCCGCACCGCGGCTGCGGACGATCGCTCCGCAGCTCCCGATACCCGACATCGAACCGGTTCGGCCGGGTTGCGCCGATTGCGGGAGATGCCGCTCAGGCGCCGCCTCGTTGCGCTGCTGGCCGGGGGTGCCCTGACGGCCCTCCTCGTTGTGGCCCTCACGGCGGTCTGGGCGCTGCATGACGTACCATTGTCGAAGATCGCGGACGAGACGGTCGACCCGATCGTTGTCCTCAAGTCGGCGGACGGGGAAGCGCTGATCCAACAGGGACCGTATCGCGGCGCAAATACCCCGTACAGCGCCTTTCCCGACCATCTGGTCAAAGCAGTGATGTCGATCGAAGACCGGCGCTTCATGGACCACTGGGGCTTGGATCTGCGCGGCATGACGCGGGCGCTGGTGCGCAATGTCACGGCCGGTCAGGTTGTCGAGGGCGGCAGCACGATCACCCAGCAATTGCTGAAAATCCTCTATCTCGAACGCGACCGGACGATCCGCCGCAAGATCCAGGAAGCCTTTCTCGCCCTGTGGATCGAGCGCCGCATGAGCAAGGAGCAGATTCTCGAAAGGTATCTGAACAACATCTATCTCGGCGCCGGCGCGACGGGAATGCCTGCCGCGGCGCGGATCTATTTCAGCAAGGAGGTGGGTGAGCTGACCTTGCCGGAAAGTGCCATGCTCGCCGGCCTGATTCGCGCGCCCTCGCAGCTTAATCCTCTTGAAAACCCGGAGGCGGCGCGCGAGCGGGCACGCACTGTCATCAATGCAATGCAGGCTGCCGGTCATATCGAAACGGATGCCGCCAGCGACCGCGAGACGGCGGCGCTGGCGTCCCTGGATCTCAATCCGGGGCGAGAAGAGACTGGCGACGGCTCCTGGTTCACCGACTGGATTCGCCCTTCGGCACGGGAAATTGCCGGATCGTTTCGCGGCGACATCTCTGTGTCGACGACGCTTGTGCCGGAACTGCAGAGAATGGCCGAGGCGGCGATCGAGACCGTGATGAACGAAGAGGGCGCGGCCTCGGGGGCGTCGCAGGCGGCCCTCGTGGCGCTGCGGCCGGATGGTGGTGTGGTGGCGATGGTCGGCGGACGCGACTACAGCGCATCGTCGTTCAACCGGGCGACCTCGGCGGAACGGCAGCCCGGCTCGACGTTCAAGCTGTTTGTCTACTACGCAGCGCTGCGCGCCGGCTATGAGCCCAACGACCGCCTGAATGATGCGCCGATCGAGCTCGACGGCTGGAAGCCGGAAAACTATGGAGGGAAATTTCACGGTCGGGTCAGCCTGGCGGAAGCTTTTGCCCGATCCCTCAATGCCGCCACGGTGCAGCTCGCCCTCGATGTGGGCATCGACAATGTCGCCGCAGCGGCGCGTGATCTCGGCATCAACGCGGACCTGACCGAGACACCCAGCCTGGCCCTTGGGGCATCGGAAGTGACTTTGCTCGACCTGACGGGGGCCTATGCTTCGGTGCGGGCCGGGGTGGCCCCCATCGAACCGTGGGGCAATGTATCCTTCTCGGTCGACGGCAGCAATCAATCCTTCCGGGTGAGCCGGCCGGCGGAGCCGAAGATACGGCTGTCGGAAAAGGACCACCGCACCCTGACCGGCCTGCTGCAACTGGTTGTCGACCGCGGCACCGGCAAGGCGGCGCGGCTTGACGGATTTGCGGCCGGAAAGACCGGCACCAGCCAGAATTTCCGGGATGCGTGGTTCATCGGGTTCAATGAATCGATGACGGTGGGCGTCTGGGTTGGAAATGACGACGGAACCGCGATGGACAATGTCGCTGGTGGCGGTCTACCAGCCAAGATCTGGCAGAAATTCATGGCCAATGCCTCCGGGTACCAGCCGGCGGGGTCTCTGATCTCCCGACCGCAAAAGGAGGGAGAACCGCTGGCGCAAGCAAGAGAGAGACAGGCCGCGCCGGCCTGCAATGTCCGTGCCTGTTCGCGGGCCTACCGGTCGTTCAGGGTGTCTGACTGCACCTTTCAGCCCTACCGAGGGCGGCGCAAGCTGTGCACCAAGTGAAAACGAGCATGAAATCCGGGTGGTTGTGGCCTCACTTGTCGCGTGCCGCCCACAAAGCGCCGCGACGGATGATCTCTGTCACCTGCGGCACCTTGAGGTCATCGAGCTCGTGCCCGATCGAACAGTAAAAGACCCGGCCCTTGTCCCAGCGCCGCTTCCAGACCACCGGGATGACCGTTCCCTCGATCCACCATAGATGATCGCCGGAAAATGTCGTCGTCGCCAACACCTCGTTGGAGGGATCAACGAGCATGTAATATTGCTCCGAGCGCAGCCGGAAGCTGCGGATGCCGCGGACGATCGGATCGTCCGGCCGGCAGATGGTGACATCGTAGTCGATGTAATCCTCGGTGGGCTGCAGGTTGTCGGGCCATCCCGGCGGGTGGGCGACAAACTGACCGCCAATGAGAAAATGGTAGGTCGGCCGGTCGCGAAACGCGTCGCCCATGTGCCCATGCCAGCCGGCGATGCCGCAGCCGGACGAAATCAGCTGCAACAGCCCGTCTTCCTGACGTTTGGTCATGTTGCCAAACTCGTCCTGATGGCCGGAGCGCGCTGACGACCAGATCGGCGTGATCAAATCGATATCGGCCAGCTTTTCCGGCTCTTCGAGCGGTTCAAGCGTGTCATAGACATCGACCTCGCAGCCGTTTTCCTCGAGCAGGGCTTTGTACCAGTCGGCGAAATGGGTCGGCGTATGGCCTTCCCACCCGCCGACGAACAGGGCTGCCTTCATTCCGATTTCTCCTTGATGAAACTGAAAATCGAAGCCATGTCGCGCTGCCCGAAATCGGCGGCAATGGCCTCGCGCAGGACCGACAGGGTGGCTTGTGTCTGCGGCATTGCAACGCCGTGCCGTGCGGCGAGGTCAAGCGCCACGCCGACATCCTTGGCGGCCAGGTCGACAGTGAAGGAAACGTCCTGTGCCGCCTCGTCGAGATAATGCGCCCGCCGGTATTTGAGCATCGGGGCAGCGGCGGCGGAATTTTCGATGACGTCATAGGCGTCGGACTCGGTGATACCGGCCCGAGCCGCAAGGGTCAGGGCTTCGGCCAGAGTCTGGTTCAGGCCATGAATCAGCATGTTGACGGCCAGTTTCATGACGGCGCCATGGCCGGTGGCGCCGAGCCAGATGGTCTTGCGTCCCATCGCCGCAAAGACGGGTTCGAGGTCTTCAAAATCGGTTTGCTGGCCACCAGCCATGATCAGCAATTGCGCCTGTCGCGCTGCTTCCGTCGCACCGGATACGGGCGCATCGAGAAAGCGCTTGTCTTTCTTGCGCGCCGCGGCAGCGAGTTCGGCAATCAGCGCCGGGCTCATCGTTCCCATTTCAACCAGGATCGAGGCACCCTGGCCTGAGAGCAAGCCGTCATCGCCACAATAGACCCGGCGCGCAGCCTCGTCATCGGCAAGCATGGTGATGACGACATCGCTGTTTGACGCCAGTTCGGCAGGGTCCGAGACGACGCGGGCGTCAGGCAGCGTTGCGGCCAGTTCCTCGGCCGGCCCGCGGCTGCGGTTCCACAGATTGAGCTGATAGCCGGCCCCGGCGCAGTTTGCAGCCATCCGACGGCCCATGCGGCCAAGTCCGGCGAAGCCGATGCGCATATCAGGCGACCTTCTCACTCTCGCCAAGACCGGAGATCGCCTGGATCAGACTGTCCTCGGTCACCTCCTGGGCGGTGAAGGTGCGCATGATCCGGCCGCTGTACATGGCGACGATGCGGTCCGAGACGTGCAGGATCTCCGGCATTTCGGAGGAGATCACGATAATGGCGTAGCCCTGGGACGCCAGGTCCCGGATCAGCTTGTGAATCTCCGACTTGGACCCGACATCGATGCCGCGGGTCGGTTCATCGACGATGAGCACTTTCGGATGCATCGACAGCCATTTGCCGATGACGATCTTCTGCTGGTTGCCGCCGGACAGATTGCCGGCAAGCTGCTTCCAGCTCGGCGTCTTGATTTCCAGCTTGTCGCGATAGTGGCCGAAGATCTCGATCTCGGCGCTGTCCTTGACGAACGGGCCGGAAACAAGGGCATCAACCTGCGGCAACGTCATGTTGTCGCGGCAGTTCATCCCGAGCACCAGTCCCTGTTCCTTGCGGTTTTCAGGCACAAGCGAGATCCCCAGCTCGATCGCATCAACGGGGGATTCGATGTGAACCTCGCGGCCATTCAGGAGGATCTTGCCGGCCGTCGGGGTACGCAGTCCGAACAGCGTCTCGGCGATCTCCGTGCGCCCGGCGCCGACCAGACCGTAGAATCCAACCACTTCCCCTTCGCGCACACTGAAGCTGATGTCGGTGTAGAGCGTGCCGCAGGAGAGATTCTCAACCTCCAGGGCGGCGGCGCCAAATTCGTGATCAACGGCGTTGCGCGTCAGGTCGAGCTTGCGTCCGATCATCAGTTGCGTGATGTCCTCCTCCGTGGTCTGCGCCGTGTCCAGCGTGCCGCGGTACTGCCCATCGCGCAGGACAGTGATGCGATCGGTCATCTTGAAAATCTCTTCCATGCGGTGCGAGATGTAGATGATGCCGACGCCGTGCGACTTGAGATCCTCGATGACTTCGAACAGCACCACCTTTTCAGCATCGGTCAGCGACGCCGTCGGCTCATCGAAAATGACCGCCTTGGCCTCGTGCGTAAGCGCGCGGGCAATCTCGACCATCTGCTGATTGGCAATCGACAGGTCGCCGACGCGGGTGCGGGCGTCGAAACCGACCTTCAGGCGCTGCAGGATGGCATCCGTCTTTTCAAACAGGTGCTGCCAGTCGACAAGCCCGAAACGATTGTGCGGCAATTCGCCGAGATAGATGTTTTCCGCGACACTCAATTCCTTGGCGAGGCTGAGCTCCTGGTGAATGAACACGATGCCCTTGTGCTTGGCCTCGAGCGGCGAGCGCATCACCACTTTCTGTTCGCTGACGATGATCTCACCGCCATCGGGCTGATAGATGCCGCCGAGCACCTTCATCAGGGTCGACTTGCCGGCGCCGTTCTCGCCCATCAGGGCATGTACCTCGCCCGGCAGGACCGAGAAGGAGACGCCATCCAGGGCGCGGACCCCGGGGAAGGTCTTGACGATGTTTTCGAGACGAAGGGCCGGTGTGGCGGTGCTCATACTTTCAACTCCCCTTTGGCCTTGACGTTGAGCTGGCGGTCGAGGAAGAGCACCGCAACCAGGATCAGTCCGATCACCAGATTTACGGTCTCGGTGCCGGCACCGATGTAGCCCAGGCCTTTCCTGAGCAACTGGATGGCAATGACGCCGCCGAGCGTCGATATGATCGATCCGGATCCGCCAGCCAGTTTGGTCCCGCCAAGAACGACCGCGGTGATGGCCCACAATTCAAACAGGCTGCCGTCATTGGGATTGACCGAACCGCTCTCGGAGTAAAAAACCACTGCGGAGAGAGCCGCAAGAAAACCGATCAGCACGAAATTGAGCAGCATGTGAGGTCCGACGCGAATGCCGGCATTGACGGCAGCCTCGCGGTTGTCGCCGATGGCATAGGCATTGCGCCCGTGCACGGTGCGGTTCATCAGCAACCAGAGGATGACCGCGACGCCCAACAAGAACCATGTGGCGGTGTGCAGGCCGAGGAACTGCGCTTCGGCAAAATCAACCAGCGTCCAATTGAGATGCGAGGTCGGATCCTCGCCATTGTACATGAAGACCAGACCGCGATAGCCGAGCATCGAGCCAAGAGTGACGATGAAGGCATCGACACCGGTCTTCCAGACGATCAGCCCGTTGACGGCGCCGAGCACTGCGCCGGTCAGGAGAGCAAGGGCCCAGGAGATCGGGATAACCCAGTCACCCAGTCCGGCGAAAATCGGCCACGTCATGCTGTCGAGCAGCACGATGGCGGAAAGCGCATAGGTGGCGCCGACGCTCAGGTCGATGTTGCCGTTGATCATGACAATGGTCATGCCGAGCGCGATGATGCCGATCGGCGCCGATTGCTTGAACAGCAGAAGCATGTTGTCGGCATCCATGAAGGCGCCCTTGGACAGCGAGAAATAGCTGCCGGCCACCGAGAAGAAAATCAGTTCGAAGGCGATGAAGCCCCAGATGGCACCCTGTTTGAAGAGACGGGTTTTGGTTTCGCTTGTCATCAGTTCGACCTCACGCCAGGGGGGACCAGAGCCGGCCGCGCTTGGCCGCGATGTCGAGCCAGACCGCCAGGATGATGATGATCCAGGTCACGACGTACTGGGCGTAGAATTGCAGCCCGACGAGCAACAGCCCGTTCTGGATGAAGCCGAGAATCAACACCCCGATGATTGTCTTGAAGATGGTTCCCGAGCCACCGAGCAGCGAAGCGCCACCGAGGATCACGGCAGCGAGAACCTCCAGTTCCAATCCCTGACCGACCGTATTCTGGCTGCCGAGGCTGCGGCTTGCCTGGATCAGTCCGGCTGTGGCGACGCAAAACGAGGAGAGGAGATAGCAGGCAAAGACGATGCGCGCGCGCCGAATGCCGGAGAAGGTTGCAGCCACCCCGTTGCCGCCCACTGCATAGACCTTGCGACCGAATGGCGTTCGCGCCAGCACGATGCCGAGAAGGGCGGCCAGGCCCACGAAAATCAGGATCGGCACCGGAATGCCGAATATTTCCCCCTGCCCGAAGATCGAGAACCAGGTGCCGCCCTTGTCGGCAATGTCCATGTTCTTGCCGCCGGAATAGGTCAGGGTAAGCCCATGAATGGCCGAGAGCATGCCGAGCGTGACAATCAGCGAATTGAGCTTGAGGTAACCCACAAGAAAGCCGATCAGCGCCCCGAGGCACAGTGTCAGGGCGAACATGGCGGGAATGGCCAGGGCCGGCCCGAGCTTGTCATGCAGGTCGAGCACGACGATGGTCGAAAAGGACATCATCGACCCCACGGACAGGTCGAGATTGCCACTGATCACGACGAATGTGACGCCGAGCGCCATGACGCCGAGAATGGCCGATGAGCGGACCACGCCCATGATGTTTTCCGGTGCGAGGAAACGCTCATTGGCGATGGTGAAGCCAATGATGAACAGAAAAAAAGCGATCAGGATTCCCTGTTTGGCGAGAAATCCGCCGATATCCGATCTGGTCCAACCAGCCATGCCGTCCTGCCTCCCGCAGTTGTGCGTGTCTCTGCCGCACATTCAGTCGTGATTTTGGTCCTGCCGTCAGACAAGAACCATGCCGCCGTCGATCATGACAATCTGACCGGTCATGTAATCGCTGTCCGGTGATGCCAGAAAGGTCGTCGTGCCGGTGATGTCGCCGGGTTTCGCGACGCGGCCCTTGAGGATGCCGGCGGCGAACTCCTCCATCGCCTGGCCGGGCCGGTCGGCGGCACCGATGTCGAGAAGATCCTGATCGACCTGCTCCCACATTTCGGTGGCGACGACGCCGGGCGCAAAGCCGGTGACGGTGATGTTGTGCTTGGCCAGATCGCGGGCGCCGGACTGGGTCAGGGCGACCACCGCCCATTTGCTGGCGCAATAGGGCGCAACATTGTCAAACCCCTGGCGGCTGGCGATCGAAGCAGTATTGATGATCTTGCCGCCGGTGCCCTGGGCGATCATCTGGCGTGCCGCTTCCTGCATGCCGATCATGCAGCCGAGCCCGTTGACCCCCATGATGAAATTCCAGTTGTCATCGGTGACGTCGAGAAAATTCATCGGCTTGTTGACGCCGGCATTGTTGAATTTGACGTCGATCTTGCCGAACTGATCCACCGCATGGGAGATCATGGCGCAGACCTGGCTGCGATCGGTGACATCGACTGCCGCATGGGTCACCCTGCCGCCGCCCTGTCGGGCGCGCATCTCATTTGCCCGCGCCACTTCGGCGACCCCGGCGCCGTCGATGTCGGCAAAGCAAACGTCCGCGCCCTCATCAAGCAGTGCTTCCCCGATCGCACGGCCGATGCCGCGCGCCGCACCGGTGACGATGCATGAGCGTCCTGAAACCCGAGCCATGATTGCCTCCCAGACCCCATGGTCAACATGAAAAGCCGGGCGCCGCCCCCGCGACGCCCGGCGCACAACAGAGCCGGCGATCAGAAGACCGGCTTGGTGTAGTCCGACATGTTGTCCTGGGTGATCTTCGGCGTATCGAAGTAGTTGAGGAAGGGCACATCCTTGCCTTCCAGGACGTCGACAGCCGTTTTCAGCGCGGCTTTGGCGTCATCAACCGGAGACTGGTAGATCGAGCCCCAGTATTCACCCTTTTCCATGGCTTCGTATCCAACCGCGAAGTTGGTGGCACCGACAAAGATGATACCATCGCGACCCGCAGCCTTGGCAGCGTTCAAGGCGCCGACGCCCATGTTGTCATCGCCGGCATAGACGCCATCGATCTTGTCGTATTTGACCAGGAACGCTTCCATCACCTTCTGCGATTTCTCGCGGTTCCAGTCGCCAGGCTGGGTTTCCAGAACTTCCACATCAGGGCAGACTTCCGGAAGACGGTCATCAAAGCCCTTCTGACGCTCGATCGCCGTGGTGTAACCGGGCTGTCCGGAGATCTGCACGACCTTGGCGCTTGTCTCGATGCCCATATCCTTGAACTTGTCGCACATGATTTCAGCGGAGCGCGCGCCTTGCGTGATGTTGTCCGGTCCCGAGAAGGACTTGACGAAATCAAAGCCGGCCTCGGCAATGTTCGAGTTGGTGACAATCACCGGAATGCCGGCCTTCTTTGCCTTGCGCACGGCCGGGATGACGGCCTCGCCGTTGGTCGGCCAGATGATGATCGCATCGACTTCCTGCTGAATCAGGTCTTCGATCTGGGCAATCTGGCGGGCGACATCGCCGCCGGCATCGAGAACAACGGCTTCGACATCGGGATTGGCTTCCGCCGCCTCCTTGAAGGCCTTGTCATAGGTCGTCTGGTAGCTGTCGACGCCCACATTGTTCTGCGTGATGCCGATCGTGTATTCCGCGGCAAGAGCGGCATTGGCCAGGGTCAAGCCGGCCACAGCCGTCGACACGGCAAGTATCGTGCGAATTTTCATCTCGTTTCCTCCCGAATTGCGTTCTCACATCGAATGTCGTTTCTCATTTTCCGCTGCTCAGTGAGCATCACAGCTGGAAGCGGAGGCGATCCGCAGTCATGGAAACAGGCGGCCACCCTGCCAAGAACCCGGCGACGCAAACATCCGATTTATATCCATAATGAATATTTTTCTATCCAAATCGGATTTCTTGTCCCTATGCTGAAACCCTCAAACTGAACATCTTGCGAGGAACCGCCATGAGGAAGGGCCGGTCGCCATCCGAACACAGCACCCGCCAGCCGGGCAACGGCGACTGGAGGACGGGAGCTATGCTTTCGATGAACAAGGGAGGAACAGAAGCGCGAACCCTGCCCGTCTCACAGTTCGAAAAGAACGAACTGCTGAACATTCTCGCCTTTCTCGAGGATTTCGAGGACGAGCTTTCCGATGCCTTGGCGATCTTCGCGCCCAATCCCTATGTCCGCATGTCCCTGCATCTCATCCGCAATCATCTGGAAGCCAAGACCGTGACGCCGACCTCTCTGATCGGCGCGTCGGGCGTTCCCTATGCAACGGCAACCCGGCGCATCCGGGAAATGACCGAAAACGGGTTGATCGACCAACGCCCGCGGACGCGCAGCGGCAAGACCTTCTCAATGCATCCGAGCGAGAAGCTCCTCGATTCCTGGATGCAGCTGACCGGGCGTTTGAAGCGACTGGCGCATACCCGTTTCGGGCAGCCGAACAGCGGTAGCGATAGCCGGGAATATTACTATGGCGGCTCCTATATGGCGGCGCGCTCCATACCGCCGCTGCAGGTCCTGCCCGAACCGCTGCGCATTGCCGGCGGCCTGCGCGTCCTGGTGCATGGCGATCCGACTTTCATGGTGATGGACAACCTCAAGCGGCAGTTTGAACTGGTGGTCGGAACCGACATTCATCAGCGCGCCTTCTCGATCGATCGGCTTCACCAGGAGGCTTTGAAAAACGCGGAGCGCAAATCCAGCCGCTACGACATCATTGCAGTTGATCTACCGTGGATCGGCGAATTTGCCGAGAAACAGGTGCTGATGCCACTCGACCAGGCGCTCGACATCGCCAGGCTCGATCCGACAGATTTTCACACGGCGGGCTGGAATGCCACGCATTGGCGCGGCCGGCCCTATGGCGTTCCGGCGCAAACCACGCCGGAGCTGCTGTTTTACCGCAAGGATCTGTTTTCCGACGCCGGCATCGAGCCGCCGAGGACCACCTCCGATGTCATCGACGCGGCGCGATCGTTCCACGATCCTGCCAAAGGCTTTTACGGAATCGCCTGGAATGCGGCGCGGGGAACGGCGCTCGGCCACACTTTCCTGATGACGCTCGCCGATTTCGGCCATTCGATCGTGCCCCTGTCGTCAGCGGCCAACGGATATACGACCGACCGTCTTGCCGCCGGGATCCAGCGTCCGGTGATCGATTGCGACGCGGGCCTGGCAGCGGCCGAATATCTGATGGAACTGCTGCAGTACTCCCCGCCCTACATTCTTTCGATGTCGTGGTATGAACGGGTACGGCCCTATGCCACGGGCGAGGTCGCAATGGCCTATGGATACACCCTGCTGGCGCCGTATTTCGAGCTTGATTCGACATCGCCGGCGCATGGGCAGACCGGCTTTCTGCCGCATCCGGCCGGATCAACCGCCCCCTCGGTGGCGCCCGTTGGCGGCTACGTCATGGGTATTCCGCACAATATCGCACCGGAGCGGATCGCGGCAGCGGCAGAGGCCTTGATCGTCTTTACCTCGCCGGGCGCCCAAAAGCTTTACGTGCAGAACGGCAGCCGAACGAATCCGCGTTACTCGGTGGGATCGGATCCGGAGGTGCGTCGCAGTTCGGCAATCTTCGAAGCGGTCGACCAGATGTCATGGCGTGACGAGCTGCAGTTCTGGCCGCGCCCTCCGATTCCACAGATCGGCGAAATCTTTCAGATCTGCGGTGAGGAGCTGCACGACATGCTTCGCGGCATCATCGCACCGAAAACCGCCCTGCGGAATGCGCAGGAGCGAACCGACCGCATCATGCGTGAACGCATACAAACCTGAACATGGAGCAGCACGATGGACGCCAACCGGCTGAAGGGCAAACATATTCTGATCACGGGCGCAGCACGGGGCATGGGGGCCGCCAATGCGGAGGCTTTCGCCCAGCAGGGAGCCGATGTCTGTCTCGGTGATCTCGACCTTGACGAAGCTCAGAAGGTTGCCGACCGCATCAATGATGCCGGCAATGGCAAGGCGATCGCGGTGAAGATGGACGTCACCAAACGCGAGGACAATGCCGCCGCGGTCGCTGCCACCGTCGAAGCCTTCGGCTCGATCAATGTCGGCCTGTTCAACGCCGGTCTGAACAAACCCCGGTTCTTCATGGATATCGATGAGGACAACTGGGACATGATCATGAACGTCAACACCAAGGCGATGTGGCTCGGCATGCAGGAGACGGCGAAACAGATGATCGCCCAGGGTCCGGGCGACGAGCCGTACAAGATCATCAATGTCGGCTCCATCGCCTCGCGCAAGCCGCTGGTCGATGTCACGGTCTACTGCACCTCGAAATACGGATGCCTGGCGCTGACGCATTGCGGCGCGGTGGCACTCGCCGAGCACAATATCACCGTCAATGGCTATGCGCCGGGGGTCGTCGTGACACCATTGTGGGAACAGCTCGACAAGGATCTGGTCGACATCGGCTTCAAGGAGAAAGCCGGCCAGGCCTATGAGGACATCGTGCGCGATGCCCTTCAGATCAAGCGGGTGTCCTATCCGAACGACATTGTCGGCACCGCATCGTTCCTGGCCAGCAGGGACAGTGACTACATGACCGGTCAGATGATCCACATCGATGGCGGCTGGTGCATCCAATAGGGATAGTCAGCCTCCTGTCATTGCTACCCCAACCGGCGTGCAGATGCATGCCTAGAGGAGATATTCATGTCGCGCGCCCTTACCCCGAATGTCCTGACACCCCAGGATCTTGACCCGCAGTGGCGGTGGGAGAAACGCCTGCCGGCCCATGGCCACACCTCCGTCGACTTCGAGCGCCGTATCGATCACGACCGGCTGCGCCGCTATCGGCTGAGCCGCGCCCGGCAGGCGCTGAAGAATTCGCCGGCGGGGACGCTGCTGCTGTTTGATGTCAACAACATCCGCTACGTCTCGGCAACCAAGATCGGCGAATGGGAGCGGGACAAGATGTGCCGCTTCTGCCTGCTAACCGGCGATGATTCCCCTTATGTCTGGGATTTCGGATCGGCGGCCGTGCACCACAAGAAGTTCGCCGACTGGCTTGAACCCGACCATTGCCGGGCGGGCGTGGTCGGCATGCGCGGCACCATTCCGCCGGAATTCGGTCTGATGCGCAAATATGCACGCGAGATTGCCGGTCTGATCAAGGATGCCGGGATGGCCGACATGCCGGTGGGCGTCGACTACGCCGAGACGGCGATGTTCCACGCCCTGCAGGAAGAAGGCCTCAATGTCATTGACGGCCAGCAGATCATGCTGGCAGCGCGCGAGATCAAGAACTGGGATGAAATCCAGCTTCTGACCCAGGCGGCCTCGATGGTCGACGGTGTCTATCACATGATCTACGAGGAGCTGAAACCGGGCATCCGCGAGAACGACATCGTCGCGCTGTCGAACAAGATGCTCTACGAGATGGGGTCGGACGATGTCGAGGCCATCAATGCCATCTCGGGTGAGCGCTGCAACCCGCATCCGCACAACTTCACCGATCGCTATTTCCGGCCCGGCGATCAGGCGTTCTTCGATATTCTGCAGTCCTATCAGGGCTATCGCACCTGCTACTACCGGACCTTCAATATCGGCCGGTCCACGCCGGCTCAGAACGATGCCTATGTGAAGGCACGCGAATGGATCGACGCGTCCATCGCGATGATCAAGCCGGGCGTGTCGACCGACAAGGTTGCCGAGGTCTGGCCGAAGGCCGAGGAGTTCGGATTCCCGAGCGAAGAGGCCGCTTTCGGCCTGCAATTCGGTCACGGTCTCGGGCTGGCCCTGCATGAAAGGCCGATCATCAGCCGGGCGATATCGCTCGATCATCCGATGGAGATCCAGACGGGCATGGTGTTCGCCCTGGAAACCTACTGTCCGGCGGCGGACGGCTTCTCGGCCGCACGCATCGAGGAAGAGGTTGTGGTGACCGAGACCGGCTGCGAGGTGATCTCGCTGTTCCCGGCCGAAGAGCTGCCAATCGCCAATCGGTATTGATCCTCCCTGGCCGGCCCGGACCGCATAACTCGATGCGGCCGGGCCGGACCACGAGCCCTTGGAAAGACGACACATGAGTACCCGCAAGTCGAAGAAACCCGCCAGCCACAATGCCGAGGATTATCTGCGCATGTACCGGCAGATGGTGCGCATCCGCACCTTCGAGGATCATGCGAACCAGCTCTATCTGTCGGCCAAGATGCCGGGTCTGACGCATATGTATTCCGGCGAGGAAGCCGTCGCCGTCGGCATCTGCGAGGCGCTGAAAGTGACCGACAAGATCACCTCGACGCATCGTGGGCATGGTCACTGTGTCGCCAAGGGCGCGAATTTCAAGGAGATGTTCTGCGAGCTGCTTGGCAAGGAAGAAGGCTATTGCCGCGGCAAGGGCGGCTCGATGCACATTGCCGACCAGTCGAATGGCAATCTTGGCGCCAACGCCATCGTCGGCGGCTCGATGGGAATAGCCACAGGCGCGGCATTCACCGCCAAGCTGCTCGGCAATGACGATGTGACCGTGTGCTTTTTCGGCGACGGTGCGACAGCCCAGGGGCTGATGTACGAAGTGATGAACATGGCGGCGCTGTGGCAGCTGCCAGTGATCTACGCCTGCGAGAACAACGGCTATTCCGAGTATACGCGCACCGACGAAATCGCCGCCGGCTCGATCACGGCGCGCGCCGAGGCGTTCGGTATCGAAGCGCACAAGGTGGACGGCCAGGACGTTCTCGCGGTCAATTCCCTGACCGCACAGCTGGTTGAACGCTGCCGCAAGGGCGAGGGCCCGTTCTTCATGGAGCTTGAGACCTACCGCTATCACGGCCACCATGTCGGCGATATCAACCGGGAATATTACCGGTCGAAGGACGAGGAAAAGGACTGGCGCGACAACAAGGATCCGATCGTTTCCTTCGCGCGTCACCTGACCAAGGAGGGCATTGCGACGGAAGACGAGCTCGAGGCCATGCAGGCGGAGATCAAAGCCGATGCCGACGCAGCCGTCGCCTATGCGCTGGAAGCGAAATACCCGGATGCGTCCGAGGTCGACATGCATGTCCACGCGGCCTGAGGAGAAAACAATGCGCGAGATCACCCTGTCCCAGGCCGTCAACGAAGCGCTCGCCGAAGAGATGCGGCGCGATGCGACGGTGTTCATCATCGGCGAGGATGTCGCCGAAGCCGGCACGCCGTTCAAGGTTCTGTCCGGGCTCGTCGAGGAATTCGGCACGTCGCGCGTGGTCGATACGCCGATCGCCGAGCCTGGTTTCATGGGAATTGCAGTCGGCGCGGCGATGACCGGCACCCGTCCGGTGGTCGATTTGATGTTCGGCGATTTCCTGTTTCTGGTAATGGATCAACTGTGCAATCAGGCCGCCAAGACCCACTATATGTCGGGCGGCAAGCTGACGGTGCCCTTGGTTCTGCGCACCAATCTCGGCGCCACGCGTCGATCGGCGGCGCAGCATTCCCAGTCGCTGCACGCCCTGGTCGCCCATATTCCGGGACTGAAAGTGGCGCTCCCCTCTTCCGCCTACGAGGCCAAGGGGCTGATGAAAACCGCGATCCGCGACAACAATCCCGTGGTCATCTTCGAAGACAAGCTGATGTACCAGGAAAAGGCGCCCGTTCCGGAGGAGGAATATCTGATCCCGTTCGGAAAGGCCAACATCAAGCGGGAAGGCACCGACATCACGTTGATCGGCACCTCGTCGATGGTGCAGGTGGCTGAGAAGGCGGCGGAAATTCTTGCCTCAGAGAACATTTCGGCGGAAGTCATCGACCCGCGTACGATCGTGCCACTCGATGAAGCGACGCTGATCGCTTCGGTCAAGAAAACCTCGCGGGCGATCGTCATCGACGAAGGTCACCAGAGCTACGGCGTGACGTCCGAGATCGCCTCGCGTCTTAACGAGAAAGCCTTCTATCATCTCGACGCGCCGGTGGTGCGCATGGGCGCCATGGACGTGCCGGTGCCGTTCAGCCCGGCGCTGGAGGATCTGACCGTACCCACGCCGGAAAGTGTTGCGGCGATGGCGCGCAAGCTGGTCGGCGGGGAGTTGATTCATGCCGCATGAGGTCATCATGCCGGCGCTTGGCATGGCGCAGGACAGCGGCCTGCTCGTCTCCTGGCTGAAGCAGCCCGGTGATGCCGTGAAGATTGGCGATGCCCTGATGGAGGTCGAAACCGACAAGGCCACCATGGAAGTCGAAGCGCAGGCCGACGGGTTCCTTGCCAAGGTTCAGGCGGCAGCCGGCGAGCAGGTTCCGGTCGGCCAGGTGGTAGCCATCATTACCGACAGTGCCGAGGAGGCCGAGGCGGCTTCGCCGACAGAATCCGGGCCAGCGCCACAGGACGGGCCGGCTGCAAGCGCTACCTCGCCCACGGAGAACGACGATCTTCCAAGTGGCGCGGAGATCATCATGCCGGCGCTCGGCATGGCACAAGACACCGGGCTAATTGTCGCCTGGCGCAAGGAGCCGGGCGAACCGGTGGCGGCCGACGCCATCCTGTTTGAGGTGGAGACCGACAAGTCGGTCGTCGAAGTCGCGGCCGGGCATGATGGTTTCCTGGCCGCCGTGCTCGCCGAGGCGCAGCAGGCGGTGCCAGTCGGCGCGGTCATCGCGATCATCTCGGAAACGGCGCCGGAGGCGCCGGTCAAGCGCACCTCGGCAGCTGCACCTGCCGCCTCGCAACAGGCCAAACCGGCTACAGCGGATGCATCTGCAGATCCTGTGGCGCGCAAGAAAGCCCCATCGCCCGAGCCTGAAGCCCGGATGGCGACCCCCTCGACGGGGCGGATCCTGGCGTCACCGAAGGCGCGGCGGCTGGCCGCCGAAAGAGGCCTGGACCTGGCCCGGCTGGCGCAAACCGGCGTCGCGCCCCCCTATCATGTCGCGGATCTGACCGTTCTCGAAAATCTCGGCCCGCGCGCGCCAGGTGTTGCCGAGGGCACAGCGGTATCGGGCCCGGTTTCCTCGCATATCAGCGCCCGCGTTTCGGCACAGGGTTGCACGGATTTTCTTGACTGGGCGAAAAGCGAAGCCGGATCGGAGGTGGCGGCTGATCGTCTCTTCGCGAGCTTCGCCGCGGCGGCGTTGCGGCAGGCGCGAAGCGAAGCACGCCAACCGATCATCGTCACCGTGCGCAGGGCTGGTCAAAATCCCGTGCGCTTCAGCGATGCCGATTGCCGCCGTCTGTCGCAAAGCGCGGCAGATGAGGGCGAAGAACCGCCGGCGCTCGTTGTGCGCGACATGACCGGTTCGAAGATCACCGCGATGTCTGGCATGACCGGATCTGTTCCGACGCTGACGCTGGGCCGGGATGGCAGCGACTTCGTGCTGTCACTCGACTATTCAGCCGGTGCACTGGATGAAGACCAGGCTGTCGAACTTGTCAGCAGCTTTGCCGAACGGCTCGGTGAACCGCTGCGCCACCTACTCTGACCGGAGCACGAAGATGCAACACACCAATCTTTATATTGACGGGCAATGGTGCGAGGCCGCAACCGGCGAGCGGTTCGATGTTCTCAATCCGGCCACCGAAGAAGTCATCGCCTCGGTCGCATCGGCCGATATCGCCGACGCCGATGCGGCGCTCGATGCGGCCCAGGCGGCATTCGGTTCGTGGGCCGCAAAGAAACCGCGCGAGCGCTCGGAAATCCTGCGCAAGGCGTGGGAACTGATGACGGCGCGGCTTGATGAATTTGCGCGGTTGATCACTTTGGAAAACGGCAAGGCGCGCGCCGATGCCATCGGTGAGGCGACCTATGCCGCCGAGTTCTTTCGCTGGTTCGCCGAGGAAGCCGTGCGTGCCGATGGTCTGATCACGCATGCGCCGGCTTCGGGCGCACGTATCGTCGTCCAGCACAAGCCGGCCGGTATCGCCGTCCTGGTGACGCCGTGGAATTATCCTGCCGCCATGGGCACCCGCAAGATCGCGCCGGCGCTGGCCGCCGGCTGCCCGGTGATCATCAAGCCGGCTTCGGAAACACCGCTGACCATGCTGGCCCTGATGCCGCTTCTGGAAGAGGCCGGTGTTCCGAAGGGTCTTGTCAATGTGTTGCCGTCGCGCAGTTCCGGCAAGCTGGTCGATCACATGCTGCACGATCCGCGCGTGCGCGTCGTATCGTTCACCGGATCGACCGAGGTGGGGCGCAAGCTGTTGCATTCGGCTGCCGACCAGGTTCTCAAGCCGGCCATGGAGCTCGGTGGGAATGCGCCGCTGATCGTGTTCGAGGATGCCGATATCGACAAGGCGGTGGCCGGTGCGATGCTTGCCAAGATGCGCAATCTCGGCGAAGCGTGCACCGCTGCAAATCGCTTCTACATCCACAAGGACGTGCTTGCTCCCTTCACCGAGAAATTCACTGCGGCGATGGCAGCTCTGAAGGTGGGCAACGGGCTGGAGGACGGCGTCGACGTCGGGCCGCTGGTCAATGCGAGCACGCGCGACAAGGTGGCTGCCCTGGTCGAGGACGCGGTTGCCAAGGGCGCGACGATCGAGTTGGGCGGCATGGTGCCGGAGGGGACAGGATTTTTCTATCCGCCGACCGTCCTTTCCAATGTTCCGGAAAGCGCCGATTGTGTCGACGAGGAGATCTTCGGTCCGGTTGCGGCGCTGCAGAGCTTCACCGATCAGGACGACGTCATCCGCCGCGCGAATGCCACCGAATACGGACTCGTGGCTTATGTGTTCTCCGAGAACATGAAGCGTGCCCTGCAGGTGTGCGAGCGGCTCGAATATGGCATGGTCGGTCTCAATCGCGGCCTCGTGTCCGATCCGGCGGCGCCATTTGGCGGGGTCAAGCAATCGGGTCTCGGACGCGAGGGCGGACACGAGGGCATGCTCGAATTCATGGAAACTCAGTATATCTCGGCGGAATGGTGAGATGAGCCAGTCCGAATTCGTTGCAAGCCCTTCCGTTGTGGCGCTGGCCGGCCGCATGGGCGTCGATCTGGCCGATGTGGCGCGCAGCGCCGACCGCACGCATATTGCCCGCGAGGATGTCGAGCGGCATGCCGGCGGGACCGGCGGGGGCTCAACCCAAACCGCGTCCGCGATCGCGCATGACAGCCGCTACTGGGAGGTCGATCATGCGGCTTTCGGGCCGGTAACCGAGGAGCCACTCTCGAAATTTGCCAAGGTCGCGTCGGACAATCTTTCGGCAGCCAATCGGATGATCCCACAGGTCACCCACCATGACCGCGCCGACATGCGCGCCGTCGAAGCCTTCCGGAGCAGTTTGAAAGGCGAGGCTGCGACACGGGGGATTCGGCTTACGGCGCTGGCCTTCCATGTGAAGGCGCTGGGCGTGTGCCTCAAGGAATTCCCGCGCTTCAATGCATCGCTGAGCAGCGACGGATCGACGTTGATCCTCAAATCCTATTGCCACATCGGCATTGCGGTCGACACGCCGCACGGCCTGATGGTTCCGGTCATCCGCGATATCGACCGAAAGGGCCTGTGGCAGATCGCCAGCGATATCGCCGATCTGGCACGCCGTGCTCAGGAGCGCAAAATCCGGCCGGACGAGATGGGCGGCGCGTCGATGTCCATTTCCAATCTCGGCGGCATCGGCGGCACCGCATTCACGCCGATCGTCAATCCGCCGGAACTGGCAATCCTTGGCATCACGCGCAGCGACGTGGTTCCGGTGTGGGAGAACGACAGCTGGGTTCCGGTGCCGATGGTGCCGCTCGATCTGTCCTATGATCACCGGGTGATCAATGGCGCCGATGCGGCGCGCTTCCTCGCCCGGTTCGCCGCCCTTCTGGCTGATCCGCGGCTGATGCTGATCTGAGAAGCGCACGGCAAGCTGCGGCAGCGATAAACGGGAGCCTCGATGGTGCAGGGACTGCAAATTGATTTGCGCGGTCGGACCGCTCTGGTCACCGGCGCCAGCCGGGGTATCGGCCGATCGATCGCCGAGACCCTGGCTCAATGCGGCGCCGACATTGTCGGGATCGGCACAAACCTCAAAAGCGCGCCGGGCGACCTCGCCGAGGCGATCGCTGCACGCGGCCGCCGTTTCACCGCCATCGATTGCGATCTCGGCGAGAGATCGCAGCTTGCCGCGCTGATCAAACGGCTGGCTGACCGGCAGATCGACATCCTGATCAACAATGCGGGCATCATCCGGCGGGCGCCGGCGGCAGAGCATGCGATCGAGGACTGGGATGCGGTGATGGCAGTCAATTGCGATGCGCCGTTCCTGCTGACCCAGGCGCTTGGCCGTGAGATGCTGAAACGCGGCAGCGGCAAGGTCGTCTTCGTCGCCTCGGTGTTGAGTTACCAGGGCGGAATCAACGTGCCAGGCTACGCAGCCAGCAAGGGGGCCGTGGCGCAATTGGTCAAGGCTTTCGCCAATGAATGGGCATCGCAAGGGGTAAACGTCAACGGTGTCGCGCCCGGCTATGTCGCCACCGACAACACGGCCGCACTACAGGCGGATTCGGAGCGGGAACGTGCCCTTCTCGAGCGGGTGCCGGCCGGACGCTGGGGGCGGCCCACGGAAATCGCCGAGCCCGTCGCATTTTTATGCAGTGATCTGGCCCGCTTCATCCATGGCACGATCCTGCCCGTCGATGGCGGCTGGCTCAGCCGGTAGCTCAGCTTCAGGCTTTGTCCAAATCTGATAAGTTGCTGCTTTCCTGATTGCCAGGATCTGAAATCCTCAGCCATCTTGGGAGGCGCCGGTGACGCGAGATGAGTTACTTCGCATCCTGGACTTTGCAACCACGTCCAGGCTGCTGTCTGAAGAACGCACCAATCTGGCGCAGACCGACGCGCGCTGGAATATTATCGCCTATGCGATGCGCCGGCACCTGGAAGGCAAGCTGCTGACGGTGACTTCGGCGGCCGCTGCTTCGGGCGTACCATATGGTACGGCGATGCGGCGGATCAACGAATTGCTCGAGGAAGAGCGCCTGCACAAGCGCTCGCGCTCGAAGTCCGGGCGCTCGTTCTCCCTGCACCCCTCGCGGGAACTGATCCGCGAGTTCGAGGCCTTCGCCCTGCAACTCAAGGCGCATGTGGGCAAGACCTTCGGTTTCAGCCAGGAGGATGGTGCCATCGGCGATTTCTTCTTTGGCGGCTCCTACATGACCGCGAAGATCCTGTCGTTCCCGAACGCGATGCGGACCGGGGTCGGCTACGACAAGACGCTGCGTGTGCTCGGGCCGCTGGATCCGACGTTTCGCACGCTGAAGGACAACAGCCGCACGCTGAACGAATTGTGCGGCTGCAATTTCGAATTCACGCTGTTGCCACTCGATGAACTACACGAGGCACTGCTCGACAACAGCCGCGCCCGCATTTCACGTTTCGATGTCGTCTCGTTCGACCTGCCATGGATCGGAGAGCTTTCTGAAAAACAGGTGGTGCTGCCGCTCGACAAGATCATCGAAACGGCACGCTACAATGCGTCCGATTTTCATACGGCGGCATGGAAGGGATCGCGCTACGGGCGGCATCAATACGGCATACCGATCCAGCCGACGACCGAGCTGCTCTTTTACCGCAGCGACATGTTTGCGCAGGCCGGGCTCGATGCGCCGGCGACAACCGAAGACGTGCTGCTGGCTGCCAAGACCCTGCACAAGAGCCGTATGGACATGAGCGGGATCGTGATGAATTACGGTCCGGGCCTGCCTGTGGCGCACAGCTTCATTCAGACCATGGCCGATTTCGGTGTGCCGGTGATCAATCTGCGCCGGGTCGGCAGCGACTACGACGCGTCGTCGATTTCGGGCGCGGAATTTCGCCCGATGGTCGACAGCGAGGCTGGACGGCAGGCCGCCGAATATCTGCGTGCACTTCTCGACTATGCCCATCCGGAGAGCCTGAAGTGCACCTGGGATCGGCGCATCGGTCTATTTTCCGATGGCCATGCCGCAATGACCTATGGCTGGTCCATTCGCGCCGCGGCCTTCGAACTCGACACCAAGTCGAAAGCCTATGGCAAGGTGTCATTCGTCGCTCACCCCGGCGGTTCGCCGGGGCATCGGGTCTCGCCGATCGGCGGCTTCGGGCTTGCCATTCCGGCCAATCTCGAAAAGGACCGGGTGCCGAACAGCTGGAAGGTGATGGAATATCTGGCGCGGCCGGAGATGATGAAGTGGTATGTGCAGAACGGCAATCTGACCAGTCCGCGCTATTCGACGAGCGCCGATCCGGAGGTGCGGTCCTTTTCCCCGATGATCCAGTTTCTCGACGGAATGGAACGACGCGGCGAAACTCAGATCTGGCCACGCCCGCCGATCCCCGAAATCAATGGCATCCTCGCCATTCTGGGGGTGGAAATCCACCGGATGCTGCGCGGCGAGACGCGCGTGGCGGATGCCCTGTCCAGCAGCCAGAAGCAAATTGACGAGATGATGCGCGCCAACGGCCGCTACTGAATTGCCCCGACCCGATTGCGGCGCAAAAAAACCGCGGCATGGGCATGCCGCGGTTTTCAATTTCATTCGGGAGAAGCCGCTTACCAGCTTGGACGCTCAAACTCCTCGACATTCTCCGGGGTCACCTTCGGTGTCTCGATGCCCTGCAGATCGGGGATATCGATGCCGTTGGCAGCCTTGACCGCGGTCTGAATCGCCAGGATGGCATCATCGATCGGCGATTGCTTGTTCGATCCTGAATGCCAGCCTTCCTTCATCGCATCCCAGCCTTCACCAAACTGGTTGCAGGTCACCACCTTGACCTCGCCCGGCTCCTTGCCGGCGCCTTTCAGGGCACTGATCACACCAAGGCCCATGCCATCGTCAAAGGCGTAGACACCATCGATCTCGTCGCCGAACTGGGTCAGGAAGGTTTCCATCACCGTCTGGGCTTTTTCGCGATTCCACTCCGCAGTCTGGCTGGCGAGAATGTTGATGCCGGGATAGTCGTCGGCCACCTTGTCAAGAAAGCAGTTCTTGCGAAGTATCGAGACCGTGTAGCCGGGTGTGCCCTCGACCACGACGATATTGCCTTCACCACCCAGCGCGTCCGCCAGCATTTCAGCCGATTGTTCGGCCTGCGCACAGTCATCGGGTCCGGTGTGGCCCTCGATATAGCGCCGCCCGGCCTCGCCAATCGGCGAGTTGGAGGTGATGATCGGGATTCCACTGCGCGATGCGGCCCGAATGGCCGGGATGAGCGCGTTCTGCGAGGTCGGCCAGACAACAATGGCATCCATGTTCTGCGACGCCATATCCTGGATCTGATTGAACTGTGTCGCGGGATCGCCTTGCGGATCCATGACGGTTGCGTTCAAGCCCAGTTCCTTGGTGTAGCTTTCGGCTGTCTCGGCATATTTGGCTTGGTAGGCATTCGAGCCGGGATACAACACCGTGATGCCGATACGCGTTTCGGACAACGGCTTTTTCAGTTCGCCGCCCAACCAATCAGGTGCATCCTGCGCCATGGCTGCCGACGCGACGGTGCTGGCAAGTATTGCGGCCACCGCCACACGCAGCGCTTTCGATTTCAGTTTCATCAGTTTCCTCCTCCTTAGCGGGTTCCCAGCGCAAGCTCGTTGGCGACCGGAACATCTGCTTCAAGCTCTTTCACATCTGCCATGTGACCGGCTCGCGGCGACAGGCTCAACCGTGGTGTTGTCCAAATCTGATTTATCCGGCGAAGCCCATCTGACACGTCACCGGCGCTGGCACAAACGCTCAAGCTGCACCACGATCCAGAATGGACTATTTCAATCTGTAAAGTGCAGGGCGCATTTCGTAAGGGAATGGGGGAGAGGAGATTTTCATGGACCGATCGTCGGCTGTCATAGCTCTTGTTCGCCGTCACGGCCTTATCGTCGCATTTCTGATCTTCATCGTTCTGGTCTCGGCGAACTCGCCGACATTTCTGACGGTTGGCAACTTTCTCGATGTGATACGGCAAACGTCGATCACCGGAATGATTGCCCTCGGCGTGACCTTTGTGGTGATTACCGGCCGATTCGATCTGTCAGTCGGCTCCATGCTGACCCTGCTGACGGTTGTCGTCGTCGATCAGCACAATGCCGTTGGACCGGGTCTGGCCCTGCTGTTCGTCCTGGTGGGCGGCATGGTGCTTGGGGCGGTCAACGGGCTGCTGATCGGTTTTATCGGGCTGAACGCGCTGATCGTCACGCTGGCCATGCTGTCCTTCCTGCAGGGCCTGACACTCCTCTATTCCGGCGGCGCCAACGTCAACATCGCCGATGCGCAAAGCTGGTTCGCGCTTTTCGGACGCGGGACGGTGTATAACATTCCCGTACCGGTTCTGATTTTTCTCGCCAGTGCCGCGGCGGCCAGCTTTCTCCTGCGCAAGACGATCTTCGGCCGCACGGTCTACGCTGTCGGCGGCAACGAGGTGGCGACCCGCTTTTCCGGCATCAACTCGCGATGGACGATCTTTCTCGCCTACGTGTTGTCGGGTCTGGCGACCGCCGGCGCGGCGATCATCATGGGCAGTCGCGTGATGGGCGCTCAGAACACGATCGGACAGGGCTACGAGCTCACCGTCCTTGCCGGTGTCGTGCTTGGCGGCACGTCGCTGATCGGCGGCTCGGGCAGCATCTGGCGGACCGTGCTCGGGATCATCATGCTCGGTTTCATCCAAAACGGTCTGCTGCTTCTGGGCTATCCCTATTATGTGCAGTGGCTGGTCACCTGGTTTGTCATCATCGCCGCGGTCTGGATCGATCTCGGGGCGAAACGCGGGAGACTTTTCGCATGACTGCAATGCTGGGCGCTTCGCGCTCCTCCGCCCACCTGCCGCGCGTGACAAACTGGCTGCTGCGCAATCATATCTGGATTTTCCTGGCGATTGCGATCGCGCTGTTCTCGTTCGCTTCGCCGTTCTTCCTGACGCTGAACAATCTCGGCAACGTGCTGACCCAAGCCGCATTCATCGGCATTTTGGCGATCGGCATGACGATGGTGATGATCAATGGCGAAATCGACCTTTCCGTCGGCGCCACGCTGGCTCTGGCGAATGCGCTGGCGATTGGCCTTCAGGGCGTGATCGGGGTCTGGCCAGCGGTGTTTTGCGGCTTGCTGGCCGGGGCCGGCCTCGGGTTCCTCAATGGCAGCATCATTGTGCTGTCGGGCATGCATTCCTTTGTTGTCACGCTCGGGGCACTGATCGGCATTCGCGGTCTGGTGTTTGTCTATACCGGCGAGAACGCCTTGATGGTCGAGGACTTCTCCTACACTGAATATGCCGACATCAGCTGGGGTCCGCTGTCGCTAACCGCGCTGATCTTTCTCGGGCTTGCCCTCTTCTTTCAGTGGATCCTGGCATGGACCCGGCATGGCCGGGAGGCCTATTCCGTCGGGGACAATATAAATGCGGCATTCGATGCGGGCATCAACATCAAGCGCCACAAGATCATCAATTTCACGATCTGCGGGGCGTTGGCGGCCGTCGCCGGGATTCTTCTGTCGATGCGTCTAGGAACGGCCGAGCCGAATGCCGGCAAGATCTGGGAGCTCTGGACGATCATCGCGGTGGTTCTCGGTGGCACCCGTTTGCAAGGCGGTTTCGGCAATATGTGGATGACCATCGGCGGCGTGCTGACGCTGGCGGTGCTGCGCAACGGATTGCGGCTTCTCAACACGCCCAACTACGTGGAACTGATGGTGATGGGCGCGTTTCTGATCCTCGCCCTGCTGCTCGACCGGTTCATCTCGCTGAGGATGGCGAAATGACTGCAAGGCCTCAGGACGCGCCGGTTCTTGAAATTCGCGGCATCTGCAAAACGTTTCCCGGTGTGCGCGCCCTCGACGAGGTGTCGTTCAATGTCGGCAAAGGCGAGGTGCATGCGATTGTCGGCGAGAACGGCGCCGGCAAATCAACCCTGATGAAAGTGCTGGCCGGGCTGCACGCTCCCGACGGCGGCAAGCTCGTCTACAACGGCCAGGAGCAATCCTTCACCTCACCGCTCGATGCACGCCTGAAGGGCATTCTGCTCGTTCACCAGGAACTGTCGCTGTCGCCGGAGCTGTCTGTTGCCGAAAACATCTATCTGGGTGCCTGGCCGACCAACCGGGTCGGCGTCTTGAGGAAAAAGAAACTGCACGAGGATGCACGGGCGGCGCTGCAGGCGCTGGGCAGCGATATCAACCCGATGACACGGGTGGGAGAACTGTCGATCGCCCGTCAGCAGATGGTGGAAATCGCCCGCGCCCAGGCGTTCAACGCCAATGTGGTGATATTCGACGAACCCACGGCTTCGCTGGCCGATACGGAAAAGGCGCAATTGTTCAAAACGATTCTGGAGCTGAAGGAACGCGGCCGGAGCATTCTGTACATCTCGCACAAGATGGACGAGATTTTTGCCATCACCGACCGGATAACCGTTCTGCGCGACGGCAAGTACCAAGGCACGGAGACGACTGCCGAGACGGATATCGACAAGATCACACGGATGATGATCGGGCGCGATCTCGATGCTTATTTTCATCGCGCCAAGAGTGCCCCCGGGGCCGAGGTGCTGCGGGTCGAGAAAATGTGCAGCAGCGATTTCTCGGATGTCTCGCTTTCGGTGCATGCGGGTGAAGTGCTCGGCCTTTACGGTCTGATCGGCGCCGGGCGGTCCGAAGTTGCGGAATCCCTGTTCGGCATGCGCCAGATCCGTAGCGGAACCCTCTATTGGCATGGCGAGGAAACGCCATTTCCGAAGCCGCGCCAAGCCATCGAAATGGGGATCAGCCTGGTTCCGGAAAGCCGCAAGGAACAGGGATTGGTGCTCGGCATGAATGGCCGGGAGAACACCACCCTGCCCCATCTGAGCGCTTATGCGCAGGCCGGGGTGATGGTTCATTCGCGCGAGATGCAGACCTACCGAGAGTATGTCGATCTGCTCGACATCCGCACATCGGGCCCCGACCAGCTGGTGGCCACCCTGTCGGGCGGCAACCAGCAGAAATTCGTTCTTGCCAAGTGGCTTTGCGGCCATCCCAAGCTGATCATTCTCGATGAGCCGACCCGCGGCATCGATATCGGATCGAAATCCGCCATTCACAAATTCATCGCCGGCCTCGCCGAGCAGGGCCTCGCGGTCATCGTGATCTCCTCGGAGATGCCGGAGATCCTTGGCGTCAGTCACCGCGTCGCGGTGATGTCAGAAGGCAAGATTGTCGCCGAATTTACCGGCGCTGACCAGACCGAGGAAAATCTGATCGCTGCCGTTTCGGAACGCCGGAACGTGGAGGCGCCGGAGGAGGGATCGGCGGAGCGCCCGCCGGTTGACGCGCGGGCGGTTATGGGCGGGCAAGGCTGATTGCCGATGTCCAAAACGGACACCGCACAGATTTTTCCAGGGCCCGTCCCGTGGCACCATTGGATCAATGACAACGGGGCAGCGGGAACACACGGTGACGAAAGATGTGAAGAGCTACGACTACATCGTCATCGGCGCCGGTTCGGCGGGCTGCGCCGTGGCGGGACGACTGGGTGAAGCCGGCCACAAGGTGCTGCTGCTCGAGGCGGGCGGCGCGGATCGCAATCCGTGGATCCACATCCCGCTTGGCTATTCGCGTCTCTATGCCAATCCGAAGGTCAACTGGTGCTATGAAAGCTGCGAAGAGCCGCATCTGAACAACCGCCGGCTGTTCCAGCCGCGCGGCAAGGTGCTGGGTGGGACCGGCGCCATCAACGGCATGATCTACATGCGCGGCCAGCCCGAAGATTTCGATGGATGGCGGGAACAGGGCTGCACCGGCTGGGGATGGGACGACGTGCTGCCGTTCTTCAAGTCCTGCGAAGACCAGGAACGTGGACCGAATGCTTATCACGGGGTCGGCGGACCGGTGGCCGTTTCCGATCTGCGGACCCGCCATCGGCTGGGCGAAGCCTTTCACGCCGCCTCGGAACGGCTTGGCGTTCCGCCCAACAGCGATTTCAACGGCGCTCGGCAGGAAGGCACCGGCTATGTGCAGACCACGACCCGCAAGGGGTGGCGCTGGAGCACCGCATCGGGGTATCTGCGCGGGGCGGCGCTGAAAAACATCAATATCCGGGTCAATGCCCTCGTTCAGCGGATCCGCATCGCCGAGGGGCGGGCTGTCGGTGTGCGGTGGACCGAGGGAACCGCAGAGCATGAAGCGAAGGCGGATGGCGAGATCATCCTGTGCGGCGGCGCCTTCAATTCCCCGCAGATCTTGCAGGTCTCCGGCATTGGGCCGGGTGCGGTGCTGCGCGCGGCGGGGATCGACGTCGTGCACGACCTTCCCGGAGTCGGTGAAAACCTCCAGGACCATTTCGGAATCGGCGCCGAGTACCGCTCGACCGTCAAATCGACCGTCAATGATCTGTACAACAATCCGATCAAGGGCGGGGCGCAGCTGCTGCGCTATCTGCTGTTTCGCACCGGACCATTTGCCGATAATGGCAACTATTCCAACACGTTCATTCGCAGCGGCCCGGACATCGACCGGCCTGACATGATGGTCACGTTCATGGCCTGGTGCACCTCCGAAGAGCTCAAGCCATTGCCATTTTCAGGTTTCACGATCCTGGCGGAGCATATGCGGCCGCAATCGCGGGGTCATGTCCAGGTGACCTCGGACGATGCGGCAATCCAGCCAAAAATCCAGTTCAATTTCTTCGCCGACGAGGCCGACCAGCAGGCGGCGCTGGCCGGCCTGAAGTTCGCGCGCAAGATCGGGCAGACACAGCCGATGGCCGACTGCATCGACTATGAAATCGCCCCCGGGCGCGACGTCGAGACCGACGACGCCCTGCTGGCCTATTGCCGCGCCAATGGTCTGTCGCTGCTGCACCCCGTCGGCACCTGCAAGATGGGGACGGGTGCAGATGCGGTGGTTGATCCGCAATTGAAAGTGCATGGTCTCAAGGGTCTGCGCGTTGTCGATGCCTCGATCATGCCGCGTATCGTCACCGGCAACACCAACGCGGCCACGATCATGATCGGAGAGAAGGGCGCCGCCCACATTCTTGCCGATGCCAGGCAGTGAACGGGAAAGGAAGTTTGCGATGCTAGGACTGGCCTTGCTGGGAAGCGGCCGCATGGCCGATGTCTACGGCCCGAAGATCAATGCGCATCCCGGCTTTCATCTGGTGACCATCTACAATCCGAGGCTGGCATCAGCCGAGAAGGCCGTTGCCCGCCACGGCGGGACAGCCGACGATGACCTTGCCCGGGTGCTCGGCGACGATCGGATCGACGCTGTGATCATCGCGACACCGACGGACACACATCTGGAATATGTGCAGGCCTGCGCCAAGGCCGGCAAGCCGGTCTATTGCGAGAAGCCGCTCGACATGACTCTCGAGCGGGTCGACAAGTGCCTGGATGCGCTGGCAGCCCATCCGGTGCCGTTCATGCTCGGGTTCAACAGGCGCTTCGACCCGGATATAAGGCGCCTGCAAACCGCCGTGCGGGATGGCGAGATCGGCGCCCTGACCTTTCTGATGAGCTGGAGCCGCGAGCCGGCGCCGCCACCGATCGCGTATGTTCGGCGCTCGGGCGGTTACTTCATCGATGCCACCATCCACGACATCGATCTGCTGTGCTGGATAGCCGGCGAACGACCTGCGGAGGTGTTTGCATCCGGCTCGTGCCTGTTTGACCCGGCAATTGCCGCGGAGGGCGACGTCGATGCGACGATGACCGTGATGAAGATGCCCTCGGGGTGCCTGGCCCATGTCAACAACAGCCGTGCCTGCGCTTATGGGTTCGATCAGCGGCTGGAAGCCTTCGGACGTGATGGCATGCTGCAAACGCGCAACCATCGCGATGACAATCTGGTGCGCTGGGACGACACGCGTACCAACGCCTCGATGCCTCTCAAGCATTTCTTCCTGGAGCGCTACGATGCCTCCTTCTATCACGCACTGGACGAATTTCACCGCGCCCTGACAGAGGAGCGCGCGCCGTCCTGCACCGCGGCAGACGGCCGGACGGCACTGGCGATCGCGCTTGCGTGCGAGCGCTCGCGGCGCGAGCATCGGGCCGTCGAACCGGAGTATGTCTGATGGCGTCCGACCCCAGGGAAACACAGGCCGAGCCGGAGGCGAAGACGCCGGTCGGCATCGGTCTGGTCGGCGCCGGCTTCATGGGGCGCTGTCACGCGCATGCGTTTCGGTCCGTTTCGGGCCTTTTCGATTTGCCGCTGACGCCGGTCGCGCGAGTGCTTGCCGATGCGACGCCGGAGGCGGCAAGACTGAATGCCGCCGCTCTCGGCTTCGCGCGTGGCACGGACAACTGGCGGCAGCTGTGCAGCGATCCTGATGTCGACATCGTCGCGGTGACGGCGCCGAATGCGCTGCATGAGCCGATCGTCATGGCCGCCATCGAAGCGGGAAAGACGGTTTACTGCGAAAAACCGCTTTCGACGACAGTGGCAAGCGCCGAGCGAATGGCTGCCGCCGCGGAAGCGGCCGGAACCGTGACGATGGTCGGGTTCAACTTTCTGCGCAATCCGATGGTCAAGCTGGCACGCGACATCATCCGCTCTGGCGAGCTGGGCGAAATCGTCAGCTTTCGCGGCCGTCACGCGGAAAACTACATGTGCGATCCCGACATCGCGCATTCGTTCCGCACCGATCGCAACGGCGGTGGGGCGGCAGCCGATATCGGCAGCCATATCGTTTCGATGTCGAGGTATCTCCTCGGTCCAATCGAGACCGTACGCGCGAGCTGCACGACGATCCATCCGACGCGGCCGGTCTGCGCCGGTAGCCAAACACGGACACCGGTCGAGGTCGACGATGTGACGCATGCCCTGGTCCGTTTTGCCAATGGCGCTCGCGGAAGCATCGAGGCAAACTGGGCCGCCTATGGACGGACAATGGATCTGTCCTTCGAAGTGACCGGAACACGCGGCGCCATCGTGTTCACGCAGGAAAGGATGAACGAACTGCACATCGCCCGGGCGCTGCCGAATGGTGCTGCCGGACGGTTCTTGAAGATCGAAGCCGGACCGGAGCATGCACCCTATGGTCAGTTCTGTCCGGCCCCCGGCCATCATCTCGGCTTTAACGATCTGAAGATCATTGAGGTCGCGGAGTTGCTCGGCGCGGTTGCCGGGGGTGCCGCTTGCGGGCCGGATTTCCGCGAGGGCGTTGATGTGCAAAGGGTCATCGAAGCAATGCAAACCTCCGCGCGTGAAGATTGCACCGTGACGCTGGCGTAAAATGCGCCGGACGATAGTTCGCGCGCGAACGGAATGCGGGCGAGTCCAGCGAAGTTTTATCCGGTTTGAATATTTTCATTTTCGATTTGGATATTTTCGCGATTTCGCAGATCCACCTGTTGCATTTCGATGTGCGCAAACGATTGCGCAACCGAAAAGGAAAGTCATTCGTGTCAGAAGCGATCTTCAATGTTCATTTTTCCGCCCAGGGGGTCTGCGTCGGCAAGCTTCGCAACGAGGTGACATGCAAGGCGACAGAGCCTTTCCAAGTGGAACGGATGCTGGCCACCGATGAAGGCAAATTCCAGGGGGGCGAGGACACGTCGCCGACGCCGCTCGAGTTCTTTCTCACAGGCTGGGTCGGGTGTCTGATGACCCAGATCCGCGTGTTCTCGCGGCGCATGAAGATCGAAATCGACGATGTGGAAGTGCACTGCCGGGCCCGTTGGGAAGCTCTTCCGGACGCCGTTGCACCCTATCGCGGGCGGCCGGTTGGCTTTGAGGTCGACATTGACGTGACCAGCTCGAGCGACCGGGTTGATGACTTGATCGAGGCGGCGCGGCGCGGCTGCTTTGTCGAGCAGACACTCGCGCAGGCCAATCCGATCGTTCACCGGATGCGCGTCAATGAAGCCGCGTGGCAGACATTGGCGTCCTGATCGGGACGTTTATTTTCAGAGGAGGAAACCAATGACTCAATCCCCAGACCGCAACACCTTTCGGCAGGCACGACGCCTGCTTGTAGCCGGACTATTCGCCAGCGGCTGCGGCCTCGCATTGCCGGCGCATGCCGCCGAAGAGATCGACGTCTCGATCGTTTCGGGCTTTTCACCGGCTGTGGCCGCGGTCAAGATGCTCAAGGAGAGCTTCATGCCGGGCGTGGACGAGCGGCTGGCAAAGACGGGTAACTACAAGATCAACTGGCAGGAAGCCTTTTCCGGCACGCTCGCCAAGCCGGCCGGAGAACTCGAAGCCATCGAGACGGGCCTGGCCGACATGGGCGTCATTCCGACCGGGTTTCACGCCGACAAGCTGCCTGTCTACCAGATTGGCTATGTGACGCCATTCACCACCACGGATCTGGTCCTGATCCACAAGGTGGTGGATGAGCTGGTCGAGAAATATCCGGCCTTCCGCGAGACCTGGGAGGGGCTCAATCAGGTGACGCTCTCGGCGAGCGGCATTCCGGACAATTACATTATCTGCTCGAGCAAGCCGGTCGAATCGGTTGCCGATATCGAAGGGTTGAAGATTGCCGGCGCCGGACCCAATCTGCGCTGGATCGAACCGGCTGGCGCCACCGGTGTCACTGGCTCGCTGGGCAATTTCTACCAGCTCGTTGAAACCGGCGTCGTCGATGCGATGCTGGTGTGGGGCGAGTCCGTGGTCTCATTGAAATTCTACGAGGTTTGCGGCAATTATTTCGATGCCAAGCTTGGTGGCGTGAACTCCTATGTCATCAACGCAAACAAGCAATCCTGGGAGAGCTATCCGGATGAGGTCAAGGAGGCGATGATCGCCGCGGCCAAGGATTACGGTGTTGATATCGGCGAGTTCGCGGCACGGCTTGGCGCCAAGGCGCGCGAGACGGTTCTGGAAAACGGCGGCACCGTTGTCGAGATTGATCCGGCCGAGCGCACCGAGCTTGCCGAATCGCTGCCCAATCTCGCCCAGGAATGGGCTGAGTCTCTCGAAGCGCAGGGCGTGCCGGCGAAGGAAATCCTCGCCGAGTACATGCAGGCGATGCGCGATGCCGATCAGCCGATCGCGCGCCAGTGGGACCAATGACACCAGAGCAAAACAAAGCTTCCGGAGGGGCCCCGGCCCCTTCGGAAGCAAACTGGCTGTCGCGCGGCTTCAAGACCGTCGTCGGCAGCATGGATATCCTCGGCGCCGCCATGGTGCTCGGCATGGTTATCCTGGTGAATATGGATGTGTTCGGTCGCTGGCTGTTTAACGCGCCGATGCCGGGAACGCTGGAACTGACCGAACTGGGAATCGTCGCGGTGGTCTATCTACAACTGGCCTATGCCATCCGAAGCCGGCGTCTGACGCGATCCGACAGCTTTCTCGATTTTCTCGCCCGCAAAGGGGCATTGCGCGCCAATGCCGGCCTGCGGTTTGTCTTCAATCTCTGCGGCGCTGCAATTCTGACGATCATTGCCTATGGCCAGTTGCCGCGGCTGATCGATGCCTGGAGCCGCGGCTACTTCAAAGGCAATGTCGGGGTGTTCACAGCGCCGACCTGGCCGTTCGAAACCATTCTGCTGATCGGCGCCAGCGCCGGCGCGATCCAGTTTCTGGTGTTGGCGTTCGGTAATCTGGCGCAATGGCGAAAAGCGAGGTCAGTCGCGTGACCGTTCTGGCAAGGCGATTTTCCGCAACGCCCGGAGGCGCCGTATGAGCGGCATCGAAATCGGATTTCTCTCGGTCGGCTCGATCGTTCTGCTGATCTATTCGGGGCTGCATGTGGGTATTGCCCTGAGCCTGGTCTCCTTCGTATCCGTGGCGCTGCAGAAAAACAGCCTGACCCTGGCGGTCAAGCTGCTGACGCTGGCGGCCGCCGACGGCATTGCCGATCAGACTTTCGCGGTCATCCCGCTGTTCGTGCTGATGGGCCTGATCATGAGCGCTTCCGATGTGGGGCGCGATGCCTACGATGTCGGCGACTATTTCCTGCGCCGGATTCGCGGCGGTCTGGGACTTGCGACGGTCGGTTCCAATGCCGTGTTCGCCGCCGTGACCGGCGTGTCGATCGCCTCGGCGGCCGTCTTCACCCGCGTCGCGGTCCCGGAAATGCTGCGCCTTGGCTACAATCCGCGTTTTGCAGTCGGCACCGTTGCCGGCAGTTCGGTGCTCGGCATGCTTATACCGCCCAGCATTCTCCTGATCATCTATGCCATCCTTGTCGAGGAATCGATCGGCATGATGTTCTTTGCGGGCATCGGTCCGGGCATTCTGCTTTCCGGCGTTTACTGCGCGGGG
This sequence comes from Neohoeflea coraliihabitans, assembly GCF_019334345.1. GTDB lineage: Bacteria > Pseudomonadota > Alphaproteobacteria > Rhizobiales > Rhizobiaceae > Pseudohoeflea > Pseudohoeflea coraliihabitans. Next base: position 39,303 of record NZ_JAHWQX010000005.1, read on the forward strand.
ATCATCGGCATGGCCTATCTCATGCCCGGTTTCGTCTATGACCGCACCGGCCGCTACGCAGCGGCTGCGGCAGCGGCCGCCGGCGGGACCGCCGAACCACCACGCAACGGACGAACGATCATTCTCAAGGCGCTGCCGCTGCTCGGCCTGGTCCTTATCGTTCTGGGCGGCATCTACGGCGGCATCTTCACGCCGACCGAAGCGGGAGCGGTCGGATCAGCCGCCGCCCTGCTGCTGGCCATTGCCCGCCGGCGGATGAACCTGAAAGCCTTCTGGAAGGTCGTGCGCGAGACGGGACACATCACGGCTTCGATCTGCTTTCTGATCATCGCCGCGACCATGTACAGCCGATCGCTGGCGCTGGCCGGCGTGCCGGCGGAAATCGGCGAGATGGTGCGCACAACCACCGGTGAATTTCTGCTTGTCGTGGCAATCTACGTGCTGATCGTCTTGGTTCTCGGCACCATCATCGATTCCGTCTCGATCATCCTGATCATGGTCCCGTTGTTTCTTCCAGTCATGCAGGGATTTGGGGCCGATCCGATCTGGTTCGGCATTCTGACGGTCATCGCCGTCGAAGTCGGCCTGCTCAGTCCGCCCATGGGGATTGCCTGTTTCGTCATCAAAGGCTGCCTCGACGACCCGTCGATCACGCTTGGCGATGTGTTCCTCGGCGCGCTACCATTCGCGATCATGATGGTCCTGGTGCTGGCACTCCTGACAGCCTGGCCGCATCTGGTCTATATCAATCAGTGGCTGTAGTCCGGCATGCTTGCGTGACTTGAGGTGAGCCGGACGCCGGCTCTGCGTGAGGCGAGGGCGGCACCGTGAACGAGAAAAAAGCCCCCAGAGGCCGTCCCCGGGTGCGGCTCTCCGATGTGGCCGCTGCGGCGGGGGTCCACGCTTCGACCGTGTCGCGTGTGCTGCGGCCGGGCGCTGATGGTCGCGTCTCCGGCGAAGTGGCCGAAAAGATCCGAAGCATGGCGCAGAAGATGGGCTACCGGCCCAATTCCCTGGCCTCGGGGTTGCGGACCAATTCGACCCGCTCCATCGGACTGATCATTCATGACATGAATGATCCGGTGTACCCGCCGATCCTCAGTGGCATCGAAGCGCAACTGGCGCCACAGGAATTCGTCGTGCTCGTCGGCAACACCGGCTACGATCTCAAGTCGGAACTCGAACTGGTCGATCGCATGGCGGCGCAAATGGTCGATGGCCTGTTTCTGGCCACGACGCGGCTTGACGACCCGGTGGTGCGGCGGTGCCGCGACTACGCCATCCCCGTCGTCTCCGTGCTTCGCTTTTCGGAGGATGACTTCACGCCGGCGGTCATCAATGACTGCTATGGCGGCATGCGTGATCTGGTGCAGCACGCCATTGCGCTCGGGCATCGTGATCTTGCACATATCGGGGCGCCGCAGACGCTTTCCACGGCGCGCGAGCGACTGCATGGTTACCGCGACGCGCTTGCAGAGGCCGGGTTCGCCATGCGCAATGACCGGTTGACTTTTGTCACAAGGATGACGGTGGAAGGCGGCGAACAGGCAACGCGCCGGTTGCTTGCGGAAGCGGAGTCTCCTCCCTCCGTTCTGATCTGTGTCAATGATCTCGTCGCGCTGGGGGCGCTGCGGGCGTGCCGGGATGTCGGCCTGCGGGTGCCGGAGGATATCTCGATCACCGGCTACAATAATATCCCGCTGGTCGGCATGATCGATCCGCCACTAACCACCGTGAAAATGGATCTTGACCGGATTGGCCGAACTGCCGGAGCCGTGATGCTGGACCTGCTCTTGGGCAAATCCGACCCCCCATCCGCAAAGGCGGCGCAGCGGATCCGCCGCATCGCCTCGACCCAGATCCCCCGCGCTTCACTGGCACCGGCGCGCACCGGCTGACTCCCCTGCCTTCCGAATCCAAGGTCGTCAGGAGTCCAGCCGTACATTGCGGATTGCCCGGCTGATGACATCGCAAATGTGCCGCTTTACGGGTCCGATTCCGCTGGTGGCGGAGACCAGTATCCCGATGCGCGTATTGGCCAGGCCCTCCTGGATGAGGGGGATGAATTTCAGCTGCCTTTGCTCGACCTCCTTGAGAAATCCGATCTTGGTGTAAAGGCCGACGCCCTGACCTTCGAGAATCATCTGCTTGGCGACAACAAGGGTGTTGGTGAAAATGTGCGTCGACAGCGGCGAGGCGAGCGAGGATACGTGCTGGTCGATAATCGAGTTGCGGCCGCGGGCGTCGATCGTGCGGACGAGCCGATAATTGCCGATGTCCTCGACCGTGACATTGGTGCGCTCGGCAAGAGGATGGTCCGGCCGCAGGATCACACCAAACGGCGCCGATTTTTCAGAGACCACGCGCACGCCGGGATGCAGCTCGAACAAGAAGGTGATGCCGACATCGGTCTCGCCGCTGGCCACGGACCGCATCACCTCGTCAGGCTGAGCCGTCGTGATCGATATCGAGATGTCCGGAAAGGATTGGCTGAAGCGCTGCAAGGCCTGAGGCAAGATCCCGTAGGCAACGGAATCGATCGTGGCGAGATTGATGTGACCTGTGCGCAGGTCACGCAGATCATCGATCAGGATCTTCGTCCGCTCGAAATCGTGGAGCGTCTTGCGGCAGTGCTCAAGCAGGATGCTGCCGATGCTGGTCAGCTCCACGCCTTCCGGCGTCCGGTCGAACAACGCCACGCCGAGCCGTTTTTCGACGCTGAGGATCTTTCGGTTCACCGATGTCGAGGACACGTTGAGGACGCTCGACGCCTTTCTGATCGAGCCGTGGCGGGCGACTTCATCGAAATATCTCAGGAAGATGGAATGCACCTGACACCTCCGGGCGCTAGGCGATGCATAAAATGCACCGCTGCAGGCTGCAATTAGTCCTTCCTGCATCACACCGCAAGACTTAAGGTCAGCAGTCATTAGCCAAGTCCACGAACCCGAACGTATGAGCAACAGGAGAGAACCATGATCCGTCTGGCGCAAACTGGCCTGAGCCGCCGATCCTTGTTGAAGTCGATGTGCGCTACGGCGGGGGCACTGTCCGCCGGCACGTTCGTCAGCATCGACAGGGCGCGTGGCCAGGATATGTTCGATGTGACACTGCAACTCGGCTGGCTGGCCAGCAATGGCATTCTGGGCGAAGTGGTCGCGGACAAGAAGGGATTCTTCGCCGAGGAGGGGCTGACGCTCGATATCGTACCGGGCGGACCAAATATTGACGGTGTCGCGTCGGTTGCCTCCGGGCGTGCGAATCTTGGATCGATTTCATCGAGCCCGTCCTTGATGCTCGCCCGCTCTGCCGGATTGCCGATAAAATGCATTGCTGCAGGCTATCAGCAGCATCCATTCACGTATTTCTCACTCAAGAAAAACCCGGTGAATGTGCCCGCAGATCTGGTCGGAAAGCGCGTCGCCACCAACGGCACCGCCCGTATCCTGCTTCGTGCCCTGCTGGCCAAGAACGAGATCTCGGAGGACGATGTCGAGGTTTCGGTGATGGGGTCCGACATGGCGCCGTTGATGACCGGGCAGGTGGACGTGGTCACCGGCTGGAAGACGAACACCAGCGCGCTAGCCATTCTCGGCGATCAGCGCAACGACATGTCCCTGTGGGATGCCGGCATCCAGCTTTATGCAAACCCCTATTATGTCACCGACAGCACGCTTGCCGATCACCCGGAACAGGTTGCCGCCATGATACGGGCGATCTCACGCGGCTGGGGTTATGTCCATGACAATCGCGAGGAAGCCGTCGACATCCTGGTCGAACGGTATCCGAACATGGACCGCCAGAAGGAGCTTGAGACGGTCGATCTCGTCGTTGACTACTCGTTCAACGAGAACACCGCAGCCAATGGCTGGGGGACGATGACGAAAGAGAACTGGCAGGCCCAGATCGACATCTACGATGAGCTTGGACAGTTCGAGAACGACGCCCCTGCGGTCGATGACATCATGACGCTCTCGATCCTTGAGGAAACCGCGGAAACGCGTCCCAAATACGGGTGAGGTGAGCCGATGTCTGGAACGGCCAAGATTTCAGCGGCGCCGACCTCCCTGCCGGCCGGCGCGATCGCTGCTTCGCTCAGGAACGCCTGTGTCAAGTTCGGGTCGTTCACGGCAATTGACGGCATATCGATCGATATCGAGGAAGGCCAGTTCTACACGATCCTCGGGCCATCCGGCTGCGGCAAGTCGACCATGCTGCGGCTGGTGTCGGATCTGATCCCCGCCGCTTCCGGCGATGTGACGATCTTCGGCAAATCGACGGAAGAGGCACGGCTTGCCCGGGAGTTCGCGTTCGTCTTTCAGGATGCGACCTTGCTTCCCTGGCGGTCCGCTCTGAAGAACGTGGAACTGCCGCTCGAGATCGGTCGCCGGCGCGGTGTGCCCATTCCGGTCGGCGACAAGACGCCACGCGAGCTGCTTGACCTGGTTGGGCTGAGCGGCCGTGAGGACGCCCTGCCGCATGAATTGTCCGGTGGCATGCGACAGCGGGTCGCCATCGCGCGGGCCCTGGTGTGTCATCCGAAACTGTTGCTGATGGACGAGCCATTCGGGGCGCTCGACGAGATGACGCGCGATCATCTCAACTTGCAGCTGCTGCGGATCTGGAAAGAAACCGGCGTGACGATCCTGTTTGTCACCCACTCCATTCCGGAGGCGGTGTTTCTCGGCCAGAAGGTTCTGATGCTGCAGGCGCACCCCGGCCGTCTGCGCGAAGTCGTCGATATCGACCTGCCCAGTCCGCGCACCATCGAACAGCGCGATACGCCGGAATTTACCCGCTACTCCGCATATTTGCGCAAGCTGTTAGAGACGTGCTGATGACTGCCGTGGACAACATTCCGACCGCCGAGGAGCCGATAGGTTCTGAACGCATGGAGGCGCGCCGCACCAGATCGGTGGCGATCGCTATCCCCGTGATGACGGCAGCAGCACTGATCGCGTTGTGGCAGATCGGGGTGAAGCTTTTTGACGTGCCGACCTATATCGCGCCCGCGCCGTCGGATATTGCCTACACCCTGGTGGACAAGTTCCCGATTCTGCTGATGAATTTCTGGCCGACATTCTATGAGAGCGTGCTCGGCTTTTTTGTCGGCAATATTGCCGCCATTCTCATCGCCGTTGCGTTCGTTCACAGCCGCATGGTCGAGCGTGCGTTTTTCCCGATCGCGGTTTTCATAAATACGATCCCGATCCTGGCGATCGCACCGATCCTGGTGCTTATTTTCGGGCCCGGCCTGACCGCAAAGGTGGTGATCGCGGCATTAATCTGCTTCTTCCCGACCCTGGTCAACATGGTGCGCGGCCTGCAAGCGGTAAGTCCGCAGGCTTTGGAGCTGGCGCGGATCCTGTCCGCTTCGAAAGCCGAGATCTTCTGGAAGATCCGGCTGCCATCCTCGCTGCCATTCCTGTTTTCCGCGCTGAAGATCGCAGCGACGACCTGTGTCATTGGCGCGATTGTCGGAGAATGGGTCGGGGCGGATGTTGGGCTTGGCGCATTGATCATCGATGCGACCTTCAACTTCAATTCACCGCTGCTCTACGCAACGGTCTTCATGTCGTCCGGTCTTTCCGTCGTGTTGTTCGCAACCGTTTCGACGATCGAGAGGCTGGTGGTGCGCTGGTAAGCGTAACACTTTGATTTAAATTAGGAAAATGCGCCTCATGAGCCAAGCGGCCTGGTGGCGCAACAGAAGGAGTATGCGGCAGTGAGCGCTCAGCAGAAAGATCACATCAGTTCCCGCAGCGAACAGGTGCCGGTCGTGGCGGATACCGACGTCGTCGTCATCGGCGCGGGCCCTGCCGGTGTGTCCGCTGCGGTGTCAGCGGCGCGCAACGGAGCCTCGGTAACGTTGCTGGAACGCTATCACCATCTCGGTGGCATGGCATCGGGCGGCATGGTCCTCGTGCTTGACGACATGGTCAACGAGGGCAATGAAATTGTCACCACCGGTATCGTCAGCGAATATGTTGACCGGATGGTCAAACAAGACGGCGCGGTCTATCCGCCTCCAGCGGATTGCCAGACCAACTGGGAGATGTGGCAGAAGTGGTCGCGCTGGGGCTGCATTGACTTCCACAAGACCGGTATGCCGCAACCGATCATTCATGCCGTCGCCTTCGATCCGGACGCGTGGAAACGGGTGAGTCTCGATCTGGTGCGCGAGGCGGGCGTGAACTTGCGGCTGCACTCGTGGTTTTCCGAAGCTCTTGTCGAGGACAACCGGGTGACCGGAGTGATCTGCCAAACCAAGGTCGGACGGCAGGCTATCCGGGCCAGGATGGTTGTCGATGCGAGTGGCGACCTCGATGTTGCCGCCTCCGCCGGCGCCCGTTTCGTCGACGGACAATACATCGTCACGACGGTTTTCCGGCTCTGCGATGTGGACACAGAGAAGGCCGAGGCGTTCGAATACGCCCATCCCGAAGAGTACAAGAAGCTCGATCGGCAGGCGCGCCGGGTCATCGGTGGAGCCTGGGGGATGTGGTGGCTGAAGACGCCGCTTCCCGGGGTCGTGTGGTGCAACTGCCCGCACATGCCCGGCTATGACGGTCTGTCGCCCGAAGACATGGTTGCGGCGGAATACGAAGGGCGCGAGCGCATGATGAAGCTGCTCGCCTTTGCCCGCGCCAATCTGCCGGGTTTCGAGAATGCGAAAATGCTCGGGGCCGCCGAGCAGATGGGTATCCGTCAGACGCGTTTGCTGCAGGGCGAATATGTGGTGACGAAGGACGACGTGAAAAGCCGCCGTCATTTCGCCGACAGCGTCTGCCGGGGGCGGGATTACTATACGCCCTATCGTGCTCTTTTGCCCAAAGGCATCGACAATCTGATTGTCGCCGGGCGCCATTATTCGGTTGAGAGCGAGGCGCAGAAGATGTCGCGCGAAATTCCGCCCTGCATGTCGCAGGGCGAGGCCGCCGGCGTCGCCGTGGCGCTGGCGCTGCATCAGAACAAGGCGCTGCGGGACGTCGATCCGCGACAGATCCAGAAACAGATGCGCGCCCAGGGCGCCGATCCCGGCGATGTTCCCTCGCCCAATGCGCTGGTCGAGAGATCGTCGCCAGCCGCAGAAAAACAGGACGCATAGGAGATGGCGATGCCGCAGAATACACTTCCCCTCGACGGTATCCGGGTCCTTGATTTCACCCAGGTCATGCTCGGTCCCTGCGCCACCCAGATGCTCGCCGACTTCGGCGCCGATGTCATCAAGGTCGAACGGCCGGGCGCGGGAGATCTGTCACGCAGCTTTTACGGCGAAACAAGCGAGGAGGCGCTGAACAACGCCGTGTTTGCCTCGCTCAATCGCAACAAGCGATCCGTGGAAATCGACACGAAATCGGCCGATGGCAAGGCGATGGTCTATGAGCTGGTGCGCCAGTCGGATGTGGTGGTCGATAATTTTCGGGCGGGCGTCATGGACCGGCTGGGTTTTGGCTACGACGAATTGAAAAAGATCAATCCGGGGATCATCTGCGCCTCCGGCACCGGGTTCGGAGCCACGGGCCCCTATGCCCACAAGGGGGGGCAGGACGTGCTCGCCCAGGCCATGAGCGGCGTGATGGAAAAAACCGCCGACCCGTCGATCCCGAAATCGATCTATCCGACAACATTGTGCGACTATACGGCAGGCATGCATCTGGTGCAGGGCGTGCTGGCGGCGCTGCTTGCGCGCGAGAAGACGGGGCACGGCCAGAAGGTCAGCGTTTCGCTCTACGATTCGATGATCGCCATGCAGATGCAGGAGGCTGCACAATGGAACAAGCATGGCGAAGTTCTCAACTGGGCGGCGATGCCGCTGACCGGTGTATTCGATACGACGGACGGGGCGCTCGTGGTTGTCGGCGCATTCAAGAAAAATCCGTTGCAGGATATCTGCACGGCACTCGGCATCGAGGACCTGTCCACCGACTATCCGGATCTGGCGAGCCAGCGAAAGAACAAGCCGTTCCTGCAGAATGTATTCCGCGAGCGCTTCGCAACGAACACGACGGCGCATTGGCTGGAGCGCCTTGAATCACGGGACCTGTTGTGCGCGCCGGTGCGGCCGCTCGGCGAGGCCCTGGACGATCCGCAGACGGCGATCAACGAGATGCTCGTCAAGATCGACCATCCGGTACTCGGCGAGATCACGCTCGTCGGCTCACCCGTGCATCTGAGCGATGCACCGCTCAAGGTCCGCCACGTGCCGCCACGGCTTGGCGAGCATACGTCCGAGGTGATCGAAGAATTCGGCCTCGACAGACGAGAGAGAGCCGCGGGATGAGCGTCACATTTACCAGCAAAGATCATGTGGCGCGCGTTACGATCGACCGCCCGCAACGGATGAATGCCATCGATGCGGCAACTGCCGGCGAGCTGGAGACGATCTGGCAGAAGATCGAGGCCGATCCATCCGTGCGCTGCGTCGTGTTGACCGGCGCGGGGGATCGCGCCTTTTCCGCCGGCGCCGATCTGAAGGACGAGACCGGGGTGAGCGGACTCGATTACTGGGCGGCGGCCAACCCGGAAGGCTTCGGCGCCATCGCGTTCCGGCGCTCGCTGAAGGTTCCGGTCATCGCCCGGGTCAACGGCGTGGCGCTTGGCGGCGGCATGGAGATGGTGCTCGGCTGCGATATCGTCATTGCCGCCGAAAGCGCCCGCTTCGGGCTGCCTGAGGCCAAGGTTGGCAACCTTCCCCTTGCCGGCGGCATGACCTTGCTGCAGCGTCTCATCCCCCGCAACATCGCGGTCGGATTGATGATGACAGGCCGCATGGCGTCGGCACAGGAAATGGCCCACTACGGCCTCGTCAATGCAGTCGTTCCGGCGGACGAACTGGACGCGGAAACCGACCGGTGGGTGGCCGATATCCTTGCATGCGCGCCGCTTTGCCTGCGCGCCATCAAGGCGACCGTGCGCGACACTGCCGAATTGCCGCCCGATCAGGCGCAGGCGATGCGCAGTCCGGATCTGATCGCCGCGCTCGTCTCCGACGATTCCCAGGAAGGGGTCCGCGCGTTCCGGGAAAAGCGGGCACCGGTCTGGCAGGGGAAGTGAACCGCCATGGCGCTGGTCATCACAGGCGAATGCATCGATGTGAAGGACGGCATCTGTACGACCGCGTGTCCCGTCGACTGCATTTATGAAGGCGAGCGGATGTTCTACATCCATCCAACTGAATGCATCGAATGCGGAATGTGCGAATCGATCTGCCCGGTCGATGCCATTCGGTACGAAGATGAAGTCGAGGACGCGGATGCAGAATTCGTGAAAATCAATGCCGAGGTCTTCATGGATGATGATGGTCAGATTTCGCAACCGGGCGGATGGAAGAAGCACTCGCCTCCCGTTCCGGATCATCCAATTGTCCGGACATTCAAGGGCCGTGAGCCTGAAACGCAAGATCAATAGGAGAAAATGATGGAGGGTATCGTTGCCGCCGTGCCGACGCCGGTAGACGCGCAAGGGGTGCCGCAGCGCGATCTGTTCATCGAGCATTGTCGATGGGCGCTCGGCAATGGCTGCAATGCGCTGAACATTCTCGGATCGACCGGCGAAGCGAATTCGTTGAGGACGGAAGATCGCATGCGCGTCATGGGCTGGGCGGCTGAAACGCTGGATCGCACGCGCCTGATGGTCGGAACCGGCACACCCTCACTCGCAGAGACGATCAGCCTGACGCAATGCGCCGCCGAAAACGGCTACCGGGTCGCTCTGGTGCTCCCGCCCTATTATTACAAGCCGGTGACGGATGACGGGCTTTTCCGATGGTATGCCGCCTTGCATGACGCACTCGGCGCGGCAAAGATCGGCATCTATTTCTACAATTTTCCGCAGATGACCGGGCTCAAGCTCTCGGTCTCGCTGATCGAGAGGCTGCATTTGGCATATCCGCACAGATTTGCCGGCATCAAGGATTCCTCCGGCGATCTCGCCTATTGCCGCGAGATCGTCTCGCGCCTGCCGGGTTTCAAAGTCTTTCCAAGCTCCGAAACCTCGCTGTCCGAGGCCGCGCAATCCGGCTTTGCCGGCTGTATCTCCGCGACGGTCAATCAGAGTGCGCCGCTTTGCGCTGAGCTGTGGGCGCGCCGGTCACAGCCGGACAGCGCTCTCGTTGAGGCGGTCGGCGCGATGCGAACAGCAATCAGCAGCCAGCCGCTGATTCCCTCAGTCAAATATCTGGTCGGGCGCCGCACCGGCGAAGAAAGCTGGAGCAATGTCGTGCCGCCCTTCGTGGCACTCGACGATGGCGTGAAAGCAGCCCTTGATGCCATCGACCTCAACCCGGTGGCGTCAGCCGAATTCGCCGCAGCAACCTCAGAGAGAAGCAATGAACAAGCATGACAACCTGATCAACGGCAAGTGGGTCAGCTTTGACAACTATCATGACAACGTCAATCCGTCGGACACCCATGATGTCATCGGTGTCTATTCCTACGGCAATGAGGACGCGGTGGCGACGGCAACCGAAGCCGCCGCGGCAGCTCGCGAGCAGTGGGCTGAAAGCACGCCGCAGGCCCGCCACGATCTTCTCGATGCCGTCGGCAATGCGCTTGCCGCCCGCCGTGAGGAAATCGGTCGACTGCTGTCGCGGGAAGAGGGCAAGACGCTTGCCGAAGGGATCGGCGAGACGATGCGCGCCTCCCAGGTCTTCAAGTTCTTTGCCGGCGAGGCCCTGCGGCAGGTCGGCGATCTGCAACCCTCGGTCCGGCCCGGCATCGATGTCGAGGTAACCCGCGAACCGGTCGGCATCGTCGGCATCATCACGCCGTGGAATTTCCCGATCGCCATTCCGGCCTGGAAGATTGCGCCGGCACTGGCCTATGGCAATTGTGTGGTCATGAAGCCCGCCGACCTGACGCCCGGCTGCACGCATGTCATTGCCGAGCTGCTGCACGAGAACGGCTGCCCGCCCGGCGTCTTCAATCTGGTCATGGGCCGCGGCTCCAGCGTTGGCGAGGCGATCGTGACCCATCCGGACATTGCGGCGGTTTCCTTCACCGGCTCCGTCAAAACCGGCAATCACATTGCCGAGGTGTGCGGCCGGATGAAGAAGAAAGTGCAGCTGGAAATGGGCGGCAAGAACCCGATGGTGGTTCTCAATGACGCAGATCTGTCACTGGCGGTGCCGGCCTGCCTGAATGGCACCTTCTTCTCCACCGGACAACGCTGCACCGCGTCGTCGCGGCTGATCGTCGAATCCGGCATTCACGACGATTTTGTCGCGGAACTGAGCGCGCAGATGCAAGCTCTGAAAGTCGGTGATGCGCTCGACAGCGGCACGCAGATCGGTCCGGTGGTCGATGAGCGTCAGTTGAAATCCAATCTCGAATATGTCGAACTGGCAAAAACCGAGGCCGCCGAGGTTATCGGCGGTGAACGGCTGGATCTCGACAAGCCGGGCTTTTACCAGGCGCCGGCTCTGTTCATCGGCACCGACAACGCAATGCGCATCAATCGTGAAGAGATCTTCGGCCCGTGTGGCTCCGTGATCAAGGTCGATGATCTCGAGAACGCGATCGCCGTCGCCAATGATACGGATTTCGGATTGTCCGCCGGCATTTGCACCTCGAACCTCAAATCGGCGCGCGAATTCAAGCGTCGGGCGCAGGCCGGCATGGTCATGGTCAATCTGCCGACCGCCGGCGTTGACTATCACGTGCCTTTCGGCGGTCGAAAGGCCTCCTCGTTCGGCCCACGCGAGCAGGGCCGCTATGCGGTCGAGTTCTACACGACCGTCAAGACCGCCTATGTGCTTGCAGGTTGACGATGGCAGAAGAAGCTGAATGGCACGCCCGCTTTCTCGGACTGGCCGATACCGTTTCGGGCTGGTCCGAGGATCGCGATTTCAAGGTCGGCGCCGTCATTGTCGGCCCGCATCACGAGATTCGTGCCACCGGATATAACGGGCTGCCGCGGCGCGTTTCTGCCACCGACGAGGCGCGCTTTGACCGCAAGAGCGGCGAGAAGTTCTTCTGGATCGAGCATGCCGAACGCAATGCGATTTACAATGCTGCACGCGTCGGCGCGACCCTTGATGGCTGCACCATCTACATCAACCGCTACCCCTGTGCCGACTGTGCCCGGGCGATCATACAGTGCGGCATCCGCATGGTGGTCTGCCCGCCGAAGCCGGAATTCGACGGAGCACTCGACCACTCTTTCGCGGTTTCCGAGATCATGCTGACGGAGGCCGGGATCGTCTGCGTGAACCCCTAGGACATATGCGATCCAGGGTTGTCCGTATGGTGCGGCACGACATGGCGCTTCCAGCTGCTGCGCCCGCCCGGGATTTCGGTGCGCGGCATGCGCGGAGGGTTCGCGACAGCTCGATCAGCGTCTGAAGGGCTCGAGCAAATCGGCGTATTCGGCATCGAACAAACTGATCTGCTGGGCTGAGAGAACCTGTTTCCACTGCGCGGAAGACGGATTTCTGATGTGCTCGCTGGCAAGGTTCCTCGCTGCATACTTGGTCGCCAGGCCCACCCAGATCTGCTTTTCTGTCTCGGACAAGTGATAGTGATCGGCTAAATCTGCAAAGGCGGAAGTTTCGTCTGCAAGGATCGCATCATAGGTTTTGATCATCAGATGTGGCGAGGTGGCAACCGTCCGCAACCATTGCCGCATCGCCTCGAAATGCGGCCGGCGCATCTCTATCTCCATATCCAGGCCTTCAGCGTCGGACAGGCGCTGGAAGCAGGTGGCGATCGATTCGCCCGGGCGCAAAAAACGCTTTGGCAAACGCAGATTTACCGTCGCAAGTGTCTCGTCGGTGGGATCGACAGCGCGGGACCACGCCTCGGCGCCCCTTTTGTGATAAAAATATCCGGAGACGACAAGATCTCGCGGATCCCGCAGGAACAGGGAGAAACGCGCGTGCGGGGTCTTTTTGCGGATTGCGTCCAGATCCATGCAGTGATTGTTGAGGCTGCGCATATCGAGCGCAGCTTCCTGCCTGAATGCCCGGTGAAAACTGTTAAAGTGCGTGTAAGTTCTGCCCGTCTCAGCTGCGAAATCTGCAGCGACCTTGCCGTAATAGACCGTGAGGTTCTTATGAAAAGAGAAATGGCAAATCTGCTGCGGGACACGTCTGCCGCGAACCAGCGAACGCAGGAGCGTGAGCATCCGGCCCCCCTATTCCCATTCAATAGTGCCGGGCGGCTTGGAGGTGACGTCGTAGACGACGCGGTTGATGCCCCGGACCTCGTTGATGATACGGGTGGCAGCGCGACCGAGGAAGTTCATGTCGTAGGGATAGAAATCGGCGGTCATGCCATCGACCGAGGTGACGGCACGCAGGGCGCAGACAAATTCATAGGTGCGGCCATCGCCCATGACGCCCACCGTCTGCACCGGCAGCAGTACGGCGAAAGCCTGCCAGATCTCGTCATATAGCCCGGCCTTGCGGATCTCATCGAGATAGATGGCATCGGCCTGCCGCAGGATGTCGAGCTTTTCGCGGGTGATGCCGCCGGGACAACGAATGGCGAGCCCAGGCCCGGGAAAGGGATGGCGGCCGATAAAACTGTCCGGCAGGCCGAGTTCGCGGCCAAGAGCACGCACCTCGTCCTTGAAAAGTTCGCGCAGCGGCTCGACGAGTTGCATGTTCATGCGCTCGGGCAAACCGCCGACATTATGATGCGACTTGATGGTGACGGAAGGTCCACCCGAGAAGGAGACGCTTTCGATGACGTCGGGATAAAGCGTACCCTGGGCCAGGAAATCGGCGCCGCCGAGCTTTTTCGCCTCTTCCTCGAAAACCTCGATGAACAGGCGACCGATGGTCTTGCGTTTGGTTTCCGGATCGGCCTCGCCCTCGAGAGCGCCGATGAAGCGATCGGACGCATCGACCAGCTTGAGCGACAGATTGTAATGCTGGCGGAACATGGCGGTGACGTCGGCCGCCTCATTCTGGCGCATGAGCCCGTGATCAACGAGAATGCAGGTCAGTTGGTCGCCGATCGCCTCGTGGATCAGCAGGGCCGCGACCGAGGAATCGACACCGCCGGAGAGCGCGCAGATGACCTTGCCATCACCGACCTGCTCACGAATCTTGTCGACCATCTCCTTGCGGTAGGCAGCCATCGTCCAGTCGGAATGCATCCCGGCGATCTTGTGCACGAAATTTTGCAACAGACGGGCGCCATCGGCGGTGTGCACCACTTCGGGGTGAAACATCGTCGTGTAATATTTGCGTGTCTCGTCAACGGCTATGGCACACGGCGCGTTGGGCGAGGTGCCGATCACTTCGAACCCTTCGGGCAGCCGGGTGACGCGGTCTCCATGGCTCATCCATACGGGGTAGCGGCCGCCCACCTCCCAGATCCCCTCGAACAAAGGACTTGCCTTGAGGATCTCAACATCGGCACGGCCGAATTCGCGGTGATGGCCGCCTTCGACACTGCCGCCAAGCTGGTGGCACAAGGTTTGCTGTCCATAGCAGATGGCAAGGATCGGCACGCCGGATGCGAATACCGCTTCCGGGGCGCGGGGCGAGCCGTCCTGTGGCACCGAGCCGGGGCCTCCGGAAAAGATCACGGCTTTCGGCTGCAGGCGCTTGAATGCCTCGTCGGCGAGCTGGAACGGAGCAATTTCCGAATAGACACCGGTCTCGCGGATACGCCGGGCGATCAACTGGGTGACCTGGCTGCCGAAGTCGATGATCAGCACGGATTCAGGGTGGGAGATTTCTAGCGTGTCGCTCATGGGAAGCGCTTACGCCAATGCGAAGCCTGATGCAATTGCCCTCGGGCGACGGCAAAGCGGTTTTTCCCGAGAGCTGGAACATAGTCGCCAAACCGGCGTTGAAGAAGGCAAGACGACCCGTCCCACCCCCAACTTCGGAGTGAACGACAATGACCATCAAAAACCTTTCGGATCTTTTTGAGCACACACTAAAAGACATCTATTTCGCCGAGAAATACATCCATAAAAGCCTGCCGAAGATGATCGAGAACAGCTCGAACTCGGCACTCAAATCGCTCTTCGAGCATCATCGCGAGGAAACGGCCGGACAGATCGAGCGTCTGGAAAAGGTTTTTGAAGTTATCGGCAAGGAAGCGGCCGGCGAAGAATGCCCGGCGATCGAAGGTATCGTTGAGGAAGCGGAAGAGCTGATCGGCGAAATCGAGGATGCGGAGACGAAGGACGCGGCCCTGATAGCCGCCGCCCAGGCCGTCGAACATTACGAGATCACCCGTTACGGCACGCTGCTGACCTGGGCAAACCAGCTCGGGCACCAGGAGGCCATCGGACTTCTGCGCGACACGATCGAGCAGGAGAAGAGCGCCGACGCCAAGCTGACGCGTCTGGCGGAAGACAAGCTCAACGAGAAAGCTGCCTGATCCTTTCCGGTGCAGCGCGCTTTTGACTCGGGCTTCGTCTGGCAAAGTCCCGCTCCGGCGGGACTTTGTTGCGACAGGGCCGCGTCAGTCGGAATCTGACCCAAACAACGCGCCGGTCACCAACGCGGATTTCAGCTGATCGACGACGGCCGCGAGATTGCGATCGACCACGTGCAGATAGCGCGACCAGTCATCGTAATGATGCAATTCGTCGGCGCCATCGGAAATGCCTCGCAAGCAGATCACCGGCGCATGCATGCGCATGCAGGCCCGCACCACGGCATAGCTCTCCATATCGACCATATCGGCATCGATCTGATCATAGGCGCCGCCGGAAATGACGGCGCCCCCGGTCGACAGTCGTGCTTGCGGCACGCCTTCGATCCGCAATGACAGCGGGACCTCGGCCGGCAGATCGAGAAATGGTGTACAGCCCTTTGCGAAGCCAAGAGATGACGCATCCATGTCGCGATAGGACACGGACGCGGCCTGATAGACTTTTCCCTGCTCGAGGCTTCGCGAACCGGCGGACCCCAGCGAGACTACGAGATGAGGCTTTTCAGCAATCAAAGCAGCGGTGGTGTTAATCGCTGATTCAACGGGGCCGACACCAACGAAGAGCGGCGCGATGAGCCGGCGGAGCGCCTCTCCGTACTCCGCATCCGCCGCCATGACGAACAACACCCGATACCCGCCAATATCTGCAGGCGGGGGGATGGCGGCAGCACTCATCCTGCCATGCCTTCGCGGCCACGGACGACCATCATCGTGGCGGTCATCGAAGCAATCAGCTTGGCCGGACCGTTGTCGAGGGCAAAGGCGCGCCCGTCACTGACTATGATCGTGTTGCCGGGCTTTGTGACCTCGCCGCGGAACAAAAAGCGCGTGCCGCGCCCCGGGGACAAGAGATTGATCTTGAATTCAATTGTCAGTACCGCCGCATCGGCTGGCATCACCGAAAGGGCGGCATAGCCACAGGCCGAATCGAGCGCCGTGGACAGAATGCCTGCATGCAGAAACCCATGTTGCTGGGTGAGCGCTTCAGAGAAAGGCATCTCAAGTTCGACGGTGCCGTATTCGATCGACGTCAACTCAGCACCTATCGTACGCATGGCGTTCTGACGGCTGTAGCTTTCCTCAACGCGCTGGCGGAACCGGCTGTCCGGTTTATCAATCATCACACGGCCTTCCCTGATGCCGCGTTTTCGCAGCCCAAAATTGCGTATCTCGTATAGCAGACGGCTGTGAGGCCTTGCGCAGGTTCGCTCCGTTCTAGCCGTTCAGACGCCAGATCGCAAAATTAAGTGCAGTGGCGAAGGCGATCCAAGCAAGATAGGGCAGAAACAACAGCGCTGAGGCGCGATCGCGCCGCCATGTCGCGCCGACGAAGAGGACGATCGCGATCAACAGCAAGACAATGATGAGCAATGCGAGATCGGGTCGGTGAGCGGAAAAGAACAAGGGCGACCAGAGAAAGTTCAGCCCCATCTGGGCCAGCCAGAGGCGCGAAGGGCTCCTCAGATCGCGCGCCCAGACACGCGCCCCGGCGATCCCGATCAAGACGTAGAGAAAGGTCCATACGGGGCCGAAAACCCACGCGGGCGGATTGAAAGCCGGCTTTTCCAATTGCTGGTACCAGGGGCCGGGCGCCGTGACAGTGCCGATCAGCAAGCCACCTCCAAGCGCGATGGCGAGAAAGACGAGCATGGTGCGCTTGGACACAGGCGATCTCCAGAGGTTGCGGTCCTTTGACAACGCCTGAGACGCGCTTCGGTTCGCGCTCAGGCACCGGCGCGCTGGAACTGCACGATATAAAAGCCATCCGTAGCGGTGCGGTGGGGCGAGAGCAGAAGATCTGCGGCCGTTGGACCTTCGGGAACCGGTGATCCTTCCGGAACAACAGAATGCCACTGGGCGGCACTGTCGCAGATTGTGAATTGCGGATGACGCGCGGCGAATGCAGCGGCGCGGTCGCCGTTTTCCGACGGCAGCACAGAGCAAGTGACATAGGTGAGCGTGCCACCCGGCCGGACATGCAGCGCTGCCGCATCAAGAACGGCATCCTGTTCCCCTTGGCGCTGCGCCAGGGTATCGGATGACAGCCGCCACTTGGCGTCGGGGCGACGGCGCCATGTTCCGGTGCCGGTGCAGGGCGCATCGACGAGAACCCGATCCATCCGCCCTTGCAGTGCGGCTAGCGCGTCCGCGTTCTCGACCAGCTGCACATTGCGTGCGCCAGCGCGCCGCAGACGTTCGACCATCGGCGCCATGCGATGGCGGTCGACGTCATAGGCGTGAATCTGGCCGCGATTGCGCATGGCGGCGGCCATCGCCAAGGTCTTGCCACCGGCGCCGGCGCAAAAATCGAGAATCTGTTCGCCAGCCTGCGCCCCGGTCATCGCCGCCGCCAGCTGCGAGCCTTCGTCCTGCACCTCGAACCACCCCTTGGCAAACGCCACTTCATTGGTGGCGGCGATCTGCCGGCGCGGTCCTTCCGGCGCTGGGATTCGGATGCCATGTGGGGCCAGCGCGGTTGCGCCGGCGGCCGGTGTGCGCAGAGATTTCAGGACCTTGTCACGGTTGGCCTTCAGGCCGTTGATGCGGAGATCGAGCGGCGCCCGCTCGGCAAGAGCCTGCAATTCGGCGATCCATGCGTCGCCGAACGCGCTTTTGCATTCCTCGACAACCCATTCGGGACAATCGGCGCGGATAAATTCGGGCGCTTCATCCAGATCGCGAGAGAGCTGGTCGTACAGTTGCTGTGGATCTCGCAATTCGGGGGCGAAACGATCGTCCCGCAATTCCTCGATCAGGGCATCGATCTGGTACCCCCATTGCCGCACGAGGGCGGCGACAACAAGATCGGCAGCCGCATCGCTGTCCATCAGCCAGGCGTGGGACTGTTTGCGGCGCAGGACGTCGAGAACAAGATTGCTGATTGCCGCCCGGTCGCCAGAGCCGGCAAAACGATGCGCCTGCCCCCAGTCACGCAGCGCTTCCGGGACAGGTCGGTGCCGGGTCTGGATATCGGCGAGGATCTCCGCTGCCGCTTGCATTCGTCCACCAAGCCGCATCTGCGCTCTCCTGTATCCCGTTTGGATGTGCCGGCCTGGCAGGCCATCACAGTCTCGTTGTTCGAGGCTCGGCGATACGATATCCGGGCGCCGCCGTCCACCGCCAGGGCAGGGAACTACGTCTCGACCGTCTCGCCTGACGGTTCGTCAAGTGCGGCCGCAAGCGACGGCGTCGCCGCCAGCAAGCTCCGGGTATAAGGATGCCTGGGGTTATGAAAGATGTCCTCGGTCGAGCCGTCTTCAACGATGCGTCCCGCCTGCATGACGAGGACGCGGTCTGTGATGGCGCGAACGACAGTCAGATCATGCGATATGAACAGATAGGACAGGCCGAGGCGGTCCGACAGGCCTGCGAGCAGATCGAGGATCTGGGCGCGGATCGAGACATCAAGTGCGGAAACCGCCTCGTCGAGCACGATCAGAGATGGTTCGATGATCAGCGCGCGGGCGATGGCGATGCGCTGGCGTTGGCCTCCGGAAAATTCATGTATGTATTTGTCCGCATCGCCGGCAGTGAGCCCGACATCCTCAAGCGCCTTGCCAATTCGGCGCTCGCGGTCGGCATCCTGCGGCGATTCGGGCATCAGAAAAAATGGCTCGCTGACCAGTCGGCGCACGCGATGGCGTGGGTTGAATGACCCATAAGGATCCTGAAAAACGACCTGGGCGGCGGCGCGCTGGCGAATGTCCGGGCCGGCACCTGCCGAAGAGAAAGCCTTGCCGTTCAAATGAATTTCGCCCGCCTGCACAGCTTCAAGAGCCAGAATGGCGCGTGCCAGGGTCGATTTTCCGCAACCGGACTCGCCAACCAGTCCGACATTCTCTCCGGCACGCACGGTCAGCGAGACGTGATCAACGGCGCGAAAAGGCGCCTGCGCCTGAAACAGATTCTTGCGCGGGCGTGGGTAATCGCGCACCACGTCCCTGACCTCGAGCACCGGCGTCGCCGCCGTTTCAATGCGCGGCTGGCGCTCGGGGACATGCGCTGAAGCTGTAAAAAGCGCCCTTGTATAGGGATGGCGCATCTGGCGAAAGAGCTGCCGGGTCGGCCCGGTCTCAACGACACGGCCCTTCTTCATGACCGCCACCTCGTCCGCCAGCCCGGCGACGACGGCAAGGTCATGGGTGATGAACATCATTCCCATGCCGTCCTCGCGCACCAGTTTCCGCAGCAGGTCGAGAATCTGGGCCTGGGTCGTCACATCGAGGGCGGTGGTCGGCTCGTCGGCGATCAACAGTTTCGGACGCAGCGCAATCGCCATGGCTATGGCGACGCGTTGGCGTTGGCCGCCGGACAGCTCATGCGGATAGCGGTCAGGCGCCACCCGGTCGGGTGGCAGTCCGACGCGCCCGAGAACCTCGATGGCGCGCGCATGCGCATGTCGACGACCGGCTTCCCCGTGGATGCGGACCACCTCGGCGACCTGATCGCCAATCGTATGGACCGGGTTGAGGGCGGTCATCGGTTCCTGAAAAATCATCGAGACATCGCGGCCGCGCATGGTGCACAGGGCCCGCTCAGACATTGCCCCCACATCATTGCCGGCCACCTCGATCGTACCGGTCCAGCGCGCCGCCCGCGGCAGAAGCTGCATGATCGCCAGCGCCGTCATCGACTTGCCGGACCCCGACTCGCCGACGATCCCGAGTATGTGCCCGGCGTCCAGGGTGAGATCAACATCCTCGAGTATCGGAATGCGGCCGATCTTCAGGTCGAGATTGCGCACAGACAGAACGCTCATGTGCGCGCTCTCCGAAGGCGCGGGTCGTGCAGGTCGCGCAGGCCGTCTCCGAGCAGATTGAGCCCGAGTACCGTCAAGACGATGGCGAGGCCGGGAAAGAGGGCCAGATGCGGCGCCAGGGAGATGAAGGTCTGAGCGTCGGCGAGCATCCGGCCCCAGGACGGCAGGGGAGGCTGGGCTCCAAGACCGACATAGGCCAGAGCCGCCTCGGCGAGCACAGCCAGCGAGAACTGGATCGTACCCTGAACGATCAGCAGGTTCATCAGATTCGGCAATATGTGCTCAACGGAAATGCGCGCCCTGCCCTTCCCGGCAACACGGGCAGCCAGCACGAACTCACGCGTCCAAAGCGACAAAGCGGCGCCGCGCGACAGGCGGGCGAAGACAGGGATATTGAAAATGCCGATAGCGATGATCGCATTGACGGCCCCGGGGCCGAACACGGCGGTGATCAGGATCGCCAGAAGCAGCGAGGGGAAGGCAAAGATCAGGTCATTGCCGCGCATGACCACCTCATCAAGCAGGCTGCCGCGATGGGCGGCTGCATACAGGCCGAGCGGCACGCCCAGAGATACGCCGATGCCGACGGCGATAATCGCCACGGCGATCGACACTCGCGCCCCGACCATCAGCATGGAAAATATATCGCGTCCGAAATGATCTGTCCCGAACCAGTGACCAGATGTGGGGGTCTGCAATTTCGCGGCGATGTCGAGACGGGTCGGGTCGTAGGGTGTCCAAAGATAGGAGAGCAGCGCAGCGCCGACGAACAAGAGCGTCAGCACCAGACCGGCAATAAAGGCCGGATGGCGCAAGGCGGCGCCGAGGAAATTGCCCTCGGCATTGCGGTCGGCGGGAGGTGCGCTCATCGCCGCTGCCTCCTGAGGCGCGGATCAGCAATGGCATAGGCGATGTCGACCAGGAAGGTGACGGCGACGACAGCAAAGACCAACAGGATGATCACCGAACGCACGACGATCAGGTCGCGCTGGCTGATGGCCTGAAAGACGAGGCGACCGAGGCCGGGAAGATAGAAGACATTTTCGATGATGATGCCGCCGGCGAGCAGGAACGAGAACTGCAGACCAACGATTGTCAGCACTGGGATCAGGGCGTTGCGCAGCGCGTGCCCCCAAAGGGCCTGGCTGCGGCTCAGCCCCTTGGCGCGGGCGGTGCGCACGAAATCCTCGTCCAGCGTGTCGAGCAGAGAGGAGCGCATCACGCGCGCCAGGATCGACGCCTGCGGCAGGGCCAGGGCAATGGCCGGCAAGGTCAGGGATTTGAGCGCCACCAGCACCCCGGCATCCCAGCCGGGAAAGCCGCCGGCGGAAAACCATTGCAGGGTGATCGCAAAAAGCAGCACCAACAGCATGGCGAACCAGAAATTGGGAACGGCGACGCCGAGCTGGGTGACACCCATGATGGCGATGTCTCCAGGCGCATTGCGGCGGGAAGCAGCGAAAACCCCCGCGGGAAAGGCGATCAGTGTCGACAAAGCCAAGGCGTAAAGGGTCAGGGGCAGCGATACGGCAATGCGATCGCCGACAAGTTCGGAGACCGGCACCCGGTAGGTGTAGGACTGGCCGAAGTCGCCTTGCAGCATTCCCACTATCCAATTCAGATAACGGAAAGCGACCGGCTGGTCGAGGCCGAGCTCGCTGCGCAAAGCGGCGATGGCGGCAGGATCGGCATTGATCCCCATCATGAAGGCGGCGGGATCGCCGGGAATAATCTCGGTGACCAGAAAGACGACAATGCTGGCCGCCAGAAGGGTCAGCGACAGCGAAAGCAACCGCCGGAGCAAATACAGGGTCATCGTTGCGGCCCGAGCGCGAGACGGATCAACCGGGCGCCCAAAGGCGCCCGGTCAAAATCATGCACCCTCAGTCTACCCAGTAAACCGCGGTCATGTCGTTGGCCTGGGTCGGCGCATTTGGCCACAGCCCCATGATCTTGGCATTGGCCACACCGGTTCGTGGCAGTTGGAAAAGATAGGCATTGACCGCGTCATCGGCGATCTTGCGCTGCGCCTTGCCCAGCAATTCGCTGCGATTGGCGGGATCCGTCGTCTTGTTCAACTCCTCGAGGATCGCCTTGAAGTCGGCATCCGCATACTGGAAGTAGTAGTCATCGCGCGCATAGATACCGATATCCATCGGCTCGGTGTGGGAGACGATGGTCAGATCGAAATTCTTGGCCTTGAACACGTCCTCGAGCCACTGGGCCCATTCGACATTGGTGATCTCGGCTGTGATGCCCACCTCTTTCAACTGGGCGGCAATGATCTCGCCACCACGGCGGGCATAGGCCGGCGGCGGCAGCTTGAGCGACAGTGTGAGATCTGACACGCCGGCCTCATCAAGCAGTTTGCGCGCCATCTCCGGGTCGTGCGCAGACTGCCCGGTCAGATCGACATAATCGGGATTATGCGGCGCAAAGTGGGTGCCGATCGGCGTACCATAGCCAAACAACGCACCGTCGATGATCGCCTGACGGTCGATCGCATGGCTGATCGCCTGGCGTATCTTGATGTCGTCCAGCGGTGCCTTCTTGTTGTTCATCGCCAGGATCGTCTCGCCTTCTGTCGAGCCGACGATCACCGTAAAGCGCGGGTCCGCCTTGAACTGTTCCAGATTTTCGGGCGCCGGAAAATTCGGATAGGCATCGACATCACCGGCCATGACGGCGGCAAAGGCGGCGGTCGGGTCCGGGATGAATTTGAAGGTCACCTTGTCAAGGCGAGGCGCTTCGCCCCAGTACTCGGCGTATTTCTCAAGTGCAACACTGTCGCCCTTGGTCCAGGTGGCGAAGGCGAAGGGTCCGGTGCCGACCGGATCTGTCGCAAGAGTATCCGCGGTTTCCGGAGCCACGATGACCGCGTCCCCCCAGGCCATGTTGAACAGGAACAGCCCGTTGGGCTGGGACAGCGTGATTTTGACGGTCTGCGCATCGACCGCCTCTACCGACTGAATGTCGGCGAACAATGCCTTTTGTGCATTGGTCGAGTCTTCGGCCCGGGCACGATCGATGGAGAATTTGACATCCTCGGCATCAAAGCTCGAGCCATCGTGGAAGGTGACACCGTCACGCAGATGGAACGTGTAGGTCAGGCCGTCCTCGGAAATATCCCAGGATTCTGCCAGGGCGGGCACCACTTCCCCGTCGGCTGTAAAGCGCGTCAGGCCTTCAAACACATTGGCATAAACCACTTCGTCGATGGCCGCCGCGGCGCCGCCGGTCGGGTCGAGATTCGGGGGCTCGAGCTGCATGCCGACGGTGATGTCGGTCTGCGCTGCCAAGGATGGCATCGTCGCCAGCCCGAGGATCAGCGCGACCGCCGAAACGGTGGCAGTGACGGTCTTGAAATTGGTCATGACTTTTCTCCCTGTCTTCGCCGCGTCATCGCGCGATCATTCCTGCTTCTGGCGCTTTTGCCGCGCGTGCAACAGATCATCAATGGCCAGCGCCATGACGAGTGCCGAATCCTGCATGTCGCTTATCCCCACATACTCATCCGGCTGGTGCGCCAGATCAAGAATACCCGGACCATAAGCGATACAGTCCTTCAAGCGGCCAATGCGGTCAATGTGCTTCTGGTCGTAGGTGCCGGGCGAGAGGACGTGCACCGGTTCGCAGCCCAGAACCCGGCGAATGCCCTGGGCGACGGCGCCGACCACCGGGGCGTCCGGCTCGGTCAGAGACGGGTTGACGTGCCAGAGTTCCGAGAGATCATAGTCAAAGTCAGCCCGCTCGCGTCTGACGCGTTCGAGCAGTTCGACGATTTCGGCGCGCACGTCGTCATAGTTTTCCTCGACGAGATAACGGCGGTCGATCACCATGCGTGCGGAATCGGGCACGCAGGCAGAAGGGAAACCGGTGAAGTCCGGTTCCGGCTCGGCCTGACCGCCATGCAAGGAGTTGATGTTCATTGTCGATTGCCGGGCGCCATCTGGAACCACCGGCATTTCGGTGCGCCGCTCCGCCAGGGCCGGGAACAGTCGTTCCTCCATCTCCATCATCACGGCGCCCATATGGCGCACGGCGCAATCGCCGAGGAACGGCATCGAACCGTGGGCGATGCGGCCATGGGTGGTGATCTCGGCCCACCAGACGCCGCGATGACCGCGGCAGATGCGTTCCTTGTTCAGCGGCTCGGGAATAATGACATGCTGCACCCGTTCGGGCGAGAAATAACCCTGCTCGGCGAGCCATGCGACCCCGCCGTAGCCGCCGGTCTCCTCATCCGCCGTGCCGGAAATCTCGATGGTGCCCGGATGGTCGGGAAAGGCGGCAATATAGGCTTCGGCGGCGATGATCGAGGCGGCCAGCCCGCCCTTCATGTCGCAGGCGCCGCGGCCGTAGACCTTGCCATCGCGGACAAGCCCTTCGAAGGGATCGACACTCCAGCCACGGCCGGTCTCGACAACATCGGTATGAGAATTGAAATGGACGCAAGGACCGGATGCCGACCCTTCGCGGCGCGCGATGACATTCCAGCGCGGATAGCGGTCGCTGTCACCCGGTGTGCCGGTGGCACGCAGCAGCCGGACGGTGAACCCTCGCGCTTTCAGCCGCGCAGCGAGAAATTCGCAGATATCGCGGTAGCATTCACCCGGCGGATTGAGGGTCGGGATGCGGATAAGCTGGCGGGTCAGCTCGACGAGGTCGTCGCGCCGCTGCTCAATGTTGTGTCTGAGGATGGAAAGACGCTTCTCGGCGGAAGCGACATCATCCATTGCTGACGGTGTCCTTCATGGGCGCAACCTCCCGCAAAACCGCGTGATTTGCAATCATCTTGCGGAGGAGAGGGAGAACGGCGCCCGCGCACCCGCAATTCCCCCTAATATTCAAGGGAATTGCGGGCGTTTCCGGTATAAACGGAATGGATCGTCAGGACAGAACCTTGTAGCAGACGCTGGCAACGCCGGCCCGCACCATGCCCAGGCGGCCAGCGGCGGCCTTTGACACATCGATGACGCGGCCGCGGATGAATGGACCCCGATCATTGATGCGAACGACGACAGACTTGCCGGTGTTCTTGTTGGTGACCTGCACCTTTGTGCCGAAGCGCAAAGAGCGGTGCGCGGCCGTCAACTTGTTCGGATCCATCATTTCGCCCGAGGCGGTGCGAGAGTGAAGCGCGTACCAGGAGGCGCGACCGCAGTCGCTGTCAGCCATCGCGGGCGCAGTCGCAGCGACCAGTGTTGAGACCATGGCGGCGAGCAAAAGCGCGGGGCGGGCCCGGCGTTTCAAATCAGTCATTCGGCAATATCCCTGCTAGACCGTCCCCCTTGGACGGCGCGCCAGCGGGTACGGGCGGAAACAGGCCAAAAAGTGGTCACGAAGTCACAAGCGGTTTCGGCGTGTAACAATCGGATACAGCGCAGCTGTGCCAACGGGCCGGGGGGAACCGGGTTTTCAGCTGCGCCAGGCGCCGCTCTTCCACAGCGCATCAAGCCCGGTGCCATAGTCGGGATGCAGGAATTGATAGCCGGCGGCTTTGATGCGGGCGTTGCTCACGCGCTTGTTCTCGCCGTAAAAGGACCGTCCCATCGGCGACAGGGGGGCATCGTCAAAGGCAATTTCCGGCGGGGCGTCAACGCTCATCAACCGGGCGGCATAGGCCACCACATCCTGCGGCGGTGCCGGGCGGTCGTCGGCTATATTGTAGATGCCCGCCTGGCCGCGCGTGGCAAGATGCGCAACGGCGCCGGCAATGTCATCGACATGAATGCGGTTGAACACCTGCCCCGGCTTGACGATGCGCCGCGCGGTGCCGGCTGCGAGATTGTTCAAGGCATTGCGACCCGGTCCATAAATGCCGGCGAGGCGCAGAATGGCGAGCGGCAGGCCGGCGCCCAGGCACGTGCGTTGCCATGCCTGCTCAGCGGCAAGCCGGGCCAGCGACCGCTTCGAGAGCGGCCGGCATGGGACTGTCTCATCGACCCAGGCGCCACCTTGATCGCCGTATACCCCAACCGTGGAGAGATAGCCGACCCATTCTAGCGCTGGCAGGCGCTCGACCAGGCCGCCGGCAAGATCGGCCAACACAGGATCGCCGCCATACGCCCCGTCCGAATTGGTCGCGTCCGGAGCGATCGAAACGACCAGATGCGTGGCGCTGCGCATCACATCAGCAAGTTCTGCGCCGATCCCCTGTCCTTCATAAAGAAGGGGCGTCGCCCCAGTTGCGGCAATCTCGGCCTGTCCGCCATCGCCACGGCTGGTGCCGGCGGCAGCTTTAACGGACGGCATCAGCTCCCGCAGGATCGCCTTGCCGGAAAACCCGGCGCCGAGGACCAGTAATCGCATGTTTGCACTCATTGCACAGGCTCCCGGGCGGTGTGGTCCCATTCCGCCGCCACATCCGGGTCCGGGTCGAGCATTTCGGACCGACCCTTCTCGCCGAGCCGCCTGGTCTTGAGCTCGGCGAAATCAGCCGCGGGCAGAAGCTGGGTCAGGGCCCACACGGCAGCGCCGCGAACAACCGGCGCCGGATCGTCGATCAGAGCTCGGCAAGCAGGGATCAGGGCGGCTTCGCCACTGTTGCCGGCGGCGATCAGCACATTGCGCAAAAACCGGTCGCGACCGATGCGCTTGACGGGTGAGCCGGAAAACAGTTTTCGAAACGCCGCATCATCAAGTGCGAGGAAATCGGCGATTGGCGGCGCGAGGAGATCGTGGCGCGCCTGCAGACGCGTTTCCGCGGCGCTGACAGCGAACTTGTTCCACGGGCACACGGCAAGGCAATCGTCACAGCCATAGATGCGATTGCCGATCTGGCGCCGGAATTGGCGCGGTATCTGCCCCTTGTGCTCAATGGTCAGATAGGAAATGCAACGGCGGGCATCGAGCTGATAGGGAGCGGGAAAGGCGGCGGTCGGACAGATGTCGAGGCAGGCGCGGCACGACCCGCAGTGATCCTCTTCGGGCTTATCCGCCGGAAGTTCCAGCGTGGAAAAGATCGCGCCGAGAAACAGCCAGGAGCCGTGGCGGCGCGACAGCAAGTTTGTGTGCTTCCCCTGCCAGCCGATGCCGGCAGCAGCCGCCAGCGGCTTTTCCATCACCGGGGCGGTGTCGACGAACACCTTCACATCGCCCCCGAAGCGGGCGACCAGCCGACCCGCCATCTCCTTCAGCCGTCCCTTGATGATGTCATGGTAATCGCGATGGCGGGCATAGACCGAGATGGCCGCCTTGTCGGGCTCCGAAAGCAGCGCCAGCGGATCGTTCTCCGGACCATAATTCATCGCCAGCATGAGAACGGAACGCGTCTCGGGCCACAGGCGGCGCGGATCGGCGCGCAGTTCGGAGCGATCAGCCAACCAGTGCATTGACCCGTGGCGTCCTTCGGCCAGAAAGGTCCTGAGATGCGCGCCAGCACTGCCGAGTTGTGCAGGATCTGCAATGCCCCATGCGGCAAATCCCAGGCGCCGGGTTTCGGCGTCGAGAAATGCCGCGAGTTTCGCCGGTTCCGGTGCGCTATCCCGGGCATGCAAAGCAGCCTCGCCCCGCAACGGCGATGGCGGGCGGGTGTCGGCGGGAGCGGTCACGTTAGAAGTCGAGATCAGCGTAGTGCGCGACGGGCGCGAGCGCGCGAACGCGGTCAGCGAGCAGAGGCCGGAAGGCCGGGCGCGACTTCAGCCGCTGGTACCAGTCCTTGGCATGCGGCTGCTCGGCCCAGTCGATTTCACCAAGATAATCGAGCACCGAGAGACCGGCCGCGGCTGCCAGATCAGCATAGGACAGCGTCTCGCCAGCCAGCCACGGCCTGCTTGCGGCCAGCCATGACAGATATTTCATATGCTGGCGAATGTTGGCGCGGGCGATGCGCAGAACCTTTGAATCGGGAGAACCGCCGCCGCGGTTTGACGGCATTTGCGGCTTGATGATCCGTTCGCGGACCAATGGCGCGGTGACGTCATGCTCCATCTTGTCGAGGAACCACGCGATGAGCCGTCTTGTTTCCGCCCGCGCATAGGGGTCGCCGGGCAGGAGCCGCTTGTCGCGCTTGAACACGCCGTGCACTTCGTCGAGATATTCGGCAATGATCGTCGCGCCGCACAAGGCATAGCCATTGTCGGCGACGAGGACCGGAACCTGTCCGGCCGGATTGATGGACAGCAATTCCGGTCGACGCTGCCAGTACGGCTCCTCGACCATTTCGGTCGCAAAGCCAATCTCGCCGGCCACGAGACGGATGAAACGCGAAGCGGCGGAGACCGGATGATGGAGAAGTTCAGGCATCTGCGAGACAAACCTTGCACTGGTGCGACATCTGAAAGCGAAGGCGCGAAGTGAGCCCTCCGATCCCCCAGCTATAGAGGGCATGTCCCTCTGATGGAAAGAATCTGCGGCAGGATTTTGTTGTCAGCGCACTTGCCCGCCGCTTTCATTTCCTTCTCAACCACTCTAGGGACCTCTGGGGGCAAAGGCGAATCACTGCGTATGTTGTTATTCCTCGCTTGCGCGAGATTGGCGGCCACGCGATATCGCCGTTGTAGAACGTGTCCCTTGGGAGCAATCGTGCATGTCCGAACTAGGCCTTGTCGAGCCCGCCTTTCTTGGCCTGATCGAGGGACTGACAGAGTTTCTTCCCGTGTCCTCAACGGCGCATCTGCTGCTGACCGGGCATTTTCTCGGCTTCACCTCACCCGGCAACAGCTTTGAAGTGCTGATTCAGCTCGGTGCCATCCTGGCTATTCTATCTGTCTATTCAGTACGCCTGTTCACCCTTGCCAAAGCGCTGCCGACGAGTTGGCGGGCCCGCCGCTTCGTTGCAGGCGTGCTGATCGCCTTCCTGCCGGCGGCAGCGATCGGCGCCTTGGCGCATGATTTCATCAAGACGGTGCTGTTTGAATCCCCTGCCCTTATTTGCGTGGTGCTGATCGTTGGCGGTTTCGCCCTGATGATCATCGATCGAATGGCGTTGAAGCCGAAATACGACGACGTGATGGACTACCCGCTGTCGCTGGCCCTGACGATCGGCCTGTTCCAGTGCCTGGCGATGGTGCCCGGCACGTCGCGCAGTGGCGCAACCGTCGCCGGTGCGATGCTGATGGGGGCCGACAAGCGCTCGGCAGCGGAATTCTCCTTCT
The DNA here is from genome assembly GCF_019334345.1 of Neohoeflea coraliihabitans. Taxonomy (GTDB): domain Bacteria; phylum Pseudomonadota; class Alphaproteobacteria; order Rhizobiales; family Rhizobiaceae; genus Pseudohoeflea; species Pseudohoeflea coraliihabitans. The sequence continues at coordinate 68,561 of NZ_JAHWQX010000005.1, forward strand.
TTCTCGCCATGCCGACAATGACCGGCGCCTTTGCCTTTGATCTCTACAAGAATGCCGACAAGCTGTCGGGCGGTGATATCACGGCGATCGTTGTCGGATTCGTCGTGGCCTTCGCTGCGGGGGTTTTCGTGGTGCGCGGCCTTCTGGACTTCGTCTCACGGCATGGGTTCACGCCGTTTGCCTGGTGGCGGATCGCCGTCGGCAGCGCCGGCCTGATCGGGCTCTGGCTGGTGGGCTAGAAACGCATGACGCCGCGATGCCGCCGGTGAGCGCTGCCAGCCTCACCAGATAATCCCCGGCGAGCAGGGCGACGATCGCACATGGCAAGCCTGGCGAAATGCACGCAAGCGGGGGCTGGTATTGGCGGGGGCAAATGACTAAATGGGGGGATCGCCGCACCGGGCATCACCACGGGTGGGCCTGAAGGGCTGCCGGTTCCTCGGGTCCTGAGCCCGTCGAAAATCGCTGGCCGCAGGGCGAAGAGAACAGGTTCTACGGCCATCGCCTGCCGCCTTTGCGGTATCCGGGTGGATGGCAACTACAATGCGAAGAGATCGATAAAATATGGCCAAGCCGGATTACTATGAAACGCTCGGAGTGTCGCGCAGCGTCGACGGGAAACAGCTGAAATCCGCATTTCGCAAACTGGCCATGCAGTATCACCCGGACCGCAATCCCGGTGATGTCGAGGCCGAACGCAAGTTCAAGGAACTCAATGAAGCCTATGAGGTGCTCAAGGATCCGCAAAAGCGCGGCGCCTATGATCGCTTCGGCCATGCCGCGTTCGAACAGGGCGGCGGCCCCGGCGGCATGGGTGCCGGCGCCGGCATGGGGGGCTTCTCCGACATTTTCGAGGATATTTTCGGCGAGATGATGGGCGGTGGCCGCGCCCGCCGCTCCGGCGGACGCGAGCGCGGCGCCGACCTGCGCTACAATATGGAAATCTCGCTCGAGGAAGCCTACGGCGGCAAGACCGCCCAGATCCGCGTTCCGACATCGATCACCTGTGATGAGTGCTCCGGGTCGGGCGCAAAGCCGGGCAGCAAGCCCCAGACCTGCACCACATGCGGCGGCAATGGGCGGGTTCGCGCCGCTCAGGGTTTCTTTTCGATCGAACGAACCTGCCCGACCTGCCATGGCCGCGGCCAGATGATTTCCGATCCGTGCGGCAAGTGCAGCGGCCAGGGCCGTGTCACCGAAGAGCGCTCGCTGTCCGTCAACATCCCCGCCGGCATTGAGGATGGCACCCGTATCCGTCTGTCCGGCGAGGGCGAGGCAGGTCTGCGCGGTGGTCCGCCGGGTGATCTCTACATCTTCTTGTCTGTCAAACCGCACCAGTTCTTCCAGCGTGAAGGCGCCGACCTGTTCTGCACCGTTCCGATCTCGATGACCACGGCGGCGCTCGGCGGCAAGTTCGAAATCACGACGATGGACGGCGCCAAGTCGCGCGTGACGGTTCCTGAAGGCACACAGGCGGGCCGCGAGATGCGTCTGCGCGGCAAGGGCATGCCCGTCCTGCGATCCGCTCAGTTCGGCGATCTCTATGTGCGCATCGCCATCGAGACGCCGCAGAACCTGTCACGCCGGCAGAAGGAGCTTCTGACCGAATTTCACGCTTTGTCGTCCAAGGAAAACAACCCGCAATCTGACGGTTTCTTCTCCCGCATGAAGGGGTTTTTCGATACGCTGACCGAGTGAGAGGCCGGCGCCCGGCATGAGACGACCGGCCGCCGGCTGCGCTTTCTCTCGGGCTGACCTCAAAAAGATCCGATTGAGGTGTATGTGGGCGGCATGGCGCCGTTGTCATTCCAAATATGCGGCGGAACGTTTGGCACCGGGATCCGACAGCCTGGATGACCTTCGGTCAATGAGGCTTTGACCAGCGACGTATCAAATGGTCCTGCAAATTTCGCGGGAAATCGAGTGAGGACGACGGCTTTGAAGACGAATATTTCCGACCGACTGGTCCGCAAGTTCGATGATGAAATCAGGTTCTTTCGCGGCTGGCTGGACGGACCCAAGGCTGTCGGTGCCATTGTTCCGACGTCGCAGTTCACGGCCCGCAGCATGGCCAGCCTCGCTGATCCGCACTCATCCTTGCCCGTCCTCGAACTCGGGCCGGGCACCGGTGCCATCACCCGTGCCATCCTCGGTCGCGGCATCGCCCCCGAGCGCCTTTATTCGGTCGAGTATTCCGGTGAATTTTATGAGCATCTGAAGCTCGAATATCCTGAAGTGAATGTCATCCGCGGGGATGCCTTTGATCTCGAGACAGCGCTCGGCGACAATGGCCGGATGCAGTTTGACTGTGTCATTTCCGCCGTGCCTCTGCTCAATTTCCCGATGGAGCAACGCATTGCTCTGGTCGAAGGTCTGCTCGACCGTATGCCGCCCGGTCGCCCGGTGGTGCAGATTTCCTATGGTCCTGTGTCACCGGTCGCGTCGCGCGGCAGCAGTTTCACCGTCGCCCACCATGAATTCGTTCTGCGCAATCTGCCGCCAGCGCAATTATGGACCTACCGCCGCACCGCTCCCCTTTGAGCTTTGCGATCTGCCGCCGCAAAAGCGCGGCAACATCCCGCTTTCGCCGCCCTTGGCACTCGACTTGACCGGGCAAAGCCGTTAACCCGGCAAATGGTTACTGATCGCGATGCTGCAACGCTGTGGCATGGGAGTGGCGCGATGCCGGAATGGTGGCGGAGAAGGAGTGCGAGTGCATGTCAGAGGGCGCTGAAGTGCAAGCCAATGTGCTGGCCGATCCCCGCCTGATCGTCGCGCTCGATGTCCCCAGCACCGGCGATGCGGAAGCGCTTGTCGCAACGCTCGGTGATGCCGTCAGCTTCTACAAGATCGGCTATCAGCTTGCCTTTGCCGGCGGCCTCGATCTGGCACGGCGGCTCAAAGACGCCGGCAAGAATGTCTTTCTCGACATGAAGCTTCTCGATATCGACAACACCATGGCGAGGGCCGTCGACAGCGTCATCGATCTTGGCGTCGACATGCTGACGCTGCACGCCTACCCGAAGGCCATGCGCGCCGCCGTGGAGGCCGCCTCGGGTTCGGGCCTGTGTTTGCTGGGTGTCACCCTCCTGACCTCGATGGATGCCGCCGATCTGGCGGAAGCCGGGTATCATGACGATCCGCGCGCCCTTGTCCTGCGCCGCGCTGAACAGGCGCGGCAGGCTGGTATGGGCGGAATTGTCTGCTCGGCCGAGGAGGCTGCGATGGTGCGACCGGTGCTGTCCGACGCAATGAAGCTCGTCACCCCCGGCATCCGCCCCGCCGGCGCCGCGCTCGGCGATCAGAAACGCGTCATGGCGCCTGCCCGGGCTCTCGCCGCCGGCGCCACGCATCTGGTCATTGGCAGGCCCATTTCGGCGGCGGCCGATCCGGCTGCGGCGGCCCGCGAGATCATTGCAGAAATGCGCAACTCCTGATCAAGAGGAACAAGGAATGGCAAAGGGATACTGGATTGGCCGGATCGATGTTGACGATCCGGAAGGCTACAAGGACTACGTCGCGACCGCCAAGCCGGCCTATGGCGAGTATGGCGCGGTGTTTCTGGTGCGCGGCGGCGACTATGAAGCTGTCGAGGGCACGGCGCGCGGCCGCAATGTCGTCGTCGAATTCCCCAGCTATGAAGCGGCTCTTGCCTGTTACAATTCGGAGACCTATCAAAAGGCGCGCGCCATCCGCCAAAAGCATGCCCGCGGCGAAATCATCATCGTCAAGGGCGCTGATTGACAGCGGCGTTTGAAGGGCCGGTTGCGGAAACATCGGTCCCGGCTAGACGGGGCATAGGGGATGCAGACAGGATGAAAGACATGCAAGATAGAAACCTGCCCAAGCTGGTCACCGTGTTTGGCGGATCCGGTTTTGTCGGCCGCCATGTTGTGCGCGCCCTTGCCCGTCGCGGCTACCGCATCCGCGTTGCCACGCGCCGCCCTGACCTGGCATTTCATCTGCAACCGCTCGGCAATGTCGGCCAGATCGCGCCGGTGCAGGCCAATTTGCGCTATCGCGACTCTGTTGATGCCGCGGTTGCCGGCGCCGATCATGTCGTCAATTGCGTCGGTATCTTGCACGAGACGGGCCGCAACACCTTTGACGCCGTGCAGGATTTCGGCGCCCGCGCCGTGGCTGAAGCGGCACGCGCCGCCGGCGCCGGCCTGACGCAGATTTCCGCCATCGGCGCCAATCCTGATGCTGCCTCGGATTACGCCAGGACCAAGGGTCGTGCCGAGCAGTCGGTACTCGACATCGTACCCTCGGCGATCATCTTGCGCCCATCGGTGATTTTTGGCCCGGAAGATGATTTCTTCAACCGTTTCGCCGAAATGGCACGCCTGTCACCGGTGCTGCCGCTGATCGGCGGCGGACACACCCGCTTTCAGCCCGTCTATGTCGGCGATGTCGCTGAAATGGTGGCGCGCAGCGTCGAGGGGCGGCTCAAGCCCGGCACGATTTACGAGCTCGGCGGCCCGGAAGCGATGACTTTCAGGCAGTGCCTGAAAGAGATGCTCTCGGTCATTCGCCGTGATCGTCTTTTGGTGCCCCTGCCCTGGGGTCTGGCGTCGCTGATCGGAACCGTCGCCGGATTTGTTCCGTTCATCACCCCGCCAATCACTGCCGACCAGGTGGAAAATCTCAAGGTCGACAATGTTGTCTCGGAGGAAGCGATGGCTGAGGGTCGCACCCTTGAGGCCGAGGGCATCCGCCCCACGGCGATCGATGCCGTGCTGCCCTCCTATCTCGTTCGCTATCGCCCGCAGGGTCAGTATACCGATTCCGGCAAGGGCGCCTGATTCAACTTTCGAGCCGCACTGGGGAACGCTTGCCGTGTGCGGCCCAGCTGATCCCGCTCACCTTGACGTGAAGTCTGAAGAGGGCGCGGTTCGTCGCTGGCCGCTGATGGAGCTGCAGACCGCAGCTTCTCTACTCCTGCCCTGGCGGCGGCAGGGCAGCGGTCAGGCGCGTAGGTTTTCCGCCGCCGATGCTCTATCCATTCCGATCGTTGGAGCATCGCCTGGTTTTTCCCGGTGACGCGCCACCAGGCAATCAACAAAGGGTTGCAGCAGGTGATTCCGGCTTTTCTCGCTCCGGACGATCACCTCGTAGACGCTCTCGTAGCCAAGGCTCTCGCATAACAAAGGACGGATGCGGTTAGTGGCTTTCCATTGGCGGGCATAGTGTTCAGGAAGAAATGCCGTGTAGCGGCCGGAGCCGCAGTATAGATTGAAACGGGAGGCAAAAAGAGGCCGATACCTCAACCCTTGGCAACGGATGCCCAGAGTTCAGGTGCGAAGGATGCGCCAAGGGCGCCGAGCGGCCCATTCCCCGAGAGTCTTCTCGAGCCATTTGCCGGTCGGCCGTTCGAGATGACGGGCCGAGAACATGGCGACAGCGATGGTCGCCAGCATTGGCAGCGGCAAATAGAGCCAGAAGACAACGGGGTCGGCGGCGCCCATGAGGCGCTTCCACACGAGTGAATAGGCAAACAGCTCGATGACCGGATGCCACAGATAGACACCGAACGACACTGAGGCGACGGGCATCAACGGGTCGAGCCATCGGGTGGCGTTCGCGTCGCGGCGCTCTGAGAGCGCGGCGAGTGTGATGGCGACCCCGAACATTGCGAGAGTGAGATAGATGCCGGCCTCGGCAAACATGGCCCAGAAAGTAGCGGCAAGCATCGCCCAGGCAAGCCACTGAGCACCGGGCGGCACCCGCAGCTGGCGCGCGGCGCGACAGAGAATGACGCCAAAGAGGAAGTCGGCGGCGACACGGTAGGCCGCCCAATGTTTGGTGTAGTACCACAGGTCATATTTATCTTCGGCATGGCGATCGGCGTATTCCAGCCCGAGCAGCATCAATGCCAGCAGAAGGACGAGTCCCAGCTGGCGGCCGCGGCCTGCGACGAAAAGGATCAGCGGAAAAAGAAGATAGGCAAACCACTCGCCGGACAGTGACCAGGACACATAGTTGAAACTCAGCCCGTTGCTGCCGCCCCAGGCCTGCACCAAGAGCAGATTGGCCGGCAGGGCTGCAAGATCATAGCGATCCCCGGCCCCTTGCGAGTTCAGCACGCCGAAATGAACAAGCAGAGCGAAGGCAACGAAGACGGACAGGGTGAAGAGATGGAGGGGGTAAAGGCGGGCGAGCCGCTTGATCAGAAAACGCAGATAATTGCGCCCTGTGTTCTCCATGCTGCCGTAGCGGTCAAAGATCAGAAAGCCGGACATGATGAAGAACATGTCGAGGAGCGGCAGCATGTGCTCGAACCAGGTGACGATCGGGCGCGGTTCGGCGTGATAATGGCAAAAGTGGTACGCCATGACCAGAAGTGCCGCGAGCAGCCGCCACGTGCTGAACAAGCGATAGCTTTGCGGCATTCGACATCTCACTCCGCGCCAACGTTACACCCGGTGAGGGTGGCGCAGCGGAAGGCAACAGAGCGCTAAGCGAAAACTACAAATTTTAAGGGGTTATAAATGCAAAGGGCGCCCCGCAGGGCGCCCTTATCTTTAATAGCCGTGTCGCGGCAAACGATCAGGCCGACTTCTTCTCGTCGTCGTCCTTGACCTCTTCGAAATCGGCATCAACGACATCATCAGAAGCCGACTCGCCGCCGGAAGCGGCCTCAGCCGACGTCTCGTCAGCCTGCGCTTCCGCCTGGCTGGCTTCATACACGGCCTGGCCAAGCTTCATCGATGTTTCCATCAATGTCTGCGTCTTGGCCTGGATGTCTTCGGCTGACGGTTCGGATGCCTCGGTGGCTTCCTTCAGGGCGGCGATGGCATCGCTGATCGCGGTGCGATCCTCTTCGCTCACCTTGTCGCCATGGTCAGCCAGCGACTTCTCGGTCGAGTGAATGAGGCTTTCTGCCTGGTTCTTCGCCTCGACAGCGGCGCGGCGCGACTTGTCCGTCTCGGCATTGGCTTCGGCATCCTTGACCATCTGCTCGATGTCGGCATCCGACAGTCCGCCGGAGGCCTGAATGCGGATCTGATGCTCCTTGCCCGTGCCCTTGTCCTTCGCCGAGACATTGACGATGCCGTTGGCGTCGATGTCGAAGGTGACCTCGATCTGTGGAACACCACGCGGCGCCGGCGGAATGCCGACCAGGTCGAACTGGCCGAGCATCTTGTTGTCGTTGGCCATTTCGCGCTCACCCTGGAACACCCGGATGGTAACGGCATTCTGGTTGTCATCGGCAGTGGAGAATGTCTGGCTCTTCTTGGTCGGGATCGTCGTGTTGCGATCGATCAGCCGCGTGAAGACACCGCCGAGGGTTTCGATGCCAAGCGACAAGGGAGTGACATCGAGAAGCAGGACATCCTTGACGTCGCCCTGCAGCACGCCGGCCTGGATGGCCGCGCCAAGGGCAACAACTTCGTCCGGGTTCACACCCTTGTGCGGGTCCTTGCCGAAGAATTCCTTGACCACCTGCTGAACCTTGGGCATGCGCGTCATGCCACCGACGAGCACGACCTCATCGATTTCGCCAGCCTGCACGCCCGCATCCTTCAACGCCGCCTTCATCGGATCGATGGTGCGGTTGACCAGATCCTCGACCAGGCTTTCGAATTTCGAGCGCGACAATTTCATCGTCAGGTGCTTCGGACCGGACGAATCGGCGGTGATATAGGGCAGATTGATTTCGGTCTGAGATGCCGAGGACAGCTCGATCTTGGCCTTCTCGGCGGCTTCCTTGAGGCGCTGCAGAGCCAGCTTGTCACCCTTCAGGTCGACACCCTGCTCCTTCTTGAATTCCTTGGCGAGATATTCGACGAGACGCATGTCGAAATCTTCACCGCCGAGGAAGGTGTCGCCATTGGTCGACTTCACCTCGAAGACGCCATCGCCGATCTCGAGGATCGAGACGTCGAAGGTGCCGCCGCCAAGGTCATAGACAGCGATCGTCTTGCCCGTCGTCTTGTCGAGACCGTAGGCGAGCGCTGCTGCCGTCGGCTCGTTGATGATGCGCAGCACTTCCAGCCCGGCGATCTTGCCAGCGTCCTTGGTGGCCTGGCGTTGGGCGTCGTTAAAGTAGGCCGGCACGGTGATCACGGCCTTGTCGACGGTCTCACCGAGATAGGATTCGGCTGTTTCCTTCATCTTCTGCAGCACCATGGCCGAGATCTGTGACGGCGAGTATTTTTCGCCATCGACCTCGACCCATGCATCGCCATTGTCTGCACGGACGATCTTGTAGGGAACAAGTTCCTTGTCCTTGGTCACAGCCTTGTCTTCATAGCGGCGGCCGATAAGGCGCTTGACGGCAAACAAGGTGCCCTCGGGATTGGTCACAGCCTGACGCTTGGCCGGCTGCCCGACCAGGCGCTCTCCGTCATCGGAGAAGGCCACCATGGAAGGGGTTGTGCGCGCGCCTTCCGAATTCTCGATAACCCGCGCATCCTTGCCGTCCATGACGGCGACGCAGGAATTTGTCGTACCGAGGTCGATACCGATTACTTTAGCCATTCTCTTCTCCTTCAAGCGAGCTGCCGGGACCCGGTGGCGGCATTCCCGTCTGCAGCCCCTACTGAGACAAACATTCCATTCGGCGGACAGGGCCATCGTGAGTAAGGACCCGAACGCCAGTCAGCCCGACCCGCCACTGTCTCTTGGCGGCGCATCGGTGCGCTGCGGCGTATATAAGAACGCCTCTTCAGCTCTGCAAGCGATGCCAGCGGTGTTTTTGCACGCTTCCAGCGCAGTTTCCAACAGCCGGCGTGCGCCGGGGTCAAAGGCATCGAAACGACGCAGAAACGGGCGCATCGCGGCTTCAATTGCCGAGAATGAGATCGAGCAAGGTGGTGCGTTGTCCGGCGCCGCCGGCAACCGCCGCGGGCGGCCGCGGATTGCCGCCCGACGCGGCAGGTGCGGTCGGGGGGGCGGGAAAACTGCTTTCGAGCTGGCGACCGGCGGCGACCCGGTTCTCCGACTGTCCGCTGGCGGGAAGCGGACGGTAATGCGGGAGTGGTGCCGGGTCCAGCCCGGCGTGCGCTGCTGCCATGAAGGCTTGCCAGGTTTCGGCCGGCAGGCTGCCGCCCGTGACATCCTTCATCGGCGTGCCATCGTCGTTGCCGAACCAAACGCCGGTGGCGAGGTTGGCGGTGTAGCCGACAAACAGGGCATCGCGGTAGGAATTGGTGGTACCGGTCTTGCCGGCGGCCTGCCAGCCGGACAAGCGGGCGCGCTTGCCGGTCCCGTCCTCAATGACGCCGACCAGCATCTGGTTCATCATCGCTGTCACGTTCGGGGTCAGAACGCGCGGCGGGTTGGTGTAGCTGTTTTCGAACAGCACTTCACCGTCGAGCGAGCGAACGCGGCGAATGACGTGCGGAGTGGCCTTGAAGCCGCCATTCATAAAGGGCGCATAGGCGGCGGTCAGTTCGGTCAGCGTCACTTCCGAGGTGCCGAGGGCGATCGACGCATTGGCCTTGAGGTCGGATTCAATGCCCAGGCGATGCGCCGTCTTGACGACATTGCCCGGTCCGGCCTCCATCACCAGTTGCGCCGCGACAGTGTTGAGCGACGTCTTCAATGCCGTGGCAAGCGTAACCTCGCCGCGGTATTTCTGATCGTAGTTTTCAGGTGTCCACTTGCCGATCTTCACCGGCGCATCGTAGCGCACGGAATTCGGCGTGCGGCCGGCCTCGAGAGCGGCCGCGTAGACGAAAGGCTTGAATGCCGATCCGGGCTGTCGCTTGGCCAGGGCGGCACGATTGTACTGGCTGTCGGCGTAGTCGCGCCCGCCGATCATGGCGCGCACGGCACCGGTGCCATCGATCGCCACCAGCGCCCCTTCGGTGACATTGTGCTCGGGCCCGTTGGCCTTGAGGGCGGTCCGGATCTGATTTTCCGCGCTTTGCTGCAGATGCAGATCGATGGTGGTCTCGACGACAACATCATGACGCACCTCGCCGATCAGTTCGGGAAGCCTCTTCATGACAAGATCGGCGACGAAATTCTCCGAACCGGTCCAGTAACTCTTGGCACGCACCGGCGGCGCCGTCAGAGCGGTGGCCGTCTCGCGATCGCTGATGAAACCGGCGCGCTGCATCGCGGCGAGCACCACTTGGGCGCGCGCCTCGGCGGCTTGCGGATCGCGCGCCGGCGACAGACGCGACGGCGCCTTGAGCAGGCCGGCAAGAATGGCCGCTTCCGACAGGGTCACATCGGCGGCCGATTTGCCAAAATAACGCCGGGCAGCGGCGGCGACGCCATAGGCTCCGGATCCGAAGTAGACCCGGTTGAGATACATCTCGAGAATTTGGTCCTTGCTGAACTTGTGCTCCAGCCAGAACGCCAGGAGCACCTCCTGCACCTTGCGTTCGACGGTGCGCTCGGGTGACAGGAACAGGTTCTTGGCCAGTTGCTGGGACAGGGTTGAACCGCCTTGAACCGTCCGTCCCTTGACCAGATTTGTGACCACGGCGCGGGTCAGGCCGATCGGATCCACGCCGAAATGCCAGTAAAAGCGGCGATCCTCGATGGCGATGACCGCTTCCGGGATATAGGGCGACATCCGGCTCAGGGGCAGTGCTTCACCGCCGGTGGCGCCGCGATTGGCCAGCAGTTTGTCCGACACCGAAACGATGCGGACATTGGGCGGTCGGTCCGGGATGGCCCAGGTCGAGGCGCTCGGCATACGGGCGCCGTAGTAGGTGATGACCGCTCCGATCGCGATCACGCCCCAGATCCCCAGGACAAAGGACCAATAGAATGCACGCCGCACAAGCGCGGTCATTCCCCGCCGACGCCGGGGGGAGGAGCGCTTGCGCCGGCCGGCGGAGCCGCGTGTCGCAGTACCGCCCTTGTTGCTTTTCACCGCGTCCCTGGAGGCGCCGGAGGGCTTGCGCCGCTTGCGTGAAGGCGCGGAGCCGCCGTCATCGTCCTCAAAAGAGGGTTCGATGCGGTCGTGTCCTGTTTTCTTGCGCGCCATGGAGCCGGGAGGTATCCGTCAGATTGCTGGAATCACTGTCGATCCTAATGGTCCCACTTTAAGGCACGGTTAAGGAGATCTTTGCCCTGTGCGCGCTGCGCGTGCCGGCAGGCTGCGGCCGAGCTACCGCGCGGCAAGGGCGGCGATGATGCGCACCCAGGAGCGGATTCCGCGGTGAAAAGATGTCAGGCTGTATTTCTCGTTCGGGGAATGGATGCGGTCGTCAGCCAGTCCGAACCCAATCAGCAGCGACTCCATGCCAAGCAGCGACTGAAAATCGCCAACGACAGGGATCGAACCGCCCATGCCGATCATCACGGCCGGTTGCGGCCACTCCTCCGACAGGGCGGCGCGGGCGGTGCCAAGCATCGGCGAATCATAGGGCAGCTGAATGGCCCGTGATCCGCCGTGCGGGGAAAAGTGCACGCTGCAATCTGCAGGGACCCGCCGTTCGACATGCGAGCGGAACGCGGCGCGGATCGAATCGGGATCCTGCTCGCCAACCAGCCGGAAGGACACTTTTGCCGAGGCCTTGGCAGCGATGACGGTCTTGAAGCCCTCGCCGGTGTAGCCGCCCTGGATGCCGTTCACCTCGGCGGTCGGCCGCGCCCAGACCAGTTCGAGCACCGAGCGATCCTTTTCGCCTGCCGGATTGGCGAGACCCACATCGCCGAGAAAACCTTCTGCGGTGCGGCCCAGCGCATCCCACATCTCAAGAACTTCCGCCGGCGTGTCCTTGACGCCGTCATAGAAACCGTCAAGCGTGACCCGCCCGGTCTCATCGTGCAAATCAGCAAGAATTCTGGACAGGATGTGAATCGGATTGGCGGCAGCGCCACCGAAATAGCCCGAATGCAGATCCCGGTCAGCCGCCGTAATGGTGATTTCCTCGCCGACCAGGCCGCGCAATCCGGTGGAGATTGCCGGGGTCTGGGCATCCCACATATTGGTGTCACAGACCAGGGCGCAGTCGGCTTTCAGCTCTTCGGCGTTGGCCGTGAGGAAAGGGATCAGCGAGGGAGAACCGGATTCCTCTTCGCCCTCGAACAGGATCGTCACCCGGCACGGCAATTTCCGCCCGGCGGTGCGATAGGCCCGGCACGCCTCGACGAAGGTCATCAGCTGCCCCTTGTCATCAGCAGCACCCCGGCCGGTGATGATGCGGCTGCCATCCGGCGCTTCGGCCAGCTCCGGCTCGAAGGGCGGGGTCGTCCATTCTTCGAGCGGGTCGACCGGTTGCACGTCATAATGACCGTAAAACAGGACGTGCGGCGCGTCAGGTCCGGCTTCATGATTGTGTCCGACGACCATCGGATGTCCCGGCGTATCGCGCAGGCTGGCCTCGAAACCCAGGAAGGTCAGCTGTTCAACCAGCCAGGCGCCGGCCTGGCGGCACTCCTGCTTGAAAGCTGGATCGGTTGAAATGGACGGAATGCGCAGCAGTTCGAACAGGCGCGCAAGACTTTGTTCGATCTCCTCGTCGACCAGAGCAAGGACAGGCGCGACATCGCCGAGGTTCCCGGCGGGATTGGGGGTCGTTTCGGTCATGATGGGATGAACCTCCGGGTATGATGGCGCTCGATCTGCAAGCTGTGCCCGAGACATAAGCGACGCTGGCGCAAACGGCAATCCGGGAAGGGCCGCCTGCCGCAAAGGACCGCCCGTCGGCCGGCCCGCAAACGAAAACCGCCACAGCCGGAGGGGACGGGCTGTGGCGGCATTTCTCGGACAAGGACTAATAGGCGGGGGGCAAATCCTTGTCCGCGGGGATCGTCCGGTGCGGCGGGGGACATGCCGCGATCCGGACCCGGCAATCACTGCCGATAGTGAGGAATTGGGTTAGACATTGTGGCAATTCAAGGACGCAGGCGGCGGATATTCATTACAACTTGGTAACGTCCGCGTGATTGTCCGGTTCTGGCATCGATGCCCGGGAAAAAAGCGCAGCGGTTTCTCAAGCCGTCTTTCGGAAAAGCGGATGGACCTTCGCAAAAGGGCGCGCTAAGCCTCTGGCATGAAAAAGGGTGATCATCTGTTCCTCGTCGATGGCTCGGGCTACATCTTCCGCGCCTATCACGCCTTGCCGCCGCTGACGCGCAAATCCGATGGGTTGCCGGTCGGTGCGGTATCCGGCTTTTGCAACATGCTGTGGAAGCTGTTGTCGTCGGCGCGCGATACGTCTGTGGGCGTCACGCCGACGCATTTCGCGGTCATTTTCGACTATTCCTCGAAGACATTTCGCAACGAGCTCTATCAGGAATACAAGGCCAACCGCGTGGCCCCGCCCGAAGATCTCGTGCCGCAGTTCTCGATCATTCGCGATGCGACCCGTGCCTTCGACCTCCCCTGCATCGAGACCGAAGGCTACGAGGCCGATGACATCATTGCCACCTATGCACGGCTGGCGCGGGAAGCCGGCGGCGATGCGACGATCATCTCGTCCGACAAGGACCTGATGCAATTGGTCGGCGAACAGGTCTTCATGTATGACAGCATGAAGGACCGGCAGATCGGCGTTGCCGAAGTCGTCGAGAAATGGGGCGTTCCGCCGGAAAAGATGATCGACCTGCAGGCCCTGACCGGCGATTCGGTGGACAATGTTCCCGGCGTCCCGGGTATCGGACCAAAGACGGCTGCAGCGCTGCTCGCGGAATTCGGTGATCTTGAAACGCTGCTGTCCCGGGCTGAAGAGATCCCGCAGAAGAAGCGCCGTGAAAATCTCATCGAACATGCGGACAAGGCGCGCATCTCACGCGAACTGGTGCGGCTGCGCGACGATGTCCCGCTCGAAGAACCGCTTGATGCTCTGGTGCTGAACCCGCTCGACGGTCCAAAACTGATCTCCTTCCTGAAGGCCATGGAGTTCACGTCGCTGACGCGGCGTGTTGCGGAGGCGACCGATACGGAAGCCGCGGTCGTGGAAGCTGCGACGATCGAAGTCGACGCGCCCGAGGCAGCACACGGGCCCGATCTCGACCCGTCCGGGACAATGCAGAGCGAGGCTGAGGCGACCCCGTCGCGCGTGGCACGGCAGCGCGCCGATCAGGTGGCCGGGCTGACGATTGACAGAAGCACCTACGCCACGCTTCTTGATCTCGACAGTCTGCGCGCCTGGTGCGCAGCTGCGCGGGAGCGCGGATTGGTGGCCTTCGACACCGAAACCACGTCGCTCGACCCGATGCAGGCGGACCTGGTGGGGTTCTCGCTCGCATTCTGTGAAGAGGCGCCGGAGGCGGGAACGGTACCGGCGATCCGGGCGGCATATGTTCCTTTGCGGCATGTGTCAGGCAGCGATGATCTCTTGGGAGGCGGGCCCGTCGAGGGACAGATCGATTTTGCCGAGGCGCTGGTCGAGCTCAAATCCCTGCTGGAGGATCGAAGCGTTCTGAAAGTCTGTCAGAATGTCAAATACGATCTTCTGGTGATGCGCCGTCTTGGCATCGCCATGAGGTCCTTCGACGATACGATGCTGTTGTCCTACGCCCTTGATGCCGGCAAGGGCAATCACGGCCTGGACACGCTTTCGGAACGCTGGCTCGGGCACAAGCCCATCGCCTATAAAGACGTGACCGGCAGCGGCAAGACCGCACGTTCCTTCGCGCAGGTGGACCTGCCCAGCGCCACGGCCTATGCGGCCGAGGATGCCGACATCGCGCTGCGGCTGTGGCTGGTGCTGAAGCCGCGCCTTGCAGCGGAAGGCGTCGCGAATGTGTATGAGCGACTGGAGCGGCCGCTTGTCGAAGTTCTGGCGCTGATGGAAGAACGCGGGATCGCTGTTGACCGGCAGATCCTGTCGCGGCTTTCGGGCGAGCTGGCGCAGAAGGCAGCCGGACTCGAAGATGAGATCCATACGCTTGCCGGCGAAAGGTTCAATGTCGGGTCGCCAAAGCAGCTTGGCGAAATTCTGTTCGGCCGGATGGGACTTCCCGGCGGATCAAGAACCAAATCCGGCCAATGGTCGACCTCGGCGCAGGTGCTCGAAGATCTGGCGGCAGCCGGCCACGAGCTGCCGCGCCGAATTGTCGACTGGCGGCAGATGACCAAGCTGAAATCGACCTACACGGACGCCCTGCCCGGCTTCATCCATCCGCAAACCGGTCGCGTGCACACCTGCTTTGCCATGGCGGCGACGACGACCGGCAGGCTCTCGTCCTCGGAGCCCAATCTGCAGAATATACCGATCCGCACTGCGGAGGGCCGGAAGATCCGCACCGCCTTCGTCGCCGCGCCCGGGCATGCGTTGATCTCGGCGGATTACAGTCAGATCGAATTGCGCGTGCTCGCCCATGTCGCCGATATTCCGCAGCTCAGCGGCGCCTTCGCGGACGGCATTGATATTCACGCCATGACCGCCTCGGAAATGTTCGGCGTGCCAGTGGAAGGCATGCCGCCCGAGGTGCGCCGCCGCGCCAAGGCGATCAATTTCGGTATCATCTACGGCATTTCGGCGTTTGGCCTGGCCAACCAGCTTGGCATCGAACGCAGCGAGGCAAGCGCCTACATCAAGACCTATTTCGAGCGTTTTCCCGGTATTCGCGACTATATGGAAGCGGCCAAAGCGAAAGCGCGGGACCTGGGCTATGTTGAAACAATCTTTGGCCGCCGTGCGCATTACCCGGACATTCGCTCCTCCAATCCGCAAATGCGTGCCTTTAACGAGCGCGCCGCGATCAATGCACCCATCCAAGGTTCCGCCGCCGACATCATTCGCCGGGCGATGGTCCGGATGGATGCAGCGCTCGGCGATGCCAGGTTGGAGGCGCGCATGCTGCTGCAGGTGCATGACGAGTTGATATTTGAGGCTCCCGAAGGGCAGGCCGAGGATACAATTCCGCTGATTGTGAAGGTGATGGAGGAGGCCGCACTACCGGCAGTCGACATGGCCGTGCCGCTCAAAGTCGAAGCGCGCGCTGCATCCAACTGGGACGAAGCGCACTGAACTATCCCATTATATTTAGTGGGTTATATTTATCTATCTCGCGTTTTCCGGGTATTTCTGTCAGCGATTCTACCGAGAAATCGAAAAAAATCGCTCAAAATCACCTGTTTGGGCTATCGCTCTAACCTGCTTTTCGTGTTTGATGGTATACGAAATTTGCAGACGAGCATTGGGGCCATGACATGGTAGAGAGGGGCATCACAGCGGTGATGGCAGCCGTGTCGCTGGCTGCGCGTTACACGACGCGTGGTCTTTCTCCGCTGGTTCGCAGCGCCAGACTTCATGCGCGATATCATCCTGACTTCGGCACTGACAATTTCTCCAGCCCGCTCGCCGGCGACACTTTGTGTCGCTGGTGCCGTGTGGCGGACAGACGTCTTTCAGATTGACGGGTCCGTCCGTCAATAGAGGTCGGGGACCAGCAATGCCCCTCGCTGGTCCCCGGCTTTTTATCATCTGCAGGCGTCTTGCCGATCTGCCGTCAGGAAACGAACGCGACCGGCATCACCGGAATGTGAAAAAGGCTGACTAGGCGCCGATTGACGCGCGGCGGGCAGCATGGTGTTTCTCTTTGAACAAAAGAGGGAAATAACCATGACGCGTTTCGGTGCATTTCTTGCAGCCCTTGCGATGATCGGCAGCATAAACGCTGTCCGCGCCGCCGACCCCGACGCAAGCGACTGGCCGGCTGTTCTCGCCGCGGCGCAGGGCCAGACGGTCTATTTCAATGCCTGGGGTGGCTCGCAGAACATCAATGCCTATCTGGACTGGGCCGCAAATGTGCTCGAAAGCCGGCATGGCGTTTCCGTTGTGCATGTAAAGCTCGACAACACCGCACATGCCGTCGCCAAGGTCGTGGCGGAGAAAAGCGCTGGCAACAGCGACAACGGCTCGGTCGACCTGATCTGGATCAACGGCGAAAATTTTGCCTCGATGAAGAAGCAGGATCTGTTGTTGTCCGAAGACTGGGCGACGCATCTGCCAAATTGGCGGTATGTCGATGTCGAGAACATGCCGACCGTCCGCACCGATTTCACCGTCCCGACCGATGGGCTGGAAAGCCCGTGGGGCGGCGCCAAGCTGGTGTTCTTCTACGACAGTGCCCGCACGGATGCCGCGGAATTGCCGGATTCGGCGCTGGAGCTGCTGACCTGGGCGCAGCGCAATCCCGGTCGCTTTTCCTACCCGGCGCCGCCGGATTTCATCGGCAGTTCCTTTCTCAAGCAAGTGCTGCATGAGGTGATCGACGACCCGAAGAAGCTGAAAAAGCCGGTGAGCGAAGCCAGTTTTACGGCTGATGAGGCGCCCCTTTTCGCCTATCTCGATGAACTGCAGCCCTATCTGTGGCGCAAGGGCGCCGCCTATCCGAAAAATTATCCGGACATGAAGCAGAAACTGGCTGATGGCGAGCTCGATATCGTTTTCGCTTTCAATCCGGCGGAAGCCTCCGCGGGAATTGCTGCTGGCGAACTTGCCAGGACCGTGCGCTCCTTCAGCTTTTCCGGCGGCACGCTCGGCAACACCCACTTTGTCGCCATTCCGTACAACGCCACAGCAAAGGCCGGTGCCCTGGTGCTGGCGAATTTCCTGCTTTCGCCAGAGGCGCAGTTGCGCAAGCAAGATCCCGCCTTCTGGGGCGACCCGACCGTTTTGTCGCTGCAGAAATTGCCGACTGAGATGCGGGCGCGGTTTGAGGCGCTGGATCTCGGCGCGGCGACATTGCGGCCGGACGAACTTGGTCCGAACCTCGACGAGCCGCATCCGAGCTGGATGGAGCGGATCGAGGATGCCTGGCTGAAGCGCTACGGGGTCGGCAACTGACCGGTCGACAAAGCGCCACAACAGCACGTCGTGCACCGGAAGGGCGGACCATGCTGGCCCGCGGAGGCTGGCTGACCCGAGCCGCACCCGCGGCAACGGTGCTTCTTCTGATCGGACCGGTCATCTGCGGTTTTCTCGGCACGCTCTTGCCAGCATTCGGTTTTCTGCCGGGCCTGGGCGGCAAGGCGGTGACCCTTGATCATTTTCGCGCGCTGTTCGAAGTTCCCGGTCTCGCCGGCTCTGTCGGTCACAGCCTGCTGACGGGACTGGCATCGACCCTGGCGTCTCTGCTTATCACCGGCATTTTCATTGCAAGCCATTTCGGCACTCGCGCCTTTGCGGTGATACGGCGGCTGATCGCGCCTCTGTTGGCGGTGCCGCATGCGGCCGCTGCGTTCGGACTGGCATTCCTGATCGCCCCCTCCGGCCTGTTGCTGCGCCTGGTCTCCCCCTCGCTGACCGGCTTCGAGCGGCCGCCGGATTTTCTCATCGTGCATGATCCGCTTGGCCTGGCGATGATCGCCGGTCTGATTGCCAAGGAGATCCCCTTCCTCTTCCTGATCAGCCTGGCGGTGCTGCCACAAAGCCGAAGCGAGCCGGCTCTGCGCCTTGGACGCTCGCTCGGCTATGGCCGTGTGGCCAGCTTCGTGTTCCTCGTCTGGCCTTCCTATTACCGGCAGATTCGTCTCGCCGTTCTTGCCGTTCTCGCCTATGCAACTTCGGTGGTGGACGTGGCGCTGATCCTCGGGCCGCAATTGCCGCCAACGCTGCCAGTGCGCCTTCTAGACTGGATGAATGATCCGGATCTGACGCGCCGTTACCTCGCCTCGGCGGGTGCGATCTTGCAATTGGCGGTCGGTGGCCTGGCGATCCTCGTCTGGTTCGGCCTGGAGCGGGTCGGCGCTATTCTGGTCACGGCCTTGCGGGCCCGCGGCCAACGCTGCCGCAAGGATGGTGTGGTGCGGAGCCTCAGTCTGGCGGGCATGGGGCTGGCGGCGGCGACCGTACTCGCCAGCATCGTCGTCCTCGGCATATGGTCGGTGGCCGGTCTGTGGCCTTTCCCTGAGGCCTTTCCGCAAACGCTGTCATGGTCGGGATGGCAGCGGGCGCTGGCGCAGATGTGTTCGCCGCTGACGACGACCCTGATCGTGGCAATCATCGCCGCCCTCATCTCGGTGGTCCTGACACTGCTTTGCCTCGAAAACGAGTTTCGCGACGGGCAGGGAGATCTCCGGCATTCGACCGCTGGAAGCCAGCGCGAGAGCCGGAGCAACAAGGCGCTGCTGATCCTTTATCTGCCGCTTATCGTGCCGCAGATCTCCTTTCTGTTCGGCATGCAGTATGTCGCGATCCTCAGCGGGCTCGACGCGACATTTGCCGGCCTGACGCTGGCGCATCTGGTTTTCGTCCTGCCCTATGTCTTCCTGTCCCTCAGCGATCCATGGCGCGGATTCGACCGCCGTTTCGACACGCTGGCTGCCGGGCTGGGGATGAGCCGGCAGCGCGCCCTGTGGCGGATACGTTTGCCGATGCTGTCGCGCGCCATCCTGACCGCTTTTGCCGTCGGCTTTGCCGTCTCAGTCGGTCAATATCTGCCGACAGTGCTGATTGGTGCGGGGCGCCTGACCACGATCACCAGTGAAGCCGTCGCGCTGTCTTCCGGCGGCAACCGCCGGGTTGTGGGTGTCTACGGCCTGGTGCAGTCCGGTTTGCCGTTCCTGGCTTTTGCAATTGCCATCGCGCTTCCGGTCTTGCTATTCCGCAACCGGCGCGGCTTGCGCGTCTGACATCGGACGGGACATGGCTGACCGCAGCGCACTCATCCTCGAGGATATATCGATCCGCCTGCACGGGCGCCGCCTGATTGCCCTGGCCGGACGGGTCGAACCGGGTACGGTGCTGACCGTGATGGGGCCGTCCGGCTCCGGCAAGTCGACACTGCTGGCCTTTATCGGCGGCTTTCTTGACCCGGTGTTCTCGGCGCAAGGCCGGGTCAGTTCCGGTGCCGTGGTTCTGACGGATCTGCCAGCAGAAGAGCGCCGGGCCGGGATCTTGTTTCAGGACCCCCTGTTGTTTCCGCATCTCAGCGTCGCCGACAATATTGCCATTGCGGTGCCAGGCGCGGTGCGCTCGCCGCGTCAGCGGCGGCAGATGGCTATGGCGGCGCTCGAACGCGTGGGACTTGCCGGTTTCGGCAAGCGCGATCCCGAAACCTTGTCGGGCGGGCAGAAGGCGCGCGTCGCACTGCAGCGGGTGCTGGTGTCCGAACCTCGGCTTCTTCTTCTCGATGAGCCGTTCTCGAAACTCGATGCGACATTGCGCGATCAGGTGCGCGAAATGGTCTTCGCGGAAGCGCGTACGGCCGGGCTTCCAATGATCCTCGTGACGCACGATGCAGCCGATGCCGTTGCAGCCGGAGGTCCGGTGCACAATGTGGGGGCCGAGTGACACGGCTGTCGGACAAATTTGCGGACTTGCCGATCTCTTCCGCTCTGCCCGATATGCGCAGCGCTCTGGCAGGCGAGACCGCCGCCGTTCTGGCGGCACCGCCAGGGGCCGGCAAGACGACACTGGTGCCGCTCGATCTTTTGGAGGAATCCTGGTGCACAGGCCGTATCCTGCTCATCGAGCCGCGCCGGCTGGCGGCGCGCGCCGCAGCGCGCCGTATGGCGGCCATGCGGGGGGAGGAGGTCGGCGCCACTGTCGGCTACCGCATGCGGCTCGACACGCGCACGTCGGACGCAACCCGCATCGAGGTCGTCACGGAAGGCGTCTTCACGCGCATGGCGCTCGATGATCCGGAGCTCGCCGGGTATTCCTGCGTTCTTTTCGACGAGTTTCATGAGCGGGCCCTTGAGGCAGATTTCGGACTGGCTCTGGCGCTCGACATTCAGTCGGGTCTGCGCGCGGATCTGCGCATTCTGGTCATGTCAGCAACCCTCGACGTGGAACGAATAGCGGGCCTCGTCGGCACGGCGCAGATCATCGAAAGCCAGGGCCGCGCCTTCGACGTCGAGATACGCTACCAGGACAGGCCGACCGGCCGCCGCATCGAGGACGTGATGGCGGAGGCGATCCGGCAGATGCATCGCCAGGAGCACGGTTCGATGCTCGCATTTCTGCCGGGGCAAAGTGAAATCCTGGCCACCGCCGAGCGACTTGGCGACACGCTTGGCAGCACCACGCAGATAATGCCGCTTTACGGTGGTTTAAGCGGTGCCGACCAGGATCGAGCGATCCGACCGGCGAGCTCCGGGCATCGCAAGGTGGTGCTGGCAACGCCGGTGGCGGAAAGCTCGATCACCATCGATGGCGTGCGTGTCGTCATCGATTCGGGCCTCGTGCGGCAGCCGGCTCTCGATCCGGAAACGGGGATTACCCGTCTGGTGACGCGGCGCGCCTCGCAAGCCTCGGTGGCACAACGCGCCGGGCGCGCCGGACGCACGGAGCCGGGCATCGCGCTGCGTCTGTGGCATCCGGGTCAGACCATGGCGCTGCCGAGGTTCAACGAGCCGCAGATCAAGAGCGCGGATCTTTCCGGCCTGGTGCTCGACTGCGCCGCCTGGGGCGTACTCGATCCGCGTGAGCTGCGTTTTCTCGATCCGCCGCCCGCTGCTGCGCTGGCCGAAGCGCGCAATCTTCTGCACGCGCTCGGAGCGATTGATACGAATGGACTGATCACGTCACAGGGGCGTGCCATGCGCGCGCTACCGCTGCCGCCCCGACTCGCATCAATGGTGGTTGCCGCCGACATGCATGGCGATCGGTTTGGAGCCGCGATGCTGGCAGTGCTTTTGACAGAGCAGGGGCTTGGCGGACGGATGATCGATCTCGACGCACGCATGGCGCAACTGAAACAAGAGCGCTCTCCCCGCGCCAAGGCGGCACTTTCCCTGGCGCGCCGCATCGCGGGCCGAAATGTGCGGCTGCCCGAAGAAGCGGTGCCAGCAGCCAGCCATCTGGCCATTGCCTTTCCCGACCGGGTGGCACGGCAGCGCGGCGGCCGCGGACGCTTCTTGATGGCCAACGGCCGGGGTTGCGAAGTGGCGGCGGAGGACCGGCTCGCCGGTTCAACCTATCTTGTGGTGGCCGACGTCACAGGGCGGGCCGCACGATCACGGGTTCTGGCCGCAGCGGAACTGTCCGGTGCGGCTCTTGAGGCGGTGATCGCCAATGCCGGCGTTGAAAGCGAGGAGTACCGCTTCGACGCGGAGAGCGGCCGTGTGCTGGGCCGCCGGGTGCACCGGCTCGGCGCCATCGTGGTGAGCGAAACGCCGCTCGCAAAGCCCGACCCGGTCCGGGCGCAGCAGGCGCTGGTGGACGGGTTACGCCGCGAGGGGCTGGCACTGCTGAACTTCAGCAGGCAAGCGCAACATCTGCGTGAGCGCGTTGCCTTTCTGCACCGCAATTCCGGAGCGGGTGCCGAGGCTGAATTTGACTGGCCGGATCTGGGTGACGCGGCCCTGCTCGAAACGCTGGAAGAGTGGCTGGTGCCCTTTCTCGCGAACAGCACCTCGCTCGGCGAGATCGAACCACAGACGCTGCTTGCCGCGCTGCAGTCAATACTCGGGGCGGAGCGGGTCGCCGCGCTCGACCGGCTGGCGCCAACCCATTACACCGCGCCAACCGGATCGCGCATTGCCATTCGTTATGACGGCGAGGTGCCGAGGATCGCCATTCGGGTTCAGGAACTGTTTGGCGAAAGCCGGCATCCCTGTCTGGCTGCCGGCCGCGTGCCGCTGCTGCTTGAATTGTTGTCACCGGCGCAGCGGCCGATCCAGACGACACGTGATCTGCCGGGTTTCTGGGATGGCTCCTGGAGCGATGTTCGCGCCGAAATGCGCGGTCGCTACCCGAAGCATCCCTGGCCGGAGGACCCGCGAAACGCCGAGGCGACCCGGCGCGCCAAGCCGCGTACTCGATGATCGGTGGGCTGGCGATTTCCTCGCGCGTCAGGCTCGGCTAGAAGGAAGCTGAGATGAGCACCGATGACACCCTTCTTGACGACCAGACGTTTCAGCACCGGCTGCGGCTGAGCACGCTGACGCGACTGCGCTGGCTGGCGGTCGCCGGTCAGAGCATTGCCGTTGTGGTGATCGCCTACGGCTTCGGCTTTCCGATGCCGGAACTCTTCTGCTTCGTGCTGATCGGCTGCTCGGCCTGGCTCAACATCTTCCTGACGGTGCGTTATCCGCCGAATCACCGATTGCCGCCGCTGGGCGGTCTGGCGGTGCTGTCCTTCGATGTCCTGCAGTTGACCAGTCTGTTGTTTCTGACCGGCGGCCTTGCCAATCCCTTCTCGGTGCTGATCTGCGTGCCGGTGATCATTTGCGCCGCCTCACAACCGGTGCGGCATACGGTGGCGCTCGGAGCGCTGACCTTTGTTGCCATCACCTTTCTCGCCTTTCTGTCCCTGCCGCTACCCTGGTATCCCGGCACCGTACTGACTTTTCCGTTCGTTCTGATCATCGGCACGTGGATTGCCATTCTGTCGACCACCGCGTTCGCGGCCTTCTACGTCCACCGGGTCTCGGCTGAGACCAATGAACTGGCGGAGGCTCTGACGGCTGCCGAACTCGGGCTGCAGCGCGAGCAACACCTGTCCGCCCTCGATGGGCTGGCGGCGGCCGCGGCACACGAACTCGGTACCCCGCTGGCCACCATTTCCGTGGTGGCCCGCGAGATGCACAAGGCATTGGCAGGTGATCCGCAGCACGGTGAAGACGTGCAATTGCTGGTGAGCCAGAGCGAGCGCTGCCGCGACATTCTCGGTCGGCTGACCAGCCTGTCGACCGATGACGAGTTGCACATGCGGCAGGTCCCGCTTGATGCGCTGATCGAAGAGGTCGTGGCGCCGCACCGCGAATTTGGTGTCGAGATCATCGTCAAACGCGTAACGGATAAAGCGCCGCCCGGCGATTCGCGTCATGTTCCGCCGGAACCGATCGGCCAGCGCAATGCCGGAATTCTGTATGGACTGGGCAATATCGTCGAGAACGCCGTCGATTTCGCCCGCTCGCAAGTGCAGGTCACGAGCAGGCATGACAATGAGAGCGTCGAGATCGTCATCACAGACGATGGACCGGGGTTCTCAGCAGAAATGCTGTCGCGCATCGGGCTTCCCTATATGCGCAGCCGGGACAAGGCAGGGCGCCCGGGTGCCGGCGGCCTCGGTCTCGGCCTGTTCATTGCCAAAACGCTTCTCGAACGCTCCGGCGCGACGCTTCAGTTCGATAATCGCGGCGAGCCGGCGCAAGGTGCACGGGTCCGGATCCGCTGGCCGCGCAGCAAGATGGATGTCGGCGCTGTCACCGGATCCTACACGCCGCATGTGAGCATGGGGCGGTAGGCGCAGGCAGATGGCGAATGTGGTTGGCGGGCGGGCGCGCGCCCCTTATATCAGGTAGCATGATGACGGAAGAACACACATCCCCCACAGAAGTGGCAGCTGGCACGACGCTGCTCCTCGTCGATGATGACGGGCCTTTCGTGCGGCGGCTGGCACGGGCGATGGAAAGCCGCGGCTTTACGGTGGAGATTGCCGAATCGGTGGCGGAAGGCCTGGCCAAGGCCAAGGCTGCACCGCCCGACTATGCCGTTGTCGACATGCGGCTCGAGGACGGCAATGGCCTCGACGTCATCGTGGCGCTGCGCACGGCGCGCGAAGAGACGCGAATGATCGTGCTCACCGGCTATGGCAACATCGCCACGGCGGTCAATGCGGTCAAGCTCGGCGCCATCGACTATCTCGCCAAGCCCGCCGATGCCGATGAAATATTCGCGGCCCTGACCCGGGGACCGGGTGACAAGCCGGAAATGCCGGAAAATCCGATGTCGGCCGATCGGGTGCGCTGGGAACATATCCAGCGGGTCTACGAGATGTGTGACCGCAATGTCTCGGAAACGGCACGGCGGCTCAACATGCATCGGCGAACCCTGCAACGCATCTTGGCAAAGCGCGCGCCACGCTAGGCAGCATGCGCCATGCACCCGCGTGGCTTTATTCCGGATTGCCGGAAGCGGCAAACTCGGCCAGCACCAGGCGGTCGGCGGCCAGCCGCGCGAATTGCCGTGTCAGCACCTTGCGGCGCGCCGGCGCCAATCGGTGTTCCGGGGCTTCGCGCAGCCAATCGGCGCCATAGGAATCTGCAATCAGCAGGCCGCAATCTTGCGGAAAAATCTCCGGTGGGACGCCGGCATGGGTCGCGAAGTACAAACGGTCGCAATAGTCGCGATAGTCGGGCCATTTGCCATCGGTCCGGAGATCGGCGACCGAAGTCTTGATCTCGACAATCCAGATATCCCCCTTGTCGGTCAGCGCTATCAGATCGGCGCGGCGACCGGAAGCCAGTGTCATCTCCGGCAGGAGCGAGATGCGCATCGAGAGAAACAGCCGCTGAATGCCGCGGCGGACGAGCATGGCGCGATCGGACTGACGCCCGTCGAGCAGCGGTGAGGACTTGTGCGGCGAGATGATCGGCATTTGCGCACCCTGCCAGCCGGGAGGTGATTCGACAATGGGATGGGAGGCCGCGGCGTTGCCGGCCAGGCCTGGGGCGACCGACCCTCATCGCGCTTGTTGCACAAAAGCCATTCGCCAGCGCAAATCGCCTCAAATGCCCGGGACGGCGAGCGATCGCCGCTTGCAAAAAGAAATTTCATTCTCCTAATGCTTGGCGCAAGCATGCGCTGATATCGACGCTGCACCCCTAATCATCGAGAGATTCTGCCATGATATTTCGCAGCGCCGTGACCATGTTCTGCCTGGCCGCCGCCGTCGCTCTTGCCGGCTGTACGACAAGCACGGGCGATGGGCCGGCAACCGAGACATTCACCTCCGAGTACGGCGCAGTTTCCGATTCCGGCTATTCGATCCCTGCGGTGCCGATCAGCAAGGTCGACAAGCGCCTGCACCGGCAGATCGTCCGCTATCGCACACGCGAAAAACCCGGCACGATCATTGTCGATACACCAAAGCGCTATCTCTACTATGTGCTGCCGGGTGGCAAGGCAGTACGCTACGGCATCGGTGTCGGACGCGCCGGATTTGCCTGGGAAGGCGATGCCTATATCGCCTGGAAGCGGAAATGGCCGACCTGGACTCCGCCGAAGGAAATGATCCAGCGGCAACCGGAGCTGGCACGCTATGGCGAAGACGGCATGAAGCCGGGACTGAAGAATCCTCTCGGGGCACGGGCGCTGTATCTGTTCAATGAGCAGGGGGAGGATACACTGTTCCGCCTGCACGGCACGCCGGAATGGCAGTCGATCGGCACGGCTGCATCCTCAGGCTGCATCCGCCTGATGAACCAGGACATCATCGATCTGTATGACCGGGTGCGGCCCGGCCGGAAGGCCCGGGTGGTGGTGCTGCAATAGGGCTCGGATTCGGGATTTCCCTGCCCATTCTCGCGTCGTGACTGTGTCTGCGAAAGCGCTCATGTGAGCGCTTTCGGTCGGGGAAGCGCGGGCACCTGACGAGGCTCGGGTCCTTGGGCATCGCCGCGTATGTGATGCCGGGCCCGGTTCGGCAGAGCGAAAAGCCTAGCCCGACCGTTTGCGATCGCCCTTCTTGAATCTCCCTGAGCCGTGCCCGGAGGCGGCATCAGAATACTGGCGTCCTGGATGTTACCCGGCTGCCTTGAATTCGAGCCGGCGGCGATGCAGCACCGGTTCGGTGTAGCCGTTCGGCTGCTCGCGCCCCTTGAGGACGAGCTCAAGAGCAGCCTGGAAGGCGACCGAATTGTCGAAATCGGCAGCCATCGGCTGGTAGGACGGATCATCCTTGTTCTGCTTGTCGACCACCTTGGCCATGCGTTTCATGGTGCGGACGATCTGGGTCTTCTTGACGACACCATGATGCAGCCAGTTAGCCATGTGCTGGGCCGAGATGCGCAGCGTGGCGCGGTCCTCCATCAGGCCGACATCGTTGATATCCGGCACTTTCGAACAACCCACACCATGCGCGACCCAGCGCACGACATAGCCGAGAATGCCCTGCGCATTGTTGTCCAGTTCGGCCTGGATCTCCTCGGGCGTCCAATTGGGCCGCGTTGCCACCGGAACCGACAGGATGTCGGACAGATCGGCACGCGGCCGCTTGGCCAGTTCAGCCTGGACATCTGCGACATTGACGCGGTGGTAATGCGTGGCGTGCAGGGTTGCCGCGGTGGGGGACGGCACCCAGGCGGTGTTGGCGCCGGCCTTCGGATGG
This sequence comes from Neohoeflea coraliihabitans, assembly GCF_019334345.1. GTDB lineage: Bacteria > Pseudomonadota > Alphaproteobacteria > Rhizobiales > Rhizobiaceae > Pseudohoeflea > Pseudohoeflea coraliihabitans. The sequence continues at coordinate 95,486 of NZ_JAHWQX010000005.1, forward strand.
CCGATCTTGGCTTCGAGCATCGCCTGCATGCGATCCGGCATCGCCCACATTCCCTTGCCGATCTGGGCGTGGCCGCGCAGGCCGCATTCAAGGCCGATATCCACGTTCCAGTTTTCATAGGCAGCGATCCAGGCGGATTGCTTCATGTCATCCTTGCGGATCATCGGTCCGGCTTCCATCGAGGTATGGATCTCATCGCCGGTGCGATCGAGGAAGCCGGTGTTGATGAAGACGACGCGGCTGCTGGCAGCGCGGATGCACTCCTTCAGATTGACGGTCGTGCGGCGCTCTTCATCCATGATGCCCATCTTGATGGTGTTCGGCTGCATGCCGAGCGCCTTTTCGACGCGATCGAAGATCTCGACGGCGAAAGCCACTTCCTCGGGACCGTGCATCTTCGGCTTGACGATGTACATCGATCCAGCCACCGAATTGAGATGGCGCCCGTGCGGGCCGATATCGTGCAGCGCAATGAGGCCGGTGAGAAACGCATCCATGATGCCTTCGGGCACATCGTCTCCGTTCTCGTCGGTGACGGCGGGGTTGGTCATCAGGTGACCGACATTGCGCACCAGCATCAATGAGCGGCCCTTGAGTGCCGCGTTCTCGCCATCGGGCGTCAAATAGTGGTGGTCGGGGCTGAGCCGGCGGGTGAAGGTGCGGCCACCTTTCCGGATCTCCTCCGAAAGATCGCCGCGCATCAGGCCGAGCCAGTTGCGGTAAACGACCAGCTTGTCTTCGGCATCCACCGCAGCGACCGAATCCTCGCAGTCCATGATCGTGGTGATTGCCGATTCAAGCACGACATCGCCAATGCCAGCCGGATCATCCTTGCCGATGGCGCTGTCACGGTCGATCTGGACCATCGTGTGCATGTTGTTGGTTGCGAAGAACAGGCGATAGGCATGATCGCCCTGGCGGGAAAAGCCGGTATATTGCGCCGGGTCGGACAGCACGGTCTGACCATCCGGTGTTTCAATCTTCAGTTCGCCATTCTCATAATCAAAACCCGTGGCGTCGGCCCAGCTGGCGTCCTTGAGCGGCACGCTGTCGTCGAGAAAGGCCTTGGCCCAGGCGATAACACGTCCGCCGCGCGCCGGATCATATTCACCGCCTTCGGGCCGGTCGCCGAGCGCATCGGTGCCGTAGAGCGCGTCATACAAGGATCCCCAGCGGGCATTGGCGGCATTCAGAGCATAGCGGGCATTCATGACCGGAACGACGAGTTGCGGACCGGCAATGGTCGAAATCTCCGGATCGACATTGCTTGTCGAGACCTCGACCGGACCTCCCTCGGGCAGCAGATAGCCGATCTCGCGCAGAAATGCCTCATAGGCGCCCATGTCAGAAGGGGCGCCGTTTTCCTTGTACCAGGCGTCAATCTTGTCCTGCATCGCGTCGCGCTTTTGCAGCAGAGCACGGTTCTTCGGCGTCAGTTCGTGGACGGTCTCGGCAAAAGCGGCGAGAAATGCGTCGGCATCGACCCCAGTGCCGGGTATCGCTTCGTTGACAATGAAATCATGAAGGTCGGCACTGAAAGTCAGGCCGTTCGTGCTCACCGTGGACATATGGGCTCCGTACTGGTTCATGGTCGGACGAGGTGCACCCAGCTGCGGATGGATTGCCAACAGCTCGTCCGTGAATGGGTTGCAATTTGCAAGCAAACTGCAGTGACGGCCAAGGGCTGTCAATTGCGCACGATCGAACAGCATTGTTTCCAATCGGGCAACAATAATGTGCATCGTGGCTGTGCGGATCACGTGCAAAGACGTCGATCACGTTCACCGGCGCGGCACGACGCGCATCCGCAGCCCGCCACCGGGCTGGGTTGTCAGCTTCTGTACCGGCCACGGGCGCGTCGTCGGCAGGCTTTCGAAGCGGAAGTGCCCGAGCAGAACCGCGAGTGCAATCACCGCCTCCTGCAATGCGAAAGTGGCGCCAATACACACGCGCGGTCCCGCACCGAAGGGCAGATACTGGAACCGATCGATGGCATCGCGATTGGCGGGAAGGAAGCGGGCCGGAATGAAAGCGTTCGGCTCGTCCCAGAGTCGGCGATGGCGGTGCAATGTCCAGGGCATGACCATGACCGTGGTGCCGGCCGGGATTGTGACGCGGGCGCCCTGCTTGTCGACATAGGTGTCATCGGCGATCGCTTCGCGGTTGATCGAGGGGGCCGGCGGATAAAGCCGCATGGCTTCCTCAAAGGCGGCGCGGGTCCAGGGCATGCGGGCCAGCCATTCAACCGGATCTTTTTCCTCGGCGACCACCTTATCGATTTCCTTTTCGACCTCGGCGAGGTCGTCGGGCGATTGCGACAGGCAGTACAGAGTCCAGGCGAGGGCACGGGCGGTGGTCTCGTGGCCGGCGCCGATGAAAGTGACAAGATTGTCCTCAACCTCCTCAGCTGACAGGCCGTCCGGGCCCATCTGGCGCAAAAGAAGCGTCAGAAAGTCCTCCGGCGCGGCGCCCGGGTCATTTTTCAGAACCTCGAGCCGCCCTGTCATCGTGCGCCGAACCATGCCGCGGAATTTTGCCAAGACGTGCCGCCCGCGCAGACGGCGCAGACGCGGCAGCCAGCGCGGCGCCTTGACGAGGTCGAATGGATCGATGCGCCCCATGGTTGACAGGAGTTTCTCGATGTCGGCGGCAAACTCGTCATCAGTGGCGGCGACATCACCGGAAAACAGCGTGTCGGACAGAATGAAAAAGGTCAGTTCGCTCATGTCGCGGCCGATGTCGAACTCGCTGCCCTGCGGCCCGGCCGCCTGGTAGCGCGACAGAAAGCGCTGTGAGCCAGACAGCATCTGGTCGGCAAAGCCGCGCGCATGCCGCGGGGTGAAGACCGGCGCCACGGCCTTGCGCGAGCGCCGCCAGGTGTCGCCCTCCGCAGTCAGCAGCCCATCGCGCAGGATCGGCCGCAATACCAGTTGCCGGATGCGCCCCATGCGATAATTGGCAACGTTGTCGACAAGGACATGACGAACCAGACCCGGATGATTGACGATCAGGGCACGCTCATTGAGGAATTTGGTGAGGATCCAAGGCTCGTTGTAGGACGGCTCGCCCCATAATTCGAGGGGATTGCGCATCACAGTGCGAATGATTTCCAGTCGCCCCGGCGGCACGGTGCGCGGAACCGGAGCGGGCGGAACGAAGGGCTTGCGGCGGACGTCCATTGATTTTTCCTTGTTGTTCCTAATTAGGCGCGATCATCCCCCCGGCCAATGGCGAATTGTCTGCGTTCGAAAATTAGACTTGCACAGCTGAGCGCCTGCTGCCGTGCGGATGGCTGAAAGCGAGGGTCGAAAGCACGGTGCCGGATGCCGGAAATCCACCGGTAAAACCCCGGTTCATTTGGCTTTTGGCGGCGAAATCCTATATCTTGTCAGGCGCGGTTCCGCCTGATTCGCAAAACCCCCTCCCGGCGGTGCCAAGCGGAATGAGACACAGGAATTTCATGAGCGACACACCAGAAAACACCCCGGGCCCCCTCTCCCCGGCGGGACCATCCGAGTATGGCGCAGATTCGATCAAGGTCCTCAAGGGTCTCGATGCCGTGCGCAAGCGGCCGGGCATGTATATCGGCGACACGGATGACGGTTCCGGTCTGCATCACATGGTCTATGAGGTGGTGGACAATGCCATCGACGAGGCTCTGGCCGGGCATGCGGATCTGGTGACGGTGCAGCTGAACGCCGACGGCTCATGCACCGTGATCGACAACGGGCGCGGCATTCCGACCGATGTTCACGCCGGCGAAGGCGTTTCCGCTGCCGAAGTGATCATGACGCAGTTGCATGCCGGCGGGAAATTCGACCAGAATTCCTACAAGGTTTCCGGCGGGCTGCATGGCGTGGGCGTTTCTGTCGTCAATGCGCTGTCAGAATTCCTGTCGCTGCGGATCAACCGCAACGGCACTGTGCACGAGATGCGTTTTTCCGGTGGCGTCGCCGACACACCGCTCGCCCAGACCGGGACCTATACCGAGAACAAGCAGGCGTTCACCTATGAAGGCCGCTCCGGCTCGGAGATCACCTTTCTGCCCTCAACCGACACATTCTCGAAGACGGAATTCGACTTTGCGACGCTGGAGCACAGGCTGCGCGAACTGGCATTTCTCAATTCCGGTGTCCGCATCCTGCTGATCGACAAGCGTCATGCCGACGAAAAGAAGGTCGAGTTGTGGTACGAGGGCGGACTTGAAGCCTTCGTGCGCTTTCTCGACCGGACCAAGAAGCCCCTGGTGGCCGATCCGATTACCCTGATCGGGGAGAAGGATGGCATCACGGTCGAAGTCGCGATGTGGTGGAACGACAGCTATCACGAGCATGTGCTGTGCTTTACCAACAATATCCCGCAGCGGGACGGCGGCACGCATATGGCTGGCTTCCGCGGCGCCCTGACCCGTCAAGTTACCGGTTATGCGGAAAGCTCGGGAATGACCAAGAAGGAAAAGGTCACCCTGACAGGCGATGATTGCCGTGAGGGTCTGACCGCCGTGCTTTCGGTCAAGGTCCCGGACCCGAAATTTTCCTCGCAGACCAAGGACAAGCTCGTCTCCTCGGAAGTCCGCCCGGTGGTGGAGAACCTCGTCAATGCGGCGCTTTCAACCTGGCTCGAGGAGCACCCGGCCGAGGCGAAAACGCTGGTTGGAAAGGTGATCGAGGCGGCAGCAGCCCGGGAAGCGGCGCGCAAGGCGCGGGAATTGACGCGGCGCAAGGGAGCGCTCGATATCGCGTCTCTGCCCGGCAAGCTGGCCGACTGCTCGGAGCGCGATCCGGCGAAATCGGAACTGTTCCTCGTCGAGGGCGATTCTGCCGGCGGCTCCGCCAAGCAGGGACGCTCACGCGAAACCCAGGCCATTCTGCCGCTGCGGGGCAAGATCCTCAATGTCGAGCGGGCCCGATTTGACAAGATGTTGTCGAGCCAGGAAATCGGCACGCTGATCACGGCGCTCGGAACCGGTATCGGCAAGGATGAATTCAACGCCGAGAAGCTGCGGTACCACAAGATCATCATCATGACCGATGCCGATGTCGACGGCGCGCATATCCGCACTCTCTTGCTGACCTTTTTCTTCCGGCAGATGCCTGTGCTGGTCGAGCGCGGTCATCTCTATATCGCACAGCCACCCCTCTACAAGGTGAGCCGTGGCAAGTCCTCGCAGTATCTGAAGGACGAAAAAGCGCTCGAAGAGTACCTGATTGCCAGCGGCCTCGAAGAAGCCGTGCTGGAGCTCGGCTCGGGCGAGATGCGGTCGGGCCAGGATCTGCGCGCGACACTGAACGACGCATTGCGGTTGCGCAGCCTGATCGAGGGTTTGCATTCGCGCTACGATCGTGACGTCATCGAACAGGCGGCCATTGCCGGTGCCCTCAATCCGGAACGCGTGGCGTCGCCCGAGGCGGCGCGGGCCGTTGCCCAGACCGTTGCCGACCGGCTCAATCTGATTGCCGAGGATACCGAACGCGGCTGGAGCGGCGAGCCGACCGAGAGCGGTGGATTGCGACTGGAACGGACCTTGCGCGGCGTCAAGGAATCCATGCTGATCGATACCGGACTGATCGGCAGCCAGGACGCGCGGCTGATCGACCAGATGACCGACAAGCTGCAGGAGGTGTATGCCACGCCGCCAAAGCTGCGCCGGAAGGATCTGGTCGAAACCATTACCGGTCCGCGCGCCTTGCTCAGCGGAGTTTTTGCCGTGGGGCGCAAGGGCCTGACGATGCAGCGCTACAAAGGGCTTGGCGAAATGAATGCCGAGCAGTTGTGGGAAACCACGCTTGACCCGAATGTGCGCTCGCTGCTGCAGGTGCAGATCACCGATGCGCTGAATGCGGACGATCTGTTCTCACGGCTGATGGGCGACGAAGTCGAACCACGGCGCGAGTTCATTCAGGAAAACGCACTGAACGTCGCCAATCTCGATATCTGAGCGAGATCGCTCCTGCTATTGCCGGTCAGAGCAAGCGCAAGCGCTGCGGCGCAGCACAGCCAGCGGCGCCGGGTGCGATAATATCAGGGAACAACTGCCGGCTTTACGGGTTTTCCGTTTCATGCTGCAACGCATATATTGCTATGCGGAACGAGCGTGCTAGGCTGCGCTGGTGATTTGCCGAATCCGGGCTGGACCTTCCAACCCGGGCGGCGTTGAAGGGACCCTTGATGTTCTATCAGTTCTACGAATTCACCCATGCGGCTCTGGCACCATGGCGCGCTGCCGCCGATTCGGTGCGCCTGGCCAGCAAAAACCCGCTGAACCCCTATTCGCATACGCCGGCCGGACGGGCGATGGCGGCCGGGCTTGAAGTCTTCGAGCGGACGACACGACGTTATGGCAAGCCGGAGTTCGGACTGGACACCACCGAAATCGCGGAGCGGCCGGTCGAAGTCCAGGAACGCATCGTCTGGTCGAAGCCGTTCTGCAATGTCGTTCATTTCAAGCGTGACCTTCCGTCCGGGCATGCGCCCGACCCGAAGATCCTGCTCGTGGCGCCGATGTCCGGCCATTACGCCACGCTGTTGCGCGGCACTGTCGAGCGGCTCCTGCCGGAGGCCGAGGTCTACATCACCGACTGGATCGATGCACGCATGGTGCCCTTGTCGGAAGGTCGCTTCGATCTTGATGACTATATCGATTACATCATCGAGATGCTGCATGATCTCGGGCCGGACGTGCACGTGATGGCCGTGTGCCAGCCCTCGGTTCCGGTGCTTGCCGCCATTGCCGTGATGGAACAGCGCGGCGACCGGCAGGTGCCGCTTACGATGACCTTGATGGGCGGGCCGATCGACACGCGTATCAACCCGACCGGTGTCAATGAACTGGCGCAGACCAAACCGATCGAGTGGTTTGAAAACAATGTGATCATGGCGGTGCCATGGCCGTTGCCGGGCTTCGGACGTCCCGTCTATCCGGGCTTTCTGCAGCTCAGCGGCTTCATGACGATGAATCTCGACCGGCACATGATCGCGCACAAGGATTTCTTTCTGCATCTCGTGGACGGAGATGGCGATTCGGCGGAAAAGCATCGCGATTTCTACGATGAATATCTGGCAGTGATGGACATGACGGCCGAGTTCTATCTGCAAACCGTGCAGGCCGTGTTCATCGACCATGCGCTGCCGAAGGGGGAATTGATGCATCGCGGCCAGCCGGTCGACACCACGGCAATCCGCAATGTGGCTCTGCTGACCGTCGAAGGTGAGCGCGACGATATTTCGGGGCTTGGGCAGACGCAGGCGGCGCAGACCATCTGTCCCAATATTCCGCAGGAGATGCGGGCGCACTACGTCCAGGATACGGTCGGCCATTATGGGGTGTTCAATGGCTCCCGCTTCCGCAAGCAAATCGCACCGCGCATTCTCGATTTTGTGCGGACGCAGGCGGCGGCCCGAACCGGTTCAGCTTCGAGCGGTCCGAAACTGGCGTCCGTTGCCGGCGGTAAATCTGCGTGAAAAATTATGTTAAATCAGTTATTTGACGAAAACGCGCTGCTTCATTCTTGAACCGCACAGCGACGCTCCCCACATCGAAACCAAGAGGCAACGATCTCCGTGCCTCAAGCAACGAGGTTTCGATCCATGACATCCAACGCAATGATCCGCCCGGCCTGGACCCCCGCCACCATCGCCCTGATGGTGCTCGGCTTCATGGTGTTCTGGCCGCTTGGACTTGCGATGCTCGCCTACATCATCTGGGGTGATCGTCTCGAGTCCTTCAAGACCGACGTCAACCGCAGTACGGACGGCTTTTTCCGCGCCTGCCGCCGGGGCGCCGCCCGATTTGAAGATGCAACACGTGGCGAGTACGGCGGTCGCAGCCCGTCGGGCAATGTGGCCTTCGATGCCTGGCGCGACAGCGAGATCGACCGGCTGAACGAAGAACGGCGCAAACTTGACGAAATGCGCGCCGAGTTCGATGCCCATATGCGCGATCTGCGCATGGCGCGCGACCGCGAGGAATTCGAAAGCTTCATGGCGCGGCGGAACGAGTCGACATCAGCTTCGAGCAATGAGGCGCCGGGTGCGCCGGAACTGCAGGGATAAAATGCGGCTATCGGGTTGCACTTGCCCGCACAACGGTCCTGCAAGCTGAGCGCGGCGCCTTCGGGCGCCGTTTTCTTTGCGGCAAAATAGCGCCTGCGGAAGAAAGCGAGACTTCTGTACAGCGGCGAATCGGATAGAAGACAGGCATGTTCAGCTGGTTCGAAACAACGCCGATTGCGCCTGTGCGCCGCCATTACGAGGTGGCCGGACGCCGGCTGGCCCTTTGCATTCGCGAACACCAGCGGGCAAAGCGCATCACCTTGCGCATCGAGCCGGGCGGACAAGCACTCAGGCTGACGGTGCCGCCGGGCATGGCGCAGCGCGAGATCGATGCCTTTCTGACGCGCCACGAAGGTTGGATGATGACCAAGCTGGCCGCCCTGCCCACGGACTGCAAGGTCGGCGAGGGCATGCTCATTCCGATCGGCGGCATCGATCACCGGATCACGCGCAGCGGTAAATTGCGCGGTCTTGCAAAGGTCATCACCGAAGGCGATGTTCCGGCGTTGATGGTCTCCGGTGGTCCGGAGCATGTCGGACGGCGGGTCGCCGATCATCTCAAACGCGTTGCCCGCCAGGATCTAGAAAAGCGGGTGAACCACTACGCAGAGCAGATCGGGCGTACTGTCCGCGCCATCTCTGTCAAGGATACGAAAAGCCGCTGGGGCTCCTGCACATCCGACGGCAGGCTATCCTTTTCCTGGCGGCTGGCCATGGCGCCCCCGCTCGTCACCGACTATCTGGCCGCGCATGAGGTCGCGCATCTCGCGGAGATGAACCACTCCCCGGCGTTCTGGTCGCTGTGTCGGGATCTGTGTCCCAACACCAACGCGGCGAAAAGCTGGCTGAAAGCCCATGGCAGCGGCTTGCAGGCCCTGCAGTTCTAGATTGCGGCCGCCCGCGCAAGCATGGTCTGAACCGGCCTTGTGATCGGCGGCCGCCCGTCTCGACTCTGCCGCGATTTCATGCGAGGGGAACCCTATGAGCACACACATCAAATTCTGCGGGCTGAAGACCGTCGAAGCCGTCGAACAGGCTGCGGCGCTCGGCGCGTGGAAAGCCGGGTTTATCTTCTTCGCCAAGAGCCCGCGCAATGTCACCGTTGAACATGCCGGCATGCTGGCGGCCCGGGCGCATGCCCTTGGCCTTGCGACGGTCGCGGTGACGGTGAACGCCAGCGATGCGGAACTTGACGCGATCATCGACGGGGTGCGGCCGACGCTGTTGCAATTCCATGGCGCGGAGTCACCGGCGCAGATTTCCAAGATCAAGGCGCGGAGCGGCTTGAAGGCCATGAAGGCGATCCCGGTGCGCACAGCCGAGGATCTGGCGGCAATGGAACCGTTTCTCGGGGTGGCAGATCACATCCTGTTCGACGCCAAGGCGCCGCGCGGCTCGGCGCTGCCGGGAGGCAATGGCGTGCAGTTCGACTGGACGTTGCTCGATAGCTTGGATCGGCAAACCGATTATGTTCTGTCGGGCGGCCTTGATGCAGCCAATGTCGGGGTGGCTCTGAGGACCACGGGATGCCGCTTTCTTGACGTCTCGTCTGGTATTGAATCCGCGCCTGGGATCAAGGATCTCGACAAGATGCGCGCCTTCGCCGAAGCGGTACGCCGGCATGATTCTGAAGCGGTCAATTCCACAGACTCGGCGATCGGGACCGCCAAGAGCAAGGAGCCTATCTCGTGAACCAGCCCTCCACTCCCAATTCCTTTCGCACCGGCCCCGATGAACAGGGCATGTTCGGGATATTCGGTGGTCGTTTCGTTGCCGAAACATTGATGCCGCTGATCCTTGAACTTGAAGAGGAATGGACCCGCGCCAAGACTGACGGGTCCTTCAAGGCCGAGCTGGAAGCGCTGAACACGCATTATACGGGTCGTCCTTCGCCGCTCTATTTTGCCGAGCGGCTGAGCGCTCATCTTGGCGGCGCGAAGATCTATTTCAAACGCGACGAGCTCAACCACACCGGCTCGCACAAGATCAACAATTGCATTGGCCAGATCCTGCTCGCCAAGCGAATGGGCAAGACCCGCATCATCGCCGAGACCGGCGCCGGTCAGCATGGCGTCGCCACGGCGACGGTGGCGGCGCGCTTCGGCTTTCCCTGCGAAGTGTATATGGGTGCCACCGATGTCGAGCGGCAGGCTCCGAACGTCTTTCGCATGAAGCTGCTCGGCGCCAAGGTCAATCCGGTTTCTGCCGGCAACGGCACGTTGAAGGATGCGATGAACGAGGCCCTGCGCGACTGGGTGACCAATGTCGATGACACGTATTACCTGATCGGCACGGCAGCCGGGCCGCATCCCTATCCGGAAATGGTGCGCGACTTCCAGTCGGTGATCGGCCGCGAAACGCGGGAGCAACTTATGGCCGCGGAAGGCCGCCTGCCGGACATGGTGGTTGCTGCCGTCGGCGGTGGTTCGAACGCCATCGGGCTGTTTCATCCGTTTCTCGATGATGCATCGGTCAAGATTGTCGGCGTCGAGGCGGGCGGGCGCGGCCTGGAAGGCGAAGAGCACTGCGCGTCTCTGACATCCGGGACCCCCGGCGTGCTGCATGGCAACCGCACCTATCTGCTGCAGGACGACGACGGCCAGATCAAGGAAGGGCACTCGATTTCGGCCGGCCTTGACTACCCGGGTATCGGGCCGGAACACTCCTGGCTGAAGGAAACCGGCCGGGTCGATTATGTTCCGATTCGCGATGATGAAGCGCTCGAGGCGTTTCAGCTGCTGACCCGTCTGGAAGGGATCATCCCGGCGCTGGAGCCGGCGCATGCGCTGGCCGAAGTCATCAAACGCGCGCCGCAAATGAGTGGTGACGAGATCATCGTGATGAACCTGTGCGGGCGCGGCGACAAAGACATCTTCACGGTCAGCAAAATTCTCGGAATGGAGTCCTAGAAACCTTGGGCGCGCAGCCGATCATTGCCGAGGCCAACTGCTATGCGCCACGACAGGCGGGTTTTCTGTGCGAGATGGCGCTGGCGGATGTGCGGGTGAAGCTTTCGGGCATTGTTGCCGGCGATGGCAGGTCCGGGAGGCCGGCCGATCTGACAGAGTTTAATGCCGACATGACGGCGCTCATCCGGGAAACCATCAGCTCGGCGGCGGAGATCGGCAGCGTCGATCATCTCGGAGCGGGCTTTGCGGTGGTGCACCGCGGCGAAGCCGGGCTATGGCTGTTGCTGCATCTCTGGCTGGCGGGCGGCATCGCCACGCAAACCGTCTGGCGCAGCGATCTAGGCGGAACGCCGGAGTTCCACCGCGCCGATCCGACCTTGATGGCCTGCGTCTGGGAGCTGGCTGTGATCGACTTCGAGCGTCGCGCCTGGATGGAGACGGTCATGTCCGGGGCTTCGCTCGAGACCTACATGCAACGGCGCCTGCCGCGTGGAGACGTCTGATGGCGACCGCCGACGATTCTCTGATCGAGATTCACGTCACCTTTGGTGATCAGGCCAGCGCTCGAGAGGCGGCGCGGGCGGCCCTCGAGGCACGGCTGACCGCTTGCGTCAACATCATTGCGCCCGTCGAAGCGCTGTTTTGGTGGGAGGGAGCCATCGTCTCTGAAACGGAAACCCTTGCCATTTTCAAGACGAGCAGCAACAACGCAACAGCGCTGGCGACGTTCATAGCGGAGACTCATCCCTACGAGACGCCGGCGATCATCCGGCACGAAGCCGCGGCCTGCAATCGCGCCTACGCCGCCTGGATTGCGGCGGAAACAGGAAAGACAGCACCATGACGACCCGTATCGACAGCCGTTTCGCCACGCTGAAAGCCGAAGGTCGACCGGCTCTGGTCACCTATGTGATGGGCGGCGACCCAGATTTCGACACCTCTCTCGAGATTCTCAAGGCGCTGCCGGATGCAGGCGCAGACGTCATCGAGCTGGGCATGCCGTTTTCCGACCCGATGGCCGATGGTCCGGCCATCCAGATGGCTGGCCGGCGGGCGCTGAAGCAAGGCCAGAGCCTGGCGCGGACGCTGGAGCTGGCCCGGCGCTTCCGGGAAAGCGATGACGAGACGCCGATCGTGCTGATGGGTTACTACAATCCCATATACATTTATGGAGTGACGCGCTTTCTCGCTGATGCCAAATCTGCCGGCATCGATGGTCTGCTGGTTGTCGATCTGCCGCCGGAAATGGATGAGGAACTTTGTCTTCCCGCACTGGAAGCCGGCGTCAACTTCATTCGCCTGGCGACACCGACCACCGACGACAAGCGGTTGCCGGCGGTGCTCAAGAACACGTCCGGTTTTGTCTATTATGTCTCGATGACCGGCATCACCGGCTCGGCCATATCCGATACGTCGAAGGTCAACGAAGCAGTCAAGCGCATCAAATCGCATACGGATCTGCCGGTCTGCGTGGGTTTCGGTGTGCAATCGGCAGCGCAGGCACAGGCGATCGGTCAGAGCGCCGACGGCGTGGTTGTCGGAACGGCGATCGTGCGGGCGATGGCTGCCAGCCTTGACGCAGAGGACAGCCCGACGGCAGGCACGGTCACGGCCGTACGGGCCCTGGTCAGCGAACTGGCCGGCGGCGTCCGCGCCGCGCGGCTTGCCAGTGTTGATGAGGACGCCATCTAGAAGAGTATCCCGCAAGCCGGTCTGCCGATCGCGCCGCGGGTTTCGGAACAAGCGGAGTGAGCGCTTTGAACTGGATTACCAATTACGTCAGACCGAAAATCAGCTCGATGCTTGGCCGTCGGGAGGTCCCCGAGAATCTCTGGATCAAATGTCCGGAGACCGGCGAGATGGTCTTCCATCAGGACCTGGTTGACAATCATTATGTCATTCCGGCCTCCGGCTTTCATATGAAGATGTCGGCGCAGGCGCGCCTCGAACATCTGTTTGATGACGGCAAATACGAGCAATTGCCGGCCCCGAAGGTGCCACAGGATCCCCTCAAGTTCCGGGATTCAAAGCGCTATGCCGACCGGCTGAAAGAAAACCGGCAGAAGACCGGGCTCGAGGATTCGATCGTCACCGGCGTCGGCGAAGTGCAGGGCGTCCCACTCGTCGCCTGTGTCCACGATTTTTCATTCATGGGGGGGTCACTCGGCATCGCGGCGGGCGAGGCCATCGTCGAGGCGTTTCAGGAAGCGTACGCGCGCAAGGTACCCCTGGTGATGTTCCCGGCCTCTGGCGGCGCACGTATGCAGGAAGGCATCCTGTCCTTGATGCAACTGCCGCGCACCACTGTGGGTGTCGAAATGCTGAAAGAGGCCGGCCTGCCCTATATCGTCGTTCTCACCAATCCGACGACCGGCGGCGTGTCAGCCTCCTATGCGATGCTTGGCGATGTCCATCTGGCCGAGCCGGGGGCGGAAATCGGCTTTGCCGGCAAGCGGGTGATCGAACAGACAATCCGCGAAAAACTCCCTGAGGGCTTTCAGACCGCGGAATATCTGCTGGAACATGGCATGATCGACATGGTGGTGCATCGCCATGATCTGCCAGGGACGCTGGCGCGACTGCTGCGCATCCTTCTCAAGCAAGCGCCGCGCAGCGAGCCAGGTGCGGAGAACGGCGCTCTGACGCCAGAAACATCCGAGAGCTCTGCGCCGACGGGCAGCGGGCGGATTATAGACGAGACCGGGCGGACCGGCGCGAACGCAAATTCCGGTCCTGCCCCACAGCCAGCGACGGAAAAGGCATCCAACATCGCCGGTTGAACCGGTATTCCGGCTGCGGCCGCGTCCTTCGGAGTGCTGCCCTTGATGTCTCGAGCCGCGTTGGAAATCGATGCCCTGATGGCGCTGCATCCGAAGGGCTACGATCTGTCGCTCGATCGCATCCAGCAGCTGCTCGACCGGCTTGACAATCCGCATCGCAAGATGCCGCCGATCATCCACATTGCCGGCACGAACGGCAAGGGATCGGTCAGCGCCTTTTGCCGGTCGATGCTCGAGGCGTCCGGGCACCGGGTCCATGTGCATACCTCGCCGCATCTGGTTTGCTGGCATGAGCGCTTCCGCATGGCGGCGGAAGCTGGTGCGGAGGGCGGCGGGCAACTGGTCGATGATGATCTGTTATGCGCGACCATCCGCAGGGTGGCGGCAGCCAATGCCGGCGCCGCGATCACCGTATTCGAAATTCTGACAGCCACCATGTTCGTGCTGTTTTCCGAGCATCCGGCGGATGTCGCCATTATCGAGGTCGGTCTCGGCGGGCGATTTGACGCGACGAATGTCATTCCCGGGCCGGCGGCTACCTTGATCACACCGATCTCGCTCGATCACCAGGCCTATCTTGGCGACCGGGTCGAGTTGATCGCTGCCGAGAAGGCCGGCATCATCAAAGCGGGCTGCCCTGTGGTCATCGGGGAACAGCTGGAAGCCGAAGCGCGCGATGTGCTGATCGGCACGGCGGAACGATTGCGTTCGCCCATGGCGGTCTATGGCCAGGATTTCATGGCCTATGGCGAGCACAACAGGTTGATTTACCAGGACGAGGAGGAGCTGCTCGACCTGCCCCTGCCGCATCTGACCGGGCGCCACCAGTTCGGCAATGCCGCTGTCGCGATACGCGGCCTGAAAGCGGCCGGCTTCCTGATTAGCGAAGACGCGATCGGGCGCGGCCTTGCATCGGTCGCATGGCCGGGCCGTTTGCAGCTTTTGAGCACCGGACCGATCTCTGAAATGGCAGGGCCGGGAGCCGAGATCTGGATCGACGGCGGGCACAATCCCGGGGCCGGGCGCGTGGTGGCCGAAGCAATGGCCAATGCGGAGGAACGTCAGTCGCGGGAGCTGTTCGTCATCTGCGGAATGCTGAACACGAAGGAGCCGAGAGGTTTCTTCGAGGCATTTGCCGGTATCGCCAAACACGTCTTTACCGTACCCATCCAGTCGAGCGAGGCGGGGCTCGACCCGGTGGCCCTGGCTTCCGATGCGGCTGAGGCGAGCCTTTCAGCCGAACCGGCCGATACTGTCGAGGCAGCCCTCAAGGCGATCGCGACAGCCTGGCAACGGCCTGACAACCCGCCGCGCATCCTGATCTGCGGATCATTATACCTTGTCGGTGAGGTTCTCGCCGCCAACCGCACACCGCCGCGCTGATCATGACAAAAAACCCGCCGGTGCGCCGGCGGGTTATCACAGTCGATCTGCAGATTTGTACGGTCAGGCGGCGCTTGAAGAAATCCAGCCTGACAGGGCTGACTTGGGGGAGGCCCCGACCTTGATGTCAGCAACATCGCCGCCCTTGAACATGGCGAGGGTCGGAATCGAGCGCACGCCGTACTGGGCCGCCAGCTCCGGATTTTCATCGATATTCAGCTTGGCAATCTTGACCTTGCCGTCCATTTCGCTGGCAATTTCCTCAAGGCTCGGCGCAATCATCTTGCAGGGGCCGCACCATTCAGCCCAGAAATCGACGACCACCGGCACATCGGAGTCAAGCACTTCAGACTGAAAATTGGCATTGTCGACTTTCACAGTGGTCATGGAACGGCTCTCCTTCAGATGGGATCAGGGTTGCGCCCAATGTGATGCTTTGCCTGTCCATATTCAAGAGCGCAGATATCAGCCGCCCAGGCGGCGCCCGAGTTCGCTCAATGCAGCATCCATTTGTTCAGCGTCAAGGCGCACAAGGTCGGGCCCCGCCGTGTAAAGCAGGCTGGCCTCAATGGCGTGTTGCGGGTAGAGCGGCCTGAGAAGGGCGCGATAGATGGCGAGCTGGATGATGTGGTCGGGCTCCGGCTGCCCGTCAAAAGGTCGAGTGCCGGTCTTGTAGTCAAGAATGATGGCCCGTCGCGCATCGACGGCGAGCCGGTCGATACGCCCGGAGATGACACGTTCACTCTTGCCGAGGGTCAGCGTGCCCATCACCGAAACCTCGCTGGCGCCGCCCGGAGCAAACAGGGCCGCGAAATCCGGATGATCGAGCACGGCGAACAGTTCGTCGCAGAAGGCATCGCGTGCATCGGCAGCCAGAAAGGGCAAGGCGCGGGAGATATAGCGCTGCGCGGCGCCCGGCCGTTGGTCGGGCGGCAGGTCCGGCAGCACCTGCAAAAGTCGGTGCGCTGCCCTGCCGCGGGCGGCGGCATGCGCGCCGCCTCTGTCGGCAGTGGTCATACCCGCGGGAGAGAACGATGCCGTGCTGCCACTGCTGCGGCGATCCTCGGCGAGCCGTGCACCGGCCGCCGAGGGAACAAGCGGACGCGGCAAACGCTGCGGGGGCGGCAGCGGTTCGGTCGGGATGACGAACGGGGCGGAAGACGTGTCTTCCACAGAGGATGAGAGCGGGGCTGATGGTTCGGCCGGCGAGCCGGAGCGAGCAACGACCAGGCGACGTATGGCGAATGTATCGGTTCCGCTTTGCCGCTCGGCTGTCTCAACTTGTACGCCGGGATCGTGCTCGGCGTTTTCAAAGCCGGCCTGCACGAAATCGTGCCAGGTCGGGGAGGAGGCCTGACGCAGGCCGCGATAGCCGCAGACCACGAGATGGTCGGCGGCGCGGCTGAGACCGACATAAAGAAGCCGGCGATATTCTTCCTCTGCCTGGCGACGCTGCGCGGCGACGGCGGCTTCGGCAGCCGGAATGGCGCGCATGGCAGAATTTGGCAGCCAGACCGGGATCTGGTCTGCAAAGGGCTTTTCAGTGGACAGCAACCAGAGTTTCGGTACGTGCGCGGGTTGCCAGGCAGCGCCACCGGAATCCACCAGGAAAACGATCGGGGCCTCGAGACCCTTGGCCGCGTGGACGGTCATGACGCGAACGGCATCGGCTCCCTGCTCCATTTCGCGCTTGATCTCCGGCGTTTCCGCATCAAGCATCGAGATGAAAGCCTGCAATCCGGGTATTCCGGCGGCATCGTGGTCGAGCGCCAGGCCGAGAAACTCGTCCAGGACATCGCTGACTTCCGAACCGAGCCGGGCGAAATAGCGCGCCCGCCCCCCGTCGGGTCCGAGCAGCGTGGCATAAAAATCATGCACGGAAAGCTGTTGCGCCAGCTCGCGCCAACGCTGCGTTGTGGTCCGCATGGCGGCAAATGCTGCTTCCTCAGCCGCCAGCCGCGTCAGACGGGCGTCGAGGGTCTCGGCCGTGTCGCGCTCACCGGCGAGGCGGTACAAGGCGTCTTCGTCGAGGCCGATCAGCGGACTTTTCGCCAGTGCGGCAAGCGACAGATCGTCGGCGGCAAGAAGCGCGTAGCGGCCGATGGCGATCAGGTCCTGCACGGCAATATGGTCGGTCAGCCGCAAACGATCGGCGCCGGCGACCGGGATATTGCCGCGGGTCTTCAACAGGCGCAGCAGCGTTGGAACGAAGCCGTCGCGCTTGCGCACCAGCACGAGAACATCACCGGCGCGCGCCGGTCGCAGGATTCCGGTCTTTGCGTCAGCGATCTGACGGTGAGCGAGACAGTCTTCGATGGCGTCAGCCATGCGGGCCGCCAATCGGGCTGCCGGCGCCGATTCGGGCACCTGATCGAAGGGGGCGGTCCAACTCTCGCTCGTCGGGGTCGGCTCTGCCGCGATGACGTCCCAAAGTTCGACCGACCCGGGCGCCCGGGGCCGGGCGCTTTCATGGATGATGGCGGCCTGGTCTTCGCCCATGCCGCCTTGCGCCTCAGGGTTCTTGTAGACGAGATCGACGATGCGCAGCACTTCCTGGGTGGAGCGGAACGACACACGCAACGGGATTTCCGTGAAGGCTTCACCGGCGGCCTCGGCGCGCCGGCGGGTTTGCCGCCGCTCCTCAGAAAAGCTTTCGGGCCGGGCGCCCTGAAACGAGTAGATCGATTGCTTCTCATCGCCGACCGAGAATAAGGTGCGGCCTCTGTTGCGCGCGCCCTCGCCGGCGAAAAACTCCGCCGCCAGAGCGCGGATGACATTCCATTGCAGGGGCGCGGTGTCCTGCGCTTCATCGATAAGGATATGATCTATGCCCTGATCGAGCTTGTAATGCACCCAGGCGCCAGCGCCGGTGCGGGCAAACAGGGCGTCAGTGGCCGCCACCAGATCATCGAAGTCGAGAAAGCCCTGGCGGCGCTTGCGGCGTTCGAATTCAGCAATATACCGCCGGGCGATGGACAGTGCCGCCACATTGGCTTCGTACACGTCGAAGGCGGAACGGCGGTCAATGAGGGCCCGAACCTCCTGCTGAGCGGCCTCGAGACGCGCTTCGATGTCTGGAAGTTCCGCCTTGACCGCCGCGGCTGCCACCTTGCCAAAGGCCCGGGGTTTGCCGGTGGTCGTGAAGAAGGCCTCACAGACCTTGCGGGCCCGCTCGGCGGGATCACTGATGGTGCAGCAGGCAAGCAGGCTTTGGGCGAAATCGAGGGCCAGCTTGGCGGGCTTCGGGCCGCTGGCGGCCGCCTCCATGCGGCGCAACGTCGGTTCATCGAGATCGCGCAGCGGCCAGAACAGTTGATCGAGATCGTCGCGGGTCTCGCCCTCACTCAGGCCGAGGACAGAGCGCAGCGCCTGGTCCACAGAGGGACCATCATCGCTGGCGGCGAAGAAGGTTTCGAGCGCCCGGCGGTTGCTGTAGATCTCGCGCAGAAGCTGTTCAAGTCCGGTTTCGCCGGCGAGATCAAGCACCGCCTCGATCGACGCTGCGACATCCGACCCCGGGTCCGCGTCGCCGGTGCGGAACAGAGCCCGCCGGGCTTCGGCGAGCAGGTTGCGTGCTTCGGAATCGTCAAGAACCTGAAAGCGGCCGGCAATATTCGCCTCGAGCGGAAAACGCTGCAAGACCGCCTCGCAGAAGGCATGAATGGTCTGGATTTTCAGGCCGCCGGGGGTTTCGAGCGCCATTGCAAACAACTGGCGCGCCCGGGCAAGTTCGCTGGCGGTGACCGGACGCCCCTGCAGGGTCGTGATCGCCTCCGCCAGGTCCGCATCGGGCAGGCGGGTCCATGCCGCGAGACTGCGGAACACGCGGTTGGACATCTCGGCAGCAGCAGCCTTGGTGTAAGTCAGGCACAGGATCGCGGATGGGCGGGCGCCGGCGAGCAAAAGGCGGATGACGCGGTTGGTCAGGACATGGGTCTTGCCGGAACCGGCATTGGCGGAAACCCAGGCGGAATGCCCCGGGTCGGCTGCCTGACGCTGGCGCCGCGTGGTCTCATCAATGGGGTCGTGGAAGGTCGTGGGTGAATGCAGCTGGACAGCCGGGTCGGACGCCCCCTCCTCTGCGTGGCGCGGCTTGTCAGTCATCGCCGCCTCCTTCCGCATCGCTCATCGTCTGCCATTCGGCAACGCGGGCCAGATGATCATAGTCGCCGGCAAAATCACGGGCACTGCGGGGAATGACCCGCGACATGAAGCCCCTCCGGCCCTCGCGCAGGGCAAGCACCAGACCTTCGAACTCGCGGACCGCAGCGGCGATCAAGGCTTCCGTGCTGTAGTCGGGCTCCCCCTCCTTGATCCCTGCCTTGTCGACACGTTCGGCATAAAGGCGCGCCTTGTTCAAGCGAAGATAGTGCATTTGCGAGACGGTATGGGGCGCAAGGCCTGAAAAGCCGCCCTGTTGCAGCACGAAGGCTTCCAGGGGCAATTGCGGGTCAAGCAGCGTGCGTGCCTGTCTCAGCGACGGCGACATCCCGGTCTTGTAATCGATGAGGCCGGCCGTCCCCTCGGGGGAGATATCGATGCGATCGGCAATACCGCGCAGGCTCACACCCGAGGTCAGTTCGAATTTGCCGTAAGCCTCGACGATGCGCCGGGCGACATGTTTCCGCCGGTCCAGCTCCCATTCGATGATATCAGGCGCTGCTCGTGCCAGACGGTTTCTCCAGATCCGGGCAATTTCGGGCGGCAGCACTGCGCCCTCGACCGGCTCGGCAAGATGGCGGTCGGCAATATGCAAGAGCCGTTCCGTGCTGATTTCCGCTGCCAGATCGGGGCCGAGAAATTCCTCCATGATCGCATGGAACACCGTGCCGCGCTCGCGCGGCCCCGGATCGGCGATAAAAGGCTCGATGGTCTCGAGGCGCAAAATGCGGCGCGCATAGATGGAATAGGGATCACGGCGCAGGGTGCCGACCTCGCTGAAGGTATAGCTTTCCGGCTGCCGGTCGGAAGGCGGTCGCGGCTGCGGGCGACCGGCGCCGTTCAGGACATCCCGCGTGTCAGGTGTCTGCGGCATCTGGCGCAGGCGCGCAAGAATGGCGCTGCCGCGCGCGCGCATGGCCGCAACGGCGCGGGGCGCGGCCGTCGCATCGAGGCGTTGCACCCAGCGCGAGGCGACGGTGGGCGCCCGGCCGGCGCGCAAGGCGCGTGACAGCACAACTTTCGGCATCGCCATGGCCATCTGAAAATCGTGCGTCGCCTGACCGATGCGCCGCTCGGGCGGCTCGAGACCGATTGCAGCCTTCATGGCGCGCGAAAGGAAGGCATCCTCGGTGCCCGGTGCCGGCCATGTTCCCTCGTTCAAACCCGCGAGCAACACGGTATCGACCTGTTGCAGCCGTGCTTCAAGCGCGCCCCAGACGAATGCACGGGGGTGGCCTCCCCCATCCGGCTTGATCTGCTCGCTTGCCAAAAGCGCGTCCAGCGCGCCGATCCATTCATACCCTGAAAGGGTCAGTGAGCTGGCGCTATCGCGACAGCCAGAGAGCAGCCCGGCGAGGGCCCGCCCCGCTTCATCGCTCCAGAGAAGGTCGAGCGGATTTTCGGTCCCGCCATTCGCGGCCACGCTGCGATCATCGCGGGGACAATCAGCGGTAACGACGGCCTCCAGAGTCAGTGCCGTTGCCAGAGCCAGATCTGCGACGGCCAGTTGCGGCAGATCGCCCTCAGGCGCTGTTGCACCCACCGGCCGGCTCGGCACCGCAACAGGATCGGCAAGCGCGAATATCGGCTCGAAGGCATCCCGGATGCGCGTCGCATGGGCCAGCGCTTCGGTGATCCCGGCGTCATCGAGACGCCCGAGAGCGTGAGGTGCATGGCGGTCATTGCGACGCGCGGCGGCGGCGGCGGCCCGATCCGGGAGGGTGGCAAGGCTGGCTTCGCCCACCCCGCCGCGCAAGGCCAGCAGTTCGACGTTCTCGGCCAGGCGACGCGCCCTCAATGGCGATGCGCCAAAATGTGCGAGCGGATGCTTGATCAAGGCCGCGAGAGCAACGGGATCACCAGGCGAGAAGGCAGTGGCCGCGACGAGGCGGGCAAGGCTGCCCTGGGGCGTGGCGGACAACAGCCGACCGCCAGAATCGTCGGCGTCGATACCGTAACGCGCCAGTTCGATCACGACACGGCGTGCCAGGTTGCGATCAGGGGTCACCAGCGCGGCAACCGGTTCGGCATTCTCTTCAGTTGGCTCAAGCGCAGCGCGTATCGCCGCTGCGAGAGCCTCTGCCTCCTCCCGCTCGTTGGCCGCCTCAATCAACGTGACCGCCGCAAGCGCACTCGCATCTTCAGCATCGCTGGATTGGCGGTCGGCCCATGCTGCCGTGGCGGAGGCCGGGAGCAAAGCCAGAGAGACCAGACTGTTTCGCGCCGCCAGTTCGTTTGGCGGGGTCGCCAGGGAAGGAATATCAGGGATTGAGTCGAGCGATATGCCAAGCTGGTCGAGAAGCCGCTTGAGGCCAAATTGCGGGTGGCTGCGTCTGGTAATCGCATCAAGGCGGGCCGCGGCGTTCGGCGCGTTCGCAGCAGAAAAACCTGCGCTTCCCACCTGCTCGCTCAACAGACGCCAGTGCGCCAGGCTCATGTTCTGATCGAGACCGGGCAGTATGACCGCGCCCTGGCGATAACGCGCGACGGCGCGAATCAGCCGGGCCGTCGACGGCCGCGTGCCTGTGGATCCGGCAACAATGACCGGTCCTCTTGCGCCATGCTCTTCGAGGCGCGCCGTTTCGGCGTCGATCGCGGCATTGTGGTGGGCCGCCGGGCTCGACTGCTGGCGCTCTCCCAGCAGTGCGGGCCAGAAATCACGCGCGACGCGCAGAAACTCGGCGGTTAACTGCCACCATTGCTGAAGATCGGCGCTGACGACGGAATCAAGAGCAGAAAAGTCCGCTTCTTCCGCCTCGATCGACTGCACAAGGTCATAGAGCGCGCGGGCAAGCCAGATTGCATCGGCGGGATTGGCCGGAGCGACCATCGCCGCTCCCTGCAAATGCGCCGCGACAGCTTTCGGCAATTGCTTCTTCCAGGCGATCACCAGTTCGGCAAGCGACAGCACCGAATCGATCGTGTCGGCAGGAGGCGGCAAGGCGAGCGCTGCAGGCGTTGCTTCGTCGAAAAAGCCACTGTCCTCATCGGTCTCACCGAGTGCTCTGAGGACAGGCAGGATGGCGCTCTTTCCGCCAAGCCGATCAGCGAATTCCGATCTCAAGACGCGCACCGCCCGCCGCGTCGGCAGATAAATCGTCGTGTTCGCCAGCGCCAGTGGATCGCTGAGAGGATCGGCGAGACCGAAGCCCAGCCGGTCGCAGACCAGCGTATCGGCGAGGGTGGCGAGAAAATTTACGCCGGGGGGAATGGTGTAAAGACGCGATGCGCCGGACATTAACCGATCTGTTGCGCCGCCTGTCACGCGCCCGTCTGCCGGCAAAAGTTCTGCATCGCGGCCTCAGCTTCAGGGATGGCGTCGGGCGTTCCGACGGTCAACCACTGGCCGGCCATCGGCATGCCGAACAGCGTTCCCCTGTCGATCGCCTCGTCAAAACACAGGTTCAACGAGAATTTTTGCGGACGATCACCCTGCAGACATCTCGGGTCGAGGATCAGCGCCCCCGCATAGATGACGGCATCTGCGCTTCGGCTGCGCGCCAGGCGACCGTCCTGGTCGACTGAGAAATCACCGGCGCCATCATGGCCGGTGGCTTGCTGCGGGCGCGCCGTCATCAACAGCATCTCCATCCGCTCTCGATCGAAGGCGGTCATCAAGCGATCGAGATTCGTCCGGGCCGCAGCCGGATCCTCCAGCCAGAAGGTGTCGGCGTTAAGCACGAGAAACGGGTCTGAGCCCAGCTGCGGCAGCGCGTGGCGCAGGCCACCGCCGGAGTCGAGCAAAGCTTCACGCTCGTCGGATATGCCAACGTCAAAGCCGCTTTGTTTCAACCAGGTTTCGAGCTGGTCGGCCCGGTAGTGCACATTGGCGACGATATTGTCGATGCCCGCGGCACGAGCCGCCTCCAGAGAATAGGCGATCAAGGGCCGGCCACCGACGGGCACCAGAGGTTTGGGCAGGGTTTCGGTAATCGGCCGCAAACGGGTCCCCAGTCCGGCAGCAAGGATCATCGCTGATCGGATGGTCATGACATGCTTCTGCCTTTCATCGTTCACCGGTGAGGATTCCAGCGCGGTCGCACCAGAAACGCAAGGGGGCGAGAACGGGCGCCGCCAGAAGCGCGGCGAGATAGGTTTCGATGCGCGGCAAATGACGGAGATAATGGGGTTTGCCGTCGCGGCGGTCGAGACGAACGAAGATTCCAAGGATCTTCGCGGCGCGCTGGGCCGCCATGATCGCATAGTCACGGCGAAAGCGCTCGGCATCGAAGTTGCGGTTGCTGCGCAAGCGCGCCGCCTCGTAGCGCCGGAGCAGGTTTTCGCACAGAGCTGGCGGCACGGTGACGCGGGCATCCTGGACAAGGGAGGCCACATCATAGGCGGCCGGTCCGATGACCGCATCCTGAAAATCGATGATGCCGATCTTCTGCAGACCTTGCGCCTGCGGCCGCCAGATCAGATTGGGCGAATGGTAATCGCGCAGCACAAGCGCTTTCGGGGCGGCCGCGAGCTCAGCAAACAGCCCCTGCCATGCGGAAAGGTATTCGGCGCGCAGCGCATCATCGTCAGCGCCCTTACCGCGCGCGGGAAGATACCAGTCGACAAGCAGCTCGACCTCGATCTGCATGGCGCGGGGGTCGTAGGCCGGCACGGCGTGCGGCGGGCCTTGAGAAAGGGCAATGCGGCCGGGCGCCGGCAGCTCATGCAGGGCAGCGAGCACATCGATCGCGTGGGCGTAGCGCTCGGGGTCGGGGGTGCCATCGGCCTCAAGCAGCGTGGCGTTGCCCAAATCTTCGACCAGCAGAAAACCCGCATCGAGATCGGCCGCCGGGATCTCCGGTGCGGCGAAACCGTGGTCTCGCAGCCAACTGCCGATCGCGACGAACGGGCGGACATCTTCGGCCAGATGGGCAAGGCTCGAATAGGGCAGTCCGTCACGCAGCGGCGGGCCGTCCGGTCTGCGCGGCGCATTCATCAAGATCAACGGGTTGTCCGATCCCACACGCTCATAGCTGCGCGCGGAGGCGTCTCCCTGCAGAAAGCGGCGTTCGGCGCCAGGATAGCCGCTGTTGTCGAGAAAGATGCGCGCGGCACGCGAACGGGCGAGGCGGGCAGCGAAATCGGCCGGGGCGGAAATCGTGATGTCGCGGCTTTCGCCCGTCCCGGACAGCACCAGAGTCACCGCATCAATCGGCATGCGATCTGCCGCACGTTGCGGCCATTCAACCAGCACGGCGCCGTTGTCCAGGGATTCTTCGAAGCCAAGTTCGTCGAGTTCGTCGGACCCGTTGAGGCGATAGAGATCGAAGTGGCTGACCGGCACGCGCAGGTCATCATAGGTCTGCACAAGCGTGAAGGTCGGGCTTGGCACGTCCAGATGCGGGTCATCGGCGAGCGCGCGCAAGATGGCGCGCGCCAGGGTTGACTTGCCGGCGCCGAGATCACCGTGGAGCGCCAGACAATCGCCGCGGGCCATCGCCAGCGCGATGTCCTCGCCAAGCCTTTCGGTTGCGGCGAGATCGGCGAGGTGGATGTGTATGTCGCCGGTCGTCACGCCGTCCTATTCCGCAGCGGTACGGCCGCGCAAGGGCTGGCTCGGGAAGCGGCAGATCACCATGGTTCCGCCGCCCGGGCGGTCCTCGACACGCACCGTGCCATGATGGAGGCCCACGAAACTTTCGACAATCGACAGGCCGAGGCCGGCACCGCCCTTGCCGCCGGGCCGGACGCCGGTGGCAAAACGCGAGAAGACGCTTTCCTGCAATTCCGCGGGAATACCGGGGCCACGGTCCGCGATGATAAAAACCGTATCGGCATCTTCCTGCCGGCAGGTGAGTTCGATGGCCGAACCTTCCGGCGCATAGCTGGCGGCATTCATCATCAGTTTGAACAGAATCTGCTTGAGGCGCTGGTGGTCGGCGATGATTTCCTCGGGTGCAGCGGAAGCGTCGATCTCAACGCGCAGTTCGTTCTCCTTCAGGCGACTGCCAATCTGTTCGCTGGCCTCTGCGAGCAGCTGAGAAACGTCCACCGTATCGAGATCAAGCTGCATGATGCCCGCATCGACCGTGGCGAGATCGAGGATATCATTGACGATGGTCAGCAGCACTGCCGATGAAGCCGAGATGTGGTCGATGTATTCGCGCTGCCGGTCGTTGAGGTCGCCGGTCCCCGGGGTCAGCAACAGATCGGCAAAGCCGATGATGTTGGTCAGCGGTGAGCGCAGTTCGTAGGAGACATGCTGCACGAAGTCGTTCTTCAGAGCGTCGGCCTTGCGCAATGCTTCGTTCTTCTCGGTCAGCATGCGTGCTGCCCCGACGCTGTCGGTGACGTTGACGAAGGCGATCATCGTCTGGGCGTTGGGCAAAGGCACCACGGCATAATCGAGAATGAGGCCGGTCGTCAGTTCGATACGGCCATCGCGGGTCAGACGGTCCTCGTCAAAGCCGGTAATGGCCGAGAGAAACAACGGCCATCCCTCCGGCGCGTCATGGGAAGGCTGGCAAAGCCGGGCGATCTCGCGGATATGCGTGCCGGGGCGGGTTTCCTCTTCGCTCAGGCCCCAGAGCGCTCTGAAGGCGGTGTTGGACAGCTTGATCTTGCCATCCGGTCCGAAAACGCAGACGCCTTCGGCGAGATTGTCGATGGTTTCTCCCTGGACGCGCACCAGCGTATTGTAGCGGGTCTCGAGATCCATCTTCTCCGTAAGGTTTTCGAATATCCAGGTGGCGCCGCCGCGCGGATGGGCGTTGGCGATGACGTTCAATGTCTGTCCGTCCGGCAGGTGCCACAATTGCGGTTCGGTATCGACCGCACGGTAGACGGTCAGCACTTCTTCTTTCCAGTCGCGCCATGAGTGAGGCTCGGGCACCTTGCCTTCGCTGCGCAGTTTTTCGAGAAATTCACCGTTGTCCGGGCGCCGTTCGAGAAATCCCAGATCGAGATCCCACAATTGCTGAAAGGCATGGTTGAAAAACTGCAGGCGCTGATCGCGGTCGAAAATCGCCACCGGCGTCGCAAGCTGATCGAGCATTTCCGAATGGCTGTTGAGCGTGCGGTTGAGCTCCTCGCGAACATCCTCGATGTCGGAGACGTCGTATGCCAAACCGGCCTGGCCAGCCGGCGTCTTGACATCCGCGACCTCCATGAACCGGCGATGCCCCCGAATGACCGTGGAGACCCTTTCCAAGAAAGGACGCTCCGGCGTCAGCGTCATCTTGATGCGTTCGCGGGCCGCGCTGCCAAGAAGTTCGAGCTTGCCTTCAATCGCCTGCTGCCGGTCGCCGACCTCGACGGCTTCCGCATAAGCGGCATTCACCCAGGTGATCTCGCCGGCCGGATCACGCAACCAGACGGGCATGTCGATGACATCCAGCAGGTTTTGCAGCAGGTCAAGAGAAGCGTTCAGCCGCGTGTTCTCGGCCTGGAGACCGGCCAGTTCGGCGCGCAGATTGGAAAGCGCCACGAAGCGGACAAAGGCGCGCCCGCCGGCCACCCTCCCCTGGGCCTCGAGAACGCGCCCCTGGCGTGTCTCGAGAGTCATTTCGAACTGCTCTGCCTGTGACCGCAGACGGTCTATGGCCTCATCGAGTTTGCGCGCCGAGGCCAGTTGCAGCCAGCCCTCGAAAGCCATGAATTCGCGATCGCCGTCCGGGGCACCCAGTTCCGAGGGCAGCGAGCCGAGGATCTCCGCCGGCACACCGACACCCTCCCAGACGACGATGCGGCGGTTGCGATCGATGATCAGGGACTGATAGCGGGCAGCGCGGGCGGTGGCATCGGCAAGCGAGACGCGCAGAGCCCGGTTCTCGAGATCGATCTTGCCACGTTCCCGAATGAGCCAGATTGCCGAAATCATCGCGGCCGACACGGCGCCGATGACCATCGCGAAATTGATCACGTCGAAGGAGGACAGCGTGTCGGCGATGGCGTCAACGGCTGGTTCCGCGGCGACAGGCTCTGCGGCGGCGCGCAGCGGCGATGCGAGGAACGGGGTGAGCGCAAGAATGGAAATCGACGCAGCAAGCCGGCGGCACAAACGGTGATAATGTCCAAGCCGACTTGCGCCACTTCCTCTATCGGCAAGCTTGCGATGCGGGAGTTGCGAGACTTTCGACTCCCCTCGCTCTTTCGGCGCCGACCTGTCTGCCGCGCCCGCCTGGTTCTGCACCACCATTCGCCTGTCCCCTGGCTGCCGCCTACCGCCCGCGCAGGGCGGCGAACCTGTACCGGGTCCGGCCACACCTCCCACTACAGGACATCTCGCTGCACGGTCGCCATGTTCGATCCGGGCGCCGTGTCCGGCCCACCCGGCCGAAGCGCTGCTCCGCGTTGCGAATCAATGCTGAAAAACATACCGGTTTGTCGAATCACGGTGAAGGGCGGCAGCGCCAAAAAGAAAACCGGCCCCTCATGTCAAGGGGCCGGCATCAATATCTTGTGGTTTGCGTCGCTGTGCTTAATAGCGGTAGTGTTCCGGCTTGTACGGCCCTTGTGGCGTTACGCCAATATAGGCGGCTTGTTGTTCGCTGAGCTCGGTCAAGCGGACGCCGAGCTTGTCGAGGTGCAGGCGAGCGACATGCTCATCAAGATGCTTCGGCAGAACATAGACCTGGTTGCCGTACTGGTCGCCCTTGGTGAAGAGCTCGATCTGGGCCAGCACCTGATTGGTGAAGGAGGCGCTCATCACGAATGAAGGATGACCGGTGGCATTGCCGAGATTGAGCAGCCGGCCTTCCGAGAGCAGGATGATGCGATTGCCGCCCGGAAACTCGATCATATCCACCTGGGGCTTGATGTTGTCCCATTTGAAATTGCGCAGGCCGGTGATTTCGATCTCATTGTCGAAATGACCGATATTGCCGACGATCGCCATGTCTTTCATGGCACGCATATGGTCGAGCCGGATGACATCCTTGTTGCCGGTGGTGGTGATGAAGATGTCTGCGCTGTCGACGACATCCTCAAGACGGACCACCTCAAATCCATCCATCGCCGCCTGCAATGCGCAGATCGGATCGACCTCGGTCACCTTGACACGGGCACCGGCGCCCGACAGCGATGCGGCAGACCCCTTGCCGACATCGCCATAGCCGCACACAACCGCCACCTTGCCGGCCAACATCACGTCGGTGGCGCGGCGGATGCCGTCGACCAGCGATTCCTTGCAGCCATACTTGTTGTCGAATTTCGACTTGGTCACGGAATCGTTGACGTTGATGGCGGGGAAAGGCAACAGGCCGGCTCGCTGCAGCTGGTACAGGCGGTTGACGCCGGTGGTGGTCTCCTCGGTGACGCCCTTCAAGGCATCGCGCTGACGGATGAAGAAGCCGGGTGACGCTTCAAGGCGCTTCTTGATCTGCGCAAAGAGGATTTCCTCTTCCTCACTGCCCGGATTGGACAATACATCCTCTCCGGACTCGGCGCGGGCGCCAAGCAGGATATACATGGTGGCGTCACCGCCATCATCCAGGATCATGTTGGATGGCTGACCGTCCGGCCACTGGAAGATCTGGTCCGTATAGCTCCAGTACTCCTCAAGCGTCTCGCCCTTGACCGCGAAAACGGGAACGCCGGTAGCGGCGATGGCGGCAGCAGCATGGTCCTGGGTGGAGAAAATGTTGCAGGACGCCCAGCGCACCTCGGCGCCGAGCGCCACCAGCGTTTCAATCAGCACCGCTGTCTGGATCGTCATATGCAGCGAGCCGGTGATGCGCGCGCCTTTCAGGGGCTGACTGTCACCAAATTCCTGCCGGCAGGCCATCAGGCCCGGCATTTCGGTTTCGGCGACGATGATTTCCTTACGGCCATAAGCGGCAAGGCCAATATCGGCAACCTTGTGATCTTCTGTAGGGGCCATGAAGTTCTCCGGCACTGGGATCGCCCGCGCGGTCCATCCGGCGCGGGATTGTGGCCGTGCCTTAGCAGGTTTCGCCAGGGGTGACAATGCCCACATAAAGATGTCTTTATGTGTTGATGCCCCTTCTAAGCGGCCTTCTGCGCCGCTTGATTGCGGGCCATCTGGAAGCTCAGGCCTCCTCGCCGAAACGGGAAGCGACGAGTTCATCGAGGGCGGTGAGAACTTCCTCGGCCTGTCGGCCAGAGGCTTCGACGATAATGGTCGATCCGGGTGAGGCGGCGAGTAGCATCAGTCCCATGATGGAGGTGCCGCCGACGGTGGTCCCATCGCGGGAGACGCGCACTTCGGCCTGAAAGGTCTCGGCAATCTGCACAAAGCGGGCCGAGGCGCGGGCATGCAGGCCGCGCTTGTTGACGATTGCCATTTCGCGCTTTTTCACCGCGGTCATTTTCCCGTCAGCAAGCTACTGGCAACGTTGATGTATTTGCGGCCGGCCTCCTGGGCCTCGTGAAGGGCGCGCCGCATGTCGTTGGCGGTCCGGATGCCGGCCAGCTTGATCAACATCGGCAGATTGACCCCTGCGATGACTTCAACGCGGCCGTCATCCATCACCGAGATCGACAGATTGGATGGAGTGCCACCGAACATGTCGGTGAGAATGATCACTCCGTGGCCGTCCTCGGCACGCGAGACCGCTTCGACAATATCGAGCCGACGCTGATCCATGTCGTCTTCGGGCCCGATGCATACGGTTTCAAACCCCGTCTGCGGACCGACCACATGTTCCAGCGCGTGCCGGAACTCCTCAGCCAGCTTGCCGTGGGTGACAAGCACCAGACCGATCATTTCGCCTCCAATCGCGTTTCCGCTTTTTCACGCCGCTCCAGGCCGATCTTCGGTCGCAACAACCGCGGAGGGCGTATCGGGGCGCCATCTTGGCGCGCTTGCTGCGATTATCAAGCCAAAATGTCATCAGATTGTCTTTTTTCAGGGCACTCGCAGAGCAGCCGCGAGAGGCCGCTTCAGAGCCGAGGGACAACGCCGGCGATGGAAAGCACCTCGAGGGGATCAATGCGGGCGGCATAATCAATCCTGAGAAGCGGCAGCACTCGGTCGCCGAGCGATACGGTCTCATCCTCTGGCGGCAAGCGCCCCTCGCCGACCGGCTGTCCCGGGGCGATCACCGCAGTCAGCCGAGCCCGAGATTGGCAGGACATGGAGAATATGCCGGTGCCCCTGATTTCGGCGCGGCCGGCGATCGGCTGCGGGCAGCTGGCGAGGACCCGGCCGGCGACCATCGACACGATCACGCCGTCATCGGCGATGAGCGCCGCATGCCAGCCGCGACTGCGCGCGCCGGCGAGGCAGCGCAGAGCCAGCGACGTCTTGCCGGCGCCGGATGGACCGCAAATCAACAGCCCGCTCTCTCCCACACTTATAGCCGTGGCATGAATGGTGGTCGGAAGATCGCTTCCCGGCGGCACGATGATGGGTGAATGCTGAGCTGTCACGGATCGGCCGCCGGAAGTTCGACCACGAAGCGGGCACCGGCCCAACGATTTGCCGCCGCAACGGGTGCGCCGGCTTTGGGCGACCCCTTCGGCAGCGACCGGGGGATGTTCTCGGCGTAAAGGCGTCCGCCATGCGCCTCGATGATCTGGCGACTGATCGATAGCCCAAGTCCGGAATTCTGGCCGAACTCTTCACCGTCGGGGCGATCGGTGTAGAAGCGCTCGAACACCCGCTCGATGTTCTCGGCTCGAATACCCGGGCCGTTGTCCTCGACTGTAATGACCACCTTGCCGCGACTGCGGCGCAAGCTCACGAGAATGCGGCCATTTTCGGTGGGCACGAAGGAGCGCGCATTCTCGATCAGGTTGGTGATCACCTGTCCAAGCCGAAGATCATGACCGTACACCCGGAAGGAACCCCTGGCACCGGATTTGGGCTCCGGGCGGGCAGGGGACAGCTCATCGGTACGACCATCGATATGCAGTTCGATGGTGGCCTCGCGGCCACGCGAGGCGCCGACCTGGCGGGCAATGGAAACGAGGTCGGCCAGCAGGTTGCGCATGTCCACCGCGGCACTGTCCTGACGGGCGAGTTCCGCATCAAGGCGTGACGCATCAGAAATGTCGCTGATCAGACGGTCCATGCGGCGCACATCATGTTCGATGACGTCAAGCAGGCGCTTTTGCGATTCAGCGGTGCGCGCGACCGGGAGGGTTTCGACGGCGCTGCGCAAAGATGTCAGCGGGTTTTTCAGCTCGTGACTGACATCGGCGGCGAAACTCTCGATGGCATCAATGCGATCATACAGCGCGTTTGTCATGTCGCGCAGCGCCACCGAGAGATTGCCGATTTCATCCTGCCGCTCGGAGAAGTCGGGGATCTCCTCGCGCACTCGGGCGCCGCGCCGAACCCGCACCGCAGCCGCTGCCAGACGGCGCAACGGCGTTGCAATGGTGCTTGCCAGGAGCAGTGACAGGACGATGTTGACGGTGGCCGCGATGCCGAAGACGCGGAAGATGGCCATGCGCTCGGCATGGACGATCTTGTCGATGTCGCCGGCACGGGTGGACAGCAGAAGGACGCCCAGCACAGCGCGGAAGCGCTGGATCGGCACGGCCACGGAAACGATCAGTTCGCCCTTTTCGTTGACCCGAACGACTGCCCCCCGGCTTCCGGTCAGCGCATTCATCACTTCGGGATAAATCGATCCGTCCGCTCCCGGCGGTTCACGGTAGAGCGGCAGATCGCGGCGCTGAAACAGACGGTTGATCCATGCCGAAAGGCGATCGCCAAGGCTGCGCGATTGCTGCGGCGTCGTCGGCGGCAACTCGAAGCGCAGCACCTGACCGCTGGAATAGAGAAAGCGCGAATCAAGCAGCAGACTGGCATCCTCGTCATAGATGCGGGCCCGCGTTCGGGTCGGAGAGATCAGGCGGCGCAGAACCGGCGCGACGCGCTCGGGATTGATCGGGAAATCCAAATCGTTGCTGGTCGGCGTGATCGTCTGCCCGGCCTGCAATTCAAGCAGTTTCTGCGGATCGATGGTGATGGAGTTGGTATCGACCGAGGCCGAGGCGGCCATCGCGCCGGCGATAATCTCGCCTTGGGTCAGAAGACTTTCGACACGCGCATCGATCAGGCCCTCGCGGAACTGGTTGAGGTAGAGAATTCCGGAGACGAGGACGAAAAGCGCCAGCAGGTTGAGCGACAGGATACGCCGCGTCAGACTGGAAAAGAGGACGTGACCGAAGATTCGGCGAATCATCGTTACCGGGCGGGTCAGGCCGTGCGAGCGGCCGGCGGCGACGCCGGCGCCATTGCGCCGCCCGTCTCGGTTGGCGCCGGTCTCGTCGGTGTCAGCGGTCATCGCGGCATTCCCATGAGCACCCACCCGGTCCGCGCCGGCTTGTGGCCGGAAAGCACCGCATCGACAGTCGCCGGGCCTGGCCGCAAGACAGTGTCCTCTCGTCGATCAACAGCGTGGATTGCGCTTTCGTCAGCCCATCTCCCTGAAGCGATAGCCCACGCCGTAAAGCGTTTCGATCATATCGAAGTCATTGTCGACGAGCTTGAATTTCTTGCGCAGGCGCTTGATGTGGCTGTCGATGGTGCGATCGTCGACATAGACCTGTTCGTCATAGGCCGCATCCATCAGGGCATCACGGCTCTTGACGACACCAGGGCGCTGGGCCAGGGACTGCAAAATGAGAAACTCCGTGACCGTCAACGTCACCGGCTGCTCTTTCCAGGTGCAGGTGTGGCGCTCCTGATCCATGACAAGGCTGCCGCGCTCGAGAGTCTTTGACGGCGACGAGGGGGCACGCCCCTGGGCGGCGCTCTCCCTGTTTGCGGCGCGGCGCAACACCGCCTTGACCCGTTCGACGAGAAGCCTTTGGGAAAACGGCTTGGTGATGAAGTCGTCGGCTCCCATCTTCAGGCCGAAGAGTTCATCGATCTCCTCATCTTTCGAAGTCAGGAAGATCACCGGGATATCCGATTTCTGGCGCAAGCGGCGCAACAGTTCCATGCCATCCATGCGTGGCATCTTGATATCGAAGATCGCCAATTGCGGTGGACGCGCCGAGAGGCCATCGAGCGCGGAAGCACCATCGGTGTAGGTTTCGACGCGATATCCCTCGGCTTCCAAGGCAATGGAGACCGACGTCAGGATATTGCGGTCGTCATCGACGAGCGCGATGGTTTGCATAAAAGTACTCCGTCATTCTTGCGGCCCTTACATGCCGGGCCGTCCTGCTTTTTCGGCTCATCCTGCTTTTGACCGCTGTCGCCGGCGGGTCACGTTTCGCTCGGCCTCAAAGGAACCTCCAAGCAAGCGACCGAAGCGCGTTTGATCGCGGGCAGGGCCGATCGTGACACTGTCCCTGAGGGTAAACTGAGAACAAAATGTGGCACAGATTTACCTAGGTGTCATTCCGCGGAAGACCAGATGTCCAACCGGAAAAGTGATTTAAACCGATTGAAACCTAACTAAACTTTTTTAAATCGATTAATAGTCTGATTTCATTAGGTATTCCAATGATTGCTTGTTGTTTTTGCGGGCGAGCAACTGTACAGAATTCCGCGGTTTTAAATTTGGCCCGCCCGGGACTCTGACCTGTCCGAGGTCTCCCGCCCCGACCTTCTGCCCTGCAGCGGGAGGGCCGCATGCAAAGGATGGCACATGTTCGACGAGCTCGGAATACGCAATCGCGCCGCGGGCATCGCCCTCGCCGGCCTGCAGGACGCCGGTACGGTACGCTACAATCTGCGCGCGGCTGAACTGGTCGAGCATGCCATTGCGCAGGGAGAAGCGCAGCTGACGGCGCACGGCGCCTTGCGTGCCCTGACCGGACAGCACACCGGCCGTTCGCCAAAGGACAAGTTCGTGGTCCGCGACGCCACCACCGAGGACAGCGTGTGGTGGGACAACAACCAGCCGATGGATCCGGAAGCATTTGAGCGTCTGCACGCCGACATGCTGGCCCATGCGAAGGGCATGGACCTTTACGTTCAGGACCTTGTTGGTGGCGCTGACGAGGCGCATGCGCTCAAATCGCGCGTTATCACCGAATTCGCCTGGCACTCGCTGTTTATCCGCAACCTGTTGATCCGGCCGGACGCCGCCGATCTGGAAAGCTATGTGCCGGAACTGACGATCATCGATCTGCCAAGCTTTGCCGCCGATCCGGCACGGCACGGCTGCCGGTCCGAAACGGTCATCGCAGTGAATTTCGATCGGCGCATCGTGCTGATCGGCGGCACCTCCTATGCCGGTGAAATGAAGAAATCGGTGTTCACCGTGCTCAACTACCTGCTGCCGGAGAAAAACGTCATGCCCATGCATTGCTCGGCGAATGTCGGCGATGATGGCGATGCGGCCGTGTTCTTCGGCCTGTCGGGGACCGGCAAGACGACGCTCTCGGCCGATCCGAAGCGGACCCTGATCGGCGATGACGAACATGGCTGGGGCCCTGATGGCATCTTCAATTTCGAAGGCGGCTGCTATGCCAAGACCATACGGCTGTCACGCCAGGCGGAACCGGAGATCTACAGCACCACCGAACGCTTCGGCACGGTATTGGAGAATGTGGTGCTCGATGACAATCGCGTGCCGGACTTTGATGACGGGTCGCTGACCGAAAACACACGCTGCGCCTATCCGCTGCATTTCATCGCCAATGCCAGCGATGACGGCCGCGCCGGCCATCCAAAGAACATCATCATGCTGACGGCCGATGCCTTCGGGGTCATGCCCCCGATCGCCAAGCTGACGCCGGAACAGGCCATGTATCACTTCCTCTCCGGTTACACCGCCAAGGTTGCCGGCACGGAGAAGGGCGTGATCGAGCCGGAGGCGACCTTCTCCACCTGCTTCGGGGCACCTTTCATGCCGCGCCACCCTTCGGAATACGGCAATCTGCTGCGTGACCTGATCGCTGAGCACAATGTCGACTGCTGGCTGGTCAATACCGGCTGGACCGGCGGCGCCTACGGCGTCGGCGAGCGCATGCCGATCAAGGCGACACGCACGCTTCTGGGCGCGGCGCTGGACGGGTCACTGAATGCGGCCGAGCTGCGCACCGATCCGAATTTCGGCTTTCAGGTGCCGCTGGCAGTCAGCGGCGTTGATGCGGCCATACTCGACCCACGCTCCACCTGGGCGGACAAGCAGGCATATGACGCCATGGCGAGCCGGCTTGTCAGCATGTTCACGGATAATTTCGCCCGCTTCGAAGCGCATGTCGACGGATCCGTGCGCGATGCAGCGCCGGGCTTACGCGCGGCAGCCGAGTAAGCAAGCAAGCACCAACACCACGACCAGACCGCCATGGGCCCTGCCGTCCCGTGGCGGTTTGGCAATTGCGGTTGCGGTCGTCAGCGCTCCGGCCTGGCCGGGGCGGCTCACAAATCCCCGAGAAACTTCTGCCATCTCGAATTGCCGGTCACCGGTGCGCATATGCTAGGAAAACAGCGAACGACGAGAATGAGGGTATCATGTCGCAAGGCGCACTCTACGCGGCACGCAACATCGTCATTGCCGGCTGGGAGCTGAAGGAGAACTTCATCCACTCGGCAGGGCCTGGCGGGCAGAACGTCAACAAGGTGGCGACGGCCGTGCAGCTGCAATTCGACATTCGCCAGTCCCCGAGCCTGCCGGAACGGGTCAAATCACGGTTGATCCGATTCGGCGGCAGCCGCGTCTCGAAGGAGGGCGTGCTGATGATCGAGGCGCGACGCCACCGGACGCAGGAACGCAATCGCGCCGATGCGAGGGACCGGCTCACCGAACTGATAGATGCCGCCTCGGAGCCGCCGCCACCGCCGCGGCGCAAGACACGGCCAAGCCGCGGCGCCGTCGAACGGCGATTGAAATCAAAGTCGATTCGTGCCGATATCAAGAAAGGCCGCGGCCGCATCAAGAAAGATGACTAGGGTCAGGACCACGACGGGACTGCTCGGCCGCACCGACGTCGGAATACTGCGCGAGGGATCGCCGATGGCAGGGGAAGGCGTAGCGTCATGATGGTTCTCCCCAGGGGCGTGCGGCATATTCCCGGTCATCTTGACCGCGACAGTCAGAAGGCTCTGGTCGAGGACATTCGCGCCGTGGTCGAGGCCGCGCCGCTGTTTCAGCCGATCATGCCGCGGTCAGGCCGGCCCTTCTCTGTAAAGATGACCAATTGCGGGCCGCTTGGCTGGGTGGCAGATCGCAAGGGATATCGCTACCAGCCGCATCATCCGGTGACTGGCCGCCCATGGCCGCCCATGCCGGGGCGGCTGATGGCGCTGTGGGCAGAGCTCTCTGGCCATGACCAGCCGCCCGAGGCCTGCCTTGTCAATTTCTATCGCGACACCGCGCGCATGGGTCTGCATCAGGACAAGGACGAATCGGACCTTGGCGCTCCGGTTCTGTCTGTTTCGTTGGGGGATTCCTGCCTGTTCCGGGTTGGCCAGGTGGCGGGACCGTCACCTTCGAAATCATTCCGCCTCGATAGCGGCGACATTGTTGTGCTCGGCGGCGAAAGCAGGCTGGTCTATCACGGCGTCGATCGGATCTATCCGGATACCTCGACGCTTCTCAAGCACGGCGGACGCATCAATCTGACGCTGCGCCGGGTGAACGCGTCGGATTAATCTCGGCGCCTGCCTGCCTTAACGTGCCGGAACAAGCGGCCCGGCCAGCGGGACTGAAAGCCGGTCGCTTTTCATGGCCATTATCCGGCGGACGGCCAGTACGGTGATCAGGGCAAGGGGAATGCTTGCCAGAGCGTCGATGAAATAATGGTTGGCGTTCGACACCGTCGCCAACGCCATGGCAAGATTGACGATGAAAAACGGATAGCGCAGCAGGCGATAGGGCCATGTGGCCCAGATGGCCAGATAAGCGACGCCGGCATGCACCGAGGGGAAGGTGAGGATGCCGGAGACGGAACCGAGTTCGATGTGAAAGCTGTCGCTGGCGCGCACCGCTACGAAATGGTCGAAGAACTCGAAGGCAAAGACGGTGTTGAGATTGGCAAATTCGCTGCCGTCATACCCATAGTAAAGATAGGTTCCGTGGGCCGGAAACCAGATGGCGATCGCGGCTGCGATGAGCGTGAACAGGGCATAGGCGATGATGAAGGCATGCGCCCGGCGCGAATCGCGGAACAGCAGGAGAAGCAACAACGGCACGATGAGCAGCTGGATCGTGAAAGAACTGTAGGCCAGGGTGAACGCGTCAGCCAGCCAGGGAAGTCCGTCAACAAATCGGATATAGGCCAGCCAGTCGAAGCCGAGGCCTGCATCGAGCGCGGCGAGAAAGTCATCCGCTAGCGGCCGGTTGAAGCTCATGGCCATGTAGTTGGCCATGATCATCGGCAAAAGCACCAGATATAGGCCGGCGAACAGGCTGGCGACCGCGGACAACAGCAGGTAGCCGCGCCGCCGCATCACCCAGCCGATGATCGCGAGTGCCGCC
This sequence comes from Neohoeflea coraliihabitans, assembly GCF_019334345.1. Lineage (GTDB taxonomy): Bacteria > Pseudomonadota > Alphaproteobacteria > Rhizobiales > Rhizobiaceae > Pseudohoeflea > Pseudohoeflea coraliihabitans. The sequence continues at coordinate 133,064 of NZ_JAHWQX010000005.1, forward strand.
GAAAGAGCCAGCGCGACCGCGAAGTCGCCATAGGCAACACTCACCTTGGAAAAGCGTTGCGCGGCGAGCACGACCGCCCACAGGCCGACAAGAGCCAGATAAAAGCGGTTCTGAATGCCGTCCTGCGCAGCGTCTGACATGGAGTCCCCCGTTTCAAATACCAGTGTCGTCTTAGGGGGATTTCGTTAAAAATTATTGGATCTGTTTGCCCAGGATTTGGAAGCCGCCTGGCTTATAGCTTGCGCAGGGCGACCCGGTTAATCAGGTGATCACGGCCCTTGCGGAGGATCAAATCAGCCCGTGGGCGGGTCGGCAATATGTTGTCGTGCAGGTTTTTCAGGTTGATGTTTTCCCAAAGGCTCTCGGCAACGGCCCGGGCTGCATCAGGCTGAATTGCGGCATAGCGGTGAAAGAAGCTTTCGGGATCGCGGAAGGCGGTCTCGCGCAGGCGCATGAAGCGCTCGACATACCAATGGTGGATGTCGGCTTCCTCGGCATCGATATAGATGGCGAAATCAAAGAAATCGGAAACGAAGGGGACGATCTTGCCATCCTCGGGCAGATCGCGCACCTGCAGCACATTGATGCCTTCGAAGATCAGGATGTCGGGCCGATCGACGACCGTGAACTCGCCCGGCAATACATCATAGGTCAGGTGAGAGTAGCTGGGCGCATGCACATTTGGCCGGCCAGCCTTGATATCGGAGAGAAAGCGCAGCACGGCGCCAACGTCATAGCTTTCCGGAAAGCCCTTGCGATCCATCAGGTCTTCACGGCGCAGGACCTCGTTGGGGTAAAGAAAGCCGTCGGTGGTGACCAGATCGACCTTCGGGCTGGATGGCCAGCGTTTGAGAAGTTCGGCGAGAATGCGCGCCGTTGTCGACTTGCCGACCGCCACCGAGCCGGCGATGCCGATGATGAAGGGTGTTTTCCAGGCCTGGTCGATGTTGAGAAAGCTCTTGCGCTGGTGGAACAGCAGTTGCGAGGATTCGACATGCGCCGACAGAAGGCGCGACAATGACAAATAGATGCGCCGGATCTCGTCGAGGTCGACAGGATCGTTAAGCGAGCGCAGGCGGCGCACCTCTTCCTCGGTCAAGGTCAGCGGCGTATCGGCGCGAAATCGTGACCACTGTTCGGCGGTGAAGAAGCGGAACGGCGAGAAATCATCGTCGCGAAAGTGGTCAAGGGGTTCCATAGGCGGTTCCGAAAGCGTTGCTGCGGGCTTTACGGGCACCGGTCGGGACTGGGACATAGGGCTGAACTCTGGCGCCGGTTCCGGCACAAACTTCGGGCGCATTGGTCAAATGCGGTTGCGGGTGCGTCACTCGGACGTCCGTGCCGCCTTCTCGGCGAGGCCGCTCTGTCCGGTTCGCCTCTCCAGCTCCTGCAAGACCTCGGAGAGCGGCACATCGCTCATTCTTAGCACGACAAGCAAATGAAAGAGAAGATCGGCCGTTTCAGCAACCACAGCACCGCGCTCTCGGGAAAGCGCGGCAATCACCGTCTCGACCGCCTCTTCGCCCAGTTTCTTCGCAGCGCGTTCCATGCCGCCGGCGACCAGCTTTGCCGTCCAGGAGCTGTCGGGCGCTGCATTCGACCTGTCGGCAATGATCTGTTCGAGGTCGGCGAGGCTGAAGGATTTTGCTGCGTCAGCGTTCGAGCCGGAGGCAGGGTTCTTGTCGGCGGGCATGGGCAAGCTCCTGGGTGGCGCTCAGTCGAGACGCATCGGCAGGCCGGCGGCGGCCATATGCGCCTTGGCCTCAGCAATCGAATGGGTGCCAAAATGGAATATCGAGGCGGCAAGGACGGCGGTGGCGTGGCCGTCGCGAATGCCCTCGACCAGATGATCGAGGCTGCCAACCCCGCCGGAAGCGATCACCGGCACGCTGACGGTATCGGCCAGCGTACGGGTCAGAGCGATGTCGTAGCCGATCTTGGTGCCGTCGCGATCCATCGAGGTCAACAGGATCTCGCCGGCGCCGCGTGCCACCACCTGGCGGGCGAAGTCGATCGCATCGATGCCGGTCGGGGTACGCCCGCCATGGGTGAAAATCTCCCACCGGTCGTCATCGCTGTCCGATGCGACCTTCTTGGCATCAATGGCCACAACGATGCATTGGTTGCCGAACTTGTCAGCCGCCTCGGCGACGAAGTCCGGATTCCTGACCGCCGCGGTGTTGATCGCCACCTTATCGGCACCGGCGAGCAGCAGCTTGCGGATGTCGGCAACCGTACGAACGCCGCCACCCACGGTAAGGGGCATGAAACAGTGCTCAGCCGTGCGGGCGACGACGTCAAAGATCGTGTCGCGCTCGTCAGACGAGGCAGTGATGTCGAGAAAACACAATTCATCGGCGCCAGCGGCATCATAGGCACGAGCAGCCTCCACCGGATCACCGGCATCGACAAGATCTAGAAAATTGACGCCCTTAACGACACGACCGTCCTTGACGTCGAGGCAGGGAATGACGCGTGCTTTCAAAGTCATATGCATCCACTCCCGGCCGTGCCGTTTTTACTCCTTGCCCGTTCGCCGCGAGGGGGCGCGGCGCACGTGGCGGGACGGCCAACCTTGACGTCGAGGCAGGGAATGACGCGTGCTTTCAAAGTCATGCCTGCCTCCTTTCGCCGGCGCTCTTGAGAATGTCCAGCGCCTGGCGCGGATCGATACGGCCATCATAAAGGGCGCGGCCGGAAATCGCACCTTCGAGTTTGGCGGCATCCGGCTCGACCATGCGGCGAATGTCGTCCAGCGAGGCCAGTCCACCCGAGGCGATGACAGGAATGGTCACTGCATCGGCGAGCGCGATGGTCGAGGGCCAGTTGATGCCGGCAAGGACGCCGTCACGATCGATATCGGTATAGATGATGGCCGCAACGCCGGCGCCCTCGAAGCGTCGCGCCAATTCGACCACCCCCAGTTCACTCGCCTCGGCCCAGCCCTCGACCGCCACCTTGCCACCCTTGGCATCGACGCCAACGGCGACCTGACCGGGGAAAGCCTTGCAGGCGGCGATTACCAGATCGGGATCGCGGACGGCGACCGTTCCGAGAATGACGCGCGCCAGTCCTTTGGCGAGCCAATTCTCGATGTCACGCAGGGTGCGTATACCGCCGCCAAGCTGCACGGGATTGCCTGTCGCCGCCAAGATGGCCTCGACTGCTGCGCCATTGACCGACTGACCCTCAAAAGCGCCATTCAGATCGACCACATGCAACCACTCGAATCCCATCGCCTCGAAGGCGCGCGCCTGGTCGGCGGGATTGTCATTGTAGACCGTGGCGCTGTCCATTTCGCCAAGCTTGAGGCGGACACACTGGCCATCTTTCAGGTCGATCGCTGGGAAGAGGATCTTCGCGGTCATCGGCTCACGGTTTCCATTGCAAGAAATTGGCGATCAGGGCGAGACCGAGGGCCTGGCTCTTTTCCGGGTGGAACTGCGTCCCGGCCATGTTGTCGCGGCATACCGCGGCTGTCACCGCGCCGCCATAGTCGGTGGTTGCCAGGACATCTTCGGCGCGGCTTGCGCACAGCTGGTAGGAGTGAACGAAATAAGCGTGCAGGCCATCGGGACCGCTCGGAATGCCGGCAAATAGCGGATGGGTACGGCTCACATTCAGCGTGTTCCATCCAATCTGCGGGATCTTGAGCTGCGGATCATCGGGCGTGAGGGCGATCACATCGCCGGAAATCCAGTCGAGCCCCGGCGTGTCACTCTTCTCGCGGCCACGTGTCGCCATCAGCTGCATGCCGACACAGATTCCGAGAAAAGGGCGAGCTTTGTCGCGGACGCTCGTATGCAACGCTTCGACCATACCATCAACGGCATCCAACCCGGCCCTGCAGTCGGCATAGGCGCCGACTCCGGGCAAGACAATGCGATCTGCAGCAGCGACCTCCTCGGCGCGGTCGGTCAGTATCACCTCAGCAGCGATGCCGTTTTCCGCGGCCGCACGTTCGAAGGCGCGCGTCGCCGAACGCAGATTGCCGGATCCATAATCGATAATGGCGATTTTCATTCCTGCCGCTTCACTTCGCTGATCTGACTGCTGATTGATATTTAATGCTTGCCGCCGCAAGGGTCATTGCTGACGGCCCGACGGCACCAGGCCGATATATTCGCCCGGATCGTCAGGGGCCGCGTTCACGGCGAGATGGCGCCGCGGAGGCAAAGGGGGCGGACTGCCCTGCTGATGGCCAGCGCTCTGCTTCATTGCCGCCCGGAGGAGTGCTTCTTCGCTATCGGCGGCCTCAACACGGTCCAGCAGGTGATCCCCCTTGGCAAGCCGCGAGGCAACACGCCATTGCTGGCCCTCGAAACCGACAATCAGCGCCAATCCGAAAGACAGCAGGTAGAAAAAGCCGACCTGACCGGTGAGCGCCATGGCTGCCGCAATGACGATATCGACCGCCAGAACCGCAAGTCCGGCGAACCAGGCGCGATGCCAGAGCAGCCACAGGCCGCGGAAAAGGAAACCCGCCAGGGTAAAGCGATCGCCGATCACGCGGAGCGGACCGTGCAGTTGCTCCTTAAGGGGCCTATGCGCCGATCCCCGCAGCTGCGAGTGCGGTCGATCCGCAGATGCGAGGATTGCATAAGACGTCACGGCAGCAGGTTCCCTTGCAGCTGATCTGTCAGACCAGCATTCCCTTGGTGGAAGGCACGGCATCGGCCATGCGCGGGTCGATCTCGCAGGCTGCACGCAGCGCCCGCGCCACCGCCTTGAAGCAGGATTCGGCAATATGATGGCTGTTGGCGCCGTAAAGATTGGCGATGTGCAGCGTCAAGGCGCCATGCTGCGCGAAGGCCTGGAAGAATTCGCGTACGAGTTCGGTGTCGAAGGTGCCGATGCGCTGGGCCGTGAAGGCGATGTCACAGACGAGGAAGGGTCGTCCGGAAACGTCGAGGGCCGCGCGTGACAGGGTTTCGTCCATCGGCAGGTCAATCGAGGCATAGCGGCGAATGCCCTTGCGGTCCCCAAGCGCCTTGTGCAGCGCCTGGCCAAGCGCGATACCGACATCTTCAACGGTGTGGTGATCATCGATATGCAGATCGCCCCTGGCAGAAATCTCCATGTCGATCAGCGAGTGGCGTGCCAGCTGATCGAGCATGTGATCGAAAAAGCCGATGCCGGTTGCGATCTTGGCGCGACCAGTCCCATCGATGGTGACAGAAACCTGGATGTCGGTCTCATTGGTTTTCCGCGTGATGCTGGCGGAACGGTTGACGGCGGACTGGGTCATCGGGCTGTCTCTCTGACGACCGCCGCGCAGGGCGATCTCGGGGTACCGGGCTCGGCCACCCTGCCAGGTCGATTGCCGGGCGGGGTGTCGCCGGCGCTCAATACCAGCCCTGCGGCGAAAATTCCAGATGGCACTGGTGCCTGTGCTGGTCAGAAGTCGGCTGCGTCCACACACCGTTTGCAATCGCTGTTTCGGCACTTACATAGGCGGAAGAGATTTTTCCGCCGGCAGCCGCCACGGCCTGCAACCGGCTAAGCGAGGATTAAAGATGAGCGAGGCAAGCATGCACGCCACGACGATCATCACTGTGCGTAAGGGCGGACAGGTGGTGATGGCGGGTGACGGCCAGGTCAGCCTGGGGCAGACCGTGATGAAGGGCAACGCCAAGAAAGTGCGGCGCATCGGCAAGGACGGCTCGGTCATTGCCGGTTTCGCCGGCGCCACGGCTGATGCCTTCACGCTGCTGGAACGGCTCGAGACCAAGCTCGAACAGTATCCGGGCCAGTTGACGCGCGCTGCCGTCGAGCTGGCCAAGGACTGGCGCACCGACCGTTATCTCAGGCGCCTTGAAGCGATGATGCTCGTGGCCGACAAGACCGTGACCCTGGCACTGACAGGCAACGGTGATGTGCTCGAGCCGGAACATGGGACGATGGCCATCGGTTCAGGCGGAAATTATGCCTATGCGGCGGCGCGTGCCCTGATGGATACCGATCGCAACGCCGAGGAGGTGGCACGCCGGGCAATGGAAATCGCCGGCGAGATCTGCGTGTATACCAACGGCAACATTCACATCGAAACTCTTGACGCCGAATAGGCGGGCGGCGGAGCCACCGTGCCTGCCTGTCACGGCGAATACAGCAAGGGCTCAGACGGCCCGCGACGCAAAGACGAGACCCCAACCATGACAACATTTTCTCCCCGCGAGACGGTGACCGAACTCGATCGCTTCATCATCGGTCAAAAGGAAGCCAAGCGCGCGGTCGCGATCGCGCTGCGCAACCGCTGGCGTCGCCAGCAGCTCGACGGCCTTCTGAAAGAGGAGGTGATGCCGAAGAATATTCTGATGATCGGCCCCACCGGGGTGGGCAAAACCGAGATTTCGCGACGATTGGCGAAACTGGCCGGTGCTCCGTTCATCAAGGTCGAAGCCACCAAGTTCACAGAGGTCGGCTATGTCGGCCGCGATGTCGAACAGATCATCCGCGATCTGGTCGAGGCGGCGATCGGTATCGTGCGCGATCGCAAGCGCAAGGAGGTCAACGCCAAGGCGCATATCAATGCCGAGCAACGGGTGCTTGATGCGCTGGTCGGTCCGACCGCATCACCGGCAACGCGGGATTCCTTTCGCAAGAAGCTGCGCGAGGGCCAGTTGGACGACAAGGAAATCGAGGTGGAGGTGAGCGACACCGGCGGCGGCATGCCGAATTTCGAGCTTCCCGGCATGCCGGGCGCCAATATCGGCGTTCTCAACCTAGGCGACATGCTTGGCAAGGCGATGGGCGGCCGCGCCAAAAAGGTCAAGACGACCGTCAAGGATTCACACGACATGCTCGTCAATGACGAATCCGACAAGCTTCTCGACATGGAGCAGGTGCAGCAGGAAGCTTTGAAACTGGCAGAAAACGAGGGCATTGTCTTTATCGACGAGATCGACAAGATCGCAGCGCGTGACGGTGGCGCCGGTGCCGGCGTGTCGCGCGAAGGCGTGCAGCGCGATCTGTTGCCACTGGTCGAAGGTTCGACAGTTGCGACCAAATACGGGCCGGTGAAGACCGACCATGTCCTGTTCATCGCATCCGGCGCCTTTCATGTCAGCAAACCTTCAGACCTCCTCCCGGAACTGCAGGGTCGGTTGCCGATCCGTGTCGAGCTGCGTGCCCTGGAGAAGGAGGATTTCCGCCGCATCCTGACGGAGACGGAAGCCAGTCTGATCAAGCAATACATCGCGCTGATGGGAACCGAGGGTGTGACGCTCGAGTTCACTGAAGACGCAATAGACGCACTGGCCGAGGTGGCCGTTCACCTCAACGGGACGCTCGAGAACATTGGCGCTCGCCGGCTGCAGACGGTGATGGAGCGCGTTCTTGACGAGATTTCCTTCGAGGCACCGGACAGGTCAGGCTCGACAACCAAGATCGATTCGGATTATGTCCGCCAGCATGTGGGCGATCTGGCACAGGATGCCGACCTGTCGCGCTATATCCTCTGAAAGCGCAGGTCCGATACACAAGTTGCACAGCGGGGTGGGTGTCGCATCCATCTCCTGCAGCGACCCGGCGGGTGCACCCGTCGCAGCGAAAGGATCAGACCGCGTGGCCGTCAATCGTTCAAGAAGTTTTCTCTTCTCGTTGGCGCTCGGGCTGATCGCCCTGGGCGGGGGACTGCTTCCACCCGCAGCGGCGGCGACCCTGGTGCCGCCCGGTAATCGCCATGCTGAACAGCCGGCCATTCCGGGTGCTTCCGTGCGGCGCACCAAGCAGACCCGTTCGACCTTTGAGGCCAAGTACGAAAAAATTCGCGATCTTCTCGCCGGCGATGCACGGCTGCGGGAAAAAATCCGCACCGTGGCTCAAAACTACAAGATCGATCCGATGCATATTGTCGGTGCACTGGTCGGCGAGCACACCTACAATGTTGATGCCTATGACCGGCTGCAGAGCTATTACGTCAAGGCTGTCGCCTATGCCGGCGAGCGCTTCCGATTTGAATATGATGGCGAAAAGGTCACTGATTTCGTCCAGCGACCTGAATTTTCGGTCTGTGACGATTCAGCAGGATCGCGGGCCGTGTGGAGCTGCCGGGAGGAGGTCTGGAACAGCACGTTCCGCGGCAAGACCGTCGACGGCAAAAGCTTCCCGAACAACCGGTTCAACGCAGTTTTCTTCGAACCCTTCTACGCGGGGCAAACATTCGGCCTCGGGCAGTTGAGCCCGCTTACGGCCCTGAAAAATGCCGATCGCGCCGTTCAGATCTCGAGAATCAGGCCGTTCTCCGCCGAGCGCGCGGCCGGCGTTTACGAAGCGATCATGGATCCGGATTCCACCCTGGCCCTTATGGCTGCGGGCATCAGCGCCGACATCGAGGATTATCGCCGAATTGCGGACTTCGACATCTCGGCAAACCCGGGGATTACAGCAACCCTGTACAATGTCGGGGAGGCAACACGGCGCGCGCGCGAACTTGCCGCCACGAATGCCAAACGCGCCAAGCGCGGCCAGAAAGCGAAGCTGCCCGTGGAAAATTACTATGGCTGGCTGGTCAACGACAAGGAAGCGGAACTGCGCGCCATTATCGGCAATTAAGCATCGCTCTCCGGCTCGCTTCTTTCACATGCATCCAGCCACTTTTCGAGTTCGTCGAGCGCTGCGTTGGACAAGGCCGGAAAGCTTTCGGCCAGGCGGTTGGCGAGGAGAGCAGCGCGCGGGGTCAACTCCCTCGCAGAAATGACAATGCGCGGCTGTGACAGCATGGCAAGGCGCTCGAGCTCCTCGGCTTCGTCCCAGATGATGTTGAAATATCCGATGATGCGCTGCACCAGCTGCCAGTTGGGTGCGGAGCGCTGGCCGTGTTCCAGCGCGGAGAGATAAGCGGCTGAGACGCCCAGGTCGTGCGCCATGCGGCGCTGTGTTATGCCTCTTTCGGCGCGCAACCGCCGCACCGCCGCACCGAACGGCGTCATCGGTTGATATCGCGGCGCCGGCGCAGGCGGACATACAGCGCCCCCTCGCCGCCATGACCGCGTGCCGAGGTTTCCACACCCGAAACGAGGAGGCGGAACTGCGGCTGGGTGAACCATTCGGGGATCACACGGCGCAACACACCCGCACTTCCGCCCGAGCGCCCCTTGCCGGTGATCACCAGGACGTGGCGCAGGCCGCGATCCCGCGCCTCGAGAAGAAAGTTGTAAAGCAACGGGTAGGCCTCGGTGCGGCGCAGGCCGTGAAGGTCGAGGCGAGCCTCGATGGCAAGCCGCCCGGTCTTGATCTTGCGCCAGGTGGGTTTTTCAATCGGGTGCAATGCCGGCTGGCTTGAAAAGCCATGATCCTGCGTTTCAGCTTTACGCGTTCCGGACCGCGGGGTGAGGACCGGGGCCGCCCTGACAACCTTGGATGACGGCGTCGCGGGCTTGCTTCCTTGCCCGGCCATCAATTCGGCCATGGTCTCAGAGGCCGCCGCGTGCGGGGAAGGCGCATCATGCAACGGCGCCACCGTCCGGGTCACCCTATCCCAGACGACACGATCGTCATGCGACAGTCCCTTCCTACCCTTAGCGCTCATGATCGGGCTCCTGCCCCGCCGGCGCGGGACTCGCCGCACCGCGCGGCAACAACACAATAAAATCTGCCACAGCGTTGACGGCACCGGCAAGCTCTGCCGCCCGGTCCCCGCTGCCGGTAAACAGATCGCCGCGCGCCGGGCCGACGATCGCCGAGCCCGTATCCTGCGCTATCATAAGGCGTGCGAAGGAGCGCTCGCAGTCAAAATCCCGCAAAGCCGGGGCGGTGACAAAGAACGGCGTGCCGAAACTGTGCAGAACACGATCGATGGCCAGCGACCGGCCGGGCTCCAGCTGAACCTTGGCGGCGGCGACCGGACCGAGACCATCGTCGGCCAACTCGATCTCCTTGAAGAAAATATAGGAGCGGTTCTCCCACATCAGGGCGTCGGCCTCGTCAGGATGGGCCGTCAGCCATGAGTGGATCGATTGCATCGACACCTTTGCCGCCGGGATTGCGCCGCGCTCGGCGAGCAACCGCCCGATGGCGGTGAACGGATGACCGGATTTGGCGGCATATGTGATGCGCGTGATCTCTCCGTTCTCGAGGCGCAATCGTGCAGCGCCTTGAATCTGCGCAAAGAACACGTCCGCCTTCGAAGCTGCATAGGCGATCTCGAGGTCTTGACCGGCGAATGCACCGCGATCGATTGCCTGCCTGTCGGGGCAGGTTGTCAAACCGGAGGGCGTGCGCAGCGCATAGGCAAAATCCTCGGGAAAGTCGGGCGGCAGATCGGCGGAAGGATGGCCGGGCCGGACCGCTTCCAGTCCCGCAGGCCGGCGCAGGAAGGGATAGCGCCAGGTGGCGTCCGGACGGCGGCGGGCATCGACGATGGGTTCGTAGAACGCCGTGACCCTGCCCGGCTCACCCTCGTCTGGCAGAATGCGAAGGGGTGTGAAATAAGTCTCGAAGAAACGGCGGGCAGAGTCAGCCGGGACCGCTTCGGGATCAAGGGCCATGGCGGCCTGGAAGGCCGGTTTGAAAGCGGCTGATGGCGGCGCGGCGGCGGCCTGGCGATAGGGCCGGACATTTAGGGCATGTTCAGCTGAACGGCGAAAGGCACGCAATGCGCCGACCATATTGTCCTCGGCCCAGCCGCAGATGCTCGCGAACGCGCACGGGTGCAGCTGAAAGCGGCTCACTGATCCGCTTCAGTCGCGATCAGACGCCAGTTGGGATCACGCGAACGGGTGTCGCGGGCAAAAGTCCACACATCGTTGACTTCCGATACTTCTTCGGTGTCGCCCTCAATGACCTTGCCATCGGAATCGAAGGTGGCGGAGATCAACTGGCTGATGATGCGCACCGTGACATTGGCTTCGCTGCCCTTCATCTCCACCTGGATGATGTCCGTCTTTTCGATGCCGACAAAGTTTGAACGAGCGGTCTCGCCGCGCCGCTCGCGCTCCTCGATCGCGGCAGCAAAGCCCTCATACACGTCGCGGGACAACAGACTGCGCAGGGTCTTGCGATCCCCCTCCGCATAGGCGGCGACAATCATTTCATAGGCAATGCCGGCACCCTTGACGAACTCCTTCGGGTCGAAGCTCGGATCTGCCGCCTTGAGAGCGCGCAGGCCGTCGTTGAGTTCGGTGCCGGGGGTGGCGTAGGTGTCGATCGCCGCCATGTCATCGACCGCTGTTTCGCTGTCCTTGTTCAGCGACGGCAAGGTCACGACCTTCGGATCGTCGCTGGGCAAGGGCGGAGCCTGGGTCGGGACGCGCCGGGCGCGTTTGCGTTCAATGCGGCTTTGATCACTGTCGTCCTTTCGACCGAGAACGGACCGCAACTGGATGAAAATCACCACGGCTGCGATGAAAAAAATGACGGTGACGATGTCGAACGAACCCATTCCCGCTACTTTCATTTTGGTTCTTGTATGCCATGCATATAATCGCCACATGCCCTGCAATCAATTTGCAGCGGCCGCAAATCAGTGTTCAGGGCAGATTTTCCTGGTTTGCGCAGCACTGACCGGCCCCGGGAGAGCCTGATGCGACTGAGCCTATTGCCACTGGTGCTGATCGTCATTCCCATTGCCGAAATCGCCACCTTCATCCTCATCGGCGGCGAGATTGGCGTGTTTTCGACGCTGGGCCTGATCCTGCTGACCGCATTGGTGGGGAGTTTCTTGCTGCGACAACAGGGTCTGGGCATCCTCAATCGGGTGCGCAGCGAGACCGAGGCCGGTCACGTGCCTGGCCGCGACCTGGTGCATGGCGCGATGATCCTGGTGGCTGGCGTGTTGCTGCTGACGCCCGGTTTCGTGACCGACACCATGGGCTTTCTTCTGTTCGTGCCGGCGGTCCGCGACTGGGCCTGGGGTCATCTCAAGAGCCGCGTGGTCGTCATGGCAACGGGCCGCGGTAGCGGATCGTTCGGCGGCGCTGCGCCCGGCGGGCCGGGCGCGAACCATCCGCGCGGCAGCACAAAAGACGGCTCGTATGGTGGCAGAGGCGTGGATGGGCCGGTGGTCGATCTTGGCAGCGAAGACTATACCGAGGGGAGCAAGGATGCCGATTCTCCCTGGTTTGACGAGGAAACCTCCCGGAAAGGCGGCCAGAAAGACGGGTTGTAAGCTTATCGGTGAAATGCTAGCCCGAGCGACGTGATTTTTTGGAGCCGATCGCGCTTCCAAGTTTGAGAAAAGGGATTGCCTGATGGCAGAGGACACGACCAAGGAGACGGCCACCAGCGGAGCGGAAGCGAAGGCTGGCGCGCAGCCGACGCTGAATGTGCAGACGCAGTATGTGAAGGATCTTTCCTTCGAGAATCCGGGTGCGCCGAAATCGCTTTCCAGCCGCAACAATTCGCCGGCCATCTCGGTCAACGTCAACGTCAATGCCAATCCACTGTCCGAGAACGAGTTCGACGTCATTCTGACGCTGAATGCGGAAGCCAAGGATGGCGACAACATCGTCTTCAATGTGGAGCTGGTCTATGGCGGGGTGTTCCGTATCGCCAATTTCCCGCAGGAACACATGCTGCCGCTGTTGTTCATCGAGTGCCCGCGCCTGCTGTTCCCCTTCGCCCGGCAGATCGTTGCCGATGCGACCCGCAATGGCGGCTTCCCGCCGCTGATGATCGATCCGATCGATTTCGCGCAAATGTTCCAGCAGCGCATGGCCGCCGAGCAGGCGAAGCAGCAGCGCGAAGGCGGCAGCAACGGCAATGGCGCCGCGCCAGCCGCGGGCAACGGACAGCCAAGCAATTGATCTGATCAGGGATCGGACTTTTATCGATCCGAGCCCGCTGTTGTCGTTTTAAAGCAAAATGCCCGCGAACTGGTTTCGCGGGCGTTTTTTGTTGCCGGCCCGGCGAAGATGATCGCTCAGGCGGAAGGGGCCGCGACGCGCCACAGCGCCTTGTCGCCAAGTCGTGCGATCAGGCGCTCATGAGCGGCGACTTCCGCGGCGGACAGGCGCGAAGGCAAGGGTGCCGGTCGCCCGCCGATCGCCTCGATTTCGATCGTCTCGACAGTCATGGCGGCGGTGTTTTCAGTCTCCGCCACCAGGCCAAGGGCCGCCTGGCGGCCGCCAAGCAGTTCGATATAGACATCGGCAAGCAACTCGGCATCAAGCAACGCGCCATGTTTGGTGCGATGCGCATTGTCGATGCCATAGCGACGACACAGGGCGTCAAGACTGTTTGGCCCCATCGGGTGGCGCCGTCTGGCGATCGCCAGGGTGTCAACGACATGTGCGGGATCCACCGGCGGCAAGCCGAGGCGGCGGAATTCGGCATTGATGAAACCGATGTCGAAAGTGGCGTTGTGGGCCACCCATTTGGCGCCCTCGAAAAATGCACAGACCTCTTCCGCAATCCTGTCGAAAGTCGGCTTGTCAGTAAGGAATTCTGCAGTGATGCCATGCACCGCCAAGGCATCAGGATGGATCGGGCAGCCGGCCGGGTTGATGTAAAAATGCACGCTGCGGCCCGTCGGAAACTGGTTGTCGAGCTCAATGCCACCGATCTCGATGATCCTGTCGGTGCCATTATCGAGCCCGGTGGTCTCCGTATCGAACACGATCTCGCGCATATATCCGCTCCTAAATCAGGTCGAGGGCCGCAAGAACAGCATCGACCTGGGCCTCGGCGGCCTCGAGCCCCTCGTCGGTTTCGATGATGAAATCGGCCCTTTTCCTCTTTTCGGCGTCGGGAACCTGACGCGCAAGGATGGCCGCGAATTTTTCCTCACTCATCCCCGGCCTTTGCAGAACCCGCTGACGCTGCGTTTCGGGATCGCAGCTAACGACAACGATGTGGTCGACGCGGTCGGACGCACCGGTCTCGAACAAGAGCGGAATGTCCAGCAGCACAGCGGCGGTGCCGAGGTCACGGTGGCGTGTCAGAAACGCCTTCTCTTTCTGCCGCACCAAGGGATGAACAATGGCCTCCAGACGTTTAAAGCCCTCCGGATTGTCGACCAGGATGCGGCCCAGACGTGCGCGGTCGACCACGCCATTGTGGGTCGATCCGGGAAAAGCCGCTTCGACGAGCGGAGCGGCTTCGCCCTCATAGAGGTCGTGGACGACCTGGTCTGCATCGTTGACCGGAATGCCGCGAGCGGCAAACATCTTCGCCGTCGTCGATTTGCCGGTGCCGATGGAGCCGGTCATACCCAGGATGATCATTGCCCCCTGCTCCTCGTTCGTGCCCGTCGCATTCTCTGGCGCGCCTTCACTGCGCCAAATCGGCGAGAATTGTCTGGCGCAGCGCTGGCGTCACCTCGGGCCGGCGGCCGAACCATTTCTCAAATCCCGGAACCGCCTGATGCAACAGCATGCCGAGGCCGTCAACCGTGGGACGACCCTGCCGTTCTGCCTGATCGAGAAACGGTGTGCGAAGGGGCACGTACACAATATCGGTCACCAGCCCCTCCGGCGTCATGACCGAAAAATCGAGATCCGGTACAGTGCCGCCGCCCATCCCCAGGGACGATGTATTGACGAACAGATCGGCACCGCGCAGGGCAGACTGCAGGGCCTCCATCGGCGCGGGTTCGACGCCTTTGAATTGTGGCGCCAGGGATGCAGCGCGCTCCAGCGTGCGATTCACCAGGATGATCTGTGCAAAGCCGCGTTGCTCGAGGGCGTGGAGGACAGCCCGGCTTGCCCCGCCGGCACCGAGGACAACGGCTTTTCTTCCGCGATCCCAGCCGGTTGCTTCGGCGTCCAGATTGGCGCAGAACCCATAGGCGTCGGTATTGGTGGCGCAGAGCCGACCGTCTTCCATCCACAACGTGTTGCCGGAACCGATCGCACGTGTGATGTCATCGCTGTGGTCCGCCAGATGCAGGACCGCTTCCTTGTGCGGGATGGTGATGTTGCCGCCGACAAATCCCGCCTTTCCGCTTTTGATTTCGGCTATGAACCCCGGCAGTTTTTCCGCAGACACGGCGATTGGCTGATAGGTGCCTTCGATCTTAAATTCCTTGAGCCAGTGACGGTGGATGAGGGGCGACCGTGAATGAGCGATCGGATCACCGATAACGAAGGCGCGGGGTTGCAATCTATCCATCAATTGCCCCGAGGCGGCGCAGTTCGGCGAGAAGCGGCAAAAGTGGCAGACCGATAATGGTGAAAAGGTCGCCTTCTATACTTTCGAACAGTTGCACCCCCTCCCCTTCGATCTGATAGGCGCCGACACTTTCCAGCACCTTGTCACCGACATTGGCAAGGTGACGTCCAATGAAACCCGGATCGAGTTCGCGCATGGTCAGCCGCGCCGTTTCGAGATGGCGCCACACAACTTCACTGCCACGTGCCAGTACGACCGCACTGTGGAGCTGGTGCGTTTTGCCGGAGAGTTCAAGAAGACGCCGTCGGGCCCCGTCCATATCCACCGGCTTGTGCAAGGCGAGATCGTCAAGCGCCAGGGTCTGGTCGCAACCGATCGTCCAGGCGCCAGCATTGCGTTCGGCAACATTGCTGGCCTTGGCTTCGGCGAGAATAAGCGCCAGTTCGTCCGGCGTGACACCACTGCCGGCTACAGTCCGCTCAACTGCGCGCTCGTCGATCTCGGCGGCTATGGGCGTCACATCGATACCGGCATTTGCCAGCATATCGCGGCGAAAGGTGCTTTGAGAGGCAAGAATGATTCGTGTCATGGTCCACTCCTGTCTAGCGTCATTTAGAACGCAGAGCGAGGATTGCAGCGGCCGTCTCTTCAATTGACCGGCGGGTCACGTCGATCAGCGGCCAGCCGTTTTTCTCGCACAGGGTTCTGGCATATTTTATCTCCTCAGCGATAAGGGCGCGGTCGGTGTAAAGTTCCCCCTGAAAGCCCGGCGTTTTGCCGAGAATGCGGTTTTGCCGGACGTGGGCAATGCGATCGACCGATGCAATCAGTCCGACGACCAGCGGCTTGCTTGCCTTGTCGAGTCCCGCCGGGAGCGGAACATCCTGCACGATTGGGATATTGGCCGTCTTGATGCCGCGATTGGCAAGATAGATGCTCGTCGGTGTTTTGGATGTGCGCGAAATGCCGACAATAATGACGTCGGCTTCATCGAAATCGGCTGGCAGCTGACCGTCGTCGTGATCCATGGTGAAGTTGAGGGCGTCGATGCGGCGGAAATACTCTTCGTTCATGGCGTGCTGAGCGCCGACGCGGCGGCGATTCGGGGCGCCAAGATAGTTCTGGAACACCTGCAGAACCGGCTCGAGGACCGACACGCAAGGCAGCCCCATGTCGCGGCACTTCAACTCGATGATCGAGGCGAGATCGGTTTCGATGAGCGTGTACAATACGATGCCGGGCGCGCCATCAATGGCGTCGAGCACCGAAATAAGCTGTCGGCGGTTGCGGATCAGGGGATAGACATGTTCAAGCGCCTGGGCGCCACGGAATTGGGCCGCGGCAGCGCGGCCCGCTGCAATCAGCGTTTCCCCGGTGGAATCGGAGATCAGATGGAGATGAAAGTAGTTTTTGACCTGATCCACAGCATACATCCACGCTTGTGCATAAATAGGGAGAGCCGCGAGCTAAGGGTCCCGGCGCTGGTTTGGCAAGGCAAAGGTCGCTGGTTTTCCACACCGGGGCCGGTTCGGTGTTGTTTCCGAGCCGGTTCTGCGCGCTCCTGTGGATAATAAGCGTCCGGCGATCGGAATGCATGATCCGCAGGCGATTCTGTCAGTGATACCAAGTGATTGCAAAACTACCGGACGAGGCGGCGCTCACCGGAAAACGATCCTCTCGCTGTGGATTTCCTGTGACTCGACTGGGGATTGCGGTTAATCCCTGGAACAAACAGACTCTAAGAATCAGAATCCTTTTCAATAGAATTAAGTTTAAGGAAAGATGTGGATGGCAGCGCAGCGGAAACTGATGAGAGTGTTGGCTGGTGAGGCTGTGGCTCCACCTCCCATCTGGCTGATGCGCCAGGCGGGGCGCTATCTGCCGGAATACCGAGCGACACGTGCCACGGCGAACGGCTTTCTCGATCTGTGCTATACGCCTGAATTGGCTGTTGAAGTGACGATGCAGCCGATTCGGCGTTTTGGCTTTGATGCGGCAATTCTGTTTTCCGACATCCTGGTGATCCCTGACATTCTCGATCGCGGCGTACATTTCGTCGAGGGTGAAGGACCGCGGATGACGCCGCTGGCTGTCGAAGACATTGGAACGCTGCCCCGTCCCTCGGTGGATGAAATACTGGCTCCCGTGTTCGAGACGTTGCGGCGATTGCGGCGCGAGCTGCCCGAGGAAACCACGCTTCTGGGGTTCTGTGGTGCGCCCTGGACGGTGGCGACCTACATGCTGGCCGGGCGCGGGACGTCCGATCAGGCGCCGGCGCGACTGTTCGCGATGCGCCATGCTGCCGAGTTTGATCAGCTTCTTGCCCTGATTGCGGATCTTTCGGCCGACTATCTGATCAGCCAGATCGATGCGGGGGCGGATGCCGTGCAGATCTTCGATTCCTGGGCGGGCGTGCTCGACGAGACCTCCTTTGACCGCTTCTGTGTGCGGCCGATGGCGAGGATTGTGGAGAAGGTGCGGAGGGCCCGGCCGGGGACGCGTATCATCGGATTTGCCAAGGGCGCGGGTGCACTGCTGGAGGATTATCGGCAGCGCACCGGCGTCGATTGTGTGGGTCTTGACTGGACGGTGCCGCGCAAGCTGGCGCGTGCGATCCAGGCGGACGGGGCGGTGCAGGGCAATCTTGATCCGTTGCTGATGGTGGCTGGCGGGGCGGCGCTCGATGCGGGGATCGACCGGGTGCTTGCCGATCTGGGCGAAGGGCCCTTCATCTTCAATCTCGGACACGGGATCACGCCGCAGGCGGATCCGGACAATGTGGCGCGTCTGGTGCAGCGGGTGCGCGCGTGGGGTGGCGCGTGAGCCGGGATAGCTCGTTGCGGGCGACATCTGCCAAGGAAGGCCGTCGGGCGGCTGCACGGGCCGCTGTGTGGGGTGCTGGTACACTTCTCCTTGCTGCGGCAGCGATCTGGTTGCAACCGGACTGGCTGTACGGCTGGCTGAAGGTGATCCATATCGTGGCGCTGATTTCCTGGATGGTCGGCTTGTTCTATCTGCCGCGGCTGTTCGTCTACCATGCCGATTGTGCGCCGGATTCCGAGACGGCTCGGACGCTCGCCGTCATGGAAGGCAGACTGCTGACCGTGATCATGCGCCCCGCCATGCTGGTGACATGGGCGGCCGGGTTGATGCTTGCCTGGCTGGGCTTCGGGTTTGCCGGAGGCTGGCTCTGGGCCAAGATCGTTTTGGTGGTTGGATTGACCGGTTTCCATGGCTACCTGGCCAGGGCAGCGAAGAGATTTGCATCTGGTGAAGATGCCGGGACGGCGCGGCAGTGGCGGATGCGCAACGAGGTTCCAACCATCCTTCTGATCCTGATCGTGGCGCTCGTGGTTCTGAAGCCATCGCTCTGAGCTGTGCGGTGATTCTCGGACGGGTCCGGCGGAAAGAACGGTGCAGACCTCTTGAGGGCTTGCAGCGTTTCACGTGAATCGCTATTTAGAAGCACTCCTTCCTCCGGATGTTCTGTGACGCTGCGGCCAACCGGCCGACATTTGCCCGGTGCATCCCCCCTTCTGCCACATCTGAACATACGGATTTTCCATGCAGGAAATGAAGCTTCAAGAGCTCAAGAACAAGACGCCGACCGATCTGCTCGAATTCGCCGAATCGGTCGAGGTCGAGAATGCCAGCGTGATGCGCAAGCAGGAGCTGATGTTTGCGATTCTCAAGAAGCTGGCAGCGCAGGATGTCGAAATCATCGGCGAAGGCGTGGTCGAGGTTCTGCAGGATGGGTTCGGCTTCATGCGCTCGCCAACCGCCAATTACCTGCCGGGACCGGATGATATCTATATCTCGCCTTCGCAGATCCGGCGGTTTTCGCTGAAGACCGGGGATACGGTCGAGGGACCGATTCGCGGACCGAAGGAGGGCGAGCGATATTTTGCCCTGCTGAAGGTTAACACCATCAATTTCGAGGGTCCGGAGAACATCCGGCACAAGGTGCATTTTGACAATCTGACGCCGCTTTATCCGAATGAGCGGTTCAAGATGGAACTGGACAACCCGACCACCAAGGACCTCTCCCCACGAGTCATCGACCTGGTGGCACCCCTCGGCAAGGGGCAACGCGGCCTGATCGTCGCGCCGCCGCGAACCGGCAAGACGGTTCTGCTTCAGAATATTGCGCATTCGATCACCGCCAATCATCCCGAATGCTATCTTCTGGTCCTGCTGATCGATGAACGGCCGGAAGAAGTCACGGACATGCAGCGCTCGGTGAAGGGGGAGGTGATTTCCTCGACCTTCGACGAACCGGCGGTGCGGCACGTGCAGGTCGCCGAGATGGTGATCGAGAAAGCCAAGAGGCTGGTGGAACATGGCCGTGACGTGGTCATCCTGCTGGATTCCATTACCCGTCTGGGCCGCGCCTATAACACCGTCGTGCCGTCTTCAGGGAAGGTGCTGACCGGCGGCGTGGATGCCAATGCGCTGCAGCGCCCGAAGCGGTTCTTTGGTGCCGCGCGCAATATCGAGGAAGGCGGATCGCTGACCATCATCGCCACGGCCCTGATCGATACGGGCTCGCGCATGGATGAAGTGATCTTCGAAGAGTTCAAGGGTACCGGCAATTCCGAGATCGTTCTGGATCGCAAGGTGGCTGACAAGCGCATCTTCCCGTCGATGGATATCCTGAAGTCGGGCACCCGCAAGGAAGATCTGCTGATCCAGCGTCAGGACCTGCAGAAGATCTTTGTCCTGCGGCGTATCCTGGCGCCGATGGGAACCACGGACGCGATCGAGTTCCTGATCGACAAGTTGAAGCAGACGAAGACCAACAGCGACTTCTTTGATTCGATGAACACCTGATCATCCTTCCTGTGAGGAGCGATTCGTGTCCGAAACGATCTTCGCGTTGTCCTCTGGACGTCCGCCGGCCGGCCTAGCTGTACTCCGGGTTTCCGGGCCCCGGACTCGATTCGTCATCGAAACGATCTATGGCTCGCTGCCCAAGCCGCGTAGAGCCACGCTTGGGTCCTTCCGCGACATGGATGGCGGATTGCTGGATCGTGGCCTTCTGCTGTTCTTTCCCGGCCCGAATTCCTTCACCGGTGAGGATTGCTGCGAGTTTCATCTGCACGGTGGCCAAGCGGTAGTGCACCGATTTCTCGAGGTATTATCGGGTATCGAGGGCAGCCGCTCGGCATCAGCCGGGGAGTTTACCCGTCGTGCGTTCGGCAATGGCAAGCTTGATCTCACCGAGGTCGAGGGTTTGGCAGACCTGCTCGCGGCGGAAACAGAGATGCAGCGGCAGGCGGCGCTGGAGCAGGCTGGCGGGGAATTTCGCAAACAGTGCCAGGCGTGGATGGCGCAATTGACGCGGGCACGAGCTTCGATCGAGGCCGAGCTCGATTTCGCCGATGAAGAGGATATTCCAGGCTCTGTTTCCGATCGCATCTGGCCGGAACTCTTTTCGCTCCGGCAGGAATTGAACACGTTTCTCACTGGGACGCAGTGGGGCGAAATTGTACGTGACGGTTTCAAGGTCGCAATCATGGGGCCGCCGAATGCAGGCAAGTCGACCTTGTTGAACGCCTTGGCGGCGCGGGATGTAGCCATTGTTTCACAGGAGCCCGGAACAACACGGGATCTGATCGAGGTCCGGCTTTCCTTGGGTGGTTTCCTGGTCCTTCTGACAGACACAGCGGGGCTACGCGACGCCGCTGATCCCATTGAGGCGGAAGGGGTCCGGCGATCACGCATCGCCGCGGAGGCGGCGGACCTGGTGCTGCTTGTTTCTGATGAAAATGAGACTCCGTCAGGCTCTATTCAAGGCCTTGAGGCTTTGGCTCCAGCGAAGATCCTGCGCGTACGGAACAAATGCGATCTGTTGCCTGCGGAGGTCGGCCGGGATCAGTACGACGCATATATCTCGGCGCGTAGTGGCGAAGGATTGGACCGTCTGGTCGATCGTATTCTGGACGAGGTTCGAAAACAGATGCCGAAGGGCGCGTTTGCCGGCGCAAATCGTGTCCGCCACAAAGAGTTGCTTCAAACGGCGGTCTCGCGTATCGATGCCGCCCTAGAGGCGAAGGCAAACGGTCCGGAGATTGTCGGGTTCGAATTGCGGGAAGCCGCGCGTGCCATCGGACAGATTACCGGACAAGTCGGCGTGGAAGCCTTGCTCGGCGCAATATTTTCTGAGTTTTGCGTCGGCAAGTGATTCACGTGAAACACAGGATTATGTCACGCCGCCCCGCGCGTCTCACGTGAAACATTCGTCCGGTAGTCAGGGGAAAGCAAGTGCATGGATGAGCTTATGTCCTATGATGTGATCGTAATTGGCGGCGGCCATGCGGGCAGCGAAGCTGCGGCGGCAGCGGCGCGTTGTGGCGTGCGTACTGCCCTTATCACGCACAGTATCCAGACGATCGGCGCGATGTCCTGCAATCCGGCGATTGGGGGTCTTGGTAAGGGACACCTCGTGCGGGAAATTGATGCACTCGACGGCATCATGGGTCGCGCAGCGGATGCGGCCGGCATCCAATTTCGCTTGCTGAACCGACGGAAGGGACCGGCAGTCAGGGGGCCGCGCACACAGGCGGATCGCAAGCTTTATCGCCGGGCGATTTTGACTGCTCTTCAGTCTGAGCCCCTTCTCGATTTGGTGGCAGGGGAAGTTTCCGATCTGCTTCTGGATGGGGATGACGAAGTTAGAGGCGTCATTCTGGCCGACGGCCGGCGGCTGTCCGCGCCATCGGTGGTGGTGACCACTGGTACTTTTTTGCGCGGCATGATCCATGTGGGCGACCGAACTGTTCCAGCCGGCCGGGTCGGAGAAAAGCCGTCGGTGGGACTTGCCCAGACCCTTGATCGATGCGGGTTTCAGCTGGGTCGTTTGAAGACCGGCACACCGGCAAGGCTGATCGGAACCAGCATCGATTGGTCGAAGGTCAGCTGGCAGGAGGCTGACGCGGAGCCGGTGCCCTTCTCCTTTATGACGGAACGAATCAGGCAACCGCAAATTCGTTGCGGGATCACCCGCACAACCGGCGAGACCCATCGCATCATTGAAGAAAATCTAGCGAAATCCGCGGTGTATGGTGGCCGGATTTCGGGAGTCGGGCCGCGCTATTGCCCCTCGATCGAGGACAAGATCGTCCGCTTTGGCGAACGAGACGGCCATCAGATCTTCCTGGAACCGGAAGGGCTCGACGACGACACCATTTACCCGAACGGGATCTCGACGTCTCTTCCGGAAGATGTCCAGCTTGCCTTCCTGCGCAGTATTCCGGGCCTGGAGAATGTGCAGGTCAAGCAGTATGGCTATGCCATCGAATACGACCATGTCGATCCGCGGGAGTTGAATAGCTCCTTGGAAACCCGCCGAGTGAGAGGCCTTTTCCTGGCGGGACAGATCAACGGGACCACCGGCTATGAGGAGGCCGCCGGCCAAGGCCTGATTGCCGGATTGAACGCCGCCCGTCGCGCTCAAGACAGCTCTGAAGTCATATTCAGCAGGACGGACTCCTACCTCGGTGTGATGGTCGACGATCTGACCACGCATGGGGTCAGCGAACCTTATCGGATGTTCACCTCGCGCGCGGAATATCGGCTGTCACTGCGCGCGGATAATGCGGATATGCGTCTAACGCCGCTTGGGGCAGCCCTCGGGTGTGTGCGCGCCGAACGATTGCAGCGTTTTGAACACTACGCAAGTGCGGTCAAGGTTTGCACGACTCGAGCAAAGGAGCTGCGTCTGTCGCCAAGTGAAGCGGCTTCGTTCGGTCTCAAACTGAACAAGGACGGCGTCCGGCGGTCGGCGTTTACCCTTCTGTCCTATCCGGATATTCACCTGGAGCAGCTTGTGGAGATCTGGCCGGAGCTCGGATCGTTCGACTCGAAGGTTCTGGACGCGATGGCAATTGATGCTGCCTATGCCGTCTATCTCGAACGGCAACGTCAGGATGCGGATGGGCTCCGCCGGGAGGAGAATCGGGTAATACCGCCTGATTTCGATTTTGCTGCACTCGCGGGCTTGTCGAAAGAGTTGGCTGCCAAACTCGTGGCAGTGCAACCGGAATCGGTTGGACAAATGGAACGAATCGAAGGGATGACGCCGGCGGCGGTCAGCCTGGTCCTGGTCGCATTGAAGCGACATGCCCTTCTGAAGAGGCCGCTTGTCGGAGCCAATCATGCGTAATGCCGGCCAACGCTCTGCAGATTCCTCTTTTGTTTCACGTGAAACATTGGAACGTCTGGACATCTATGCCGAGCTTCTCAAAAAGTGGCAAGCCTCTATCAATCTGGTCTCCGCTGACACACTGGATCAGCTTTGGGAGCGGCATTTTAAGGATTCCCTGCAGCTCGCAAAGCTCTGCCCGCAGCCCCTCAATTGGATCGATATGGGCAGCGGGGCCGGATTTCCCGGTTTGCCGATGGCGATCTGTCTGACCGAATTTGATCAGGGTTGGGTCCATCTGATTGAAAGCAACAATAAAAAGGCGGCATTCTTGCGGGCGGTTATTGCCGCAACCGGGGCACGGGCGTCGGTCCACGCCCAGAGGATTGAAGAGGCAGTGAGCCAGCTCGATGCGCCGGACGCCATTTCGGCACGCGCCCTCGCGCCGTTGCCCAATCTGTGCGCTCTAGCGGCCCCTTTTGCGGCCCGCCGCGCAGATCTGTCCTGCTGGTTTCATAAAGGCTTGGGATATCCGCAGGAAGTTGAAGCTGCGCGTAGGTTTTGGGAGTTCGATCTGGTAGAACATCCCTCAACAGTGCGTGACGGCGCAGCGATCCTGGAAATTACTCAGCTTGCACCGCGCCAGTGACCAAGCAAGGCTACAAGATGGCTGCCAACCGGATTATCACAATCGCAAATCAAAAAGGTGGGGTCGGGAAGACCACCACCGCGATCAATCTTGCCACCTCCCTGGCCGCAATCGGCGAAGAGGTGCTGATCATTGACCTTGATCCACAGGGCAATGCCAGCACCGGGCTTGGCATCGATCGCCGGGATCGGAGCGTCTCAGCCTATGATCTCCTGGCCGGCGGGGCCAGCATCGCCGAGACCGCAATGGCCTCTGTCGTACCGCATCTGTCGATTGTCCCATCGACCATGGATCTTCTTGGCGTCGAAATGGAGATCGCCGGGCGGGAGGATCGCGTCTATCGCCTGAAGAAAGCCCTGAGCGGCGAGGATGCAGCCCGCTATTCCTATATCCTTGTCGATTGCCCGCCCTCCCTCAATCTTCTGACCATGAACGCCATGGCGGCCGCCCATTCGGTGCTTGTGCCGCTGCAATGCGAATTTTTCGCGCTTGAAGGCCTGAGTCAGCTTCTGGAGACGGTGAGCCAGGTGCGCGACACGGTCAATCCCGGCCTGGATATCCAGGGAATCGTTATGACTATGTATGATGCACGTAATAATCTTGCGCAACAGGTTGTGGAAGACGTCCGCTCGCATCTCGGGGACAAGGTCTACCGGACCCTCATCCCGCGCAATGTGAGGGTGTCAGAGGCGCCGTCCTACGGCAAGCCGGCCATTCTCTACGACCTCAAATGCGCGGGGAGCCAAGCCTACCTGCAACTGGCTTCGGAAGTGATTCAAAGGGAACGCAGCCGCAAAGCGGCTTGATCCGATACAACATAAGTGGCGGTGGACCTCAAAATGGCAGACGATCCTTCAAAAAAGCGTCTTGGGCGCGGCCTCGCCGCCCTGATCGGCGAAATAGACCAGCCGGCCAACGGGCCTGAAACGCCGGCAGGAGTGCGGGCCGACCGGCGGGTGCCGATCGAGCATGTGGCGCGCAATCCGCATAACCCCCGGCGTGCCTTCGAAAAAAGCGAACTTGAAGAACTGGCGGCCTCGATCCGCAAGCACGGAATCGTTCAGCCCGTCCTTGTACGCCCGGTCGACAATGGACGCTTCGAGATCATCGCGGGGGAACGGCGCTGGCGCGCCGCGCAGATGGCCGGGCTGATCGATATTCCCGTGCTGGTGCGGGACGTTGATGATCGGACAGCGCTGGAGATCGCCATTGTCGAGAACGTGCAGCGCTCCGATCTCAACCCCGTCGATGAGGCACTGGGCTACGAGCAACTGATCGCGCAATACAGCTATACGCAGAACGATCTCGGTGAGGTCATCGGGAAGAGCCGAAGCCATGTCGCCAACAGCCTTCGGCTTCTCAAATTGCCGCACGAGGTCCGTGAAATGGTGTCGATCGGCTCTCTGTCGGCCGGGCATGCCCGCGCGCTCGTCTCGACGCCGGATCCCTTCCGCCTGGCGCGAAAGATCGTTGCCGAAGGCCTTTCCGTCCGTGAAGCTGAAAAACTGGCGCAGGACGCCGTCGGCAACAGCACACCCGATTCTCCAAAGCCGCAAGCCGCGGCCGCCCCGGCCAAGGATGCGGACACGCTCGCCCTGGAGCGCAATCTGACTGATCTGCTCGGATTGAAGGTTCAAGTCAACCACAAGGGTCAGGGGGGGCAGCTGAAGGTTGACTATAAAAGCCTAGACCAGCTGGAGACGCTCTGTCGGCTTCTCGGCGCAGACCTTTAAGGCGCCGGCGCTCATCGCCCTGGACGTCTGCAGGACAGGCCCAGCGGCCCATGCGTCCCCTCAGGTCAATTGCGCCGGCTGTTCAATTTTCGCGAAATGAGGCATGTGCGCATCAGCGCATTTCGCGCCAGCGAAAATTCGATAGCCGGCTTACTACGTGTCTCGTAGACCGCCCGGTTAAGGCGGACAAGTTCACTGCGCAGGCTGTGTGACGTCCAGTTGCGCAATGCTCTTTCAAAGATCGGCTTGCGTTTGAAGTGCACGGCCCGGCCGCGGCTGCTCATCACCGCCGACAGCGGCCGGCCCTCGGTTTCCATCTCGCCGCGCATCAGGTCCATCAGGGTTAGTTGCTGAATGGTTCCGCGCAGTGCGAGGAAGACCGCGATCTTCGACTTTTCAATGCGATCAAGGGCCATGTCGAGACGGCCGATCTCGCCGGCGAGGACGGCATCCACGGCATCGTCCACGGATAGCGCGGCTACATCACCCATCGCGGCGAAAACGTCGTCATCGCTGACCATCTCCGTCCCGTGACAATACAAGGCAAGCTTTTGCAGCTCCTTGCGGCTGGCGAGCCGATCGCCGCCGAGAAGGGTGGTCAGGCGCTGGCGCGCCTCGCCGCTGACCGATAGCCCTGCGGCGCCCAACTCCTCGTCGATCAGCGCCTGGACCGCAGCCGCGTCGTCACTGTAGCAGGGAATGGCAACCATGTTGCGCGCAGCAGCCACCGCCTTGCGCAATCCTCCGGTTTTCTTGAGATCGCCGGCTTCCGCGATCAGTTTCGTGGTGCCGAGATCCGATTGCGCCAGGGCGTTGAAAGCGTCGACAATGCTGCGATCGTTGCCGGCATTCTTCAGCCAGACAAGGCGGTCTCCGCCAAACAGGCTGATTGCCTGCATCTCGTCCAGCAGCCGCGCCGGATCAGCAGAGATCTCGGAGGCCTCAAGGCGGACGACCGCGAAATCGTCCTTCAGATCTATACCGGTGCGGGCAGCGAGCTGCGCCGCACGTTCGGAGACGAGGCCTCGATCGGGACCAAAAACCAAAGCGACAGGATAGGGATTGGCGGCGCGCCGCGCAAATGATGCAAATTCATGCGCTTTGATTTCGACCATGATGGTGGCGGCCGCTAACGGCCAAGTGCTGCAAGCTTGCCTGAAATCTCGGCCTTGATGAAGGCGGCAGCCTCGCGGGAGGCCCGGTCCTCAGCATCGCGCAGGGCGCGGCGCTCACCAAACTCCTGGTCCGGGTTGTCGAATTCCGCACTGGCCTTGCGCGATCCGGAGATGAGGGCTGTGTCCTCAGCGAGAGCGAAGAGTTGGTATTGAACCGTAACCACCACGCGGGCGGCAGTGAACTCATCACTGGATCCGGCACGCAGCACGCCCTGCAATTGGGATGTCGCGTCCAGTTCGAGGCGGTATTGCGGATCGACCGGTGCGCCGGCGCCATCGTTGAAGGCGAAAATCAACTCGTTGCGTACGCGTTGCTCGACCCGGTTTTCGGCCTCGGCAATGGCGATTGCGTGCCTGGTCCCGTCACCGTCGGCATAGAGAGGGCGAACCTGGCACCCGGCCAGCGGCAGAACCACAAGGGCGAGGGCGAGTGCAAGAGATGTACGGATTTGCGGCCTAGATGACGACATTGACGATCCTCTTCGGGACGATGATGACCTTTTTAGGCTGTTTTCCATCGAGCGCAAGGCATACCGCGTCGAGTGCCAGCACCGCCGCCTCGATTTCTTCCGGCCCTGCGCTGGCTTCGATCGCGAGATCAGCCCGCTTCTTGCCATTGATCTGAACAGGCAAGTGCAAGAGATCTTCAGCAATCAACGTTTCATCGTGCGCTGGCCAGGGTTCCAAGGCGATCATTGTCGACTTGCCGATCAGCCGCCAGCATTCCTCGGCAAAATGCGGCATCATCGGCGCAAGGATGCGCAGCAAATATTCGCAGGCCTGTTTGACAGCCGCTTGCATCTCGGGCGTCGCGCGCCCGGCCCTCACCTCGCTCAAGGGCGCCGCCAGGGCATTGACCAGTTCGTAGATGCGGGCAACCGCCTTGTTGAAGGCGAGCTTTTCGATATCGGTTGCCACGGCGCTGACGGTCTTGTGCGCAAGGCGCGAAAGATCGCCGGCGGCGCCTTGATCGGCCGCGCCGGCCTGGATGGCGGCCAATTGCGATGCGCTCTCGCCAAGCAGGCGCCAGATCTTCTGAACGAAGCGGTGGGCGCCCTCGACACCTGCAGCCGTCCAGATGACATCCCGTTCGGGAGGCGAGTCCGAGAGCATGAAAAAGCGCGCCGTATCGGCGCCATAGGTGGCGATGATGTCATCCGGATCGACAACGTTCTTCTTCGACTTCGACATCTTTTCGATGGCGCCGATGCGCACTGGTTCGCCGGTGCCAATGCGTTCGGCGGAACGGCCACCCTCCTTCTCGGAGATGTTGATTTCGGTTGGCGCCAGCCATTCGGGACGGCCATCTCTGTCAATCTGATAGGTCTCGTGAACCACCATCCCTTGCGTGAACATGCCGCGAAACGGCTCCTTCAGGTCGAGGTGGCCGGTTGCCTGCATGCCGCGGGTGAAGAAGCGCGAGTAGAGCAGATGCAGAATCGCGTGCTCAACCCCGCCGATATACAGATCGACCGGCAGCCAGGCATTGGCCGTCGCCGGAAGGGTCGGCGTGTCGGCACGCGGCGCTGTGAAGCGGGCGAAATACCAGGAGGAATCGACGAAGGTGTCCATGGTATCGGTTTCACGGCGCGCCTCTTTGCCACAGACGGGACATGGGACGTTGCGCCAGGTGGGATGCCGGTCGAGCGGATTGCCCGGCTTGTCAAAGAGGACGTCATCGGGCAGCCGGACTGGCAGATCGGATTTGGGCACGGGAACAACGCCGCAATCATCGCAATGGATGACGGGGATCGGACACCCCCAGTAGCGCTGACGTGAGATGCCCCAGTCGCGCAGGCGAAAGTTGGTTTCCGCCACAGCCAGACCCTTGCCGGCAAGGATCTCGATCGCCTTTTCGATCGCCGCGTCCTTGCGCAAGCCGGACAAAGGCCCGGAATTGATCAGCACGCCGTCATCGACAAAGGCGGTATCGCTGACGGCAACCGGCTGGTCGGGTGCGTCGAGCGGTGCCAGGACCGGAGTCACCTCGAGACCGTATTTGCGGGCGAATTCGAGGTCCCGCTGATCGTGGGCAGGACAACCGAAGACAGCCCCGGTCCCGTAGTCCATGAGCACGAAGTTGGCGGCATAGACCGGCAGTTGCTTGCCTTCAATAAACGGATGCGCGACGGTGAGACCAAGGTCGAAGCCGCGCTTCTCGGCCTTTTCGACTTCGGCGGCCGATGTTCCCAGCTTTCGACACTCGGCGATAAACTCGCGCAGTTCAGGCACGCTTTCGGCCCGTTCAAGCGCCACGGGATGTTCGGCGGAGATTGCGAGAAAGGAGGCGCCATAAAGCGTATCCGGCCGGGTGGAAAAGCAAACGATGGAATCGGCAGTGCCATCCTGGCGTTCAACCAGCGGGAAGGTTACGCGGGCGCCGCGCGACCGGCCGATCCAGTTGCGCTGCATCAGGCGGACCTTTTCCGGCCAGCCGTCGAGCTCGTCGAGGGATTCGAGAAGGTCGGTTGCATATTCGGTGATGCGGAAAAACCATTGCACCAGCTCTCGCTGTTCAACGACGGCACCCGATCGCCAGCCGCGGCCGTTTTCAACCTGTTCGTTGGCAAGGACCGTCATGTCGACCGGATCCCAGTTGACCTTCGATTTGCGGCGGTAAACGAGGCCGGCCTCGAGGAAATCAAGGAAGAGGGCCTGTTGCTGGTGGTAATATTCGACATCGCAGGTGGCGAATTCGCGCGACCAGTCGAGCGATAGTCCCATCGACTTGAGCTGACGACGCATCGTGTCGATGTTGGAATAGGTCCAGCCCTTCGGATGCGTGTTGTTGTCGCGCGCGGCGTTTTCCGCCGGCATGCCGAACGCGTCCCAGCCCATGGGATGCAAGACATTGTAGCCCTTGGCGCGGCGGTAGCGGGCGACGACATCGCCCATGGCATAGTTGCGCACATGCCCCATGTGAATGCGCCCCGAGGGATAGGGGAACATCTCGAGCATATAATACTTTGGCTTCGGATCGTCATTGTCGATCTCGAAAATGCGCGCCTCGTCCCACGCCTTTTGCCAGCGCGGTTCCACTTCCCGCGGATTGTAGCGTTCAATTGCCATATCGATATTTCCACA
Source organism: Neohoeflea coraliihabitans (assembly GCF_019334345.1). GTDB lineage: Bacteria > Pseudomonadota > Alphaproteobacteria > Rhizobiales > Rhizobiaceae > Pseudohoeflea > Pseudohoeflea coraliihabitans. The sequence continues at coordinate 162,896 of NZ_JAHWQX010000005.1, forward strand.
AAAGGGTCGGATTGCGAGGGGACCTTCACCATGAAACAGCGGTAGCGTCAACCGCGCTGCGCACTGCTGCCGGCAGGGCACGAAGGCGGGCTGGGCTCGGCCAGCCTCATGGCTTGCATGGCTGGACCGCGCCGTGCGCCGACGTTTGATCTTTGCCGAGTGCCGGCGGCTGCGCTATGCAAAGGCGAACAAAGGGAGTCCCGAGTGTCAGCGAACGCCAATCTCGAAGCCATCAAGGAACGGATCAATGCAGCGGAACGCCAGGCCGGCCGCACGGCTGGTGCGGTGCGCCTGATCGCCGTTTCGAAAACCCACTCGGCCGATGCCATCGTGCTGTTGCTTGAAGCCGGCCAGCGGGTTTTCGGGGAAAACAGGGTGCAGGAAGCGCAATCGAAATGGCCGGAGCTGAAAGCGCGTTTCGAAGGTGTTGAATTGCATCTGATCGGACCGTTGCAATCCAACAAGGCGGCGGCGGCGGTCGCCCTGTTCGACGCGATCCAAAGTGTTGATCGCCACAAGATCGCCCGGGCGATTGCCGTTGAGATGCAGGCCCAGGACCGCTCCCTGGCGCTTTTCGTCCAGGTGAATACCGGTGACGAGGCGCAAAAGGCCGGCATTGCGCCGGAGGATGCGGTGGTGTTCGTCAACTGGTGCCGCGACGAACTTGGATTGCAGATCGCCGGGCTGATGTGCATTCCGCCCCTGAACGAGAATCCCGGGCCGCATTTTGCCTTGCTGGCAAAACTGGCGCACCAGGCCGGTGTCGAGCGGCTGTCGATGGGCATGTCGGGCGACTATGAGACCGCGGTCGGATTTGGCGCCACGGAGGTGCGGGTCGGCAGCGCAATCTTTGGCGCGCGCGACTACACGGAATAACGGCGGAGCGTGTTTGCCCGTGCTTGGACCTTGGTCGCGGTTCGCGTTGCCGCGCAGACGCGTTAGGCTGAACGCCGTTGTGTGCTTGTCCCGGACTCCGGTCGAGCGTGGATGCAGCGCAAATGCCAGTGGGAGGTGGAGATGCAAGGCGCGTATCGGCAGGCTTACGAGAACTGGAAATCTGATCCGGAGGGGTTCTGGCGCAAGGCTGCCGAGGCCATAGACTGGTTCGAGGCGCCGCAACGCATATTCGATGGCCAGGCCGGTGCCTATGGGCGCTGGTTTCCCGATGCGACGACCAACACCTGCTTCAATTGTGTCGATCGCCATGTTCGCGACGGCCGCGGCGACCAGGCGGCCTTGATCCACGACAGCCCAGTGACGGGCAGCCAGCGGTCAATCAGTTTTCACGAATTGCTCGGCGAGGTCAGTGCGCTGGCGGCGGGCATGAAGGAATTGGGCATCGGCAAGGGCGATCGGGTGATCATTTACATGCCGATGGTGCCGGAAGCGATCATCGCGATGCTGGCCTGCGCGCGTCTGGGCGCCGTGCATTCCGTGGTGTTTGGCGGTTTCGCTGCCTCCGAACTTGCAACCCGTATCGCCGATTGCGGCGCACGGCTGGTGATCTCGGCCTCCTGTGGCATCGAGCCCGGCCGAGTGGTCGCCTACAAGCCGCTTCTCGATCAGGCCCTGGACATTGCCGGTGCGACGTCGATGCCGACAATCATCCTGCAGCGCGAAGCCAGTCCTTGCAGCCTGATGGACGGGCGCGATCAGGATTTTGAAGCCGTTCTGGCCCGGCATCGGGGCAAACAGGTGGAGTGTGTTGCGGTGGCGGCGACCGACCCCTTGTATATCCTGTATACGTCTGGAACGACCGGCAAACCGAAGGGTGTGGTGCGCGACAATGGGGGGCACATGGTGGCGCTCCACTGGTCGATGCACGCGGTCTATGGCGTCAAGCCGGGAGAGGTCTACTGGGCGGCATCCGATATCGGCTGGGTGGTCGGCCATTCCTACATCGTCTACGCACCGTTGCTGCATGGCAATACCAGCATCGTGTTCGAGGGCAAGCCGGTCGGCACGCCGGACGCAGGCACGTTCTGGCGGGTGATCAACGAGCACAAGGTGGCGGCGCTGTTTACGGCGCCGACGGCCTTCCGTGCGATCCGCAAGGACGATCCGGAGGGCGCCCTGATAGCACGGCACGATCTTTCCTCGCTGCGCACCCTGTTTCTGGCCGGCGAGCGCGCCGATCCGGATACCGTGCAATGGGCCGAGCAGAAATTGCAGATTCCGGTGATCGACCATTGGTGGCAGACGGAAACCGGCTGGACCATCGCCGGCAACCCTGTTGGTCTGCAGCAGCTGCCGGTGAAACACGGGTCGGCGGCGGTCGCCATGCCGGGCTATGATGTGCAGGTGCTCGATGATGCCGGCCATAAGGTGGCTGCGGGAACGCTCGGCAACATCGCCATCAAATTGCCGCTGCCGCCCGGCTGTCTGCCGGAACTGTGGAACGCGCAATCCCGGTTTCGCGAGAGCTATCTCGATGAATTCGCCGGCTATTACAAGACGTCAGATGCTGGCTATATCGACACGGATGGCTACCTGTTCATCATGGCGCGCACCGATGACATCATCAATGTTGCCGGTCACCGGCTGTCGACCGGTGGGATGGAGGAAGCCATCTCCGGGCATCCGGACGTCGCGGAATGCGCGGTCATCGGCGTTGCGGATGCGATGAAGGGGCAGGTGCCGGTCGGCTTTCTCGTGCTCAATTCCGGTGTCGGCCGCGATACGGCAACCATCGAAGCCGAAGTGATTGCCCGGGTTCGAGAGAGGATCGGGCCGGTTGCGGCCTTCAAGACGGCGGTGGTCGTGCAGCGGCTGCCGAAGACGCGGTCCGGCAAGATATTGCGGGCGACGATGCAAAAGATTGCCGAAGGTGCCGACTGGAAAATGCCGGCGACAATCGACGACCCAGCCATTCTCGATGAAATTGGCGCTGCCCTCGGCCGACACGGGTATGGACCGACACAGGCGGCGACGGACGCTTGACGGCAGCCGCTGCCGGTGCATGTGTTGAGACCATAGGATCGGCTTCAACGAGATATGGAAGGCATGCCATGCGGCTTGACGGAGAAACGGCGATCGTCACCGGCGGCGCCAAGGGGATCGGTCTGGCGATTGCCCGGCGTCTGGCCACCGAGGGCGCCCGGGTGGTGATCGCCGATATCGAGACCGAGGCTGGCAAGGAAGCGGCCGAGGACCTGTCGGCAATCGGCACGGCGACATTTGTCGAAGCCGATGTGTCGGAGCGGCTCGATGTGCACAATCTGGTTACCGGCGTGACCAATAATTTCGGGCCGATCGGCATCCTGATCAACAATGCCGGCATCGGCCATTCCGCGCCGTTTCTCGATCTTGCCGAAGACGATTTCGACCGGGTGCTGCGCATCAATCTGAAAAGCGCATTCCTGTGCGGACAGGCGGTGGCGCGGCATATGGTCGATACGGTCAAACAGGGGGGCAAGGCGGGCCGCATCGTCAACATGTCGTCAATCAACGACAGTCTGGCGATCGCCGATCAGCTGCCCTATTGCGTGTCGAAAGGCGGCGTCAAACAGCTCACGCGGGTAATGGCCGTGGCGCTGGCGCCACACGGGATCAGGGTGAATGGCATCGGCCCGGGGTCGATCCAGACCGAGATGCTGGCGCCGATCGAAAATGATGAGGATATGCGACGGATGGTTCTGTCGCGCACGCCGCTCGGGCGGGTCGGCGACCCGGCGGAGATTGCCGCGGTGGCGGCCTTTCTCGCTTCCGAGGATTCGAGCTATCTGACCGGGCAGATCATCTATGCGGATGGTGGCCGCCTGCCGCTCAATCATACCATGCCGACTGGCGCGTGAGCGCATGTAAAAGCCGGGCAGCGCCCGGCTTCCAAAAACATGCGTGCGGTTGATCAGTTCTCGCTGTCATCCTCGTCGTCGGGACGGCTTTTCATCGACGACAGCTTGGCAAACACCGCATCGGCGTCGATTTCCTGCTCGGCACTCTCTTCGCTTGCGCCTTCCGGCACATTCTCGGTCTCGCGGGCCGGAACGAGGACGCTGTCGCTTTCAGCTTCGGGCGTTGCGCCCCTGCTCTTGGCGGCGCGCTCGACTTCGAGATCGAGATCGATCTGGGTGCAAAGGCCGAGAGTGACCGGGTCCATCGGCGTCAGATTGGCGGAATTCCAGTGGCTGCGGTTGCGGATCTGTTCAATAGTGTTCTTGGTCGTTCCGACAAGGCGCGAAATCTGCGCATCCTTGAGTTCCGAGTGGTTGCGGACCAGCCAGAGAATGGCGTTGGGGCGATCCTGACGCTTGGACACCGGCGTATAGCGCGGTCCCTTGCGCTTGGCTTCCGGTACCCGCACCTTCGGTTCGGAGAGTTTCAGCTTGTACTCGGTGTCCGCCTCGCCGCGCGCGATCTCTTCACGCGACAGCTGGCCGGTGGAAACCGGGTCGAGGCCCTTGATGCCCTGCGCCGATTCGCCGTCGGCAATCGCCTTGACTTCAAGCGGATGCAATTTGCAGAACTGAGCAATCTGATCGAAGCTGAGGGCGGTGTTGTCGACCAGCCAGACGGCGGTCGCCTTGGGCATGAGTAGCTGCTGGGCCATAAATGGAACTCTCCTGTCCGCCCGCTCCGGGGGCGCGAGCCGTGGAAAACATAATACTAATTCCGGGGATGGCGTCCCTATAAACCTTCCGGGCAGCAATTGCAATTGACCTTTCAAATCCTAATAGTAGCGATGAAAACGAGGATGGCAGGCGGCCGGTATCGAGGTGTTGCCGGCCATAAGAAAGGCCCCTTGGCGTTCCTTGCGATGGTCTAATTCCATCATCGGCAGGAGGCTGATAAGAAGATCCGATGACGGATTGCATGCCGCGCTTGCAAGTGCGGCACGGGTGAGGAGAAAAGAATGTCCGCAACGACGCACAAGGTGCTCAAGCAAGCCAGGAAACGTGCTCTGATCGATCAGGAAACCTATCTCGACTGGTATCGCCAGAGCGTGAAAAATCCGGAGAAGTTCTGGAATAAGCACGGCAAGCGGATCGACTGGTTCAAACCCTACAGCAAGGTCAAGAACACCTCTTTTGACGGCAAGGTGTCGATCAAGTGGTTCGAGGACGGGCAGACCAATGTCGCCTATAACTGCATCGACCGGCATCTGAAAAAGCGCGGTGACCAGGTGGCGATCATCTGGGAGGGCGACAATCCCTATGACGACAAGAAGATCACCTACAACGAGTTGTATGAGCAGGTGTGCCGGCTGGCCAATGTCTTGAAGTCGCATGGCGTCAAGAAGGGCGACCGGGTGACGATCTACATGCCGATGGTGCCGGAAGCGGCCTATGCGATGCTGGCCTGTGCGCGCATCGGCGCGGTTCACTCGATCGTTTTTGGCGGTTTTTCACCGGACGCGCTGGCTGGCCGGATTGTCGATTGCGAGTCGGATTTTGTCATTACGGCCGACGAAGGGTTGCGCGGCGGCCGCAAGATCCCGCTGAAGGAGAACACCGACACGGCCTGCGAGATTGCCGGGCGCAATGGCGTCAAGGTGCGCAAGGTGCTGGTGGTGCGGCGCACCGCTGGCAAGATCGCCTGGCAGGAGGGACGCGACCTCTGGTACCACAGCGAGATTGCCAAGGCGAAGGGCGAATGCGCCCCGGCGAAGATGAAAGCCGAGGATCCGCTGTTCCTGCTTTACACCTCCGGTTCGACGGGCAAGCCGAAGGGCGTGTTGCACACCACGGGGGGGTATCTCGTCTATGCGTCGATGACGCATGAATATGTGTTCGATTATCACCCGGGCGATATCTACTGGTGCACCGCGGACGTCGGCTGGGTCACCGGGCACTCCTATATCGTGTACGGGCCACTGGCCAATGGCGCGACGACGCTGATGTTCGAAGGGGTGCCGAACTATCCTTCCCCGGCCCGCATGTGGGAGGTCGTCGACAAGCATCAGGTGAATATCTTCTACACGGCGCCGACGGCGATCCGGGCCCTGATGGGGGCTGGCGATGACCACGTCACAGGCACGTCGCGCAAGTCGCTGCGCCTGCTCGGCTCGGTCGGCGAACCGATCAATCCGGAAGCCTGGGAATGGTACTACAACGTGGTCGGCGACAAGAAATGTCCGATCGTCGATACCTGGTGGCAGACCGAAACCGGCGGCATCATGATCTCGCCGCTGCCGGGCGCCATGGACCTCAAGCCCGGTTCGGCGACCTTGCCGTTCTTCGGGGTCAAGCCGGAACTGGTTGATGCGGAAGGCCAGGTGCTCGAGGGCGAGGCAGCGGGGAATTTGTGCATTGCCGATTCCTGGCCCGGGCAGATGCGCACCGTCTATGGCGACCATCAACGCTTCATTGACACCTATTTTTCCGCCTATAAAGGCAAATATTTCACTGGCGATGGCTGCCGCCGCGATGCCGACGGCTATTACTGGATCACCGGCCGCGTCGACGATGTGCTGAATGTTTCGGGGCACCGGATGGGAACGGCGGAAGTGGAAAGCGCGCTGGTCTCGCATGACAAGGTGTCAGAGGCCGCGGTTGTCGGCTATCCGCATGACGTCAAGGGCCAGGGGATCTACTGCTACGTGACGCTGATGGCCGGCGTCGAGGGCAGCGAGGATCTGAAAAAAGAACTGGTCAAGCATGTGCGCCAGGAGATCGGACCGATCGCCGCGCCGGACAAGATTCAGTTCTCGCCGGGCCTGCCGAAGACCCGTTCCGGCAAGATCATGCGGCGGATTCTGCGCAAGATCGCCGAGGATGATTACGCCGCGCTGGGCGACACCTCGACGCTGGCCGACCCGGGGGTTGTCGAGGAGCTGATCGAGAACCGGCAGAACAAGAAGTAATCGGTGCCGGCGACGGGGTCAGCCGCCCGTCAGAGCGGTTTGGAGCACACGTCTTTAAGGGCTTGCGCCGCCGCCGCGACGCAGGCAGACTGCGGGTCTCATCAACGCAGTGAAAGGAGGTGATCCGATGTCGAGTGATTTCCAGGTTCCGGTCCAGTCGAAGCGGGTCGAACTCCGTCGGAGCAGCCTCTGACGGTGCGCGATACGTGACAACCGGCGAGCGCCCGCGCGGCGTTCGGGTTTGACGACCGGCCGGTTCCGGAATTGCGAGGGCCGCTTTCTCTTCGGAGGAAGCGGCCTTTTTCATGCGCAGAGGGGGAAGAGTACGGCGGTCGAAGAGCCGGTACTATTCATTTTATTTAGCCGGATTCAGCCCATCAACTTAGCCGGAGTCCAATCAACGGCCTGGAATGCATCAGAGGGCCGATAACAAGGCCTCTAAAATCTTCGCGCGAGACCGGGCCGGGTCGTCCTTAAAAATCGATTGCGCGGCCATTGATCTCCCAGTCGCCGTAGCGGGCCGGGTCTGCGCCGCCGCGGCCGCCAATTTCTTCCGGTTGCGACGCTTCGGCCTGCTGCTTCTCAGCGGCGCGGCGGGCTTCCGCCTCGGCCAAGGCGCGCCGGGCGGCCGGCGAAAGTGGTTTGGCGCGGACGGCGTCCTGCGGTGGTGCGGCCGTCTCGCTTTTCGGTGAGGTGTCGGGCATTATTGAAGAACCTTGTGGTGTTTCCCATCTTTTAAAGCGTGCAGGCCCTCAAAACTAGTGGGGCGTGTTTTGGCGAGACAGGAGTGAAGTGACGATGAACATGGTGCGCACGGCGATGTTGCTGGCGGTGATGACCGCGCTGTTCATGGGTGTCGGCTATCTGATCGGCGGCACGGGCGGTATGGCGGTCGCCTTTGTCATTGCTGCCGGGATGAACCTTTTCTCCTACTGGAACGCCGACAAGATGGTGTTGAAGATGCACCGCGCCGTCGAAGTCGATGAGCGTACGGCCCCGGAGTTCTACCAGCTGGTGGCCGGGCTGGCGCAAAATGCCGGCCTGCCAATGCCCAAGGTCTATGTCATCGACAATGCGCAGCCGAACGCCTTTGCCACCGGGCGCAACCCGGAGAACGCGGCGGTGGCGGCGACCACCGGTCTGCTCAATTCGCTGAGCAACGAGGAAGTGGCAGCCGTGATGGCGCATGAACTGGCGCATGTGGAGCATCGCGACACGCTGACGATGACGATCACCGCCACGCTGGCCGGGGCGATCTCCATGCTCGGCAATTTCGCCTTCTTCTTTGGCGGCAACCGCAACAATAACGGGCTCGGCATTATCGGTGTGCTGGCGGCGATGATCGTTGCGCCGCTGGCGGCGATGATGGTGCAGATGGCGATCAGCCGGACGCGGGAATATTCGGCCGACCGGCGCGGGGCGGAAATCTGCGGTCAGCCGATGTGGCTGGCTTCCGCCTTGCAGAAAATCGCCATGGGCGCCAAAAGGGTGGTCAATGAGGAGGCCGAGCGCAATCCGGCGACGGCACATATGTTTATCATCAACCCGCTGAACGGCCAGAATATGGACAATCTGTTTTCGACCCATCCGGCCACGGAAAACCGCATCGCCGCCCTGCAGGCGATGGCGGCCGAATTCTCTGGTCGCGCGGTAGCGCAGGCGGCGCCGCCTTCCCCGGTTGCAGACCGGGCCGGGCCGCGTTCTTCGGGCCAAGGTTCATCCGGACCCTGGGGTCGTGGCGGGGCTGACCGGCGGCGCGGTCCCTGGTCGTGAGCGCCGATAGGTCGGGTTCGCATTCGCGCAGCAAAGGTTCACCCGGCTCGCGCCGCAAACCAGCTTCTGCCGCACAAGGCCGGCGCGAGGCGGTGACCAAGCCGGGGCTGGAGGCGCGCATTGCGGCAACGCGGCTGCTCGGCGCGGTGATCGACGGGCGCGCTTCGCTCGACGGATTGCTGGACCGCAAAGGCGGCAATCCACATTTTCTGGCGCTGAGCGAGCCAGATCGGCAACTGGTGCGGGCCATCCTCGCCGCAGCGCTACGGCACCTGACGGTGCTCGAGGCGCTGATCGACCGGCTGACCGACAAGCCGCTGCCCGAGGGCGCGCGGTCGCTGCGGCATCTCCTGGTGGTGGCGCTGACGCAGATCCTGCATCTTGACGTGGCCGATCATGCCGCCGTCGACCTGGCCGTCAGCCAGGCCCAGATCGATCCGCGCAACAAGCGCTTTGCCAGTCTGGTCAATGCGGTGCTGCGGCGCCTCATCCGCGAGCGCGAGACGCTTTTGAGCGATCTTGATGCGGTATCGCCGTTTCCCGACTGGTATATGGGCCGGCTTGCCGCCAGCCACGCGCCGGCGACCGTCGATGCCATCGCCAGGGCCCTGAAGGTGCCAGCACCGCTCGATCTGAGCGTGAAGTCGGACGCAGCAGGCTGGGCGGAGCGGCTCGGCGGTACGGTGATCGCCACAGGGTCGGTGCGATTGCCGCCGGGCGGGCCGCCGGTTCCGGAACTGGCGGGGTTCGAGACGGGCGAGTGGTGGGTGCAGGATGCGGCCGCCAGCCTGCCGGCACGGTTGTTCAGCGATTTATCCGGCAAGCGCGTTGCCGATCTCTGCGCAGCGCCGGGCGGGAAGACGGCGCAATTGATCCTGCAGGGTGGCGTGGTGACGGCCTTCGATCAGTCGGCCAGCCGTTTGCAACGGCTCGAGGACAATCTGGCACGGCTGGGTCTGTCGGCACATGTGGTGCGTGCGCGGGCGCAGGAGGTTGTGGACGAAGAGGGTTTCGATGCGGTGCTTCTGGATGCGCCCTGCTCCTCGACCGGAACGGTGCGGCGGCACCCGGATGTCGTCTGGACCAAGTCTTTCACGGATGTGGAGACGCTGGCGCGGGTGCAGCGGCAGCTGCTCGATCACGCTGCGCGCCTTGTCCGGCCGGGCGGCGAACTGGTGTTTTCCAATTGCTCGCTCGATCCGCTGGAAGGCGAAGAGCTGGTTGCCGGCTTTCTCGCCGATCATCCGGCCTGGCGGATAAAACCGATTCTGCCCGCCAACTGGCCGGGGCTGGAGGAGACGATTACCGGCAAGGGCGAAATGCGCACCCACCCGGCGCAGCTTGCGCATGAGGATGAGCGGCTTGCCGGGCTCGACGGCTTTTATGCGGTGGTGCTGACACATTCGTGAAAGGGTTTGTTAACCATAAACCGACAGAACTGGTAGGAATTTACAGTTCCGCCTGATTCTTGCCGTGGCCGAGGCGGGCAGGCGGAAGCCCAAACAAGGACGCCTGTTTGAACGTGCCGTTTTCAGACACCCATCGCAGCGCGCTCTTCCTCTTTGCCGAGGCGTGGCACCGTGTTGCCCGGCGGCTGGCGCTTGGGCGGATTGCGACAATGCGCTTTACCGGCTCGACGCCGGATCGGTTGCTGGTGGCACCGATCGATCTGCGCGTGGCCGATTCGCATATCGCAACGGAAATCTACGGCGGTCACTTCTCACTGGGCGGCACGCGGCTGGTTACCGAAGGCCTCAGTCCGTTTCAGCTGCCGGCGCCATCGCAGTCGTTTTTCGAGGCTCTGCACAGTTTCGGATGGCTGCGGCACATGCGGGCCGCGGATCACGACCTGGCGGCGGCCAATGCGCGCAGCCTGGTCGATGACTGGATCAATCACCAGGGGCGGCACATCGGGGGACCGGCCTATCAGCCGGAAATCCTCGCGCCGCGGCTGATCGCCTGGTTGTCCCACTCACCCGTCGTGTTGCGCGGTGCCGATCACGGATTTTATCGGCGCTTTCTGAAAAGCATTGCCCTGCAGATGCGGGTGTTGCGGCATGTCGGACGCAGCACGCCTGACGGCGCGGTGCGCTTTAAGGTGCGCATTGCCCTGGCGATGGCCAGCCTGTGTCTGCCCTGTGCGCCCGGGCCGATGAAGACGGCGGCACGCCAGCTTGACGAGGAGTTTGAACGCCAGATCCTGCCCGATGGCGGACATGTGTCGCGCAATCCGCAGGTGCTGCTCGAACTCCTGACCGACCTTCTTCCGCTCAGACAGACCTACATCAATGTCGGCGTACGGCCGCCGCTGCGCATGGCGCCGGGCATCGACAGGATGTTCGCGGCGCTGCGTTTTTTCCGGCATTCGAATGGAGAACTGGCGCTGTTCAACGGGGCCACCGCGTTGTCGGCTGACACGATGATGTCGGTGTTGCGGTACGACGATACGGGCGGCAAGCCGTTTCGCGAGGCGCCGCATTCGGGATTTCAGCGACTGACGGCAGGCGACAGCGTGGTAATCGCCGACACCGGCCGGCCGCTGCAGAGCCGGTTGGCGGAAACACCCTATGCGGGTTGTCTGGCGTTCGAATTCTCCTCGGGGCGCAGCCGGCTGATCGTCAATGCCGGCGGACCCCTGCGTGCCGTTCGCGATCATCAGCAGTTTGCGCGCACGACAGCAGCGCATTCGACGCTGACGTTGAATGATGATTCATCGCTGCGCTATTCGCGCTCGCGCTTCCTGGGTCCGGTGATGGTTGGCGGCATTGAGCTCGTCGAGGTGGTCAACGAGGACGCGGCGGATGGCAGCCGCGGATTTACCGCCACGCATGATGGCTACCGGGCGGCGTTCGGCCGGCTGCATCGACGCACGCTGCGGCTGTCGGGCGATGGCACGCTGCTGCAGGGCTTTGACGTTCTGTTGGAGGCGGATGGGACCGCGCTGGAGGCATGGGACGAGGAGGATGAGGCAGCGATCCGCTTTCACATTCATCCGAAGATCAAGCTCAGCGAATCGGAGGATGGCAGCATTCTGCTCACGACGCCTGAGGGTGCCCAGTGGCAATTCAGTTGCGACACCGTCTGGCCGACGATCGAGAGCGATGTGCATTTTGCGGATATCGCCGGGGCCCGGGTCAGCGAGCAGATCGTGCTCGCATTCACGAAAGACGCCTATAGCGGTATCGAATGGCAACTGGCACGCATTGTCGCCGAGCCGACGACGCGGCGTTCCAGACTGTCCGGAAATAGCTGAACATAGCCGGACAGCGCTGGTTTGCAGCGCCTGAACGATATGCTAACCCCGCCCCGGGAACGAATGGGGATGCGGGTCATGACGGTCAAATCCAAGAATCATCCGGCACCGGACGGCGTGCGTATCAGACGCGCGCTGCTGTCGGTTTCCGACAAGAGCGGGCTGGTGGCGTTCGCGCGGTCTCTGGCGGATGCCGGCGTCGAGCTGATTTCGACGGGCGGCACGGCCAAAGCGATCGCTGCCGCCGGGCTTGCCGTGCGCGACGTTTCGGAGCTGACCGGTTTTCCGGAGATCATGGACGGCCGGGTCAAGACGCTGCATCCGAATGTGCACGGCGGCCTGCTGGCGATCCGCGACGATGGCGAGCATCGGGCGGCCATGGACGCGCATGGCATCGAGGCCATCGATCTCGCGGTGATCAATCTTTATCCCTTCGAAGAGGTGCGGGCCGCGGGCGGAGAGGCGGCCGAGATCATCGAGAATATCGATATTGGCGGGCCGGCGATGATCCGCGCCGCGGCAAAGAATCATGCCTATGTGACGATCGTGACCGATCCGGACGATTATGCGCGTGTCGCCGAAACGCTTGCGGAAAATGACGGAATGGTGCCGCTGGCGCTGCGCCGCGAACTGGCAGCGCTCGCCTACGGTCGGACAGCGGCCTATGACGCGGCGATTTCAGGCTGGTTCGCCGGCGATCTGGGGATCGAGGCGCCGCGTCACCGGGGCTTTGGCGGCCAGCTTCGCGAGGTGATGCGCTACGGCGAAAACCCGCATCAGAAGGCGGCCTTTTATGTCAATGGCGATCGCCGGCCGGGCGTGGCGACGGCTGAACTGCTGCAGGGCAAGAAACTGTCCTACAACAACATCAACGACACCGACGCGGCATTTGAACTGGTCAGCGAGTTTGCCCTCGCGGACGGGCCGGCCTGCGCCATCATCAAGCATGCCAATCCTTGCGGTGTTGCCGTTGCATCCAGTCAGGCGGACGCCTATCGGCGGGCGCTCAGGTGCGATCCGACCTCGGCATTCGGCGGTATCCTGGCATTCAACTGTGAACTTGAGGCGGAGACGGCCGAGGAGATCGTCAAGCTGATGACGGAAGTGATCATTGCGCCCGCGGTGAGCGCTGCGGCGCAACAGATCATAGCGAAGAAGAAAAACCTGCGGCTGCTGGTCACCGGCGCGATGGCCGATCCGGCGGCAGCGGGGGTGCATGTCAAGAGCGTGGCCGGCGGGCTTTTGGTGCAGGAGCGCGACAACGGCCGGATCGCTCAGAGCGCCTTGCAGGTGGTCACCAAGAGAGCGCCCAGCGATGCTGAAATCGCCGATCTTCTGTTTGCCTTCCGGGTTGGCAAGCATGTCAAATCGAATGCCATCGTCTATGCCCGCGACGGAGCGACCGTCGGCATCGGCGCCGGCCAGATGAGCCGGGTCGATTCGGCAAGAATTGCGGCGCGCAAGTCGGAAGATGCGGCGCTCGCCGCTGGCGAAGCGAAACCGCTGACCGCCGGCAGCGTCGTGGCGTCGGACGCGTTTTTCCCGTTCGCTGATGGCTTGCTCTCGGCCGTCGAGGCCGGCGCAACGGCGGTGATCCAGCCGGGCGGCTCGATGCGCGATGCTGAAGTGATCGCCGCCGCCGATGAGGCGGGCATCGCCATGGTGTTCACCGGGATGCGGCATTTCCGTCACTAGAGGCCACCTTTGGTGGTCTTGGGCCGGGTGCATTCAATGGAAGTTGCGTCCTTTCGGCATGACGGTGATGGTGGCACGGGGCACACGCTGCTCTACCACCGGACGACGGATCTCGTCGGCGCGAGCCAGACTTTGCAGGCTGCTGCTTGCCTGGGAGCCGGGTTCTTCGCCGGCTTCTGCGCCCAGCCAAGCCAGTTGCGATGAAATGTCGGTGACCCGGTCGGCAACAACATGAATGACGCCGGCCTCGTTCTGCAGCCGACCGTCCACCTGCACCAGCCGGGCCCCGAGAATTTCCCTGCGGAACCGTTCGAAGATTTTTGGCCAGATGATGATGTTGGCAACGCCGGTTTCATCCTCAAGGGTCATGAAAATCACGCCCTTGGCCGACCCTGGCCGTTGTCGCACAAGCACCAGGCCAGCGACGCGAATCCGCCGACCGCTGCGCATCGTGTCCAGTTTGCGGTTCTCGACAATGGCGCGTTCGGCCAGATGCGGACGCACAAAGGCCACCGGATGGGCCTTCAACGAAAAGGACAAATAGCGGTAATCATTGATCACCTCCTCGCCCGGCGGCATGGGCGGCAGCTGCATTTCGGGTTCGTCGCCGGTGGCTGGTTGCGGTTCTGCCGCCAGGCCTTTTTGTTCGAACAGCGGCAGACGTTCGGCGGCGGTGGCAGGATCGAGGGCCCGGGCCGCCCACAGCGCTTCGCGGCGTGACAGGCCGAGCGAAGAAAAGGCATCGGCATCGGCCAGCCGCTCGATGACGGAGCGGCCCAGCCCGGTGCGCAACCAGAGATCGCGCAGGGAATCATAGCCTGATCCGCGCCGCTCGATCAGCCGGCTCATGGCTTCCTCGGTCAGTCCCTTGACCTGGCGAAAGCCAAGCCGCACCGCTCTTTCGGTACAGATTACCCCAGCCATCGGGCGGTGTCGGCGCGCGATGCTGCCGGGGTTGAAGGCAGCCTTTTCCAGGGTGCAGTCCCAATCGGAATGGTTGATGTCGACCGGACGGATTTCGACGCCGTGCTCGCGGGCGTCACGGACCAGTTGCGCCGGGGCATAAAATCCCATCGGCTGGGCGTTGAGAATGGCAGCACAAAAGACATCGGGATAGCGTGCCTTGAGCCAGGATGAGGCATAGACCAGCAGCGCGAAAGAGGCGGCATGGCTTTCGGGAAAACCGTATTCGCCAAAACCCTCGATCTGCTGAAAACAGCGTTCGGCGAAGGCGCGGTCATAGCCATTGCCGACCATGCCTTCGATCATCTTCGTCTGGAATGTGTGGATGGTGCCGACGCGGCGGAAGGTGGCCATGGCGCGGCGTAACCGATCGGCCTCGGAGGGCGAGAAGCCGGCAGCGACGATGGCAATCTTCATCGCCTGCTCCTGAAACAGCGGCACACCAAGCGTCTTGCCGAGCACCTGGCGCAGCTCTTCCTTGGGAAAGGTGACGGGTTCCTTGCCTTCGCGGCGGCGCAGATACGGATGCACCATGTCACCCTGGATCGGGCCGGGGCGGACGATCGCCACCTCGATGACCAGATCGTAGAATTCCTTCGGCTTGAGGCGTGGCAGCATCGACATCTGAGCCCGGCTCTCGATCTGGAAGACGCCGATCGTGTCGGCGCGCTGCATCATGGCGTAGACGTCGGGATCCTCCTTGGGCAGGGCGGCAAGGCTGAGCCGGCGGCCATATTCGGTTTCCAGCAGCTTGAGGCCGCGGGCCAGGCAGGAGAGCATGCCCAGTGCCAGAATGTCGATCTTCAGGATGCCCAGTGCGTCGAGATCATCCTTGTCCCATTCCACCATGGTGCGGCCTTCCATGGCGGTGTTCATCACCGGCACCACCTCATCAAGCCGGTCGCGGGTGATGACAAAGCCGCCGACATGCTGGGAAAGATGGCGCGGAAAACCGATCAGCCGATGCGCATGGTCGAGCACCTGGCGGGTGGTGCGGTCGGCCGTGTCGAGTCCGGCGATGTTGGCCTCACGCGTGCCCATCGCTTCGGAAGACCAGCCCCAGACCGAGCCTGCCAGGGCGGAAATGGCATCTTCCGACAATCCGAAGGCCTTGCCGACTTCCCGCGCCGCCGACCGCGCCCGATAGGTGATGACGGTGGCGGCGAGACCGGCATGTTCGCGGCCATAGCGCTGATAGATGTACTGGATGACTTCCTCGCGGCGTTCATGCTCGAAATCGACGTCGATATCGGGCGGCTCACGGCGCTCAGGCGAGATGAAGCGTTCAAACAGAAGATCGGCAAAGGCCGGATCGACCTCGGTGATGCCGATGCAGTAGCAGATGGTCGAATTGGCAGCCGAACCACGCCCCTGGCAAAGAATGCCGCGCGAGCGGGCAAAGCGGACAATATCCCAGACCGTCAGGAAATAGGGGGCGTAGTCCAGTTCGGCGATCAAGGCCAGTTCATGGGCGATCTGGCGGTGGACAGCGGCCGGCACGCCCTGCGGATAGCGTTGGCGGGCGCCCTGGCTGGCGAGCCGCGCCAGCATCTCGTGCGGCGCGCCGTCGCCAAAGGTTTCGTCGGGATAATTGTAGCGCAGTTCATCGAGCGAGAAAGTGAGTTCCCCGGCAAAGCTCATGGTTTCGGCGATTGCCTCGGGACAGGAGCGGAGCAACCGGACCATTTCGCCGGCTCCCTTGAGATGCCGCTCGGCATGCGCTGCGAGCAGACGGCCGGCGCGGGTTACCGGAACATGATGGCGGATGGCGGTGAGAATGTCCTGGTCGGCGCGCCGGCCGGGATGATGATAGAGCACATCATTGCTGGCCATTGGCCGGACATCGCACTGGTGCGCCAGATGAACCAGTTCGGCCAGCCGGGCGCGATCGGCGCCGTCATAGGTGGGCACCAGAGCCAGCCGTACAGCGCGGCCGAAGGCGGCGCCGAGCCGGTTCAGCACCGGCATCAGAGCGGCTTGCGAGACGCGGGCTGCCGGCAGAACCAGCAAATTGAGATCGGCGCCCCATTCGAGCAGGTCCTCAAGCGTCAGATGGCATTCCCCTTTGTCGGCGCGGCGATTGCCCGCAGTGAGCAGGCGGCACAGACGTCCCCAGCCAGCACGGTTCTTCGGATAGGCCAGGATATCCGGAGTGGCGTCGGCAAAAACGAGGCGGGCGCCGGGATGGAAGTGCAGGTGATCGACACCGGCCTCGCGCGTTGCCAGATGGGCGCGAACGACGCCGGCAACGGTATTGCGGTCGGCCAGACCAAAATGAGACAGGCCGAGACGCATGGCGGCCACGGTCAGTTCTTCCGGAGCGGAAGCCCCTTCGAGAAAGGAGAAGTGACTGCGGATGGCGAATTCGGCGTAAGCGCTCTCGAAATGTGCGGGAGTGTCCATCGGCGGATCTCAAGCGAAAAAACCGTGCAGGAACCAGCGTGGCGTCGATGATTCCCTTTCGTAAAGCCCTTCGCGAAACAGCCAGTAGCGCCGCCCGGCCTCGTCCTCGACGCGGTAATAATCGCGGGTCGGAGCATTCTCGCCGTCATGCCACCATTCGGCGGCAATGCGTTCGGGACCTTCGGCGCGGGTGACGTGATGCGGGCTGCGGCGCCAGCGAAAGGTGACGGGAGGACCATCGGGAACTTCGGCCACCGCCGTCACCGGCTCGGGAGGGCGCAGCAAACGCAAGGGCCGCGCCGCGCCACTGACCGGCAGGAAAGTGCCGGCGTCATCTTCTCCTTTTGCAGATCCGCTCTGGGGAGAATTCAGTTTGTCGACATGGGGGACGTGATGCACCGATCGTTCGGGCACATGGCTGTTGCCGGCCACCGGCACCTGAACGCGATCCGGGCCGAGGCGGGCAGCGAGCCGGTCGGCGAGAAGATGAAGGGGCAGATCGTCGCCCTGGGCAGCGCCCTCGAAATCGGTCTGACTGTCAGGCATCGGCTCGTAGTCGAGCACCGCCAGGCGAACCAGTTCAAAACCGTAGCCGGCATCGATTTCCTCATGCAGGCTGGCGATTCTTTCGGCGAAAAGCTGCTTGATCCGCAGGGGATCACGCAGCGGGCGGGCTGTGCCGACCCGGATGTGGCGCACGGCGCCATCAATGCGAAACAGCGATAATTCTGCACGGCGCAGTCCGGCCGCGCGCCGGCTCAGCAAATCCTTCAGGCTTGCCGCCAGCTGGCCGCTCAGGGTGGTGATCGTCTCGAGATCGATGAGCGGCTCGGCAAAGCGTCGTTCGGCGATCAACTCGGCCAAAGGCCGGCGGGGAGAAATCGGTTCCCCGTCCATGCCGGTCATGCGGTCGAGCCGCCGCAGCACCGTGCTGCCGAAGCGCCGGGCCAAGGGCGCGCGGGGGGCTGTCAACACGTCTTGCAGGCGCTTGAGTCCGACCCGCGCGAGGGCGGCGGTGGTTTCATCCGGCAGGCGCAGGCTGCTGATCGGCAGAGCCGGCATCAGGACGGCGATATCGGCGGGAGCGGCAATGCGGCCCGGTTGGTGGCGGGCCAAGGCCCAGGCCAGGGCCGGGGTCGGAGCGATGGCGCCCTGAACGGCAAAGCCAAAACCTTCAAGGCGTGTGATTGCGTCGTCAAGCATGGCGCGTTCACCGCCGAACAGATGAGCGCAGCCGGTGATGTCGAGGGCCAGCCCATCGGGACTATCGAGGCCGACCAGCGGCGTGTAGCGATCGGCCCAGTCGGCGAGCGCGATGAGCAGCCGGTGATCGGCGGCGGGATCTGCCGGGGTCACATCGAGATCGGGACAGATGGCCCGCGCCTCGGCGACACCCTGGCCTATCCGCAAGCCACGGGTGGCGGCTTTCTCGTCGAGCGCGGCGAGCCGCAAAGCTCCCTTCAGCCGTTCGGCGCAGGCCAGCGGTTTGACGGCCGGGCGGCCGGCTTCAGGAGGCGCGGTCGAATGCCAGGAGGGTCCCAGGCGCTGGCGCCAGATCCTGTCGGTCGGAAGAGCGGGAAAAGCGAGAGCGAGAATCCGCCGGGTTTCCCCCAGCGGCAGTGAGGGCACCACCAGATCGGGTGTCTTCAGCGGTGCGGGTGGGGCGGATCTGGAAACGATGGTCATGGGACAGCCATTCGAGAATGAGGGAAAGACGGGCGGAGGCGCGGCTTTTTTCAAGAGTCACCTGCAACGCTGGCGCTCCGAGACTTCCGGCAAGAGGATGACCGGTGCGCGGGCCTTCAGAGCCGAGATGCCGCAGGGCGGCGGGCGCCGGACCAATGCAAAACCGCACCGGCGCGGCACTCGCCTCGGCGTCTGCTGCCTGACGCAGGAGCAGCAGCGGCTGGCGGCTGCTCCGGGCCCGGAAATGCAACCGGCGACTTTCGCTCAGGCCGAGCCGGGTCGGATTGCCGCGTATCTCGACAAGAATGATGGCGTTGTCCTTTTGTGGAGGCTGCTTTTCGTCCGACTGCCGAGGTGAAGAAGATGTGGTTGGAGCGCTGCTTGTGGAAAGGCTCTGGCAGGCGGTTGCGGCCGTTTCGGCTGCCCACAAGGCTTCCAGTTCGGTGCGCGGATGAATGACGAGCAGTTGCGGTGCCGGGGTGCCGGGACCGATGGCAAGAAGATCGAGCAAGCCGGGCAGCCAGAGATCCCCGCCTTCGCGCAGGGTTTGCGGGGCGCTGATCCAGACCAGCGGCCGCGGCTTTGCGGGCGCCTCACTGAAGCGGGCAATCAGCATGGCGGCAAAGGCGCTGACAAGGCCCCAGTCGCGGGTCTGTTCGCAGCGGATTTCGATCAGGCCGGCGCGGGGCAGGCCGCCCCCCAGGGCTGCATCGAAAGGAGCCACCCCGAGCGGCAGCTGGTCTGCCGCAGGGTCTGGCGCCGCGGCAAAACCCGCATCGCCGACCGGCAGGGAATGCGGCACCTCTGGTGTGAAAGCCACTGTCAAAAAAGCAGACTCTCTGAGGATATGAGGCGTCTTTGGCGGCACCACCAAGGTGGCAGCCGCCGCCTTGTCGAGGCTGGCAATGGCCTGGTGCAGCGCATGCCGAGAGCGCTGCGCCGCTTGCGGGGTCGCCACGGGTCTACTCCTGTATGTTCCTGTTATGTTCTAATGGATTCCAGAGGGTGGGCGCCGAGTCAAGCGGGGGAGATGGGAATTTATTGGCGATATTATATTTGACAAACCCAACATGATATGCGATAACTAACTCAACAAGTTAGCGATTCGGTGAATTTCATGTCCGTACTGAGCAAGGAATATTTTCATAACGAGGCAGCGGCCTTTGAGCATGTCGAGCGCATCCTGTGGCCTAAAGGCCCGGTCTGCCCGCACTGTGGAAATGACAAGCGTATTTACAAGCTGGAGGGTGTCCGCTCCAAGCCTTCGAAGAAGAACCCTGAGGGCGTCGAGCGTCACGGCCTGAAAAAGTGCGCGGCATGCCGGAAGCAGTTCACCGTTCGCATTGGCACCATCTTTGAGGAAAGCCACATACCGCTGCACAAGTGGCTGCAGGCCATTCACCTGATGTGTTCCAGCAAGAAGGGCATCAGTTCGAACCAGCTTCACCGCGTTCTTGAAATCACTCTCAAGAGCGCGTGGTTTCTGTCGCACCGGATCCGCGAGGCGATGCGCACTGGCGTTTTCGATACCCCGCTCGGTGGCAATGGCAAGATCGTAGAGGCCGACGAAACTTTCATTGGTCGCAAGAAGGGCTTCCAGAAGAAGGGCGGCGGCGCTGGCCACAAGATGACTGTCATGAGCCTTGTGGAGCGTGGCGGTGATGTTCGCTCGGTTGTCCTCGACCGCATCACGAAGGTAGGCATCAGCAAGGTCATTGCGGACAATGTTCACCACGAAAGCCGGCTAATGACTGACACCGCTTCCTACTACATGAAGCGCGATTTCAACGTCGCCGGTCACGAAATGGTCAACCATTATCGGGGCGAATACGTCCGCGAGGACGTCTACACGAACACGCTGGAAGGCTTCTACAGCATCTTCAAGCGAGGCATGAAGGGCGTTTATCAGCATTGCGCCGAGAAACACCTGCATCGTTATGCTGCTGAGTTCGATTTCAGGTACAACAACCGGACCGCTCGCGGTGTGAACGATAGCGAGCGGGCAATGAACGCGCTGATTGGCGTGAGCGGGAAACGGCTCACATACGATCAAGCTAATCCAGCCGGACAAGCGCTTTGAGCGTTGGGTGCAGTTAGATATCTGGCCACTAAAAACATTTCGTAAGCGGAACGAAAACTAGAATCCTTGACGAGTCACGCAGAAGTCGCTATATACGGTTTGCCGGGGATACGTCGAAACGTATCAGGGCCAAAAGCCCACCCGGCGGCTACTCCCAACCATTCTTTGGAAATTTGACTAGGCCAAAGCCGTTGATTGAGCCGTCATCCTTCTTTCTGAAAGAGGGCTTTATGACTTCGAAGAATGTAGAGTCATTTTGATTGAATGCTCGGCCTATCGCCCCGGACACCATGTCTGCAATTTGCACGCCGATGCTCATATGTGACGGCGTAAGAAAAATGCATTCTACGAAATTATCGTAATTGCTGACATACGCATTTTCTACCTCGATCATGTCGAGGTGGTTAAGCCGAAAATTTTCGTCTTGTTTGCGTCCCCGATGATCTCCAACAACGATGCCGAGCTGCGTATTGCCAACAGTTCGACTTAGATCTTGAAGATGGTACTGGAAGCGCTCTGATACCGGCTTGTACGTGTAATGATAAAGGGCTTCAGCATCCTCAACGATTGTGAGCCTGTAAGCGGCTACGACGCTAGCCACGCAAGCCACTATCTTCACGCTTTTGCGCTTTATGATAATATTGAAATAGTCGCGTCGAAAGCGATCCTTGGCCTCTTGGCTTAGGTGGGACACGGAGTTTGATGGATCTGTGTTCTGCGGTCCAAAATATCGCCATTTGATTTCGCCGCTTATGTTGTATTCTGGACGAGCGCATAATTGGCGAACTTCGGCGGCGATGCCGTGCCATTGTGACTCATGCATAATGACGCCCCCAATTACGAAATAGGGGTTCGACTTTTTTGAATCTGGCTTTGGCGGCGTACCGCTTTCATCAATAAAGCAGAAGTGCATCTACATATGACACAACCAAGCGACAAAAAGAGTCAAGTGGACAAGTTCAAAGAGGCCGCTCGCGACCTGGAAACAGACGACGACGAGAAGCGCTTTGACGAGAAACTTAGGCGAGTAGCGAAGGGTACAGATAAAAAGCGGGAAGACTAGAGTTCGTGCAGGTCTAGCTCATCTATGAATGCCTTGCCTTTTTCGCTGATTGTAAGCAAGCAGGGCGCAGACTGCATTCCACCGATAAATACTCCGCCCTGTGGTTGCTGAACGTGCAGGTAGCCTGCGTCTAACAGTCTTTTTATCAGCAGCATGTTGAAGGCTGGCCATTGAGCGCCTTGGCCTTGTGGAAGCTTTGCGACCTCAAAAAGAACATCAATTTCGACTTGGGAGAACTTGTCATGCGCGAACCGCAGGTTGGCCTTGTAGAGCCGCAGACTCTTACGATCAATCTCCCCTTTGTCGGCGCGCCTGTGGCAGTTCGGACAGAGGGCGATGAGGTTGTCATACTCATGCGCTTGACACTTCGCCCACTGGATAATGTGGTGAATATCGACCTCGATGTATCGGCAAGTGGGGATGGCGCACCGGTGCCCCGCTTCGACGAGAACGCGCCTCCTGATTTCAGCAGGTATTGGCGGGCGCCTCTCTCCGTCTGAGCAACTCATTATAGATCCTAAACTCAATTAGAGATTCCCACATAAACATATTCTCACTCGGGTTTGTCAAATATAATATCGCCAATTTATTCCAATGTCGGCATAAATATGCCTCCACCGAAGACGCGAAACCTTCACTTGTTGCCAGGGGAGGAAAGTAGCGCAGCCTGCGCCTTGACCCTCGCAAAAGCAGATGAGCTGTCTTATATGCGCTGCATGAGCACGACAGGGCGGCGCCGCTGAGCATGGCGCGTTTTGACCAGACCGGAGATTGGGAAGACCGCTACGCGCCGGATTTGAAGACATTCGAATCCCTGGCGCTGTCGGCCTATGCGCAGCTTCCGGACCGTTTTCGCAGCCTCAGCACCGACTTGATCATCCAGGTCGAGGATTTCCCCAGCGACGAGATCTTCGAGGATATGGGTCTGGAAACCCCCTTCGATCTGCTCGGCCTGTTCGAAGGGCGGGGTCTGTCGGAACGGTTCACCATCGAGACCGGCGAGATGGCCAACTGCATCCGTCTCTACCGGCGGCCTATACTCGACTATTGGGCGGAAAACGAGGAAACCCTCGGTGATATCATCACGCATGTGCTGATCCACGAGATCGGCCATCATTTCGGCCTTTCCGATGAGGATATGGAGCGCATCGAAGCCACTGTCGGCTGAGCCGCGCGTCAGCGTTTTCCAAAGATCGCTGGGCTCTCAACCGCAGAGCTGGCGCGCAATATCGCTAAACATCGCCACCCCGGAGACAAGCAGCGCGTCGGGGAAATCGTAGTCGGGATTGTGCAGACCGGGATGGTCCTCGCCCGCGCCAAGGACGAACAGGGCCGAGGGGGCTGCCGCTCCGAAACGGCCGAAATCCTCGGACCAGCGGAATGGCGCATCAATCGTTGCCCTTTGCAGAGCGAGATTATCGACTGCCGCCTCGATGATGGCGCTGGCGGCTGGATCATTGTGGCCGGCGGCAAAATTCTCGTGCCGCGTGATGTGCAAACCAAGACCGGCGGCTGAAGCGGCCTGGCGCGCGCGCGCCTCAGCGGCCGTCAACAATTGCGATTGCAGAGCATCATTGATGGCGCGGATGGTCAGCCAGATCTCGGCGTCCCCCGGCGCGATGCCGAAAGCTGCTTCGCCCAAGCGGGCATGCGACAGGGTGATCAGAGATTGGCCCTCAGGGTGACCAAGGGTGCGTGGCAGCTCGGGCAGAACCTGCATCAAGGTGGCCAAGGTCTGGCCCGGACTGCACCCCTGCTCCGGCTGAGCGGCGTGGGCGGTGCGGCCCGTCAGCCGGATCGCCAGTCCTTCGGAGGCAAAAGTGAAGGGGCCGGGACGAATGCCTACGGCATGCAGCGGCAGGCCGGGCAGATTGTGCAGGGCAAAGGCGAAATCCGGCTTGATTTCTGAAAAGCGTGGATCGGCAAGCACGTCAGCGGCGCCGGCGCCGGTTTCTTCAGCCGGCTGGAACAGGAGGATGACCCGGCCGCGCGCCGGTCGCTGGGCGGCAAAGTGCGCGGCAAGGCCGCACAGGATCGCCATATGGCCGTCATGACCGCAAAGATGGCCCTTGCCGATACGTTCCGACCGCCAGTCGAAATCTGAGATTTCCGTGATCGGCAATCCATCGAGCTCGCAGCGGAAGAGCAGCGTCGGTCCTTCACGTGCAGCCGCGCCGCTTGCGGCGAAGATGGCGGCCACACCATGCCCGCCAAGCCCGGTGAGCAGACGATCGGGGTCAAGTCCGGCAAGGTGGGCGGCGATGTGTGCGGCGGTCTCGGCCTCGGCACCCGACAATTCCGGACGGCGGTGCAGTGCGCGGCGCAGAGACACGAGGCTGGCGGGGGCTTTGCCAAGGGCGCTTGAACTGCCGACAGAACCGGTCATTGCGCACCGAGCTTGATATCGGGGCTGTATTCCTTGCCCTCGACATCCTTGCGCACCGCCTGACCGCATTGCATCTGCCCTGTGGCGGCGTTGAAGGCATAGGTCGGGGTGCCGTACAGTTCCCATCCGGCGTTCAGCGCCGCCGTGACCTTGTGACAGAAGGCGGAATCATCGGGGCCGGTGAGAAAACGGAAAAGTCGCATGCACGCTCCTCTCTCTAGGACTTCAGAGTTCGTCGTCGGGCTTGTGGCCGGACGTCCGGCTCTCGCGACGCGCCTTCTCGATCAGCTTCGCCGCTGATTGCGCATGCAGGCGCTCGACCATGCGGCCGTCGAGACTGAGAACGCCGACGCCAGCATTTTCAGGCTTGGCAAATGCCGCGACGATGGCGCGGGCCTCGCGCAATGCGTCGGACTCGACGCTGAAAACGTCATTGGCCACAGCGATCTGCGAGGGATGGATCAATGTCTTGCCATCAAAGCCCATGGCGCGCCCATCCCGGCATTCGGCGGCAAAACTCTCGGCATCGCGGAAATCGTTGAAGACGCCATCGAGCACATCGAGACCGTAGGCGCGGGCGGCAAGCAGAACCTGCATCAGCCATGCGGTCAATTGCGGGCGTCCCGGCGTCGGCGCGACATTGGTTTCCTTGACGAGATCGTTGGTGCCGAGAACCAGGCAGTCGAGACGGCACCCGGGCGTGCGCGCAGCGCGGGCAATATGACCGGCATTCATGACGCCACGCGGCGTTTCGATCATGGCCCACAGACGCAAGGTTGCGGGCGCATCGGTCTCATCAAGCGCCGCGTCAATGTCGCTGATGTCCTCCGGCTCCTCGACCTTTGGCACCAATATGGCATCGGGCCTGACAGCGCGGGCGGCGAGCAGATCCTCGTGGCCCCACGGGGTCGAAAGAGCGTTGATCCGGACGATGGTTTCGCGTCCCTCGGCAAGAGGCTCGGCCAGGAAAGAGCGCAATTCTTCGCGGGCTGCATTCTTCTCAGTGGGCGCGACGGAATCCTCGAGATCGAAGATCACGGCATCGCTTTCGAGCGCCCGGGATTTGGCCATGGCGCGCTGATGGCCGGCCGGCACGTAAAGGACGGACCGGCGGGCCCGGATCGGACGGGTCGATTCCGGGTCGGGGTGGGGTGCAATTGTCATCGGCCAGTCATGCCCGGTGACGTGAAAAGTTTCAAGTATCGGACGCGGCCGATGCGTGGCGAATTGGAGCGGGTAATTTGCGGTGCTGCGCATTGAACCGGGGGCTCCCAACCCCCAGATACTAGGGGAAGAGGACAGATGATGAGAAACATTTCGACGATATTTTCGGTTGTAATCGCGGTGACGATCACCCTGTCGCTGGCGCTATTGGGTCTTGGCACCTTCGTGGCGCTGAGCCTGTTCGGGCTTGTGGTGGCGGGAGGCATCGGTTTGATCCGCCTGATGCGTGGCGCGATGGCAATGCTCACTCAGCCGCTCATGCCTGCTCCGCAGCCGGTCTATGCAAGGGCGCGGCGGCGTGCATCAGAGCAGCCGATCCAGCGCGTCTGGGACGACGGACACGGCAAAATTATTGATCTTTAAACCTCGGGGCATTGATCTGCGCCCGGATTGCCGGCGAGGCCGGGTACCCGGGTGCGTTCAAAACTGCGACCTTGGCCCCTGATCCGGACCGAGCCGTCGCCTCTTCTTTTTCAGTCTCGTATTTGCTATGGGCTTTTCCAGCAAGAGACAGGACCAAGCCCATGGAAAAATTTTCGCGCCTGACCGGTGTTGCAGCGCCCTATCCGGTGATCAATATCGACACCGACATGATCATCCCGAAAGATTATCTGAAGACCATCAAGCGAACCGGTCTCGGCAAGGGACTTTTTGCCGAAGCGCGTTACCTGGAGGACGGCAGCGAGAACCCTGATTTCGTTCTCAACAAGCCGGCTTACCGCAACGCCGAGATCCTGGTGGCCGGCGACAATTTCGGCTGCGGCTCGTCGCGGGAGCATGCGCCCTGGGCCCTGCTTGATTTCGGCATACGTTGCGTCATCTCGACCAGCTTCGCCGATATCTTTTACAACAATTGCTTCAAGAACGGCATCCTGCCGATCGTCGTGACGCATGATGAGCTGGAGGCGCTGCTCGATGATGCCCAGCGCGGAGCCAATGCGACCCTGTCGGTTGATCTCGAAGCGCAGGAAATTCGCGGCCCTGATGGCGGTGTCATTCATTTCGATATAGACCCTTTCAAGAAGCACTGCCTGCTGAACGGCCTTGACGATATCGGGCTGACGCTGGAGAAAGCCGTTTCGATCGACAAATATGAAGATCGGCTGGCGCGTGAACGCAGCTGGGCGTGAGGCCTTCCTGATAATGGAAAGGCGACCGGCGGCACGAATTTGCAGGATGGCGTGACGAGCAACCTGTCCAAAGAGTGAAAGAGTAATGCGGCATGGAAGACATTGCAGAGAAGGTCATCTCGACAATCGCCAGCGTCAGCCCGTTGGAAGAGAGCGATATCACTCCGAAATCCGAGCTTGATGAGCTGGAGATCAATTCGCTTGAATTGACGGAAGTGGTGATGGATCTGGAAGACGAGTATGACATCCAGGTCGATCTCAACACCGCAGAGGCATGGCAATCCCTGAAGACCGTGGAGGATGTCATTGTGCTGGTGAAGGCTCTGGTTGCGGACAAGGCGGCGGAGACATCAACACGACCATGACGCATCAAAGGATCGTCATTACCGGTCTTGGCGGCGTCTGTTCGCTCGGCAGTACAGCAGACGACATCTGGCAGGCCATGAAGGCAGGCCGAGATGGCAGCGGCGAGGTGCCGATCACCGATCGCAAACTGCGCAATACCATGGCGTTTCCGATCACCGATAAGCTTGAAGATGATGGCATCGACCCGCGCCGCCGCGTCACCATGGGCGAATTCAGCCGCCTGGCCGTGATCGCCGCGCAGCAGGCGATGACACAGGCGGGGCTGCAAGCGGGCGCATTTGACGACCGGCGCGCCGGCGCGGTCGTGGGGACCGGCATTTACGGAACCGATGCGGTCGACCAGAGCTATTTCGATATCCTCGAAGGCGGGAAGAAGCGGACACATATCTTCACGGTCCCTCGGGCCATGCCGGGGGCTCCGGCCGGTCAGGTGTCGATGCATTGCGGCCTGCGCGGACCGGTCTTCGGCATCACGTCGGCGTGCACCTCAGGCAATCACGCGCTGGTCAGTGCCGCTGACCAGATCCGCCTTGGACGGGCCGATATCATGTTTGCAGGTGGCACCGACACGCCCCTGACCTTCGGCATCATCAAGGCATGGGAAGCGTTGCGGGTCTTGGCGCGCACCAAGTGCCGGCCTTTTTCGGCGAATCGTGACGGATTGCTGATGGGCGATGGAGCGGGAATGGCGATTCTCGAAACCTACGAGCATGCCCGGGCGCGCGGCGCCACGATCCTGGCGGAAATTCTCGGGTGCGGCATGTCGGGTGATGCGTCCGATATTGTCAATCCGACGGTGGAGGGGCCAGCGCTGGCGATTGAAAACTGTCTGCGCGACGCGGGACTTTCCGGCGATGCGGTCGGTTATATCAATGCGCATGGAACCGGAACGCAGGCGAACGACAAGACCGAAACCAAAGCCATCCGCGTGGCTCTCGGCGCCGCCGCGGACGGTGTCAGCGTCTCTTCAACCAAATCGATGCACGGTCACTGCCTCGGAGGGTCGAGTGCGCTGGAAGTGATCGCCTGCGTTGGCGCTCTGCGTGAAGGCATCATTCCGCCCACCATCAATTATGAAGCAGCCGATCCGGATTGCGATCTCGATGTGACACCCAACGTCGCACGGCAGCGGCCGATCGAGGTGGCCATTTCAAACGCCTTTGCCTTCGGCGGCACCAATGCGGTGATCGCTTTCGGCAAGGTGTGAGCGCAGCGGTTCTTTCATCTCCTTTCGAATTCCACTAAACCCCACGCCGTAACAGTCTATCAAGGGCATCCTCATGACCACACGCACACTCTTCATGCTTCCAGGCGACGGCATCGGGCCGGAGGCAATGGCCGAAGTTAGCAAGCTGATTGCCTATATGAACAGCAATGAGGATGCCGGGTTCAAAACCGAAGAGGGCCTTGTTGGCGGCTCGGCCTATGACGCGCATGGCGCGGCGATTTCCGATGAGGATATGGACAAGGCCATGGCCGCAGATGCCGTGCTGTTCGGTGCTGTCGGCGGACCGAAATGGGACGGTGTGGATTACGATGTCCGGCCCGAGGCTGGCTTGTTGCGCTTGCGCAAGGACATGGAGCTGTTTGCCAATCTGCGCCCGGCGATCTGTTACCCGGCGCTGGCCGCCGCTTCGTCCCTTAAACAGGAGCTGATAGAAGGTCTCGATATCCTGATTGTCCGCGAGCTGACTGGCGGCGTTTATTTCGGTGAGCCAAAGACGATCACTGATCTCGGCAATGGACAGAAACGGGCTGTCGACAGCCAGGTTTACGACACCTACGAAATCGAGCGGATCGCCGGCGTTGCCTTTGAACTGGCGCGCACACGTAGCAATTCGGTCTGTTCGATGGAAAAGCACAATGTGATGAAATCGGGCGTCCTGTGGAAAGAGGTTGTAACGGCCACGCATCAGGCGAAATATTCCGATGTGACGCTGACGCACATGCTGGCTGATGCGGGCGGCATGCAACTGGTGCGGCAGCCGAAGCAGTTCGATGTGATCGTGACCGACAATCTGTTCGGCGACATGTTATCGGATGTTGCCGCTATGCTGACCGGTTCGCTCGGCATGTTGCCGTCTGCTTCGCTTGGCGCACCCGATGCCAAGACCGGCAGCCGCAAGGCGCTGTATGAGCCGGTGCATGGTTCGGCGCCGGACATTGCCGGTCAGGGCATTGCCAACCCGATCGCAATGATTGCCTCCTTCGCCATGTGCCTGCGCTACTCGTTTTCGATGATCAGCGAGGCCGATCGGCTCGAAAACGCAATCTCGACGGTGCTCGACAAGGGCATCCGCACTGGAGATATCATGGCGGAAGGCTGCAAGCAGGTGTCAACGTCCGAGATGGGCGATGCCATCGTCAACGCCTATGCGGCGAGCGGCCAGGCCTGACAGCGCAGCGGTGCAGCTTGCCAAGCCGGTGATGCCCTCGGGCCAGCACCGCTTCGCAACAATTGACTTTTGCGGCGCGCTGCCGCAAAAGACGGCCACCATGACCACGATCAAGACCAAAACCACGATCTGATCCGTTCCGCCCCGCACTCTCCCGGGGGCGGGATGAGTGGCGCTTGTCCCAAGAGGGGGAGATCGGAGCAAGGCAACATGGCTTTCAAAATCGCAATCGTCGGGGCCACCGGCAATGTCGGCCGGGAAATGCTCAATATCCTGGCAGAACGCAATTTTCCCGTCGACGAGGTCGTGGCGCTGGCGTCAAGCCGGTCAATCGGCACCGAAGTTTCGTTTGGCGACAAGACGCTGAAGGTGAAGAATCTCGACAACTACGATTTTTCCGACACCGACATCTGCCTGATGTCGGCGGGCGGCACGGTGTCTCAGAAGTATTCGCCGAAGATCGCCGCCCAGGGATGCGTGGTCATCGATAACTCGTCGGCCTGGCGCTACGATTCCGAGGTGCCGCTGATCGTTCCCGAGGTCAATGCCGACGCCATCGACGGTTTTCGCAAGAAGAACATCATCGCCAATCCGAATTGCTCGACGGCGCAACTGGTCGTGGCGTTGAAGCCGCTGCATGACAGGGCCAGGATCAAGCGCGTCGTGGTGTCCACCTACCAATCGGTGTCCGGCGCCGGCAAGGATGGCATGGACGAGTTGTTCAACCAGACGCGGGCCGTGTTCGTGGCCGACCCGATCGAGAACCGGAAGTTCACCAAGCGCATCGCGTTCAACGTGATCCCGCACATCGACAGCTTCATGGAGGACGGCTACACCAAGGAAGAGTGGAAGGTGCTGGCCGAAACCAAGAAAATGCTCGATCCGAAAATCCGGGTGACCTGTACCGCTGTGCGGGTGCCGGTGTTCATCGGGCATGCGGAATCGGTCAATATCGAGTTCGAGAACGAAATCACCGCCGAGGAAGCGCGCGATATCCTGCGCGATGCACCCGGCTGCCTGGTGATCGACAAGCACGAGGATGGGGGATACATGACCCCCTATGAGAGCGCCGGCGAAGATGCCACCTACATCTCCCGGATCCGCGAGGATGCGACTGTCGAGAATGGGCTCAATCTCTGGGTGGTCAGCGACAACTTGCGAAAGGGGGCGGCCCTGAACACCGTCCAGATCGCCGAATTGCTGGTCAATCGGGGACTTTTGAAAGGTCGCAAAGCGGCCTAAGCACCGGCGTTTCCCGGAAATTGCGACTGGCAAAACGGAACTTCGGGGTGGCTGCGGCGCTTTGCATCTGAAGCCGCATTCCGCTGGTGACTTTGCTCTTATTTGCTGGCAAAGTCCGGCGCGGGGCCGGTCTGTCACTGAAATGAGGTTTTACACAATGTCAGTTTTTGGTCGCCGTCGAATCGGCATTCTTGCTGCGCTCGCTATCAGCGTTGGAATGGCCGGTCCGGCCGTCGCCGCCTCTTGCGGCAATAATGCCGGCGGCTTCAACAACTGGGTCGGCCAGTTCAAGCAGGAGGCCGCGGCGCGCGGTGTTTCCCGCAAGACCCTCGACAGCGCTTTCCGCAGCGCCCGCTATGCGACCAAGACGATCAGTCTTGATCGCAATCAGCGCAGCTTCAGATACTCGCTCGATCAGTTCATGCAGAAGCGCGGTGCGAATGCGATCATCTCCAAGGGTCGGCGCTTGAAGCAAAGCAACGCCGGCCTGTTTCGCGCCATCGAACAGCGCTATGGCGTGCCGGCCGGACCCCTATTGGCAATCTGGGGCATGGAAACCGGCTTTGGCTCGTTCCTCGGCAACCAGCACACGGTGTCGGCGGTGGCCACGCTCGCTTACGATTGCCGGCGCTCGGCCTTTTTCACGACGCAGCTTTATGCGCTGCTTGAGCTGATTCAGCGCGGCTGGATCAGCCCGGATTTCCGTGGCGCGGCGCATGGCGAGATCGGTCAGACGCAATTCCTGCCGGCCAATGTCCTGAAATACGGTGTGTCCGGCGATGGCAACCGCAGTGTCAATCTGAAGGGCAAGGCCGACGCACTCGCCTCGACGGCCAATTTCCTGCGCGCTCACGGCTGGCGGCGTGGGGGTGGCTACCAACCGGGACAGGCCAACTTCCGCGCCATCCAGGGCTGGAATGCGGCCGGCGTCTATCAGAAGGCGATCGCCATCATTGCGGCCGAAATCGACAAGTAAAAGCCATCGCCACCAGACTGACGGGCCGCTGCGGCGGGTCTAAAAACCGTCGCAGCTGTCGCTGATCGACGTCTGCAGGCTGGAGGTGATCCGGTCGTCCTCGATCTCGAAGGCTTCGCGCGTCATCAATTCATTGGACGGAAAGCGATAGCACACAAGAGCGGTCACATCCGTGGCGCTATCGTGCGTTGCGGTGTCATCCAGTTTCCAGTCCAGCGTCGCATCGGCGACGCTCTCCTTCCACTCGGCGAGGGAATCAAGGAATTCGGTCTTCGTCTGAGTGATGCCAAGGTCTTCCAACCGGATCTCGGCGGTGTCGGCGAGAAGCGGCTCAAGCTCCTGGCGATCAGCTGAAAACAAGGCCGGGTACCAGCGCTCAAGCACGTCCCGCGGCGACGGTTTTTCTGCGCTCCCGGCCTGTGCCGGGCTCCAGTTCAGGACGGCAAAGGCCAACAGGCCAAGGGCGAATGCGCGTTTCATCTTCGGACTCCCGCGGTAGTCGATGTCAGCTCGGAACCCGGCAGCGGCGGGGTGCCATGCCGAAGGCACGCGATCAATGCTTGGAGAAAAGCGCCGTTCTGTCAATTGGCGTGCCGCCAGCACAGCATGCTGCTCAGGTTTCGATGTCCGGGCGCACGAAGTCTCCGCTGTCGCGGTCCATCACCCACAGCTCACCGGATGAGATATCGAACCAGGCGCCGTGTACGCGCAACTCGCCCTTCTCGGCGAGGGCGGCAATGTTGGGAAAACTGTGCAGATTGGCGATCGAACTGCGGATCGATATGCGCTCGAGGGCGGTCTGGCGTTCCCCGCCGGTCAGCAAGTCGGAGTCCCGGATCTTTTCCGCCGAAGGCTTCAAGAGGCTGATCCAGCGGCCAATGAAGTCGCCCGGCGACAGCGGCTTGGCATTCGGATCGAGGGCGGCCTGGATACCGCCGCAGCGGCCGTGCCCCATCACCAGGATGTCGCGAATCTTCAAGGCCTGAATGGCAAACTCGATGGCGGCCGAGGTCGAATGGTAATTGCCATCCGGCTCATAGGGCGGCACCAGATTGGCGACGTTGCGCACGACGAAAAGCTCGCCGGGGCCACAGTCGAAGATCGTCTCGGGGGCGGCGCGGGAATCGCAGCAGGCGATCACCAGGGTATGCGGTTCCTGACCGCGCTCGGCCAACTGCCGGTAGCGGGCGCGCTCATCGGAGTAGCGGCCCGTCATGAAGGCCCGGTAGCCATTCCAGAGGTGATCGGGAAGGTTCGACATCTGTGCCCCCATGCTCAATCGCAGCCGACATTCACAACACTTATAGATGGCGTCTATGTGCCGATGTTTGCCGGTCGGTTCAAGTGAAAATGCTCAACGACTGCGCGGACGCGGCGGCCGGGTGATGAGCCGGCGCATGTGAACCATGGCCATTGGCGAGCGCAGGCTGTCGGCGTCGGTCTCGATTGTCAATTCGTCGGCTCCGCGGCGCGCCGTGCGGGCGAGAACTTCAAACACCGTGCCGGTTGCCAGCTGCAGTGCCTTCTCCCCCGTCTTGCCTTCAATCAGTCGGGCCAGAAAGGTGGCGGCCAGCAGGTCGCCCAGACCATTCGGGGGATTGGCGATGAGCCGGTGTTCCGCCATCATCGCGCGATCTCCATCCACCAGCATGGTGCCCGTGCTGCCGGCCATCATGGCCAGCGCCGATGTAACCAGGACCCGTGCCGGACCGAGCTCCTGCGCTGCGGCGATGCTGGCGGCGGTGTCGTTGACCGGCGCGCCGGTGAGCCAGGACAGCTCGAACAGATTGGGGGTGGTGATGTCAGCCAGTGGCATGAGGCGGTCGCGGATGCCGGCGGCGAGTTCTTCGGCGACGTACAGCTGCGCGTCGTCGCCGATGACCGGATCACACAGATACAGCGCCTGCGGATTGCCGGCCTTGACCGTCTCGATGAGCTGCGCCACGGGCTCGACCTGCGCGACGTTGCCGAGATAGCCGGTGATCACGGCGCCGATCTCCGGCAGCCAGTGGGCTCTCGACAGATCGGCAAGGAGGCTGGCGAACTGTTCAGGTTCGGCGACAATGCGTGTGGCAGGTGAATGTCCGGGGTGCCAGGGCAGCACAACGGTAGGTACGGCCCATACGGGAAAGCCAAGCGTTTCCAGAGCGAAGACGACGGCGCGGTTGCCAACCGAGCCGCGCACCACATGGCTCGAGATTACGATCACCGCTGGCCGGGCACCGTTCGCATCATCGCGTGTCATTGAAAGACCTCGAAATAGAGCCAAACGCCCAGGACCAGCACGGCGATCACGGCGAGGCCGCGACCAATGCGGGTGCCCCAGACCTCGGAAGCATCCTTCTGGTCGGCATCGGCTGCCGTGAAGTGGCTCTTCAGGCTGTCGGCGGTACCCTTCAGCAACGGGCTCGCCGACAGGTTGCCCTCTTCGGCAAGTCGCTTCAGATCGCGGCGCGCGGCGCGAGTGGTCTCATCTTCCTGGCTCATCGCCGCCTCTCTTCGCTTTATTCGTCAGGCTGGGCGGTTCCGGACCGTGAAAATCGCCGCGGCATGCGTGCCTTGCTCCTAGCATATTGCCTTGGGCCGGCAAAAGGCTTCATCGCAGGTCGCCGGCACGGGTGCGACCCTACCCGGCATTCAGCGCGCCATGGCGTGATAGGCGTCGTTGGGACGCATGTCGGTGGCCGCAGCGAGGCGGTTGGTCATGTTGAAAAAAGCGGCGACGCTGGCGATGTCCCAGATGTCGCGATCGGTAAAGCCAACGTCACGCAACTGCTGCCGATCCTCCTCGACGATCCGGTCGGGGGCCTCCGTCAGAAGCAGGGCAAATTCAAGCATGGCGGTCTGGCGGGGGTCGAGGTCGGCGGCGCGAAAATTCATCACCATCTGTTCGCCGAGCTCCGGCGACCCCGAAAGCTGGCGAACGGCTGCGCCATGGGCCGTCAGGCAATAGTAGCAATGATTGGCGGAGGATACGGCGACGGCGATTATCTCGCGTTCCAGTTTGCTCAGCCCGGAGGGGGCCAGCATCAGGTCGTTGTAGAAGTTGACGAAGGCTTCCAGCTTGTCCGAGTTGAAGGCGTAGCTTTGCAATACATTCGGAATCATGCCGAGCTTCTCGTCACACTTGGCGAAGTAAGCCTGCATCGATTCGCTGAGGTCTTTTTCGCGTGCGATCGACAGCGCGGTGACGTTTTTTGTCGCGCTTTTCATTTTAATTCCTCCCAATTCGCGTTAAGGCCGCATAGGCGGGTGACTTTGCACGATCATCAGGCGCAGGGTCGAACTTGGCAAGGCGGAGGAGCGAACGCCTCATGACGACGCGACACGATGACGATGTGAAGGCCGTGCTCGAAGCGGTCGGTGAGGCCCTGGCGGCCAGCGGCCACCCGGATATCGATCCCGAAATTATTTTCACCGGCGCCAGCCTTGATGATCTGAGTCAGTACAAGCCTGCCGATCTGGCCGGGATCGCGGTCAAGGTCGAAGCGGAGATCCGCGCCTGGGATGGCAAGACACCGCGCATTGCGTTGTTTGAGCCGGACGGTATCGAAATCAACGAACAGCCCATTTCTGTCGTTTCGATCACCACCGGAAACAAGCCGTTCCTGTTCGATTCCGTGATGGGAGAGGTGGCGGCGCAGATCCGGGACATTCATCTGGCGGCGCATCCGATCATCTCGGCCGGTGACGGCAAGGAGCTGACGGCCTATCGGCCCGGCATCGACCGGTCACGCGACAATCTGATCAGCAACATCCAGCTGCACATGCCGCGGCTGGGCGAGCAGTCGGCACAGCATCTGGTCGAGCGGCTGGAGCATGTGCTGGCGCAGGTCCGCCTGGCTGTGCAGGATTGGAAGGCGATGCTGGCGCGCATCGACGCGGCGGCAGCTGATCTGAGCTATCTGCGCGTCGACGAGGAGCGCCTTGACCAGCGTGACGAAGCGTTGGCGTTTCTGGCGTGGCTGCGCAACAACAATTTCACCTTTCTCGGCATGCGCGAATATATCTATTCGGATGCAGACGGCGCAAAGGAACTCAGTCGCGCCGGTTCGCGCGGTCTCGGCATTCTAAATGACCCGAGTGTCCTGGTGCTGCGTCAGGGCAAGGACCAGGTGACCACGACGCCGGAAATCATCGATTTCCTGCAGGGCCCCGATTTCCTGATGGTGACGAAGGCCAATGTGCGCTCGGTGGTGCACCGGCGCACACATATGGACTATATCGGAGTCAAGCGCTTCGATGAGAACGGCGCCGTGATCGGCGAGCTGCGGGTTGTCGGCTTGTTCACCTCGACGGCCTATACCCGGTCGGTCACCGAAATCCCGTTGCTGCGCACCAAGATCGACCGCGTGATCGCCAGTTTCGGCTACGACCCGCAGAGCCATTCCGGTAAATTGCTGCTCAACACGCTGGAAGATTTTCCCCGCGACGAGCTGTTTCAGATCGAAGAGCCCCTGTTGATCCGGTTTTGCCGCCAGATCAACGAGTTGTCTGACCGCCCGCGGGTCCGGGTGCTGCCGCGCATTGATCGTTTTGACCGCTTTGTCTCGGTGCTCGTCTACGTGCCGCGCGATCAGTATGATTCGGCGGTGCGCGAGAAGATCGCGTCTTATCTGAAGCTTGCCTATAATGGCCGGCTGTCGGTGTTCTACCCGTCCTTCCCGGAGAGCGGGGTGGCGCGCGTGCATTTCATCATCGGGCGCAGCGAAGGCAAGACGCCGGTGATCGCGCAGGAACAACTGGAACGCGACATCCGCACCATCGTGACGCGGTGGGAAGATCGGTTCCACACGCTGGGCGGCGATGCGGCGCGAACGATCAGCGTCAGCCAGTCCTACAAGGAGCAATTCAGTCCTGACGCGGCGACTGGCGATATCGAGGACATCCGCACCTGCCTGCATGCCGAGGACGGGCTGCGGATCGCCTTTTATCGTCAGGATGGCGATACCGATGATCGCCTGGGATTGAAGATCTTTCACGCCGACACGGCATTGGCGTTGTCCCGGCGCGTGCCGCTTCTCGAGAATCTCGGATTCACGGTGATCAGCGAACAGACGCACGAACTGGGTGTCATCTCCGATCAGGGTGAAACGCGGGATGTCATTCTGCATGACATGGAACTTGCGCGCAGCGACGGGACCTCCGTCTCGCTGAGCGCTGACAGCGCCCGCCTGATCGATGCCTATCTGTCGATCTGGCGCGGTGAGGTGGACAATGACGGCTTCAACCGGCTGGTCGTCGCCGCACAACTCACCAGCCGGGAGTCAATGGTCCTGCGCGCGATCGCGCGTTATCTGCGGCAGGCCGGACTTCTTTATTCGCAAGGCTATATCGCGGACACGCTGGCCCGGCATGCCGATATCTCGCGTCAGATTTTCGATCTGTTCCGAACACGCTTTGATCCCTCGCTCGAGGAGACCGACCGTCAGGCGGCGATGCGTGGTTTGCTTGCCAGCATTGATGAGGCGTTGAACTCGGTTCCAAGCCAGGACGATGATCGTATCATTCGTCGTTTCGTCAACGTCATCGATGCATCGCTGCGGACGAATTATTTTCAGCGCGACGCTTCCGGAAAGCCTCGTCCGGCACTGGCCTTCAAACTCAATCCACGCGTGGTCGAGGGCTTGCCGGAACCGCGGCCTTACCGCGAGATCTTCGTTTACGGTGCCGAGGTCGAAGGCGTGCATCTGCGCTTCGGACCGGTGGCGCGCGGCGGTTTGCGCTGGTCGGACCGGGCGCAGGATTACCGCACCGAGGTGCTCGGCCTCGTCAAAGCGCAGCAGGTAAAGAACGCGGTCATCGTGCCGGTGGGCGCCAAAGGCGGCTTTTATCCGAAAACGCTGCCGACCGACGGCAGCCGCGAAGAGATTTTCGTGGCCGGGCGCGAAGCCTACAAACTGTTCATCCGCACGCTGTTGTCGGTCACCGACAATCTCGATGGCGATCAGGTGGTGCCGCCATCCGACACAATCCGCCACGACGGCGACGATCCGTATTTCGTCGTTGCCGCGGACAAGGGAACCGCGACATTTTCGGATATCGCCAATGCGATCAGCCAGGAGCAGGATTTCTGGCTCGATGACGCCTTCGCCTCGGGCGGCTCGGCCGGTTATGACCACAAGAAGATGGGCATTACGGCGCGCGGAGCGTGGGAGGCGGTCAAGCGGCATTTCCGTGAGATGAACATTGACATCCAGACCACACCGTTCACGGTGGCCGGAGTGGGCGACATGTCGGGTGACGTGTTTGGCAATGGCATGCTGCTGTCGCGAAAAATTCGCTTGCTGGCTGCCTTCGACCATCGCGATATCTTCATCGACCCGGCCCCCGATCCGGCCATCACATTCGCCGAGCGGCAGCGGCTGTTCGACATGCCTCGGTCGAGCTGGCAGGACTATGATCAGGCAAAATTGTCGGAAGGCGGCATGATCGTGTCGCGGACGCTGAAATCGGTGGATCTGACCGCCGAGGCGGCAGCGGTGCTCGGCGTTGAACCGGGACCGGCGACGCCACAGGAAATCATGACCGCGATCCTCCGCATGCAGGTCGATCTGATGTGGTTCGGCGGCATCGGCACCTATATCCGGGCGCGCGGCGAAAGCGATGCCGAGGTCGGAGACCGGGCCAATGACACGATCCGGGTCACGGCGCAGGAAGTGCGCGCCAAGGTGATCGGCGAGGGCGCCAATCTCGGCGTCACGCAACGGGGCCGTATTGCCTATGCGGCAGCCGGGGGGCGCTGCAATTCCGATGCGATCGACAATTCCGCCGGGGTCAATTCGTCGGACGTCGAGGTCAACATCAAGATTGCTCTCGCAAATGCCATGCGCCAGGATCGACTGACGCGCGAGGACCGCAATGTGCTGCTGGCGTCGATGACCGATGAAGTGGCGCAGTTGGTGCTTCGCAACAATTATCTGCAGACGCTGGCCATTTCGCTTGCGGCCCGCAAAGGTGTCGGCGTGCTGTCGGAACATGCGCGCCTGATGAGCGATCTGGAAAGCCGCGGACTGCTGAACCGGGCGGTGGAAACGCTGCCTGACGATGTGGAGATCGCCGAGCGGCGTACGGCCGGGCTGGGCCTGACGCGGCCGGAGATCGGCGTACTCCTGTCCTATGCAAAGATCGTGTTGTTTGACGAGATCGTCGCCAGCGATCTGCCCGACAATCCCTATTTCCGCGAAACGCTGGTCAGCTATTTTCCGCCCACGATGCGGGATGCCCATGAGGGTGACATCGAAACCCACCGGCTGCGGCGCGAGATCATCGCAACCTTGCTGGGCAATGATACGATCAATCGCGGCGGGCCCTCCTTCATCGTCCATCTGGGCGACCAGACCGGCGCGACGGCGGCGGATATCGTGCGGGCCTTCGTGATTGCCCGTGACGGGCTCGGCCTGACGGCGCTTTATGATCGCATCGATGCACTTGACGGCAAGATTGCCGGTTCCGTGCAGAACGAACTGTACGAACTGGTCGGAACTGCCGTTGAACTCGCCACAGCCTGGGCGCTGAAAACCGACGTGGCCCTGGAGCCGGAGCTCGGAGCGCTTGTGTCGCGGCTGAGCGACGGCATCGATGCAGCATTGCCCACCGTTCTGTCGGGCATTCCCGACTTCCTTGCCGCAGACATCGCGGCGCATGCAAACCGCCTGGTTGATCTTGATGTGCCGGAGGATCTGGCGGCCGATCTGGCGCGCCTGACAGTGCGGCTGATGGTTCCGGATATCCTGTATGTGGCGCAGTTGTCGAACAAGGAGCCCAACCGCGTCATTTCCGTGTATTTCGATGTCACGGAAGCCTTCCGCATCGGCCGCATTCAGGCAGCCGCTTCGCGGTTGCAGGTGGTCGATCACTACGAAAACCTTGCCCTCAGTCGCAACCTGGATGAGCTGTTCGAGGCGCGTCGGCTGATTGCCGGTGCCGCGCTTGCCGCGCATGCGGATCACAGCGATCCGTTTGGACGCTGGCGGAGCGACAATGAAGCAAGGATCGGACATGTCACCGGGCAGATCATGCATCTGGCGGAAAGCGGGGAATTGACGGTGGCCAAGCTGACGGTGGCTGCCGGTATGGTCAGCGATCTGGCGCGGTCGCTGAAAGCCTGAGAATCAAGTTTTCGGATGCACCACGTGAGCCTATCGGGCTGTCGCTGAGGCGAGGAAGAATACGATGACGGCGATGTTGTCCGATGAAGCCATTCCCGATGTGCGGCGGCGTGGAATCGTCAGCTGGATGCTGTTCGATTGGGCAGCGCAGCCTTTCTTCACAGTGATCATCACGTTCATTTTCGGTCCCTATTTCGTCTCGCAGCTGGCGGCCAATCCCGACCTCGGGCAGGCCTGGTGGGGGTATGCGATCACCGTCTCGGGGCTGATCATCGCGGTGCTGTCGCCGGTGCTCGGGTCGATCGCCGATGCGGTGGGGCCGCGCAAGCCGTGGATCGCTGCGCTGGCCGTGGTGAAGATCGCGGCCCTGATCGGCCTGTGGTGGGCAGCTCCCGGCACGTCGCTTGTCTATCCGTTCCTGCTGATTGTCCTGGCCTCCGTGGCGGCGGAATTCTCGATCGTGTTCAATGATTCGATGATGCCGCGGCTGGTGCCACCGGCCGATGTCGGGCGGATTTCGAACATCGCCTGGGCGATGGGCTATGCCGGCGGCATGGTGGCGCTGGTCTTCGTGGTGCTGCTGATGGCCGGCAGCCCGGAGACCGGTAAGACGATGCTCGGGCTGCAGCCGATCTTCGGGCTCGACCCATCCGCCGGCGAAGGCGCGCGGGCGACCGGACCGCTGGCCGCGCTGTGGTACCTGGTTTTCGTCCTGCCGATGTTTCTGTTCACGCCTGATTATGCCCGGCGTCAATCGGTCGGTTCGGCAGTGCGCCGAGGCCTTGATGACCTTGTCGGAACAATCGGCGAAGTGCGGCAGAAAGCCGGACTGCTTCGGTTTCTGGCGGCGCGGATGATCTACCAGGACGGTGTCAACGGCCTGCTGGCGCTCGGCGGCACCTTTGCCGCGGGGATGTTCGGCTGGCAGACCATGGAAATCGGCCTTTTCGGCATTTTACTGGTGGTGGTCGCCATCTTTGGTTGCCTGGCGGCGAGCCGGCTCGACCGGCGGCTCGGCTCGAAAACCATTGTTCTGGCGGCCATCGTTGCCTTGTTGATAGCGACCGTCGGGATCGTTTCGACCGGCCCGGGCTTTACGTTTTTCGGGTTGGTGAGTTTCGGGACGACGGATGGCGGCGGGCTGTTCGGCACGGCGGCGGAGAAGGTCTATATCCTCTTCGGCCTGCTGATCGGCGCCGCATTCGGACCGGTTCAGGCTTCGTCACGTTCCTACATGGCGCAGAGCGTGGCGCCGGAGGATGCCGGCCGCTATTTCGGCCTGTACGCCCTTTCCGGGCGAGCCACATCCTTCCTGGCGCCACTGTCGGTGGCAACGGTGACGCTGATGACCGGCTCGGCACGCATCGGCATGGCGATGCTGATCGTGTTTCTGCTGGCCGGATTCCTGATCCTGCTCGCGACGCCGTATCCGGCCCAGAGGCGGACCCTGCAGCTGGGTGAGGATGCGTCCCGGCCCTAGGTGCGACGCTTAGCTTTCTGTCTCACGGATTGTTGCCAGGCTTC
Source organism: Neohoeflea coraliihabitans (assembly GCF_019334345.1). Classification (GTDB taxonomy): domain Bacteria; phylum Pseudomonadota; class Alphaproteobacteria; order Rhizobiales; family Rhizobiaceae; genus Pseudohoeflea; species Pseudohoeflea coraliihabitans. Next base: position 203,969 of record NZ_JAHWQX010000005.1, read on the forward strand.
AATGGTCCCTCCGTTAGGGACTTTCCCTGTTGAAAGAGCCGTAGATCCGTGCCGATACGCCAGTCCCATCGCGGCCTCTGGCTCAAGCCGCAGCCCGCTGCCGGCAGATGGTTGACCAATTCACCAAATGTGTTCATTTTATCGAACGTTCTTTTTGTTGAACGATATTGAGGAAATGAACGCCACCATGAGCCGACCCTATTCGATCCCGCATATCGCCCCTCTGTATCAGGCCCTGCCCTACCATTACCGAAACGTGCGCAAGGTCAGTGTCTTCGGGCGCTGTGCTCCGGGCGCTCTGGAAAAGTTCCTCCCGTCCGAATTCCAGCTGGTCGGCGATGTCTGCGAGATCTTCGTGATGGTGGCGCCCGATGCCGGGCCTCTCGGCCATTACACCGAGGCCGGTGTCGTCATTCCGGTGCGGTACGACGGCATTGTCGGCGCGCATGTGGCTCTCGAATATGTCTCGTCGGACGATTCGCTCAGCGCCGGCCGTGAGATCTGGGGCTATCCGAAGAAAATTGCCGAAGTCGACGTCCGCGAGACCGCCAACAACGCTTTTGCCGGCACGGTCGTGCGGCGCGGCCACACGCTGATCGACATGACCTTCACGCCGGGTGACGGCGCGTTCGACAAGCCGCAGATGCAGCCCCGCCTGCAGATCAAGACTTTCCCGGCAGCGGATGGCAATGGGGCCGACTACTACCAGGTGATCCGCAATGATCTTGCCGACCTGACGGTCACCGATCGGGTCGTCGGCGCGGCGGACGTCAAGCTGAAAAACGGGGACAATGATCCGCTCGCCGATCTCGGCCTGATCGAGATCACCGGTGCTGAAACCACGGTCACCGACTTTCTGCTCACTACGGGAAAAATCATCGCCGATCTCAACGGGACATCCTGACAAGATCCCGGGCGGCACTACTGCAAAAGGGGGACTTTGAATGCCTGACCTACCCATTCCAACCCTGGCGACCTTCGCCGTATATCTCGCGGGGATGCTGGCAATCGGCATTATCTGCTACCGGAACACCAACACGATCAGCGATTTCATTCTCGGCGGGCGACGGCTCAACAGCCTGACAGCAGCGCTGAGCGCCCATGCCAGCGATTCGAGCGGCTGGCTGCTGCTCGGCCTGACGGGCTGGGCGTATACTTCGGGCCTCGATGCGCTGTGGATGATCGTCGGGCTGGCGATCGGCATCTATCTGTCGTGGAAATTCGTTGCCGCGCGGTTGCGCACTTATACCGAACAGGCGGGAGACGCGCTGACCATCTCGTCCTATTTCGAGCACCGGTTCGAGGATGACAGCCGGGTCCTGCGCGTGGTGTCGGCAATCATCATCCTGATCTTCTACACCCTTTATGTGTCCTCGGGCCTGGTTGCCGGTGGATTGCTGTTCGGCGAGGTGTTCGGCATCGAGTTCGTCACCGCCGTGGCCGTCAGCGCCATCGTGATCGTCGCCTATACCTTCATCGGCGGCTTTCTGGCGGTCAGCTACACCGACGTGGTGCAGGGGCTCTTGATGGTCCTGGCGCTGGTCGCGGTGCCGCTTATCGGCCTCTACGCGGTCGGCGGCTTCGATGCGCTGTTTTCCGGCATTGAAGCCAAGGAGCCGGCATTGCTGACGCTGGGCCGGCAGACCGGCTATGATGCGGCCACCGGCGCCTGGTCGGCGGGGGGCGCGTTCGGGTTGGTGTCGATCGTCTCGAGCATGGCGTGGGGACTGGGCTATTTCGGCCAGCCGCACATCCTGGCGCGCTTCATGGGCATTCGCTCGGCAGCGCAGATCAAGAGCGCACGCCGCATCGGCATGACCTGGGTGATCGTCTCGATGCTTGGCGCCCTGCTGGTCGGGCTGGTCGGCATCGTCTTTTTCGAACAACCGCTCGGTGATCCGGAAAAGGTGTTCGTCAATCTGACGGAAGCCGTTCTCAATCCGTGGATCGGCGGGATCATGCTGGCAGCCGTTCTGGCGGCGATCATGTCGACCGCCGATTCGCAATTGCTGGTCGTTTCATCGGTGCTCACCGAGGATCTCTACCGCACATTGGTCAACTCGAAAGCTTCCGATGCGCAGCTGGTCTGGATCGGGCGCCTGCTGATCGTCGCGACAGCCATTGTCGCCTTTGTGCTGGCCTTGCAGGGGGGCTCGGTGCTCGGCCTGGTGGGCTATGCCTGGGCCGGCTTCGGCGCGGCGTTCGGACCGCTGATCCTGATCTCGCTCTACTGGAAGGGCGTCACCCGCCATGGCGCACTGGCGGGGATCGTTTCCGGCGCCGCGATGGTGGTGTTGTGGAAACAGATCGGGACGCCGTTCGGCCTTTATGAAATGGTGCCGGCATTCGTGCTGAGCGCCGTACTGGTGCCGGTGGTCAGTCTGATGACGCAGACGACCCTGCCGTCCGCTGCTGCAACAGCGCGCATCGACGGTTTCGAAGCGGTCGAAGGCTGAAAACAGGCCGGGGCCCTCAGTTTGCCGACCGAGGGCCCCGGCTGTTTGCCGAGGAGGATGGCTTGCAACAGTTTCGTCTAGATGGCCAGGTGGCCCTGGTCACCGGAGCGGCAGGCGGTCTCGGGGCTGCCCAGGTGCGCGCCCTGCTGGCGGCCGGGGCGCGCGTGCTCGCCACCGATATGGCAGGCGAAGGCCTTGAAAGGACCTTTGCCGGCGACCTGCAAGCCGGCGCCGCGCTGCGGCTGGCACAGTTGGACGTGACACGTGACGCCGATCTCGCCGCAACGGTCGACAGCTGTGTGCAAAATGACGGCAGTCTCGACATTCTGGTCAACAATGCAGGCATTTCCCGCCCAGGTCCGGTTCTCGATTATGACAGTGGCGACTTTGCCCTGACGATCGAGGTCAATTTTCGCTCGGTGTTCCGGCTCAGCCAGCTGGCGGGCCGCGCCATGGCCGCGCAGGGGAAGGGCGGCAGCATCGTCAACATCGCCTCGATCGGCGGCATGGTCGTCGATGGTCCGACTTCTTCAGCCTATGATGGCAGCAAGGCGGCAGTGATCCAGATCACCAAGAATTTCGCCGTCGAACTGGCGGAGCACGGGATCCGGGTCAACGCCGTGGCGCCCGGCTATATCCGCACGGAAATGACTCAGCGCTACCTCACCGATGCTGCCTATATGACCAATCTGATGGCCAACAAGATTCCCCTGAAACGGGTCGGGGAGCCGTCGGAAATCGCCGGTGCAGTGGTGTTTCTCGCCTCACCCGCCGCATCTTACGTCACCGGGCACACGCTGAACGTCGATGGCGGCTGGGTCATCTGGTAGGAAACAGCGGCCCTGACCCAGGGACTGCGCCGTCCCGATCCCGGCCCTGGTCCTTAGTGGCCGCGGATTGCAGGTCGCCGCTCAGCGGATATTCCATCATCAGATAGAGATGCGCTGCCGTCTCGCGCGCCCAGTAGAGATGCGGCAGGTGGCCGGCAAATGACAGGTGCTCGCCGCGGCGCAGCAGAACGGGTTCCTCAGAGGGCCCGACCGTTGCCTCGCCGGTCAGCATCAGAAGGTGCTCGGTGCCGCCGTGAGTCTTCGAGACGATCGGCTCGGGCCGTGCCGGGATGATCGTCTCATAGAGCTCCCAGACCGAACTGGTCACCGTGCGGTGGATGAACCGCATGCGCACACCCGGGCCGGAAAGCGCCGTGGTGTCGAGCGCCGGCGCATCCTCGGCGAGCGGCAGGAAGTCGCTCGGGGTGACCTCGAGAATCGCGGCCAGAGCCGCCAGGGTCATGACGGTCGGATTGCCGCGGCCGGTCTCGAGGCGCGACAGGGTGCCCTTGGCAATCTGCGCGCGGCGCGACAGCTCCGACAGGGACAAGCCTTTGACCTTGCGCAAATGCTGAATGCGCATGCCGATCGAAAGCGCGTAGGGATTGCCGGTCTGGTGTTCGTCAGGGAGGGTCAATTTGCGGGCCATCCGCCGGTGTGATTCGACTGTCCCGATGACCCTAGCGGATATCGCCGCCGGTTTCTCGTCCGAGATTGCAGCTTCTCCCAATCCGCCGAACGGCACTGCCCGACGGCTTTCGCGCCGGACAGTGTCGTGCCGGTGGGGCCAGGCGTCAGGCGTCAGGCACGGGCTTTTCGGATGGAGGTCTCGAGAATGTCGAGTGCCTCCGTGAACACCTCTTCCTGAATGGTGATCGGCGCCAGGAAGCGGATGACATTGGCGTGAATGCCACAAGTCAGCAGGATCAGTCCGTTTTCGAGAGCGATTTCGCGCACCGCATTGGTGAAACCCGGATTGGGCGTGGCGCTGCCAGCCTCTTTGAACTCCACGGCATTCATGAAACCGGGGCCACGGATGTCGCTGATCTCCGGAACATCGGCGCGCAGGCTGTCGAGACGCTGCTTGAGACGGGCGCCGAGGCGGTTGGCCCGCTCGCACAATTCCTCCACGACTATGACGTCGAGCACGGCGTGTGCGGCAGCGATGCCGATCGGATTGCCGCCATAGGTGCCGCCGAGGCCGCCGGGGTTCGCAGCGTCCATCAGCTCGGCCTTTCCGGTGACGGCGGCCAGCGGAAAACCGCCGGCCAGGCCCTTGGCCATGGTGACCAGATCGGGTTCGACATCATACTGGTCGGCCGCCAGCATGGTGCCGGTGCGCGCGAAACCGGTCTGCACTTCGTCGAGTATCAGCACGATGCCATGCGCGTCGCAGATTTCGCGCAACTTGCGCATGAAAGCCTTCGGGGTGACATAGAAGCCGCCCTCCCCCTGCACCGGCTCGATGACGATGGCGGCGACGCGGGCCGGATCGACATCGGCCTTGAACAAGCGCTCGAGCGCCGCGATGGCGTCCGCTTCGCTGACCCCGTGCAGGTCGATGGGAAAGGGAGCGTGGAAGACTTCGGCCGGCATGGCGCCGAACCCGGCCTTGTAGGGAAACACCTTGCCGGTCATTGCCATACCCATGAAGGTACGTCCGTGGAAGCCGCCGGAAAAGGCGATGACGGCGTTGCGACCGGTGGCAGCGCGGGCGACCTTGACGGCATTCTCCAGTGCTTCCGCCCCGGTGGTGACGAAAATGGTCTTCTTGGCGGTTGGTCCGGGCACCAGCTCGTTGAGCCGTTCGCCAAGCCGGACGTAGCTCTCATAGGGCACCACCTGATGACAGGTATGGGTGAAGCGCTGCATCTGGTCCTGCACCGCCTGCATGACCCTGGGGTGACGATGGCCGGTGTTGACGACAGCGATGCCGGCGCCGAAGTCGATGTAACGGCGGCCCTCGACGTCCCAGATCTCGGCGTTTTCGGCGCGGTCGGCGAAGATCTGGGTCATCACGCCGACGCCGCGGGCGATGGCATCGGTCTTGCGGGTCTGGATCTCGGAGTTGGTAACCATCACTTTGAGCCCTTAGCTGAAGGATTGCGCGGATCGCCGACGATGCGCCAGACGCGTGGCAGGACGGCAGCAGCCGAGGCGATCTTGAAGGCAGCACCGGCGAGGAACGGATAGAGACTGAACTGCAGGGCGGGCTTGTCCCACCCGATAACGGCACCGCCGGACCAGAGAGTTTGGCCGTGCGTCGGGGTTTTCGGTCGGGACATGGGGGTCATGACGAGCTCCAGCGGATGGGGCGCCGCCAATCATGTGAGCGCCTTTCGTATGTCATCGAGCAGTCGGGATCGATCGTGTCTTGCTTCCAGTGCGGTTTTCATATCGACCTTGATGAAGCGTGTTGCGGTATGGGGCTGCATCTGACCGATGAGGTCCATGTCGGCGGAGATGACGGTTCCGATCATGAAGTATCCGCCGCCGGAGACGGC
>NZ_JAHWQX010000006.1 GCF_019334345.1 Neohoeflea coraliihabitans
ATCGCTTCTGACGGCCTGACCCGCGTGGATATCCCAAGCGGCGCAGACTGGCAGGTCGGTGGAACGTGGGACGGCTCGGCCTATTCCGATCCTCCCGGTCATGCGGACAAGGTGCAGGCGGCAAGGGCTGAAGGCGTTAACGCCGAGCGCGAGCGCCGTATTCTCGCGGGCAAGGTGTTTCCCATCACCGGCTACGGCAGCACCATTCATCCCTCTGGCGACGACAAGACACAGACCGTCTTGCTTGCCCTGAAGGACAGCGCCCGCGATCTGCAAGCCGCGAATGTCACCGACGCCGTTCTGCCATTCCGGGACATGGATAACATCACCCACAATCTGACAGCCTCGCAGGCCATGGAACTGGTCAATCTCGGCAAGGCATGGGTGACGGACCTCTATGAAGCAAGTTGGGACCTGAAGGCGACGGACCCCATCCCGGCAAACTACGCCGATGACAAACACTGGCCGTAGGCTCCGCGCCTTCTTCTGCGCTACAGCAAAAGATAAGCCAGCCAGATAACCGCCAACAAAAGCGCCGCGATTGCCAGCCTGCCAACAGCATCAACCGCAGCTTCTGCGCGGTAATAGGCGCTGCCCGTTAGGGGCTTTCTATATACGCAGTAAACGGCAAGTGCCGACAGGAACAGCGGGATAGCAACCATCAAGATTCCTTGCGTGTAACATGCAGGTTATCTCGGGGAGTCTTGGTGGTCAATGGGGTGCTCTATGCGGGCTTTCTTCTGCGCAACCTCCATCATCATCAACCGGGCTTTCGGCGGTTTGCCGGGTGAAACTCTATGCGCCCGGATTGCTGCGAAGCACGGCACCGACTGCCTGTTCTGCCGCCTCGTCGGGCTTTTGATGCTCGAGCCCGATCATTGTGCAAACCAGTTTCTCGACGTGGAGTAGCGCCTGATGCCATTCTTTCCGGTCAAGGTCCCGCCTGGCGTGGTGAAGGTCGACAGCGACCTGGCCGCAACCGGGCGCTGGATCGACGCCGACAAGGTGAGATTTGTGCGCGGTATGCCGGAAAAGGTCGGTGGCGTGCAAAAGCTCATCACGGACCAGTTCACCGGCATCGCCCGTGGTGCCAAGGCATGGAACACCTATGGCGGCGTCAACTGCCTTGCCTTTGGCACAGCCTGCAACCTCTATCTGGTGCGCAACGGCACCCTGAATGAAATCACACCCTATCGTTCCGATGCCACTTCAATCTCGCTGACGAACCCCTTCGAGACCACCAACACCTCGGCGATCGTCACCGTCACCGACGCCTCACACGGCATCGAAGCGGCCGGCACCGATGTCGTGTTCTCCGGCGCCTCGGCAGTCGGCGGGATTACGATCGACGGGGAATATGCCGTCACCGAAGTGGTCGACGCCGACACCTACACCATCACGCACTCCTCGGCCGCTACCAGTTCGGCGACCGGCGGCGGATCGGTCACGGCAAACTATGAACTCAATTGCGGCAACGTCGACCCCACCACCCTGCTCGGCTGGGGCGTGGGGGGATGGGGACAGGGCTATTGGGGCACCGATGTCTCCGCTTCCTCGGCGATCACCGCCGATATCACCAGCTGGGCGCTCGATCCCTATGGCGAGGACCTGGTGGTCAACCCGCTCGATGGCGGCATCTACATCTACGATTCTTCTGCCGGTGTGCAAAGGCCAACGCTGCTCTCCAACGCGCCGGCTGTCTCCCGCTACGCCTTCGTCACTGGCGAGCGCTACATCTTCGCGCTGGGCTGCACCACCATCGCCGGCAGCCAGGACAACATGACCGTGCGCTGGCCGGATGTCGAAGACAATACCGACTGGACGCCCTCGAGCACGAACACAGCCAATGAACGCAAGTTGCAGGGCGGCACCCGGTTGATGGCAGGCTCATCGCTCGGCGACGGGCTGGCTCTGGTGTGGTCGGACGCGGCCTGTTTTCGCTTCCAGTACACTGGCTCCAACGAGGTCTATGCCAGCAACAAGATCGCCGATCACTGCGGTCTGGTCGGGCCGCTGGCCTTCACCGCTGCCAACGGGCAAGCCTTCTGGATGGGGGCCGGCGAGTTCTGGATGTATGCCGGCTTCGTGCAACCGATCCCCAACGCACAGGATGTTTCCGATTGGGTCTATCGCAACATCAACACCACCCACATCTCCAAGTCGTTCTGCCTCTACAATCCGTTGTTCAACGAGGTGTGGTTCGTCTTTCCAACAGGAGTGGCGACCGAGCCCGACACCTATGTGCATGTCAATCTCGACACCTTCGCATGGACGCCGGGGACATGGGATCGCTCGTCTGCTGCACAATATTGGACCGGCGAGCGCCGCCCGGTGATGTTCGGCACCGACGGCTATGTCTATCTGCATGACGTTTCCACCAACCCGGACGAGGATTCGTCGGCAATGGAGGCCTATATCGAGTTGGGCGCAACCGACATCCAGGGCGGCAATTCCTCGGTCGATATCTTCGGCTTCGTGCCTGACTTCCAGCGCCAGACCGGCGACATGACGCTCTACATCTGGGGCCGGGATCATCCGCGCGACAGTGACTTCATGACCGACACCGTGACCATCGAGAGCTCCGACAAGCTGGTCGACACCCGCTGCGCCGGCCGCCAGTTCGGGTTCAAACTGACCACCAACACGCTTGGCGGGGATTTCCGGCTTGGCAAAAGCGCGCTCGAGGTCTCCGGCGCAGGGAGCCAGCGATGAAACCACTGGCGCTGGGCCGCCCGCCCTTCAACACCGCTGCATCCGGCCCGGAGGTCCGCTGGCTGACGGAGGCCATGGCCGAGGTCAGGAAGGCCAGTCACGAGCAGGTCACGGAACAAATCGCCGACGCCTACACGCTGTCGAACTTCACAGAAACCCGCACACTCGACGCCTCCACCGCCACCGCGTCCGACATCGCCAACGTGCTCGCCACGCTCTTGTGGGACATGCAGAACCGCGGCGTCAAACGAGGATAGACCATGGCCACCACATCAACCAGCGCTTCGACCCTGCCCGACTATCTCAAGGACCCGCTTAAAAACGCGGTCGGAAGCGCCGAGGACTTCCTCAACTCCGAGGACAATTACGTCTACGGCTCCAAGCCGGGCGAGAGCCTTTACACCGGGCTGACCGACCAGCAGAACAAGGCCATCGGCAATGCCGACTGGCTCGCTGATCAGGACATGGATCAAATGTTCAATCTCGGCGAGGCGGAAGGCCTGTGGCGCGACTATGCCGGCGCAGGGCCTGCCACCATTTCCGGGGACTTCTCCGGCGGCCAGATCGACCCACTCGGGCGCATCGTCGACGAGGACGGGTTTCTGGGCTCCATTTCCTCCTACATGAACCCGTACCTCGAGCAGGTGCTCGCGCCGCAAATGCGGGTATTGAACGAGCAGAAAGAGCGCGATCGCCGCACGCTTGGCGCCTCTGCCGCAATGTCCGGCTCCTTCGGGGACGCCCGGCACGGCATCTCCGAATCCATGATGCGCGATGACGCCAACCGCGCCGCCATGGAGATCGCGGGGGCCACCCATGCGGATGCGTGGAACCAGGCAATGGGGCTGCGCTCCAACGACATGGGCCAGGAGTTCCAGCGGCTCGGGACCAACCTGCAAAGCCAGAACGCCGGACAGGACCGGGCGCTGACCACCGCGATCAACAATCAGCGCGCCGAGCAGGTCGCCAATGATGCAAAGGGCACGGCGGCCTCAGCGCTGGAGGGCATTGGCGATAGTCGCTTCAACCTGTTCTCCGACATCAACGATGCCCTGTTTAACGCGGGCTCCATTCTCCAGCAGGACAAGGAAGGCCAGCGCCAGGCGGTCGAGGACTTCCAGAAGGCGATCAGCGAGAAGCGTTACACCGATGCGCTGCGCCTGATCGGCGTCGTGCAGGGCGTGCCGCACGAGACCAAGACCACCTCGACATCGGAAAGCAAATCGAACTCGAGCGGATGGGGGCTGGCAGGGTCCGTCCTCGCCGGTCTGTTCGGATAAGGAGACGAGCCCATGGGCATTTTCGATTCAGTCGGCGACATGATCAGGGGCGTCTACGATCCGGCGCCTTCGAACAACAACAGCAACAGCACGGACGAGGCGTTCAAGACCCTGATCTCGATGCTGTATATGGGCCCTGAATCCTTTCTCAAGGACGGCAGCCCGAGCATGGATGACGAGGGCGACCGGCTTCCTCACCTGCTTAATGACATGCGCCAGGCGCAAAAGCAGGGCGTGACAGGGTTCTCCGACGCAATGATCGCCAATCTGGGACTGGATCGCCCGGCCTACGGCTACGATCCGCAATCCCCGCTCCCCCGATCGGGCATGGCTGGAGGAACACCGGGCGGCAGCGGGCAGCCGCGACCGCAGATCGATCTCATTCGCGAAAATGCCCCGGTGTACGAGAACCCGCCGGCCGTTCAGCCGACAGAGCCGGAACCCGAGCCTGCACCGAATCCCCCGCGCCAGTATAACTACGGCCGATCGAACGGCGGCGGCGCGCTCGACAATGCCGGGGCGCCGGGCTTTGGCACCTTCTGGTAACGGGAGCCTGAACAATGAATGATTTTTTCCGCGCCCTCGGCGAAGTCCTGAATGGCGTTGCTCAGGCGCAAGCCCCCCAGCAGGGAGCATCCCCGATGCCCGCTGCCGCCGCGCCGAAATCCCCACGTTCAATGGCGCCGCTCGCCCTGCCGCAGATCGGCCCGATGCCTCAGCCGCGCCCTCAGTTGCCGGGCGGCACGTTCACGCCCAACCGGCAGGACCGCAACGCTCCCCAGCCTCAGCCCGCACCGCAGCCAGCGCCAAACCCCGCTCCCAGTCCCGGCATGATGGTTCAGGGGCCTCTTGGGCAGCTGTTTGGCGGTCGCAGCCCGAGCGAACTCATCCGCTCGATCGGCGCAGGGATGGCCACGATCGATCCGCACAATGACGACCCGCTTTCCACCTTTGGCCGCGCCGTGTCGGGCGTGAGCCAGTATCGCGACAATCAATCATCCTCTGCCGCACAGGCCGAGCAGACCAACCTTGAGAACGCCCGCAAGGCCGCCGATGCCGAGATCAAGTCCGCTGCCGAAAAGCGCGCTGCCGAAAAGCATGATCTCGACATGAAGAAGACGCGCCTCGAACTGGAGCGGACGGCCCGCCAGAGGGGGCTCGACCTGAACACCGTGCTGCGGATCGAAAGCATCGCACAGGAGGCGGGCAAGGAAATCCCGCTCTTGGAGGACCGCCGCCGCGTCGTCGAGGCAGAGCGGGAACGCCTCTACCGCCTGGCGGAAGCCTCTCAGGGCATCTCCACCGGGCAGGGCATTTCCGGCAAGGGCGGGCTTTCTGCGCCCCAGCCGGGCCATGTCGAGGACGGCTACACTTTCCAGGGCGGCAACCCCAGCGACCCGAACAGCTGGATCAAGAATTAAGGCAGATGCTGAATGGCTGAATCCGCGCTCAAGCCCTGGGAGAAATACGCCCAGAAGGCTGTCACTCCTGCATCGACCGGAAAGCCATGGGAGAAGTATGCCCAGCCGGCCGTGGCCGATGGCGAGGAGGCGGGCGGCGGCATCTTCCTCAACGAGGTTGCCAAGAGCGTCGGACGTGGTGCGGTCAAGGCCGTCGGCACCGGGCTCAAGGGGCTTGCCGCCAATCAGGCCGAATCCCCGACCGAGCAGGCGACCTATGATCAGTTGATCTCCGAATTGCCAAACATCTCCTCCATGAGCGATGAGGAGTTCACGGACTTCAACCGCCGGGCCACTTCGGAACTGCGCGGGCTCAACGGTCTGCGGCTGATCGCCAAGGCACGGCTAATTCGTGAGGGCGAGATCGAGCCCGACAATGAGCAGATGTCGCTCGACGTTCTGCCCGACACCCCCATTGAGGAAACCGGGCTCTACAAGGCGGGCGAGGCCACCCAGCGGTTTGCCGACCAGAGCATGCCGGTCGCGCCCGATTATGAGGGCGGATGGACCCAGACCCTTGGTGAAGGCGCGGGCTCGATGATCCCCTTCCTTGCCGCGGCACTGGTCGGCGGCCCCGCAGGGGGCATTGCGCTTGGCACCGGGCTTGGCACTTCGCTGTCTGCCGGCGAGGCGGTCGAGCGCGCCGTTGCCGCAGGCGCGGACCCGCAGGAAATCATCAATGCCGCCGAACTCGGCAAACTGCCGGGTCTCTCCGAGCACCTGCCGATGGAAACCCTGCTCGAGCGCATCCCCCTGCCGTTTGCCGGCAAGGCCGCCTCCATCATCCACAAGATCGCCGCACAGGCGGCAGTGGAAGGGGGGCAGGAAGCGTTCCAGCAGGTCGCCCAGAACCTCATCGAGCGCTATGTCTACGACCCCGAGCAGGATATTTCCGAGGGCATCCTCGAGGCCGCGACCGTCGGCGGCATCCTTGGCGGCGGGTTCAAGGCCGGTCAGCAGGCCGCCAGCGGCGTCAAGAACGCCATCAAGGGCAAGCAGCCCGCCCCCGATCCGAGTGCGACGGTCGAGACAGGGGGGCCTGACCTTCCCCTCGAGTCTCCCGTCACACAGGACGCCGCCGTAGATGCTGGTGCGCCTCCTGGCCAGCAGGCGGCGTCCGCCATCTCCCCCGAAGCCCGCGCCATTCTTCGCCGCTCGCAGATGACGGACGAAGACATCGACGCCATGAGCCCGGAGGAAGTTTCCGCCGAGGTGGAAAACGCACGCGCTGCCGGGGTTGCCGTCAACGAGGCGATGATCCGCAAGGCCGCGGAGTACCAATCTCCCGAGACACAGCAGCAGCCCCCGGCCATGGAGCGCCTGGACGATCCTGCCGCCGCCGCGCAGCGCATGGCTCAAACCTTCGATCCCGACCGCAACCGCCAGCAGATCGCCGAAGACATCGCATCTCAGGTGCGGGTTGATGAGGATGAACTCTATCCGCGGCGTGCGAAAGCTCGTCAGATGCAGGCCGATTTCGAGCGGAAAAAGGCGGCCGGCGAAATTGAACCGCCACGCGGCACCCGTAATCGCCCGACACTGATCGAGACGGACGACGCCATTGATGATGCCGACCTGATCGTCAACCCGGCACCAACCGTGGCGCAGAAGGAGGCGGGCAACTATCGCAAGTACCATGCGAAGATGCACGGGTTTGACATTTCCATCGAGACGCCGAAGGGCGGCGTGCGCGAGGGCAGGAACCGCAAGGGAGATATCTGGCAGACCCGGATGCCGGCCCACTACGGCTATATCAAGCGCACGGAAGGGGCCGACGGCGACCATGTGGATGTCTATGTCGGGCCGAACGCCAAGAGCCAGCGCGTCTATGTCGTTGACCAGGTGAACGAACTCAAGCAGTTCGACGAGCACAAGGTCATTATGGGCGTTGGGTCGGTCAGCGAGGCGCGCGATATTTATGCTCGCGGGTTCTCTGATGGCCGCGGGATCGATCGCCTTGGCGCCATCACGCCGATGTCAGTCTCGGAGTTTCGCAAATGGCTCCGGGAGGGCGACACGAAAAAGCCGCTCCGCTTCGGTCAATCGCAGGTGCGCACCAATGACGACGGTTTTCCGATCGACAAGAACGGGCTGGTCAAGAAGCCCGAAAGCCTGATCGAGTTCCTGGCCCGCATGGGGGGAGTGCGGGACGAGACCGGAGAACTGGCCGCAATGGACCTCACGAGACGCAAGACGGGTTTCGTGGCCGGCGCTGGGCCCTTGGTCCGCAAGAACGGAATGACGCCTGACAAGGCCCGTGAGGCGGCAGTGGAGGCCGGGTATCTGGTCGACCCCGGTGAAGGCGAGAACCGGCCAAGCGAATCCTATGTTTCCGATCTCTATGACGCGCTTGGCGAAGATGCCGGCTCCCGTGAAAAGTTCGCGCATTACGATGCCGATTGGGAAGCGGCCTGGCGCGCACAGCAGGGGCAGGAGGAAGCAAGCGCGAGGGAGGAGGAATTTTCCGACGTGCTTGATGAGGTCGCGAAGGTTCTGTCGATCGATCGTGACGATGATTTTGCGCAAAGTGTCGCCCGTGCTATTTATGAGGAAGGCGGAGACATCGGCGATGTTGCCGAGCGGATCGCCATTCAGGAGGCCGATCAAGCCGAGGCTTCCGTTGACGAGGCCTTCCCTGACATTCCGTTTTTCGAGGATTCACCCGATGAAGTACACGCCGGAACAGCATCTGAAAGCGGCGCGACAGGTGGAACGCCAGGCCAACACGGAGAAGGACCCCGAGCGCAAGGCGAACCTCAAGAAGGTGGCGCGACAGTTCAGGATCGTGGCGAGGGCGGGCCGCAAGATGACCGCGAAGCGGATGACAGCGGACGTGCTGGAGAGAGCGCAGGCGAAAGCCCGGCAGCGGTAGACGATTTCGACCGAGGCTTCAACGAGGGCCTTGCCGAACTCACCGAGGAGCCCGGCGCCGACGACAAGCCCCAGACGGTCATTCCGGGCGCGGAACGCATTCCCGACAAGCAGAAGGCCGAGCGCGAGGGCGAAAAGCCCCTGAAGGCGAAGAAGCCGCAGCAAGAGCCCGGCGGCATGTTCGACGAGGCCGAGACCGCCCCGCAGCTGTTCGACAAGCTGTCAACCCCCGAGGCGACGGCGAAACCGAATAAACCCACCCCGAAACCGAATTCGGCCAGCACGAAACCGAATTCGGTCAGCGCCAAGCCTTCCCGTGGCAAGAAGCCCGATGCCCCGAAGGACAAGGCCGGCGACAAGATCGATGACTTCGGCGAGACCCTGCACGGCGCGCGCAAGCATCTGGTGGCCGAGTATGGCAAGACCCTCGACGAGGATGTCGACCTCACCACCCAACCGCTGTCCAAGGTCTTCCCTCAGCCGAATTTCGAGAAACTGGCCGAGGCCGGCGTCGACCGTGACACCCTCGCACTGGTCGCCGTCATGCGCGACATGGTGCCGCCCAAGCCCCGCAAGGCCTACAAGGTCAAGCGCTGGGCCGAGCAGGTGGACGTGCTGCGCGATTTCAGCGCCAAGCTGATCAACGGCGAAATCTCCCCTGACACCCTCCACGAGAAACTGGAATCTCCCGGCAATGCCCTGCTGCGCCCCGTGGGGTGGACGGCAAAGGCGATCCGCGATGTCGAGCCCTCACGGCTGCGAGAGGCAGCGGGCTTCCGCATCAAGTCGGGTGCCTACTCGATGTTCGCTGGCGAGCGGTTCAGCCCCAGCCGCACCATCTACGACCTGACCACTCCGTCGGGGAGGAAGGCGCAGGCCAGCACTGGCGCCATGCAGGGGCTCATCTACGACCAGGACATCGACAAGATGATCGAGAAGGCGCGGGACTTCATCACCGCCCATCTCGCCAAGGGGCCTGTTGAAGCCCCCACCCGCTCGAAATACACCCCCCTGAAAATCTACCGCAACACCAAGACCGGCGACATCTATCTCGCCTTCAAGGTGCGCAGTTCGGTCATCAAGGTGGTCGGCGGATTCGAGACGGTTCAGGATGCCATCAAGCACCGGGATGAAAACAAGGATGCCCTGCAAGCCAAGATCGACGAGATGCGCGCGGGACCGAACGAGCGCAATGCAGAGAACCGGGAGCGCACCGGACGCGATCGCCGCGATGGCGACATCACGCCGGAAGCGTTCTCCGAGGCCTTCGGATTCCGCGGCGTGCAGTTCGGCAACTATGTCGAGGGCGGCCGCCGGCAGGGAGACCTCAACCGGGCCTATGATGCGCTGCACGACCTTGCAGAGGCCATCGGCATCCCGCCTCGTGCGCTCTCACTCAATGGTCAGTTGGGGCTGGCCTTCGGCGCCCGTGGGCGCGGTGGGAAGAAATCGCCTGCGGCGCACTACGAGCCCGGCAACATCGTCATCAACCTGACCAAGAACTCAGGCCCCGGCTCGCTGGCGCATGAATGGTTCCACGGTGTCGACAACTACTTCGCCCGCGAGGATGGCCGCCAGGAGTTCATGACCGAGGCTACGGACGCGGCCCGCTCGATCCGCCCCGAGGTGCGCGAGGCTTTCGCCAAGGTTGCCGAGGCGGTGGAGAGGGGCGGCTATTTCGAGCGCGCCAAGGAGTTCGACAAGGCCCGCTCCAAGCCGTATTTCTCCACGATCCGCGAACTGACTGCCCGCGCCTTCGAGCGGTTCATCATTGACCGGCTGGAAGAATCCGGGGTGCGCAACGACTACCTCGCCAACATCGACACCGAAAGCGGGGTCTACCCGACGCCCGAGGAGATGTCTGGCGGCATCCGGGCAGCCTATGATCGCCTGTTCGACGTGATGGACAGCAAGCCCACCCCGGAGGGCAACGAGCGGCTGTATTCCCTGCTCAAGGCCCGTGCAGATCAGCCGCCGGTGTTCTATTCCGCGCTTCTGCAACAGGTCATCAACGCCAAGCAGGGCTCCGCACAGGCCAAGGACTGGAAGGCGATCATCGCCAAGCTGCCGGGCGTCAAGCGGGCGGAAATCGAGTGGCTGGGGATCGAGGAATGGCTCGACACGCAGGAGGGCCAGCAGGTCAGCCGCGAGGCGCTGGCCGACTATATCCGCGCCAACCAGGTGGACCTGGTGGAAGATGTGCGCTCCGGCGAGGAGGTCGAGTACAACTTCAAGATCGAGATCGGAGAGAAGACCGATCCGGACCCTGGTTTCCTCGAGGAGCAGGTTGAGTCTCTGCACCTCGACGACGCCATCGCAGAGATTGCTGAGGCCGAGGACATCGACCCTGAGGATGTGGATCGGGGCGAGGCCATGGAGCGCGCCGTCGAGATGGCGGAGGAGGCGTACTGGAGCGACCCAGATGGAGATTTCGCGGCGACTCTCTACGACCCCGACAGCGGGATCTCGTTCGATGGCTACTACAATTCCTATGATCGGGATTACTTTTTCAGCGAGCTGATGGACGGCGAGAACGTCGACGAGCAGACGGCCATCGACCTCGCGGAGAACTATGCCCGCAAGAACGCGACAAATGCCGATGCCGTCGGCCCGGCGCTGCACGAGACCTACACCGAGCGGGGCGGGGAGAACTACCGCGAACTGCTGCTGCGCGTGCCCGACCTGCACACGACCGGGAAGAACACCCAGAAATGGGAGGTTGGCCCCGACGGCATCGGCCGAGAGGTTTCCCCTTCCAAGCGCCCCTTCGTCCAGCGCGGCCACTTCGAGGAGGAGAACATCGTTGTCCATGCGCGGGTGAAGGACCGCACGGACGTGGACGGCAACAAGGTTCTGTTCGTCGAGGAGATCCAGTCAGACCTTGGGTCGAAATGGCGCAAGGGCACTGAGCCCGAGGAGGTCACGGCGCTGCGGCGGGAGTTGGAGCAGCGGCGGCGGGAACTGAACAGCGATATGGACAAGGCGTGGGCAGATATGCAGCGCCGTGCAGAAGAACTGGCAGGCCCTAATGTCCCGTTGCACAGGCTTTCGATAAGGGAGATGATCGGGGAGGCGCGGCCAAGTGAGCCGAGGCTTTATGAACCGCAAGAAGTTCAAGAATTTGTGGCCTCACTCCAAGGCGACCCGGAGTTCCGCAAGTCGCTGGAAAGGCGCCAAGCCATAATTGACCGGGCGGACGATATCGATTCCGCGCTGATCAATCTCGGCACGGAAAAGACCATGGACCCCTCGGTCCCCGACACCCCCTTCAAGGACGAGAACTATTACGTCCTGATGGCCAAGCGCCTCCTGCGCGAGGCGGTCGACAAGGGCTATGGCAAGCTGGCGTGGACTCCCGGCTACATGCAGGCCGAGCGCTGGAACAAGGCGGCGCAGAGCGTGGTCAACAGCGTCTCGTGGGCCACCGCCCGCAACGGCAACCGGGTGGTCACGCTCAACATGAGCGGCGGATCACCCCGAGAGTTGCAGGTCAGCCCCGGCGGCGTGATCGAGAGCGGATTTGAAGACGCCGAGGGCAAGCCCCTCGCCACGCTCATCGGCCCCGGTGTCGCCAAGGAAGTCATGGGCGAACCATCCGGCACCGTCTCCGGCCAGAAGATCACCTTCCCCTCCAGCGGCTATGCCATCGCCTATGACCAGCACATCCGCAAGGCGGTGACAAAACTGGTCAAGCGCTACGGCGTCCGGGTGCGGGAAGATCGGGGACTGAACGACTTCACCACGCACGAGGGTCAAGAAGACGCCCTTGCCGAGGCCATCAAAGACATGGGCATGACGGAGGCGGCCGAGCACATCATCTCCACCTTCCCGAAGTCCGACACCGCCCTTGCGAAAGACCTCGCGCAGCGCTTGCGGAAGAAGGCGGCCGACCCCCATGCATGGCCGCACGACATGGTTCCTCTGGGCATCTCGGCAATCGGCCGCCCCAGGATGCTCGAACTGTTTGACGTGAAGGGCAACCCCGTCTGGTCGGTCGAGATCAACGACGCCATGCGCGAGGGCCTGCGTGAGGGCCTGCCGCTGTTCGATGCCCGCCAGCAGGGCCGCATGGCCCAGCCGCCCTCCGCGGTCATGCCGGCAGAGGAAATCGCCGAGATCCGCCGCATCGTCCGCGAGGTCTCCGGGCTGGATGATGTCATCTTCATGGAGCGCATCGAGGCCCCGGCAGGTCTGGCCGATTGGGGCAACGCCGCGCCCATGGCCGCCGCCGGCTACTATGACCCGGCCGATGATGTCATTGCCATCTCGCTGTCGGATGGAGATCGCACCACCGCCTATCACGAGGCGTTCCACCGCATCCAGAACCTGTTCCTTTCTCCCCGCGAGAAGGCGGTGCTGGAACGGGAGTCCGAGCGGCTGCGCCAGATCGTCGCCGCCTCGATGCCGGACATGGATGTCCGCCAGATCGGCCAGATCGAACTGGAGGCAGAGGCCTTTGCCCTCTATGCCGAGCAGATGGAAGGTAACCGGGCCACCGGAATCAGGATGCACACCGGCATCCGTCGCGCATGGAACCGGATCATCCGCATCATGCGTGCTGTCAGAAACGCGCTTCGCGGTTTTGGCTACCAGACCGCCGAAGACATCTTTGAACGCGCTCTCCGCTCTGATATGGCCGAAAGAGGCAGCAATCAGCGGCGAGGGGACCCCCGCATCCTCTATTCCCTTGCCCCGGCCAGCCGCTCCACGGTCCCCGACCACATCGAGCCGCGCAATTCGCCCGCCGCCCTTCTGGGCCAGCGCCTCGACAAGGCCGTTACCGACATCAAGAAGATGTCCCCCAAGGACCGGCGCCATGCCGAGGACGGTGAAAGCGCGGGCGAATGGACGCATCGCAAGTGGGTGGATTACCTCCATCCCGTCCGCATGATGCAGGAGCGGGTGGCCGGCAAGGGCAATCTGAGCGACCTCAACGACGCCTATCTCAATGCCCGGCTGGCCGAAGATGCGGCGCTCGCGGAAATTCAGGAACTTCACGATGTCTATGTGGTGCCTGCCCTTGAGGGGCTGGTTGACGCCGGGGCCTCCATCGAGGAACTGCACGACCTGCTCTATGCCGAGCACGCTCAAGAGCGCAACCGGGTGATCGGCGAGCGCAACCCGGAAGACAGCGACCTTCATCGCGCCATCACCGACCCGAGCGTCAAGGGTGCCTCGGGCTGGTCGACCAATGAGGCCAACGAGACCATTGCCCGGCTGAAAGCCGACAAGCAGAAATACCGCGCCCTGCGCCGGGCGGCCGATGGTGTGCGCGCCATGCTCAAGGCCAATCTTGCCCAGCAGCGCCGGGCGGGGCTGATCTCCGCCGAGACCCATGACCTGCTCACCCAGCAATGGCAGAACTATGTCCCGCTCAAGGGCCATGACGGCATGGACGATCAGGGCAACTGGCGCCCCTCCAAGGGCAAGGGTTTTGACGTGCGCGGCGACGAGTTCCACGCTGCCGTGGGCCGCTATTCCGAGGCCGACAATGTGCTCGCCCATGCCATCAGCCAGGCAGAACTGACCATCCTGCGGGCCAAGAAGAACGATGTCGGCAAGGCGATGCTGCGCTTCATCAACGAGTTCGATCCCGAAGGAAAGACCGTCGCCGAGGTGTTCTGGTCAGGCACCGACGAGATGGGCGAGATCCACCGCATCCCCGATGTCTACAAGCGCGTGCTGGGCAAGGACGGCAAGGTGCAGCACCAGAAGGTGCCCAATCCCTTCTCCCGCCTCGATGACGTTCTCGCAACCAAGGTCGGCGGGAAGGTCTACTACATCCGCTTCAAGGACGAGAAGGTCGGGCTGGCCCTGCGCAAGATGGGCAAGGTGGAACTCGACGCCGTATCGAAGCTGATGCGCAAATATGTCACCGGCTGGCAGTCGCTCATCAACACCCGCGCCAACCCCGCCTTCATCCCGGTCAACATCATCCGCGATGCCCAGACCGGCGCCGTCCACCTCCTCGACGAGGGCTTCAACAAGCGCGAGGCCATCCGGGCCATTGCCGACATCCCCAAGGCATGGGGCGCGTTGTGGCGCCGCCAGCGGGGCAGGAAGGGCGATGGCGAATGGGATCAGGCGCTGGCCGAGTACGTCAAGGCCGGCGGCAAGATCAACTTCGATGCCCGCATTCAGGATTTTGACCAGCAACTGGCCTCGATCCAGAAGCAGACCCGTGCAGCGGCCGGCGACATGTCGAAACTGCGCACCGCATGGGAATCGCTGGTCAAGTTCGTCACCGACCTCAACGATGCTGGCGAGAACGGCATGCGCCTCGTGGCCTTCAAGATGGCGCGCGAGAGCGGCAAGACCCCCAAGCAGGCGGCGTTTATCGGACGCGATCTGACCGTCGATTTCAAGAAGCACGGCGAGATGAACCCGCTGGTCAACTCGTGGTTCGTCTTCTTCAACGCCGCGCTTCAGGGCAACTACAATATCGCCCGTCGCCTCAGCACCTCCAAGGCTGTGCGCAAGGTGGTGATCGGGGCGATGTTCGGCGGCATGATGCAGCACTTCTGGAATCTTGCCATGGCCGGCGAGGACGAGGATGGCGAGAGCCACTATCTCAAACTGCTGCGCAACGAGCCCTATCGCCTTGAGCGGCAGATGCTGTTCTTCATTCCCGGCACAGATCAGTATGTCTCCTTCCCGCTGCCCTACGGTTACAATGCCTTCTGGCATCTCGGCGCACAGGGAGGGGCGATCACATCGGGCGACAAGGACATCCTGCCGGGGCTGCTCGATTCCTTCCGGGTGTGGGTGGAGGCAATGAACCCGATCGGTTCGGGCTCACTATCGACCATGCTGGCGCCTACTGTGGCGGACCCAGCCGTCGAACTGCTGGAGAACAAGAATTTCTTCGGCGGTGAGATCTACCCGGCAGCCAATCCTTTTGACCAGTCCCCGGCACCCGACAGCCAGCGCGCCTGGCGCTCCACCCACCCCATCGCCAAGGATGGGGCGGAATGGCTCAACTGGATCACCGGTGGCAACGAGATTGAATCCGGCGCCATCGATATCCACCCCGACACGCTTGAGCATATGTGGGGCTATTTCACAGGCGGCATTGGCCGCTTCTTCGCACAGGGCGTCGAGACTGGCCAGCGCACGCTCGAGGGCGAGTTCGAGCCCAAGAAGACGCCCTATGTGCGCACCTTCTACGGGCAGATGGATGAGCGCAGCCAGAAGAACGAATATTACCGCCAGCGCGAGGCGGCCCTGACCGCACGCGGGGAACTGAAAAAATATCAGGACAAGGGCGACCGCGAGGATCTGCTCGACTTCCAGCGCCGGCACGCGATCGAGATCAAGGCGATTCCGGCCTATGTCGCGGCAGAAAAACAGCGGCGCAAGATCAACAAGCAACGCCGGGCGATAGAGGGATCATCCATGACCGCAGCCGAGAAGAAGCAGCGGCTCAAGGAACTGGAGCAGGTTGAACTGGAGATCATGCGCCAAGCCCGCACGGCGTTCGCCAAGGCCCGCAAGGGCAACTGAGAAATCACCGCACTTTTAACCACCGCACCTCTCGAATGGGTGCGATGATTTCGGACGCAATGCGCCCGTCAACTCCCTCAGCGGGACTTTGAGTGAGTGTGGAGGATCAGTCGTCGGCTACCGGAATCAGCCGCTCGCCGTTGGCGTAGACGCTCTGGTTCGAGGCATGGATGTCAAACAGGCTGTTGTCCTCGCAGAGGATCATGGTGGCCGGTGCGCCCAATTTGCCATGGATGGTGCAGCGGGTTTTCCCGCGATCGCCCGGCCGGCGGAAATCGAACAGTGCAGAATCGAACCAGAACTCGACGCCGTTGCGGGCGCCGACCCACTTCTTGAAGCGCATGAACTCCGGGACCGCCAGCGATTCGTAGAAATAATTGATCATCCGCACGCCGTCGATGGTGATGTAGTCGTCGAAGACGTTGACCACCCGGATGTCCTTGTTGAGGCATTTGTAGAGCGTGGTCGAGGTCCCGTTCTTCGGGTTGATGGCATCGCAGGCGTCAACGATGGCGTCGGTCTCCGGGACCGTGATGACGAGATCGAAGGCGACCCCCTCTAACGCCGGGTATGCCCCGACCGGAGTGTCGAAATGCGCAAGCATCTCGTCGTCGCGGTCTATCCACGCGCCCTTCGTGATGTCGAGCGCATGAGCGGGAATTGAGAGCCCGAGCAGAGCCAAAGCAGCAAGCAGAGATTTCATCCTTAATCCTCCAAGGTGCCCCTATGCCGAAGATCGCCAACACAGTCGCAGATGTCGTTCTGGGCGAAGCCGTGAGCGGCAACCGCGATGAGCGCTACGAGGACATGCTGCACATTGCGAGCGTAATTTCAAATCGCTCCCTGTCGCTCGGCATTACTCCTCAACAGGTGGTGGCCAACCGGAACGAGTTCAACGCCTATGGCAAGAAACTGCCTTCGGGGGTCGAGCGCTACCGCAGCCTTGCAGAGAAGGCGCTGAACCAGGTTGCGACCGTCGGGCCCGTGACGGACGCGAAGTTCTACGCCACTCCGAAAGCCCAGCACAATCTCCCGCCGGGGCTGGTGCAGGTGACTTCAACCAAGGGGCACAACTATTTCGTGGACCCACTGAACCGGGCGGTCGGCACGGCCATCGGATACATCCAGCCGAGCACGGTGAACCTTGCGACCGGAGTGGGCGTCCCGACACCGGTTGCTCGCCCTGACCAGGCGACAGCGCTTGCCTCATACGCTCCGACGCCCGAAGCCCGCCCCGACATGCTCTCCGCGCAGGTGGCGCCGGCCAACAAGGACCCCGGCTTTGCGTTCAAGACCAATGCCGCGCGACAGGGAGTGGCGGACTTTGCCCCGGAGATGTCGGAGTTGTTTTCCGAGATCGCCCGCGGGCTGAAAGATCCCGGCGCCTATACCGTCACCTCGACATCCGAACCTCGACCGGGGCTGGCGCAACTGACCCATGTGCGCGACCGCGGCGCTGTCGACTTCCGCACTCGCGACAAGAACAAGGAGGAACTCGACGAACTGGTGGCCGCCGCACTTTATGCGCCCGGAACACAGTCGATCGCCTTCAACCATAACCCGAAGGCCCCGCACATGCATGTCGGCACGTCGGCAGCCTATGGCGCCGGTCTGCTGCCGGGCAGCGATACAAGCCGGCTCTCTGAGGACATTGCCGACAGCCTGAGAAGTTGGAGCGATTCTCTCAAGACCGGTGCCGAGTACGCGCCCCCCGTTCCTGAGGCGCTTGCTCCTGTCCCCTCGGCGGCCCCTCGCTCTCCGAGCAATGTGGCAACCCCGTCGCCGAACGCCAACCAGACATCGACAGGCCGGCTGTCTGCCGAGTTCAGCCCGGCGCCAGCAAGCCAGACCGGTCTCAGCCCCTCCCAGCACGCCGACCTTACGGCCTCGCTTAATCAGCAAGCCCAAGACGTGTCTGCCTCCAACCTGGCGAAGGATGTCCTTGGAGAGCAGTTGAGCCGGCAGGCGGCTTCCATTCAGTCCGGCACCTACGCGCCCGATCCCGACACATCGTTGCGCGCGGACATGCTTTCGGCCACGCCCGCTCCGACCAATGTATCCGCGCCGGCCGCCGCTGCCCCCTCTGCCGCTGCTGCTGCCGCCGCGCCCGCACCATCTGACAGCTACTACAATTCACCACGCGGATCGCAACTGGCAGCGGATGACGTGAAATCGCGGGAAAACCTCGCCAAGGACGTGCTCGAGGCCGCGCTGACCAAGCAGGCCGCAAGTGTCAAGGCGGGAACCTATGCACCGCCGACCGACACGTCCCTGCGCAAGGATATTTCAACCCCGATCGCTGCCGTGGCGCCGCCACTGGCGCCGCCCCGCACCATCGCCCCGCCGCCAACGGTGACGCCCTACACTCCTGACCCCGCACCGGCTCGGGCTCCGGCTCCCAAGGCCCCGCCAGCCAATAGCGCCATGGATGTCTGGCAGGGCAGGGCCATGACCGGCACGGCCACCAATGGAAATCAGGTGTCGCGGAATCCCGATGGCACGGTTTCCATGACCAGCGAGAAATACGGCTACACCGAGACGATGAACCCGGACGGCTCGTATCGCTCGACAACGGCTCCGGGGCTGTTCGGAATTGATGCGGCGGTGCGCTCGATGTTTTCGGACATCAATGATCCGCTGGCGGCCACCATGTCCTCAATGGGCTTCAATACCGGCCAGCAAAAAGCCCCGACGCAACCCGGCTTCCCGGCCGCTCCCGGAACCACCGGAGAGACGAAGGCAGACGACGATCGCGGTTTTCTCGAAAGCCTGTTCACCGGGGAGAATTTTGGACGGCTGGCGGGGGCCACCATCGGCGCCGCATTGCTCGGCCCGACCGGGGCAGCGCTGGGCGCGAAATTGGGCGGTCAGGTCGGCGGTGGTCGGTCGGGGCAGCAACAAGAGTCGGGCAACTTTTTCAGCGATGTGCTCGGTGGATTGTTCGGCGGGAATGCCGGCGGGTTCCCCGATGCGCCGACCGGTAGCGGCACGTTTGGGGGATATGATCCCGCCTACGCAGAGGGCTTTGCAGAGGCTGCCCGCAGCGGCGCGCTCGGAGCACAGGCACAGGCTGCCGCCAACAATCCCGGCGGCGGTCTCTACTGATCCAACCAAGGAGATCCATCATGAACCGGAAAGCATTCTTCGCGTCGCTGCGGCGGCGTGAGAGTGGCGTGTTCGGCACGTCCCTATCTCAGAAGCAGGTGCAGGGAACAGAGGCCATCATCAACGAGGCAGAGAAGCGTGGGACGCCTCTCAATCATCTGGCCTACATCCTCGCGACCGCCAATCATGAAACCGGCGGCAAGATGCAGCCGATCCGGGAGAACCTGAACTATTCAGTGAACGGGCTGCTCAACACTTTCGGCCGGCACCGGATCAGCGCGGCAGAGGCTCGCAAGTATGGTCGATCCGGATCTCGGAAGGCCGATCAGGTCGCCATCGCCAACATCATCTACGGCGGGAAGTTTGGCCGCGAAAACCTCGGCAACACTCAGCCGGGCGACGGATGGCGCTTTCGCGGCGGCGGTCTTCCGCAGATTACAGGCCGGCGCAATTTCACCTTGCTCGGTCTGGTCAACAGCCCCGAATTGGTCACTGACCTCAAAACCTCGGTTCGAATGATGTTTGACGCCATGGAGCGGGGCATCTTCACCGGCAAGAAACTGACTGATTATCTGACCAACTCGCGAACCGACTACAAGGGCGCCCGGAAGATCATCAACGGCACCGACAAGGCCGCGAAGATCGCCGCGGAGGCGAAAGCCTTCGAGACGGCGCTAAAGGCCGCCGGATACACCGGCAATGTGGTCAAGCTCGAGCCGACACCCGTTCCCCAGATGGGCAGCGCCCCGGAAACCACCCCCATTCCCACACAGCAGAGCCCAGACAAGCGCAAGGTGCCTGCCGGGGCTGTACCCCTCGCCGTAAGCGCTGGCGGCGCTCTCGCTCTCCTGTGGGGCAGATGGGCGGAAATCACCAACTGGATCGGAGGACTGTTCCAATGAACAAGTATCGCAAATTCTTCGCCGCCCTGATCGGCGTGTCTGCCCTCATGGCCATGCGTCAATTCGACGTGGAGGTCATGGGCTTCGAGCCGATTGTCCTTGAGATGATCGTCTCGGCTCTCACTGCTGCCGGCGTCTATCAGGTGCCGAACCGGAGCGAATGATGTCCCTGCTCAAACTCATACCCGGCGCCAAATGGCTTCCCCTGATCGGGGGTGCTCTCCTCGGCGCTGTGGCTGTCTCTGGCCCCATCTGGCTGATCGCATCGCACAGCGGTGCTGTGGCGGAACGAAACCGCATTGAAGCCAAGGCCGCCAGGGCGGCACTGGAACGCATCGAGGAAATGGAGAAGAACAATGCCGAATTTCGCAATCTGCCGGATCGCGAGCGCTGTGCTGCTTTCATGCGGGATAGCGGCCTGCCAGTCAGTGAGTGCGACGACTGAGGGAGCGGGCTACCAGTTCGTGCGTTTTACCCATACCGACGCCGCACGCGCCGCATCCCTCGATCCGACAGCAGGCCCGGCCATCGCGGCGAATAACAAGCGCTGCCGGCAGGACAAGGCCTGCCGCAAGTAAAGGATAGGCCGTCATGCTTTCCCACTTCACGCAATCGCTGCGAGAGACCTTCCCAAGCCGATCATCGGAATGGGCTCTTGCCGTGATTATCCTCAACTGGTCGATCGTGCTCAGCGTGACCCCGGACCTGTTCAATGACCGCATCGGCTATCATGCCCTCTTGCAGGTTGCTGGTCAGGAAACCTGGGCGCTCCTCTGCTTTATCGTCGGAACGGGACGCCTTTCGGTTCTGGCCATCAACGGGGCATGGAGGCGCACCCCGCATTTGCGGGCGATCGGCGCGTTCATCTCCTGCGGGTTCTGGTTTGGCCTGACCCTCGGCTTTGGCCAGAATGTCAGCTGGTCGACGGCGATGGCCGTCTATCCCGTCCTGATGATGCTTGACGCCTATAACGTGTTCCGGGCGATCACCGACGCCGCCATGATCGACAATGCCTATGCAGGGGCGCGGCGCCGTGGAGATGACAGCTGAATTGATGGTCGGCGCCGGGGTAGGAGTGCTCGCGCTCCTGTCCGCCCTTGGCCAATACCTGAAAGTACGCCGGTCGGGCGCGCAACCAGCCCCGCCCCCGACGCAGGAGCAGACCGAACGAATCTCGAAAAGTCTGGACCGAATGGCGGTCGCCCTCGAGACGATCGCCGACAAGCGGCAGTCGGAAATGCACGACACCCTGCACGCGATTGCCGAAAAACTCACCAAGGGGTGATCGGAGAACCTGCCATGAAAATCGTCCTCTTTGCCGCGGCCATGATCGCCGCGACGATCTCGCATGCGTCGGCTCAGCAAATGGCCTGCGCGCCATTGAATGACATGGCCAAAGTCGCGGCTGAATTCGGCGAGAAGCCCATGGCGACGGCACAGACCCCCAATGGCACGCTCATAATTTTCGCCAACCAGAATACGCAGACATGGACGGCGATCGTCACTGACGGCGGGCGCGCATGTCTGGTGGGCACAGGGGGGGGCTTTAAGTTGGCTCCTGATGCCTTCGGTGCGCCGACCTGATCCCCTTGCCCATTTAGGCGCCCCGTGACATCCAGAGGGCATGCCCGACAAGCCAACAATCGAAACCCGCACATTCGGCGATCTGATCCGGGAGCGGTTCAAGCTCACCGGGTATTGCAGGCCCTGCGGGATGGTGAGCCGGGAACTGGATCTTGAAAAAATGCCGCCCGATGAAGTCTATATCGGACGGCGGTTTGTCTGCCGGGACTGCGGGGCCACGATGGAGATCAGCGTGTCGCCTCCGGCATGGGGGAGGTAGGCTAAGAGGTTTCGCGCTTGATCAATGGCGGCAGGCTACGGAGCCTTATAAACCCGCGCGATCTGCAATCCTTGCACTCCCCGACATACTCATCCCTCCCTTCGCTGTAATAAAGCCCGGCCACATTGAAATACGGGTGCAATCGCTCCCGCTTGCGGCGGAACTCACCAGAGCCATTGCATGCGGGGCATATCCTTTCAGCTAGAGCTGTCATTTCTCCATTCTCTCTCCGTTCTAGGGGCGTCGAGTAGGGGTCGACACCCTCCAGAGTGCTAAATGATCCCTGGATCAGGTGGTGTCTGCACCCCGTTCCAGAGGTTGAGACAATCATCCAAAAAGTCATCAGACACGGTTACTCCGC
>NZ_JAHWQX010000007.1 GCF_019334345.1 Neohoeflea coraliihabitans
GAAGGCACCGAGATGGTGATGCCGGGCGACAATGTGACGGTCGATGTGGCGCTGATCGTGCCGATCGCCATGGAAGAGAAGCTGCGCTTCGCCATCCGTGAAGGCGGCCGTACCGTCGGCGCCGGCATCGTCGCTTCCATCATCGAGTAAGCGAGGAGGGAGCCGGCGATGGCGCCAGGCTGCCGACGGCTTATCCCTTGAAGACAAAAACCCCGCGCTCTGCGCGGGGTTTTTTGTCGGGCGGCATCTGGGAGGAGTTGGCCTCTCCGCTCGTCCCGCTGCGCAACCTCCGGCTGCCACAAAAAAGCGCGCTTCGGAAAGCCGAAGCGCGCCTGTCGATAGTCAGACTAAACTGACGTCTGCCCTGTTACTGAGCGGTGTCTGCAGCCGGTGCGGCATCGCCAGCCGGAGCAACATCAGCGGCCGGAGCGGCGGGAGCAGCGTCATCGGCTGCCGGTGCCGGAGTTTCGGCGCTGGATGTCGCCGCCGAGCCTTCAATATTCACGGTGCTGGGGGTGGTGGTGTCGGTGGAAGCGGCGAAATACCAGATCGCGAAAGCCGCCAGAAGTGCCAGAACAATTCCGAACACCCATGCGCCGGCATTACCCCGACCGGTGTCGCTGACGACAACCGTGTCGCGTCCGCGCGTTGCGGGATCGGCAGGATGAGTGTCATGCGGTGCAGTGTTAGCCATCTCAGTTCTCCTTTGTCACGTCGATAGATGCAGGGAAAATGGACTTGCCGCTGCTTTGTTCCCTCACGCTTCGTGACAATCGGTGATATTGCCCGCTCCCTCTCCCCCGATTCGCCTTCCGCCAGCTGGGTGCGGACGCCGGAGGCCCGCGCCGCCGCCTTGAAAGAGGCGCTTTTGCCCCCCATTTTTCAAGCGCGGCGCAACGGGCCAATGGCGACGCCTTTTCCTCTGGACAAGACCGGTGCGGCGTACTAGAACCCGCCCGCGACGAAGGGGTATAGCTCAGTTGGTAGAGCGGCGGTCTCCAAAACCGCAGGTCGCGGGTTCGAACCCTGCTGCCCCTGCCACCATCGGCATATCCGCCGGCCTGGCAGCGCCGCATTCGTGACGGCCTACGGTGATCAAGGGTGATCACCCGTAAACCGTGCAAGGCTCCTGGAGATTCTTTTCCCTCTTGTAAAAAAGGGAATCGGTCTTTATGTAGGCACAATCAGACACGCGGTGCGTGGGGCTGGACAGTCGGCTTTACGCGCCGTACAAGCGTGGGCAGACGATGGCATCCAAGACAAATCCGTTTACCTTTCTTCAGCAGGTGCGCGCTGAAACGGCCAAAGTGACGTGGCCATCCCGGCGCGAGACCATGATTTCGACCCTTATGGTCTTTATCATGGTGTTCCTGGCGGCGATTTTCTTTTTCGCAGCGGACCAGCTTATCGGCTGGGTGATCTCGATGGTCTTGAGCGTCGGCGCCTGAACGCGGGGAAATTGAAATGACTGCACGCTGGTACATTGTCCACGCCTACTCGAATTTCGAGAAGAAGGTGGCCGAATCGATCGAGGAGAAGGCGCGCCAGAAGGGCCTCAGCCATCTGTTCGAGAAGATCCTCGTGCCGACCGAGAAGGTCGTCGAGATGCGCCGTGGCCGCAAGGTCGACGCCGAGCGCAAGTTTTTCCCGGGCTATGTCCTGGTGCGCGCCGAACTGACGGACGAAGCCTTTCACCTGATCAAGAACACGCCGAAGGTCACCGGCTTTCTCGGCAGTGATTCCAAGCCGGTGCCGATTCCCGACAGCGAGGCCGAACGCATCCTCACCCAGGTTCAGGAAGGCGTCGAGCGTCCGAAGCCGTCGATCTCCTTCGAGATCGGCGAGCAGATCCGCGTCTCCGACGGACCGTTTGCCTCGTTCAACGGCACCGTGCAGGAAGTCGACGAAGAGCGGTCGCGCCTCAAGGTGGAGGTCTCGATCTTCGGTCGCGCCACGCCGGTGGAGCTTGAATACGGTCAGGTCGAAAAGGTCTGATTTTTTTGCCCGACGGACCTGAGGGTCCGGCGGGCCGTGCCGTTGCGTCTGGCGTGACGGCATCAACCGCGTGGGAGGGAAGCGGCACCAGCCGTGCCGTCTCGGCCCGCACCACGCAACCGCAGCCGCCGGTCATCCGGCACGCGCGCAGTGGCCCGTCCGCTGCCGCATCGAAAGGCAGAGAAGTATGGCTAAGAAAATTGCAGGCCAGCTCAAGCTGCAGGTCCCGTCGGGATCGGCGAATCCTTCGCCGCCCATCGGCCCGGCACTTGGTCAGCGTGGCATCAACATCATGGAATTCTGCAAGGCGTTCAATGCCGCCACGCAGGAGATGGAAAAGGGAATGCCCATTCCCTGTGTCATCACCTACTACCAGGACAAGTCCTTCACCTTCGCGATGAAGCAGCCGCCGGTCAGCTTCCTGCTCAAGAAGCATGCCAAGCTGAAGTCCGGCTCGAAGACTCCGGGCAAGGAAACGGCAGGCTCGGTGACCAGCGCCCAGGTGCGTGAAATCGCCGAAGCGAAGATGAAGGATCTCAACGCCGCCGATATCGACGGCGCAATGGCCATGGTTGCCGGCTCCGCCCGTTCCATGGGCCTGGAAGTGAAGGGTTAAGGTCATGGCCAAGATTGCAAAGCGTCAGCAGCAGGTTCGTGACGGTATCGACCCGACCGAACTCTATGATTTGCCCAAGGCCGTCGGCATGGTCAAGGATCGCGCCACCGCCAAGTTCGATGAGACCATCGAGGTGGCGATGAATCTCGGTGTTGACCCGCGCCACGCCGACCAGATGGTACGCGGTGTCGTCAATTTGCCGAATGGCACCGGGCGTTCCGTCCGTGTCGCCGTTTTCGCGCGTGGCGACAAGGCCGATGAGGCCCGCGCTGCCGGTGCCGATGTTGTCGGCGCCGAAGAGCTCGTCGAAACCGTGCAGGGCGGCACCATCGATTTCGATCGCTGCATCGCCACACCGGACATGATGCCGCTCGTCGGCCGTCTCGGCAAGGTGCTCGGCCCGCGCGGCATGATGCCGAACCCGAAGGTCGGCACGGTCACGATGGATGTCACCGCCGCCGTGCAGGCGTCAAAGGGCGGCGCTGTCGAGTTCCGCGTCGAGAAGGCCGGCATCGTGCATGCGGGCGTTGGCAAGGCCTCGTTCACGCCGCAAGCGCTGGAAGAAAACATCCGCGCCTTCACCGACGCCGTCGTCAAGGCCAAGCCGGCCGGCGCCAAGGGCAACTACCTCAAGCGCGTGGCGATTTCCTCGACCATGGGTCCGGGCGTCAAGATCGATCTCGCTTCGCTCAGCGGCGCCTGATTCAGATTTTCAGAGATTAGCGCTACGGCGCTGATTTCGAACAAGTTTCCGGCCCTTGGGCCGGAAAATGTCCGGGGCCTACCCGGACACCCTGTCCGAGATTGCAGGTGGTTCGCCTTAATCACCACAGCCTGCATGAGACGGGTAAGAGCCGAATTCGCGCCTTGCTGCGCCTTTTGGTTCGAACCGTGCTTGCCTTGTGCCGCCTCCGAGCTTTCGGAAACGGTGCGAGGGGACAGGATCCTCAAGCGTCGCTTGCGGTTTCCGTGAAACCTCGAGCGGCATAAAGGCAAACCCGGCAGGGGGCGGTTTCCAACCCCTGTCAATTGGAGAAACGCAGTGGATAGAGCGGAAAAACGCGAATTCGTCGCGGATCTGAACGAAGTCTTCAAAGGCTCCGCTTCGGTTGTCGTGGCTCACTATTCCGGTCTGTCGGTAGCGCAAATGAACGATCTTCGTTCCAAGATGCGTGGCGCCGGCGGAACGGTCAAGGTCGCGAAGAACCGCCTTGCCAAAATCGCTCTCCAGGGCACGGAGTCGGAAGGGATGTCTGATCTCTTCTCCGGTCAGACGCTCATCGCCTACAGCGATGATCCGGTGACCGCTCCGAAAATCGTCGTCGATTTCGCCAAGACCAACGCCCAGCTGGTCGTCCTTGGCGGAGCGATGGGAGCCACCACGCTCGATGCAGACGGTATTACGGCGCTCGCCTCGCTGCCGTCGCTCGATGAATTGCGTGCGAAGCTTGTCGGCATGATCAACACGCCGGCAACGCGGATTGCGCAGATCACCACAGCACCTGCCGGTGCCGTGGCCCGCGTGATTGGTGCCTATGCCCGGAAAGACGAGGCCGCATAGTCGGATCTTCGCTGTCACACTCTTGAACCAACGGTTCGAACTGAAAACAAAGGAACTATACAATGGCTGATCTCGCCAAAATCGTCGAAGACCTTTCTGCACTCACCGTCATGGAAGCCGCTGAGCTGTCCAAGATGCTCGAAGAAAAGTGGGGCGTTTCCGCTGCCGCTCCCGTGGCTGTTGCCGCTGCCGGCGGTGCCGGCGATGCCGGTGCTGCTGCCGAAGAGAAGACCGAATTTGATGTCATGCTGACGGAAGCTGGCGCCAACAAGATCGGCGTCATCAAGGAAGTCCGCGCCATCACCGGTCTTGGCCTGAAGGAAGCCAAGGACCTCGTCGAGAGCGCTCCGAAGGCTGTCAAGGAAGCCATCTCGAAGGGCGAAGCCGAAGAGCTGAAGAAGAAGCTCGAGGACGCAGGCGCCAAGGTTGAGCTCAAGTAAGAGCTTTCACATCGGTCCGGATGGCGCCGCGTGCGCCATCCGGCACCCCTGTTGAAACCATTACCCAAGGCCGGAATCCCGGCCTTGGGTAATGGGTTCCAAGGGACCCCGACAATAAGGCGGAGCCGACTGGCCAGCGGTTTCCGTCTCTCGCAGGCCCGGATGCATAGAACAAGGAGCGACGATGGCTCAGACCCAGTCTTTCAACGGTCGCAGGCGCGTACGCAAATTTTTTGGAAAAATTCCTGAAGTCGCGGAGATGCCGAACCTCATCGAGGTTCAAAAAGCCTCCTACGACCAGTTTCTCATGGTTGAAGAGCCCGAAGGCGGGCGCGGTGACGAGGGCCTGCAGGCCGTCTTCAAATCGGTGTTTCCGATCTCGGACTTCACCGGAGCCGCCACGCTCGACTTCGTCTCCTACGAATTCGAAGCGCCGAAATTCGATGTCGAGGAATGCCGTCAGCGTGATCTGACCTACGCAGCGCCGCTCAAGGTGACGCTGCGCCTGATCGTGTTCGATATCGACGAGGACACTGGCGCCAAGTCGATCAAGGACATCAAGGAGCAGAACGTCTACATGGGCGACATGCCCCTGATGACCGACAACGGCACCTTCGTGGTCAATGGCACCGAGCGCGTCATCGTCTCGCAGATGCACCGTTCGCCCGGCGTCTTCTTCGATCACGACAAGGGCAAGAGCCATTCCTCGGGCAAGCTTCTGTTTGCCGCCCGTGTCATTCCCTATCGCGGCTCTTGGCTCGACATCGAATTCGACGCCAAGGACATCGTGCATGCGCGCATCGACCGCCGCCGCAAGATTCCGGCGACCTCGCTGTTGATGGCGCTGGGCCTCGATGCCGAAGAAATCCTTTCGACCTTCTACACCAAGTCGATGTACAGCCGCGATGGCGAGACCTGGCGCATCCCCTTCAAGCCGGATGCCCTGAAGGGCACCAAGGCGCTGACCGATCTCGTCGACGCCGACAGCGGTGAAGTCGTGGTCGAGGCCGGCAAGAAGCTGACCCCGCGTCTGCTGCGTCAGCTCGAGGAAAAGGGTCTGAAGGCCATCAAGGCCACCGATGAGGATCTTTACGGCTCCTACCTCGCCGAGGACATCGTCAATCCGGCCACCGGCGAAGTCTATCTCGAAGCCGGCGACGAGATCGATGAAAAGACGCTGCCGCTGCTCGCCGAGGGCGGCTACGACGAAGTGCCGATTCTCGATATCGATCACATCAACATTGGCGGATACATCCGCAACACCCTGGCTGCCGACAAGAACGAAAGCCGCCAGGATGCGCTGTTCGACATCTACCGTGTCATGCGTCCGGGCGAGCCGCCGACCATGGAATCGGCTGAAGCCATGTTCCAGTCGCTGTTCTTCGATCCAGAGCGCTACGACCTGTCGGCCGTTGGCCGCGTCAAGATGAACATGCGTCTTGATCTCGATGCCGAAGACACCGTGCGCACGCTGCGCCGCGAGGACATCATCGCTGTCGTCAAGACCCTCGTCGCCCTGCGCGACGGCAAGGGCGAGATCGACGACATCGACAATCTCGGCAACCGCCGTGTCCGCTCCGTCGGCGAATTGATGGAAAACCAGTACCGTCTTGGTCTGCTGCGCATGGAGCGCGCCATCAAGGAACGCATGTCGTCGATCGAGATCGACACGGTGATGCCGCAGGATCTGATCAATGCCAAGCCGGCGGCTGCCGCGGTGCGCGAATTCTTCGGCTCCTCGCAGCTCTCGCAGTTCATGGACCAGGTCAACCCGCTCTCCGAGATCACCCACAAGCGCCGTCTTTCGGCGCTTGGACCGGGCGGTCTGACGCGTGAGCGCGCCGGCTTCGAAGTGCGCGACGTGCACCCGACCCATTACGGCCGCATCTGCCCGATCGAAACGCCGGAAGGTCCGAATATCGGACTGATCAACTCGCTCGCCACCTTCGCGCGCGTCAACAAATACGGCTTCATCGAAAGCCCGTACCGGCGCGTCAAGGAAGGCAAGGTCACCGATGAGGTGATCTACCTGTCGGCGATGGAGCAGGCCAAGTACCGCGCCGCCCAGGCCAATGCCGAGGTGGACGAAAACGGCATGCTGGTCAGTGAATTCGTTGTCTGCCGGCATGCCGGCGACGTCGAGATGGCGCCGCGCGAACAGATCGACCTGATGGACGTTTCGCCCAAGCAGATCGTCTCGGTGGCTGCGGCCCTGATCCCGTTCCTCGAGAACGACGACGCCAACCGCGCATTGATGGGCTCGAACATGCAGCGTCAGGCCGTGCCGCTTCTGCGCGCCGAAGCGCCCTATGTCGGCACCGGCATGGAGCCGGTGGTGGCCCGCGATTCCGGTGCGGCCATTGCGGCCCGTCGCGGCGGCATCGTCGACCAGGTCGATGCCACGCGTATCGTCATTCGCGCCACCGAGGACATCGATGCCTCGAAAACCGGCGTTGACATCTACCGGCTGCAGAAGTTCCAGCGTTCGAACCAGAACACCTGCGTCAACCAGCGTCCGCTGGTCACCGTCGGGGATCGCATCGAAAAGGGCGACATCATCGCCGATGGCCCGTCGACGGAACTCGGCGATCTGGCGCTCGGCCGCAACGTGCTGGTCGCCTTCATGCCCTGGAATGGCTACAACTACGAGGATTCGATCCTGCTCTCCGAGCGCATCGTCTCCGATGACGTCTTCACCTCGATCCACATCGATGAGTTCGAAGTGATGGCCCGCGACACCAAGCTGGGTCCGGAAGAGATCACGCGTGACATTCCGAACGTGTCGGAAGAAGCGCTGCGCAATCTCGATGAAGCCGGCATTGTCTATATCGGTGCCGAGGTTCAGCCGGGCGACATCCTCGTCGGCAAGATCACGCCGAAGGGCGAAAGCCCGATGACGCCGGAGGAGAAACTGCTCCGCGCCATCTTCGGCGAGAAGGCGTCCGATGTCCGTGACACCTCGATGCGCATGCCGCCGGGGACCTACGGCACCGTCGTTGAGGTGCGCGTCTTCAACCGCCACGGGGTGGAAAAGGACGAACGCGCCATGGCGATCGAGCGTGAGGAAATCGAACGCCTCGCCAAGGACCGCGATGACGAACAGGCGATCCTCGATCGCAACGTCTATGGCCGCCTTGCCGACATGCTCGATGGCAAGGCCGCCGTTGCCGGTCCGAAGTCCTACAAGAAGGGCACCACATTGACGCCCGAGGTCCTCAGCGACTTCCCGCGCTCTCAGTGGTGGACCTTTGCCGTCGAGGACGAGAAGGCGCAGGGCGAGATCGAAGCGCTGCGCGGCCAGTACGACGATTCCAAGAAGCTGCTCGAACAGCGCTTCATGGACAAGGTCGAAAAGGTTCAGCGTGGCGACGAACTGCCGCCGGGCGTCATGAAGATGGTCAAGGTCTTTGTCGCCGTGAAGCGCAAGATCCAGCCGGGCGACAAGATGGCCGGCCGTCACGGCAACAAGGGTGTCGTCTCGCGCATTCTGCCGTGCGAAGACATGCCGTTCCTTGACGATGGCACCCATGTCGACATCGTTCTCAACCCGCTCGGCGTGCCCTCGCGCATGAATGTCGGTCAGATCCTCGAGACGCATCTCGGCTGGGCCTGCGCCGGCATGGGCAAGCAGATCGGCGAGATGCTCGAGGCTTATCAGGAAGGCGGCGACATCAAGCCGCTGCGCAAGACGCTTGACGGCGTCTACGGCACCGGTCCGAAGGGCGACCCGATCGATCAGTACGATGATGACTCGGTGGTCCGTCTTGCGGACCAGGCAACGCGCGGCGTCTCGATCGCCACGCCCGTCTTCGACGGTGCCGTCGAGGCCGACATCAACGAGATGCTGGAAAAGGCCGGTCTCGACGTGTCGGGTCAGTCGACGCTGTATGACGGACGGACGGGCGAACAGTTCGACCGCCAGGTGACCGTGGGCTACATCTACATGCTCAAGCTCAACCACCTGGTGGACGACAAGATCCATGCCCGTTCCATCGGACCGTACTCGCTCGTCACCCAGCAGCCGCTCGGCGGCAAGGCGCAGTTCGGTGGCCAGCGCTTCGGTGAGATGGAGGTCTGGGCGCTCGAGGCCTACGGCGCCGCCTACACGCTGCAGGAAATGCTGACGGTGAAATCGGACGACGTGGCCGGTCGCACCAAGGTCTACGAGGCGATCGTGCGTGGCGACGACACGTTCGAGGCCGGCATTCCGGAGAGCTTCAACGTGCTGGTCAAGGAAATGCGTTCGCTCGGCCTCAATGTCGAACTTGAGAACTTCAAGGACGACGAAGCCCAGGATGCCGAACAGCTTCCCGACGCTGCGGAGTAAGACAGACAGGCGCGGTCCGGTGGGGCCGCGCCAGTCGCTCTCCCCGCAAGTGTGCCGGGGAGCACTGCACTTCCGCCAAGGGCGGCATCAGTTTTTTGGGAGTGACCCAGTAGCCGGGGTCTGTCCGGCGTCACTCCAAGCCAGGGCTTATAGCCCGTAAAGGAGACAGGCATGAACCATGAGGTCATGAACCTTTTCAACAACCATCCGCCGGCACAGAACTTCGATTCCATCCGGATTTCGATCGCCAGCCCCGAAAAGATCCTTTCCTGGTCCTACGGCGAGATCAAGAAGCCGGAAACGATCAATTACCGGACGTTCAAGCCCGAGCGTGATGGTCTGTTCTGCTCGCGCATTTTCGGTCCGATGAAGGACTACGAGTGCTTGTGCGGCAAGTACAAGCGCATGAAGTACAAGGGCGTGATCTGCGAGAAGTGCGGCGTCGAGGTCACCCTCGCGCGCGTGCGCCGCGAACGCATGGGCCACATCGAGCTGGCTGCCCCGGTGGCCCATATCTGGTTCCTCAAGTCGCTGCCCTCGCGCATCGGCACGCTGCTCGACATGACCCTGAAGGATATCGAGCGGGTTCTCTATTTCGAGAACTACATCGTCACCGAACCGGGCCTGACCTCGCTGAAGGAGAACCAGCTCCTTTCGGAAGAGGATTTCATGATCGCCGTCGATGAATTCGGCGAGGACTCCTTCACCGCGATGATCGGTGCGGAAGCGATCTTCGAACTTCTGGCCGGCATGGATCTCGAGAAGATCGCCGGCGAACTGCGCACCGAACTGGCCACCACCACTTCGGATCTGAAGCAGAAGAAGCTGATGAAGCGCCTGAAGATCGTCGAGAACTTCCTGGAATCGGGCAACCGTCCCGAGTGGATGATCATGAAGGTGATCCCGGTGATCCCGCCGGATCTGCGTCCGCTCGTGCCGCTCGATGGCGGCCGCTTTGCCACATCCGATCTCAATGATCTCTACCGCCGCGTCATCAACCGCAACAACCGCCTCAAGCGGCTGATCGAACTGCGCGCGCCGGGCATCATCATCCGCAACGAGAAGCGGATGCTGCAGGAAGCCGTTGACGCGCTGTTCGACAACGGTCGTCGCGGCCGTGTCATCACCGGCGCCAACAAGCGTCCGCTGAAGTCGCTCTCCGACATGCTCAAGGGCAAGCAGGGCCGTTTCCGCCAGAACCTGCTCGGCAAGCGCGTCGACTATTCCGGCCGTTCGGTCATCGTGACCGGTCCGGAACTGAAGCTGCACCAGTGCGGCCTGCCCAAGAAGATGGCGCTCGAACTGTTCAAGCCGTTCATCTACGCCCGTCTTGACGCCAAGGGCTACTCCTCGACCGTCAAGCAGGCCAAGAAGCTGGTCGAGAAGGAAAAGCCGGAAGTCTGGGATATCCTCGACGAGGTCATCCGCGAGCATCCAGTCCTGCTCAACCGTGCGCCGACCTTGCACCGCCTCGGCATCCAGGCCTTTGAGCCGGTGCTCGTCGAGGGCAAGGCCATCCAGCTGCATCCGCTCGTCTGCACCGCCTTCAACGCCGACTTCGACGGCGACCAGATGGCCGTTCACGTGCCGCTGTCGCTCGAAGCACAGCTTGAAGCACGCGTTCTGATGATGTCGACCAATAACATCCTGCATCCGGCCAACGGCGCGCCGATCATCGTCCCGTCGCAGGACATGGTGCTGGGTCTGTATTATCTGTCGATCATGAACGAAAACGAGCCGGGCGAGGGGATGGTGTTCTCCGATCTTGGCGAGTTGCACCATGCGCTCGAAAGCAAGGTCGTGACCCTGCATTCGAAGGTCAAGGGCCGCTTCAAGACCGTCGATGCCGATGGCAACGAGGTCAGCGAGATCCATGAGACCACGCCTGGCCGCATGCTGATCGGCGAACTGCTGCCGAAGAACGTCAAGGTGCCGTTCGAGACCTGCAACACGGAGATGACCAAGAAGAACATCTCCCGCATGATCGACACCGTCTACCGCCATTGCGGTCAGAAGGACACGGTCATCTTCTGTGACCGCATCATGCAGCTCGGCTTCGGCCATGCCTGCCGCGCCGGCATTTCGTTCGGCAAGGACGACATGGTGATCCCGGCCGCCAAGGCGAAGATCGTTTCCGACACCGATGCGATGGTCAAGGAATACGAGCAGCAGTACAACGAAGGCCTGATCACTCAGGGCGAGAAGTACAACAAGGTCGTCGACGCCTGGGGCAAGGCCACCGAGAAGGTGGCCGACGAAATGATGGCGCGCATCAAGGCGGTCGAGTTCGACAAGGAAACCGGCCGGCAGAAGCCGATGAACTCGATCTACATGATGAGCCACTCCGGCGCCCGTGGTTCGCCCAGCCAGATGCGTCAGCTCGGCGGCATGCGCGGCCTGATGGCCAAGCCGTCCGGCGAGATCATCGAGACGCCGATCATCTCGAACTTCAAGGAAGGCCTGACCGTGAACGAGTACTTCAACTCGACGCACGGTGCCCGTAAGGGCCTGGCCGATACGGCGCTGAAGACGGCCAACTCCGGCTATCTGACCCGCCGCCTTGTCGATGTCGCTCAGGATTGCATTGTCAATTCCGTCGATTGCGGCACCGAGAAGGGCCTGACCATGACCGCCATCGTCGATGCCGGCCAGGTCGTCGCCTCGATCGGTCAGCGCATTCTCGGGCGCACCGCGCTCGACGACATCAACCACCCGACCAGCGACGAGGTCATCGTCACGGCCGGTGAGATGATCGACGAGCAGCAGGTGGCGCGCATCGAGGATGCCGGCATCCAGGCCGTTCGGATCCGTTCGCCGCTGACCTGTGAGATCCAGACCGGCATCTGTGCCGCCTGCTACGGCCGCGATCTGGCCCGCGGCACGCCGGTCAACCAGGGTGAGGCTGTCGGCGTCATTGCCGCGCAGTCGATCGGTGAGCCGGGCACCCAGCTGACCATGCGCACCTTCCACCTGGGCGGCGCCGCCACCGTGGTCGACCAGTCGTTCCTTGAAGCCTCCTACGAGGGCAAGGTGCTGATCAAGAACCGCAATGTGCTGCGCAATTCCGATGGCAATCTCGTTGCCATGGGCCGCAACATGGCTGTTCAGATCCTGGACGAGAAGGGGGACGAGCGTTCCTCGCAGCGCGTCGCTTACGGCTCCAAGCTGTTTGTCGATGATGGCGATACGGTCAAGCGCGGCCAGCGTCTGGCCGAGTGGGATCCCTACACCCGCCCGATGATGACGGAAGTCTCGGGTACGGTGGAGTTCGAGGATGTCATTGATGGCGTGACCGTCACCGAGGCCGCCGATGAAGCCACCGGCATCACCAAGCGCCAGGTCATCGACTGGCGGTCGACGCCGCGCGGCACCGATCTGCATCCGGCCATCGTCATCAAGGGCGAAGACGGCGAGATCGTCCGTCTGGCGCGCGGCACCGATGCCCGCTTCATGCTTTCGGTCGACGCCATTCTGTCGGTCGAGCCGGGGGCCAAGGTCAGCCAGGGCGACGTGCTCGCACGTGTGCCGCTGGAAAGCGCCAAGACCAAGGACATCACCGGTGGTCTGCCGCGTGTTGCCGAACTGTTCGAAGCGCGCAAGCCGAAGGATCACGCCATCATCGCCGAGATCGATGGCACCATCCGCCTCGGACGCGACTACAAGAACAAGCGCCGGGTTTCGATCGAACCTGCAGAAGATGGCGTCGAGCCGACGGAATACCTGATTCCGAAGGGCAAGCCGTTCCATCTTCAGGATGGCGACTACATCGAGAAGGGCGACTACATTCTCGATGGCAATCCGGCACCGCATGACATCCTGGCGATCAAGGGCGTCGAGGCTCTGGCCTCGTACCTGGTCAACGAGATCCAGGAGGTCTACCGGCTGCAGGGCGTTCTCATCAACGACAAGCACATCGAAGTCATCGTGCGTCAGATGCTGCAGAAGGTCGAGATCACCGAATCCGGCGATTCCGGCTATATCGTCGGTGACAATGTCGATGCGATCGAGCTGAGGAAGGTCAACGACCGTCTTGCCGAGGAAGGCCGCGCGCCGGCCGATGGCACGCCGGTTCTGCTGGGCATCACCAAGGCTTCGCTGCAGACGCCGTCCTTCTTCTCGGCGGCCTCGTTCCAGGAGACCACCAAGGTGCTTACCGAGGCGGCTGTGGCCGGCAAGGTCGACACATTGCAGGGCCTGAAGGAGAACGTCATCGTCGGTCGTCTCGTGCCGGTCGGCACCGGCAGCCAGATGAACCAGATCCGTCGCATTGCCAATTCGCGTGACGATCTGATCCTCGACGAGCGTCGCCGCTCATCGGGCGCCGAAGAGGCCAGCCCGATGCTGGAAAACCTCGCTGGTGGCGGCGAACCGGCCGAGTAAGGGCCGTGTTCTCCTGATCCGTCAGCTTCACCAAATGCAAAAGCCGCCCTTCGGGGCGGCTTTTCTTTGTGCAATGGAATCAGGGCCGGGGAGGGGACGTGCGGCAAGATGCATCGCGTAGCTGCCGGGTCACGGGCTCCTGAACCGGGTTCAGTCCGCGATCGGCAGCAGGAATGTGAACCGGGTCTCCCTGTCGTCGGACGACAGGTCCAGCTCCGCGCCATGCGCCCGGGCGATTTCCGAGGCGATGTACAGTCCAAGTCCGAGACCGCTTTGCGGCCCCTTTGAATTCGTGCCGAAATAGGGTTCGAACAGATTGGAGCGCAGCTCCTCGGGGATCGGCGCCCCGGCGTTGCTCACCGCCAATTCGAAACGCGAATCGTCAGCCCGCGCCTCGACCCTGATCGGTTCAGCGGGATCACCATGCGTCAATGCGTTGGCGAGCAGGTTCGACAACACCTGTCCGATACGCTGATTATCGACCGGAACCGGCCTGTCGATGTCGATTGCGGTCTCGATCTGATGATCCGGATGCGTGCTGGCGAGTTCGGCGACCACCTGTCCGAGCACCGGCGCCAGCGGCTGGCCTTCGCTGATTTCGACATTGATGCCGCCGCCGAAACTGGCGCGCGCCAGATCAAGCACATTGTCGATCAGATTGCCCATGCGCACGACGCTGCCATTCATCAGGGACAGGATCTGCTTGCCCTTCGGATCCTCGACCATGCGTCCGAGCATTTTGGTGCCGGCCCCGAAGGAGGCGAGCGGGTTGCGCAGATCATGCGTCAGGACGGCGATGAACTGTTCGCGCCACTTGCCCACAGTGCGCTCCTCGACAAGCGCCCGCTCGGTCCGTGTCACGCGTTCGCCGACGTCGAGCTGCAGCGAGATCATCGCGGCGAACATCTTGAACATGTCGATCGTCTCGGCATTGCGCACCCGCGCCGGATCCGGATCGATGGCACACAAGGTGCCGAAGAAACTGCCGTCCTGGCGGCGGATTGGCAGGGAGATATAGCTCTTGAAACCATATTGCTGCGGAATAGGGTGGGCGCGATAGTCGGACTCGTTGTCGACGTCGTCGATCACCACTTCGACGCCGCTCTGGCGGATCTGATTGCAAAATGTCGTTTCGATCGGCAACTCGCCGCCAACTTTGAGGCCGAAGCCGATATCGTCCTTGACCGAACAGGCCACCCACCGCTCGTCGGTGACCCGGGCAACAGCTGCGAATCCCATCCCCGTGGTTCGGCAGATCACCTGCAGAATTGTTGGAACCGCCGCGATATCCGCGATCGCTTCGATGTCCGACTGGAAATCATGCGCCGCCTTCGTCTCGCTCTGAAGCACATTCACTGTGAGTATCCCAAGTCACGCCACCCGATTACTGCGACAATTAAAGACCTTTCACCCTCTAAAGGCAAGAAACGCCGCGTTGGGCACGCCGCACCTTTCGGGCAACGAAACTGGAGGGCAGATCGGACGAAGCGATCGAGAGGCGTCGCGAAGTCGCCAACCCTCAGCCGCCAGCCTTCAGTCAAAAGTGATGACGGCCACTTCACCTTCGATGACGCCTTCATAGGCGGAAGCGTGCGGCTCTTCGTCCGGCATGCCTTCGAGAAGGCCGATCTGGTCGAGCTCCGCCTCCGCGAAGCCTTCCCGCGCCAAGGCGTTCAGCGTTTCGCGCACCGCCGAATCCTCATCCGGTGCCTTCAGCATCACGTGCACGGTCGCCTTCGGCCCGTCCGGCCGTTTGGTGACCTGGCCAATGATGATGAACACGCTGGCTTCCGTGCCGTCATCCTCGGGCCAGGGGGGAATCGCCGGGGAACCGGCATCGAAATCGTCATCATCAGCCATCGAGAAATCCTCTTGCAGGTTTTGCCGCCCGCTGGGCAATCATTTTCCCGCGCCACGGCGCTCCGCTCTTGTGCTGCCGCTGTGTGTCACCCGACCGGTGTCCGGGTCAAGTGCACCGCCCCTGCAAGACCAGCCATTTGCAGCCGATTCGCGCCGCTGCCCGCCCGGCACGGGGCTGCAAAGGAAAATGCGAAACGGGACGGCCTGTTTGGCCGGTATCGACGCAACAATCTGTCGCGGATCGCCTCAGCATATCCCGGCGCGGCAGCATTGCCCCGGTCGGGCGGCTTAATTTCGCTGCCGGGCTTGACGAAGCCGGGTCAAATCAGTACGTAGCGGCCACTGAAATCGATGTGAGGCGCAATTCTCCGGAGCGACAAGCACTGGAATTTGTCTCAAACAAGGTTTCCAACACCGCGAATGAAAATGTTGCACGCACGATGCGGCTGACCGCGTCCTCTGCTCTTTCGGGCCCTCCGGCGAACGGATCAGGCCCGTCTTTTGCGCATTGAGTGATCGGTTACAAGGCCCGCATGGGCGCAAACGAGATTTCTAAAGGGATGGCAGAATGCCTACTGTAAACCAGTTGATCCGCAAACCGCGCCAGGCGCCGGTGAAGCGTAACAAGGTCCCGGCCCTGGAGCAGAACCCGCAGAAGCGCGGTGTGTGCACGCGTGTCTACACGACGACCCCGAAGAAGCCGAACTCGGCTCTCCGCAAGGTTGCCAAGATTCGCCTGACCAATGGCTTTGAAGTGATCGGCTACATTCCCGGTGAAGGCCACAACCTTCAGGAACACTCCGTCGTCATGATCCGTGGCGGCCGCGTCAAGGACCTTCCGGGTGTCCGCTATCACGTCATTCGTGGCGTGCTTGACACCCAGGGCGTCAAGAACCGCAAGCAGCGCCGTTCCAAATATGGCGCCAAGCGTCCGAAATAATCTGATGCCGGGGTGGGGAACCAGCCCGGCTTTGTGATCATCAGTTGAGAGACCAAACGCATGTCACGACGTCACAGCGCAGAAAAGCGTGAGATCAACCCGGACCCGAAGTTCGGCGACCTGATCATCACCAAGTTCATGAACGCCATCATGTTGGACGGCAAGAAGGCCGCCGCCGAACGCATCGTTTACGGTGCCCTGGACCAGGTTCAGGAGCGGGCCAAGCAGGAGCCGGTGGCCATGTTTCACCAGGCCCTCGACAATGTCGCTCCGCATGTTGAAGTGCGTTCGCGCCGCGTCGGTGGTGCCACCTACCAGGTGCCGGTCGATGTGCGTCCCGAGCGTCGCCAGGCGCTGGCCATCCGCTGGCTGATCGCCGCCGCCCGCAAGCGCAACGAGACCACCATGATCGAGCGCCTCTCCGGCGAACTCATGGATGCCGCCAACAATCGCGGCTCGGCGGTCAAGAAGCGCGAAGACACGCACAAGATGGCCGACGCCAACCGCGCCTTCTCGCATTACCGCTGGTAATCCAAAAAGCTTTCGAAAGGCAGACCACAATGGCCCGCGAATACGCAATCGAAGATTACCGCAACTTCGGAATCATGGCGCATATCGACGCCGGCAAGACCACGACCACCGAGCGCGTTCTGTTCTACACTGGCAAGTCGCACAAGATCGGCGAAGTGCACGACGGCGCTGCGACGATGGACTGGATGGAGCAGGAGCAGGAGCGCGGTATCACCATCACCTCCGCCGCCACCACCACGTTCTGGGAAGGCCGCGACGGCAAGAAGCGCCGCTTCAACATCATTGACACCCCCGGCCACGTTGACTTCACCATCGAAGTCGAGCGGTCGCTGCGCGTGCTCGACGGCGCCATCGCGCTGCTTGACGCCAATGCCGGTGTCGAGCCGCAGACCGAAACGGTCTGGCGCCAGGCTGACAAGTACGAAGTCCCGCGGATGATCTTCTGCAACAAGATGGACAAGATCGGTGCCGATTTCTATCGCTCGGTGTCGATGGTCAAGTCGC
Organism: Neohoeflea coraliihabitans; assembly: GCF_019334345.1. Classification (GTDB taxonomy): domain Bacteria; phylum Pseudomonadota; class Alphaproteobacteria; order Rhizobiales; family Rhizobiaceae; genus Pseudohoeflea; species Pseudohoeflea coraliihabitans. Next base: position 17,155 of record NZ_JAHWQX010000007.1, read on the forward strand.
GCCTTGGTGCGACCCCGGTTGTCATGCAGCTGCCGATCGGCGCTGAAAGCGATTTCGCCGGCGTTGTCGACCTCATCGAGATGAAGGCCTATGTCTGGCGCGACGAGTCGCTCGGCGCCAAGTGGGACATCGTCGAGATCCCGGACGACCTGAAGGAGAAGGCGGAAGAGTACCGCGAACTTCTGATCGAGACCGTTGTCGACATCGATGAGGGCGCCATGGAGCGCTATCTCGAAGGCGAAATGCCCGAGAATGACGAGCTGCGCGCGCTGATCCGCAAGGGCACCATCGACGTCAAGTTCTTCCCGATGTTCTGTGGCTCGGCCTTCAAGAACAAGGGCGTGCAGCCGCTGCTCGACGCCGTCGTCGACTACCTGCCGTCGCCGGTCGACATTCCGGCCATCAAGGGTCTGGACCTGAAGACCGAGGAGCCGATCAAGCGCAAGGCGCATGATGACGAGCCGCTCGCCATGCTCGCCTTCAAGATCATGAACGACCCGTTCGTCGGTTCGCTGACCTTTGCGCGCATCTATTCGGGCAAGATCGAAAAGGGCTCGTCGGTCCTCAACACGGTCAAGGAAAAGCGCGAGCGCATCGGCCGCATGCTGCAGATGCATTCCAACTCGCGTGAGGACATCGACGTCGCCTATGCCGGTGACATCGTTGCGCTCGCCGGCCTGAAGGAAACCACCACCGGTGATACGCTGTGTGATCCGCTCAAGCCGGTCATTCTCGAGCGCATGGAATTCCCCGATCCGGTGATCCAGATCGCCATCGAGCCGAAGACCAAGGCCGACCAGGAGAAGATGGGCATCGCGCTCAACCGCCTGGCCGCTGAAGATCCTTCGTTCCGCGTCAAGTCCGACGAGGAATCCGGCCAGACGATCATCGCCGGCATGGGTGAATTGCACCTCGACATCATCGTCGACCGCATGCGCCGCGAGTTCAAGGTCGAGGCCAATGTCGGCGCGCCGCAGGTGGCTTACCGCGAATCGATCACCAAGTCCTACGAAGCCGACTACACCCACAAGAAGCAGTCGGGTGGTTCGGGTCAGTTCGCCCGCGTCAAGATCGTCTTCGAGCCGGATCCGGAATCGGAAACGCTGTCGTTCGAATCGAAGATCGTTGGCGGTTCGGTGCCGAAGGAATACATCCCCGGTGTCCAGAAGGGCCTGCAGAGCGTCATGGGTTCGGGTCCGATTGCCGGCTTCCCGATGCTCGGCGTCAAGGCGACCCTCGTTGATGGTGCCTACCACGACGTCGACTCCAGCGTGCTGGCCTTCGAAATCGCCGGTCGCGCCTGCTTCCGCGACAACGCCAAGATGATGGGCCCGCAATTGCTCGAGCCGATCATGAAGGTCGAGGTTGTGACGCCTGAGGATTATGTCGGCGATGTCATCGGCGATCTGAATTCGCGGCGTGGCCAGATCCAGGGCCAGGAAATGCGCGGCATCGCCGTCGTCGTCGACGCCCACGTGCCGCTGGCCAACATGTTCAAATATGTGGACTCACTGCGCTCGATGTCGCAGGGCCGCGCCCAGTATTCGATGGTCTTCGATCACTACGCGCCCGTTCCTTCGAACGTCGCCCAGGAAATCCAGGCCAAATACGCCTGATCAAGCCGATTGGCCGCCGGACGCAATGCTCCGGCGCGCCTGAGATAATTGGAAATTTCGCCCATGCGGGCGACACGAAAATGGAGAGCCGGACATGGCAAAAGGCAAGTTTGAGCGCAACAAGCCGCACGTAAACATCGGCACGATTGGTCACGTTGACCACGGCAAGACGTCTTTGACGGCAGCGATCACCAAGTATTTCGGTGATTT
>NZ_JAHWQX010000008.1 GCF_019334345.1 Neohoeflea coraliihabitans
TGGGTCTGATCTCGATATTGCAGGCACCTGCTTTGCCGAAGGGATCAACCGTCTTGAATCGCTCGTGTGGTGGCCCTCATGATCGATGACCGCATTGTTTCATTCGGCCTGTGGTGTCCCTCTCGCACCGTCTTCATCGACACCATGGCCGCAAAGACCAATCCAGTCACGAACACAGCGCTGGCAACCGTCGATGAAAACGGGGTCCTGATTCCCTCTCGCTATGTCCGCGCCGTCGAGCTTGGCGAAGTGGTTTCTGTCCCTGCTTCCTATGACGAAGAAACCGACACCATCACGCCAGCGACGATGATCGAGGGTCATCACGTCAACATGCACGCGGTCGGTCCCCTGGCGGGACTGATGACAGCCAACAAGCCGGAGACAGGCGACATCTTCGAGCGCACGAACATTCTCTCGCTGCTCGGCGAAATGAACTGGCAGGCGTCGGCTGTTGGTGAGCCTGCGGGCTATGTCGGCTCGTCGGGCATCAAGATTTTCGATCTCGCCACGATCACAACCCCGGCGAACGTTCTCGCGAACTGAAAGGCGATTCAATGGCATCTGTTAACGGAACATTCTCGGGAACCGGCCAATCCGATACGATGACGGCGACAAAGATCACCGTCAAGTTGAATTTCGCCGGGACTGCATCTGTCGATATCGAAGCACAAATGCACGATGACAGCTGGATCAAGATCATGACCGGAATTACGGCAGACTATCTTGAGACGTTCGATCCGGGCGGTATTCCTGAAACGATCCGGCTCAATTGCACGGCCCACACGGACAATGTTGTCTATGAGCTGAAATCAAACGCCATCTATCCAAGCCGAGGGTCTTAATCTTCTCATGGCAACGCGCGGCAGAAAGCCCGGCGTGAAGCTGACCGAAGCGCACCGGGATAAAATCAAAAACAGCAACATTCTCAACGCACTTGTAGAGCATGTTGAGGGTAAGCGTGAAATGAGCGCTACGCAAGTCACTGCTGGCCTTGGTTTGCTGCGCAAATGTCTGCCTGATCTCGCCGCAGTCGAGCACAATGGAACGCTTGAGCACGGCGTTTCCGACCCGCTCAAGGAATTGCTATCGCACGTCGCGCAAAAGGGTTCGCGCCTTGTCGATCGGGATTGATCAACTAGGCGATCCGCGTTGGCGGTTGTCCAACCTGTATTTCATCATCAACAAGGAAGGCAGTCGGGTTAAGTTCGAGCCGAACTCAGCACAGCAGCAGTTTATCGAGGGCATTCATAGCCGGAATCTGATCCTCAAGGCGAGGCAGTTGGGTTTCACGACGCTGTGTTGCCTTCTCTATCTGGATGACTGCTTGTTTACGCCAGATGTTCGCGCTGCGGTCATTGCTCACAAGCTGGACGATGCCAAGACCATTTTCAGGGACAAGGTCAAATATCCCTATGACAATCTCCCGGAGGGTCTGAAGGAAGCAATCGGCCTCAAGCAGGCCAGCGCAGATACGCTGACATTCGGCAATGACAGTTCAATCAGGGTGACGACTTCGACGCGCTCAGGGACGGTCAACTGGCTGCATGTCTCGGAATACGGCAAGATATGTGCGCAATTCCCGGAAAAGGCCCGAGAGATCAAGACAGGGGCATTTCCTTCGGCGGAAAAGGGCATCGTCACAATCGAGAGCACGGCAGAGGGTCAGGAGGGGGATTTCTTCGCCAAGTCGCAGGAAGCCGAGGCGAATGCTGGCAAGGAGCTATCACGCCTTGATTACAAGTTCTTCTTCTTCCCCTGGCACCAGAACCCGGATTATCAGATTCCGCAGTCTGTGACGCCAGAGGGCGAGGAAGACCGCAAATATTTCGCGCGTGTAGAGGCCGAGGCGAAAACGCGCATCACGCCAGAACAGCGTCACTGGTGGCTGGCTCAAGAGCGAGACCTTGGCGGCGACATGAAGCGGGAATACCCCGCAACGCCGCGAGAAGCCTTTGAGCAGGCTATCGAGGGCGCTTATTTCGCTGACCAGATCGCAACGGCTGAAAAGCATGGGCGCATCGGTCGCTATCCGATCGATCCGGCCTTGCCGGTCAACACGTTTTGGGACCTTGGCCGCAACGACATGAATTGCATCTGGTTGCAACAGGATTGGGGCAACCTGTCGGTGTTCGTCGGCTACTATGAAAACTCAGGCGAGTGGATCGGCCATTATATCGATTGGTTGAACAAGTGGCGTGAGGACATGGGCGTTCAGTTCGGAACCCATTACCTGCCGCACGATGGCGACCGAGAAATTCTTTGGGTTGAGGGCGACACCAAGAATGTGATGGCAAAGCTCGGCTTTCGGCCAAACATCGTCAAGCGCAACCCCAACAAGATCGAGCAGATCAACACGGCCCGACGCAAGTTCCAGATGTGCGCCTGGGACGAGGCGAATTGCAAGCAGGGCATAAAGCGGCTGAAGCATTACCGCAAGCAGTGGAACGATGCGCTCGGTGTCTGGCGTGACAAGCCATTGCATGATGAGAACTCGAATGGAGCGGATGCCTACATGACGTTCAGCGATTCCAATCATACCGCGCTGCCGAAGCACTCGCAGCCGGTTCGCGATCGCTATCGCCAAACAGGCAAACGTTCCGGCGGATCGTGGATGGCAGCATGACATATCTCAAGCCCGGCGATCCGGTTCCGCACAAATGGAAGCAGTGGTTTCGTGAAGACGAGGACCATTCGTCGCGTTGGCGCAAAGAGGCGCGTGAGGACTACGATTTTGCAGCCGGTCGCCAGTGGTCAGAACTGGACAAGGTGAAGCTTGCCGACGAAATGCGCCCGGCTATCACGTTCAACCGCTCATCGGTGGTGATTGACGCTGTCAGCGGGCAGGAGATCCAGAACCGCCAGGAAGTGCGCTATATCCCACGAGAGGAAGGCGACGCAGTTGTTAATGAGATGTACTCCGAGGCCGCACGTTGGTTTGATGACCAGTCGGAGGCGGAAGACGAGGACAGTGAAGCGTTCATTGACCTGCTGATCTCGGGGATGGGCTGGACAGAAAACCGGCTTGATTTTGAGGAAGACCCGGACGGCGCGCCCGTTACTGAGAAATGCGACCCGCTTGAAATGTTTTGGGACGCTTCGGCGCGCAAGTCTAACCTGAGGGATGCGCGTCGGCTCTGGAAGATCAAGGAAATGCCGATCGATGCAGCTCGCGAGCAGTTCCCCGACTTCTCGGACGCTGACATTGATGCAGGCAAATGGGCCAATCTCTCGTCAACCAACGAGCCGAACCACAACGACCCGGAACACGAGTACGAAACCGAGCAGGAAGACGAGGGCATTCGCTCACGGAAGACGGTGAAGGTCATCCACCTGCAGTATTGGGAGAAGGAGCCTTATTACAAGGTGGCTGACCCCATGTCGGGCGGCATTGCGGAGTTTGGAGAAGACGAATTCCGGCAGCTTGAGGGCAACTTCAAGCGCCTCGGTATTCCGCTCAAGTCCGTGCGCCTGACCCGGCGCGTCTACAAGCAAGCATTCATCGGCCAAAAGCTGCTGGAGCATTCCGAAGGTCCGTGCGGCAACCATTTTTCGTGGAACTGCATGACGGGCAAATACGACCGCAACCGCGCTTATTGGTACGGCCTCATTCGCGCGATGAAAGATCCGCAGACGTGGGCCAACAAGTGGATGAGCCAGCTTCTGCACATCATGAACAGCAATTCATCGGGCGGCTGGTTCTATGAAAGCGGCGCGTTTGTCGATCAGCGCGCTGCAGAAGAAGACCTTGCCAAGCCAAACGCTCTTGTGGAGGTCGCAAGCGGGGCGCTGCAGGCGGGGCGCGTCCAGCCGAAGCAGAATGCGCAGTTCCCGCAGGGTTATCAGCTTTTGACGGAATACGCGGTCTCCGCGATCCGCGATGTTACGGGCGTCAATCTCGAACTCATGGGGATGCGCGAGGCCAATCAGGCGGGCGTATTGGAATATCAGCGCCGACAGGCGGGCATGGCGGTTCTATCCACACTATTCAACAGCTTGCGACGCTATCGCCGCGCTCGTGGCCGCGTGCTGCTGCACTACATTCACGAATATCTGTCTGACGGTCGCCTGATCATGATTGTGGGTGACGGGCGCAAGCAATATGTGCCGCTGCGCAAGCAGACAGATGCGAAATACGACATCATCATTGATGACGCACCGACCAGCCCGAACCAGAAGGAAATTGTCTGGCAATCGGTCATGCAGATTCTGCCAGGAATCAAGGACATGGTGCCGCCGCAGGTGCTGCTGCAGTTGCTCGATTATTCGCCGGTTCCGGCGTCTGTGGTCGAGAAGATCAAGCAGGCTGTGCAGAAGATGGGACAGGAAGGCGAGCAGCAAGCGGCAATGCAAGCTCGCGCTGCGGTCCTTGAAGTGCAGCAGAAGGAAGCGGACGTGCAGAAGACGCAGTCCGAAGCCTATGAAAACCAGATGGAAGCGGAACTCGATAAGCGGCGCGCTGCTGTCGAAGAAGCAAAGGTCGGCGCAGACATCCTGCGCGATCTGGTCGAAATGAATCAGCCTCAACAGCCCCCGCAAGGGCCGCAGGGCTTCTAGTTCCTCGCATCGTGCGAGGTTTCGGACGCGGCATCCGTCATTGCCGCATTGGCGAATAAGGCGAGAACATGGACAAGGACTTTGACGCAACGGGCTTGACCGAGGCGGAAATCAGCATGCTTGAAGGCGACGGCGAAGAAGCTCCACAGGTGGAATCTGAGAACCAGAACGACGAGCCGGAAGCGGTCGCGGCAAGTGACCAGGACGAGAGACAAGACGAAGGCGGCGAGGATCAGGGCGGAGAGCCTTCAAATCCTGCTGAGAAGGCCCCTTCGGGCTATGTGCCGACAAGAGCGCTGCAGGAGGCCCGCGAGGAAGCCAAGCGCATCAAGGAACAACTGGCTCAATACCAGACGTGGACGCAGGAAATTGCAGGCAAGCTTGCCGAGCAGAAGACGCAGCCGCAGCATCAACAGCAAGAAGAAGACCAGCCGCCGGCTGATTGGGAAACAGACCCGATTGCCCGGATGCAATGGGAAAACCAGCGCCTGACCGAGCAACTGCAGGCAATGCAGCAGGGTTTGACCACCCAGCAGCAACAGCAGATGCAGGCGCAACAGGAGCAATACCAAGCGCAGATGGTCATTGCGCAAGCAGATCAACTCTTCAATGCGGCACAGGGTGAAAACCCGGATATTCAGGAAGCTTTCCAGCACGCCGTGAATGCTGTTCATGGCGAATTGCAAAAGCGCGGATTGTTCGGCCCGCAGCTTAAGGCTGAAATGGACCGGCATCTTTTGCACTATGCCTCACAGGCACCAAAAGAGCCTGCCGAGTTTGCCGAATACGTTCGCCGGAACGCCCGGTACTGGGGATGGGACGGCGCGAAGAAACCCGCAGGCGATACAGACGCGGGCCAGAAGATTGACCGCATGGCGAAGGCGGTCAAATCCAACAAGACGCTTTCGGGCGGCGCGGGATCGGGCGAAATGTCGCTTGAAGACCTCGCCAAGATGTCCGGCGCGGAACTGGAGAAATTGGCAGAAGAGAACCCCGAGCTATTCGCCAAGTTCGGGGCTTGATTGCCATAGGTCACGGCCACCTTTTAACGGCTGTTTCGGTGGGATCGTCCGTCAACGATCCAATGCCCTCGCCCCGGCATAAGGGGATGTCCGCCAGCGCAGCGTCACAGCGCGGATCACCAGAAAACTCTGCAACTTTCACCGAATAGGAGGCCATCTCATGGCTACCAAAACGTTCGGCGTGAATGATGCTCTGTCCAATAAGCTGTGGTCTGCGAAATTCGCCAAGGAGGTCGAGAAAAAGACCTACTTTGGCCGTTTCATGGGCGAGAGCGAAGACAACATCATTCAGGTCAAGACCGAGACGAGCAAGGCAGCGGGCGACAAGATTACCTGCGGCCTCGTGATGTCTCTCACCGGGGACGGTGTCACCGAAGGCCAGGCCCTCGAAGGCAACGAGGAAGACCTGACCACCTACGATGATTCCATTCTCATCAATGAACTGCGTCATGCCGTTCGTGTGAAGAACAAACGCTCGATCGACGCGCAGCGCGTGCCGGAAAATCTCCGGTCGATTGCTCGCAACCGTCTTTCGCAGTGGTTCGCCACGCGCATGGACACCGCCATGTTCCTGCACCTGTGCGGGTACACCGGCGCGGCGTTCTCCCGCGACAACCAGACCGTTGACCCGACCCTTGCGGTCTACAACGGCAACAACACGGTTGTGGCTCCCTCGTCCTCGCGCATCGTTCGCGCAAATGACGAGGCGAATGACCAGGCCATCAACAGTGCTTCGACGCACCGGTTCATCCTCGAAATGATTGACGAGGCCGTGTGGAAGGCGAAAACCGCCACTCCGTACATCTCGCCCATCAATATCGGCGGTGAAGACAAGTATGTGATGTTCCTGCATCCGTCTCAGGTCCGCGACCTGCGCACCGATGCTTCGACCTCTCGCATCACTTGGTACGACACTCAGAAGGCTCTCTTGCAGGGTGGGGAAGGGCGTTCGCGCAATCCCATCTTCTCGGGCGCGCTGGGCGAGTACAACGGTGTCATCCTGCACGAAGCCTACCGCATTCCGAACGGCGTGAACTCGTCTTCGGGCGCTCAGGTGGCAAACACCAAGCGCGCCGTCATGTGCGGCAAGCAGGCGGGCATGATCGCCACCGGTCGCGAGCATACGAACGCGACCAAATACAAATGGACCGAGGAATTGTTCGATTACCAGAACCAGCTTGGCGTTGGTATCGACACGGTCTTTGGCATCAAGAAGTCGGTCTTCAACTCCGTGGATTACGCCACCATCGTGGTTTCTTCCTACGGCGAAGACCCGTCCTAAGGAGGTGTGAGATGAGTGTTGCACGCGAATATCACACGCAGCAGGTCCACTATCTGCGCAAGGGCGTTACCTATGAGGATGACGGTTCGGAAGTCACGGTCGGGTGGATTCCCGAAGGTGCGCTGATTCTCAAGCCGTTGTCCGGCGTTCATGTCGTTACTGCCTTCAATGCTGGTTCTTCCAATGTCATCGACATTGGCGCGGACACCGGCAACGATGACCCGGACGACTACATGACTGATGGTGCGCTCGGCACCGCAGGCACTTTCGTGGCTCTCGACGAGACTGCGGGCGTGTTTGTTGCCACGGCTGCCACTAAGGTAACAGCTTCGGTAGCGCTCGGCGGGACGGCGGCCTCAACCGGAGAGGCTGAGGTGGTCATCTGCTATATCCCGGACAATGACGGCTAATGTCATTGCGCCGGAATGGGGTGGGGGCTTCGGCCCCCGTTTCCCGCCTGAAATGGTCCGTTGAGTTGCAGCGGTTCATTCCCGAGAACAAGCCCGTAATCAAGACGGAAGCGCCAAAGAAACGGCGAGGCCGACCGCGAAAGGTGAAGGCAAATGTCAACACTGGCAACGCTGAAAGCTGAAATCGCGGATGATATGGACCGTGACGACCTCACGAGCGCCATTGCCTCCGAAATCAACCGCGCCATCCGCTTTTATCAATCGCGCCATTTCTATTTCAATGAGACGAGAGACGCGACGTTTACAACGGTCGCCAGTCAAGTCTGGTACTCTGAAGACGATGACGCCGACATCTCGCAATTTGTCGACATCGACTTTGTGCATATCACCGTTGGCAGCAACCGCTATCAGTTGCGCCAAAAGGACATCAAGCAATTCGAGCTGCTGACAGACGGCAACGCTTCGAACGGTCAACCCTACTGCTACACCTATTATAACCGCTCGATCGGGCTGTTCGTGCCGCCAGATGCCGCTTACACGGTGCGCGTCCTTGGCTCTTACATGACCGCAGCCCCGGCGACAGATGACGAGGCGGACAACGTCTGGATGACGGAAGCCTTTGACCTGATCCGCTGGCGCGCGCAATCGCGCCTTTACGCTGGCAAGCTGAAGGATCTGACCACCGCAGCGACATGCAACGCCATGGAGGCAGACGAGCTTGGCCGTATCGAGCGAGAAACAGCAGTACGGCACAAGACCAACCGCGTGAAGGCGGTCACGTTTTGATCCCGTTCCCGCTGTTTGAACCCGACAAGCCAGCATGGACGGTCACGGCGGGCGATAACCTGCTCAATTGTCTGCCAGTAGCGGGCGGATGGGGCGGAATGCCGCAATTTACCGTCATGTCGGAAGCCCTGGCGGATGATTGCAAGGGCCTGTTTTATTATCAGGCGACAGACGGCACCATTACCGTGATTGCCGGGACGGAAACCGATCTCTACAAGCTGAACACGGCCACCAGCCCCTATTCATGGACCAATGTTTCCAAGTCTACCGGCGCTTATTCAGTTCCTGCCGATGATGTGTGGTCCTTCACGGTCTTTGGCGATTATCTGATTGCCCACACGCTTGGCGATCCGCCGCAGTTCCTAAGCCTGTCGAGCGGGACAAACTTTGCTGATCTCGCGGGTTCGCCCCCGGTGGCGAAATATTCCACTGTCGTCGGTGATTTCCTGATGTTCGGCTATCTCGATGGCGAGCCGAACGCGGTTCAGTGGTCGGGCATCAATAACGCGGAATTCTGGACCATCGGTCTTCGCAGCGCTGGCAAGCAGGCTTTCCCTGAGGGCGGGCAGGTGCAAGCCATCGTGCGGGATGGTCGCGGGGCTATCATCGTCCAGCGCGACGGAATGCAGGTGATGACCTTTGCACCGTCGAGCGGCTACACGTTCACGTTCTCAAACGCCAACCCGGCCCGAGGCACGATTGCACCGCATTCGCTGGTTGAGATCGGCCCGCGCCGTTTCCCCTATCTTTCCGAAGATGGGTTTTTCATGGGGGTCGAAGGTCAGCCAATTGGAGCCGAGCGCGTTGACCGCTGGTTTCTCGATACCATCAATCTCGACACCCTGCCGCAAGTCGAAGGCTTTGCCGATCCCTATAACAAAATCGTCTGGTGGAAGTTCGAGACCGCAGACGGCGGCAACAAGCTTCTCGGCTATGATTGGCAACTGGATCGCTGGTGTTATTCCGATCAGGATTTTCAGGCAGCGGCGGCAATCGCGACCCCCGGAATCAGTTGGGATGGTCTCGATGATCTCTATGCCACGATTGATGACGTGGATCTGCCGTTTGACAGCCGGGTTTTTGCGGGCGGGCGTCCGGTGTTCGCGATTATCGACACGGACGGCAAGCTGGCATTCATGGCGAGCACCAACAAGGCCGCGACACTGGAAACAGCAGAGGTCGCACTGGTTCCCGGCCATCGCTCGCACGTTCATTCCGGCTTTGTGACGACCGATTGCACGAATTACACGGTGACGGTTTCAGCAGCCGCATTTCATGGCGGCACGTTCACCAGCAAGAGCGCGGTTTCTCCAAGTTCCCGCTCGGGGCGCTTGCCGCTCAGGGCCAACGGGCAGCTGCACAAGTTCAAGGTTGAAATTCCCGCCGGCGAGAGTTGGAGCCATGTCATCGGCCTTGACGTGGAGTTTGCGAAAGGCGGTACGGCATGAGCATTTCAGCGCTCTTTCTCGGTGGCCTTGAGCGACCTGCACCGGTTGTGCTGTCCGGCACCACGACTGAAGATGTTTACGAGGCAGCGGACGACTACAGCACGATTGCGACGGTCTCGATTGCCAATCAATCCGGGGCCTCTGCCACGGTCGAATGCTATTTTTACGATGGATCGACCGATTACACGGTGTGGGTCGGCTCGATTGACGACGATGTAACGCAGGTTCTCACATACACGCCGCTCCGGCTGCTCACAGGGCATAAACTTCGCGTCAAGGGCGCATCGGGCATCACCGTTACGCCGTTCGTGACAAGGCATCATCCGAATGAAGCCGCTTCAAATCGGCTTGGCTAGTCCGGCTGAGGTCGATGCGCTTTGGCCTCTGATGCGGGATGGATTTACAAAATCCTGCGCGGTTGAGCCGCGTGATTATTCGCCGGGCATGATCTGGCAGCTTTGCCGATCGGGCGCGGCTTACATGATTGTCGTTTACGACGAGGACACGATTTACATGGCGAGCGCGTGGCAGTTTCGCAGCCACGAATGCCGCCACACCTTTCATTGCCTGAGCCTGTACGGGACGCAAATGCGCTCCTGGCTCGGGATGGCGGAACACTTCATCAGGACCATCGCGAGAGAGAACGGCGCTACGCGGCTGACGGCATGCGGGCGTTCTGGATGGTTGCGCCTTTTCAAAGCCACGACGAATGGCAACGGATACGAGGTTGACATATGAGCGGCGGAACACAGACCAGCACGCAAACGACGAGTTCAGAACCTTGGGACCCGGCACAGCCGATTCTCAAGACAGGCCTTGGCGATGCGTCCAACCTCTATAAATCGGGCATCGGCGGGCAGTCCTACACCGGATCGACGGTCATTCCCTTTGCGCAGCAGTCCACGGCGGCAATGGGTGATATTCAAAACCGTGCATCCGCCAATATGGGCGGTCAGGGGCTTTCCGGGCAGTATCAGGGCATCATCAACAATGGCGGCTTCAACGAGCCGCAGCAGTCAGCCATGGCCGGGCTTTCCGGCTTTTCGGGCGGCGCGGGCGACGTTTCCACCGGGCGCATTGATCAGCTCGGTCAGTCGGCCATGAATAACCCGGCAATGTCGGGCTATGGGCAGGCCGCAGGCGGCGGCATGAATGTTGACAATTCCATGCAGCGCGGCCTCGCGACCACCGGCATGGGGCCGTCTTATTCCGAACAAAACCTGAACGGCGTTGCATCGGGCGACTTTCTGAACCGGCAAGACCCGAATTTCGAACGCGCCCTGCAATCAGCTTCCGACGAGGTTGCCAATCAGGTCAACCTTGGAGCCTCGGCGGCAGGCCGCTATGGCTCTGGAACGCATCAGGGCAATATTGCCCGCGAGGTCGGAAATCTGCAGGCGACAGCGCGCGTCAACCAGTACAATCAGGAACGCGCCAACCAGATGAACGCCAACCAGATGCTGGATAGCCAGCGTATGGCGGGGCTTGGCTTCGGACTGAATGCAGCCAATTCGGCGAGCCAGTTGGACCAGGCAAATGTCGGAACGCAAATGGCAGGCATTGGCGGCATGGGCAACACCTATGCCAACCAGATCAGCCAGGGCCTTGGCGCTGCAGGTCAGTCAGCGGGCATTCAGGGCAACAACAATGCGCAGCGCTTGGCGGCAATGCAACAGCAATTCAATGCCGGTCAGGCGGGGCAGGGCAATCTTGCATCGGCCTATGCGAACTCGAACCTGCCTTCTCAGGACATGATGGGTGTTGGCTCGATGTACGAGGATCTTGCGGCGCGCCTGAAGAATGACGAGTTGCGCATTTTTGACGAGCAGCAGAACAAGCCATGGGAAATGCTTGGCAGGCTGAATGCGATTGCATCGGGCGCGGGGCAGATGGGCCGCACTTCGACGGGAACCGCGCAGCAGCCGGGGCAGAATCCATTCGCAACGGCTCTTGGCTATGGGGCGACGGGGCTTGGCTTGCTCGGTTCATTCGGCGGCGGGCAATACCCGTCAGTAGGAGGGCTTTACTAATGGGTGGCAGTGGCGGCGGCGGTCAGTCGAACAATCAACAGGCTGAACAGACCTTGCAGGTCCCCTTGCAGGAGTATGCGGCCTTTTATCCCGGTCAGCAGGGGCTTTTGGCGCAGCAAATGCAGCAGGGCTATGACGGGCTTCTCAGCGACCACCAGAACGCCATGAGCTATTATCAGCCGATGTCTATTCCGATGATCAATCGACCGGGCGACGTGACGGCTTACGTTGAAAATCTCGGACTGGAACCGGCGGAAAACAGTTCCAAGGCCACCAAGGTCAAGGGTTCCGGTGGCGGCGGGTCCGGTGGTGGAATCATCAACAACATTGCCGATCTGTTCAGCCAGCGCGATTCGAGGGAAAGCCGATGAATTATCCCATTCCATCCCGCGTTCCCATTCCGACGCCGCGCCCGGATCAGCAGGCCTGGGCAGGGCTGAACCATTTTCCGCCTCCCCCGCAGATGGGTGGTCAGCGGCGCGGGCCAATGGCTTTTGCTGCGCAGAACCCGGAAGTGCTGCTTGCACTCGGTGCGGGGCTTCTTGGCGGCAAGACCGGGTCTGAACAGTGGTCAGGTGGTCTTGGCAACATGGCGCAGACCATGCAGACCTCGAAGGAAAAGCGCGCAGCCGAACAGCAGAAGAACCAGACGGTTGAATGGTTGCGGCAGATAAACCCGAAACTTGCGCAAGCCGTGGAAATGGGCGCACTGTCCCCCGGCGATGCGTTCAAGATGCACCGGGAGGCGCAGAAGCCGAAAGACCCAAAACTGTCGTTCCAGAAGCTTCCAGACGGCACCTATGGCTTTGCCAATGAGACGGACCAATCGTTTACCCCGCTCGGTCAGGCTCAAAAGCCCGATAGCGGCCTTTCGGTGACCTTGCCGGATGGCACAACTGTTCAGTCAGGACGCTTCCACAATCAGGACCAGAAGAACGTTGCAAACCGCGTGACCGCTGCGCAGGACATTGCAGCTTCCGGCGCTTCTCTCAAGCAGACGGCGCAAATGCTTCGCCATGCCAACGAGAACGTTGGTTATTCCGGTGTTGGCGGCAAGGCTGTCGGTGCGCTGTTCGACGGCGCAGAACAGTTTGGCGTCGATGCACCGGGTACGCCCGGCGGTCGCGCGCTCATCAAGTCCGGTGGTCTCGACGTGGCATTGCAGCAGGTTCAGAAAACCAAGGGCGCGATTTCCAACGCTGAGATGGCGCTGTTCATGGCTGCTTCGCCGGGCCTGCAAAACACCCCTGAGGGTAACGCCATGCTTATTGACATGATCGACGCGGTTGCCGATCGCCAGATTCAGCGCGCGGACGCCATGGAGCAATGGCGACAGCAGCACGGCACACTGGACGGATTCGAGGCGGCATGGGGCGCGCACATCGAACAAAACCCGATCATCATCCAACGTCCAGACGGCAGCATTGGCTTTGCGGGCGGATCGCAGTCCGTCAACGGCGATCCCGACGTTGACGCCCTCGTTGAGCAATATGCGGACTGATCATGGCTGACACCGAACGAATGCAAAAAGCCCTCATTAACGCCCACAGGGCGGGGGATACGGTTGCAGCAAAGAAGCTTGCCAACGCGCTCAAGGCTGCGAAGGCAGGTGCTTCTGACAAGTCGGGCTTTGCCAACAAGGTTGATGCGTTCGGGCGCGGCATCGTGGACATGGCGACGTTTGGCTTTGCTGATGAAATCGGCGCGGCAGTCGAAACGGCAGGGCGCAAGCTCCTTCCGTGGCGGGATGAAAAGCCGCACAACGAGGTTCTTTCTGATATTCGGCAGGAAAACACAGACCTCGCAGCGGCGCACCCCGGCTCCTATCTTTCGGGGCAGGTGCTTGGCGGCGTCGGCACGGCTGGCGGGCTTGCCAAGAGCGGCGCAACCCTTCTGACAAGAAAGGCAATGCAGCAGGGCGGCAAGCAGGCAATCGGGCGCGCGGCTGCAGAGGGCGCGGCCTATGGCGGGGCTTACGGGGCAGGTTCTGCCGAGGGCGGGCTTGAAGACCGCGCGAGGGGGGCAGGGATGGGCGCGGTAACTGGCGCTGTGGCCGGTGCTGGCGTCCAGAAGCTTGGCAATACGCTCGCCACTCGTCGCGCCGGTAAGGCAGCAGGGGCTGCTGCTCCTGCCAGCGATGAGTTGAAGCAGGCCACGAACGCGCTCTACCAGCAAGCTCGGCAGGCCGGTGTGACGATCAAACCGCAGGCGACAGCGAAACTGGCGGCCAACCTGAAACTCGCGGCTGGCAACCTCAACGACAAGCTGCGCCCGAACACGTCAGGCATCGTGGATGACCTCGCAGAAATTGCGGGCCAGCCCATGACGCTCGAACAGTTGGACGAGCTGCGCCAGGTCATCGGCCAATCCATGCAGCGCGCACAGCCGCAGGACCAGCGAACGCTGATGCGCATGAAGGAAATGCTTGACAGTTTCGCCAACAACATCTCGCCTTCCGACATCACCGGGGACATTGCCGGGTTCGATGTCATCAAGCAGGCCCGCGCGCTGAACGCACGCAAGGCCAAGACCGAGATTGTTGAAAACATCCTCGACATGGCGCAGGTCAATGGCGAGGGTAAATTTACGCAGTCAGGCGTTGCCAACGCTCTGCGCCAGGAAATGCGCTCGCTCTACAAGAAGATCCAGAGCGGCAAGGAAAAGGGGTTTTCACCCGACGAGGTGGAACTGATCCGCCTCATGGCGAAGGGCGGAACCAGCAGCAAGATGATGCGGCTGTTTGCCAAGTTCGCCCCGCGTGGGGTCGTGTCGTTTGGTGTCGGGCAGGGTGTCGGCACCCTTATCCCTGGCGGCAATATCCTTGTCCCCGGCGCAGGCCACTTTGCAGCACAGAACGTGGACAACGCGATGATTCGGGGCAGTCAGGCACTTCGCACGTCTGCCGCCACCGGCCAGATGCCGCC
This sequence comes from Neohoeflea coraliihabitans, assembly GCF_019334345.1. Classification (GTDB taxonomy): domain Bacteria; phylum Pseudomonadota; class Alphaproteobacteria; order Rhizobiales; family Rhizobiaceae; genus Pseudohoeflea; species Pseudohoeflea coraliihabitans. The sequence goes on from NZ_JAHWQX010000008.1 coordinate 14,457, forward strand.
CGGATCGCTGCGCCAGATCGGCACGTCTGCAACCCGTCCGCTGATAGCCCCATCCGCTATGGAGTTAGAGGCCACAAGAGGTCGAATAGCCAAGTAACGACCGGGTGAGTGACGTAGACGATGACAAGGCCACCGATCAGTGTGGGTAACGTCACTTGGAGAAAGAACCCGAGCTTGTCGCGGTAGAAATCCCAGTCGAATTTGTCGAGGCGCTCATACTCGTCGCGTTGCAGGTCGATCTGCTTCTCGGGGTCGGGGGTCAATCCGGGGCCTCAGCTTGGAGATTCGTCAGGGTTGATCCACTCGCAATACATGTTCGTGGCGTTCGCAGGGTCTTCGCAGACGTAATCGAGAACCACGCGGAACGCGTCGCGGCGACCGCAGATCGCAGCCGTCTCATCGGACCAGACATTCCCCTTACATTCATAGACCGCCGAAGCCCATTTTTCTCCGATCCAATCGGGCGAAATCTCAACGGCACCGACTGCGGCGGGCGCGAGGATCATTGCTATGGCAAGATATGATCGGGATATTGCTGATCGTCTCATGGATGATCTCCAGCGGGATTTCGGTCTGTCACCCGCACAAGCAGCGGGTATAGTAGGTAATTTAGCGCATGAAAGCGCCGGTTTTAAGAGCCTACAAGAAAAAGGCTACCAGCGTTACGGGAAAAACGCCCGAGGCGGCTATGGGTATGCTCAGTGGACCGGCCCGCGCCGCACCGCTTTTGAGAACTGGGCGCGCGCCAATAAGCTTGACCCCCGCTCTTATGCAGCAAACTATGGGTTTCTGTCCTACGAACTGACACAAACGCCGGAAAAAAGGGCGCTTGATAAGGTCAAAGCGGCGCAAACGCCCGAGCAGGCAGCGCAGATATTCAGCGATACATTCCTGCGTCCTGGCGAGCCGCACATGGGGCGAAGGACAGCTCTCGCATCTGATGTCTTTAACGCATTTGGTGCGGCCCCGGTTGCAACTCCTACGCCATTCTCAGGCAAAGCCCCCGTAACGGACGTTCAACGCGGACTTCTCAGCCCGATTTCATCTACGACCGCCGCGCCTTCCCTGAACCAGCCCAACCGCACAGGGCTTCTCTCGCCAGAGTTTTCCGCCGCGCCGCGCTCTACAGCTTCGCCCGACTATGGGGCCTATGCCTCGCCAAGGGGTTCGGAACTGGCACAATCCGCGCCGACCAACACCTATTCAGCACCGGGAACGCCGGGCAGCTACTATTCATCGCCCCGAGGCTCCGAGATCGCAATATCTGCGCCGGTCGAAGCCCCTGCAATGGCTCCTGCTGCCGTCTCGGCACCAGAAACACCGGATAGCTATTATTCCTCTCCCCGCGGCTCTCAAGTGGCGGCGGATGCGCTTGCGCGTGAAAACCTCGCCCTCGATGTCCTTGATAACCAGATAGCCAAGCAGGCGGCACCTGTTGCGGCCCCGGTGACAACGCCAGCGCCACCCCTTGCCGCACCAGTGACAATTGCCCCGGCTCCAAAGGTGACGCCATACACGCCGCCGGCAACCGCGCCTGCACCAGCGATTTCCATGCCTGCGGTTCCTGCTGCAACTGGCATGGATGTGTGGTCAGGCAAGGCCATGACCGGCACGGCGACGAACGGCAACCAGATGTCGCGGAATCCCGATGGAACGGTTTCCATGACCAGCGAGAAATACGGCTACACCGAGACGATGAACCCGGATGGCTCGTATCGCTCGACAACGGCACCGGGGCTGTTTGGCATTGACGCAGCGGTCAACAGCGCTCTTGGCGGCATCAAGGGGCCAACGGGCGGCGTTGGCGGCATCAATGTCAGCATGTCGCCTGAAACCACGTCGCGGGTTGGCGGTGCGGTGAAGGGTGCTGCGGGCGCTGCAGCTGGGTCTATGGTCGGCGGAATGCTGGGTCCTATCGGCGCGCTTTTGGGTGCGGAAATCGGCCGGCAGATTGCCAAGGGCAACAACCCGCTCAAGGGCATTCTCGGCGGCACGGTCTCAGTTCCTGGCGGCTTTCCTGCGGCTCCTTCTGGCGGGTCTCGCGGCAACGGCGAACTGACCGAATTCGGCGCGGAAGCTTCTCGCGGAGTGCACGGCGCGCAAGCCCAATATGCGGCAAACAATCCCGGCGCGGGTCTCTGGTAGCGCCAGCTTTCTTGAAAATCTGAGGTAATCGCACGATGGCTAAGAACGCAGTCACCGACTGGTCAACTACGGCTGCCAGTAACACCGATGTTGGCGGCGTCGATATTCGCGGCACGGCTCTACCGTCCAACATGGACGATGGCATGCGCGAAATCATGGAGCAGGTCGCCAAGGTCAATGCTGGCACTGATCCGGTTGCAGATACATGGACTTTTGCAGATCCAGCAGACCTGACCAAGCGGCTGCGCTTTGACGCGGGCAGCATCACCACGGCCACCACGCGCGTTGTGACGATGTGCGATGCAGACGTTACCTTCGGAGCCTATGCTCCGACGCTGCTCAACGTTGCCAACGAGGCGGCTTTCAAGGCTGCGGTTAACCTTGAGATTGGCACTGACGTTCAGGCTTACAGCGCAGTGCTTGCGGGGACAACGGCGAGCTTTACCACTGACGACGAAACCAAGCTGGACGGCATTTCGACCGGCGCGGACGTGACGGCGACGGCACTTGCACCAGCCATCTATGCAGCCACTGCAAAGGCAACGCCTGTCGATGCCGACACGGTGGGGATTACTGACAGCGCCGCCTCCAATGCCCTCAAGAAAGTCACCTGGGCCAACATCAAGGCCACGCTGAAAACCTATTTCGACACGCTTTACCACATAGCGGGTGGAACGGACGTGCCGGTGGCCGATGGCGGCACCGGGGCGAGTACAGCGGCGGGAGCAAGAACAAATCTTGGCCTTGCCATTGGAACCGATGTGCAGGCTTATGACGCGGGGCTGGCATCCATTGCCGGGCTGACTACGGTTGCAGGCGATATTCTCTATCTGACCGGCTCGGACACCTACGCAAAGCTCGCCAAGGGAACCGCCGATCAGGTCTTGACGATGAACAGCGGTGCGACCGCACCGGAATGGGCTGACTTGGCGGCGAGTGGGCTGCAATTCGTCGAAACGTGGACCTATTCCACCAACGTCTCAACGATCGATTTCACTGATCTCGGCTCCTACAAAGAGATTTTGCTGCTGTTTGAAGATCTGACGATGACATCAAACACTCCCAGCGTCCTGCTGTCTACGGACAACGGGTCTACTTTTCTGACGAGTGGATACAGAGTCATTGCCGCAGAAAGTGGCTCGACTGCCGGCACAGTATCGTCCACCGGCATCCTACTCATTGAAAAC
>NZ_JAHWQX010000009.1 GCF_019334345.1 Neohoeflea coraliihabitans
GCGACGATGATCGAGGGTCATCACGTCAACATGCACGCGGTCGGTCCCCTGGCGGGACTGATGACAGCCAACAAGCCGGAGACAGGCGACATCTTCGAGCGCACGAACATTCTCTCGCTTCTCGGTGAGATGAACTGGCAGGCGTCAGCTGTTGGTGAGCCTGCGGGCTATGTCGGCTCGTCGGGCATCAAGATTTTCGATCTCGCCACGATCACAACCCCGGCGAACGTTCTCGCGAACTGAAAGGGATAGTCCATGTCGCAAATTACAGACACCTTCGAGGCGACCGGCACATCGGACGAGATCATCAGCGACGTGATCGACATCGCCATTCGCCACACCGGAACCGCATCGATCGATGTTGAGCGCCAGATGCCTTCGGGCAACTGGATCAAGATCAAGACCGGGATTACGGCTGATTACAACGAGACGTGGAATTTCGGCCGCGGCGTGTACGTCACCCTGCGCCTCAATTGCACCTCCTACACCGATGATGCGGAATTCGCGATGACCGCGCCTGAGCCGTGGCTGCCGTCTGACCAGATCATCTACGCTTAAACGCCAAGCCCAGGCCGAGGGGGCCGAATACCCGGCCAACCAGTTTTAGGGAGGTTCCCCCCATGACGGCCAACACCCACACATTTGCCATCGGCGACAGGGTGGTGCGGGTCTCCGTCGAGGGAGGCGCCCCGGAAATGCTGGTGGTTGATTTCGAGGATCAGTATCTCCGCTGTTCCTGGCCTTCTCTCATCGCCGGAGTGATGCCGTACGAGGAACTGTTCCACCCGGTCACACTCAAGCTGATCAAGAAGGCGGTGCGCTGATGCCGAAAATAGACCCCTACGAAAACACTGTGCCGTTCACAGAGCCAGTGAACCTCACCGAGGAGGATGTCGGCGAGATACTCTGGCGCCACAGTACCCGTCACGTCCTGACCGCCATCGGCTGGCCCGAGGACGACCTGGAGGCTGAGGTCGAACGCCGAATGGTCAACTGGCGCGATAAGGCCGAGGCCTTTGACGCATGGCTGGCCGAGCGGCGCGAGGAACTCAAGGACCGCAGCTGATGCCGACCCTCTCCAATCAACGCCACGAGGCATTCGCGCAGGCTCTTGCCAAGGGCAAATCTGCCACCGATGCCTACAAGATGGCTGGCTACAAACCGGACTACGGCGCCGCCTCCCGTCTTTCAGGGAATGTCAAGGTCAAGGCCCGCGTGGCCGAACTCATCTCCGCAGCTGCCAAGAAGACGGTCGAGGAGGTGTCGTTCGACGCCAAGGAGCAGTTCAAGCGCATCCAGCAGACCATCGACATGGCGCTCAAGGCTGGGGATCTGAAAGTCGCGCTCGAGGGGCAGAAGTTCATGGCGCAGTGCTTCGGCTACCACGATTCCCCGACCCTGACCCATGAGCATGTTTGCGGTCAGAAACTCACACAGCAGAGCCCAGACGGCGATTCCGAGGGTTCGGAGGGGGATGGCCCATCAGCGCCGCCGCCGGACGCTACGGCGACCGCTCTGGCCTCGGCGATCAGGCAGATGCGCAGGTCGATGAACTAGGAGGTAATGATGAAACACCAGCACACGACATACACATGCGATCGCTGCGGCAAGAAGCTTGAAGGACCCTTCGCTTGCTTCCACGAGCGCTGCACCGTCCAAGCTTGGGCAAAAAACGAACGCCTGATCCATTGGGAGGATCTGTGCGGTGAGTGCAATTCAGAGGTCTACCTGATCATAAGCTCGCTGACGCAAACTTGCACATCCAATTGGACGCAGGCATCCAATATCCGGACAGACGCGCCCTCCGCTGACCCACCAGCGGTTGAGAATTGACCGACCGTAGGGCTGAAAATGCTCTCAAATGCGGGGTTTTACCAATTGCAGGTTGAAATGAGGCGCAAATGAATGCTGTCACGCTATCGTGGAGAGCGCTATAAGGCCGCCGCGTCACCGGACCTTGTGGCGTTTGTGGAAGACGACGGCCTGCACGCGCTCGACTATGAAGGTGCGCTCGAATTCTACACCACGGTCGGGCCGCACCTGTCGGAGGCGGATCGGGCCTATCTGGGATGCGTCGACCGGTATTTTCTTTTTACACACATCCTGGGGCGTCACGACGGTCTGCACGAATGGCTCTATGACCGCTTTCGCGAGGTGGAGCTTGAGCCTGATTATCGCCTCGATCTGTGGGCTCGAGAGCACTACAAGTCGACCGCGATCACCTATGCCGGCGCAATTCAGGAGATATTGAACGATCCCGAGATCACCATCGGTGTGTTCTCGCATACCAAGATCATCGCACAGGGGTTTGTCTCACAGATCCGCCGGGAGTTCGAAAAACCGCTGATGCAGCGGCTCTATCCCGATGTGTGCTGGATCAAGCCGACATCAGAAGCCCCGGTATGGTCTGCAACGCAGTTCACGGTCAGACGCCAGACCAACCCGAAGGAAGCGACGGCTGAAGCGTGGGGTCTGGTCGATGGCCAGCCCACCTCGAGGCACTTTCTGCTGCGCATTTACGATGACGTGGTGACGCGGGAATCGGTCTCCACACCCGAGCAGGTCAAGAAGACCACCGAGGCATGGGAGTTGTCGGACAACCTTGGCGCCGGGGCCGGCCGGTTCTGGATGATCGGCACGCGGTATTCGTTCGGCGATACCTACGGCGACATTCTCGGTCGGGACATCCTCACGCCGCGGCTCTACCCGGCGACCGACAATGGCAAGATCGACGGCAATCCGGTGTTCCTGTCTGAGGAGGTCTGGGAGAAGAAAAAGCGGACCCAGCGCTCGACCCTCGCAGCGCAGATGCTCCAGAATCCTCTATCGGGCAACGAGCGCACTTTTGAAGCGGCATGGCTCAAAGCGTGGGAGGTCCGGCCGGCCTTCGTCAATGTCTACATCATGGCCGACCCATCCCGAGGGAGGAACGCCACGTCCGACCGCACGGCAATGGCTGTGCTGGCCGTCGACGCCAATAACAATCGCTACCTGGTCGACGGGTTCTGCCATCGGATGACCCTCTCCCAGAGATGGGACGCGCTCAAGCACCTGCATCGCAAATGGACCGACATGCCGGGCGTTGCGATCGTCAAGGTCGGTTATGAGCGCTATGGGCAGCAGTCGGATGACGAGTATTTCGACGAGCGCATGCGGGCCGAGAGCTACTGGCTCAAGATCGAGGAACTGGCCTGGCCGCGTGAGGGCGGGGCATCGAAACAGCATCGCGTCGAGCGGCTGCAACCCGATGTCCAGTATGGCTCGCTGCTCCTGCCGTCGTTGGTGCATGTGCCGGGCGAGGGGACGTGCTCATGGAAGCCGGACCTTGAGGCCGGGAACATGGTCTACACGCCGCAGAGAGACGCCACAGCGCTGGAAAAGCGCTTGAAGGAGCGGGGGCAGGGCTATCTCGCCGCCAAGCCGCTCAAGAGGCTCAACGAGAAGGGCGAGGTCTACGATCTCACGGTCGAACTGATCAACGAGATGCTGTTCTTCCCGTTCGCCACCCACGACGACCTCGTGGATGCGACGAGCCGGATTTACGACATGGACGCCATCGCACCATCGAAAGTGGAACTGGAAGACCCGACACTGGACGAGCCGGTGCCGGAGGATGCCTGAGGTCAAACAGGAGGCGCACATGAAACGCGAATTCAACCTGACGATGGACCGCGTGCTCTCGCTCGCCGCCCAGCAGCTGGTGCGCAAGGAGATGCCGGAGATGCTGGGGTGCAATCACGAGGCCCGGTGGTCGGTCAGGCTAGGCTACGATGAAATGGACCGGCCGGACATCAAGGGCGTGCGCGTCACCATTAGTAGCACCGAGGAGGATGCGTAATGGTCACATCGCTCAACGCCGCCCGCGCCCTGCGCGACAATGACAACTCGCACATGACCCCGGCGGATGCCCTGCGCTTTGCCCTCGAAGGCATCGAAAGTGAGGACATCAAGTGCAACAAGATGCTGGTCCTGTCGCTCAACACAGAGCGTTGCCCCGACTCCTATGACACCGGCTGGATCGCCGCGAACCTTTCTGGCTCGGAGATCATCGCGCTCTTGGAGATCGTCAAGATCCGTCTGTCCGAACTGATGCTGGGAGAGTGAACCATGGCCACCGTTCAAACGCGCACGTTCTCATGGTGGGAGGTCATCTTGCAGGCCGACCCCGAGTTTCACGCCAAGCGCAAGGACGAGAAGCTGTTCGAGTTCTCCAACGGCCGTGAGTTCAGGGGCAACCCGAACACCCGCAACACCGCCTATCCCGACGAGTGAGGCCCATGTTCAACCTCTCCACCCGCTACGAGCATCCCGGCCTCGGCGATGATCATGATGAAGATCCCTTCGCCCATGCCAAGATGGCGACCGCCAAATGGACCGGCGAACTGCTCGACCGCCACTATCCCGGCCATCCCTGGTACTGCGAAGTCGTGATGTCGAAGACCGGCGGGCTGATCAAGATCCAGCTGCGCGGGCTGATGCCGACCAACCGCTGGTACTGCTGCCAACTCTCGGATGTCTTGAACGATCCGGGCGGCAAGCGCACCGTGTTGCGTGGGGCCGGTGAAATCCTCGAGCGCTACTCTATCCGGCGCGGCGCCTTCAATGTCGACGACTGGCAGAGCGCCATGATCAAAGCCCCAATCTCCGGGAGAGGCCATCTTGCCCCACTTCTCCAGTAACGATCCGGATCGCTCAGCACCGGGCGAGGACGGCTTCGAGGGCCAGACCGTCGAGCCGACCGAGGGCGAGGAGGAAACCGAAGGGCTCACCCTCTCCGATAAGGATTGGATGAGCATGTTTCGGGAGTCGCTGAAAGTGGCGACCGACTATCAGACCGAGAAGTTGCAAAAGGCGTGGTCGCGCAACTACCGGGCGTTCAACAACAAGCACATTGCCAATTCCAAGTACGAGAGCTTCAAGTACCGGCATCGCTCCAAGCTGTTCCGCCCCAAGACCCGCATGGCCGTGCGCAAGAATCTTGCGACATCGGCAGCGGCGATGTTTTCAACCGAGCAGGTGGTCAACGTCACCCCGACCCGCGAGAGCGATCCCTTGCAGTCGATGGTGGCCCGCATCATCCACGAGGATCTGAACTATCGTCTGGACCGGGTGAACAAGCAGGACGGCCCGCAGTGGTTCCTCACGGTGATTGGCGCCAGGCAGGACACGCAATTGGCCGGCCGCTGCGTCTCCAAGCAGTTCTGGGAGTTCGAAGAGCGCGACGAGATCGAGCTTACCGAGCAGCCCGTGATCGATGCCACTGGGCTTCCGGTACTCGATGAAAAAGACCAGCCGGTCATGGAGGTGGTCGAGACCGTCGGAACGAAGATCCTGCGCGATCGCCCGCAATGCACGCTGATCCCGCCGGAACACGCCTTCATCGACCCGACAGGCGATTGGCGCGATCCGGTGCAGGAGGGCGGGTTTTTCTTTGCCGGGTTCCCGACGCGGCGCGACGATCTCGAGCACATGATCGAGACCAACAAGGCCGCCCGTCGCTATGGTGGCCGGTCGTGGCGTGAGGATATCGACCTCTCGAAAATTCAGGGCAGCAACGAGCCATCCAAGCAGGCCGACGCCATCCGCCGGGCTCGCGAAGAAGGCACCGACCGCTACGAATCCCGGCATGCGGACGAGAACGGGCAGGTGCTCTGGCTCTACGAGTGTTTTTATCGCTTTGCAGGGATTGACTGGCATTGGTGGATGCTCGGCGAGCAGATCATGCTCTCCGACCCCATCCCGGTCGAGGATGCCTATCCCGAGCAGAAGGGCGATCGGCCCTATACCTCTGGTGTTGGCGAGGTGGAATCCCATCGCGTCATGCCTGCGGCGCCGGTCGAGACATGGCAGCCCATCCAGCAGGAGATGAACGATCTGGGCAACCTCAGCCTTGACGGGTTGAAGATGTCGATCTCTCCGATCACCAAGGTCATTCGCGGTCGTGGCGTCGATCTCAAGCAGGTGCAGAACCGTGGCCCCGATGCGCACATCATGGTGCAGGAAGCCGACGATGTGACCTTCGACCGGGCGCCAAGTCCCGCCGGCATGATCCAGAATGCCATGAACAACCTGAATGTGGATTTTGACGAACTGGCGGGTGTGTTCTCCGCCGGCTCTGTGCAGACCAACCGGCAGATGAACGAGACGGTCGGCGGCATGCAGATGATCTCCGCCTCGTCCAACTCGGTCACTGAGTTCGATCTGCGGGTGTGGGTGGAGACATGGGTGGAGCCGACCATCCGGCAACTGGTCAACTGCATCGCCTATCATGAGAGCGACGCGCGCATTCTCTCCATTGTCGGCGAGCGCACCGGCTTGATTGCCCTGCCGGACATTCCCGGCCAGGAGGGGCTGAAGGACAAGAACCCGGGGCCGAAGGTGTCGATCGACAGTGCCATCGACGCCATGCGCAATGCTGATTTGCGGGTGCGGGTGGATGTCGGCCAGGGCGCTTCCGACAGCCGGCAGAAGCTGGAAAAGTTCGCCACGGCGATGAAGCTCACCGGCCAGTTCCTGCCGATGATCGAAAAGGAAGGGTACGAACTCAAGGGCGCTGCCGTCGCCCAGGAGATATTTGGGCTGGTCGGTTACAAGGATGCCGATCGGTTCTTCACCAAGAAGCCCGAGGACCAGAAGGAACCGCCGCCGCCCGAGGTGCAGAAAGAAATGCTCAAGGGCAAGCAGCGGCTTGAGGAGAAGAAGCTCGACAGCCAGACCAAGATGCAGATCGAGCGCGGGCGGGCCGAGAAGGATCAATCCATCGCCGTGCTGGAGGCCGGTCTTGAGCGCGACCGGCTGGCGCTGGAACAGGAGCGGTTCGAGCATCAGAAGCGGCTCGATGCCATCGAACTGCGCTTGCAGATGCAGGCCGAAGCCCAGCAGCACCAGATGCAGCAGCAGGCACAGGCGCAATCGCGCAATGAAACCCTGCTCAATCACCTTGTCAGCCTGCTCAAACCACAGGGCGGCGAGCGCTGACCTGACACCAGAGGCACAACATGTCTGAAGTTGAAGACCGGCTCGAGGAGGCCACGGACCTGGAATTTGCCGGGGACATGGCCTCCGAGGAGTTCGACCGCGCGCTGAAACTGTCCGAGTTCTACGCCCTGCTTGACGGCATGGCTGAAGGGGCGGCCATTCGTGTGCTGCTCGATGAGGGCCGCCGGGAGGCGATTTCCGGGATGCTGGCGCTGGCCGTCGCCGATCCCGATGACGCCAAGACGATCCGGGACCTGCAATGGCGGGTGGTCCGCTTCGGCAAACTGGCGGAATGGATTCGCGAGATTGTCGAGAACGGCAAGAGTTCGCAGGACGATCTCGAGGCAGAAAGCCGGGCGGCACTGGAAAAGCTGATCCGTACAGAGGCAAACGAGGACTGAACCCATGACAATCGAGAACGATATCCCGGCCGGGGATGCCCCGGCGGAAGAACGCGCCCCTGTGTCCGAAGGCAACGAGGCGGTCGAGACCAAGACAGAGGCCAAGACCGAGGCGGAAGCGCCGGCCGAAAGCCGCACACCGCAGGTCAAGCCCGACATGAAGCGTTCCAGCGTCTATGAGCGCGCCAGGGCCGCCCGCGAGAAGAACGACAGTTTCCGCGCTTTTGCCTCACCGGAGGAGGAGAGGCGCGTATTCGGCCCCAAGGTGGAAACCGGCTACGACCGCGACGAAGCGCGTCAGCGCTCTGCTGAGGGCGAACCAGAGGGTAATGAGGGCGCATCGGGAGAGGACACCGCGTCCGACCAGCGCGCCGAGGCACAGGTCGAGGCGCCGGCCGAAACCCGGCGGCGCAAACTCAAGGTCAACAAACACGAAGTCGAGATGGACGAAGAGCAGGTTGTCAAGCTCGCGCAGCAGGCGCTTGCAGCAGGCAACATCCTCGAACAGGCCAAGGCCTATCGTGACCAGCTCGAACAGAAATTGGCAACCCTGAACCAGGCCGGAGACGCCAACCAGAGCGCCGGCCAGGGCAGGGATGCTGACCCCAACGACACATCGTCAAAGGCTACCACACCGGGCGATGACGAGTTGGATGACATCATCGATCGCATTCAGGTCGGTGATACCTCCGAGGCCAAAGCGGCTCTCATGAAGTTCGGGGACCAGATCGCCCAGCGCATCGAGTCCAAGATCGGCAACATCGACGAGCGCATCTCCGCCACCACACGGATGAATGCCGAGAACGAGCGCCGGCAGAACGAGACCCGCCAAGTCCTCGAGGAGTTCTCCAAAGACCATTCGGAGTTCGTCGAAAGCAAGGCGCTCACCCAGGCACTCGCCCAGGAATCCCTCGAGCAGATGCGTGCGCACATGCACGCTCTGGGGGTCCGGGACGAGACCATCGAGAGCCTTCGCCAGAAGCATGGGATGCAGGAAAACGAGGCCATCAGCTACTCGTATCGCCTGCTGCGGGATCAGGGGCACCAGTTGCCCGATCACGGTTCCGTGCTGCGCCAGTCGGCGGCCAACATCCGCAAGGCCTTTGGGATCTCCCCGTCATCGAACCCTCCATCCGGTGAGAGCGGGGCCGCAGAACAGCGGCTCGCCGAAAAGCGCCAGATGGGGTCCCAGCCACGACGGGCTTCCATTGCCCCGCAATCCAAGCCGGACCCGAAAACGCTTGAGCAGACCCGCCTTGAAGCGGTTCGCCAGGCGCGAAACTTCCGGCGCGGCGGCCGGTAGCCCTTCACCTTAGAAGGAATACCATCATGACCGGACAGGTCTGGTCTTCGGACGCTTCGGGCGGTTATCTGTATTCGGATAACCTCTCGGCCTACCTGCGGATGGAATTGCAGTCACGCACCAAATTCCGCAACTTCTGTGACGCTCCTGACGACGCCATCGGTCTTCACCGCGGCGACACCTACCGCTGGAACGTCTATTCCAACCTCGCAGCCCGCGGCGGTCCCATCACGGAAACGCAGCGGATGCCGGAAACCTCGTTCACCGTCGCCCAGCGCTCGCTGGTCATTGGTGAGCAGGGCAACTCGGTGCCCTTCACCCAGAAGGTTGAGCTTCTGGGCGAGCACGATGTCAAGGACGTGATTGACAAGACGCTCAAGGACGATTGCCGCAAGTCGATCGACCGCATGTGCGCCTATCAGTTCTTCCAGACGCCGCTGCGCGTGGCGCCGACTTCCGGCACCTCCACCACTGCCGTGACGCTGACCACCAACGGCGCCACTGCAACCACCAACAATGTGGCACTCGGCTCGGGCCATGTGAAAGCGATCTTCGACACCATGTCGGAGCGCAACATCCCGGCTTTTGAGGGCGATGACTATGCAGCCATCGGCCATCCCACCACGTTCCGCACGTTCAAGAACGATCTCGAAGACATCCACCAGTACACCGATACGGGGATCAACATGATCTTCGCCGGTGAGATTGGCCGCTACGAGTCGATCCGGTTCGTCACCCAGAACGAGGTGCCCAAGGGCCACGCCAACGATGCCGAGTTCTCCGAGACCTCTTCCTCGGATAACTACATCTACACCGCCACCGATGATGCCTGGAACAACGCCAAGTCGTCCTGGGCTCTGTTCTTCGGCGCCGACACGGTGCTCGAGGCGATGGCGGTCCCGGAAGAAATCCGGGCCAAGCTGCCGCAGGACTTTGGCCGCGACAATGCGGTCGCCTGGTACTACCTCGGCGGCGCCGGCATCGCTCACACCGACGCGACCAACGCGCGCATCGTGATGTGGGACTCGGCGGCTTAAGCCACCAGCAACGATACTCGACCGGAATTTCCCTTGGACTCGCGACACGCGAGTCTCACCGGGCCCGGTCGGGCTTCACCCTCCTTGAAAACTGAAAGGAATAAGACCGATGTCTTATGCTGATCCTGATCGCCGGATCTATTCGTTCGGCGCGATCGACTTCGGTGCTGGTGGCGAGGTTGTGTCCATCACCGGCCCGAGCGGCAAGACTGGAACGCTCAAAGCGATCCATGTCGCCGCAACCGAAACCTTCACCACCACCACCACGGCCGGACGTGTCGATGTCGGCACCGCAGCTGACGCCGACGCCTATGCCTCGTTCAATCTCGGCGCCCTTGCCGACACGGACTCGGCATCGACCGACGATGGCTCCACGGACACCGACGCGATCATCGACGCGGACATTCCCGCCGATACGCAGGTGGAAGTGACCTGTGTGGCCCCGACCGGCGGCACGCCGGCTGGCATCGGCTACGTCTCGATCATCATTGATTGGGCCTGGTAAGCACCGCGGCCGGCTGTCTGATGATGGCCGGCCTGCACCATGAGGAGCAGTCCGATGGACAAGCGCCGCTACGTCTCCCGCAATCCCAACGTCGAGCGTCCGATCCACAAGATCGGCGATGAGACGGGCTCGCCGGAGAAGGACGGGTACACCGTCCGAGATCGTGCCGGGTATCGCCCCAAACGCAACCGCTATTTCGACGATTCATGTCTCCCCGAGAGCCTGATGGACGAAAGCGAAGCGCGCTGGGCCCGGCTTCCCACCTCCATCTACGATGAGGATTGAACCATGAAGCATCCCCAGACCGTCACGTCGAAAGGTGCCCGCGGCACCAAGATGTTGACCTCAACCGGTGTCGACAAGTCGTCCCTTGGCGACAAGTCCACCAAGTCCCTGACCCCGAAGATGAAGGGCGGTCCCAACGACGCATCGTCCTCGATCGCCGGGGCTTCCACTCCGAAGCGGGGGTAACTCCCATGTCCAAGCCGCAACTCGATCGTTCCCGGAACGACGTAGGCCAGATCACGCCGCCCTACCGTGGCGCCTTCTGGACCCAGAACGGGCACTACTTCGCCCATGATGGAGCCTACCTGTTTTCCGATGGCGCGGTCCCGGAAGCGGCCTCCGACGAACCGGACGGGGCTTCGGCTCCGTCCGAGGAGGCTCACACATCCACACACGAGAGCGCAGACGCGCGTTCTGCCTCTGCCGAAGGGAATGCCCCGTCTGAGGCAAAAGCCCCTTCCACGGGCAAGGAAATCGACCTTGCCGCATGGGCGCGGGACGATATCAAGGCTCCGTTCTTCTCGGTCAAGAAACAGGTCCGGGAGGATTATCCCGACATCGATATCAAGAGCGCCAAGACCATCCGCGCCGGCCTTGTTGCCGCCGGGGTTGTCTCGGCTGATGAGGTCGCCTGATGGACTACACCACGCTTGTCGCCGCCGAGACGACACAGGGCAGCATCAAATACTGGATCAACTATTCCCGCATTGATTCTGCCGGCATCCTCTCGGAAGCGCAGGCGTGGATCTACCAGCGGCTCCGGGTGCGCCAGATGGTGGAGATGGCTTCCGTCTCCATCGCATCCGGGGCCTCGACCGCAAGCCTGCCGTCCGACTATCTCGATCCGATCCACCTGGGCATTCCGGGCACCATCAACGAGATCCGCCTGACCGATCCGCAGCGCTTTCGCGGTCTGTTGGGCTTTGACAGTGACGGCTCGCTGCCGTCGGGCACCCCGACCCGCTGGGCCGACTACGACGACACCATCAATCTCAACTCAGAGGCCGATCAGGCCTACACCGCCAAGTTGGTCTATTACGCCGAGCCGACAGCACTCTCAGGCGCCAATGAGACCAACTGGCTCACCGATCGCTACCCGATGCTGCTTCGCAATGTCTGCACCATGTTCGCCGCCGACGCGCGCAAGGATTGGGCGCTGATGGAGCGCAAGCAGGTGCAGGCCATGGAACTGATCTCGCAGATCAAGGCCGAGAGCGACCTGGGCATGCGGGGGATGGAACTCGACTTCAATTGGGAAGGGCATCCTTAAATGGCCACCTATTCCGATATCCTGCTCCTGTCGCTCCCCGCGCAGGGCGAAAGCGGCGTGCACGGCTTTGCCAATTGGGGCGCGCTCGCCAATTCCAATTTCCAGTTTCTCGAAGATGCTGTCGGGGAAGAAGCCTCGATCACGCTGGCGGGAACCGATGTCACCCTGACCGCAGCCGAGGAACGGGCGCTGCATCTCAACCTGACAGGCACTCTGACCGCCAATGTCGCGGTGCTGACCAATGACCGCAAGGGGTTCTGGTTCGTCACCAACGGGACCACCGGTTCCTATTCCGTCACGGTCAAGCCCACGAGCGGATCAGGCGTTGCCGTCACGCAGGGCGAAAAGGCCATCCTTTATTCCGACGGCACCAATATCGTGGCGGTCAGCAGCGCCGTAGCGGAGTTTGCATCCGACACCTTCCGCATTCTGGATGGATCGGACACCACCAAGAAACTCGACTTCGACATCTCGTCATTCACCACGTCGACCACCAACACGCTGACCCTGCCTGATCAGGACGTGACGATTACCGCCTTTGCCGCTTCGATCCTCGATGATGCCAATGCGGCTGCTTTCAGAACGACGGTCGGTCTTGTGATTGACACCGACGTTCAGGCTTATGATGCCGGGCTTGCAGCAATTGCCGGGCTGGCCAAGACCGACGGCAATATCATCGTCGGCAACGGGACGACATGGGTGGCCGAGAGCGGCGCAACCGCACGAACCTCCCTTGGCCTTGCCATCGACACGGACGTGCAGGCTTATGATCCGGGGCTGCAATCCATTGCAGGGCTGACCACCTCCGCTGGCGATATTCTCTATACCACCGGTTCTGACACCTACGCCAGACTTCCCAAGGGAACCGCCGATCAGGTCTTGACGATGAACAGCGGTGCGACCGCACCGGAATGGGCTGACTTGGCGGCGAGCGGGCTGCAATTCGTCGAAACGTGGACCTATTCGACCAACGTCTCAACGATCGATTTCACTGATCTCGGTTCCTACAAAGAGATTTTGCTTCTGTTTGAAGATCTGACGATGACATCAAACACTCCCAGCATCCTGCTGTCTACGGACAACGGGTCTACTTTTCTGACGAGTGGATACAGAGTCATTGCCGCAGAAAGTGGCTCGACTGCCGGCACAGTATCGTCCACCGGCATCCTACTCATTGAAAAC
>NZ_JAHWQX010000010.1 GCF_019334345.1 Neohoeflea coraliihabitans
GTTTTGAAATAGAAAATTGGCCATAGGACATAAGGCCGATTTTTCATTATTAGGCTATTTGTCGATTACTTAAAAACCGGTTCCATAATGGCCGCTTATCCGGTCTGCGCTCGCGCTAGAAACCGCGTCACGGTCGAGCGCGAAACCCGCAAAAGCTGACCGATTTCGGCGTGGCTCTTGTCCTCGCCCGCCATGCGTAACGCCTCGGCCTGCTGTGTGCCCGTCAACAATGGGCGACGGCCGAGGCGCTTTCCGGCCTTTACGGCACGGGCGCGGCCCTCGCCGGTACGTTCGGCAATCAAGGATCGTTCGAACTCGGCCAGCCCCCCTAGAACCGTGAGCATAAGCCTTCCAGCCGGTGTGGTCGTGTCGGCCCATGCTTCGGCCAACGACCTGAACCGCGCGTGCTGGGCCTCGATCTGCGCCACGATGTTGAGAAGGTCGCGCGTCGAGCGGGCGAGGCGGTCAAGCCGCGTCACCATCAACACACCATCAGGGGGCAAGGCAGCTATAGCCTTCTTAAGCTGCGGCCGGTCTGCCCGTGCGCCGGATGCCGTTTCCTGAAAGATGGTCGTACAGCCCGCCGCCTTAAGCTGCTCGATCTGGGCGGCAAGGGTCTGGCCGGAAGTGCTGACGCGGGCATAGCCAATCATGCAAATATTTTGCACCTGACTTTTGCACCGCGCAAGCCATTGGAGTTTAAGCGTCAGGAAAGCGGTGCATAATTCTTGAGTTTTGCACCGCCTATCCGTGCGGCTGTGTCTGGCCCGCAGCAAGCGCCTCGATCACGCGGCATTCCGACACCCTGCCGCGCCCGCATTCCGAGATCATTCGCGATAGCTCGTCGCGCAGCGACAGCAAGCGCGCAAGGCGGCTCTCGACCGCCTCAAGCTGGCTCTGCGCGATGCGGCTCGCATCCTCGCATGATGCCTCTGGCTGCTCCTGCAAGGCCAGCAGGACGCGGACGCTCGACAGGTCGAAGCCGAGTTCACGGGCATGGCGGATGAAGCCGAGGCGGCGCGCATCCGCCGCGCCGTAGCTTCGCCGCCCATTGGATTGGCGCGCAGGGGGCGGCAGAACACCGGCCCGCTCGTAATAGCGGATTGTCTCGATGTTCACGCCCGTGGCGCGGGATAAGTCGCCGATCTGCAATTTTTGCCTTGCTCCTGTAGTTACTACAGGTTCTAGCATGAAAGCCATGGAACTACGAGGTTTTGCAGCATGAGCGCCGCCACCGGCATCCGCTACTATGTAACCGGCATGGATTGTTCGTCCTGCGCGGCGAAGGTCGAAGGCGCGGCCCGCAAGGTCGAGGGCGTGGCGGATGTGAAGGTGTCCATTGCCTCGCAGATCATGACGCTCGATGTCGATGATCCGGCAAAGCGCCTGCCTGTGGTCGAACAGGCGGTGACGGGCTTGGGCTATCAGCTCGACCGGATCGGCGCGACGAACGAGGATGCGGACGACGACGACAAAATTCCCGACCTGTCGCATGTGACGCCCGCCTATAAACGCGCGCTCTGGATCGTCGTCCTTCTCAATGCGGGCTATGGCGTCATCGAGATTGTCGGCAGCTTCCTTGCCGGATCGCAGGCCCTGCAAGCGGATGCGCTCGATTTCATCGGGGACGGGGCGATTTCCTTCCTCGGCCTGATCGCCGTGGGCTGGGGCCTTGCTGCCCGCGCCAAGGCTGCACTTTTGCAAGGCGTGTTCCTGGCCCTGCTCGGCTTCGGTGTCATCGGCTCGACGGTCTATCGCTCCTTTGTCGAGCACGAGCCGCAAACGCTGCTAATGGGCGGCTTTGCCCTTGTCGCCTGCATCGTCAACATCCTCGCGGCCGTGGTGCTGATCCCTCACCGCAAGGGCGATGCCAACGTGCGCGCCGTGTGGCTGTTCTCGCGCAATGACGCCATCGGCAATCTGGCCGTTCTCGCGGCGGCGGTTGTCGTCTGGTGGCTCAACAGCCCGTGGCCGGATTTGATCGTCGCGTTCGCGGTCGCAGGCCTGTTCCTGCAATCGGCGTGGTCGATCATCCGCGATGCGAGGCAAGACCTCGCGCAGGCGGGGCGCTCTTGAAGGGTGGCCTGTGCGTCGTCGTCGTTCTGGCTGGTGCCGCGCTCGATCTAGTCGCCAAGGCATGGGCGCGCGCCAGTCTCGAACCCTATGGTTCTGCGCTCGATTTCCTGCCCTTCATATCGCTGCGCCTGACCTTCAACGAAGGGGTTTCATTCAGCCTGCTTTCATTCGATCATGACGGCGGAAGGCTTGCCCTGCTGGCCTTTACCGGCCTTCTGACGCTCAGCCTCAGCATATGGGCCTACAGGATGCCGCATGGCGGCGAGCGTCTGGCGCTCTCGGTCATCATCGCGGGCGCGCTCGCGAATTTCCTCGACCGTGGAGTAAACGGCGCGGTGACGGATTATCTCGATCTCCATTTTGGAGACTGGCACCCGTTCGTTTTCAATCTGGCGGACGTATGGATCAGCATCGGCGCAATGATGTTGGTCGCTCTACAGGTCTTTGCAAAAGAAGAACTACGTTCCGCCGCGCGATAATCATTCCATAATGCGTGTTATCAGATAAAGGCCGGTCATTTCATGGCGTCCCAATAGCCGAGCGCCAATCAGCATCCGCCTTGTCGAGAAAATCGTTAATTCGTTTCTTCAACGACGAATTCTTCTCAATGTGGGTGGCATAGTAGACGAACGACGCAACAGCGGTGCGCTGCTTAATAGGGTCCCAAAGCTCGACGATGCGGAGCATATCGTTCACGTCCAGTGGAATCAGACCCATACCTTCGAGAGCGGGGCGCACGGTGTCGGCAAAGCCTAGCGCCGCAATGACAGCAAGCGACCCGCGAACGCCTGTGGCGTTGGCAAAAGCCTCAAGGTCGGGCAAGTCTGTCCCTTGCAGTTCAAATTGCTTTACCTCCGCCGATATCGCAAGGCGCTGGCCTTCCCATCCGTCGACATCGCCCACGCGTTGCAATCGCTTCGAGCCGGTCCGTACCTTCTCGATCTCAATTTGTAGATGAGGATTGTCGGCACGAAGGAAGCCAAACACGATGCCTTGGAATGACGCTCCGCTAGGTTCTCCCTTGCGGCTGGTCATGTCGAAGCCTTCCAGCAGCAGTCGAAACAATGGCGGCTCTATCTCGACAGATGCGGGGTCAAAATGCTGGCTCGGCAAGGTCGCCAGGACAAAGGCATTTACCTTGTCGCGCAACGTGGCGAGCTGCGCAGCGTCTAGACCCACCAGAGTATCTAGCCATGCCGGGTAATCCGCCCAAGCTTGCGTGGCATGAGGCGCGGCACTCGGGTAATCAAAACGCTTGTGCTCGGCACGGTAGAACTTTTCAGCCTCATTGTAGAAAGGACGAAGCGAAAGCGTCTTGCCTGTCGGCCGCATGACGATGAGCGTGTTGGCACGCTGTCCACCACTCGTCTGCGACTGACGAGGAAAATGGGTCAGGAAATCTGCAAAGGACGTAACCCCGAGCGATGGGACGTCCAATTCGGTGAAGAAGTCGATGTAGGCCACGAGAAGTCCGGCGCTGAATTTGCGCTTCGGAAATCCGGCTGTGAACTGGTCAAACAGCTCGTCCGCCGTCATCGTCAAACCTTGAGAGCGGAAAGAGGCGCGAAGGCATGACGCGCCATTTCTACGTATTCAAGGCTACGGTCGGTGCCGATGGCGTGATAGCCCACGGCTGCCGCTGCTGCGAGAGTCGAGCCGCTGCCAGCAAAGGGGTCGTAGACTATGCCGACACCAAGCGGCAAAGCGGCCCTCACTATCTGTCGCATAAAACGCTGCGGCTTTAGCGACGGATGCGGCGCTATTTTTCGCTCAGTCCCGCGCGTGGGATAGCATGGAATAAGGTCGCGCAACGGCTCATCAGGGGTGGCGCGGCGAAGGCCGCCTGTGCCCCACGTCTTAAGGTTTTCTGACACTGTGCCTATAAGGGGCTTACGAAACATTCCCCATGGCTCCCAACACGAGCGCGGCATAACAGAGACGTCGGGAAATTCTGCCTCAGCTCCCTTGGGCTTGTACCCCCCGCGAAGGGTCTGCACCTGCCGAATGATTTCACCGCGCTTCTCGAAGCCGGCTTCCTGAAAAGCATGAAAGCACATGCTCGATAGCAGCGGATTCGACGCAATGAACACGTGGCCGCCGGGAACCAATGCGCGCAAAGCTCCGTAAGCGACGGCGCTAAAAAATGTGTGGAGCTGGTTGATTTCGTCGCCCGACAGCACGGTAAAACGAGGAAGGGGCGCGCGGGTTGAGCCGTCGAAGGACGGCGGGACACGCCACACGCCGCCCGACCCGGCTTTGCGCTTTTGTAAATGCTTCTCCTCATACTCAATCAGGCCATAGGGCGGGTCCGTCACGATGGCATGAATCGAGTTCGGCGGCAGCTCCGCCAGAAAATGCACGGCGTCATCGTGAATGTATGTCGTCCTGTCCGACAGGTGGAATCTGATTTCGTCACCAATCTCGCGCACTTTTTTCCAGTGCTTGATTTGGCCGGCTTCCAGCTGCTCCCGCCACGCTAATGGCTGCTGCTGCTTTTTGCCTCTTTTAGTCTTAGCGGCAATACCCGCACGTTCTGTTGAATACATTTAAGCACCTCAAATCAGTAAGGTATCTGAATCGCCGCGTCGGAAGAAGCCTTCTTTGGCTTTCGTCCAAATTATCGCTCGCGGTCATAGTCGCGGTCGCGGCTACGAGACGGGGCAGAGCGTTCCTTGCGCTCCGTTTTCTCTGCTGTCGCGCGCGCCTCCCATTTGGATAAGCTGCTACCTGTGACGCTCCCGCGTGTCTCGGTCCAGCGTTGCAAAGTCTCCGCCTGTTTCGCTGCGCGCGAAGGCGGTGGGCCGGCCGGCCGCGCCGGGGCGGGTTGCTTGGGCGGGTTCGCTCTAGGCACATCGGCCGGCGCTCGTGCTGCCTTAGCTATATCCTGCCGAACTGGCACGGGGCCTCCCATGCGGGTGGGCGCCGGCTTCTCCATCACGGGCACTTGCTGCGCCTTTCGCGGAACGGGCTTTGGTACATCGCCGGACGGCGAAGGGACCGGCATCGCCTGCGGTACAAACATCGTGCGTGTTGCCGGGGCCGGCGCTGATTTCTTCGGCGCAACCTCTCGCGCCTTGTCGAAGGGCTCTTTCATCGGCTTGGCTTCCTGCCGTTGTGGTGCGGGCTTCTCCTGCACCTTCATCGCTGCGCGATTCTCGCGCCGGTCAAGCCGGCGATCGCGCGGCGCATTCTCGGGTCGGCGGACTACTCGGCGCGCTTCCTTGCGCCGAGTGACCTGCTCTCGCGCCGTCTGTTCCTTCTGGCGCTCGACACCCAGACTACGCCACGCTGCGCGTATCTTCTCGCGCTGCGCGTCCTGCTGCGCAATGAGCTGCTGGCGTTCTTTGTCGAACTGCCAGCGCTGCGTCGTCAAGGCCACCGAACGCTGTTCCTTGATAACCCGGATTTCAGCATCGAGTAGCGCCTTGACGTGGTGCGCTACCTGCTGCCGGCTGATGTCCTGCCGCTCCGCGAACGCAGCGGCGCGGGCTCGGGCAGAAAGCAGGTTATTAAAGGTTGCGGCGAGCGCACCGCGCTTGCCTGACTGCTCGCTGATACGCTGCGAGGCTGTCGCCTCGAGCGCGTTTCGCAGGATGCCGCGCAAGGTCTGTTCGCGAGCACGGAAGGCACGTTCATTGGCGCGCGCCTGCCTGAAATGCTGCGCCCAAAGCGGCCGGGTCCGCTCCTTGTGCGCGGCAACCTGCTCGGTTATCTGCCGACCGTAAAGCTCGTATATGGCTGCGCGAGCCTGCTTGTTCGATGCTGATAGGTCTTTCCATTGTTGCCGATGCTCGGCCCGCTGTGCATCCCCAAACGCCTTGAGTGCTGCGCGGGGGTTGGCGTCAGCTCCATCACCGGAAGCCGCCTCTGCACGCTTCTCGGCCGCATACTGTCGGCGTTGTGCTTTCTCGGCAAACTGCTCACGGACCTGCCGGCGTTCTTCGCGCTTCGGCGTCAGAATCTGGCCGCGCTTGCGCTCATAGGCATTAGCCCAATCGGACAGCTTTAGACGGTCGTTGCTTGTGGTGAGCATCTTGCCATTCTCCGGGTCCACCCGGTTGACGATGACATGCACATGCGGATGTTTTCGGTCAGTGTGGGCCACAATGAGGGCCTGCCGGTTCTCAGCTCCGAGTACCTTAAGGCTCTCGTCAGCCGCGCGTAGCATTTCAGCCCGGTCAAGATTGCCAGCCTCATCGGGATGCCATGCGAGACTGTAGGCATAGACGTGAGCATTGCTCTTTCGCCCGGTGTTCTTGACGCCGGCACGAGCCTTGAGCTCGTCCGCCAGCTGCGCCGTCGCTATCATGATGCGAACCGCAGCCGCGGGGTCTTCGGTCGCAAGATTCCGCGTTGCCGTCCATGCGACACGCTCGGCCGTCTCCGGATGCAAAGCTGCACCATCCTGCCGCTTGTCATGCAGGTAGTACGCGCCCGCCCCTTTGAAGCTGTGGCCGGTGCCGGCGATGTCAGGAACCATCGGCCGCGACCTTCTCGACAACGCGCGTGACCGCCTGAATGGCTTCGTCGATGTCGCGCGGTATGCCCTTCTTGAAATTCAGCGCCCGCACAATCTGGTGCAAGTTCACCCCGACCCGGTTCAGCTCGACAAGTAAACGGTCGTCGGAGGCGCTGCGGCGCGGACGGATGCGCTGCCCAAGAATGGCACGGCGGCAAAATTCAGAGACCGGCAAACCGGCTCTCTCGGCCTGCGCTTCCACGTGGTGGCGCTCGGCCGGCGTGAGCGACACACCGGAAAGGCGCTCGCTACGCTGCTCGCCGGGAGCCTTCTTCGGTCGCCCGCCTTTAGTGTTCCGCTCGGTCATCGCCGCCGCCTTAGGGGGTTCCGGGGTCCTCCCCGGCAAGCGTTTTTTGGTACAAAAAACATAGCTTGTTCCTCCTACTTACGTAAACTATAGTGCAAGACTTGTTAAGAGGGGATTAAACTGTAAGGCCGCAACTTCGGAGGTCTGCCCCATGCACTACCGATTCCAGGAGCCGCCAACCGCCAACACCTTTGAGCAAGGTATGCTCCTTGTGGGGAAAACTGGTGGCCGGCAAATCGGGGTTCGCACTGAGCGCCACGCTGTCGTTGTGGCCGGCGCGCGCTCTGGTAAGGGCGTCGCTATCGGCATTCCGAACGCCTACCACTGGCCGCACAATCTGCTGTGCATCGACCCTAAAGGGGAAATCGTTGAGGCCGTCTGGTCTGAACGAGAAGCCACGCACGGCTCACCCTGCTACGTTCTCGACCCCTTCCGGGTCGCCAATGTCCCCGAAGACCTTCGCGCAAGCTACAACCCGCTCGAACACCTCAACCCACACAGCGCGAGCGCGCGAGAAGATATACGCGTCATCGCTGACGGTCTGGTGTTGCGTCATGACCCTCGGCATGGCCAATGGGATGACGGCGCGGTTGACGTGCTCGCCGGCGTCATCGCGCATGTCGTCTCGACCTTCCCACCAGCTGAACGGTCGCTCAACACCGTGCGCAAGCTGCTATTGCTGCCGCCCGAAACGCGGGAAGAATTCTTTCGCGAAATGGTCGAGAACCCCGCCTGTGGCGGTCTGGCTGAAAATGCCGGTGCCATCGGCCTCTCCACCGATAAGATGAGCCGCGACTTTGTCGCGAAGGCTCCCCAGCATATCAGCTGGGTCGCCTCGATGGACTCGGTGCTCTCACACTCGACTTTCGACCTTGCCGACCTCAAGACCGGAAAGGCCTCTGTCTTCCTAGTGCTGCCGGCACGCTACCTGAAAGAACATTCCCGATTCCTGCGCCTGTTCGTTCGTTGCGCCCTCAATGTCATGATGGCCGACCTGCGTGGCAACCGCTGTCTGTTCATGCTCGATGAGTTCTATGCGCTCGGACGCATTGATGAGATTGCCATCTCGGCCGGCCTTATGGGTGGCTATGGCCTGCACCTGATGCCCTTCCTGCAGGACCTCGGGCAGCTGCGCAGTCTGTACGGCAACGAAGTCGCAGAAACCTTCATGGGAAACGCGGACGCGCAGATCTTCTTCGGCCTCTCCGATACGCTCACCCCGCGCTATGTTTCCGACAAAATCGGTGTCCTAACCCCGGAAGAAATCGCGCCCCCCTTGCAACTGGCCCCCACCCCTCGGCGCACAATCGCTCAGCGCCGCATCCTCGGAGAATACAAAGACAAATACGGCCCATGGTGGAATCGCAAGACACACGTCAGGCGTGAATTCGAACCTGACGCGACAGCGAAGGAAAGGCATGCTGTCGCCGAAGCCAATGCAGAGAAAGCACACGCAGAAGCAGAAGCGCGGCAACGGGCTGAATACGAATACAGAATGCGGCTTGTTGGCTCGGCGCGCGTCCCGGCCGATGTCCTGACCAAGCTGACCGGAAAATCCGACGCTGACGGCGATAGGGTTGCCAAGTCGATGGTGGTTTTCGGGCCAGCCGGGCAGGTCTGGAATCTCAAGCTCGATTCCTATCTCGCATGGGATTACGGGCCGGCGCGCGGATGGAATGTGACAGTTGATAGAGCGCCGCGTTTATACAAACCGACCCCGCCTGTTCTGCCGGCTGCGGAGGTCCAGCCCGCCGACGAAATCAATTATGGGAGTGGTGTGCTTACGGATGAAATGGCGGAGAGCCTGCCCCTACTCCCCTCGCCCGACCTTGCAGAGGTGGTGCCGGGGGGCATTTGCTGTAGCAATCCAGACGGGACTGAAAAGCATGAAAAGGCTGAAAAGTCCGGTGACCAAATATTAGAAGATATGCGCGCCGATATGCTGAGAGAACTGCGGGAATTTGCCGTTGAGGTCGAAGCCAAAAAAATGAAAAAAACCGCGACAGAAAATCACGGATAAGGTGAGTGTGTTTCACTGCTGAAATAATATTCAGCATAGGCATAATCTAAATTCGGGTCATCATATGGTGAGAAGAAATGTCCGGCCGTCCAAGCGTCCATTTCAACAAGCACTAATTCGTTAAATATATTTCTGATATACATAGGCATATCTATATTTGCTTTGCGCCATTGAAGTCAATTTCAATCTGTACGGCGACAAGCTGGCCGCGCGGCTCCTGCCCCTCGATAGGTGGATTCCACTTCTCAAATGTCGCCCAAGCCTCAGCCGCAAGCGGCCGGAACGTCCCCCATATCAGGGCACCGTCCCGGCGCTCGATAACAGCATATCCAAGGAAACGACGGGGTTTAGCCGGCATCCGCTTCGCGCTCTTTCCGGGCCTTGGTCACTATCCGGCCGGAAACGCTTATGCCCTCCGGGATAATGATGGTCTGGCCGTCGCCATCCTGATTATCGAACGCTACGCCGACCCGATGGAATCTAGGTTTCACCTCCCCGTTATCGGTTGTGTACTCTTCAACTTTCAATACATCATAGGTGTTTTGCTTATTACTCATCGTAATATCCTCCTTTTTTCAAATGATACCACGACAAAAATTAAGTTATATTAATTTATTACTTGTTCTCTGTTCGATGCGGGCCGCAGGCCAAATCGAACCCCGCGCGCAGCGCGGCGATGTTCCCCGTCCCGATAGCTTTCGCAAGCCGCACAGGCCTGCCGGCGTCACCTGAAAGGCCGAAGCGTAGCGGAGGACACGGCGTAGCCGTGTTGACGATCTAGGCGGGCTGTGTGGCACTCTGAACGAAAAGGGACAAACCACCACGGCGACGACAGGCAATTGCCCTGTCTGGGCTCTGTAGCGCCAAGAACGGCTACTCTAGGCGCTATGGGTCGCTGGCCACGTCCAAACCCTCCTTCTGCCTTCCTCGAAGACATAGCGATGTTGCCGCTTGGCAGTAGTCCAGCGGTTTTGAGAGCTTGGCGCGCTGTAGGCGCGCCTATTGAAACAATGAATCATCGGCCGTCAGGCCGATTCCGTTCTAGTCTCCTAAGATATTATATTTAGACAGGGATTCAGACCGCTTTGCAGACTCGCGTTCTTTTCGAGCTGAGATAGCGGCTCCGAGCCTAGAAAGGGAGTCGGCAAGCTTAGGGTCTTCAACCTCAAAAAGGGGCAAGTCAGCGAGCGATAAACTCGCTTTGTGCGCCTCGATGTCAGCGGTGCGCATGAGCTGTGCGTGGGCGGCATCATCAGGCAACGGAGCTTGTTGGAACCATCGACCGAGAAGGCGCGCAGCGCGCGCCGGGAGCGATAGGCGATAGGCGTTGCTGACCTGTCTGACCTGCGGGCCGCGTACGCCCTCCCCTCCGGTCGGTTCGTACCGGCGAAGCCAATCAAGGAACCCATGGGTGCGGAGGGCCTTGAGCGCACGCACGATGGCGTCACGCGACCGGCGAAGGCGGGCCATCAGCGTATCAAGCGACGGGTCCAGCCGTCCGCTTCGGAAATCGACCATATTCGCGAGCAGGTCGAGCACTTCCAGCGCGACGAAGCCAAGCGCGCCATTTCGCGCGCCTGGCTGTCGCGTTGCCAGCTCGTAGCGACGTGCGGCAAGCACAATGGTGCGCACATCACGGCGCGTTGTACGACGCCAGAAAACGCCTTCACGGCCGGCGCGGTATGAGTTCCGGCGTACCGGTTGGCAAGTTTGCCGACCGGCCATGTGGGCGGGGTGCCCCACGATTTCCCCCAATGATTCAAACATGCATTCTCCTTCGGTTCGGTTGAACCGCCGAAGGGCTGGCTGCTCACGGCCTGTGCGCAGGACGCACGAAACCGTGGCAAGAAACCTCTTGCAAACGACCCGGTTTTTTGGGAGAATTCAGTTGCTAGACAGAATTCTAGGCCCTCGGCCGGATTATCAGAAGCCCGCCCCCTCGGCGGGTTTTTTGATGTCTAGGCTTGCGCCTCCTTCATAAATTCAGCGCCCGTAACCGGGCACACTCCGATGATGGTGCCTGAGTCGGCCTCACTCACCAAGAATATAAAAGTTTACACGTATACACTTATACACCTAGACCTTTGCGCCTTTCTTCACGAAAAGCAGGTCTAAAGCTTCTTCGATAAGCTGGCGCTGCGTCTCGCCAGTTTCGGCAGCGAGCAGCTTCAAGGCTTTCCCATAGCGCGCAGGTAGATGCGCCCCAACCAAGACTGTACCCTCTCGCGAGGGGATAACCGGTGTGCTGCGCTCGCGCGCGGGGCGATGTTCGACCTGCGCGACCGGGGCGGGAGTTACATCATCAAGCGCGCTTGCGAGATTGGCCTTTTTTGCCATGCTGGCCTCCGTATAGCTGTAGAGTTATAGCGTTGTAGAGTTCTCTACACTCGTCGGCAGCTTTGCCGTTCGGTTCAAACTCCTGTGGGGCAAGCCCTTGCATTTGCGCGCGGCCATACGCCTTACGCTGATGCAGGGAAACTGATGCGAGGTCCGCGCCCTGCTTGCGGACAATATCGCGCGCCTGCTCCGCCTCGGGTCCGCTCGGCGGGCAAAAGGTGAGCACTACCACAGCCGGCTTGCCCACCTGCTGGGCTGCGGCAACTGTCTGCTGCATGGCGCGAATGTCGAATACCTCGGGCTTTGTGGGTATCAAGATGAGGTCGGCCGCGCTCGCCGCATCGTGCGCAATGTCTCGATGAACCGGCGGACAGTCCAATATCACCAAATCCGCACCGGCTTCCCGCATGGCTTCGAGGTAGCTGGGCAGCCGGGCAATCTGAATGTCTCGCACAGTGGGCGTCCCACCAGCTTCTCCGAGTTCTTTGCGCCGACGGTCTGACCAGAAGCAAGCGGACGCCTGAGGGTCGAGGTCGAACAGAGCCACACTCTTGCCCGCCTGCTCGGCGGCGACTGCCAAGGCTGTGGCAATCGTTGTTTTGCCGACGCCGCCCTTTTGCGATGTGATAGCGAGAATCTTCATGGCTCTAGGTGTAGATGTGTAGATTAATATATGGTTAACAAAGGGTAACTCAGGTGTATAAACCTATACACCTAGAGCCTGCGGGGATTCGCTGAATCGGTCAAGTGCGCCATGTGCTGCGCCGCAGCACATGGCGGAGAGCGCTCTGGCTCACCAAAAGCAATTCCTGCTTCCGGTTAGCGCGCCTTCGCAGTTCATGGGTCTAGCCGCATCTTCCGGCCGGTCAACACGGCTACGCCGTGTCCTCCGCTGCGCTTCGGCCTTTCAGGTGAGCGGCCGTCATCTGCGGCCTGAATCGACCCATGCGAAGGCGGCTCCGAAAGCAAAATTGCTCTAGAGGCACCCCAATATCGGCTCGGTTTCACCTACCAATTTTGGTAGGGTAGGGCGCTCGGCCGGGCTAAGTATTCGCGGCCTCTGCGCAGCTGACCGGAGGGGGTCGAATATTGGCGTTTTGAAATAGAAAATTGGCCATAGGACATAAGGCCGATTTTTCATTATTAGGCTATTTGTCGATTACTTAAAAACCGGTTCCATAATGGCCGCTTATCCGGTCTGCGCTCGCGCTAG
>NZ_JAHWQX010000011.1 GCF_019334345.1 Neohoeflea coraliihabitans
ATCGCTTCTGACGGCCTGACCCGCGTGGATATCCCAAGCGGCGCAGACTGGCAGGTCGGTGGAACGTGGGACGGCTCGGCCTATTCCGATCCTCCCGGTCATGCGGACAAGGTGCAGGCCAAGCGCAGGGCAGGGGTCAATGCCGAGCGCACTCGTCGCCTGCTGGCGGGCAAGGCATTCAACGTCACCGGCTATGGCACCGTGCATCCTGACGGCAGTATTGCCACACAAACTATCCTCAACCGGCAAGCGGCCAAGGCCAAGGCCATGCAGGCCGACAACGACGCTTCGGCTTCGCTTGTCTTCCGCGACGTGCAGAACGTCATTCACCAACTCACCCCTTCGCAGATGCTCGAACTGGTGGACCTCGGCTCCGCATGGGTCGAAGCGACCTACAAGGCCAGTTGGGACATCAAGGACATGAACCCCATCCCGGCAGACTACGCCGATGTCAAACGCTGGCCGTAGGCTCCGCGCCTTCCTCTGCAATCTATCCATCATCATCAACCGGGCTTTCGGCGGCTTGCCGGGGGAGACCTTGTGCGCCCGGATCGCGACGAAGCACGGCACCGACTGCCTGTTCTGCCGTCTCGTCGGGCTGCTGATGCTCGAGCCAGACCATTGTGAGCGCCAGTTCCTAGAATAAGGAAAATCCCATGAACCGGAAAGCATTCTTTGCGTCGCTGCGGCGGCGTGAGAGTGGCGTGTTCGGCACGTCCCTATCTCAGAAGCAGGTCGATGGACTGAATGCCCTTCTTGACAGTTGCATCCGCAACGGCGTGAGCGACCCTTGGGGCGCTGCCCTGATCGCAGCCAACGTCTACCATGAGACCGGCGGCTATATGCTCCCCATCAAGGAGACGGTGCAGCGCTATCACAAGGACAAGAACCCTTCCGATGCAACGGTAATCGCCCGGCTCGATCGCGCATGGGCAAAAGGTCAGTTGACCTGGGTGAAGTCGCCATACTGGCGCGATGGCTGGTTTGGACGTGGGCCGGTGCAGGTCACGCACAAGCGCAATTATATCAAGATGGGCAGTCGGCTGGGGATCGATCTCGTCAAGCGCCCCGAGAAGCTTCTTGAGCCGGCAACCGGGGCAGACAGCGCCGTTATCGGCATGGTCGAAGGTCTCTATACCGGCAAGAAGATCAGCGACTATGTTCTGCCCCGGGACCTGAGCAATAAGCCAGATACCCACCCGCGCCGCATCATCAACGGCAGGGATGGCACGGACGCCGATATCGCCAAGTACACGCGCGCGTTCCATGCCGCCCTCATGGCTGCCGGTTATAGCAAAGTTAGCGGGGAATCGCTCACAGCCGATAAACCCCCACAAAAGACCGCACAGCAGAAAAAGGCCCCTGCAGGTGTGGCGGCAACCGCTGGCGCTGGCGTTGTCGCTGCTGGCGTCACGCTGTGGGCCAAGTGGGCTGAATTTACATCATGGCTTGGAGGGCTGTTTCAATGACCGGCGTTTTTGCTCGCATCATCCTGCGCGTTGTCGCAGGCTTTCTCATTGCCAAAGGCTGGTTTGCTCCCAAGGAAATCGAGTGGATCACCACTGACCCTGACGTGTTGACAATTGTTAACATCGGCGTTGGTGCTGCCATTTGGGCCGCGACCGAGTTCTATTATTGCCTCGCCAAGCGTTTCAGGTGGGCGACGTGATTGCCTCGCTGCTGTCCTGGCTCGCTACCGGCGGTCTGTCCTCAATCACCAAGTCGCTTGAGCGCGCCTATCGCGACAAGCTGAACGCACAGACCAGCGAGCAGAAGCTCGAAGCTGACATGCGGATCAGGGACATGGAAGCCCGGCGAGACATCATCCTCAAGAGCCAGTCCGACAACGTGGAACGGTGGGTGAGGGTGGGCTTTGCTGTTCCGTTCGTGATTTTCAATTTTAAGCTCGTGGTGTGGGACAAGGTGCTTGGCCTCGGTGCGACCGATCCCCTTTCTGACAATCTCGCATATGTGCAGATGACCGTTCTCGGCGGCTACTTCGCAATGTGGACGGTGAAGGGGCTGCGCAAATGACAGATGATGAAGTCCGCAAGATCGTTGCCGACACCGTGGCTGAAACCCTCATTCGCCTTGGCATCGACGCGCACGACCCCAAGGAGATGCAGGCTGACATGCAACATCTTCGCAACTGGCGGCAGTCGGTCAACACGGTCAAGCGGCAATCCCTTCTGACGGCGGTGGGCGTGGTCACTACCGGCATTCTCGGCCTGATCTACATGGCCCTTTTCCACGAATAACCCAACCAGCACAGGAGGGCTTGCTATGTCAGCCCTAAGACTGCTGATCCTGGCGGCGCTCGCTGCCGGGGCGATCATCTTCGCCATTTTTCTCGTGAGCGGCGGGCCAACCAAGGCCGCGCCAAAACCCTTTCAAAGCACGGTGAAGGTGCTTGCAGGAAACGGACACGGCTCTGGCTTTTACATCGGGAGCCAGCTTGTCGTGACAGCCGCCCATGTCGTGGATGACAAGAAGACGGTGGATCTCAAGCTGGTCGATGGCGAGATCATCGAGGCGGAAGTTTTGTGGGCGAATGAGCGGCGCGACATTGCGATGTTGAAGATCGACCCGACGACCGCGCTCGTCCCTGCCGTTGTCTCCTGCCATGAACCGCTGATTGGAGATCCTTTCTATGCGGAAGGCAACCCGGCAAACATGGATTTTGTCACCGTATGGGGCAATGTCGGCGGGCTGGTGCAAGAGGTCGACCCATGGCTGCGGGCGTTCATCACGAACAATGCGGTTGTTCCGGGGCAATCGGGCGGGCCGGTGTTCAATGCTCAAGGCGAGGTCATCGGCATAACGGTCGGCGTCATGGTTCTGCCCATGGGCTTCTCGGCTTCGCTGGTGGGCATTGGCTACGCTGTCCCGACATCTGAACTCTGCATGATGATGGGGTGGTGACATGCGCGCGGGCGGGCTTACAGATGCCGAGGCGCTGGAACGTTACCGCGCTTATGTGCAAAACGATCGCAGTTATCGTCATGCGGCCATTGCGTTGGGATTGGGAAAGAATGGAGATAAAACGGTCAAACGCGGAGTTGAGGTGGCGCAGAGAAGGGGTCTGCACCTTTCAGATGGTGTACGGGCTACACTGGAGCGCAGTGGGGTATCCCCAACCGAAGCACGAGGGGGGTGGATACACAATTACGACGAGGACGGTAAGAAGCGTGGAACAACGTGGTGGAAGGCTCCAGACCTCGCCACGGAGGACCAACTAGAGCGCATCCGGGCTGCCTTCTCGGACATCCCCCCAGCACCCGCTATCATCAAGCCCGACCATGTGCAGGAAAGCAGCGTGGCTTTCTTCCCGCATAGCGATTGGCACCTCGGCAGCGTGGTCAGTGCCGAACGGGCAGGCCGGGATTACAACCCGAAAATTGCTGTGGAGATTCTGCGCGACGGCTTCGCTCAATGCCATGCGGCTATCGAGTCAAGCAAGACCGCTATCATCCTCAACAACGGCGACCTGCTTCACGCTAATGACGACACGGACGCCACGCCGGGCCACAAGCACCGGCTGAAGGTCGAGGGGACGCACGAGGACAATCTGCTGATCGCTGTTCACTCTACGATCTGGATGATTGATACCGCCTTAGAGCGACATGAGCGCGTTATCTACGTTGCCAACCCCGGCAACCATGACCCGAGCGTACCGGGGCCACTTCGGATTGCCTTGGGGATGCGGTACAGGGACGAGCCGCGCGTGACGATTGAGCAGCGCCAGCGTCACATGTGGACATGGCAGGAGGGAAGGTTGTTTCTCTCTGCCGATCACGGCGACACGCGCAAGCCGAAAGATATCGCCGCTGACATACCAACACGCTTCCCGGAGAAATTTGGCAAGGCGCGGCATTGGTATCTGTTCACCGGCCACGTCCACACGCCTGAGCAAAATACCTTCGGCGGGATCATGCACAAGTGTCTCCCTGCCTTATGCCGGGTGGACACCTACGCAGACGACAGGGGCCATACCGATAGGTCGGCGATGACCGCGATGCGCTTTGATCTTCAGGGCGGCTTGAAAAATGAACATACGGTGAATCTCTAACCAAACGAGCTAGGCTTATCCCGCTGAATCGGCTATAATTATCGGGCCGATTTGGTGCTTGCAACACCGCATCGGCCCTGACCACGATGAACCTGTAAGGAGGCTCATATGGCTGCGGTTTCTATAAGGTCTTGTGCCGCCCAAGACAAGCGCGACAGTACCCGATCCTGCTCAGTCGATGGGTGTAAATCTCGTCACTACGCACTCGGGTTTTGCGGTGCTCACTATAAACGATTTCGGAAGTATGGCGACCCGTTGGCGGGCGGGATACCGCACGGCGCGGCGCAGCGCTTCGCCAAAAATGTGGCTACGGGGGAACATGGGGATGAATGCGTCTTGTGGCCTTACTACAGGAATGTAGACGGGGTCGCCCGCATCAACTGGCGTGGCCGGGCAACTAACGCTCACTCTATCGTTTGTGAACTAGCACACGGACCGAAGCCCACTCCCCAACATGAGTGTTGCCACTCCTGCGGGAACGGCAATATGGGCTGCGTCAACCCACGACACCTATATTGGGGTACGCGCTCGGACAACGTGCGAGACGCGATAAGGCACGGCACTGCTTATCGATTTGAAGTTCGTACAGGCGAGGATTCCCCCTCTGCCAGATATTCCGACAAGCAAATTCGAGCCATTCGTGCCGCGCTCAAGCGAGGCGAGAAGCAGATAGCCATCTCAAAGAAATACGGCATATCTCAATCACATGTGAGCCGCATCAAAAACGGCGCTCGGACCTAGCCTAGGTGGCAAATTATGACTGATTCAATTCGTGTCGTCACGCAGATGAACGGGAAGGGGCCGCTGTTCTCACTGTGGCGCAATCAGTTGAAAGTCTGCGATCTGCAGCGCATCGACCTTCACGAACTGGCGGTAAGCCTCTGTGAAGCGCTCTACGAAGACACAGAGGGCGAGGTGAAGCTAGGAACGCCAGACGGCGTGGTGGTGCTTCCCCGGCCTCACGCACACCAGTTTTTGCAAGAGGTTGTTTCAACCACCTACCGGAATTGGTAGGGGTGTCGAGTAGGGGTCGACACCCTCCAGAGTGCTAAATGATCCCTGGATCAGGTGGTGTCTGCACCCCGTTCCAGAGGTTGAGACAATCATCCAAAAAGTCATCAGACACGGTTACTCCGC
>NZ_JAHWQX010000012.1 GCF_019334345.1 Neohoeflea coraliihabitans
GTCGAGTAGGGGTCGACACCCTCCAGAGTGCTAAATGATCCCTGGATCAGGTGGTGTCTGCACCCCGTTCCAGAGGTTGAGACAATCATCCAAAAAGTCATCAGACACGGTTACTCCGCATCCGTAGCAATGGACAGAATACCGACCTACGCCTAGCTTCTCTCCATCCGCCGTGTCAATGTGTTCTTCCGAAGCGAGGACCAGGCCATCCTCGGCGGCGGTCGCCCCGCAGAAGGGGCAATCTCGAAGGTGATGCTTCATGGCTTTTCTCCGGTCGGGGCTAGCTGGACATCCATGCGTTCAGCACTTCGGTGACTTCTCTGCGCCGATCCTCGTCCCATCTGTTCCCTGGAACAACACCGCCTGAGGGGTGCATTTTCGGGTCTGGTATGCGGATCAAGTCGGCCTCTACTAAATCCAGTACGGGGCCGGCGTCATCTGGCGTGTCGAGGACTTCCCGCGAGCGGAATGCATTCATGTAGCGCAGAGCGCGCGACCTCTCACATGTAGCGAAATTGACAATCATATGTGCGCCCTCCGGGGGTCAGTCAGACTGTTGTTGATCGTGCCCGCCGTAGCGGACGGTGAGAGTTTGATCGGCCCACGTCTCGTGCCCGGTCGCATCGTGGTGTCGAGCGGCGAGCGCCATCGCGTTCTTGCTGGTCCACATTGCATCTGAACCGTTGCAGACGAAGCAACCGGCTATGCAGTTGGTGGCTGTCCTGGTCTCGCGCATGGTGCCCTCCGGGGTTAGGTGGACGCGGCTTCTGCCGCCTTCCGCGCGTTGTTCTTGATGATGTCGCCGAGGTGGTCGGCTTGATCTGCGCCGAGCTTCCACCACCGGAAGGTCTCGCCGTTCGCCGCGAACCATGAAATGAGGACCATGCCATCCTCTGTGGCTTCAACTTCGAAGCGCCCGCCGCCCTCTGCCGTATCCTCGTTGATCTTCATCGGTGCCTCCGGGGTCAGTTGGGCGGTTGGTCGCTCTCTATGATCTTGGCCACCTTCTGTTGGGCCAAATCAAAGGCGGCGTGGAACCAACTCTCCCAGCTTTCGCCTTCTTCCGGCTGTCTCGACGCGTAGTCTTCCATCGCTCCTAAAATGCGCTGTTTAAGATCATCGTTCATGGGTGCCTCCGGGCGTTATCTGGACAGTTGCTTGCGAATCTCATCCGAGAGCGGTTTTGTCCGCTTTTCAAACGATCCGTTGTTCTTGCACCATGCCGTCCAGCACTCCGGGCAATACTCGGCAGTGCGCAAGGATGAAGCGGCATGAAACACTCGGCGGCAGTTCGGGCAGGTGCGTTCATTCGGCATTGTGGTCTCCGGGGTGATTGGATTACACGCACTATGTCACAACATGTATTGATATATTGACAAACTTATATAACAATGTCAAGTTGACTGCAATACACGGATCGCCATAAATGCGAGAATGAAGGAAGGTCGGGTGTCAGAGTTCTTTTTCAGGCTAGGAATGACGGAGGAGATGCGTCGGGCCATAGAGGATTGGCGTGTGGAAAACCGCGATCCTGACACCGGAAAAATCCCTTCTTTCTCCGAGGCATGTCGCCAGTTGATCCAGAAGGGATTGATCGATGGCTGAGGCAGCTTCTGACTTCTACGTCTACGTTCACCGACGCCGCGACAACGGACAGCTGTTCTATGTGGGGAAGGGGCGGGGCAGGCGAAAAAGCCAAGCCTTCGGGAGAACTAAAGAATGGTGCGCAGTGGTTGACGCCGCGCACGGGTTCACTGCTGAAATCCTCAAAGACGGGCTTACTGACGAGGAAGCGCGCCAACTCGAAGCCGAAACAATCGCTGCCCACGAAGGGGTCGTAAACGTTCGGGCGCACGATACCCGACCGCTCACGCTCTCCAAGATGCGACAACCTTATACGCTCACCCTGGAGCCGGAACTGGTGGAAAGGTTGAA
>NZ_JAHWQX010000013.1 GCF_019334345.1 Neohoeflea coraliihabitans
AGGGCGATGGCGGCGGCGCACAGCTGCTCGCGGATATCGGCGCCGAGCGCTGCGGAGGGGGCTTCCTCCCAGACCTTCTGGCGGCGGCGCTGCAGCGAGCATTCGCGCTCGAAGAAATGCACGACATTGGCGCCATCGCCGAGGATCTGCACCTCGATATGGCGGGCCCGCTCGATGACCTTCTCGATATAGATGCCGCCATCGCCAAAGGCGGCCTTGGCCTCGGCCGAGGCCTGGGGGGCGAACTGGCGGAACTCCTCGCCTGACGTGGCGATGCGGATGCCGCGGCCACCGCCGCCGGCCGCCGCCTTGATCATCACCGGAAAGCCGATCTGTTCGGCAAGTTCGGCGGCCGCCTGCATGTCCTCGACCAGGCCATCGCTGCCCGGCACCGTCGGCACTTGGGCCTTCCTGGCCTCGGCGCGGGCCGCCGCCTTGTCGCCCATCAGGCGGATGGTGTCGCCGGAGGGGCCGACAAAGATCAGCCCGGCCGCGGCCACCGCATCGGCAAAGGCGGCGCTTTCGGAGAGAAAGCCATAGCCGGGATGAATGGCATCGGCGCCGCTGTCGCGGGCCGCCTTGAGGATCGCCTCGGTGTCGAGATAGGACTTGGCCGCCTGTGGCGGGCCGATGTCGATCGCCTCGTCGGCGAGCTGCACGGCGCGGCTGTCACGATCGGCAGAGCTGTGCACCTGCACCGTGGCAATGCCCAGTTCGCGGGCGGCACGAATGATGCGCACGGCGATCTCGCCGCGATTGGCAATCAGTAGCTTGTTTATCCCCATCTGGCCGGCACCGCTCATTCGAACTCGGCGACCGGCTGGCCGGCCATCACCGGATCGCCATCGTCGAGCGGAAACGCCGACAGGGTTCCCGCCGCGTCGGCCTTGATCTCGTGAAAGGTCTTCATCACCTCGACAAGGCCAAGCGTGTCGCCCTTCTCGACCGTGTCGCCAACCTCCTTGAAGGCCGGCTGATCCGGCGCCGGCTTGCGATAGAATGTCCCCGGAATCGGCGACTTGACCTGATGGCTTGCCATATACTCTCTCTCCTGTTCACCCGGGCCTCAAGCCCAATATTAAACCGGGCCTCAAGCCCAAACCTCAAACCTTCGCCCCGCCCCGCCCCGTCCGAACCGGGCCCTTCCCTAGGCCGCCTGCACCTTGCCGA
>NZ_JAHWQX010000014.1 GCF_019334345.1 Neohoeflea coraliihabitans
GGACACCACAGGCCGAATGAAACAATGCGGTCATCGATCATGAGGGCCACCACACGAGCGATTCAAGACGGTTGATCCCTTCGGCAAAGCAGGTGCCTGCAATATCGAGATCAGACCCACTCGTGACCGGGGTGACAGATGAACCGTTGATTTGCAGAGTTCCGCTGCCGCCGTTCCATGGGAAATCAGCGAGAGGAATGGTGATGTCGTCTGCCAGCCGCGTGGCGGTTGAAGCGGTCGTTTTGATGTAGGAGGTTGGCTCGTCGCCGGTTTCCAACTGAGCACCCCATGTATAAAGCCCGGAAGATCCGTCGCCCGTGTAGATCGCCAAGCCGGCGGCATCCAGAGGCTGGCAGGAAAACTGCCGAGTGTTGGTCTCCGTCGCCTCAAGCGTCAACGAAACGCGATAGATGCCAGAGCCGAAATCTTCGATCCTCGCAACGGCCCCCGTGCCGGTCGTTCCAATCACTGCGCCCGTCGAAAGGTTGAAGTCCGCAGTTCCAGCGCCCCCGGCGATCGGCAGAGATATCCGGACCTTTGTTCGCTCACCTGCCAAGACGAAACGTGAATGTGTCAGCGTGGTCCCGCTGGTGTACGCGATCGTCTGATAAATGTAGTGCAG
>NZ_JAHWQX010000015.1 GCF_019334345.1 Neohoeflea coraliihabitans
CTGTTCACCCGGGCCTCAAGCCCAATATTAAACCGGGCCTCAAGCCCAAACCTCAAACCTTCGCCCCGCCCCGCCCCGTCCGAACCGGGCCCTTCCCTAGGCCGCCTGCACCTTGCCGAGCGCCGCATGCAGCGCCCTGGCCACCGCCAGCGCATTCGGCGTGTCCGAGTGAAAGCAGACCGTCTGAGCGCGCACCTTGACCGGCGTGCCGTCAACGCTGTCAATCTCGCCCTCACGCACCGCCTTGAGCGTGCGCGCGGCGGCGCGCTCGGCATCGACCGCGGCATGGCTGCGCGTGATGATCAGGCCGCCATCGGCGTCATAATCGAGATCGGCGAAGAACTCCGCGAGAAAGCCGACACCGCGCGCCGTGTAGATCTCCTCGTGCAAGGTGCCCGCCAGCCCCATCACCGGCACCTTATAGATCTCCGCCACATCCGCCACCGCATGCGCAATGTGCTCCTGGCGCGCCGCCATGCCATACAGCGCCCCGTGCGGCTTGAGATGGCTGAGCGGCAGACCGGCGGCATCGAGAAACCCCTTCAGAGCCCCGGTCTGGTACAAAATGATGTTGGCCATCTCGTCGCGCTCGATCTTCATCTCGCG
>NZ_JAHWQX010000016.1 GCF_019334345.1 Neohoeflea coraliihabitans
TCCTGCTGTCTACGGACAACGGGTCTACTTTTCTGACGAGTGGATACAGAGTCATTGCCGCAGAAAGTGGCTCGACTGCCGGCACAGTATCGTCCACCGGCATCCTACTCATTGAAAACGCTGCCACTGAAATCAAGACGGGGTTTCTGAGACTGTCTTCCCTGAACAACGCCTCGATCAAGACACTCGCTTTTGGTCATTTCGACCAAGGAAGGCTGCATCACCTCGTTGGCAATCACGGCACAGCAGCTACTCACAACGCCGTTCGCCTCAAGTCATCCACCGGCAATTTCACCGGCGGTGGAATTCACGTATTCGGGAGGGTCTGACCATGAATATCGCTCTCATTGATGCCAATGGCCTGGTTGTCGAAACCCGCGATCTGGCAAAGCCGGAAAGTTTCATCGCTTCTGACGGCCTGACCCGCGTGGATATCCCAAGCGGCGCAGACTGGCAGGTCGGTGGAACGTGGGACGGCTCGGCCTATTCCGATCCTCCCGGTCATGCGGACAAGGTGCAGGC